>NZ_JBHUOL010000018.1:0-627284 GCF_042686085.1 Flavobacterium ardleyense
ACATAGCGTGGTTCTTCTTGTGCTTTCATAAGGATACTTTTTGTGTATCGCTATTTCAGGACAAGACAAATATATAAAATAAAAAAGTCCCGAATTATCGGGACCTTATTTTTAAGAACTAAAAAATTTAATTTTCTTGTTCAGCTCGTTTTTTTGCTCTTTTCTCTTTGATCAATTCTACAATAGCACCGCCCAACCAATATTGAACAAATCCTACTAAGAAAATCATCAACCAAAAACCGATTGTTAAAACGGTTAAGAAAAGTAAAAACCCTAGGTACTGTTGAAATTCAAACATAATTTTTTCCGGAATTTATGAATTTTTTCAAAGGTAAGCGTAATATTTATTTATACCAATATAAACACTAATTATTTTATAAGCTTTAAAACCAATTCTTCTTTTTGAAATAGACAAACATAAATAGTACTATTGCAATCATAATTCCCCAAATAATATAATAGCCATACTCCCACTCTAGTTCAGGAAAATTTTTGAAGTTCATTCCGTAAACACCAACAATAAAAGTTAAGGGTAAGAAAAACATTGAAACTAATGTTAATGTCTTCATTACCTGATTCATTTTATGATTTTGTGCTGAAAAAAAGTAACTCGAAGCACTTTCTAAAGTAATTAAATCAGATTCAATTTGCTCAAGCAATTCCAAACACTTTTGGTGCAAACGCGCAAAGTATGAATAATTCTGAGGTTCAATATCATTGAATACGTGATCATCTTTCATGCTTTTAATCAAATACAACGAATCTCTTAATGGAATGATTGAGCGTTTTAAGAAATTAAAATTATCACGATGTTTCTCAATCATTTCTAATACTTCGGGTTTTGTGCTGGTTTTTGATAAAATTATTATTTCATCTACATTTTCTTCTTCGCTTTCTATCGTAATATAAAAATTTTCAATAATCGCATCCAGTAACAGATACAGCAAATAATCTGCTTTTTTTGCACGAACAACACCCGAGTTACTTACAATACGTTCGCGTATGTGCGTGAAATAATCACTTCTTTTTTCTTGAAAGGATAATAAAACGTTGTCTTTTAATATAAAACTAATCTGTTCAAAACCAATTGCATCTGAATCTTTTAATGGCAAAATTGATTTTACATTGAAAAATAAAATATCCTGATATTCCTCTAATTTAGTACGTTTTGTGGTGTTTAAAATATCCCCAATTATAAAACTATCAGCTTCAAACTTTTGACATATTGCGTCAATTACTTCTGGATTATTCAAACCGTGCACATTAATCCATGTCGTTTTTGAAACATCATTTAAACCATCAATTTCTGATAATTTTAAATGTTTGATTTCTTTAATTGTATCTGCATTATATAAAAATAATTGCATTTCAGTAACCGTATCTCTATGGATTCCTGTATATTCTAAAGTACTTGGTTGTACTTTTCTTCCCTTTTTATATCTGATTTTTCTCAAAACGAACAAATTTTATATAAAGATAGGAGTTTTTAAAAAGGAGCAGTATTTTTACTGAAAAATATTTCAAAATGCAAACGTTATTCACCAATATAAAAGAACTTTTACAAGTTAGACCCGCAAATATTGATAAAGTATCGGGTTCAGCAATGGCTATCTTACCGAAAATTGATAATGCTTTCTTACTAATAGAGAATGATCTGATTGTTGATTTTGGTCCAATGGAAAACTGCCCGAAAACTACTGATGCGACTATTATCGATGCTTCGGGACGCGTTATTCTTCCTACTTGGGTTGACAGTCACACTCATATTGTTTATGCCGGAAACAGAATTCAAGAGTTCGTGGATCGAATTAATGGTTTAAGCTATGAAGAAATTTTTAACCGTGGTGGTGGAATTTTAAATTCAGCAACAAAACTAAATGAAACTTTAGAAGATGAAATTTACGAACAATCAAAATTACGGTTGGAAGAAGTAATGCAACAAGGAACTGGAGCGGTTGAAATTAAATCGGGTTATGGTTTAACGGTTGAAGGCGAATTAAAAATGCTTCGCGTAATCAAACGTTTGAAAGAAAATTATCCAATTGCCATTAAAGCCACTTTTCTAGGAGCTCATGCATTTCCTGAAGCATATAAAGAAGATCATAAAGCTTATATTGATTTAATCATCAACGAAATGCTTCCTAAAATTGCTACAGAAGGATTAGCCGATTACATTGACGCATTTTTAGAAACGGGCTATTTTTCTGTGGAAGAAACCATTAAAATTATGGAAGTTGGAAAAAAATACGGCTTAATTTCGAAAATTCATGTCAATCAATTTACTGCAATAGGTGGTATTAAAGCATGTGTGGAACAAGGCGCTTTGTCAGTTGACCATTTAGAAATTGTAACGGATGAAGATATTGCTGTTTTAAAAGATAGCAATACCATGCCGGTTGCTTTACCTAGTTGTTCCTATTTTATTAGTATTCCTTATACACCAGCACGAAAAATGATGAATGCAGGATTGCCTTTAGCTTTAGCCTCAGATTACAATCCCGGCACTACTCCATCTGGAAACATGAATTTTGTAGTGGCTACAGCTTGTATCAAAATGAAAATGACACCCGAAGAGGCAATTAACGCTGCAACTATAAATGGGGCTTACGCGATGGGAATCTCCGCTACTCATGGAAGTATCACAAAAGGGAAAAAGGCTAATATTTTATTAACACAACCTTTAACTAGTTATTATGAGTTACCTTATTCTTTCGGCACTAATTTAATAGATAAAGTAATGATTGAAGGAAAATTTATTTAATCCTAAATATAGTATACGAATTTAAAATTTGATCAAAAAAAAATCCCGATAAGCATGAAACTTATCGGGATTTTGTATTTTTAAAAACTGCTTAATTTATTATTTTAAATTGAAACTTGTTTTTGAAACTAATTCGAAATATTTGTCAAATACATTTACAAAATACGTTCCTGGTGCAAAATCTTCACCAGCCACTTCTTCGTTTACTTGCACTGACTTGTTATCATATTTTACTGTAGAAATAAAGCTATACGTTAAAGTTTGATTTCCTGCAGGAATTGTAGCTTTTTCGCCAATAATATTTCCTTTAGTATCAATGATTTGAACATAATAATCTCTACTACCATTTTTAGCAATTTGATTTTCAGCAATTAAGAAACTTACTTTCAATTTGTCAGCTTTCTTAGCTTTCGTTGTTTCCACTTGTTTTCCTGAACTTCTTTCTTTTACTGCTAAAACTTTTAAGTTCAATACGGCTAATTTAGCAGCTTTCTCCACTGTTCTAGTTAAGCTTTCGTTTTGCGTTAACAATGTGTCATTAAATCTTTTTGCATCGTCTAATACTACATTAGTACTATCTAAACTTGAAGTTAAGGTAACATTTTGTGCTTTTAACAATTTGTTCTCTGCAACTAAATTATCCATTTCACCTTTTAATTTAAGGTATGATCCCTTGTATTTTGCCATTGATGCAGCGTCGCCTTTAGATTTTTCAACTTCTCCTAAAAGTTCAACCATTTTAAGCTGCTCAGCTTGTAATTCTTCTTTCAATGCTGTATTGTCAGAAATCATGATATCATATTCTGCAATTTTAGCTTTTAATTCATCTGCTAATACACTTTTTTCAGTATGTAGTCCGTTGATGATTTCTTTGTTGTCTGAGGTTAATTTGTAAATGTAGCCAGCGCTTCCTAAAAGTAATAAAGCTAAAACTACAATGGCAGCCTTAAGTCCTGAATTTTTTGAATCGTTTGAATTGTTTTCCATTTTAATTTTTTATTGGTAGATTAATTTGATTTTCAAAAATACAATTAATAAAGTATTTTTATTTTATATAACGGAATTTATTTTAAAATAGTACATTTGATAAGCCTATTACTACATTTTATGGAAAAAATAATCCTACTAAGCCAAAACGAATTAGCCAAAATTACAAATCATCGCAGTGGTGAAATTAAGTTTGGAGAGAAAATAATAACTGTACCTAAAGACGCTGATATTGTTGAATTTATGAGTTCGTGTGATGCTAAATTTGTCCTTATTGGTATTCCTGAAGACATAGGAATTAGAGCAAATTTAGGTCGTGCTGGCGCTGCTTCTGCTTACGAAAGTGCGTTAAAAAATTTAGTAAATATTCAGCATAATAAATTCTGTAAAGGCAGTAATTTACTAATTTTAGGTCATTTGGATTGGTCCGAAGAGATGAAAATCGCAAATGATTTAGATCCAAAAAATAAAGAAGAAAGAAAAGAGCTTTTTGATTTAGTGGAAAAAATTGATATCGAAGTTTCGCATATTGTTCACCAAATCGTAAAAGCTGGAAAAATTCCTATCATAATAGGTGGCGGACATAACAACGCTTACGGAAATATAAAAGGTTTGGCTCTTGCCAAAGGAAAACCTGTAAATGCAATCAACTTCGACGCCCATACCGACTTTAGAACCATGGAAGGCAGACATTCCGGTAACGGCTTTAGTTATGCTTATGAAGATGGATTTTTGAAAAAATATTTTGTTTTCGGGTTGCATGAAAACTTCGTTTCAAAAAGTGTTTTTAACACGTTAAAAGATCTTAATTCAAGAGTTAAATACGTAACATATGAAGAGATTGAAGTAAAACGAGAAAAATCTTTTGAAGCCGAATTAGAAAATGCGCTAGAATTCATTAAAAATGAACCTTTTGGAGTAGAGTTGGATTTGGATGCAATTCCAAATATTCCGTCTAGCGCCATGACATTAAGTGGATTTAGTGTTGATAAAGCAAGACATTACTTATATTACTTCGGGAAACATCAAAATGCTTCCTATTTGCATATATGTGAAGGCGCGCCCGATTTAGACGATTCAAAAAACAACCATTTGACCGGAAAATTAATTGCCGCGATGATTACTGATTTTATGAAAGCAAAATCAGTTTAAAAGAATAACTAAAATAATACTACCTTTGTACAATTATTGAAAATATTCAATAAGACTAATTATATTATATGACATTTAACGATTTAAAATTATATCCTACCATTCAGCAAGCTTTAGAAGAAGAAGGTTATACAAACCCAACACCTATTCAAGAGCAAGCAATTCCCGAAATTTTATTGGGACAAGATTTAGTAGCGTGTGCCCAAACCGGAACAGGAAAAACTGGCGCATTTGCTATTCCAATCTTAAATTTAATCCACCGCATTGTGGGTTCAGCAAAAAAAGCAAAACACATTCGCACACTTGTGGTTACGCCTACTCGTGAGTTAGCGATTCAAATTGACGAAAGTTTCAAGACTTACGGAAAATATACCAATGTGAAATCATTAGTTATTTTTGGTGGTGTAAACCAAATGTCACAAGTAAACGAATTAAAAAATGGTGTTGATGTTTTAATCGCAACTCCAGGAAGACTATTAGATTTACACAAACAAGGCTTTATTGATTTAGATCACTTACACCATTTAGTGTTAGATGAAGCGGATCAAATGTTAGATATGGGTTTCATTAATGATGTAAAAAAGATCATTAAATTAACTCCGGATAACAGACAAACGTTGTTGTTTTCAGCAACTATGCCTTTAGCAATTAGAGAATTAGCTGATACGATATTAACTAAACCTAAATATATTTCGGTAACTCCTGTTTCTAGTACAGCTGAAAACGTAGCTCAAAAAGTTTATTTTGTAAACAAAGACGACAAACGTTTGTTGTTAAAACAATTAATAATTCAAGAAAGTTTGAGTAATGCTTTGGTTTTTACAAGAACCAAACATGGCGCTGATAATATTGTAAAAGTATTAAAGAAAGCTCATATCAAAGCCGAAGCAATTCACGGAGATAAATCTCAAAATGCGAGACAACGTGTTTTAGAGCAATTTAAAAACCAAGAAATTGATATTTTAGTAGCAACTGATATTGCGGCTAGAGGAATTGACATTGAACAACTTCCGTTTGTAATTAATTTTGATATTCCTAATATTTCTGAGACTTACGTTCACCGAATCGGTCGTACCGGTCGTGCTGGAAATTCAGGATTGGCAATTTCATTTTGTGGAAAAGACGAGAAAGAATATTGGCAAGATATCGAGAAATTAATTCGAATGAAAGTCAAAGTGGTTACAGATCACGAATATACTTGGAAAGATGAAGAAGTAAATCCGGATGCAAAACCCGATTTAAGAAATAAAGATAAAAATAAGATGAATCCGGATTCAAAATCAAGAAAATCGGAAGCTTCTAAGAAAAACAAGAAACGTTGGTATTAACCAGCGTTTTTTTTTGGCTTTTTTTTGAGAACAATTCTAAATTCATAAATTACTATTAAAAAATGATTGTAAAATGAAATTATAATTACATTTGAATAGTAATTTGTTTTTATACCGAAATTTAGAAAGAATTAACTAAGTGCTTTTTTACAGAAAAAAATAATAATATAAAATAATAAAACTAAAAGTTTTAGTATTCTTATTACCCTTGTTTATAGTTGCTCAGAACAACAAAGTCTCGCCCGAAATAAACATTATAGATATTTACGTCCAACTAACAGATAGCATCGCTAATGATAGTGACGATGAGTTACAGTATGGAATAACGCTAGCTTCCCATTCTAAAAGAACAAAACCGCAGAATCCATTATATAGCTTCACCCAAACTACAAAATATAATAATCAGACAATAAGAGTTTGCTATAGACAATTGCAAAGAAAAAAAATAGAAGATTGGCACATCTATATAAAAGATTCAAAAATTATTTATGTGGAAATAATTAAGTGGCGTGGCAATAGAAACCGTGAAATGAAATATTATTTTAAAGATGAAGTTCTAATTTATCCAAATTATTCACCGGAAACTAAAATAATGGATGAAATCGATATTATTCTTAAGGCAAAGTAATTAAGTAAATCCCACTAAATTAAAATAATATATAAACGAAAAACGCTGGTTATTACCAGCGTTTTTTTTGATTTTCAATGAAATTATAGCAGAAAATTATAGTTTTCTTCTCTCTTTCTCTTTCTTAATTAATGTCAACTCTCTACTAGTTTGTCCAGCTACAGAAGTATTTTCTTCAGCTCTTCTAATTAAGTACGGCATAACATCTCTAACAGGACCAAATGGTAAATACTTCGCAACATTGTAACCATTAGCAGCTAAATTGAAACTAATATTATCACTCATTCCAAGTAATTGACCAAAAAAGATACGTTTATCATTCTTTGCAATTCCTCTTTGTTGCATCAATTCCATTAACATATACGAGCTTTCTTCATTATGCGTTCCAGCAAAAATGGACATTCTATCTAGATTTTCAATCATGTATAAAACGGTTGCATCATAATTTATATCTGTTGCTTCTTTAGTTACACAGATTGGTGATTTAACTCCTTTTTCTGCTGCTTTTTCATTTTCTTTCTCTAAATAAGCACCACGAACTAACTTCATTCCGATGTAAAAACCTTCAGCAGTTGCTTTCTTGTGTAACTCTTTTAAATAATCTAATCGATCCCAACGGTATAATTGTAACGTATTGAAAACGATCGCTTTTTCTTTGTTATATTTTTGCATCATGTTGGTAACAATTGCATCTGCTGCATCTTGCATCCAACTCTCTTCCGCATCAATTAATAATAAAACATCTTTTTCGAAAGCTGTCTTACATGCCAAATCAAATCTTGCCACTACTCGATTCCAATCTTCTTGTTCTGCAGGAGTTAAAGTAGCTTTTTCACCCACTTTAATATATAAATCAGTACGACCAAAACCTGTTGGTTTGAAAACTGCGAATGGAATTGCTTCACGTTCTTTCGCAAATTCAATAGTTTTTAAAGTCATCGCCAAAGCAGCATCGAACTGAGCGTCTTCTTCTTTACCTTCTACCGAGTAATCTAAAACAGACGAAACGCCTTTAGTAAACATATTGTCAACAACTCTAAGACAGTCATTTTCGTTTATTCCACCACAAAAATGATCGAAAACCGTTGAACGAATTAATCCTTCAACTGGCAAATGCGCTTTTAAAGCAAAATTTGTAACTGCAGTGCCTATTTTAACAAGAGGTTGGCTGGCAATAAGTTTGAATAGAAATGAGGCTCTTTCTAATTCGGTATCACTTTTTAGGGAAAAAGCGATTTCTGTATTGTTAAATATTTTATCCATTGTGTTTTTAATAAAAAGTGACACAAATATACAGCAGTTTTTGTGAATTTAAATAAAAAAGACCTTATTTTGCAATAAAATTTAAGCTTTATCATGCAAACTATTGACGCAACTAATTATAGTGTTTATTTTGATTCATCAGGTTATGAAATATTAGCTTCGATGCTTGTTCCAACTCAATATTCTAAACTATTTATTATAGTCGATGAAAATACATCAGAACATTGCTTACCACATTTGCTAAATAATTTGGCGACAGAAGTTGCAATTGAAATTATTGAACTTGAAGCAGGTGAAATCAACAAAAACATTGCTACTTGTACTGAAGTTTGGGGTGCATTATCTGACTTAGGAGCAGATCGCAAAAGTATGATCTTAAATTTAGGTGGTGGCGTTGTTTCAGATTTAGGTGGATTTGTAGCTTGTACATTTAAAAGAGGTATTGATTTTATAAATATTCCTACTACATTATTGTCGATGGTCGATGCTTCAATCGGTGGAAAAAATGGAGTTGATTTAGGTAACCTAAAAAATCAAATCGGAATAATTCGCGAACCAAAAGCAGTTGTAGTTGACACTCATTTTTTAAGCACGTTACCGCAAAACGAAATGCGTTCTGGTTTAGCTGAAATGTTGAAACACGGATTGATTTTCGATAAAGCATATTGGGATAAATTCAAAAACTTAAAAGATTTAGATACAGATGATTTGAACGCGTTAATTCATCAATCTATTCAAATAAAAAATAATATTGTTTCTGAGGACTTAACAGAACAAGGAATTCGAAAAGCATTGAATTTTGGCCATACTTTAGGTCATGCTATTGAAAGTTATTTCTTAGAAGATGAAACTAAAACTACACTCTTACATGGTGAAGCAATTGCTGTAGGAATGATATTAGAAAGTTACATCTCAAAGGAAAAAGGATTACTAACTAATGAAGAATATCAAGAAATAAAATACGTTATTAGCGATATCTTTGAACGTATTGATTTTACTGAATCTGATCTCGAAAAAATCATTGAATTATTGATTTATGATAAGAAAAATGAGTTCGGAAAAGTTCAATTTGCATTATTGTCTGGAATAGGTGAAATAAAAATCAATGAAGAAGCAGACAACGCTTTGATTCATAAAGCATTTGAAGATTATTTGCAATAAAATATTTTTGCTTCAACTTTACTTTTTTTGCTATTTTATTTTTTTAACTTTGCAGGAATGAAAGAAAGTAGAAATAACACGAATCGGACAAGAACGATGAATAATGGAAGTGGTGACATTTCTTTTATCGGACGTTTTATTTTTTCTATTTTCGCAACACATATTAATGATTTATTTCAGCTATCGAAGATGTTTAGTGGTAAATTACCCATTCGATATGCAAATCTTAGGGTTTGAATATTGTAATTAGCAATACAATGTTTCAATTTTTTTTATTCATAATTATTACTATTCAAAATGAACACTAAATACTACGATTTAATCAATCAAACTTTTTACTTTCCTCAAGAAGAATTTACGTTAAACAAAGATGAACTTCAGTTTCACGGCATCGACATGATGAAATTAGTTGAACAATATGGTACGCCATTGAAATTCACTTATTTACCTAAGATATCTCAAAATATCAATAGAGCTAAAATGTGGTTTAGAAATTCAATGGAAAAGCATAATTACGATGCTAAGTATTTCTATTGCTATTGTACAAAAAGTTCTCATTTTGAATTCATTTTGAATGAAGCTTTAAAAAATAATATTCACATTGAAACTTCTTCTGCTTTTGACATTGACATTGTTGAAAATTTAATGGCAGAAGGAAAAATCAACAAAAACACTTTTGTAGTTTGTAACGGTTTTAAACGTGCTCAATATGTTACAAACATTGCTCGTTTAATTAACAATGGCCACAAAAACACAATTCCAGTAATTGATAATTACGAGGAATTAGATTTATTACAAGAACAAATTGATGGTAAATTCAAAATCGGAATTCGTATTGCTGCGGAAGAAGAGCCTAAATTTGAATTCTACACGTCTCGTTTAGGGATTGGTTATAAGGACATTGTTCCATTTTACAGAAAACAAATTCAAGAAAATAAGAAAGTAGAACTAAAAATGTTACACTTTTTTATTAATGCAGGAATTAGAGATACAGCTTACTACTGGAATGAACTTTTAAAATGTTTGAAAGTATATATCGCATTAAAAAAAGAATGTCCTTCACTAGACAGCTTGAATATTGGTGGTGGATTTCCAATTAAAAATACATTAGCTTTCGATTATGATTACCAGTACATGGTAGATGAGATCTTAAATCAAATTAAAATTGCTTGTGATGATGCGGAAATTCCGGTTCCTCACATTTTTACGGAATTTGGATCATTTACTGTTGGCGAAGCTGGTGGTGCTTTGTACCAAATTTTATATCAGAAGAAACAAAACGACAGAGAAAACTGGAACATGATTGATTCGTCATTTATTACCACGCTTCCAGATACGTGGGCAATTAACAAACGCTTTGTTATGCTTGCTTTAAACCGTTGGAATGAAACTTACGAGCGTGTTCTTTTAGGAGGATTAACCTGTGATGGAGATGATTATTACAACTCTGAACAACATATGAATGCTGTTTATTTGCCAAAATACAACAAAGAGAAACCTTTATATATTGGATTCTTTAATACGGGCGCCTATCAAGAAACAATCGGTGGATTTGGTGGATTAAGCCACTGTATTTTACCACAACCAAAACATATATTGATTGATAAAGATAAAAATGGTATTATTGCAACAGAAGTTTTCTCTGAGCAACAAAAAGCCGAAGACGTCTTATCAATTTTAGGATATAATAGAAAGAAAGAACAATAAAAACAAAATATAATGAGTAAAGGACCAGTTAGTCAGTTTATTGAAGAACATTATCTTCATTTTAACTCTGCAGCTTTAGTAGATGCTGCAAAAGGATATGAAGAGCATTTATTAGATAACGGAAAAATGATGATTACTTTGGCAGGTGCAATGAGTACTGCTGAATTAGGAAAATCTTTAGCCGAAATGATTCGCCAAGACAAAGTGCACATTATATCTTGTACAGGAGCAAATCTTGAGGAAGACATTATGAACTTAGTTGCTCATAAATCTTACAAAAGAATTCCAAACTACAGAGATTTAACGCCTGCACAAGAAAGAGAATTGTTAGACAATCACTTTAATCGTGTAACTGATACTTGTATACCAGAAGAAGAAGCATTCAGAAGATTACAACAGCATTTATTTGATATTTGGAACAAAGCAGATAAAAGTGGTGAACGCTTTTTTCCACATGAATTTATGTATCAAATGCTAAATTCTGGTGTTTTAGAGCAATATTATGAAATTGATCCAGTAAATTCTTGGATGTTAGCTGCTGCTGCGAAAAACATTCCAATAGTAGTTCCAGGATGGGAAGATAGTACAATGGGTAATATTTTTGCTTCATATTGTATCAAAGGAGAATTCAAACCTACTACAATGAAAAGTGGAATTGAATACATGATGTGGTTAGCAGATTGGTATCCAAAAAACTGTGCTGGTAAAGGAATTGGTTTCTTCCAAATTGGTGGTGGTATCGCAGGAGACTTCCCTATTTGTGTAGTTCCGATGTTAGATCAAGACCTAGAAGTAGAGAATGTGCCGTTTTGGAGTTACTTCTGTCAGATTTCTGACTCAACAACGAGCTATGGTTCATACTCTGGAGCAGTTCCAAACGAAAAAATCACTTGGGGAAAATTGGATATTGACACACCAAAATTCATCGTAGAGTCTGACGCTACGATAGTTGCGCCTTTAATGTTTGCTTACATTTTAGGTTGGTAAAATTTTTAGAAAAAATATTCGAATTTCCTTGAAAATATAAATTAAGGATATTACATTTGACGAAAATCCAAGAATAAAATTCCACCCAATGAAAAGAGTTATTGTTGATTACGCTAAATTAACAAACGAAATCTTAGCCTTACTAGTTGAGAAATTTCCTGATAGTTATGATGATTCAGATATCATCCGATTTAAAAATGCTAAGAACGAAACAATTGAAGCTGTTGAAGTTCGTACAGACGATACTATTTATTTAGTAAAAGTCAGCACTAAATTAGCCGATAGAATTGAAAATTACGACGAAGATGATATTATCGAAGAAGAAGTTGTAGTGGACAAAATTCCTGGCTTAAAAGATCTGGATCTGGATCTTGAAGATGACGAAGACGAAGAAGATGATGAAGAGGAAAGTTCAGACGATCCAGATGAAGACGAGGACGAAGATTAAATATATAAAATAGGGAATTCACTAGAATTCCCTATTTTATTATAAATATCGTTCAATTATGACATTTTTATGGTGCAATTGATGTCCTAATATAATATAACCTATTGCTCGCACCGAAAAATTACTATTAGATGCTGTTCCAGTATTTAACAAAGTATTTTTATCAAAGTTTTTAAATAAGTTTATAGTTACATCTCTAACTAAAGCATACTCCTGAAGTAAACTTTCGTATTCTCTATCATTTGCTTTTGCAAATCTTACATAATCATTCTCATCAAAACCACTCAAAGCCGCTTTATCATTTCTTGCTATTCGCAAAGCTCTGTACGCAAAAATCCTTTCAGTGTCTATCTGATGCAACAAAATATCTTTAATGGTCCATTTACCTTCTGCATAAGCGTACTCTTGCTTAAATACAGGAATAGCCTTAAAAAAATGCAATAGTTCCTCTTTTTGTCTATTTAATCCTTTCACAATATCTTGCTCTGGCACTAAATCGATGTAAGAAGCGTAATAAGATGCATATTCATTCGGAAGTAAATTTTTCATAGCTACAATTTAATGATTTAAAAACAAAACAATATAAATTTAGTAAATTATATAATACAGACGTAATTATATTTCGTTATGGAATTTATTTATAAAGAAATTATATATATAAGCTCATAAATAATTGGGCAAAATATTCGAATGATTTACTGCTGATCAATAGAGTAAGAGATTCAGGAAAAATAAGGCATATTGAATCAGATAAAATTTTTAAAACAAAAAAGAGACTATTGTAAATAATAGTCTCTTTAAAATATTCATTTTAGTTGCGATATGAAAATAACTTATTGTTTGATAAACTTTTTAGTAGAATTACCTTCAGTTGTTTGAATGTTTAAAAAATAAACTCCGGCATTTAGATCTGAAACATCAATTGATGCATCAACCCCACTCGCGTCAATTGACTTTATTGTTCTTCCATTAATATCAATAATAGTAAATTTTTCAAGACTTAAATTGTTAGTAGATGATAAATTTATAACAGTAGAAGCAGGATTAGGGAATAAACTAATAAGCTCTAATTTACTTGGTTCAGCAAAATCGGTAGCTCCCAAAAGATCTTCGACATCATCAGCAAACGCGATAAAATTATCAAATTTACCAACATAGGCAACTGTATTACCAGTTCCTGGCGAGAGTATAAAATCAATTTCAGCTGGGTCAGTTCCAGTTGCTGCTCCATCAAATGAACCATAAAATCCTGGTCCTTTCCACTTTACTTGTCCTGTTATTTTATTATAACTCATTCCAATTCTTACCCACTGATTTGATGGTAGAACAAGTGGAGTAGCACCCAAATTAAGTGAATAATTGCCTAATGTTCCTGCATTATCCAAATAACAAACACCTCTCAGCGTTTTTGTAGCGGCTGTAAATGTAAGACCTACTAAGGTCTTCATTCCACTTTCATCATAAAGGTAAAGATTTTGACTACTTTTACTAGTCGTTGCTGCTCCTGTGTGTAAGTCAAATTCTATGTTTATGACATCATTACCAGTAGTCCGTGTCTCCCAAACATCAGCCAAGCCATTCTTCCACATAAATCGTGCATTAGATGCATTAGTGGACCCTGTAATTTGTAGTGCTTTTCCGCTACCTTCTGTGACAATTTGAAAATTTGAATTATCACCAGCTAACGCTATATACGTTAAAAAATCGCCTTGACCAGGAAGTACTCCTTCAAGATTTGTTCCAACATTACCTACATTTAGACCATCAAAATTTTCATTTTGAAGGATTTGGGAATAAATAACAGTTGAAAAAAGTAAAGAGGTTAATAGTAAAGTTTTTTTCATTTTATTATGTTTTTTAGTTTAAATAAAAATACACAAAATTTTCCTGAAAAAACATATCAGCAATTAATTAGCAGTTATTTACATAATATTCGTAATTAAATGAAATTTAATTACGAATATTAAAAAAAAAGCTCTTGCTACGCTATCAAATTATCGAAAATGCAGAGAATTCAAAGTTCTTTAAATTCACAATTATTAACTTTTAAATATTTATTTTTGAAAACAAGAAATAATCCGCTAAAACTAAGGCAGCCATAGCTTCTACAATTGGCACAGCTCTTGGAACAACGCAGGGATCATGACGTCCTTTTCCTTGTTGTTCAATAAGTTCTCCTGTATTGGTTAGCACTTCTTGCTTTTGAATTAAAGTAGCTACGGGTTTAAAAGCAACTCGGAAGTAAATATCCATTCCATTTGAAATTCCACCTTGAATTCCACCAGAAAGATTTGATTTTGTAGTTCCGTCCGCATTATATAAATCATTATGATCGCTTCCTTTCATTTTTGCACCGCAGAAACCACTACCATATTCAAAACCTTTTACAGCATTAATTGAAAGCATAGCTTGTCCAAGTGCAGCATGGAGTTTGTCAAATACTGGTTCGCCTAAACCTATTGGTACATTTTGAATTACGCATGTAACTGTTCCACCAACGGTATCGCCTTGTTTTTTCACTTCTTTAATATATGCTTCCATTTTTTTGGCGGTATCCAAATCTGGACATCTTACTGGATTACTTTCTATTAACGAAAAATCTAAATCTTGATAAGGTTTACTAACAAACAATTCACCAACTGAAGAAACGAAGGCATTAATTTTAATTTCAGGAATAAGCTGCTTAGCTACTGCGCCTCCTACTACTCTACTAGCAGTTTCACGAGCTGAACTTCGACCACCGCCACGATAATCGCGAATACCGTATTTCTTTTCATATACATAATCAGCATGGCTAGGGCGGTAACTATCTTTTATATGAGAATAATCATCTGATTTTTGATTGGTATTTGGAATAATGAATCCAATCGGAGTTCCTGTGGTTTTTCCTTCAAAAATTCCGGATAAAAACTGTACTTCGTCAGCTTCTTTTCTTTGGGTAACAATACTTGATTGCCCTGGTTTTCTTCTTTGCATTTCATGCTGAATCGCATCAAAATCTAACTGAATTCCAGCAGGACAACCATCGATGATTCCGCCTAAGGCTTCACCATGTGATTCTCCGAAAGTAGTAAGTTTAAATAATTTTCCAAAGGTATTTCCAGCCATAATTTAAATAATTACATTTAAAGCAAAGTTAATGCATTTAGATAAGTATTTTCTTATTACTAAAAAATAAAACTTTGACATTATTGTAGACTATAAAAATGTGTAAAATAAAAAAATTTTCCTCTTGCATTTCGTACAGAGTATCTATTATAGGTTATCAATATGGAATTAGACATTTATTTAAAAAAAACATCATTTAACTATGTTTTAATGCGAAAATTAGATCATTTTAATTTTTTTATTTCAACGATTAAATATTCTTTGGCACACAATTTGTCGATTTTTTGCGTACATTTACGAAAATACATATTTATGAAAAAAGTAATTTTATCTGCTTTTATGCTATTAGGTTTAGCATTTAGCGCGCAAGCACAGGACATTTCTAAAAATGCACTAGGTTTACGTTTAGGTGACAATGATGGTTTTGGAGGTGAATTATCTTACCAAAGAGGTTTAGGTGACAATAACCGTCTGGAATTAGATTTAGGATGGAGAAACAGCAAGCATGTTGACGCATTCAAATTAACTGGATTGTATCAATGGGTTTGGAATATTGAAGGTGGATTCAACTGGTACGCTGGTGTTGGTGGTGGAATTGGTTCTTGGAGCGTGGATAAAGAATATGGTGACGGAAGCGGAACTATTCTTTTTGTAGCGGGTGATTTAGGAATTGAGTATAATTTCAAAGAGGCACCAATTCAGTTGTCATTAGACATTCGTCCTGAGCTTTATTTCAATTCAGATGATTATAGAAGTGATAATTTTGGACCAGATATCGCTTTAGGTATCCGTTACAGATTCAACTAATAAATAGTAAAAATGGCTCTTTTTCAAGAGCCATTTTTTTATTGAATAATTTTAATTTCTTTTGTTTTTGGAATACTAGTGATACAATAAGGAGATGTTAAAGCCATTGTGACCATTGCTCCTTTAGCAGGACTTTTTTCTGCTTTCTTAATTATAAGAATATCGTTTTCCCATGAAACCGACTCAACATCAATTGCATATCCTCCAGACATTTTCTGGCCTTGATATAATACAACGATATCATTTTCTTTAAAATCAATAGTTGCTAGCGTATTAAATTCTGATTCGTCAATTTTTAATTTTTCAATTAGCTTGATAAAGTCCTCATTGGTAGTTATATGTAAAGAACCTGATCGATCTTCGCCGCCGTAAGCACTTGTATAAATGGTCTGAAATGAAGTTTTCAAAGTTGCAGATTTAGGAGTTGAACATGACAACACTAGTACTAGGAAAAAAGGTATTATTTTAAACATTTTTTTGAATCTATTGCTTGGTTATAAACTTGCTCATACATAGGAACTATTTCTTTAATATCAAATAATTTTGCTGTTGCTAAAGCATTAGCCTTAAATTGTTTTAACTGCTCTTTGTCTTTTAATAATGAAATAGCATCACGACTCATTTTAGCCACATCTCCTACATCACTTAAATAGCCAGAAAATCCATCCTTATTTACTTCGGGTAATCCTCCCGAATTACTAGAAATTACAGGAACGCCACAAGCCATAGCTTCTAAAGCAGCTAAACCGAAGCTTTCAGTCTCAGATGGCAATAAAAACAAATCTGAAAAACATAAAATTTCATCAATTTCATTACTATTACCAAAGAAAATTACTTTACTTTGAATGCCTAATTCGTCACACATTCTTTCGGCATTTTCTTTTTCTGGGCCTTCTCCTACCATCATTAATTTTGACGGTATTTCTTTTTGAACTTCATAGAAAATTCGAATAATATCATCAATTCGTTTTACCTTTCTAAAGTTTGAGATGTGCGTGATAATAACTTCATCTTCAGAAGCAATTAACGAACGCTGGCAAGGACTATTTTCATTTGATTTCTCCTTATATAATTCTATAAAATTTGGAATAACTACAATATCATTTGTAATATCAAATAAGCGATTGGTATCGTCTTTTAAACTTTGAGAAACACTAGTAACAACATCAGATTTATTAATGCTAAAATTTACTGCAGGTTTGTAAAACGGATGATTTCCAACTAAAGTAATATCGGTTCCGTGTAATGTTGTAACCATCGGAATACAAATTCCTTCATCAGCAAGCATTTGTTTCGCCATATATCCCGCATAAGCATGAGGAATGGCATAATGAACATGCAAAACATCAATTTTATACAACTTTACCATGTCTACTAATTTGCTCGAAAGTGCTAATTCGTAAGGTTGATAATGAAATAAGGGATATTCTGGTACATGAACTTCATGATAATGTACATTTGGATTCAACAAAGCCAAACGCACAGGCTGACTGTAAGTTATAAAGTGAATTTCGTGTCCTCTTCTGGCTAATTCTAAACCTAATTCAGTAGCAACTACGCCACTTCCGCCAAATGTAGGGTAACAAACTATAGCAATTTTCATTTATTTTCTTATTTTGTATTAAAATTACTATTTCTAACTCGAGCTTTTATAAAACAAATGTTAAATTATTGTTTGAATTTTGATTCGTAACTTTTAATCCAATCTTGAACAGTTACTTTCCTTACCAATTCAGCTATTAATGCGAAAGGAATATCTTCAGATTTTTTAAATCGAATGCAACTTTTGCCCATATCTAATTTTTGGCTACAATGTTTTGGAAATTCTTTAACAAACCAATTGGTATAGATCTGGATTTACATAAAGTTCCATATGATAGAAATTAATACTGTTCTTTTGATTTGCAAAAGACATAAAAGGCAGTGGTAATTTTGAATTACAATGATATCCAGGTGGATAAATTCTGTGCGGAACATAATAGCCAATCATTCCATAACTCATTCCTTCTTCAAATCCATTAGGCAAATTTTCAAGAATTATAGCTCTTAATTTTTCTATGCCTTCTTTTCTTTCAAGAGTAATTTCATTAATATAGTGTTCAACTGATGTGGCAGTGGATTTCATGATTATTCAACTATACTATCATATATAACTTTTTGAATATTTTCTCTGATATTCTCTTTTGATAATCTATTAGAAGCATTTGCATCTGGATATGTTCTATTAGATAAGAAAACATATACAATTTCTTTTTCTGGGTCGGCCCAAGTCATTGCACCTGTGAAACCTGTATGTCCAAAACTAGTTAGTGAAACACAACCACATGTTGGTCCTTCCGTTCCTAATTGCGGTTTATCAAACCCTACTCCTCTTCTATTGCCATCCTTACAAAAATAGCACGTATTAAATTTCTGAATTGTTTCTTCTTTAATATACTCTCTCCCACCGTAGTTGCCTTTTTGTAAATACATCTGCATTACTTTAGCAACATCCAAAGCATTTGAAAACAAACCGGCATGTCCAGAAACTCCACCTTGCATTGCCGCAGCCATATCATGAACATAACCTTGAATGATTTGATGTCTGTAATAAGTGTCATTTTCAGTCGGAATTATAACACTTTTGTCAAATTGACGCAACGGATTATACGTTAATGATGTTGCACCTAAAGGAGTATAAAAATTGTTTTTAGCTATATAATCTAAAGATTTTCCATTTTCTTTCTCCAAGTATTCTTTAAATAATATAAATGGAAAATCACTGTATTTATATTGTTTTTTTGGCAGTAAATCGCTGTTTGCGATAATTTTGATAATGGTATCGTTGTAATCCGTTCTTAGATATAAATCTTCTGCTACTTTCAGTTGGAATTGAACTGATGGTCTATTGCGGTAATAATTTAAACTTGGTTTTTTAACACTGTCCAATGTAGACTTGTAAAAAGCAATCCATGGCTGAAAACGAGCTTGATGCGTTAGCATGTCTAAAACAGTAGCATTTTCTTTATTAGAACCTTTGAAAACAGGCAACATGTTTTTTAATTTTGTTTCCAATTCTAAATTTCCTTTGTCAAATTCCTGCATGACATTAGGTAAAGTACCGATAATTTTTGTCAACGATGCAATATCGTACAAATCAGTATTTTTTACTTTTGGAGATTCATTTTCGTACGTTTGCTTCCCGAATGCTTTTTGGTAAATAACTTTTCCTTTTCTTGCTACCAAAATTTGCATTCCTGGTGTTATCTTTTTTTCAATCGCATAATTGGCAATAGAATCAATCTTAGTTAAAATTTCAGAACTCATTCCTACATTTTCAGGCATTTCAAAACCTAATCGCTGTATGGCCAAGGTTTCAATTCCTTCTCCAACTTTGAAATAGTCATCAATAGAAACTGGTAATTTTCCTTTTGAGCCAATGGATCCAAAAATAACTTGTGGAACAACAGTTTGAGCAATTTCATTATTTTGATAGCCTAAAATAATGGTATCAATAGTTTCAAAATTCTTAATTCCCAAAAGCGAGTATGGCTTAGTGAAAAATGTTAAAATAATTTCATTCTGCTTGGCTATTTGGTTAATCCAAAGTAATTCTCTGAAGGTTAAATCGTGATTTTTCCAAGCACCATCTGCTTTATGATAGCCTACAATAACTTTAGTATACTTTTGCAGTTGTACTAAAACCGAGTCTAAATTTTTTGAGGTTATTTCGGTAACATCTGCATAATTTTTTAATTGGCTTAAAAAGACATCAGAAGTATCGTTTCCCAATTTAACGTACGCGATTTTTTCCTTTTCTAACTGTACAATTGGAACTGATTTTTTATCATTTTTTACTACCGTAACTGCGTATTCATACAACTGATAATTTAATGCATCATATTCAACTTTATTTAAATCTTTGTATAAATTATCTAAAGCAATCGGTTGATAATTTTGCAAATTTGCTTTGTATTTGTAAGCTAAAATTTTCTTTACGGAATAAGCCAATCGTTGCTCAGTCAAACGTCCGTCGTCCTTAGCTTCATTAAATTTTTTAATAGCAACAGGAACATTCTCAGAAAATAATAGAACATCGTTTCCAGCTAAAAAAGCTTCAAGATCAATATCTCCGGGTTTTTTGAAATTACTTGCTCCCTTCATATTCAGAGCATCAGTAAAAATTAAACCATTAAACTGCAACTCGTTTTTAAGAATATTTGTTACAACATTATATGATATTGATGTGGGATAATTTTCTCTCGGTTCAATACTTGGTACATTTAAATGCGCCACCATAACACTAGCTAAACCATTTCTAATTAATTCTCTATAAGGATATAACTCAACGTCATCTAATCTGTTTTTATCGAATTTAACAACAGGTAACGTATGATGTGAATCGGTCGAAGTATCTCCGTGCCCTGGAAAATGTTTCGCAGTAGCAAAAACGCCTTCGTTTTGCAAACCAATCATTAAAGCCGAAGCTCTCAAAGCAACAATTTCTTTAGTTTCCCCGAAAGAACGATTTCCAATAATAGGATTTTTTGGATTTGTATTAATATCAACAACCGGAGCAAAATTGAAATGAATTCCCATTCGTTTCGATTGTTTTCCCATTTGATTCCCCGTTTTTTCAATTAACTTCATATCTTGAATAGCACCAAGCGTCATATTCCATGGATAACGATACGTAGAGTCTAAACGCATGCTCAAACCCCATTCTGCATCAATCCCAACAAATAATGGCACTTTGGCTTTAGCCTGATAACGATTGGTTAACGTTGCTTGACGAACTGGTCCACCTTGAAAAAATATTAATCCTCCAATTTTATTTTCTTCTACTAATTTATCAATTGATTTATTGTGCGCTTCATTTTTATTAGAATATACCGCTACCATAAACAATTGTCCTACTTTTTCATTAAATGAAAGTTGATTGTAAACACTATCTACCCAAATTTCTTGAGAAAGATTGGCTTTTTTTTGTCCAAAAGTTACTATTGAAAAAAGTATAAAAAGGAGTATGTATCGCATGATATGTGGGGTTTGAAAAATAAAAAAATCACCATTAAAATTGAATTAATGATGATTTTCAAATATAGTTTAAATATTCGTTTTAGAAAAATCTATTATGCCAACTTTCGCTAGCAGGAACTTCCCAAAAATCTTGCCATTCTCCTAATGTATTCAATAAATTATTGAAAACTATTGTATTTGCAGAAACCGCTTTTTCTTTCACTAATTTTTTAAATTCAATTAATGGTTTGAAAGCAATATGTTCTCCGATTTTAAATGTAACATTCATTTTGTCTAATAAATCTACATTATATTTTTGCTCTAAAGTTTGTATAAATGCCACTGAAGAATCAATAGAACATCCAGTTGCTGCTTGAGTTTCCTGATTAATCGCAATAATTATGAAACGATTGTATTTCGTTACAAAAGAAGCTTCTAACTGCTGTCCATGAGCTGACCAGCCTTCTAAAAATGAAGTCAAATCTGTCTCAATATCTTTCATTTCTTCGTCAGAAAACTTTCTGTTGGATTGATAGATCCAAATCTTAGATTCTTGCGGTAATGTATCAAATGGTACGTACATTTTTATTTTTTTATAATATCTGTTATTACACTGTAGGTAACAAATTTACCAAGTTTAGCATCGTATAATTCTAATTCGTAGAAATAGACCTCCACATTGTCGTTCGCTTTCAAAACCTTATCAGTTAAAAGAAATGCATTTTCGAAGTTACTTAATAGTATAAAATGATGATTTTTACCTGTAGTTTCTTTTACAGAAAAAGTAATGAATTGTTCCGCTTTAATTCCGAAAATTGTACCACTAATCATTGCGTATTCTTCCTCAACGGCTTCTTCAGCTTCGTCATCACTTTCCTTGTCAATCATAAATTGAAAAACTATTGGGCATTTTAAACCCATTTTCAACCCCACGTCGTATCCTAACTCTTCCATCTTGGGTTTGTTAGTAACTACATTTTTTCCGTAATGTTTTTCAACATCTTTATCGTATTTATTAATAGCCTCAATTATACATAAACCTAAAGCTAGTTCTAAATTATTTTTGTTAAGTTGTCGCTTGTCAGTACAAGCACAAGCAGTTTCTGCTAATTTATCAGTAAGTTGCGTCTTCGATAATTTTTGACCAAATGACATTGAAAATGCCAAAAGTAAAACACTTAATATAATTTTATTCATTTTATAAATCTTGAGCGTTTGCAATTAATTCGGCGATATCCATTACTTTAACAGAACTTTCTTTTTCTTTCACTTTGATTCCATCTGTCAACATGGTGTTACAGAAAGGACAACCAGCGGCGATAATTTCTGGCTCTAATTCTAAAGCATCTTCTGTTCTTTCAACATTGATTTCCTTATCCCCTTTTTCTGCATCTTTAAACATCTGAGCGCCACCAGCTCCACAACATAATCCATTAGCACGAGATCGTTTCATTTCAACTAACTCTGCATCTAATTTCTGAATTAATTCTCTTGGTGCTTCATACACATTATTCGCTCTCCCTAAATAACATGGATCATGAAAAGTGATACGTTTTCCTTTAAATTGCCCTCCTTCAATGGTCAATTTACCTTCGTCTAACAACGCTTTGATAAATTGCGTGTGGTGCATAATTTCATACTTCCCACCCAGTTCTGGATATTCATTCTTTATGGTATTAAAGCAATGAGGACAAGCTGTAACAATTCTTTTTACTTCGTAAGCATTCATGACTTCAATATTTGTCATGGCTTGCATTTGAAATAAAAATTCATTTCCTGCTCTTTTAGCTGGATCTCCTGTGCAACTTTCTTCTGTGCCTAAAACAGCAAATGAAACGTTAGCTCTATTTAATATTTTAACGAAAGCTTTTGTGATTTTTTTTGCTCTATCATCAAAACTTCCTGCGCATCCTACCCAAAACAAAACATCTGGTTGTTTTCCTTGCGCCATCATTTCGGCCATCGTAGGTACTGTTAAATTTTCAGACATATTATTATATGTTAAATTATTTATTTATTATTGAACTGTTAAAAACAATTCTGTATACTAGTAACTATCAAGAATTAATCCTGATTTTCGTCGTCAAATACTTGAATTGTAACTTCTTTATCTATTAAATCGGTAAATTTTCCTTTATAACGAGTGGCTTTTACCAAATGATTATCAATCCAGTGATAATTGCCCCCTCTTGGTTTGCCCATCAACATTCCGTGATATTTGAACCCGTGGTTTTTCAACCACGCTTCCGTTACTTCTCTGTGTGCTTCTGTTCTTGAAGTAAAGAAGAAAATTATATGTCCTTCATCATACCATTTATTCAAAGTGTCTAAAGCATCTGGATAAATTGCAGCTGTAACCATTCGTTCTGGCTCTTCATTTGGAATATCATCACAAATTGTTCCGTCAATATCAATAAGATAGTTTTTGATTCCTTCCGGTAAAATTGGGCTCAAGTATTCTCCGTTTACTGAGATAGCCTGTAATTTGCCTTCAATTTCTTCTTTCTTCATCATATTTATATTTTACAATAAGTGATCTAATCTTCGTTAGCCCAGTTTAATCTATCCATTTGGTTATACTGCCACGGTGCTCCGTTATTTTCAATATTTGTCATCATATTATTTAATTCTGTAGGAGCAGCACTTTGTTCCATTACTAAATAACGACGCATATCCATAATAATAGAAAGTGGACTAATATTGATAGGACATTCTTCAACGCATGCATTACATGTGGTGCAAGCCCATAATTCTTCCGAAGTTATATAATCGTTTAATAATGATTTACCGTCATCTACAAAAACGCCTTTATTTAAGTCGATATTTTTACCTACTTCTTCTAAACGATCTCTTGTATCCATCATAATTTTACGTGGAGACAATTTTTTACCGGTTTGATTTGCAGGACACGATGAAGTACATCTACCACATTCGGTACAACTATAAGCATTTAACAACTGAACCCAGTTTAAATCCTGCACATCTGAAGCACCAAATTTAGCCGGAACTTCTTCAGGATTTGTTGGGGCAGCAAAAGGATCTGCACTCGGATCCATCATTAATTTTACTTCATTTGTAACACTTTCTAAATTATCTAATTCTCCTAAGGGATTTAAATCAGCAAAATAAGTATTAGGGAAAGCTAATAAAATATGTAAGTGTTTTGAGAAATATAAGTAATTTAAGAAAACTAAAATTCCTGTAATGTGTAACCACCAAGCTGCTCTTTCAACGATAACAACAACTCCTGCATTCATTCCGTTAAACATCGGGGCAATGAATTGAGAAATTGGAAAACTTCCTACTTGATTATAATGCCCATGACCTACTGCTTGCAAATGTAAATCTGCTGCGTTCATTAATAAGAACAACGACATCAATACAACTTCAAAATATAAAATGTAATTTGCATCACTCTTAGGCCATCCTTTCATTTCTGGATTCATAAAACGTTTTAGTTTTATAACATTTCTTCGAATCCAAAAAATAATAACAGCTACTAAAACAAGTACAGCTAAAATCTCGAATGAACCAATTAAGAAATCATATACAGGACCCATAAATGATAACACACGATGTGTTCCAAAAAGTCCGTCTATTACAATTTCAATTACTTCAATATTGATGATGATAAAACCAACATATACAATAAAGTGCAAAAATGCAGGGATTGGACGCTTTATCATTTTGGTTTGTCCTAAAGCAATCATAGCCATATTTTTCCAGCGTGCTGGAGCATTATCAGTACGATTTACATCACGTCCTAATTTTATATTACGAACTAATTTCTTTACATTGATTGCGAAATAACCGCCACCAATAGCCAAAATCACTGCAAATAAGATATTATATATAAAACTCATAACGGATATTTTTACTTTTTAATTGAATCATTTACTGGTGCCACATACGGCTTGTTTTTCTTTCCAAAAAGAGAAACATTTACATATCTTGTAGGGTTTAATCTTAAATCTTTTAGCAACAACTCTAGTTCTTTAGAAGTATTTGTGAAGTTATTATACATCGTTTCATCCTTCATTAATTTTCCAATAGTACCTTTACCTTGCTCCATATCCTTCATCAACTTATCAACATTTCCTAATGTTTTTTCTAAGTTTTTAACGGTTTGCCCCAAATTAGCACTAGCCAAAGAGTCGGACATTTTCGCAAAGTTTTTTGAAGTTTTATCGAAATTAGTTAAAGTAGAACTTAATTTCGTTTTATTATCAGTAATTAGCTCGTTTACGCTTTTAGAAGCAACACTAAATTCTGCTAATGTTTTATTTAATTCTGAAATGCTTCCTTTTAAATCTTGTTTTGCCTTAGCATCTAATACATCATTTACATTTGTAAATAACAAGTTAGCATTTTCCAAAACTTCTTGTAATTTAGATTGAAGTGGCTCCAGCTGTTGTGCCAAAGCGTCAGTTAATCCTAATTTACTTGAAGCATGAAGATAATCTCCTGAAACAGTATAATTAGTATCTTCTAAGTTCGGTTTAATTGCAATTTGTCTTCCACCAACTAATCCAGAATCATAGATTTCTGCAATACTTGATTTAGAAATTGGAAAATCAGTAGTGATATTCAACTCAACTAATAGCTTCCCATCAGTTTGAATATTAATAGCATTTACTTTACCAATTGTCAGTCCATTTAGCGTTACAGGTGCTGAAGGTGCTAAACCAGCAACATTTTCATAAATTACAAATAACTTATTACTGTTGTCAAATAAGTTTTTACCTTTTAAAAAGCTATATCCCCAAATGAATAATAAGATGGATATAATTACTAATATGGCGGTTTTAATTTCTCTAGTTAGTTTCAAATCAAAAATTTTTAACAAAATTAAACTTTTATTTTATTTAATGGCATCTGAAATGCTTATTTTTAATCCGTCTTTATAAGCCACTATAAAAGCAGTAGAATATCCCTTTTTCTTGGCTTCTTCTAAATTTTTCTTAGCGTCATCATACTTGTTTTCAGCACCATAAAAGTACTTATACAACTTTCCCTGGTGTTCCAAAGATATGGCTTGTAATCCATTAAAATTAGAAGGTGTTGTGTCAATTTTAGCAGAACTGGCCGAAAGTTGCACTTTAAAAACGATTCCTTTTTGCGCTGGAGCGCTTTTTTCCACTTTTTCTACAACTTCTTCTTTTACTACTGGTGCAGGTTTTTCTGAAACCACTGGCACTTCTTTTTCTTCTCTTATGTCATTTTTTGAAGGTAAAAAGAACTCATTTTTATAATCTAAAATAGCACCTGCAATTGCTTCCGCTAAAATTTCCTGACCTTGATCGGAGTTTAAAAAAGCACCCTCCTCTTTATTGGAAACAAATCCCATCTCTACTAAAACTCTCGGCATCGTTATCTGGCGTAACACTAAAAATCCAGCTTGTTTCACACCTCTATTTCTATAATCTGCTTTTTTTGTGAAAAATTGCTGCACTCTTCCCGCTAATTCAATACTCTGATCTAAATGCTCTTCTTGTAAAATGGAAATACCTATTATAGATTCAGGCGAATTTGGATCAAATCCATCGTACTTCACCTTATAATCAGCTTCTAAAGTAACTACTTCATTTTCCATTTTAGCAACTTCTAAATTGGATGTATTTCGGGTAATCCCCATTACGTAGGTTTCAGTTCCAGAGGCAGCTTGGTTTTTACTTGCATTGCAATGCATTGAAACAAAAATACTCCCTTTAGACTTGTTTGCAATTGTAGCACGTTGCTGCAGTTCAATGAAAACATCTGTTTTACGGGTATATACAACATCAACTTGAGGGTCTTTTTCTAGCAACTCTCCCACTTTTAACATTGTTTTTAAAGCAATGTTTTTTTCAATATTCCCGTGATAGACCGCGCCATAATCCTTACCACCATGACCCGCATCTAAAACAACTTTAAATTTTGAGTTTTGGCCGTAAGTAAATACAACGTTTATTAAACATAGAATACTTAAAATATTTTTTATCATCATTTTTATTTTTTTCCAAAAGTTACAATGTAAGCCGTCTTATATCCTTTTGATTTTGCCTCTTCTAGTAGTTTTTTACAAGATTCATAAGTGGATTCATTACCATAATAATACTTGTATAAGTTGTTCTCTTTTTTAAAAGAAACGTTCTTCAATCCTTTAAAATTAGCAGGTTTTGTTTCTATCTTTCTGCTTCCTGCTTCTAATTGTACTTTATAAAACGTTTTTGAAGTTGTCTTTTTACTATTTTTTGATGCCGTTTTTGCAGGCTCTACTTCTTTAGTTGCTTCACTATTTATACTTGAATTTGAACCAGAAGTACTGAAAAAATTATCTTTATAAGAAACTATAGCGTCCGAAATAGATTTCGCCATCTCTTGCTTGCCACCATCTGAACTAATATAATTACCTTCTTCCTGATGTGATACAAAACCCAATTCAATTAAAACCCCTGGCATTACCGTTGCATCTAAAACCCAAATAGGTTGTTGCTTTACTCCTCGCGAAGATCGACTGTTTTTAGTAATGAAATTTTTCTCTATTTCCGATGCTAATTCAATACTTTGACCTAGAAATTCCTCTTGTAAAATTCTTAATCCTAATAGTGTTTCCGGGTTATTGGGGTCGAAACCTTTATATTTTTCGCTATAATTATCTTCTAAAAATATTACACCATTTTCTTTTTTTGCAATATCTAAATTTGTATCTGTTCTAGACATTCCCATTACAAATGTTTCTGTCCCTTTGGCTGCCTTGTTTGCAACGCCGTTACAATGCACTGATATAAATAAGTTGGCTTTTGCTTTATTTGCAATATTAGCTCGTTCTCTTAACTCAATAAATACATCAGTTTTACGAGTATAAACAACAGTAATATCTTTATTCTTTTCTAAAATTTTACCTAATCTTAATACTACGTCTAGAACAATATCCTTCTCCTTAATAGAACCACGGGTTGTTCCTGGATCTTTGCCACCATGACCTGCATCTAAAACAACTTTAAATTTTGAGTTATTTTGAGCGAAATTAGTCGATGAGACAAACAAAAACACAAGTAAAATTATTTTTTTGAAACAAATTTGATACCCCATAGTATTATTAAGAAAGTTTATAAGTTATATTTATATTAAAACATTATTTTTGCAAAAAAATATATGTAAGTTTGACACTTCAAAAAGTGAGCCGAATTTTTACAAAAATACTATTAAAAGCATTGTATACAAAGTTATTTCATATCGTTTTTTCAGTAATTTTACTAACAATAGGATCTACGACTGTTTTTTCTCAGGAAATTAAGTTAACGGATTCCGTCAAAATTAGTGCTGTAGATCTGATTAAAGTTAAAGATTCGACCGCTAAAGATTCTTCTAAAAAAGCGAAACCTTTCTTAGAAGGTATCGTGTACATGAAAGCGAAAGATTTCGAAAAAATGGATCAAAAGAAGAAGCAATTGACCTTACAAAATGAAGCTTCTATAAAATATACTGATTTTGACATCAAAGCAGGAAAGATTGTTTATGATTTCGATAAAAAACAAGTCTACGCTGGTAGGTTAAAAGATTCTGCCGGAAATTACATTCAAAGACCAGTGTTTACACAAGGCTCTAATGTGGTTGAACCTGATTCAATCGTTTATAATACTCAAAGTGGTAAAGCATTGATTTGGAATTCAAGAACCAAACAAGGCGAAATGAATATAAAAGCTGCTATTTCGAAAAGGGAAAATGATTCCGTTGTTTTTATGAAATCGGCTCGTTTAACTACGGCAAAAGATATTGATGATCCCGAATATTATTTTTACGTAACTAAAGTTAAATTTGTACCGAAGAAAAAAGTAATTGTTGGTCCCACAAATCTTGTAATAGCAGATGTTCCCACTCCTATTTTTCTACCTTTTGCTTATTTCCCAATGAGCGAAACTAGTACTTCAGGATTTATAATTCCAACGCCCGGTCAAAATAATCGACAAGGCTATTTCTTACAAAACGGAGGATATTATTTTGCACTTAGTGAATATTATGATTTAGCTGTTTTAGGTGATTATTATACCAACGGAAGTTATGGACTTCGGGCAGAGAGTAGTTATGCTAAACGTTACAAATTCAACGGACGATTTAACTTAAGATTAGAAAATAACATCCAGAGTGAAAAAGGATTTCCAGATTATTTAAGATCGAAGCAATATAATATTCAATGGTCTCATTCACAAGATGCAAAAGCATCAGCAAATTCACGTTTTTCTGCTTCGGTAAATTTAGGAAGTAGCCAGTATTTTAGACAGTCAGTAAACATGAACAATGTAGGTTCTAGTTTAAATAACAATTTAAGTTCATCTGTTTCTTATTCAAAAACTTTTCAAACTGTGCCTCAAGTGAATATGTCAGTTACAGCAACACATTCACAAAACACAAATACACAGCAGGTTGACATGACTTTACCTACTTTTCAAGCAAGCGTAGATCGAATATTTCCATTTGCTCCAAAAGACGGTATTAAAAAAGGTTTTTTCAAAAACATCAATTTCCAATACAACGTTAGAGGAGAAAACAGAATTAAAACAGCTGACTCATTATTTTTTAAACCACAAATGTTTAGAGACGCAAAAGCGGGTTTCCAACATAGCATTCCGTTAGCTACAAATTTCAAAGTATTAAAATACTTTAGCGTTACTATGGGTGCTGCTTATAATGAAGTTTGGGCACTTAACACAATACAAAAGAAGTTCAGCGCTCTAGAAAATAAAATAATTACCCAAGATCAAAGTGGTTTCGAATCGTTCAGAACATATAATCTAAATGCTGGTGTAGGTACAACAATCTACGGAACATTTGAATTTGGAAAAGATAGTAAGATTCAAGCTATTCGCCACGTTTTACGTCCTAATGTTTCTTATGGATACACTCCAAGTTTTGAGAAATATTATGATACTTATGCAATTGATGCAACAGGTTTAACTACTGCCGAATATACAAAATTTGATGGAGGATTATTTGGTTCACCTGGTAAAAGCTACGCTAATAATTTAGGCTTTTCATTAAGTAATACTTTTGAAGCTAAGGTGAAAGATAAAGAGAGTAAGAAAGACGAAACTAAGAAAGTAATGTTGTTAAATAACTTAAATTTTGCGACAAATTATAATATGGCAGCTGATTCTTTAGCTTGGTCGCCGTTGCGAATTTCAGGTGGAACGCAGTTTTTCAAACAGAAAATGAATGTCAATTTTGCTACCACTTTGGATCCGTACGCTATTGATAATTCAGGAAGAAGATTTGATAAATTCAACATTGATAACGGTGGTGGCTTATTTCGAATTACTAGTTCAAATATGACTCTAAATTACTCTTTTTCAAGCACAGATACTCAGAAGAAAACGAATGACCAAAACCTGCAAAACGGAGGGACTGGTGATGATTTATTTGGTACAAGCACTGATTTAAGTGATTCGAGACAAAGTCTGTTTAAAAAAGACGGAGATGAAGATGAAAAGCCTTCTACAAATGAATGGTATGCAACGAAATTACCTTGGGATTTGGTTTTAGCTTATAGTGTAACGTATAACAATTCAAATCGTCAAAATGAAATTTCTTCTAATTCATTAATGGCTTCAGGAAATATAGAATTAGCACCGAGATGGAAAGTTGGTTTTTCTTCTGGATATGATTTTAAACAAGAAGGAATTACTTTTACGCAATTGCGTTTTGAGAGAGATTTAGAAAGCTGGCGAATGAGTTTCAATTGGGTTCCAATAGGGACAAATACTTATTGGGGATTTTTCATCGGAATTTCATCTTCAATTCTTAGTGATATCAAATGGGATAAACGTCAAATTCCTGATCGAGTTTTTTAAAAATATTTATAATGAAAAAAATAATCTTTACAGACAAAGCACCTGCTCCTATTGGTCCATATAACCAAGCAGTTTTAATTAATGACACTCTTTATACTTCAGGCCAAGTTGCTCTTAATCCAGCGACAATGGAATTGGTTTTAGAAAACATTGAAGCGGAAACAAAACAAGTCATGGAAAATCTAAAAGCTGTTTTAGAAGCAGCTGATATGACTTTTGACAATGTAGTGAAAACTACTATTTTCATAATGAATATGGGCGATTTTACTCGTATCAATTCTGTTTATGGCGCTTATTTTGATGAAGCTACCGCACCTGCAAGAGAAACGGTTCAAGTGGCTTGCTTGCCAAGAAACGTAAATATCGAAATCTCAATGATTGCAATTAAATAAAAACAAATAAAAAAGGTCAGATTAAAATCTGACCTTTTTTATATTAAATTCCTGCTATTTCTTTCAACTCTTTCACAAATCGTTCCGCTAAATTATCGGCTTCTGCTTGCGTTGGTCCTTCCGTATAAATTCTAATAATTGGTTCGGTATTCGATTTTCTTAAATGTACCCATTCCGTTGGAAAATCAATTTTCACTCCATCAATTGTAGTTAAATTTTCTGATTTGTATTTTTCAGTCAACGCAGCTAAAACGTGATCAACATCTATTTGAGGCGTTAATTCAATTTTATTTTTACTCATATAATACTGCGGATAACTCGCTCTTATTTCGGCAACTGATTTATCTTGGTTTGCTAAATAAGTTAAAAACAAAGCGACTCCAACCATACTATCTCTTCCATAGTGCGATTCTGGATAAATTATTCCTCCATTTCCTTCACCACCAATAATTGCGTTGGTTTTCTTCATTAATTCAACCACATTTACTTCACCTACAGCACTTGCTTGATATGTTCCGCCATGTTTCTCAGTAATATCGCGCAAAGCACGAGAAGAAGACATATTTGAAACCGTATTTCCTGGTGTTTTACTCAATACATAATCGGAAATTGCTACTAATGTATATTCCTCGCCAAACATCTCGCCATCATTAGAAATAAAAGCCAGGCGATCTACATCGGGATCAACTACAATTCCAAAATCTGCTTTTTCTTCCAAAACTAACTTACAGATATCTCCTAAATGTTCTTTTAATGGTTCTGGATTGTGAGGAAAATCTCCCGTTGGCTCGCAATATAATTTCACGACTTCAACGCCCATTTGTTCTAATAAATTCGGGATAATAATTCCTCCTGAAGAATTTACACCATCTACTACTACTTTATATTTTTTAGTTTTAACCAAAGCAGCATCTACTAATGGTAAAGCTAAAACTTCATCAATATGAATGTCCATATAAGCGCTGTTCTCGAAAATTTCACCTAAATCATCAACCTCAGAAAAATCAAAAGCTTCTTTATCGGCAATTTCTAAAATTAATTCACCTTCGTGTCCGTTTAAAAATTCGCCCTTTTCATTCAATAATTTCAATGCATTCCATTGCTTTGGATTGTGTGAAGCTGTTAAAATGATTCCACCATCTGCCTTCTCCATAGGAACAGCGATTTCAACCGTTGGCGTTGTCGACAAACCCAAATCAACTACATCAATTCCTAAGCCAACTAACGTATTAACTACTAAATTATGAATCATTGGACCAGAAATTCTTGCATCTCTTCCAACAACTACTTTTAATTTTCCAGTCTTTATTCCTAAGTTTTTTACTTTTAAAAATGTTCCATAAGCTGCAGCATATTTTACTGCATCAACAGGGGTTAAGTTTTCACCAACCACACCACCAATAGTGCCTCGAATTCCTGATATAGATTTTATTAATGTCATTTGTAATTTAAATTTTATCCTACAAACCTACATAATTTTTACAAATTTACCCGAAGATCATTCGAAATTCGCCTTCTTATTTTTATTGCTTCTGATCTCAATTTTAAGATTTTTTTACAAGGAGAGACTTCAAAAAGATTTAAAAGTGGCAGTATTTTTTATATATTTACAAAAAGAACACTAAAAAACTTATGAACTATCTCGCTCATGTTTATTTATCAGGAACTAACGATTTACTAAAAATCGGGAATTTTATGGCTGATAGTATTAAAGGGAATAGTTACAAATTATTTCAGAAAGAAATAATGAAAGGGATTTTACTGCATCGCCATATTGATAGTTTTACAGACGCTCATCCTATATATCGAAAAAGCAAGCATCGTTTACACGAAAAATATGGACATTATTCTGGTGTGATAATGGACATTTTATATGATCATTTTTTAGCTAAAAACTGGAGTCGGTATTCTGACGAGTCACTTGAAGATTATGCTGCTAATTTCTATCAACTACTCCAAAATAACGACGCAATTTTGACCGAAAAAATCAAAGGAATGATTCCATATATGATTGAAAAAAATTGGTTTATAAGCTACTCTTCCCTTGCCGGAATTGAAATGATACTTTTTCAGATGGATTATAAAACAAAGCACCGCGTTCATATGCAAGAGGTAATGGTGGAATTAAAAGCTTTTTATTCAGAATTTGAAGTGGAGTTTTTTATGTTCTTTGATGAATTAATTGAATCTTGCCAAGAAAAAATAAATGCTTTAGGCTGATCTTTTTATTTGAGATCAAAAAAAACTAACTTCGCATTTTTAAAATAATTATGCCAAAAGCCAAATCATTTCTATTTAAACGATTCCTGAAAAGAACTTTCAGTAAACTTGAGAAATTGATATTTCTTTTGAAAGAACTGCTAACACCAAGACAGTTTATTTATTTGTCTTGCATTTTAGTAGGAATGTCTTCAGCCTTAGCGGTTATTATTCTAAAAACCTTCGCACATTGGGTTTTTAAATCTTCGCAAAGATTAGATGCTTTTTTCCATTTACCATATAGTAATAGTACGTTACCCATAATCGGCATCGTTATTACGGTAATCATTACCAAAAGACTTTTAGGTGGTTCTATCGAAAAAGGAACTTCGCAAATTATGTATGCTGTTGCGAAAAAACGTGGTATTATTCCTAGAAAACAAATGTTTGCCCAAATTATAACGAGCTCTTTTACCGTGGGAATGGGTGGAAGCGCCGGCTTAGAATCACCAATTACAGTTACCGGAGCCGCTTTTGGAAGTAACTTTGCTCAAAATTACAGATTAAGTTATAAAGACCGCACCTTGTTATTAGCTTGCGGAGTTGCCGCCGGAATTGCCGCCGCTTTCAACGCTCCAATTGCTGGAGTTTTGTTCGCCAGTGAAGTAATTTTAGCCGAAATCAGTATTACAGCTTTTATTCCAATTATGATAAGTGCCGCAACTGGAGCGCTAATTTCAACAGTAGTTTTAAATGAAGATATTTTATTTTCCTTTAAAAATGTAGAATTTTATGATTTTCATAATATCCCTTATTATATTTTACTAGGAGTTTTAAGCGGACTAGTTTCTATAAATTATGCTCGAACTTTTCGTAAAGTAGAGCATTATATTGCAAGTTTAAAATTTAATGCCATCAATAAAGCACTTTTCGGTGCCGGAATTTTAGGCGTTTTAATATTCTTTTTTCCATCGCTTTTTGGTGAAGGTTATGAAAATATTAAAATTCTAGCTGATAATCATCCGGAACAAATGGTGAAAAACACTGTTTTTGAAAGATTCAGTGATTCTTCCTGGATATTGCTGTTAGTGATCAGTGCAACAATGTTGGTAAAAGTCTACGCGACAAGTTTAACGTTAAGCGCGGGTGGAAATGGTGGAAACTTCGCTCCTTCTCTATTTGTTGGTTCCTATTTAGGCTTTACATTAGCTTCTTTTTTAAACCTAACAGGATTAACAAAACTACCAATCGGAAATTTCACATTAGTAGGAATGGCGGGAATTCTTAGTGGATTATTTCACGCTCCTTTAACTGCTATTTTCTTAATTGCCGAGATTACAGGAGGTTACAGTCTAATGGTTCCATTAATGATTGTTTCTTCGGTGAGTTTTGCTATTTCTAAACGTTTTGAACCACATTCATTCGATATTAAAAATTTGGCCGATAAAGGCGAAGTTTTTACTGATAATCGAGATACAAATATTTTGAATTCGATTGATGTGTCTAAACTAATTCAATCTGATTATAAAGCTATTTCGGTTAGCCCGAATTTAGACGAATTGGTGCAGAAAATTCAAGAATCGGATGATGCTATTTTTCCTGTTTTGGATGAAGAAAACAAATTATTGGGACTAATATTTTTAGATGAAATTCGTCCTATTGTATTTTCACCCTTTAAAGTTAAGTATACAACAACTAATGAAGTTATGCATCCGCCAAAAGAAATTATCTTTTACGATGAAACCTTAGAAACTATTATGGAAAAATTTGATACTTCAGGTTGTAAAGTTTTACCCGTTTTACAGGAAGGTGTTTTCCTTGGTTTTATCAACAAGCAATTGATTTTAGAAAAATATAGAATGCGTTTGAAATCAATGGTTATTGAGTAAATAACTATTTTTCAATATTTTACATTTTTTTATATAATTTCTTAATATCGGATAGAATTTTTTTTTATCCCATCCGATAGTATTATATTTGTGGTTGAAATAGAAATACTATGTGGAATATTGACCTATCCTATCGCGAAGAATTTCAACCAACTTTCGAAAGATTGTATGATAAACTAGCTGTGCTCAATCAAAACAGACCATTGCCTGGCATTGCTATTTCAAAAATTAAAGAAGCGTTAACCATAGAATGGACTTATAATTCTAACAGTATTGAAGGAAATACACTTTCGTTACGAGAAACTCAAATGGTTCTTCAAGATGGAATTACGATCCGAGGAAAATCCCTTAGAGAACATTTTGAGGCCAAAAATCACGAAAAAGCGATTTATTATCTAAATGAAATTGTAAATGATAATTATACATTAAGAAGTATTGATATTTTATCACTTCACAATTTAGTTTTACGCACGATTGAAGATGATTTTGCAGGAAGAATCAGAAATGCTGGTGTCCGTATTTCCGGAGCAAATTTTGTACCACCAAATGCTAATAAAATTTCAGACCTATTAGATGAATTAATTCAATTTGTAAACGAAAATCCATTACAATTGAATGATATTGAGTTAGCTACGATTTTTCACCATAAATTAGTTTGGATTCATCCTTTTTTTGATGGAAATGGAAGAACTGTTCGTTTAGCAATGAATTTATTGTTAATGCGAAAAGGTTTTCCACCCGCGATTATTTTAAAAAATGATAGAAAAAAGTATTACGAAGCACTAAACCAAGCAAATAAAGGTAATTATCAAAAATTAACTTTATTAATGTGTCAAGCCTTGGAACGTACTGTAAATATTTATTTAACTTCCATTCCAAGTGAAAATGATGAAGAATATCAATCAATTGCAAATATTGTTAGCGAACCAAATTCTCCCTATAGTCAAGAATATGTTAGTTTATTAGCACGTCAAGGTAAAATTGATGCTTATAAAGAAGGTAGAAATTGGGTAACCACAAAAAAAGCGATTAACGATTATATCAACAACAGACAACGAAAGCGTTTATTATAATGCTTTCGTTTTTTTATTGTTTTCTTTAACTTTGTATAACCTGAAAATTGGTTAGAAATCAGTAACTTTGCGTTTTGCCAAAAAATTATGCAACACACTGAAGATACTATCGAAATTATTGGAGCTCGCGTTCACAATCTTAAAAATATAGACGTAAGCATTCCGCGTGAAAAACTCGTTGTTATTACGGGTTTATCAGGGTCGGGAAAATCGTCCTTGGCTTTTGATACCATTTATGCCGAAGGACAACGTCGTTATATTGAAACCTTTTCTGCTTATGCACGCCAATTTTTAGGAGGTTTAGAACGTCCTGATGTAGATAAAATTGACGGACTTTCGCCTGTAATTGCAATTGAGCAAAAAACCACAAGCAAATCGCCTCGTTCTACTGTAGGAACTATTACTGAAATTTACGATTTCCTTCGTCTTTTATATGCAAGAGCTTCAGATGCTTACAGCTATAATTCGGGCGAAAAAATGGTTTCTTATTCGGATGAGCAAATTAAATCGCTTATTCTACAAGATTTCGACGGAAAACGCATTAATATTTTAGCACCTGTAATTCGCTCGCGTAAAGGACATTATCGTGAATTATTCGAACAAATTGCTAAACAAGGCTTCTTGAAAGTTCGTGTCGATGGAAAGATTAAGGATTTAGAATTTGGAATGAAAGTCGATCGTTATAAGACACACGAAATCGAAATTGTAATCGACCGAATGGAAATTGATTTGCAAGAAGATACAGACAAACGTTTATCGGAAAGTATCAAAACTGCAATGTATCACGGTGATGACGTAATGATGGTTATCGAACAAGAAAGTCAGGAAGTTCGTTTCTACAGTCGTAATTTAATGTGTCCGTCTTCTGGAATTTCTTATCCAAATCCGGAACCAAATAACTTCTCGTTCAACTCGCCAAAAGGTGCTTGTCCGGCTTGTAATGGATTAGGAACGGTGAATGAAATTAACATTCATAAAATCATCCCAAATCCTAAATTATCCATTAAAAATGGTGGTTTTGCTCCTTTGGGCGATTATAAAAATACTTGGATTTTCAAGCAATTAGAGATTATTGCTCAAAAATATGATTTCAAAATTACGGATGCAATTGAAGATATTCCTCAAGACGCAATGGAAATGATTTTGAAAGGTGGTAATGAAAAATTCTCAGTAATTTCAAAGGTTATGGGAATTACTAAAGACTATAAAATCGATTTTGAAGGAATTTCAAATTTCATCAAAAACCAATTTGATAATTCTGATTCAGCAAGCATCAAACGTTGGGCAAAGGAATTTATGGACGAAAACGATTGTTCAGATTGCCACGGAACACGTTTAAGAAAAGAGTCGTTATATTTCAAATTAAATGGTAAAAATATTGGTGAATTAGTTCAAATGGACATCACTGAATTATCAGAATGGTTTGCAGATTTACACAATCATATCACTGATAAACAACAAGTTATTGCTGTTGAAGTTATCAAAGAAATTTCGACAAGAGTTCAGTTTTTATTGGATGTTGGTTTAAATTATTTATCCTTAAACCGAAGTTCAAAATCACTTTCTGGTGGTGAAGCACAACGTATTAGATTAGCCACTCAAATTGGATCACAATTGGTTGGTGTTCTTTATATTTTAGATGAACCAAGTATTGGTTTGCACCAGAGAGACAACGAACGTTTGATTAAATCCTTAGAAAGTTTACGCGATATTGGAAATTCCGTTATTGTGGTGGAACACGATAAAGATATGATTGAAAGTGCTGATTATGTGATTGATATCGGTCCAAAAGCTGGACGATTTGGTGGTGAAATTATTAGTTGTGGAACGCCCAAAGAATTATTGGAACAAGATACAATTACTGCTCAATATCTTAATGGTAAAATGAAATTGGAAATTCCGAAAGAAAGAAGAGCTGGAAATGGAAAATCAATCAAATTATCAGGAGCAACGGGAAATAATTTAAAAAATGTAACAATCGAAATTCCTTTAGGAAAATTGGTTTGTGTAACAGGAGTTTCAGGAAGTGGAAAATCGACTTTAATTAATGGAACGCTCTACCCTATTTTAAACGCCCATTTTTTCAATGGTGTAAAAAAACCACAACCTTACAAAAAAATTGAAGGTTTAGAACATATTGATAAGGTTATCGAAATCGATCAGAGTCCGATTGGAAGAACCCCAAGAAGTAATCCAGCAACTTATACCGAAGTATTTTCGGAAATTAGAAGTTTGTTTACAATGGTTCCAGAAGCGATGATTCGTGGTTATAAACCCGGAAGATTTAGTTTTAATGTGAAAGGCGGAAGATGTGAAACCTGCGAAGGTTCGGGCGTTAGAACTATTGAAATGAGTTTTTTACCTGATGTTTATGTGGAATGCGAAACCTGTATGGGAAAACGTTTCAATAGAGAAACTTTGGAAATCAGATACAAAGGAAAATCAATTTCTGATGTATTGAATATGACTATTGATGAAGCAGTTGATTTCTTTGTAATGATTCCTAAGATTTATAGAAAAGTTAAAACAATTCAAGATGTTGGATTGGGTTATATCACTTTAGGTCAGCAAAGTACAACACTTTCAGGTGGTGAAGCACAGCGTATTAAATTGGCAACAGAGTTATCTAAAAAAGATACTGGAAATACTTTTTATATTTTAGACGAACCTACAACCGGACTTCATTTTGAAGATATTCGGGTGTTGATGGACGTAATTAATGTAATTGTTGACAAAGGAAATACGGTTTTAATCATCGAGCATAATCTTGACGTTGTCAAACTTTCAGACTATATAATTGATATTGGTTATGAGGGTGGAAAAGGCGGTGGCGAAGTGGTAGCAAAAGGAACGCCAGAGGAATTGATAAAAAACAAAAAGAGTTACACCGCACAATTTCTGAAAAAAGAGTTATCTTAGCGGTTCAACTACTTTGCAACAACAACACTCCTTAAATTTATTGTTTAACTTATAATTTGTTTAGCTACAAATTAACTAAAATTGTTATGGCAGAAAATCAATTACAAAATGAAGACTTAGAACTTCAAGAAAGATTAAAACAAAAAACTTGGAATGAAATAAGAACTAACGATTCTTGGGCAATTTTTAAAATCATGTCCGAATTCGTAAACGGATACGAAGCTATGGGAAGAATTGGCCCGAGTGTAACCGTTTTTGGTTCTGCAAGAACTCAACCTGAAGATAAATACTATTTATTAGCGGAAAAAATTGCTTATAAAATTAGTAAAGCTGGTTATGGTGTAATTACTGGTGGTGGTCCTGGAATTATGGAAGCAGGAAACAAAGGAGCTCATTTTGGTGGAGGAACTTCTGTAGGTTTAAATATCGAATTGCCTTTCGAACAGCACTTTAATCCGTATATTGATAAAGATAAAAACTTGAATTTTGATTACTTCTTCGTAAGAAAAGTAATGTTTGTAAAATATTCACAAGGTTTCGTTGTAATGCCAGGAGGATTTGGAACGTTAGACGAATTATTTGAAGCTGTAACTTTAATTCAGACTAAGAAAATTGGTAAATTCCCAATTATACTAGTAGGATCAGAATTCTGGTCAGGATTATTAGATTGGATTAGGACTGTGATGATTGACAAAATGAAAAACGCAAGTCCAGAAGATATGAACTTGATAAAAGTAGTTGATACTGCGGATGAAGTAGTTGAAGCTTTAGATACATTCTATAAGAAATACAACTTATCTCCAAACTTCTAAAGAATAAAAAAAGTCAGATTTTAAAATCTGACTTTTTTGTTTATCGTTAATCACAATCATGATCATATCTGTTTTTATGATGCTTTTTGTAATGCTCTTTTCTTCTTTTTTGTTGTTTTTTATATTGTTTCTTATGATGCTTATGATAGTGTTTATGATGATCTTTATCATGATAACGATCTACGTAAACTACTTTAGTCTTGTAAACTGTTCTGTGCGAAGTATTATATCTTTGCGGTGCATTACCATTAAAGTCTAGTTCAATCTGCGTACTTTTCCCTAAGTTAATCCCAACATGCACTGAAGGAACTTGAGACCTTACCTCCCACTTATTATTTGAAGCATAGATATACGATTTTCGTTGCATATCATAATACATATTTTCATCTGGGAAATATACATATCTTGTTTTAGTCTTGTAAGAATGCCCTTTTGCCCATGGTGGCGGTCCTTGTGAAAACGCATCAGTTGGCACTACCAACATAAAAACTAAAACTAAAGCTCCAATAAATATTGTCATTTTACTATTTGACTTCATAATTTTTTATTTTAATAATTATTAATCAAGTAGTATTCAAGAAGGATGCCAAAAGAGATTTACTTTATGATATTAACTTCCCTTCAAACATTAAAAAAAGCCTATTTTACTACGATTTTTTTAGTAATCGTTTGATTGTTAGCTGATACTTTTACTAAATATAATCCTGAATTTAAATCAATATTTAATCTAATTTCAGAATCAAAAGTAGTTTCTTGAAGTAATTGTCCAGTAATCGTATAAATTTCGACTTTCGATTTTCCTTCCAAGCCTGACACTGTAATATAATCTGTAGTTGGATTTGGATAAACTAAAACGCTGTTTTCAATTGGTGAAGGCGTGGATAAAGTAGAAAACCATTGTTGACCAAAACTAGCTCCATAAATATAATCAGCTAAATTCGGATAATCCACAAAAGGATTACGATTCATTTGCCACGTATAAATATAGTTATTACGATTCATTTCAAAATCATCTCTAGCATCAGTTACGTTCCATGTTAATAGAGAAGCTAAGTCACCCATAATTTTATTTCCAGAAGCATCTGAAGGATTTCCATCAACAAGCGTTAAACCATTATATCTAACAGCCATATAAAACAGTGCTCTTGCAACATCGCCTCTCCACTTTCCTTGCGTGCCAACTGGACCATTATAATCTAAACCAAAATCCTTATTACTTTTTAAAATATTCTCTTGTCCATCTTCCGCATGAAGATGATGTGCATCCGCATGAGCCGAAGCAATATCATTAGCATTAGTTGTTAACCACACATTAATTCCGTCTGCAGTGGACGATGTTCCACCAGAAAATCCACCTCTAGACTGAGCAAACACATGTTCTCTCACCCATTTTCCTATTCCACTATTACCTACTTGTTGATCTAATTTAGCCCGTGGAGCTTCTACATAATGCATCCAAACCTCATTACTATTAGCCGGATTTTGATCTGCTTGTTTTAAAATTTCCCAAATATCGCCATAACTGTGAGCACGAACAACTGCTGGATTTGCAATAATATCTTGAAGTGCCTGCTTTAATGAGTTTCCTGCCAGACCTTCTAACGAAGAATAATATCCAGCTGGAATTGTTGGTGTAACTAATCCATAAGTAGGATTTAATGGAGTTCCATAGCTTTGAACGACAAAATCGTTATCATAAATTCTTATAATTATATTATTATTATTTGCAACATAACCTGCTGGTAGCGTTTGAACCTTTATTAACATTTCTTCGTCACCTTCATCTGTTATATCATCAAATAAATAAACTGTATTTTGAGCAGTTGATGAACCCACTGGAATCATTACTGTTAAATTTGTTCCAGAAAAATCATTAACCATAAAATTTCCGTTATCTAAAGTAAAGTTAAAAACTAAATTTGAACCAGTAACAGGTTGGCTAGTAGTAAAGACAATATTAAAACTCTCACCTTCAATGTAACTAGTTTGAGAAGTTGAAACGGTAATATAATTTAAAACAGTACCGCTTCCATCGTTATTGACGCCGGGTGTAGGTAATTTTACTTCATATGTTCCATCATTTTTTCTTTGAATAGAATGAGAAGTATTAAGACCGTATAGATTTTCGTTAATGCAGTAAGTTAATCCCAAAATAGACATTAAATTTACGGGATTTAAATGTGAATTAACGGTTTTATAAGCAACAGCGTCAATTAAATTATTTGTTGTCGCTAATGTCCCAGATGCTGAAGGATAAGTTGTATAAGGGAAATCAGAGGCATTACCTAAATACAGCGCCACAACATCAGGACCGTTTTGAATTGATGAATTTGAAAAAATCCCCATCGGAGAAGGAGAAACTAGACTATTTCCAAATAATGCAATTCCATTAACATCCGTTGTATAACCATCTAGATCTATCGTAAAGTAGCTCGACGAGTTCGTTTCATTAAAGAAAACTAGCACATAACCATCTAATGGAAAATTAGGGGTACTAGATTTTAATTCTACAAATTCTAATTCATCACTACTTGGAGTATCTGCATCTATTTCGTTGATAACTACTTGTGCAGTGGCGGAAAAACCCAATAAAATAATTAGGTTAAAAAGTAATTTTAGGGGCATAATATTAAGTTTTATCAAATATAACACTATAAAATGCGTTTTATAGGATATTTAAATTATTATTGTGTTAATATTAATCAGAAATTAAGAATTAGTAGGATTATATTTATGTATTTTTATAAATTAGTATTTCCAGACGCAACCATTTCATCAGTAAAGTAATCTTATTCAAAAATTCATCATTGAAACTTAAAATTTCCCACCTACTTTTCTCCTTATTTACTCTGTCTGTAGCTGCACAACATTCTTCAAAAATGAATGTAAAAGTAGATGTAGATCAGAAGTTACTATATATAAAACATACTTTAGTCTACAATAATATCTCAAATGATACGATTAAGCAACTGGTTTTAAACGATTGGAATAATGCTTATTCTTCTAAATCATCAGCCTTAGCAAAAAGATTTTCCGACGAATTTTCAAGAGCTTTCCATTTAGCAAAAGATGAAGACAGAGGGAATACAACTATTAAGTCAATCGTAGATACTGATTTTAACAATCTAAATTGGGAACGCCCCCTAAACAAAGTAGACTTAGTAAAAATTACATTAAACACTCCTCTTCCACCGTGTTCAAAAGATACAATTCAATTGCTTTATATTATAAAAGTCCCAAATGCAAAATTCACCAGATATGGTTTTGAATCCAACGGGAATTTTATACTAAAAAATTGGTTTTTAAATCCGGCGCGCTTTGAAAATAAGCAATTTGTAGAACAGAGCAATGAAAATTTAGACGATATTCCTAATTCATTTAGCGACTTTGAAATTGAAATTGAAATTTCTAATAATTACAGCATCGCAAGTAATTTAGCTGCAATAAAAATGGAAAATGTTGAGTCTAAAAAATTATATTTCTTAGAGGGCTCTAATAAAAACGATGTTACACTGCATTTAGAACAAATAAATAGTTTTGCTAGCTATAAAAATGAAATCATCGAAGTTAGCTGTGGCATAGATTACAATAAAGTGACTGATATTCAAAAAGCAATCCTAATTGATAAAATTACACGCTTCACGGCTTCCAAATTAGGCAATCCTTTAACCTCGAAAATTCAAGTTTCACAAGTAGATTATCAGCGACAGCCTTTTTATGGTTTAAATCAATTACCCGGATTTTTAAGTCCCTTTCCAGATGAATTTATGTTTGAATTGAAGTTTCTAAAAACCTATTTAAACAATTATTTAAAAGAAAACCTACAATTGAACCCAAGGAAAGATGCGTGGATTTACGATGGTATTCAGGTGTTTCTAATGATGCAATATATCGATGAGAATTATCCAGATATGACTATGACTGGAAATTTATCAAGCTTCAAAATTTTAAAATCATACCATTTTATTAATCTTCCCTTTAATCAGCAATATAATTATTTGTATATGTTGATGGCTCGAAAAAATTTGGACCAACCTTTAAACGAAACAAAAAACAGATTAATTAAATTCAATGAACAAATCGCTAGTAAATACAGAGCTGGTTTAAGTCTGAATTACCTGAATAGTTATCTTGGAAACGACATAGTACTTTCTAGTATTAAAGAATTTATTCAAGAAAATCAATATTTAGAATCAAACCAACGTCAATTTGAAACTATTCTAGAAAAAAATACCAAGGAGGATATCAATTGGTTTTTTAGAACTGTAGTTGAAACACGTGATTTAATTGATTATAAATTCGGTAAAGTTAAAAAAACGAAGGATTCCATTACGGTTAACGTTATTAATAAAACCAACTCAAATGCGCCTATTTCATTGTATCAATTAAAAAATGATGAAGTAGTTAATAAAATTTGGTTAACGAACATCACCACTGATTCTACTTTTGTAATTCCAAGATTGGAAGCAGATAAAATCGTATTAAATTATAATAATGAAGTGCCAGAATACAATTTAAAAAATAACTGGAAATCATTAAAAGGTTTTTTCTTCAACAATCGTCCTCTGAAATTTAACTTTTTTAAAGATTTAGAAGAACCTTTTTACAATCAAATTTTCTATGTGCCGGAAGTTGAATTTAATGCATACGATGGAGTTGCTTTAGGTTTAAAACTCAACAATCGTTCTATTTTGAATAAGCCTTTCACCTTTAGCGCTACGCCGATGTATTCCACAAATACTGGAACGTTCGTGGGGAAATTTTCTGCAACTGTCGAAGATAACATTCGCGAAAAGGGTAAATTATTCAATATAAAATATAGTTTATCAGGAAATCGCTTTCATTACACTAAAGATGCATTTTACACCAATTTCTCGCCAAATATTCAGTTTAGATTTAGAGATGAAAATCTGAGAAAAAATAAAAGTGAACTTATTCAGTTACGCCAAGTTTATGTAAATCGGGATAGTTCACCGTTTATTACAGATGTAAAAACTGAAAATTATAACGTTTTTAATGCGAGATATGGAAATTTTCAATCAGAAATAACTAAGCATTTCTCATTGCTAAACGATTTACAGATTGCTAGTTCTTTTGGAAAAATATCAACCGAAATAAAATACAAAAAACTATTTGAAAATAACAGACAAATCAGTTTTAGATTATACGCTGGAGCATTTATGTATCGAAGCACATCTTCTGATTTCTTCAATTTTGGATTAGATCGACCAAACGATTATATGTTTGATTACAGTCTTTTAGGCCGAAGTGAATCTACTGGGATTTACAGCCAACAATATGTTTATGGTGAAGGTGGTTTTAAATCTAAATTAGATACGCGCTTTGCAAATCAATGGATTACAACGATTAATGGAACTTTTAATGTCTGGAATTGGATTGAAATTTATACCGATGTAGGAATGTTAAAAAACAAATACTCAAACGCTAAATTTGTATACGATTCTGGTTTGCATTTGAATTTAGTTCCTGATTATTTCGAATTGTTTTTACCCGTTTATTCTTCTAACGGATTTGAACTAAACAGCAATAATTATCGCGAAAAAATTCGATTTGTGGTTACCTTGAGTCCTAAAACATTAGTATCACTCTTTACAAGAAAATGGCTTTGATGTTAAAGTGTTAATTTTTTTACGAATTTCGCACTAAAATACGCCTAACAAATCAAATTATTATGATTTTTTAATGAAATCAACTGATAAAACGATAATAATCTTTAAAATAAAGACGACTTTATTGTTTTCTAATTCCTTTTAATTAAATTTGTGGAATTATCAATTTTATATATAGTTTATGAAAAATGTAGCCACATCGGAAGTAGTATCTTTTGAAGATTTCAAAAAAGAAGTTATTAACGATTATAAAATTGCAAAAATCAGCAGAGAATGTAGCTTATTAGGAAGAAAAGAAGTTCTAACTGGAAAAGCAAAATTCGGGATTTTTGGCGATGGTAAAGAAGTACCTCAATTGGCCTTAGCAAAAGCGTTTAAGAATGGTGATTTCCGTTCAGGATATTATCGTGACCAAACCTTTATGATGGCTATTGGCGCTATGAACATAGAACAATTTTTCGCTGGTTTATACGGACATACTGATATTAATTTTGATCCAATGAGTGCTGGTCGTCAAATGGGCGGTCACTTTGCAACGCATTCGTTAGATGAAAACGGAAATTGGAAAAACTTAACACAACAAAAAAACTCAAGTTCTGACATCTCTCCTACTGGCGGGCAAATGCCGCGTTTATTAGGATTGGCGCAAGCTTCAAAAATATATAGAAATGTTGCAGGTATCAACCAAACTAATTTTTCTGACAAAGGAAATGAAGTAGCTTGGGGAACTATCGGAAACGCTTCGACTTCAGAAGGATTATTTTTCGAAACAATTAATGCTGCTGGTGTTTTACAAGTGCCAATGGTAATGAGCGTTTGGGATGACGAATACGGAATTTCGGTTCACGCACGTCATCAAACAACCAAAGAAAATATTTCTGAAATTTTAAAAGGTTTCCAACGTGATGAAGATAATAAGGGATACGAAATTTTAAGAGTTAAAGGTTGGGATTATCCATCTTTAGTGGATACGTATCAAAAAGCATCGCAAATTGCAAGAGAAGAACATGTTCCTGTTTTAATTCACGTTCAAGAATTAACACAACCACAAGGTCACTCTACTTCTGGAAGTCACGAGCGTTATAAAAACGCAGATCGATTAGCATGGGAAGTTGAATTCGATTGTTTAGCGAAAATGCACAGTTGGTTGCTAGAAAATAATATTGCCACGCAAGAAGAATTAGACGCAATTGATAACCAAGCTAAGAAAGACGTTTTAGAAGGTAAAAAAACGGCTTGGATTAACTTCACTTCGCCTGTTAAGGCAGAACAACAAGAATTAGTTGGCTTATTAAATACAATTGCTTCACAAAGTGACAATAAAGTATTTATCGAGAAAATAGCAAATGAAATTTCTTCAATAAAAGAACCAATTCGTAAAGATCTTTTAATCGCTGCTCGTAAAGTATTGCGAATGATAGTAAAAGAAAATTCTCGTGCTACATTAGCAACTTGGATTGAGAACTATACCGCGAAAATTCAACCTAAATTCAGCTCTCATTTATTTTCTGAATCAGATAAAACGATTTTTAATACAAAAGAAGTTTTACCAACATTTGACGAAACTGCAGAAGATGTAGATGCGCGTTTAGTATTAAGAGATAACTTCGATGCTATTTTTGCAAAATATCCAGAAACTTTAATTTTTGGTGAAGATGCAGGAACTATTGGTGATGTAAACCAAGGTTTAGAAGGAATGCAAGAAAAATATGGAGAATTACGTGTTGCCGATGTCGGAATTCGTGAAGCTACAATTTTAGGTCAAGGTATTGGAATGGCAATGAGAGGCTTACGCCCAATTGCTGAAATCCAGTATTTAGATTACTTATTGTATGCGATCCAAATTATGAGTGATGATTTAGCGACTTTACAATACAGAACGGCTGGTCGTCAAAAAGCACCGTTAATTATTAGAACGCGTGGTCATCGTTTAGAAGGTGTTTGGCATTCGGGTTCACCAATGGGAATGATCATCAATGCGATTAGAGGAATTCACGTTTTAGTCCCTAGAAATATGACTAAAGCAGCTGGTTTTTATAACACATTATTGGAAACTGACGAACCTGCATTAGTAGTAGAATGCTTAAACGGATACCGTTTGAAAGAGAAAATGCCTACCAATTTAGGAGAATTTAAAACCCCTATTGGGGTGGTTGAAACCATCAAACAAGGTTCTGACATTACATTGGTTTCTTACGGGTCAACATTACGTTTAGTGGAACAAGCTGCAAATGAGTTAGAAGCAGTTGGAATTAGCGCTGAAATCATTGATATTCAATCGTTATTACCTTTTGATATCAATCATGATATTGTAAAATCGGTAGCTAAAACTAATCGTTTATTAGTTATTGACGAAGACGTTCCAGGTGGAGCATCAGCCTATATTTTACAAGAAGTTATAGAAAATCAATCGGCTTATAAACATTTAGATAGCGCACCTCAAACGTTAGCTGCAAAAGCACACCGACCAGCTTACGGAACGGATGGTGACTATTTTTGTAAACCTTCAGCAGAAGACATCTTTGAGAAAGTATATGCGATTATGAATGAGGCAAATCCAACAAAATTTCCAAGTTTATATTAATTTATTAGGATATTAAATAAACTATTTGTTACATTTGCATAATTCAATTAGAGATATGAAAACATTTTTAAATAATGCTTGGTGGTGGTCTAACTTACGTCGAAACTCGTGAGCGAAACCTGCTATAGTATAATTTAAAATTCAAATACATAGAAAAGGCTTGTCATTCACGACAAGCCTTTTTTTATTGCCTAAACTCAAAAAAATCAAATGAAAACTTATAAATTACATACCAATTACAAGCAAATTCTTGCCGACACAATCACTCCAGTAAGTGTTTACCTGAAAATTCGTGATAAATTCCCGAATAGTATTTTGTTGGAAAGTTCAGATTATCATGCCAACGATAACAGTTTTTCTTACATCTGTTTCAATCCGATTGCTTCTATTAAAGTCGAAAATAATGCAATAGAAACTAATTTTCCAGATGGATTTTCGGAAACTACTCCAATTGATGCCAATGTAAATGTTGCCAAAGCTATTGAGGAGTTCTCCAGCCAATTCATTACAGAAAAATCTGATTTTAAGTTTATTTCACAAGGTTTATTTGGTTATATCGCTTACGATGCGATTCAGTATTTTGAAAAAATTTCAATTGCGAAAAAATCAAAAGAGAATGAAATTCCTGAAGTTTATTATGCCGTTTACCAAAATGTAATTGCAATAAATCATTTTAAAAACGAAGCGTATATCTTTTGTCACAATTTAGACGGAAAAAGTAATGTCCTAGAAATTGAACAATTGCTTCAAGCTAAAAACTTCGCTTCTTTTTCCTTTAAGAAAAAAGGTAATCCAACGTCAAATTTAACAGATAATGATTTTAAAGATTATGTTACGAAAGCAAAAAAACACTGTCATTTAGGTGATGTTTTTCAATTGGTTTTATCAAGAAGGTTTTCGCAAGAATTTAAAGGCGATGAATTCAATGTTTATCGTGCTTTACGAAGTATCAACCCTTCACCCTATTTGTTTTATTTCGATTATGGGAATTTTAAAATATTTGGGTCTTCGCCCGAAGCACAATTGGTGATTAAAAACAATATCGCCGAAATTCATCCCATCGCAGGAACCTTCAAGCGAACAGGAAATGACGAACAAGATGCGGAATTAGCTAAGAAATTAGTGCAAGACGAAAAGGAAAATAGCGAACACGTTATGTTAGTCGATTTGGCTCGAAATGACTTAAGCAGAAGCTGTAATGAAGTAAAAGTGGAACAGTATAAGCAAGTCCAATTTTTCTCGCACGTAATTCATCTGGTTTCAAAAGTAACTGGGAAATTAAAGCAAAATCATACTTTCATGGAATTAGTAGCTAAAACATTTCCAGCAGGAACTTTATCAGGAGCTCCGAAAATAAAAGCAATGCAATTAATTGAACAAATAGAAAAAACAAATCGGAGTTTTTATGGAGGTGCCATCGGAGTTTTAGACTTTGAAGGAAATTTCAACCACGCCATTATGATTCGAAGCTTTTTAAGTAAAAATCACTTCTTATACTATCAAGCTGGAGCCGGAATTGTGGAAAGTTCTTCGGAAGAAAACGAAATGCAAGAAGTCTACAATAAACTTGGCGCGTTGCAAAAAGCACTAGATTTAGCAGAAACAATTTAGTTCAATATAAAAATACAATTTACAATATACATAACATATGAAAGTAGCAGTTATAGATAATTACGATAGTTTCACCTACAATTTGGTGCATTATTTAGAAGATTTGAATGCCGAAGTAACCGTTTTTAGAAACGATGAATTCGAATTGAGTGAATTAGAAAAGTTCGATAAAATTTTACTTTCTCCTGGTCCCGGCCTTCCTAGCGAAGCTGGATTGTTAAAAGATGTGATTAAAAAATTCGCTTCAACCAAAAGTATCTTTGGAGTTTGCTTGGGTTTACAAGCCATTGGCGAAGTATTTGGCGGACAATTAACCAATTTAGAAAAAGTGTATCATGGAGTTGCCACTAAAGTCTCGAAAACCGAAGACGATTTCATTTTCAACGATTTACCTGATGAAATTGAAGTGGGACGCTATCATTCATGGGTCGTTTCTAATGAAAATCTGCCAGAAGAATTAATAATCACTTCAACCGATGCGAACGGACAAATAATGTCAATGAAACACGCTCGTTTTGATGTTCGCGGTGTGCAATATCATCCAGAAAGCTTACTGACTCCTTTTGGAAAAAAAATCTTAGAAAATTGGCTCAAGAACTAGTGTACCATATAAAGAAATTAGTGTTCAGTCAATAAAATAATGTAAAATGAAAACCATCTTAAATAGATTAATCAATCACGAAATACTTTCCAAAGTTGAGGCTAAAGACGTATTAGTTAATATTTCTTCGGGAAATTACAATCAAAGTCAAATCGCGTCTTTTATGACCGTTTATATGATGCGAAGCATTACGATCGAAGAATTAGCAGGATTCAGAGAAGCCTTATTAGAATTGTGTATTCCAGTTGATTTTTCAGCTTATAACACAGTCGATTTATGTGGAACTGGTGGCGACGGAAAAGACACTTTCAATATTTCAACTTTAGCGTCATTTATTGTAGCTGGTGCAGGAATTAAAGTAGCGAAGCATGGAAATTACGGCGTGTCCTCAATTTCAGGCTCGAGTAATGTTATGGAGAAAATGGGTGTGAAATTTACTAATGATGCCGATTTTCTTCAGAAATCCATAGAACAAACAAATATCGCCATTTTACACGCTCCTCTTTTCCATCCTGCCATGAAAAATGTGGGACCAATTCGTAAAGAACTAGGCGTGAAAACCTTTTTCAATATGTTAGGTCCGATGGTAAATCCATCTTTTCCAAAAAATCAAATGGTTGGTGTTTTCAGTTTAGAATTAGCCAGAATGTATGCGTATTTGTACCAAAATACTTCAACCAATTACAGTATTTTATATGGATTAAATGGTTTTGATGAAGTCTCGCTTTCCGATGATGTGAAAATAATTTCAAACGCAACCGAACAGATTTTAAAACCTTCCGACTTTAAATTTCCAAGTATCAAATTAGAACAAATAAAAGGCGGAACAACTGTTGAAGAAGCAGCGAAAATCTTTCACACGGTCATTTCTGGGAAAGGATCTACCGAACAAAATAATGTAGTTTGTGCCAATGCAGCCGTTGCAATTCAAACGGTAGAAAAGTCAAATTACGAAGATGCTCTTGCAAAAGCACAGGAAAGCTTAGCTAGCGGAAGAGGTTTCGAAGCTTTAAATAAACTAATTAAGTTAAGCAACTAATATTATTAAGCATGAACATATTAGATAAAATTATTATTGATAAAAGAAGAGAGGTTAAACTTAAGAAAAGTATCATTCCAGTTTCTCAATTGGAAGCTTCTGTCCTATTCAATTCGCGTACTTATTCAATGAGTAAATTAATAAAAAACAGTCCAGTTGGAATCATTGCAGAACACAAACGTCGTTCACCATCTAAAGATATCATCAACAATAATCATTCAGTCGAAGATGTAGTTATAGGGTATCAAAATGCGGGTGTTTGTGGTATTTCAGTATTAACAGACGGAAAGTATTTTGGTGGAAGTTTAGACGATTTACTTCTGGCGAAAGCCGCTGTAAACATTCCACTTTTGCGAAAAGAATTTATTGTGGACGAATACCAAATTTTAGAAGCAAAAGCTCACGGAGCCGATGTAATTTTATTAATTGCTTCGGTTCTAACTCGTGAAGAAATTAAGAATTTATCAGAATTTGGACAAAGTTTATGTTTAGAAATCTTACTTGAAGTCCATAATTTAGAAGAATTAGAAAAATCGATACTACCGAGTTTAGATATGATTGGTGTCAACAATAGAAATTTAAAGACATTCGAAGTCAATTTAGATTACAGCAAACAATTGGCATCAAAAATTCCAGATGATTTTGTGAAAATTTCGGAAAGTGGTATTAGTTCGGTAGAAGCCGTAAAAGAATTGCAAAAATATGGGTATAAAGGTTTTTTAATGGGCGAGCATTTTATGAAAACTAAAAATCCAGGTGCAGCAACAGCCGATTTTATAAAAAAAGTAATTTTATGAAACCCATGCAATTAAAAATTTGTGGGATGAAATATTCCGAGAATATCGAAGCTATTGCCGAACTTCAACCTGATTATTTAGGATTTATTTTTTGGGAAAACTCAAAAAGAAGATTTGATTCGGAGGAAATTCCTCAATTGGATTCTAAAATTAAGAAAGTAGGCGTTTTTGTTGATGCAAAAATAAACGAAATCATAGCTCGAAAAAATCAATTTGATTTGGACCTAATTCAATTGCACGGAAGTGAATCTGTAGCTATTTGTGAAGAATTACAAGAGCAAAATATTAAAATAATCAAAGCTTTTTCAATAAATAATCAGTTTGATTTCAGTAAATTAAAACAATATATTCCTTATGTCGACTATTTTTTATTTGATACCAAAGGAAAACTTCCGGGCGGCAACGGAATTACATTTGACTGGAAAATTTTGGAGAATTATTCCTATGAAATCCCTTACTTCTTGAGCGGTGGAATTGGAAGCACCGAACTAGAAGCAGTAAAACAATTTATAAAGACAAAGGCAGGAAAAAACTGTGTGGCTATTGATGTCAACAGTCGATTTGAACTAAAATCGGGTTATAAAAATGAAAACAAATTAAGAAAATTTAAAAAATCACTTTATGAAAACTAAATTTAATGTAGACGAAAATGGATTTTATGGACAATTCGGAGGTGCTTTTATTCCTGAAATGTTATATCCAAATGTTGAAGAATTAAAAAATAATTACCTTGATATTACGTCAGAACCAAGCTTTAAAGAAGAATTTGATGAATTATTGAAGCAATATGTTGGACGACCAACGCCCCTTTATTTTGCTAAAAGATTATCAGAAAAATACAATACAAAAATCTATTTAAAACGCGAAGATTTATGTCACACTGGAGCTCATAAAATCAACAATACGATCGGACAAATTTTAGTAGCCAAAAAACTAGGTAAAACTAGAATTATAGCAGAAACTGGAGCGGGTCAACACGGCGTTGCAACGGCTACGGTTTGTGCTTTAATGGGTTTGCAATGTATCGTTTATATGGGCGAAGTGGATATTGAAAGACAAGCGCCAAATGTAGCACGAATGAAAATGCTTGGTGCTGAAGTTATCCCAGCTACTTCGGGTTCAAAAACCTTAAAAGATGCTACTAATGAAGCCATTAGAGATTGGATTAATAATCCGGTTGACACTTTTTATATTATTGGTTCTGTGGTTGGTCCACATCCTTATCCAGATATGGTTGCCCGATTTCAAAGTGTGATTTCGAAGGAAATTAAAACCCAATTACTAGCACAAGAAGGCAAAGAAAATCCGGATTATGTAATCGCTTGTGTTGGTGGCGGAAGTAATGCAGCCGGAGCTTTTTACGAATTTTTAGACGAAGAATCAGTTAAATTAATTGCGGTTGAAGCAGCTGGTCACGGAGTAAATTCGGGTGAAAGTGCAGCAACTTCGGTTTTGGGTAAAATCGGTATTATTCACGGAAGCAAAACCTTATTAATGCAAACCGAAGACGGACAAATAACTGAACCTTATTCTATTTCGGCTGGATTAGATTATCCGGGTGTTGGGCCACTTCACGCACATCTTCACGATACAAAAAGAGCCGAATTTATTGCAATTACTGACGCTGACGCAATGGAATCTGGCTTAGCACTTTCTAAAATGGAAGGTATAATTCCGGCAATTGAAACGGCTCACGCTTTTGCCGTTTTGGATCAAAAAAAATTCAAACCAACTGATATTGTCGTAATTAACTTATCAGGAAGAGGCGATAAAGATTTGAATACTTACATTGACTATTTTAAATTTTAAAAGAATAACCGCTAAGTACACAAAGAAGGCACGAAGTTCACCAATTATTTTTGTCTTATATAAATTGAAATAATAGTAAAATAAATTATAAAAACTTAGTGCTCTTAGTGAAAAAAAACTTTGTGCCTTTGTGGTCAAAAAAAATAAAAATGAACAGAATAAACACAAAACTCCAAGAAAACAAAAAACTGCTTTCAATTTACTTTACAGCAGGATTTCCGAACTTAAACGATACGGTTTCGATCATTGAAGAATTGGAAAAAAATGGTGTAGATATGATTGAGATTGGTTTACCTTTTTCTGATCCGTTGGCTGATGGGCCTACGATTCAGGAAAGTTCAACTAAGGCAATTGAAAACGGAATGACCACTTCACTCCTATTTGAGCAATTGGCAAACATTCGTGAAAATGTAAAAATTCCTTTATTAATTATGGGTTATTTTAATCCGATGATGCAATTTGGAATCGAAAAATTTTGTCAGAAAGGTGTGGAAGTGGGTATCGATGGTTTAATCATTCCCGATTTACCTTTGCACGTTTATGAAACGGAATACAAATCTATTTTTGAAAAATATGGTTTGAAAAACATTTTCTTAATTACTCCACAAACTACTAATGAACGTATTCAACAAATTGACAAAATTTCGGATAGTTTTATTTATATGGTGAGTTCAGCCGCTGTTACAGGAAGCCAATCGGGTTTCGGTGCAGAGCAAATGGATTATTTCAAGCGAATTGCAGCTTTAAATTTGAAAAATCCACAAATCGTTGGTTTTGGAATTAAAGACAATCAAACATTTTTAGAAGCTACAAAACATCAAAACGGAGCTATAATCGGAAGTGCTTTCATAAAATTCATTGCATCGAATTCCATGGCTACGATTAAAAACTTTATAGCAACTATCAGAAAATAAGAATATAGTATTAAATCTAAATTCCTTATTATGTTAAAATTTCTATATTATTTTGTAACTTTTTGTAAAAGTAAACGTATAATTGTATGAAAACTAACCAATAATCATGAACTTTCTAGAAAACTACGATCCGTTGCTTAAGGCATTTTGGTACATTGCGATACCGGTCAGCATATTCTTTAGCTTGCAAACTATCACAACTTTTATTGGTTTAAGTGGTAGCGAATCGGATATTGATTCAGATGGAAGTGACGGAGGTGAAATGCCTTTTGAAGTTTTTACCTTACGTAATTTGATCAACTTCTTACTTGGATTTAGCTGGACTGGAATTTCTTTTTATGAACGATTTGAGAACAAAACCATTTTGATTGTTTTGTCCATCGCAGTAGGAGTGGTTTTTGTAGCTTTGTTTTTCATTTTAATAAAACAAATACTTAAACTATCTGAGGATAACAGCTTTAGAATTGAAAATACGATCCATAAAACGGCAGATGTATATTTGTCAATTCCTGCAAACAAATCAGGAAAAGGGAAAGTGCAAATCAGTGTCAATGGTAGTTTTCACGAGTTAGACGCAATGACTTTAAGCTTAGAAAAAATAACTTCTGGAAATGTTATCAAAGTAATTGCTGTTGAAAATAACATCCTTATTGTAGAAAAACTTTAATCCTTTTATTATACCCACTATGTTTGAATTAATTATTATTGTTGTAGCCGCAGTTGTGGTTTTCGTAACTCTTGTGACCTTAATTTCGCGTTACAAAAGATGTCCTTCGGATAAAATCTTAGTAATATATGGTCGTACAGGCGGTACTTCTGCAAAATGTGTTCACGGTGGTGGAGCGTTTATTTGGCCTGTTATTCAAGACTATCAGTTTTTAGATTTAAAACCGATTTCTATTGAGGCTAACTTAATGAATGCACTTTCGCGCCAAAACATTCGTGTCGATGTACCTTGTCGTTTTACAATTGCAATTTCTACAGAAAGTGATAGTATGAATACAGCTGCAGAGCGTTTGTTAGGACTTTCGCCAGATCAAATTCAGGAATTGGCTAAAGATATTCTTTTTGGACAATTGCGTTTAGTTGTAGCAACGATGACTATTGAAGAAATTAACTCCGATAGAGATAAATTTCTAGAAAATATCTCTAAAAACGTAGATTCAGAATTAAAGAAAATTGGTTTGAAGTTGATTAACGTTAACGTTACCGATATTAAGGATGAGTCAGGTTATATTGAAGCTTTAGGAAAAGAAGCTGCTGCAAAAGCAATTAACGAAGCTAAAATTTCGGTAGCAGAACAAGAAAAAATTGGAGAAACTGGAAAAGCAATGGCTGATCGTGAAAAAGACGTTCAAATTGCAGAAACACATAGAGATCGTGACGTAAAAATTGCGATTACTAATAAAGATAGAGAAGTTAGTATTGCTGCTGCTTTTAAAGATGAAAGTATTGGTAAAGCTGAGGCTTTAAGAGATACGCGTGTTAAAACTTCGGAAGCAAATGCAATTGCTATTCAAGGGGAAAATGAGGCGCGCATAGCTATTGCACAGTCAGAAGCAACAAGAAGAGAGCGTGAGGCAGAAGCATTGCGTTTAGCTTTAGCATCTGAGAAAGTACAAAGTGCAAAAGCGTTAGAAGAATCTTATGTAGCGGAACAAAAAGCAGAACAAGCGCGTGCGGAAAGAGAACGTTCTACACAAAATGCTAATATTGTAATTCCGGCAGAAATTGCGAAACAAAAAGCAATTATTGATGCACAAGCTGAAGCCGAAAAAACAAGAGAGTTAGCAAAAGGAGAAGCTGATGCAATCTTTGCAAAAATGGAAGCAGAAGCAAAAGGTTTATATGAAATACTAACCAAACAAGCTGCGGGATATCGTGAGGTGGTAAATGCTGCAGGTGGAGATCCTACAAAAGCATTCCAACTGTTGTTAATTGAAAAATTACCAGAATTGGTTAAAACTCAAGTTGAAGCAGTTAAAAACATCAAAATTGATAAAATTACCGTTTGGGATTCAGGAAATAACGCAGATGGAAACGGCTCGACTGCTAACTTCGTTTCAGGAATGATGAAAACTGTTCCACCATTAAACGACTTGTTTAATATGGCTGGTTTAAATTTACCAACGTACTTAAAAGGAAATGACAAAGTAGAAGAATCGAAATCAATTTTCCCTAATGACGACATCACTCCTACTGAATAAGTAAAATAAATAATTTCAAAATTCATTATAAATCCCAAATGCAAATTATTGTATTTGGGATTTTTTTAATAATAGAAATGTTTTCTTTACTAGTGAAGTGTAATTATAAGTATATTTGAAGAGTAAACCATTTGTACATAATCAATTTGAAAGTTATGCTATTTATGAATTATATAAATAAGTTAATATATAATGTTTAAAAGTATATGAAAATTGATCCAAATGAAACTGACAAATTTGTAGAAAACAACTTCTTTTCTCAAGATATTCCATTCGAAGAAAGAAAATATGTTTTTAACAAGCTTTTTTTTCATTACAAAAAAGATTGGCAAAGTTCATTCGCTTTGATGCTTTTCTTAAGTGTTGGAATTGCTTCGCTCGGACTTTCAGAAAATTCCACAGCTACAATAATTGGAGCAATGATAATTGCACCTTTGGGTCAGCCAATTGTAGCTTTAGGTGGTGCAATTGCTTTGGGATGGCGCATACAATCATTCAGAATGGTGGGCATAATTATAATAGGCACAATTTGCTCAATTATTGTATCTTATCTCATCGGTCTCACCCTCCCAGACTTAACACCTAATGAACAGATTTTAATCAGAACTGCACCTGACTTACGTGACCTTGGTATCGCTTTATTTGCGGGTGCTGCAGGTTCTTATGGGTACTATAGAAGTGAATACTCTACAGTTTTAGCTGGCGTTGGTATAGCTGTAGCACTAGTAACGCCAATATGTGCTTGTGGTTTAATGTTAGAGCAAGGGCACTATATATTGGCAGGCGGAAGTATTCTAATGTTTGTTACTAACTTATTAGCAGTTGCTTTTTCAGCTATTCTTGTCTTTTTTCTATTGGGTTTGAAGCACAAGAGAAATCGTAAATGGTTTTATAAGGGTTCAATTATAGTAGTCCTTTTAGGTGCGGCAACCATACTTCCACTAGCACTGAATTATGATAAGTTTAGTTCAAGTGCGAAATTTCAAACGGCCATTTATGAACAAGCAGGTACAGTTTTTGTTCAGTCAAAAAACGCACCTGTTATCAAAAAGATTACAGTTCAAGGAACAGCCGCATTCATTACAATTGAACCTTATCCAAATAGTATAATTGAAAAAGATAGAATGATACGCGAATTAGAACGGACTACAGGCTTACAAATATTTCTTCTAAACAATTTTGATACGGATTATCTGGATAATTAATCACACTACAACAATCTAATCAATTGTAATTAGTTGAAAAGAAAGATTAATTCAAATAACTAAAATTACTGATGAGTACCAGTGTAGAAATAAAAAATTATAGAGTAAAATTTTCTTTCGTAACCATATTCAAAGTCTAAAATCGTAAGTTAAAAGCAAATGTTTATTAAAAAAAGTAGCTAGCATACCTCCAAATATAAATAAGTTTTATAAAGGAGAAACATTTTCTATTAGGCTTTTATTAAAAATAAATCTCAAAAGATTAAAAAAAAGTGAAGCGAAAATTGACAAAACACCTTTTATAGTTGATCTAGTGTAAATTAGCTATAATAAAACGAAAAAGATCTTAACTAGTTGCTAATCTCTGCCCTTATAAAATCCATATTGGTAATATACTGTCGCATTTATCCCCTTTTAAAAAATGACTAAAAAACTACTTCTTGGTTGGGTTTGAATCTTTACTGGTTTTTTCAAGAACCTACATAAATGTTCAAGTTTCAAGGTATAATTAAAGCTTGTTTAGTTAAGTTTTTGTGAACAACGCATCTTAGCGAACTGCGATTTTTTATATTTACCCACGGAAATATAAATAAATCAACATTTTCTGTACACTAAATTACTACCATTTTATGAATAAAGAATTTCTTATATGTTTACTAATTTATTCTTATCTATCACATTCTCATGATATTTTTGAATATGAAAAAGAAATAACAAATAATAAAAATTATCATTTTACAGAAATTAATTTTCAGAACCCGGAAGATAAAATTATCCTTTCTGGAACTTTAATTACTCCAAAAAAAGACTTTTATAAAATTGTAATAATTGCTCCTGGTAGCATCCCAGACACGAGATATTCCCATTGTTATCTGATGGACGATGAACCTCTTAATTTACTCATTAATTTGATAACAAAACAATAAATCACATTACGATAATTCGTACTATAATTTCTTGCAGTAAAAGGGTAAAAACTCACTTTCTATAAAATAAAAGATCTTATCCACTTAGCTACCACACAATAAATCAGCCTCAACTTATGAAAAATATTAAAATCCTTTTAACCTTCGCAACTATTTTAATTTCAAATTCTAGTTTTTTTGCTCAGAATAAATTCAATTTAAATTTTGATAAATTTACTACAGAAGAGCAAATGATGCCTGACGGTTGGTTTAAGTGGGGTAATTATAAAAACGTAATAGGAGAGAAAATTGATGGAACTAATTATGCGGGGAAAGTGATTTCAGACAAGGATGGTAATTTTGGTTGTATTACTTATCAAATACCAGCTAATTATGTTGGTGACACCATTACGCTGTCAGGCCGAATTAAATATGAAAATATTAAGGAATATGTGGGTCTTTTAATGCGTATTGATGGAGGTGTTCATATGAAGCAAGCATTAGCATTTGCAACAATGTCAACGTTAAAAATAAGAGGAACAAGCGATTGGAAAGAATATTCAATAAAATTAGCTTATCCCGCTAATGCCGAATATATATACGTTGGTGGAATTGTGGGTCGCAACGGCACCGCTTGGTTTGACGATTTTAAAATTAAAATAGATGGTGTTAATATTGAAAATATTAAAGAAATTCCAAAAATTTACTTAGAAGATTTTGATACCGAAAAACTAACTGTTGCACTACGTCAATCGTCAAATGCCATAAACTTTTCAACTGATAATGATTTAGCCTCAAGCCTAAGTCCGTTGATAGAGGAATTGTCGAATAAGAGAATTGTTTCTATTGGCGAAAGCACTCATGGAACTTCTGAATTTTATCGCCTGAGAGCAATTATTACAAAGAAGTTAATTGAAGAAAAGGGTTTTAATATGATAATTTTAGAAAATCCCTAAGATGATATCGAATTGTTCAATAGAGATTTATCAACAAGACCAATTGATGCTTTAATTAAAGAACATTTATTTTCTATTTATCAAACTAAAGAAATGAAATCTTTCCTAGAATGGTATAAGGATAATCGCTCTAAATACGGTATTAAATTTAAAGGTTGTGATGATTCATACTGGGTGTTTTATGAAGTTTTATCAGAAAATCTTGCGAACATTAGTGATAAGAACTTAGATCTTCTAATGAAAAATTTAAGTAAGAACATTAAAAAAGGTGAAAAAGCAAGTTTTAAAAAAGCAGCGATTTTTAATACAGCCGTTTACAATACAATTATTGCTATTGAAGATTATCTAGAATCTACTAACAAGCTAAACGACATAATTAAAGAAACGCTATTTAACGGAAAAAACACATATATCAACTTTGTAAATATCAAAAATAATAAAATCCAAAGCAGAGATGAAATAATGGCGGATCGCATTTCATATTTAGCAAAAAACAAGGATAATAAAATTATTGTTTGGGCGCACAATGCTCATATTTCGAATAAAATTCTTGTTGACAATGAGATAGGAATAATGGGTAGAGACTTAAAAGAGGAGTTTGGTACTGATTATCATTCAATTGGTCTTATGACTTTAAAAGGAAATTTCTCTTATATAGATGAAAAATTCATCAATGGTGATCATCTTTATGCTGAAAAGCTTGAAAAAAGTACTATTGAGGCTTCAGAATTCCCGCTATGGGAAAAAAAATTAGCATTAAACGGAAATGCATTCTATCTTAACCTTTTAGCACTAAAGAAAGAACTTCAGACTGATGACATTATTGGTTCATCAAAATTTATTGGCTACGGCAAAGAATCAAGTAAAGATATTTATACTATTACTCTTTTAAAATATTTTGATTCCTTGCTATTTATTGAAAACACTAACGCTACAACTCCACTTTTTAACTAAAGTAGTGTCTGAAAATGAAAAATATTAAATACGAATGATATTGATTTTTTTCAATAATAATTACAAGGTTTTTAATACCGAAGTTTAATTTTAAGTATATTTGAACTCGAAATAATTGCGAAAATATCGTTCAAAAAGTTTCAAATTACTTCATTATATATTTTAGAACATTCAATCATTTTTTACCAAAGTCATCATAAATATACAGCGCAAAAATAATGAATAGAAAAAAAATTTTTTACTTGCTGGCATTAGGCCTAATTGCTTTCATTTCAGTTCCTGTTTTTCAATTAATCAAAACGTATTTAAATGAAGAAACTATTGAAAATAATTCGCCAAAAGGCTATACAAACGACGCAAGTAGACTAAGTTTAACAAAGGTCGATTCAATTATTGATGTTCGCAGTTCTAGAATTGAAATAATCAATCAATTAAGAGAACTTCTTGAATATTCGGTTGCTAATAAAATACCAATTTCTATTGCAGGTGCAAAACATACTATGGGTGGCCACACTATGTATCCAGATGGAATTGTTGTAAACATGCGCCCTTATAAAGAAATGCAAATTGATACTATTACAAATACATTAACGATTGGTTCAGGAGCGTTATGGGAAGATGCAATAAGTTATTTGGACAAATTTCATAAATCCGTCGCTATTATGCAAGCCTTCAGCTCGTTCTCAATTGGCGGTTCAATTAGTGCAAATGGACACGGATGGCAGAAGGACTCACCTCCTATTTCTTCAAGTGTAATTTCATTTACGATCATGAAATATAATGGTGAAATAGTAAATTGTAGTCGCACCGAAAACCAAGAGTTATTTAGTTTAGTAATTGGTGGCTACGGACTTTTTGGAATTATTCTTGATGTGAAATTGAAAATTGTTGATAACGAAGCTTTGGAATTTAAAAACATAAGATTGAAACCCGAAGACTATATAGAAAATTATAAAAAATTCGTTTCTGATAATCCAAATGTAAAAATGGCTTTTGGAAGATTGCGCATTTCGAGTAAGCTTTTTTTAGAAGAAGCTTCACTTAATTTTTTCGAGAATATAGAAAGTAAGCCTTTAGTATTACAGCCGCGAAACCAAAAGAATTTAGATTCAAAAAGAGTAGTATTTCGAAACAGCGTAAATAATGAATATGGTAAAAGATTACGCTGGGATTTAGAAACAGGTATGAATAAAATATCCAAAAATGTAGTGATTTCGCGTAATGAATTATTAAACGATGATGTGACATTAATTGAAAACAAAAGTATGAACTCAACTGATATTTTACATGAATATTTTATACCAGAGCGAAACTTCGTACAATATATCAATGAATTAAAAAAAGTACTTCCAAATAAAAAGATTGACCTTTTAAATATAACCATAAGAGGAGTTTATCAAGACAAAGACAGTTTTTTAAACTATGCAAAAGAAAATGTTTTCGGTTTTGTATTTTTATTTAATCAAAAAATGTCTAAAAAAGACGAAGAAGAAATGCAGAAGTTAACCATAGAATTAGTTGAAATAGCTATTAAAATGGAAGGCACTTATTATTTGCCTTACAGATTACACGTCGATAAAAAAACATTTAAAACCGTTTATCCACAAGGCGAATAATTTTTTAGACTCAAATTAAAATACGACCCAAACGAAATCTTTAAAAACAAGTTTTACGATCATTACAAATAGAAAAACTAATTCCTTAAATTTCAAAACTTCGCGGTGCATCACGAACTTTGAAAAACATGAAATAAACAATATGAAAACAACATTTTTAAAGACTTTTATAGCATTGTTAATTAGCAATTATGCTATTGGGCAAAATATGGATAAGTATAATTCATTTATACAAAAAGCAGATTCACTATATAATTTAAATGACTTTAAGAACACGGCAGTCGCCTATCAAAATGCCTTTGACGCTAATGAAGGAAAAGCTATGCCAGTTGATCGCTATAATGCAGCTTGTGTTTTTGCATTGACGGGAGATTCAAAAAAAGCATTTTATCATTTGATGTATTCGGCAGAAAATCCTAAGATAAAATATAGCAATTATGGTCATTTAACAACTGATCCCGATTTAAAATCGCTTCATAAAAGTAAGCAATGGCATAAATTATTAAAGAAAGTCCAAGCTAATAAAGACGAAATTGAAAAAAATTTTGACAAACCTCTTATTGCGATTTTAGAAAATGTATATGACGAAGATCAAAAATATAGAAAGCAAATCGAAGAAGTTGAAAAAAAATACGGTCGCGATTCTGATGAGATGAAAAAACATTGGGAACTCATAAATAAAAAAGATTCGATTAATTTAATAACAGTACAAAAAATTCTAGACGAAAAAGGCTGGTTGGCACCGAATGTTATTGGAAATAAAGGTAATTCAACATTTTTCTTAGTTATTCAACATTCTCCTTTAGAATTTCAAGAAAAATATCTACCGATGATGCGCGAAGCTGTAAAAAACGGAAATGCAAATGGAAGTAGTTTAGCACTACTAGAAGATCGGGTTGCTATAAGAACAGGTGGCAAGCAAATTTACGGAAGCCAAATTGGACGTGATCCAGAAACTGGAATTTTTTATGTTATGCCTTTAGAAGATCCTGAAAATGTAGATGTCAGAAGAAAAGCTGTTGGACTTGGTACAATTTCAGAGTACATTAGTCATTGGAATTTGACTTGGGATGTAGAAAAACATATTGAAGCAAGTAAAAAATTAGAAAACAAATAAATTTCTAACTTTTTTATTATAGAGATGTAGATTTTTTTACAACCTACTAAGATTTAATATTATCAATTAAATAATATAAATAAGTTAGCAACACTTAAATGAAGCACTTTATTTTACACATCATACTGGTTATAGCGCTAATCTATGGACAAATTGGAGAAATTCATTTTCCGATGGCTGTTAATATTTTCTTGTTATTTACATTAATTGTAGAGCATTTCTTTTTTGAATTTTCTTTTTTGAAAAAGGATTTTGAATCCGAATATAAAATACGAAGTATTGCTAGAAAAACGTCTTTACTCATTTGGATTTTTCCTATATTTTGGACATTACTCATCTTCAGTAAAGGTAAAATTGAAGAAGCTCCATTTTTTATAGCACTTATATGGGTACCGAATTTAATGGAAATAATAGTGTTTTTTATATATAAAGTTCAAAGACCATTTACGCTCTTTATAAAGGGCAACGAAATGATAATAAAACAAAATTACATTCGTAAAAGAAACCTGTCTGAACTTACTCAAATTAACTATGATCGATTTAGTAAAGAATTTATACTTAGTTTTAAACACAAATCTAAAATTTACATCAAAACAAGAGAATATTGTATAGATGATACGGAGAAACTACTCGAAATTTTAATTGAAAAATCAGAATATAATTTGATGATTCCCCAAAATTATAAATTGACAGATTTAAAATAAGTAGCACAATGTTAACGAAACAAATCAATGAAAAACATAACCTATATTTTATTACTACTGATTATTTGTTCATCTTGTAGTAAAGACGAAGACGATAGCTCTGGCAACGAAACAGAATTCAAAGCGAATATGCGTGAATTTGTTATTGGAATTAGTACCTACGCAAAAGCCATAAACCCTAATTTTAATATAATACCACAAAATGGAATTGAATTAGTAAGTATTGATGGAGAAAATAGTTCACAACCTCATATTGCTTATCTAAATGCAATTGATGCCAATGGACAAGAAGATTTATTTTATGGCTATGACAATGATGACGAGGCAACTCCGGCAACAACTATTTCGTATCTAAAAGGTTTTTTGAATCTTTCTAAAAATGCAAATAAAACCATATTAGTTTCGGATTACTGCTTTACTCCTTCTAAAATGGAAAATTCGTATGTTCAAAACAATACTGCAGGGTATGTTTCTTTTTCCGCAAACCATCGTGAATTGAATAATATCCCAAACCATCCAGCAGCAATTCATCAAGAAAATAATGCGGTGATAACTTCAATGTCACAAGTGAAGAATTTTCTATATTTGATAAATCCCGCAAATTACTCCTCAAAAAGTAGTTTTATTGATGCAGTTACTGCCACAAATTATGACTTAGTACTAATGGACTTATTTTTCACTGATGGAACTCCATTTTCCGCATCAGAAATCTCACAATTAAAAAATAAAGCAAACGGTGGAAAACGTCTTGTTATTTCTTATATGTCTATTGGTGAGGCTGAAGATTATCGCTATTATTGGCAAACAAGTTGGACTACAAACAGACCTAGTTGGTTAGATGTCGAAAATCCGGATTGGACAGGAAATTTTAAAGTAAAGTACTGGAATCCAGAATGGCAAAAAATTATTTATGGAAATGACTCTTCTTACTTGAAAAAAGTATTAAATGCCGGTTTTGATGGCGTTTATTTAGACATCATTGATGCGTTTGAGTATTACGAATAAAATTACAATCAAGCAGAGTCGTAAATGTAGTTAACTAAAAATGAGCTAAATATTTAATTTACATTGATTTATTTTTTAGGATAATCCATTATTTCTACTATAAAAATAGCTTTATTATTACAAAAATTATTATAAAATCCCAAATTCCACTAGGAGAGTTTGGGATTTTATTTATTATAATTTTAAATTTTCGTATATTTGAGAAACGCTACTTTTTAATATAAAGCATCTAAATGCTAAAGTTAATTTAAACTAAATCGAAGTAGTTCATACACAAAATGCTTTCATATAATATATAAAAATCATGGAATATAGAATAGTAAAAGATACAATGGGTGAAATTAAAGTTCCAGCAAACGCTTATTGGGGAGCTCAAACCGAACGTTCACGTACTAATTTTAATATTGGACCACACGCTTCAATGCCGTTAGAAATTATTCATGCATTTGCCTACATAAAGAAAGCAGCAGCATTAGCAAACAATCAATTAGGTGTTTTAGAGACTGAAAAAAAGGATTTGATTAGTACCGTTTGTAATGAAATTCTTGCAGGTAAATTAGACAATCAGTTTCCGTTGGTAATTTGGCAAACTGGCTCAGGAACTCATACAAACATGAATGTAAACGAGGTAATTTCCAACCGAATTCATGTACTGCAAGGAAATAAATTAGGTGAAGGACAATTGTTTGTTCATCCGAACGACGATGTTAATAAATCACAATCTTCAAACGATACGTTTCCAACCGCGATGCACATCTCCGCCTATAAAATGGTTGTAGAAACCACAGTTCCTGGAATTGAAGCTTTGAGAGATACATTGAAAATTAAATCAAATGATTTTAAAGCAATTGTAAAAACCGGTCGAACTCACTTTATGGACGCCACTCCACTGACTTTAGGACAAGAGTTTTCGGGTTATGCCCAACAATTAACAAACAGTATTCGTGCAATTAAAAATGCATTGGAAGTTGTTCGGGAACTAGCTTTAGGAGGAACAGCAGTTGGTACCGGATTAAATACACCGAAAGGTTATGACGTTTTGGTAGCTCAAAAAATTGCAGAAATCACAGGTTTGCCATTCATAACAGCACCAAATAAATTTGAATCGCTCGCAGCTCATGATGCAATGGTCGAACTTTCAGGAGCAATGAAGCGTTGTGCTGTTTCGTTAATGAAAATAGGAAATGATATTCGGATGTTAAATTCGGGTCCACGATGTGGGATAGGTGAAATCATTATTCCAACTAACGAACCAGGTTCTTCAATTATGCCAGGAAAAGTAAATCCAACACAATCGGAAGCTTTAACAATGGTTTGTGCACAGATAATTGGTAATGACGTTGCCGTATCTATTGGTGGTTCAAATGGCCAGTTCGAATTGAATGCTTTTAAACCTGTTATTATCGCAAATGTCTTACAATCAGCTCGTTTATTAGGCGATGCTTGTGCTTCATTTAATGCGAATTGTGTTATCGGCATTGAGCCAAATTTACCAATCATAAAAGAACATCTGGAAAATTCTTTGATGTTGGTAACCGCTTTAAATACGCACATTGGTTATGAAAATGCAGCCAAAATTGTGAAGAAAGCTTACGCCGAAAACATAACATTACGTAAAGCAGCTTTAGAATTAAATTTAGTAACTAATGAAGAATTTGATAAATGGGTAAAACCAGAAGATATGATTGGTTCAATGGATTAATTCGATACTAAGATTTCAAACGTATTAAACTTCAGCTTGAACAGTTAATAATCAGTTGTTAAATACTTAAAATGCAATTTATTATTGTCTTATATTTAGAAGACAAATAATAATAACATGAAATTATTCATACTAATACTATTGGCAACTATGAACACAACAATTATATATGATTTTAATAAGAAATCTTCAAAAAGAGATTGGCGCATAATTGACGATGGCGTTATGGGCGGCATTTCGCAAGGAGAATTCTTAATAGATTCCGACGGAAATGGGGTATTTTATGGAACAATCTCGTTAGAAAATAATGGAGGATTTTCGTCTGTACGATACCAATTTGACAAAATACTAACTAATAAAGACAGTAAAATTATTATCCGATTAAAAGGCGATGGAAAACAATATCAATTTCGGATAAAAGATAAATTTGATTCCTATTATTCTTATATCACAACATTTGAAACATCGGGAGAATGGGAAACTATTGAAATTAAGTTAACCGATTTATATCCATCTTTTAGAGGTCAGAAATTAAATTTACCTAATTTTAATAGTAATTCGTTTGAAGAAATTGTTTTCCTACTCGGTAATAAAAAGAAAGAATCTTTTAAACTCGTTTTAGATAAAATTGAACTAAAATAATGGTTTCAACTTTATAACTTATTCTTTTTTGTAAGATTTTCGATTTGTTTTATAAGATTATAAGATTCTAAATTTACAGGTGTAATTTTAGTTATATTTGAAAACTTAAGAATTATATAACAGTTACTTGTTGATTTCATTGAATCATCATTTATACTTAAACCGCCTACCAAATGATTATAAAAACTAAAATCCGATTTAAAGAATATGTAAAGTTGCTTTACAGTTTAGCTTATGAAAGAACGATGTTGCGACTTCTAGTTTTAGTGGCGCTACTACTTTTGCTTTGGATTCTATTTTATAATTTTGACGTTTTCGATCTTCCAAAACCTTTAATTTATCAATATATCACCTTATCGTTAATTGCAATTGCTCAACCAGCGATTATATTTATAACGATTTGGCGTAATTATAATTCTAGCAATCAATTGAGTGAAAACTTAGAAATAGAGCTAGCACCAGAAATGATAAAGATAAATGGTGAATCTTATTATATGGAAATTGAGTGGGAAAAATTATTTAAAATCGTGGAAAAGCCAAATTGGTTTTTAATGTACCAAAATAATTTGTCGGCGATCCTTATTCCTAAAAGAGATATGGATGCAACTGATATCGTTAATTTTAGAAAATTATTAAACGGTTTAAAAATCGTACCTGTAGAAGTATTGAAGTAAGCTTATACATTCATAGTTTAGTTACCTTCTTCCCTATTTATTAAACCAATTATTCAATATTATTTGTTTGAAATTATTTGAATATATATCTTTAAAATATGAACAAAAAATCAAAAAAAATAGTACTTATAATAGTTGGTATCGCAGTCGTTCTATTTTTAGGGCTTTTGGGACTTAATTATTTTCTTGAAAACAAGCTTAAAAAACAAATAGCTGAATCGCCGGAACATCTTAAAATTCAGTACGAAACTATTTCTGTGAATGCTTTAAGCGGTAATGTGAAATTTGTTAAACCTCGAATTTCAATTTTCCAAGAAAAAACAAAAAAGATAACAGCTACAATTGAATTAGAAAAATTTTCTGTGGAAGGATTTAGTTATTTTAATTACTTATTTCAGGATAAAATTGCAGTTGATGACATTATTTTCAAGCAAGCAAAAATCACTTACTATAAAAATGAAGCTCCTAAATCAGATAGTTCAAAAAATGTATTCGATAAGTTGAAGCAAATCGTACAAATTGAATCTATCGAAATGAAAGAAGCTTTTGTTACAATTTTTGATGGTTCGAATGACAGTTTAATGCTGAAATCTGACAATCTGAATTTCAAATTCGACGGTATTAAAATCGATCCAGCAAAAAAGAAGAATCCAGTAAGTTATGAAGATTTTAAACTAACTTCAAATTCCACTTTTTATAGTTTGGGTGAGTATGAAAACTTACTATTGGAAAGTATGGATGTTAGTTCAGACCGTTCTAAATTTTCAGGAGTTAAACTAAAAACGAAATATTCAAAACACGCTTTAACTCAAATGATTAAAGTGGAGCGTGATCATTATGATTTGGCAATTGATTCCATCACTATTAAAAATCAAGATTTTGGCTTTAAACAAGATTCTGTTTTCTACTTCAAAAGTAAACGTGTCGATTTTTATCAGCCTAATTTTAAAATTTACAGAAACAAATTAGTGACGGATGATATGAGTATTAAACCACTCTATAGCAAAATGTTAAGAGAGTTAGGCTTTGACTTGACTTTAAATAATGTTTTCATAAATAATACATCCATCGTTTATACCGAAAAAACAAAAGAAGAAACTTCAGGTGGCAAAATTTTATTTTCGAAATTAAATGCGGAAATACAAAATCTAAGTAATACTTATAAATCGAAAGACAGTATTACATTAATAAAAGTGAAGGCAGTTTTTATGGACAACACGCCAATAGACGTGGATTGGAGTTTTGATGTAAACAACTTGCAAGATTCATTTGTTTTTAAAGCAAAAATGGGTGGATTGAATGCTGAAAGTATGAATCAATTTATGGAACCTAACTTGAATATTCAGCTGGAAGGTGCTATTAAACAAACCTATTTCACCATAAATGGAACTGACAATACTTCTCACATCGATTTACAAATTAAATATGATGAATTTGACGTAATTATTTTAAAAGACAAAACGAAAAAGAAAAATAAATTACTATCGACCATCGTAAATATATTTGTTTCAAAAGACAGTGAAGACGTTTCAAATGATTTTAGAAAAGGCTCAAAATCAGATGTTGAAAGGGTTAAAAACAAATCAGTATTTAACTATTTATGGATCAATATTAAAGAAGGTTTATTGCAAGCTATGGTTGGTGATGGTAAAAAGAAATAGCAACATTTTTTTTTATGTACTTTAGTCGAGTGTAAATAATTCAATATGAAATATAGCTGTTTGTTTTTATTGCTATTAACGATACTATTTAAGAGTTGTGGCGAGAAAGTGAAAGCATTGAAAATAGATACTTCTAACTTCATTAATAGCTGGTACAACACTATTCAAGGCTATCCTTATCAATCTGAATTAAAGATTAAACAAAATAATATCTTCGAATATTTTAGTGGTGCTTGCACTTATAGGTCACTCAGTGAAGGAACTTGGGAAATTAAAAAATGACACCTTGATTTTACATAGTGTTCCAGCACGAGATTGCTTTTATTTGACTGAATTTGGAACTTTATGTAAAACGAAAGAAGAAATTGATAAAAAAAGAGCTCGTAAAAAAAATATAGAAGACTGTCAAGCTGACCCAGAAATCGAATATGAAATTTTTAGTAATGAAGCTTTTTATCTAAAAAACGACACATTAGTTCATATTAAACAAAATAAAGAATGTGCTGGTATCGAGTTCGGTTATTCTTCAAAAGAGAAAAAATATTAAAAACAAAAATCCAGCTACAAATTATTTATAGCTGGATTTTTTATTTAAAAACCGAATTTATGATCTTGTTAAATTTTCGGACTTAATGGTTCAGAATTTGGTACAACAGTTTGTGAATCGCTTAATGTTGTTAAAAACTCATTAATGTAACTATTGAATTCCACTGGACTCTCAAGATTTGAAACGTGACCAGCATTATCAATAATTCTCAACTCCGAATTTTGAATACTTTTATGCATCGCTTCAGATTGAGCCAACGGCGTTACTCCATCTTGTCTTCCGCAAATAATCAAAGTTGGAACAGTTATATCTTCCAAAATCGAACAAGTTTCAGATCGATCAGCTAAAGCTACTAAACCTGCTTTAATTATTCGATCAGAATTTGCATTTACAACAGCTCTCAATTCGTCAACTAATCCAGGTTTGTTAGTTAATGTCTCCGTGTGAAATACACTTTTTACAAATTTATCATTAAAAGCTCCTGCTCCATTACGGTTAATTTCGTCAATTGCAGCGTATCTTTTTTCTTTAACTTCTGAAGTATCAGCAATACATTGCGTATCACATAAAATCAAAGCATCAAAATGTTCTGGAAATCTCTTAATTGCATCTAACGCAACGAAACCTCCCATTGAGAGACCACAAAGAACTGCTCGTTCAATGTTTAATTCCTCCATAAAAAGTAGTAGATCTTCAGTAAAAAGTTCCATACTCAAATGTGTATTTTCATCCTCTGATTTACCAAAACCACGAATGTCAACAGCGATTACGCGATTGTTAGCTTTTAAACTCTCTAATTGTCCGTTCCACATTGATTTATCGAAAGGAAAACCATGTAGAAATATAATTGGAACAGTTCCTTCTCCTACATCGTTGTATGAAATTTTAAAATCATTAATATTTATGTAAATATCTTGATGCGATTTTTGTTTATCGAATTCTGTAAATTCTTCGGTAGAAAGTTTTTCAAATCTCTCACACATCACGTTTTCTTTATGATTTTCTTCATATTCTTCCACTACATTTACTAACGAATTGTAATAAGAAGTTAACGATTTAACAGTCAATTCGGGATGTTTTTGATCGGGAAGTGTTATTGGCATCTCATCTAAATACTCCACTAATTCAGGATAATTTTTATGAATGCAGTTTGTTATGTTTATAATTAGTTCGTTTATTTTTTTTTCAGTTTCCATATTGTTTCGTTTTTAGTATTCTTCTTTAATAATTAATTTCTCGTCAATTCCTAAATCCATTAATATTGCTTCAATCGCAGTAATCATTGGTGGCGGTCCACATAAATAAAAATGCTGTTTTAAATTCTGAATATTCTCTTTTAGGAATTCTTCGGTAATTCTTCCGAAAGCATAACCTTCTTCATCTTCGTCAGACAAAATATTAATAAATGAATCGCCTAATAAACTATTAAACTCTTGTTCGAGAATAATATCCGATTTTGTTTTATTTGCGAATATCAATTTATTATGACCCATTTCTTTGTTTGCTTTCAATTGGCGAAGTATAGAAATAAACGGCGTCACTCCTGCTCCACCAGCGATAAAAACGCCTTCACCTTTATAGTCAATTGCACCAAAAACATCTCCCACTAATAGCTCGTCATTTTGTTTTAGGTCCAGCATTTCATTCGTAACTCCTTCGCGCTTTGGATAAGTTTTAATCATAAATTCTAACTTATCTCCTTTCGGCAAACTTGTCATCGTAAAAGGTCTTTTCTGTGATTCCCAGCCCACTTTATTGATCGCTAATTCAGTAGCTTTTCCAGGTGTGAAGTCAAATCCATCAGGCTTATTTGTAACAATTCGCAAAACGTCAGGTGTTACTTTTTGAATTGATTGTATGTTTACTTTATAATTTTCCATTATTTTGGTATTTATATTTATACTATCTGTAAACAAAATTACGCGATTACCTTGCTTTTAGCTTTACACAATTACTATAAATGGTTATAAAACTATCACGTAGGAGTGGTTTTTACAAAGTGTTTTCTGTCCGAAGTTTTAGAACAGATTACAATTTTCTGAAACGATAAAAATGAGTCTTTACCTCCCAATTTAAAATTTAAGTATATTTGAACACTAGATTTTGCAATTAATTAATCCATAATTTTAAAGAATTATTTAAAGCTGAAATAAGTAATATAATGACACGAAAAAAAGCAATATTTAATTGGAGTGGCGGAAAAGATTCGGCTTTAGCACTTCATAAAATAATCGAAGAAAATAAGTACGAAGTAATTTCACTCTTCACCACTTTAAATGAAGAAACTCAAAAGTCTTCTATGCATTCCATTCCTTTGGCAATCTTACGGAAACAAGCAGAAAGTCTTGGAATTCCCTTGCATACCACAACATTTTCTAAAGAATTAAAGAACTACGATGAGAAAATGGCTGAAGTTGTAACACATTTCAAAAAACAAGATGTTAGCAGTTTTATTTTTGGTGACATTTTTCTATCTGATGTAAAAGCGTATCGTGAAAGTAAATTGAATCCTTTAGGAATTGAAGTCATCGAACCGCTTTGGGATAAAACTTCGAACCAAATAATGAATGAATTTTTACTTTCGGGAATTAAAACAAAAATTATCGTGACCGATGCGTCTAAATTAGATAGCAAGTATATTGGAAAAATCATCAATCAAGATTTCGTAAAATCGTATCCAGAAGGTTTAGATATTTGTGGAGAAAACGGCGAATATCATTCCTTAGCTTATGATGGACCACTATTTAAGGCGAAAGTCGACTTCAAAATTTCTGGAATTACTAAAATATCACACGATTTTAAGTTAGACACAGGCGAAACCAAAACTTTTTATTATTGGCAAGCTGAATTATCCGAATAAATAATAAACCTTTAAAACAACAACTAAATCAGTCGTATTTTAAATAATTTTATACCTAATAAGTAAAATCAAACCTTTACTTTTGATTTGAAATTAATAAGTGCGATTTGCAAAATAAACAAGAAGTGAAGAAGTTAAAGAATGAAGAATTTTGTTGGACGATTTGCCCCGAATGTAAAGGATCGGGCAAAAAAAAACAACGTCTTCAAAAGAAAGTAAGACTAAATTACCAAAGAGAATTAGCTCAGTTTGACGCATCAAAATCCGAAGGAAGAGCACCAATTCGACCTTCAGGACATTTGTCTTCGTGCTTAAATTGTTCGGGTTCTGGATTAGTTCATTCTACAACAAAACCTTTAATCGATAATGAGAATTTTCCTCATGTTGCCATTATTGGTGGCGGAATTGGTGGTGTTGCATTAGCTGTAGCTTGTTTGCATCGCGGAATTCCCTTCACAATATATGAACGCGATAACAGTTTTGAAGAGCGATCTCAAGGTTACGGACTCACTTTGCAACAAGCCAGCAAAGCCATTGAAGGATTAGGAATTTTTTCATTAGAGAAAGGCGTAATTTCTACCAGACATTTGGTTCATACGACCGAAGGAAAAGTAATTGGCGAATGGGGAATCCGAAAATGGTTGCCTTCCGAAATAAAAACCAATCCAAAACGTACCAATATTCATATTGCAAGACAAGCTTTGCGTTTGGCTTTGGTAGAACAACTTGGCGGACAAGATTCCATTCATTGGGGACATCAATTAGTTAATTTTGAAACCTCCGAAGATAAAAGTATGAATTTAACTTTTCAAGTCGACGGAAAGACTAAAAATGCCAAAGCTGATCTTATCGTTGGAGCAGACGGAATTCGTAGTGCTGTCCGGAAAATACTAGTTGGCGATGACATTTATCCTTTGCGTTATTTGGATTGCATTGTAATTTTGGGAATTTGTCCTTTGAGTAAACTGGAAAATATTTCAAGTGAATTACTCGATTCTGCTACGGTATTTCAAACCGCAAATGGTAAAGAACGAATTTACATAATGCCCTACGATTCGGATTCAGTGATGTGGCAATTGAGCTTTCCAATGTCCGAAGTAGAGGCTAAATTTTTAAGTGCCAAAGGTCCAAAAGCCTTAAAAGAAGAAGCTTGCCGAAGAACGAATTGGCACGCTCCTATTCCACAGATTTTAGAAGCAACTTTGGAAGCACAAGTTTCTGGATATCCGGTTTATGATCGTGAAGTTTTAAAACCAGAAGTGTTCGAAAAAGCAGGAAGCACAATATTAATTGGCGATGCAGCTCATCCCATGAGTCCGTTTAAAGGACAAGGTGCCAATCAAGCTTTATTAGATGCTTTAGCTTTAGCAAGAGCGATTTCAAAAGGTTGCCAACCTTTGTCTAATTGGAAAATAGCAGGATTAAGAGCGAGTATATTAACTGATTTCGAAGCGGCAATGTTAGAACGAAGTGCAAAAAAAGTAAAAGATTCGGCAGCAGCAGCACAATTCCTACATTCTGAAATTGTACTTCACGAAGGCGATGAACCCAGAGGAAGATGCATTAAGAAAGAAGGAGAATAAAAGATATATTTACTTGTCAAAATAATAGGAAACAGCTGCATATGAACAATTTTAAAGAAGTTATTTTAAACAAATTTTGTTATACTGACTTGGTTTATGGACGAATTAATAAGAAACTGAACTTAACACTTTCGAATCCTGAAATTGAAGAATTAATTCTTAAAATTATTAGCGAAACAGCTCCTTCAGAATTTATTAAAAAAGGTAAAAACATTTACATTACAAATCACACAAAAAAGGTCAGATTGACAATCAATTCTTTTACAAACCGAATCATTACAGCGGATAAAATGTAGTCTACTCTTTCGAAAAATTTATAAAATATACCAAATGAAATGTCCAAAATGTAATTCAGAAATACAGACAGAAAACATAAATATCCAAGCTGATATTGCTCAATGTAATAAATGCAAAAATATATTTAAAATATCAGAAAATATTGAGGATGTTATTGATGATAACTTTATTGTTAATAATAAACCAAATGGAACTTGGTATAAATCAGATTTTAACAAAACAATTATCGGTGCGTCAACACGTTCTCCAATAGCTTTTTTTCTAGTTCCTTTTATGTTGGTTTGGTCGGGAGGCTCATTAGGCGGAATTTATGGCTCACAAATTACAAATGGTGAATTTAATTTACTATTGACACTAGCGGGAATACCTTTTATAATTGGCTCTATTTTTTTCTGGAGTTTGGCATTAATGGCCATTTGGGGAAAAGTGGAAGTATCGCTTGATAATAAAGGTGGAAAAGTATTTACAGGAATTAGCACTATCGGAATAACTAAACATTTTTTATGGAGCGATGTTTCTTCTATAAAAGAAGGTCAAGCTAATTTACGTTATCCTGGAGGGAAAGGAGTTAGTTTAGTTTTGGAGGGAGCAAAAAGGATTTCATTTGGCTCAAGTCTTAAAGAAGAAAGAAGATACTATTTATTAAGAGCTGTTAAAAGTGTAATGAATAAAAACAGATAAAACTTAAAATCAAATCATGAAAGTATATATAATTGACGCTTTTACAACAGAAGCTTTTAAAGGAAATCCGGCTGGAGTTTGTATCGTAGAAGATGAAATTTTGGTAGAAACTATGCAATCTATAGCAAGCGAACTAAACCTATCAGAAACGGCATTTATAAGTCGGTTCAACGATAGCGAAAGTGACTACTCAATTCGTTTTTTTACGCCAACAGTTCCAATAGATTTCTGCGGACACGCAACATTAGCTGCAGCTAAAGTTATTTTACAGAAAACGGGAAATTCAGAAGTTAACTTCACGACACTTCACAATTTAAAAATTAGTGCGAAAAGTTCTGGTGCAACTATTGAAATGAACTTCCCTTTGTATGATTCTGTTGCTTATAGTCCAAATGAAGATTTGTATGACGCTTTGGGAATTGTTAATCCTGTCGCAACGAAATATGCAAAAGAATTAGATATGGTAGTAATTGAAGTAGCTGATAAAGATGCATTACTAAAATTACAACCTGATTTCGCACAATTAGCAAATACTTCAAAAAGGTATAAAGCCGTTATCGTTACTGCAAAGTCAGAAGATGTATCATACGATTTCTATTCCCGATGTTTTTGCTCGTGGATTGGAATTGATGAAGATCCAGTCACAGGCTCATCGCATTCAATTTTAGCTAAATATTGGAGCAAGATTCTAAATAAAAAAGAAATGGTTGCTTTTCAAGCTTCAAAACGTGGCGGTTCAATGCAACTTAAAATTGTAAACGATAAAGAACTTGAAGTAATAAGTAATGCTAAAATAATGGTAGAAGGAATTCTAAATTTAGAATAAAAAACTATCTCGTAAAAATTAAAGAATTTCCCTTACTTAAATTGGCATCGAAAGCGTAACCGTCATAATTGAATCCTTTTAAATCTTCAATTGTTTCTGCATTTTTGTCAATAATATAACGCACCATTTGACCTCTCGCTTTTTTAGCGTAGAAACTAATTATTTTAAGTTTTCCATCTTTGTAATCTTTAAAGTCAGGTGTAATAACCGGCACTTTTAAAGCTTTGGTATCTACTGCACTGAAATATTCTTTACTGGCTAAATTGACAAATAATTCGTCAGCTTTCATTTCTTTATTCAAGGAATCAGTAATGGTTTCTTTCCAAAATTCGTATAGATTTTTGTGGCCTCCAATTGGCATTTTCGTCCCCATTTCTAAACGGTATGGTTGCATCAAATCCAAAGGTTTTAAGATCCCATACAAACCGGAAAGTATGCGTAATTTATCTTGAAGAACTTTTACTTTATCTGCAGATAAAGAATATACATCTAATCCCGAATAAACGTCACCATCAAAAGCATAAACTGCTGGTCTAGCATTTTCTTTTGTAAAGGGAACTGTCCATTCTTGGTTGCGTTGCCAATTCAAATCTGCCAATTTTTCTGAAATGTGCATCAGCTCCATTAATTCCTTAGGTTGCTTCTTTTTTAAAGTGTTCTGAATAATTTCTGAATCCTTTATAAATGCTGATTCTGAATAGTTTGCAACTGGTAACTTACTTTCGTAGTTTAATGATTTAGCAGGAGATATTACAATTTTCATAGTTTGGTATTTTCTCAAATTTACGTAAATATTTACTTTTTGGATTGAAATGGCGATAAGAAATTCTTATACTAAAATTGAAATTAGTAATCGAGACTAATCTTCTAATCCTAATAATAAGAGCTGAGCAGTAGCTTCATTGGTAGCTAATGGCACGTTGTGAACATCACAAATTCTGATCAACATATTGATATCCACTTCGTGCGCGTGACTCGAATTTGGATCTTTAAAAAAGATAACCATTTTCGTTTTTCCAACTGCAACTCTTGCTGCAATTTGGGCATCGCCACCTTGTGGACCAGATAACATTTTCTTAACTTTAAATCCGGCTGCTTCTGCTCTTCCACCAGTTGTTCCGGTGGCAACAATTTTAATATTTTCTTTCAGCAGAATGGCTTTATTTTTATTTAAAAACTGAACTATATCTGCCTTCTTTCCGTCGTGTGCAATAATTGCTACTTCCATAAATTTGTGCTTTCTAAATAAGATAAAAAAATAATTAATTCAAAATGTGATATGCAATTAAACCATCAATTGGTCGTCGCAAAACTTTACCAATATGAATGCCTCTTTTCGATAAAAGTTCAGTCAATTCATCTTTTAAATAGAATGCAATTGAACCAATAAAATGAACTGGAATTTCCTTGCAATCTTCAAACTGTTCAATGTAATAAGTAACGAAAGCTTCCATTTCTTCATCAATATATTTTTTACAATACGGATGGTCTTTGTGCTGAATTAAAAACTGGGCAAATCGTGCTAAATAAGCATTAGGATTTGGTTCTTTGTATAAGTTTTGCTTAATAACATCAGCATCTAAATCGTAGTCTTTTTCAAATTGCGTAGCCAAATCGGCTGGCATTTTCTTAAAATAATAACCTCGAATTAAATGACGACCAAAACGATTTCCCGAACAATCATCCATAGCGATATAGCCCAAAGATTGAAATCTTTGATGCAATACTTCTCCGTCAAAATAAGTACAGTTTGAACCCGTTCCTAAAATGCATACAATTGCCTTTTCATTTTTTGGTGTTGTAGCATAAACTGCGGCATAAGTATCTTCTTGCACCACCACTTTTGCATTCGTGAAATAATTTTGAAAAAGTTCGGTAAGGTAATTTTTCATTCGATCTGTGCCACAGCCGGCGCCATAAAAAAACAAATGTGTCACTTTATCTTTATTCTCTAAAATATCCGTACTATCGCCTAAACGTTTGAGTATTTCTGCTGTCTCTAAAACTTCTGGATTTAATCCTAAGGTTTCGGTTGTAAAAAGCACAGTCCCCTTAGCATCGATAGCAATCCAATCGGCTTTTGTAGAGCCACTGTCAACAATTAATTTCATTTAGTATTTATTTGGTTAGATAGAAAAAATCCCGCACACAAATGTAACGGGATTTTTCAAAAACAATATTATTTTAAACCAGCAATATGTACTGATAAATCGATTAATTTACAAGAATAACCATATTCGTTATCATACCAAGCGATAATTTTAAAGAAGGTTGAATTCAAGCCAATTCCAGCTTTCGAATCAACAATTGAAGCTCTTGGGTCTGAAATAAAATCTTGAGAAACTACATCATCTTCGGTATATCCTAAAATGCCTTTCAATTCATTTTCTGAAGCTTTTTTCAGCACTGCCATAATTTCGCCATAAGTAGTTTCTTTAGCAACTTTTACAGTTAAATCTACACAAGAAACATCCGCCGTAGGAACACGCATTGACATTCCTGTTAATTTTCCGTTTAATTCTGGAATAACTTTTCCAACTGCTTTTGCAGCACCTGTAGAAGATGGAATCATATTTAATAAAGCAGAACGACCTCCGCGGAAGTCTTTTTTAGAAGGACCATCAACTGTTAATTGAGTTGCCGTCACCGCATGAATTGTAGTCATTAAACCTTCTACAATTTCGAAATTATCGTGAATTACTTTAGCGACTGGTGCTAAGCAATTTGTAGTACAAGAAGCATTAGAAACAATTTTGTCCGAAGCTTTTGCAGTCATATGATTTACACCCATTACAAACATTGGTGCATCAGCCGACGGTGAAGAAATCACCACTTTTTTGGCACCACCATCAATATGAGCTTGAGCCGCTTCTAAAGTTGTGAACAAACCTGTACATTCTGCAACTATATCTGTATCAATTTCGTTATCATCCCAGTTGATTAGTTTTGGATCTCTTTCTGCCGTAACTCTAATATAGCGCTCATTAACGTATAATTTTCCTTCTTTTACTTCTACTTTTCCAGCGAAACGTCCATGAACAGAATCATATTTTAGCATATAAGCCAAATGATCTACACCTAATAAATCATTAATTGCTACTACTTCTACATTATCTCTGTTTAGCGTTTCTCTTAACACTAATCTCCCGATTCTTCCGAAACCGTTAATTCCTAATTTTACTTTTGACATTTTTTTCTCTTTTTGGCAAATAGCACCTCGCTCCTGCCGTTATATTTATTTTCTCTGTATACTTTTTTTGGCAAACTATCGCTCTTAGGTCGACATGATATCTGAAACGCGCAATAATTCTCTGTCGATTTGGGTATGTCCTTTAATTGCTTGTATCAAGGGCGTTAAAGCTACTTTATCATTAATCATCCCAACCATAAAGTTAGATTTTCCTTCCAAAAGCGATTCCACGGCTTTCACACCAAGTCTACTCGCTAAAACTCTGTCATAGCAAGAAGGCGAACCACCTCGTTGCATATGTCCTAAAACTGAAACTCGAGTATCATATTCAGGTAAGTTTTCTTCAATGTAATCTTTCAATTCAAATACCGTTTTACCTATTTTATCTCCTTCGGCAATTACTACAATGCTTGAAGATTTTCCAGATGCTTTACTTTTTTCAAGCGATTCTAATAAGCGTTTTAATCCTAAATCTTCTTCAGGAATTAAAATCTCCTCTGCTCCTGCTCCAATTCCAGCATTTAGTGCAATATGTCCAGCATCTCTTCCCATTACTTCGACAAGAAATAAACGGTTGTGCGAACTCGCCGTGTCTCTAATTTTATCAATACAATCAATTACTGTATTTAAAGCCGTATCAAATCCTAAAGTATGACTGGTTCCGAAAATATCATTATCAATTGTTCCCGGAATTCCCATTACGGGAAAATTAAAAGAATTACTAAAAAACTGAGCACCGGAAAAACTTCCATCACCGCCAATTACAACCAAAGCGTCAATTCCGCCAGCAACCAAATTATCGTATGCTTTTTGCTGTCCTTCATCTGTTCTAAATTCACTAGAACGAGCCGACTTTAAAATTGTACCGCCTTTGTTAATAATGTTATTTACAGATCGCGGTCCCATTTCTTTAAAATCTCCTTCAATCATTCCTTGGTAACCTCTATAAATTCCTACGCATTCTATTTTATGATAAGCACAAGTTCGAACAACAGAACGGATAGCAGCATTCATTCCAGGAGCATCACCTCCAGAAGTTAGAACACCTATTTTTTTAATCTTTGAAGTCATATAAATATTCTTTGTTTATGTAAAGTTATGAAACGAAAAGCCAAAACAAGACGCTTTTTACTAAGTATTTAACCTTAGCAACAATTTGAAACATTTTCGTCAATAAATCTTGAATTATCAGCAAAAAATGAAGTTTTAATCTACATCTGGAACTTTAACTGGTTGTTCTTTTGATGTTTCTGCTTTCTTTGACTTTCTATCGTTTATGTAGTCCATAAAATCAGGTGGTAAATCTGAATCTGGGATATCACTACTCGAATTTGTAGATTCTTTTAACTTCTTTTTATTGAAAATCTTACGAAGCATTTCTTTAAAAGTATCGAATTCTACATTATATGTTAAGCCCAAACCTTGCGTATAGCCAATTCCTTCTCCTATATAATTGATGTCGTTTTCACGATTAAACACGTGTGCATTCAAACTTCCATCTTCATTCAATTGAATTAAAATTTCAACATTTCCTACAATTACAGATTCGGTAACTCCTCCAACCGGAACTCCCACTTTTCCATTAATCGAGATTCTATTATTGATTTGAGTACTTAAAGTAACACCCACACGATCCGAAATTTCGTTCAAACGATCTCCCTGCGAATAATCCACACCCAACTGCAACTTACTATCTTCATCGGCAAACAAACCATTAATAATAGAATTCGCACGTTCAAATAAAGGTCCATACGCAGCGTTTCCAGCAGTTTCAGAAGTTACGAAATCTCCTGTTGCTAATAAAGCAAATGCTTGTGCTTGTCTAGTATCTTTATCTTGCAATTTATAATCTACTTCACTTTTTAATACCGAACTTACATTAGGAAAATCAATATCAAAATCGGGTTCTGGGTTTCGTAAATTTCCATTTAATAGGATAGAAACATTCGTATCTACTTTCTTATTAAAAGAAGAGCTTTCTAATAAAACGCCAGGATTTGCTGTAGTTTTATAAGTGGCAACTAAGTCTAAAACCGCATCCATTGGATCTCCATCCCAACGAATAGTTCCTCCTTTTTCAACTTTAAATTTCTTATCAATTAAACCACCATATTTGAAATTATAATCTCCATCAACAATCTGGAAATCTCCTGTCATTAAGAATTTACCTAAGGTATTAATTTCGATTAGAATAGAGCCATATCCAGTGCCTTTCATGGCATGACCCGAAGAACGATCCAAAATAATTTCAATATTCGCATCTTGATCAATATCAAAATCCAATACTAATTCAATTCCTTGGTATTTATTAGTTTCTACTACATTTCCCTCCTTCATCTTTTTATACTCGTCTTGCGTCATAAATTTTATGAAGGAATTATCGCCAATATTCTCACTATTATTCACTGGAATTTTAATGGAAGTTCCTTTTTCAGATTCGCCCGAAACTTTAATATTTAAAGCGTTAACTGATCCTGTTATGCTGGCGCCTCCTTTCATAAAAGCAGTTCCATAATAATAGGCATCTTCTGTATCCTCCGTATCTAATGCTAAAATATTGTTAGAATCTAAATGTAAGTTTAATTGCCAATTGCTAAATTTTTCATGTCGAATACTTCCATCTAAAATACCTTTTGTATTATATTTTGTATCGGTTACTTCAATTTTTCTTAAACCAAATTGTTGTTCAGTCAGATCCACAATAGCATTTTTCTCAAAAGCATAATCCACATTCAAGTAAGGAACGCGCATTCCAGCATCATTTAAATATAATCTTCCATCAATATCAGGTTCAGATAGAGAGCCTCTGATGGTTGCTCGTCCCGTTGCATTTCCACGCACATCTGAAAGCACATTTCCTAGTAAAGGTCCAAAGGGAGCCATATTAAATTTTTCAAAACCTGCTTCTAAGACTAAACTCGATTGCTGTCCCACGAAGTTGACATCACCATTTAGAAAGAAATGTTCTCTTCCATCTTTTTTAATACCCGATTTAACGCTGAATTGGTTGAAGTTTTCATTTCCTTTTATCGCGAATTTTAAATCACCTAGTAATATTCGATTCACTTCAAGATTATCAATCGTTATGTCCGAAATAGGATCGTAAATATTTTTGTCTTGTTTATATTGTACCGTTCCATTTAGCTTTCCACCGAAGGACAAACTATCTAAACTAGGTGTTACTTTTTCTAAATCAATATCCTCAAATGTCAAGTGAAAGTCTTTGTATGTTGAGTCTCGCATCGTTCCATAAAAATCCATTTTCTGATTGTTATGCGACAAGCTAATCTTTTGGAAATCAAAGTCTCTAAATAGTTTATCAAAGACAATTTTATTATCATTTGTTTCATTTTCATTGATGAACCAAGTATATTCTTTAAAAGCAATTTCCGACTTTTTAAATCCTATTACAGATTGCTTTTCTTCATCAATTGTGTGGTACAAGTTCAAATCATAGCTATCTTGACTTTTCGAACCTCCTTTAAACTCAGATCGAACAAATAAAGTATCATTAAGCGTTACATTAATCAAATTGAAATCTGCAATTTTATAACTTTTTGTGTGAATGGTATCAACAGAAATATACGCGTTATATAAAGGATTCTTATTGTCAATTTCAATTTTTACATTTTGAATATGATTTTTAAATGCATCAATGTCAGGTGATTTAAAATCAAGCACAAATTTACCTTCATCGGCATTAATTCTACCTTTTAAACGTGTGTTTTCTGAAATAGATACTTCTGGAACAAAAACTTCTACAATTTTATCATAGATCGTAAAATCGAAATTTAAAAATTGATCGGGTGCCAATTTATTTGGCGAATAGTTGGCGTACAAACTACCCAAAGCATTTTCTACAATTTTTTGAACTTCTTTTACTTTATATTTTCCAACAATCTCACCACTAATAATATCGGGTGAATTTATAGTAATTGTTCTAACATTAGCCGCGTCAAAAGTGGAATTAATTTCGAAGTCGTCAAAAAAGTAATAATCCTTACTGTTTTGGTAGGAGACATCATTAATTTCTAATTTTCCAACTAAATTGTCGATTGAATTTCCGTTAGCTTTAAAATTAATATTTCCTTTAAAAATTGCTAGAGAATCTTTCTTGTAAAAATTCAGTACATATAAGTCTGCATAATCAATTTGGGCCTTAAAGTCGTAATTATTCGCTTTTTTGCTCAAGTCAATTATACCATCAAAATCCATTTTTAAATTGGGATCATTACTATTAAAATATCCTTTATAATAAGGCATTTTCATACTTCCATCTACCGTAATGTTTTGGTAAGTATAGCCATTGTAATAAAATTTATTAATGGAACCAACGATCGAAGTATTAAGTAATTTCTGAGTAAAACCCTTTCCATCCACATCTAAATCCAAAGTGGCTCGTTGCAATTCACTTTGCGCAAGCAAAGTTCCTAAATCAAAATCATCGAGTTTTATATTTCCTTTGTACGATGCATTATCTATATTATCAATGTCTTGAATGGCTAAATCACCGTTTACAATTCCTAATTTTGATAACAAATTGACCTTAGTAATTATATATTTCTGAGTTAATTCCACATCACCAGACAAAATCACATCGCCTAATTTCCCTAATACTGAAGGAAGGCTCTTTCCTAGAATATTAGGTAAAATGCTCTTTAAATTTTCATAATTAGAACTCACTCGGTCAAAACTACCTTTCATATAAAAACGTTGCTCTCCTTTGCCAAATAAATTTTTAAAATTAATTGTACCAATGATTTCAGATTGGTTTTTATCAACAAGTTTTAAATTGTGAGTAGTGAAATTATTTAACGTTCCTGTCAAATGTGTGTCGATGTAAAAATGATTATTTTTACCGAATTCATTGTAAAAATAATTTAAATCGTTTGAAGCAAGCGACGCTTTATCAAACTGCACATCAAAAACAACTTTATTATTGAAGTCTGAAAAGTCTTTTCTTTCGTATTTTAATTCTACTCTACCTTTCATTTCAGAATTTGGGGTAAACATTTCCAATTTATCCAATAGAATATTTTGCTTTGTATAAGTAAAATCAGTTGTTAAATGTTTTACATCCAAACCTCTATGATCATGAAACGAAATCTCATCGATAAAAGTGGTAACTGTTGCTCCTTTGATGAAAAAATCTTCAATTACACCATCTAATTTGGTGAAATCTAACATTTTAGGCGTTGTTAAATTGTGATCAATGTACTGAAAACGACTATTATAGATAGTCATTTTATTTGCTTTCATTCTAAATTTTCCAGAGGAAGGAGAACCATCGTCAAATGCTTCAATAAAACGATCTAAGTTTGTACCTTTTTCACCCTTGTAGTTGACGATCCTAACATCTAATCCATGCATGATTACATCTTTTAAATAGGGATGACCAGAATCGTAAATTTTCTTAAAACTTAAAATAGACGTATTTAGTTTTTTAACATAAAGCAAAGTATCTTGGTGATGATCTACTATTACTAAATCGCCAAGTTTAACACTTCCGAAAGGAGATATCGCAATTTTACCAATAGAAAGATTGGTGCCAAACGCTTTATTGAGTTCATCTGTAACATATTTTCCTAAATAACTTTGAACGGATGGCAATGACAAAAGAATCCCTAAAGAGAGCAACAACAACAATAATGCAATTATGGTGCGAAATAGTATTTTTTTAAATTTTTTGATACGGTCTTTTGTTTTAAATTTGCATAAAATTAATAGAATGAGTGCAACCGAACAAAAATAAGGTTTTTTGTGCGATATTAGCAATATCTTTCACTCAAATTTCATGCCTAATTATGACTGAAAAAAAAATATATACGTTAGCAATAGAAAGTTCGTGTGATGATACTTCTGCGGCGATACTTTGCAATGATAAAGTTTTATCAAATATCGTGGCGCGTCAAGCTATTCATGAGGAATATGGAGGAGTAGTTCCTGAGTTAGCCTCAAGAGCACATCAACAAAATATTGTCCCAGTTGTGGATGTTGCCATTAAAAAAGCAGGCATCACAAAAGAAGATTTAGATTGCATTGCTTTTACACAAGGTCCAGGATTAATGGGTTCATTATTAGTGGGCGGTTCCTTTGCAAAATCAATGAGCATGGCATTAGGAATTCCATTAATTGCGGTTAACCATATGAAAGCGCATATATTAGCACATTTCATTGATGAAGCAGGTTATGAAAAACCAACTTTTCCTTTTTTAGCATTGACAATTTCTGGCGGTCATACGCAAATTGTAAAATTGACAAGTTTTTTTGAAATGGAAATTATTGGTCAAACGACAGATGATGCAGTTGGTGAAGCGTTTGATAAAAGTGCGAAAATAATGGGTCTTCCCTATCCTGGTGGTCCACTAATTGACAAATTTGCACAAGAAGGAAACCCGAAAGCTTTTCCTTTTACCAAACCAAAAATGCCAGGATTAGACTTTAGTTTTAGTGGTTTAAAGACCCAAATTTTATATTTTATTCAAAAAAACGTTGCTATAAACTCAAATTTTATTGAAGAAAACAAAGCGGACATCTGCGCTTCGATCCAACATACTATTGTCCAAATTTTAATGGACAAATTAAAATTAGCTGTAGCAGAAACAGGAATTAATAAAATTGCGATTGGTGGCGGAGTTTCAGCAAATTCAGGAATTAGAGCTACTTTAAAAGAAGCTGAAAGGAAATATGGTTGGACCACTTATATTCCAAAATTTGAATACACAACAGATAATGCTGCAATGATAGGAATTGTAGGTTATTATAACTTTTTAGAAGGAAATTTTAGTGAAGCTGCCGTTGTTTCTAAAGCAAGAATTGAATTTTAATTCCTATGAAAAATATTTTATTTTTATTTTTAACATTAACTGTATTTGCTCAAAAAAAGCCTGAAGATTTTGGTTACAAACACTTGGTTTTCGAATATAAAAAATTAGAAGTTAATGTGATCGTAAAATCTAAAATAGGTGAGGAAAATATTCAAAAACCATTATTTTTTTTCTGTCAAGGAAGTATGCCTCAAACTGTTTTAAAATATAATGACAGTGGTTTGTATGGAACTTTTCCTTTCGATGAAAATGATTTTCTAACAGATTATCATTTAGTTATTATTGGAAAACCCGGTATTCCAGTAATTTCAGATGTAAATGATTTAGGTAAGGACTATCAATATTTAATTAACAAGGATAGTGCTCCGAAAATTTATTCTGATAACCATTATTTAGATTATTATGTAGATCGAAATGATTTCATTATTAAAAAACTTCTAAAAGAAAAATGGGTTGCTAAAAACAAATTAGTTTTGGCAGGACATTCTAAAGGAAGTACGATTGCTGCAAAATTAGCACGAAAGAATAAAAAAGTAACACATTTAATTTATTCCAGTGGAAATCCTTATGGTAGAATACTAAACATTTTGCAAGCTGGAATTTACTATGATAAAAATTATGATAGCATTGATTATTGGAAAAAAGTTGTAAGTAATAAAAATAGCTTAGCATAAACTGGTGGAGATACTTACAAAGCTACTTATGATTTTTCTCAACCTCCGGCTAATCAATTGAAAGAACTTGAAATTCCTATACTAATTACTTATGGAACTAAAGATTGGAATGCACAATACAATGATTTATTTTATGTTGAAAGCATTAATTTAGGAATGAAAAATGTAACTTTCAAACCGTACATCGATTTAGAACACAATTTTTTTCCGGTCAACGAAAAACTAGAACCCAATCACGAAATTTATAATTGGGAAAATGTTGGAAAAGATTGGCTTAAATGGATAAAATCAAATTAAAAAACTATGCAATTATTCTATAATTACGAAATAAAACAAGGTGATATCAATTTCATTTTTGATAAAGACGAGAGCAAGCACATTGTAAAAGTTTTACGCAAAAAAGAAGGAGATATCATTTTTATCACAAATGGTTTAGGTTATTTATTTGAATCTGAAGTAATCTTATCTTCCGAGAAGAAATGTGAAGTAAAAATCACTAAAGAAACATTTCATGAACCCAATTCATTTTACACGCATATTGCGGTTGCTCCTACAAAAATGAACGAACGAATTGAATGGTTTTTAGAGAAAGCTACTGAAATAGGAATTCACGAAATTACACCTATTATCTGTGATCATTCGGAACGAAAAGTGTTTAAAATTGATCGTGCTGAAAAGATTATTCAGGCTGCAATGAAACAATCGTTGCATTTTTACATACCAAAAATCAATGAACCTATTACTATGTCTGAATTTGTAAAAAAAGAATTAGACGGACAAAAGTTCATAGCACATTGTGAAGAAACGGACAGAAAATCGTTTTCAAAAGAGGTAACAAAAGCGCAGAAGATTACGATTTTAATTGGTCCAGAAGGCGATTTTTCAACAAAAGAAATTGATTTAGCGATTGCTAATCAATTTATTCCTGTAACTTTGGGAAACACAAGATTACGAACAGAAACTGCAGCCTTAGTGGCTTGTCATACAATTGCATTATTGAATGAATAAATTATTTTTAATCGGGATTTTACTTTTTTTACATTTGGGATTCGCCCAAGAAATCGCTCTTGGTAAATATGGTGGCGGTGGCGACTGGTATGCAAACCCTACTTCTCTACCTAATCTCGTTAAATTCTGCAATCAAAACATCAACACCACATTAAACACTAAAATAGGTACTGTTGAAGTGGGAAGTTCGGAAATAGTAAATTATCCTTTTGTACATATGACTGGGCATGGAAATGTAGTTTTTAGTCCTAATGATGTTGTTAATCTTCAAAATTACTTAGCATCAGGTGGTTTTTTACATATCGATGATAATTATGGAATGGATCAATATGTTCGCAAAGAAATTAAAAAACTATTTCCTAACAATCCGCTGACAGAAATTCCTACAAGCCATATTATTTTCCAAGAACCATTTTCTTTTCCAGGTGGATTACCAAAAATTCACGAGCATGATAATCAAAGACCGCAAGCTTTTGCCATTATTATCGAAGGACGAATTGTGTTGCTTTATACGTATGAAACCGACTTAGGTGATGGTTGGGAAGATCCAGAAGTTCACAATGATCCACCAGCAATAAGAGAAAAAGCACTTAAGATGGGTGCAAACATCTTAAATTACGTTTTTAAAAACTGATTTTCCACAATTTCGCGGATTTCAAATCTATGAAATTGATTTTTTTTAGTCTTTTTCGGAAAGATCTCAGTAAACATTGATAAAAAAGTAAGTAAATGTACAGAAAATCTGTAACGCTACTTCTATTAAAATTATTTAGTTTTGAATTCAACAAATAGCAAATAAATTAACATTTAATAGAATCCTTTTTATAGAAACTTTGATTTACTATATGAAAACAAAAATTAAATGTACAAATTATTGCTAATTGTAAAAAAAACAATTCAACTAAATTTTATTTTTATGAAAAAAATCATTTTATCAGCGTTTTCGTTACTACTTTTATTATCATGTAGTAATGATGAGACTACAAATTCAACTGAAGCACCTACAGCGGAAGTAGTTCACAGAGGTTGTGCTTCTCAAGAAGTACATGAAAGACACTTACAAGAAAATCCTTTATTAGCACAAAAAATGGCTGAAATTGAAGCTATTACACAAGAAGCGGTTCTTGAAAATAGAATTGTTAATGGTGTTTTAGAAATTCCTGTAGTATTCAACGTTTTATACAGAACTGCTGCAGAAAATATTTCTCAAGCGCAATTACAATCTCAAATTGATGTTTTAAATGCTGACTTTAGAGGAGCAAACACAGATTACAACTCAAACAATCCTTTCAATAATGTTAGAGGTGCAATCAATGTGAAATTTATTTTAGATAATGTTGTTAGAAAATCTACTACAAAATCATCTTGGGGAACTAATGATGCAATGAAGAGATCTTCTCAAGGTGGAATTGATGCATCATCTCCTACTACAAAGTTAAACTATTGGGTTTGTACTATTGGTGGAGGAATCTTAGGATACGCTCAATTTCCAGGTGGAGCTACTGCAACTGACGGAGTAGTTTGTGATTCTAAATATACAGGTACAACAGGAAGTGCAACATATCCTTTCAACAAAGGTAGAACTGCAACTCACGAAGTTGGTCACTGGATGAATTTACGTCATATTTGGGGAGACGCTAACTGTGGAAACGATCAAGTTGCTGACACACCTACTCATAATGGTCCAAACTCAGGCGTTCCTGCAGTTGGTCATAGAAGTACTTGTTCAGGTCAACCACTTGAAATGTATATGAACTATATGGATTATACAGATGATAGAGGAATGTATATGTTCTCTAAAGGTCAAGTTTCAAGAATGGCTGCTATATTTAACTCTAATGGTCCTAGAAAATCATTCAGATAATTCTAAATAAAATAATTTAGATCTTAAAACTCGCCATTTATTGGCGAGTTTTTTTTATTTTAGCAAAAACTAATAAAATGACGGCGAAAGAATTATCTAAAGGCTTATTAAGAACTGTAGCGATATTAGCTGGAGCGTTTGTGCTTATTTATTTTTTGTATCAAATCTCAGCAGTGCTAATTTATCTTGTAGTATCTGTAGTTTTTACACTACTACTTTATCCGTTGGTTCAATTTTTTAAAAGAAAACTAAAATTTAATAACATCGTCGCGGTGATATCGACCTTATTCATAGTGAGTTTGTTTGTTTTTGGCTTTATTATGTTATTTGTTCCGTTACTCATTTCACAAGGTCAAAACCTCTCATTACTTGATATTAAAGCTTTGGAAAGTAATTACAATCAATTATTAAATTCCATTGAAACGTATTTAAGTTCGCACAATATGAGTAGTAGCGAATTGCTTGATGATTCTAAATTGACATCTTTTTCTAACTTTCATTTTATTCCTAACTTCATCAATGGCATCTTTAACACCGTAGGAAATATTGGAATGGGTCTAGCATCTGTTCTTTTCATTACCTTCTTCTTATTAAAGGAACGAAATTCCTTTGCAAAAGGAATCAAGAATTTACTTCCCGAAGATAAAAAGGACAAAATTTTGAATTCGCTGGTAAAAATTGACGAAATGCTATCGAAGTACTTTTTAGGATTATTGTTTCAGTTGTTTATTATTCTAGTTTTATATTTTATAGTTTTCTTAATTTTTGGTGTACAAAACGCCTTTATTATAGCACTTTTGTGTGCGGTTTTAAATGTTATTCCATATATAGGACCACTTATAGCAACAGTTTTAGCAGGTGTTTTAATAATGACCGGAAGTATTGGCTCTGGAGCTGATTTTAGTTCTGAAACATTACCAACAACTATTTATGTCCTAATCGGAATGTTTGGCGTGCAAATGATTGATAATAATTTTAGCGGTCCACTTATTTTTTCAAAAAGTACCAATTCACATCCATTAGAAATTTTCCTAGTGATTTTAGTTACTGGAATGTTGTTTGGGATTATTGGGATGATAATCGCTGTTCCTTTATATACTTCATTAAAAGTAATAGGAAAGGAATTTTTTCCCGAAAATAAAATTATTAAAGCACTTACAAAAAACCTATAGATTTGGATATTAAACAATTACTTCAAAGTGATATTCAAGATTTTATTGATACCAATCTTAGTTCCGATACCACAAAGTTAGCTTTAAAGAAAAATCCATTTCCAGAAGTTAATTATACTGATATCATTCATCAAGTTGCATCTAAAAAGAAGGCGAAAGACAAGCTTCCTATTTGGTTTTCAGCTCATAATATAATATATCCCGAAAAAATATCGATTGAGCAAACTTCTTCTGAAATTACGGCAAAATACAAAGCATCAATTATATCTGGTAGTAGTTTAATTGATTGTACTGGTGGATTTGGGATTGATGATTATTACTTTGCAAAAAACTTTAAAAACGTAATTCATTGCGAAATTAATAACGATCTATCGGAAATTGTACAACATAATTTCAAGCAATTAAAAGTTGAAAACATTACTTGTTTATCGGGCGATAGCACCGAAATATTAAAGAATAATAATCAACCGTTTGATTGTATATATATCGATCCGTCAAGACGAAATAATGCGAAAGGTAAAGTTTTTCTACTAGCTGATTGTCTACCAAATGTAGTTGAATTGCAAGATTTTTACTACGAATACACAAGCAAGATTTTAATTAAAACAGCTCCGATTTTAGACATTCAGGCTGGATTAGTTGAGCTAAAAAATGTTGCAGAAATTCATATTGTCGCCGTAGACAATGAAGTCAAAGAAGTTTTATGGTTGATTAAAAAAGGATTTAATGAAAGCCCAAATATTTTCGCCGTAAACATTGAAAAACAGCAACCATTTATTACAAAAATTGACTTGACTAAAGAGTATCGACCAACTTTTAGTTTACCAAAAAAATACTTATACGAACCAAATGCCACTTTAATGAAATCCGGTGGTTTTGACGCCGTTTCTGAGGTTTTTGATATAGATAAGCTCCACCAACACTCACACCTTTATACATCGGATGAAATCAAAGATTTTCAAGGTAGAAGATTTGAAATTATACAACAAATCTCTTTTCAAAAAAACGACTTAAAGCAATACATTCAAAGTCAAAAAATGAATGTTTCCACTCGGAATTTTCCGCTAAAACCGGAAGAAATTAAAAAGAAGTATAAAATCCAGGATGGTGGCACGCTGTTTGCTTTTTTTACAACTAATTTAAAAAACGAAAAAATAGTTTTACTTTGCACCAAAATATAGATTCAATGAAAAATATAATTACCCTACTTCTTTTAATTCCTGTGTTTTCATTAGCTCAAAATAAAAAATGTGAGTATGACATAGATGACAAAACAGATTCAACTTCTATAAAAGTCCTCCCCCAGAAATTAATGCATGAAAAAGTTTTTGGTAACACAAGTGAATTCTTGTTCTTTTCTTTGGTAAACGAAAATGGAGTTCCGTACTTAAACATACAACAATTACAAAAAAGTAAAGATTTTATTAAAATAACTTGCGTAAGTAAAAGTTCTAAGATCATTTTGCAACTTGAAAACGGAAAGTTCATTACTTTGATAAATGCATTTGACGAAACTTGTAGTGATTTAAGTTATGATGTTTCAGAAAAAAATAATATAAGAATTTTGTCAGGTTACTATTATTTTACAAAATCTAACTATGAAGAATTCAAATCTAGCCCAGTTTCGCTAATGCGCATTCAATTTGGCTCTGAAACAAAAGATTATGTACTGAAGACCTCATTAGTTTCAGAAACACTACAAACAACTTCTAATCCTGCGAGTTATTTTATGGATTATTTAAAGTGTATTGAATAAGAATTATATCAAATATTATAAAAGTAAGAAGCTTCGCAATTTGCGAAGCTTTTTTATTGAGAAGAATTATAGCTGAAGAAATAGTAATTTCAATATAATATAAATACAGTTTTAACGTTTCAGTAAAATTCAGCTAAAATATTAGTTTTTAAAAAGTATCAAAACCAAAAAAACCACTGCATTTGCAGTGGTTTCTGTGTGATCGCGCCAGGATTCGAACCTGGGACCTACTCATTAGAAGTGAGTTGCTCTATCCAGCTGAGCTACGCAACCATTATTTATTTTCGTCGGGGTGGCAGGATTCGAACCTGCGACCTCCTGGTCCCAAACCAGGCGCGATGACCGGGCTACGCTACACCCCGAGAATAAAAAGCGGAGAGACAGGGACTCGAACCCTGGCGACAGTCACCCGTCGACAGATTAGCAATCTGCTCCGTTACCACTCCGGCACCTCTCCTTTTATTCAAGCAAAATCCTAACGTTTTTGCGGTTGCAAATGTAGCATTACATTCCTTAGTATGCAAGTAATATGAGAGTTATTTTACATATTTTTTTAAATATTCTTTAAAGCGTCTTATTTTCAATACGATACCAAATAATATTTTTTATTAATATTTCACTTTTCATATCAAATAACTATAAATCGGACACATACTAAAAACAAATCTTCATTGCGATTTTATTGTAATTACATAAAAAACCGTAATCAAAATTAGAATAAAATTAGTAATTTCGCAATTCAAATAAAAATATTAGTATTATGAATAAGAAAGTAGTTATAGTTTCTGCTGTTAGAACTCCAATTGGAAGTTTTATGGGTGCTTTATCAAGTGTACCTGCTACAAAATTAGGAGCTGCTGCCATCAAAGGCGCTTTGAGTAGAATTAATTTAGATCCTAAATTAGTTGATGAAGTATTAATGGGGAACGTAGTTCAGGCTGGAAATGGTCAAGCACCTGCTAGACAAGCTGCTTTATATGCTGGTTTATCTGAAAACGTTTCTTGTACAACTATCAATAAAGTTTGTGCTAGTGGAATGAAAGCAGTTATGCAAGGTGCACAAGCTATTATGGCTGGTGATGCTGAAATCGTAGTTGCTGGTGGTATGGAAAACATGAGTTTGATTCCACATTATGTTCATTTAAGAAATGGTGTGAAATTTGGCCCAACATCATTAGTAGACGGAATGCAAAAAGACGGACTTACTGATGCATACGATAATAGTGCAATGGGTGTTTGTGCTGATTTATGCGCAACTGAATATAATTTTTCAAGAGAAGATCAGGATAATTTTGCAATTCAATCTTACAAACGTTCTTCTGACGCTTGGGATGCTGGAAAATTTGATGCAGAGATTGTGCCTGTTGAAGTGCCTCAGAGAAGAGGTGATGCCATTGTAGTTTCTAAGGATGAAGAATATACTAACGTAAAATTAGATAGAATTCCTTCATTAGCTCCTGTTTTTACAAAAGACGGGACAGTTACTGCAGCAAATGCTTCAACAATTAATGACGGTGCTGCTGCATTAGTTTTAATGAGTGAAGAAAAAGCAAAATCTTTAGGATTAACTCCTTTAGCTTATATTAAATCATATGCAGATGCGGCCCAAGAACCAAAATGGTTTACGACATCACCTGCAAAAGCATTACCAAAAGCATTAGCAAAAGCTGGTTTATCAGTTGGTGATGTAGATTATTTCGAATTTAACGAAGCTTTCGCAGTAGTTGGTTTGGCTAATGCTAAAATTTTAGAAATAGATGATTCTAAAATAAACGTAAACGGAGGTGCTGTTTCATTAGGTCATCCACTTGGATGTTCTGGTGCAAGAATTATCGTTACATTAATTAATGTTTTAAATCAAAACAATGCTAAAATTGGTGCAGCTGCTATTTGTAATGGTGGTGGTGGTGCTTCAGCAATTGTAATTGAAAGAGCATAATTTATAATTTTTACTAATGATGAATTTTGAATTTTAATTACATTTGTAAGGAATTCATTATTCATCATTTTTTATGTATCCGTTTATGTTTGGAATTTGTAATTTAGCCATTGTACCTTTAAGAGCCGAAGCTAGCGATAAAAGCGAGCAGGTTTCCCAATTGTTATTTGGGGAACATTTCAAAATTATTGAAGCTACTGCAAAATGGTCGCAAATAGAATTAGATTTTGATGGATACATCGGATGGATTGACAACAAACAATTTCATCCAATTACTGAAGAACAATATGCGTTTTTAAAAGATGCACCTATTGTTTTAAATGCTGATTTAATCGAATACATTTCCACACCAAACAATTATTTACTTCCAATTCCGCTAGGCTCGTCCCTATCGTTCTTAGAAAATGAAGAAATAAATACCAGTAAATTTAGCTTTGATGGAATGAAAGTTTGTGGCACTAAACCGAAATCGGAATTAGTCAAAACGGCATTTATGTATTTGAATGCACCTTATTTATGGGGAGGAAAATCGCCCTTTGGTATTGATTGTTCGGGGTTTACCCAAATGGTTTATAAAATAAATGGCTATCACTTACTTCGAGATGCATCGCAACAAGCTACTCAAGGCGAACCGCTAAGTTTTATTGAAGAAAGCGAGCCTGGAGATTTGGCATTTTTCGATAATGACGAGGGAAATATTGTTCACGTCGGAATCATGATGGAAGATAATTACATCATTCACGCTTCTGGACAAGTTCGAATTGACCGTTTAGATCACTTAGGAATTTACAACGCGGACACCAACAGACATACACACAAATTACGTGTTATTAAAAAAATAATTTAATCCTGATAATTTCAGGATTTTTTTATGGGAATATTGAAAAGTTTTATACTAATTTTAATACAAACGCCGTTTAATAAATACTAACTTGCACACAAATAATGTAAAAATGAGCCAAATAAAAATACTATGGGTTGATGACGAAATTGACTTATTAAAACCACATATTCTTTTTTTAGAAAAGAAAAATTACCACGTAACTACTTGCAACAATGGACAAGATGCAATCGATTTATTTGATACTGAGAACTTCGATATCGTACTTTTAGACGAAAACATGCCTGGTTTAAGTGGTTTAGAAACTTTGGCAGAAATAAAAGAAAAGAAATCTTCCGTTCCCGTAATTATGATTACGAAAAGTGAAGAAGAATATATAATGGAAGAAGCAATTGGTTCTAAAATTGCCGATTATTTGATAAAACCTGTAAATCCAAATCAGATTTTATTAAGTTTGAAGAAAAACTTAGACCATTCTCGCTTAGTTTCAGAGAAAACAACTTTAGATTATCAGAAGGAATTTAGAAAAATTGCGATGGATATGTCGATGGTTCGCACTTATGAAGAATGGGTGGAATTGTATAAAAAGTTAGTCTTTTGGGAACTAAAACTGGAAAATATTGAAGACCAAAGTATGGTTGAGATTTTGGAAAGTCAGAAAGCTGAAGCCAATATGCAATTCGGGAAGTTTATCGAACGTAATTATGAAGATTGGTTCCAACCAAAAGCTGATAAACCGATTCTTTCGCACGAAATTTTCGGAGAATTAGTAGCTCCTGAAATCCGTAAAAAAGATAAACCAATTCTTTTCATCGTAATTGATAATTTACGCTATGATCAATGGAAGGCGTTCGAAGGAATTGTGAACAATCACTATAAATTAGAGAAAGAAGTTAGTTATTTCTCAATTTTACCAACGGCGACTCAGTATGCAAGAAATGCTATATTTTCAGGACTTTTACCGGCTGATATGGAAAAGAAATTTCCGCAATATTGGAAAAATGATCCCGAAGAAGGTGGAAAGAATTTATACGAAGGCGAATTCCTTACGGAACAATTAAAGCGTTTGGGTTTAAACATAAAGCAAGAATATTATAAAATAACCAATTTTAATTCGGGAAAAAAATTAGCTGACAATTTCAAATCCTTGAAGAGTAACGATTTAACGACTATTGTTTACAATTTTGTAGATATGCTGTCACACGCTAAAACCGAAATGGATGTAGTGAAAGAATTGGCATCAAATGACAAAGCATATCGCTCATTAACAGCGAGTTGGTTTAAGAACTCACCTTTATTGGATATGATTCAACAAGCTCAACAAATGGGTTTTAGATTAATTATCACAACTGATCACGGAACTATTAATTGCAAGAATCCTTCAAAAGTTATCGGAGATAAGAACACTAGTTTGAATCTTCGCTACAAAACAGGTAGAAGTTTAACGTATGAAGACAAAGATGTTTATGCGGTAAAAGATCCGAAAAAAATCGGATTGCCTACTTTAAATATGAGCAGTTCTTTTATTTTTGCGAAAAACGATTTATTTTTGGCTTACGTAAACAACTACAATCATTATGTGAGTTATTATCGAAATACGTATCAACACGGAGGAATTTCGTTAGAAGAAATGGTAATCCCGTTTTTAGTTTTTGAACCTAGATAAAAAGTAATTAGTAATCAATTTTCAGAAAATTAGAGTATTATATGACAATAGTTTTTTCATTAGACGAAATAACAAAGGTTGCTAAACAGATCATCGCAACTCCTTCTTTAAAAAAAATAATTACGTTCCACGCTGAAATGGGTGCTGGAAAAACGACTTTAATTAAAGAATTGGTGAAGGAATTAGGTGTGAAAGATAATTCGAGTAGTCCTACATTTTCATTGGTCAACGAATACCGAACTTCCGATGGAGAAGTTGTTTATCATTTCGATTTATACCGATTGAATTCGGAAGAAGAAGGATATGATATGGGTTTAGACGAATATTTTTATTCCGATGATTGGTGCTTTATCGAATGGCCCGAAAAAACACCTAATTTAATTCCAATTGATCATGGAGTAATTTCCATCAAAGTTTTACCCGATGGAAAGCGCGAATTGACCTTAAAAAACTAATAAAAACTAATAAAAAGTGAAAGAGAATAGAAATTAACACTTGCTATTCTCTTTTTTCTTTATTCTTTTTTTTCATCCCAAAATTATTACTAATTTAGTTGCTCAAAACACACACAATGTCTATATATAGTCCATTTTCTGCCTCTCAATTACTTCCACAAGAAGAAAAGCTTGAAGTAGCACGACATAAAAGCGAATTGTTCATTGGAATCCCAAAAGAGACCTCTTATCAAGAACGTCGTATTTGCTTAACGCCCGATGCCGTTTCATCTTTAACTTCTCACGGACATCGTGTAATGGTCGAAGCTGGAGCCGGAACAAATTCTAGTTATTCAGACAAAGAATACAGTGATAATGGTGCGGAAATTACAAACGACACCAAAAAAGTATTGGGCTGCCCGATGATTTTAAAAGTGGAGCCTCCTACTCTTACAGAGATTGAAATGATGAATCCAAAAACCATCTTAATTTCTGCGATCCAATTAAAAACACAGAAAAAAGAATATTTTGAAGCATTGGCCAAAAAAAAGATTACTGCTTTAGCATTTGAATTCATAAAAGATGAAGATGGTTCTTATCCAGCAGTCAAATCTTTATCAGAAATCGCAGGAACCGCTTCTATTTTAATCGCGTCTGAATTAATGATTGGAGATAATCTCGGAAAAGGATTGTTATTCGGCAATATCACTGGAGTTCCGCCAACAAAAGTGGTAATCATCGGAGCTGGAACGGTTGCAGAATATGCAGCGCGAACTGCTTTAGGTTTAGGAGCAAGCGTAGAAGTTTTTGATAACTCAATTACGAAATTACGTCGCTTACAAAACACCTTAAATCAACGTATTTTTACATCTACCATTCAAGAAAAGTCACTTTTAAAGGCATTACGCCGTTGTGATGTCGCAATTGGTGCTATGAAAGGAAAAGATCGTGCACCGATTATCGTTACCGAAACAATGGTGGAACATATGAAAAAAGGAGCCGTTATTGTTGATGTTAGCATTGATACGGGCGGTTGTTTTGAAAGTTCTGAAGTAACTACTCATGAAAATCCAACATTCATTAAAAATAACGTAATTCATTATTGCGTTCCAAATATTCCTTCTCGTTATTCAAAAACAGCTTCGATGTCTATTAGTAACATAATATCCCCTTCTCTCTTGCAAATTGCGGATGATGGAGGAATAGAAAGTGCTATTCGTTGCGATAAAGGCCTAAAAAATGGAATCTACAGCTACCACGGACTATTAACTAATAAATCAATTGCTGATTGGTTTAATTTGGATTACCGAGATATTAATCTAATTGTTTTCTAATATTACTTTAAAACACAAGCCAAACAATATGTTTATGTGTTTAATTTATAGTAAATTTGCACAAATTATATTTTTATGAAGTTTCAGTTTCGTTTAGCTTATTATATGTTTGGTTTGTTTTTAGGAGGCGTATTTGTAATATGGTTTTTAAAATCAAAAGCTACTGACAGAGGAGTTGAATTTTGTTATTTTCCAAATTGTAGAGTTTTAAAAGATTTAAGAAGTAAATCTTTAGAAATTGACACCTTGGCTCAGCGTTCAATCGATCAAAAATTAGTCACTATGGACGATGTTCGCAACAGTTTACGCTATGGTGATGTTGATTTTGATAAAAGTAATAAAGATTACCGCAAAGGTAAAATTTACATTATTGAGGGTAAAACTGCTAGTAATGAAGAAATTACCATTACAATGGTCAATTACACCAATAAAGTCCTTTTAGAAAAGATAGAGAAAAAATAATATTTTATTTAAAAACGCTTGCAGAAACAAAAAATCATCCTATATTTGCACTCGCAATACGGAAGTAAAGCAACTTATTGGGGCGATTAGCTCAGCTGGTTCAGAGCATCCCGATTCTATCGGGAGGGTTGGGGAAACAAACCTCAATAACCAAAACAAATAAAATATTGGGGCGATTAGCTCAGCTGGTTCAGAGCATCCCGATTCTATCGGGAGGGTTGGGGAAACAAACCTCAATAACCAAAACAAATAAAATATTGGGGCGATTAGCTCAGCTGGTTCAGAGCACCTCGTTTACACCGAGGGGGTCGGGGGTTCGAACCCCTCATCGCCCACCGAAATTTAAAATCCTACTTTATGTAGGATTTTTTTATACGCCAAATTTAAATTATATGCACTATTTCGTTTACATTCTTCACAGTCCAACAAAGGACAAATTCTATATTGGATATACTTCCGATCTAAAAGAACGCATTATTCGTCACAATCAAAAAAGCAAAGGTTTTACAGGTTCCACTAATGATTGGGAACTCAAATATTACGAAACGTTTAACAATAAAAATGATGCTATTAGTCGTGAAAAACAAATTAAGAGTTGGAAAAGCAAAATAAAAATCAAGGAATTAATTACGACTTCTGATTTATAAAATAATTAGCTCAGCTTATTAAGAGCATCCCGATTCTATCGGGAGGGTTGGGGGTTCGAACCCCTTGCCGATAGAATCGGCACAAGCAATCGCCCACCAAAATTTAAAATCCTACTTTATGTAGGATTTTTTTATACGCCAAATTTTAAATTATATGCACTATTTCGTTTACATTCTTCACAGTCCAACAAAGGATAAATTCTACATTGGATATACTTCTGATATAAAAGAACGCATAATTCGTCACAATCAAAAAAGCAAAGGTTTTACAGGTTCCACTAATGATTGGGAACTCAAATATTACGAAACGTTTGACCATAAAAATGATGCTATTAGTCGTGAAAAACAAATTAAGAGTTGGAAAAGCAAAATAAAAATAAAGGAATTGATTACGACTTCCGATTTATAAAATAATTAGCTCAGATTATTCAGAGCATCCCGATTCTATCGGGAGGGTCGAGGGTTCGAACCCCTTGCCGATAGAATCGGCACAAGCAATCGCCCACCAAAATTTAAAACCCTACTTTATGTAGGATTTTTTTATACGCCAAATTTAAAGCTCTCTTAAATTTTAAACTTTGACAAAGTTGAAATCTCCTTACTCATTCAAAAATCTTAAATACAACTCTTTTAAATCGCCAGTCGCTTTGCTTGCCAATTGAGTTACTAACGCTCTATATTTTGCATTTTTAAGTGATTTTCTGATAGCTTCTCTTCCAAACTTGGTAAACTGCCATTTGTGATGAATTGTGGTTTGAAACAATAACGCAACTACTTTTTCATCATTTGGATTCATCTGTAATAATAATTCCAAAGCATTTTGTCTTACAGAGCTTTCATAATTTGTAGAAGCGAAGTCTAATAATTTTTCATAGCATTCAAATTGCCTTTGTTCGGAAATATCTTCAGTATTCATTGCTAAAGCCAACCAAGTTAATTTAAAACTTTTATCATTATTTCCTTCAATTGCTTCAGTTTGTTCTAAATACTTCAGGCGATCTTCAGGGAAATTTCGCCATAAATTACCTAATGCTATTTCTTTAGTTTTGTATGAAGCATCATTTAATAAGGACTCGTATTGTAATTTAAAAACAATTGGAATTACTTTTACAGTTTCAGCTACAGCTTGTCGAACTTGCACCGAATTAGTATTCATTGCAACTTCTAACAACGCTTTTCGCTCATCGAAAGGTAAATTTTGTGTGTGATAAATAACGTATTCTTTCATTGGAAAATAAGCAGATGAATCAAGTAATTCTATCAATTCTGCTAATGATTTTTTCGATTTTCGAAGTTCTTGGAATTCTTGAATAAATTTGTTTTTGTCCAAATAGCGCTGTGCAATTTCTGTCTCAAATCCGGATTGTTCCAACCAAACCTTTTTAAAATTTTCCACATCATATCCTGAAACTTGTTTTAAAATTTTCAAGAAATCATCCGTATTTACATTTTTATATTGGTATTTCTTCAAATACTTTTTAACAGCTTTTTGAAATTTTTCCGGCCCAATATCTTCTCGCATTACGTGCAAAGCCCAAGCTCCTTTTTTGTAAAACGTTAAAGAACTCGCTTTTTCATTCATTACCGGAATTATGTCGGTTTTGGAAGCTCGTTTTAACTGCTCAGCATAAGTATTCAATTGATCATAGAAATAATCATCGCCAAATAAATTTCGTTCCGCTAATAAGGCATAATAAGTCGCAAAACCTTCTTGCAACCAATGATGTTTACTTGATTCTGCCGTAACTAAATCACCAAACCATTGATGTGCTAATTCGTGGGCATTCACATTTATATAATTTCTATCATTGAAACCTATGGGATCTACCACAAAATCTTGTGCAAAAATCGTAGAAGTCGTGTTTTCCATTCCGGCATATAAGAAATCACGAACCGGAACTTGTCGGTAAATATGCCAAGGATACTTCACTCCTATTTCTTTTTCCAAATAATCAAACATTTGTCTCGAATAGCGAAACGTGGGTTCAAATTTATCGACATCATTTTTATCAATATAAAACTCTAAAGGCGTACCCGATTTTGAAGTTTCAAACTGCTTTTCGAAATTACCAATCGCCAACATCACTAAATAAGACGACATCGGTTTTTGCATCTGGTAATGCCATTGTTTTTTACCTTCTTTGGCATTTGTACTAATTCGGTTTAAAGAGCCGTTTGCTAATGTTTGAAAATTATTATCGAATTCAACCGACAGATTAAAAATCACTTTTTCATTCACATCATCAAAACTTGGCAACCAATAACTAGTGAATTTCCCTTGTCCTTGAGTCCATATTTGTAAATTTTCACCTTCTCCCGTAAAATATAAAGTCTGTTTCGGTTTAGCCGAATAATTGAATGAAATTCGGTTTTTCCCTCTTTTATATCCTTCAAATAAATCTAAAGTTTTGCCGGAATTCTTATAATTTACCAAAATACCATTAATAAAAACTTCAGAAAACTGCATATTAATTGCATCAATTTTAATAGTATCAATCGCTTGTTTTAACTTAAATTCATAAGTAATACTTCCCGAAATCGATTTTTCGACTGGATTTGGAATTACTAAAGCATTACATTTTATAAAATCAACTTTATTGGTTTGTTGTGCAAAAGCGGTTATTCCGAAAAGACCAATAAAAAGGAAACGAAACATTTTCATACATTCTAATTTATGATACGAATATAAGCATTTTCAAGTGGTGACATTTCTAAATTAACAATTTATAAACTATCTTCGCTTAACAATATAATTTATAAGATTTACAATTTACAAAACTTGAACTTACTCGAAACTCCAATAGAATATCTCAAAGGCGTTGGTCCACAACGTGGCGATTTATTACGCAAAGAATTGGGAATTTTCAAATATAGCGATTTACTGAATTTATATCCCAACCGATATATCGATAGAACGCGTTATTACAAAGTAAATGAATTACAAAATAATAATTCAGAAGTACAAATTGTTGGGAAAGTAATCAACATTAAAACCGTTGAACAAGCCAAAGGAAGAGGCCGATTAGTCGCAACTTTTGTAGACGATACAGGCCAAATGGAATTGGTTTGGTTTCAAGGCCAAAAATGGGTTCGCGAAAGTTTAAAAATCAATACCGTTTATGTGATTTTTGGAAAAGTGAGCCAATTTGGAGCTACTTTTAATATGGCACATCCTGAAATGGAATTGTTAGAAGAGCATAAAGCAAGTCTTCGTTCTGCCATGCAACCCGTTTATCCAAGTACAGAAAAGCTTGCCAATAGAGGAATTACCAACAAAGTGGTCAATAAAATGATGCAACAATTGTTTTTAGAAACACAAAATTTATTTCAAGAAACAATTCCCAATTATCTATTAGAGGAGTTAAAGTTGATTCCAAAAAATGAAGCCTTATTTAACGTTCATTTTCCAAAAAGTCAAGATTTATTAGCTAAAGCCCAATTCCGATTGAAATTTGAAGAATTATTTTTCATCCAACTCCAATTAATCACCAAAAACCTGATTCGAAAGCATAAAATCAAAGGAATGCCTTTTGAAAAAGTAGGAAATTATTTTACCGATTTCTACAACAATCATTTGCCTTTCGATTTGACAAATGCTCAAAAAAGAGTGCTAAAAGAAATTCGAAATGATTTAGGAAGTAACGCTCAAATGAATCGTTTACTACAAGGAGATGTGGGTTCTGGAAAAACTATTGTAGCCTTAATGTGTATGCTTTTAGCCAAAGATAATGGCTTTCAAAGTTGCTTAATGGCTCCGACAGAAATCCTCGCTAATCAACATTTTATCGGAATTTCAGAATTAGCTAATGAACTAGATATCACAATTAAAATACTTACAGGTTCAACTAAAACTTCAGAACGAAAAATCATTCACGAAGCTTTAGAAAACGGTTCTTTAGATATCTTAATTGGAACGCACGCTTTACTTGAAGATAAAGTAAAATTTCAAAATTTAGGCTTAGCGATAATTGATGAGCAACATCGTTTTGGCGTTGAACAGCGAAGTAAATTGTGGAAGAAAAATGTAATTCCTCCTCACGTTTTAGTGATGACTGCTACTCCTATTCCTCGAACTTTAGCGATGAGTTTGTATGGTGATTTAGATATTTCAGTGATTGATGAATTGCCACCCGGCAGAAAACCAATTCAAACTGTTCATCGTTTTGATAGCAATCGTTTGAAAGTTTGGAAATTTCTGAAAGATGAAATAGCCAAAGGACGCCAAATTTATATAGTTTATCCTTTAATTCAGGAATCCGAAAAAATGGATTATAAAGATTTAATGGATGGTTATGAAGGGGTTTCAAGAGATTTTCCATTACCACAATATGCAATTTCAATTGTGCACGGAAAAATGAAACCTGCGGAAAAAGAAGCAGAAATGCAACGCTTTTCAGCAGGAAAAACGAATATTATGGTCGCGACAACTGTGATTGAAGTTGGTGTAAATATTCCAAATGCTTCGGTAATGGTAATTGAAAGTGCTGAACGCTTTGGATTATCCCAATTACATCAGTTAAGAGGTCGTGTTGGTCGTGGTGCCGAACAAAGTTATTGTATTTTGATGACCAGTCACAAATTAAGCAACGACAGTAAAATCAGAATGGATACAATGGTTCGCACGAATGACGGCTTTGAAATTTCGGAAGTTGATTTGAAATTACGTGGTCCTGGCGATTTGATGGGGAAACAACAAAGCGGTGTTTTAAATCTTCAAATTGCTGATTTAGTGCGTGATAAAGATATTTTACAATTAGCACGTCATCACGCCATAAAATTACTGAAAGACGACGCTCCGATGGAAAAACCAGAACATTCTAAATTGCGAGTTGCTTTCATTGAAATCAGCAAAAAGAAAACCATTTGGAATTATATTAGTTAGAAAAAAGCTACTAATTTTAAAATAATGAGTTTTAAATTAAACTCAAAAATTATACTTCAAAACAATTCTTTTTTAATCTATTGGAACTGAATTGCTTCTTACAAAGCAAAAAATAAAACACACTATTGTTGACTTAAAAAAAATGATTAAGTTTGTATTAACTTGATTCTAAAACTAAAAAAATGAGCTCAAAAAAAATCACTAAAATTGAAGGCGACAGCCCCTCGCCGACTTCAACTTCATCGTCAACAACTTTTGTTCCAACGAGTGAAGCGAAAGGAAAAGCAACCCAATTGCGATTATTTGCATTATTAAGTTGGGCAGTAGCTATTGTGGCTCAAATTTTTGCAATAAAATTTGTGTTATCACAACCTATTAATATGCCTTGGATTATTGGGCTTATTGTTGTGGATTTGGCATTCGCTATTTTAGGTTCTTACTTTTGGAAAAAATCAAATCGATTAGACCCAGCTTCAGAAAAAAATAAATTTATGTTTTTCATGCAGAGTCAATTGGGCTTAATCGTAGCTGTAATTGCTTTCCTACCGTTAGTTATTTTTGTATTCACAAATAAAAATATGGATGGAAAACAAAAAGGGATTATTGGAGGAATTGCCGTTGTAGCTCTTTTAATTGCTGGAATAACAGGAACTGATTTCAATCCGCCTTCAGTGGAACAATATACTGAACAAACCGAACAGGTAAAAGACTTAACAGGTACAAATCTTGTCTATTGGACAAAATCAGGAAAAAGTTATCATTTATATAATGATTGTGGTTACATCAATTCGGACAGAACAACTGAAATTTTTGAAGGAACTGTTGCTCAAGCAAGAGAATTAAAGAACATCGATCATCTTTGTACTCGTTGTGAAAACAAAGCAAAGAAAACTAAAGATTCTGATTTAATCATTGATACAACTACAATAACTGATAGTATTGAGTAGTTTATAATACAATTTCCATTATACAAAACGCTGTACTTCTACTTAAAAGTACAGCGTTTTTTTATAATTTATTTTTAATGTATTGTATAAAATAAGTCTAAACAACATTTGTATCTACAAATAATGTTAAATAATTTATAACTTTTTGGCTTTTTTAATTCGTATAACATAGATTTGTAGGCTTAAGTATTATTCTATATTATGAAACTGAAAACTATCCTTATTACCTTATTCGTCCTGATTTTAATTGGATTAATTGGGTATCGAATTACATCAAATACCACTGCATCGGGAAAAAACAACAAGAAAGGTGATAAAAAACCACCAACGATGGTTGACGGTATTGTACTTTCTGAAAAGGATTTCTCTAATGTAATATCACTTTCTGGTTCTATTGAAGCCAATGAAAATGTGGAAATTAGAAGTGAAGTTTCTGGAATTGTAGAGCAAATCTATTTCACAGAAGGTACGAATGTAAACAAAGGACAAGTTTTACTAAAAGTGAATGATATTGAATTACGTGCTCAATTATCGCAAGCAACAACCAAACAAAACTTAGCTTCTGAAAATGAAAGAAGAGCTAAATTGTTACTTCAAAAGGAAGCAATTAGTCAAGAAGAATACGATATTGCTAGTGCGGAATTCAGAAGTTTGAAAGCACAATCGCAATTGATTCAAGCTCAGATTGCTAAAACTTCTATAAGAGCTCCATTTTCGGGTAAAATCGGATTGCGAAATATTTCACCTGGAACCTATGTTACTCCTTCTACTCTAATCACAAAATTGGTGAGTTCTAATCAAGTGAAAATCAGTTTTTCGATTCCTGAAAAATACGCTACTGGAGTTGAAAATAATACTTCGGTAAAAATTACGATGCCAAATAGTTCGGAATCTTTTTCGGCAAAAATCTACGCCATCGATCCTGAAATTGAAATTGCTACAAGAACTTTGAAAGTAAGAGCAATTGCGGATAATCCTTCAAACAAATTAATTGCTGGAACTTTCGCCACTGTGGAACTTCCGTTGAAAAACATTAAAAACGCAATATTAGTTCCTACCGAAGCCGTAATTCCGATTCAAAATGGAAAAGTAGTTTATATCGCATCGAATGGAAAAGCAAAAGAAGTAAAAATTGAAACTTTAACCCGAACCGATAAAGATGTTGTGGTCACTAGCGGAATTAAAGCTGGTGATACTCTAGTAGTTTCTGGTGTAATGGCGATTAAAAATGATGCTGACATAAAAGTTAGGATAAAATAAAATCCCAACATCTAAATTCCAAATCCCACTATTGGATGACGGAAATTCAACTATAAAATTTCAACTCCGAAGCTTCGGAACAAATTATAACTTCAAATGAGTTTATCCACATTAAGTATAAAAAGACCCGTTTTTACCATCGTAATCAATCTATTAATTGTATTATTTGGTATTTTAGGGTTCAACTATTTAGGCGTGCGCGAATATCCGTCTATCGATCCTGCTGTAATTAACGTTAGAACAAATTATACAGGAGCAAACGCAGATATTATCGAATCGCAAATTACAGAACCGCTTGAAAAAGCAATTAACTCGATTGATGGTATTCGAAATATCACTTCTTCGAGTAATCAAGGTTCTAGTAATATTACCATCGAATTTCAATTAGAAAAAAATCTTGAAGAAGCTGCGAATGATGTACGTGATAAAGTATCGCAAGCCATTCGAAGTTTGCCTCAAGATATTGATGCACCGCCAGTCGTAGCTAAGGCTGATGCCGATTCGGATGCGATAATTTCGATGACGGTTCAGAGTAATACAAAAAATGTATTAGAACTAAGTGATTATGCCGAAAACGTAATTGGTGAGCGAATTCAGACGATTCCAGGCGTAAGTAGTGTTCAAATTTGGGGACAAAAAAGATATGCAATGCGTATTTGGATTGATCCACTTAAAATGAATTCGTATGGCGTTACGGTTGGTGATGTTAAAAAAGCATTAGACAAACAAAATGTAGAACTTCCGTCAGGAAAATTAACAGGAGCTAATACCGAATTAACCGTTAAAACCGTAGGGAATCTATCTACAGAAAAAGAGTTTAATGAGATTATAATTATTTCCGATGACAATCGCACCGTAAGATTAAGCGATGTTGCCAATGTTGCTTTAGAGCCTGAAAACTTAGAAACAAAATTAACATCGAACGGAAAACCGATGGTTGCTGTGGCGATTATTCCACAACCTGGAACGAATTACTTGGAAATTGCCGATCAATTTTACAAAGAATTAGAGCGTTTAAAAAAGGATTTACCAGCAGATATTGAATTAAATATTGCTTTAGATAACACTTTATTTATAAAGCAATCGGTAGTTGAAGTAGCGGAAACACTAATGATTTCAGTAATTCTTGTAATTATAATTATCTTTTTATTCTTTAGAGATTGGTCGATTGCTATTCGTCCGCTAATTGATATTCCGGTTTCACTAATTGCAACATTTTTTATTATGTATCTTTTTGGATTTTCCATTAATGTACTAACTCTTTTAGCAATTGTATTAGCCACTGGATTAGTGGTTGATGATGGAATTGTAGTCACCGAAAATATCTATAAGAAAGTTGAAGAAGGAATGTCTCCTATCGAAGCAGCAATTAAAGGTTCGAATGAAATTTTCTTCGCCGTTATTTCGATTTCTGTGACGTTAGCAGCCGTGTTTTTACCGGTAATATTTCTGGAAGGTTTTGTGGGCCGACTCTTCCGAGAGTTTGGAGTAGTTATTGGTGCTGCCGTATTAATTTCGGCTTTCGTATCCTTAACGTTAACACCAATGTTGAATGCTTATTTAATGAAAAGCGGTAAACAAAGAAGAACTAAATTCTACAATTATAGTGAACCTTTCTTCGTAAGTTTAAACAAAGGATATGGTGATTATTTGACTAAGTTTTTAAGCCGAAAATGGATAAGTTTTCCAATTATTGCTTTTTGTTTTGGATTGATTGCTTTCTTTTTTAGCATTCTTCCGAAAGAAACTGCTCCGTATGATGACAGAAGTTTAGCGGTTATAAGTGTTGCTACGCCCGAAGGTGCAACTTATGATTATACCGATCGCTTTATGCAAGATTTGTCTAATTTAATAAATGATTCCATTCCAGAGAAAAAAGTGGCTATTGTAATTACTTCTCCAGGATTTTTATCTTCTTCTGTGAATTCAGGTCGAGTTCGTTTGGCTTTAGTGCCACCGGGAGAAAGAGAACGTTCTCAAAAAGAAATTGTGCAAAACTTAAACAATTGGACCAAAAAATATCCAGAAGCCAAAGTAAACGTTTCGGAACAACCTACTATTTCTGTAAACAGACGTGGTGGTTTGCCAATTCAATATATTATTCAAGCACCAAACTTTGAGAAATTAAGAGCTAAAATTCCGTTGTTTATGGAAGAAGCTGCTAAAAATGAAACGTTCTCAAATGTAGATGTCAACTTAAAATTCAATAAGCCTGAAATCAACGTATCTATTAATCGTGAAAAAGCGGAGAGTTTAGGTGTTTCAGTAATTGATGTGGCACAAACCCTTCAATTATCATTAAGTGGTCAGCGTTTTGGTTATTTTATGTTGAATGGAAAACAATACCAAGTCATCGGTCAATTTGATCAAAAAGATCGTAGTGCTCCTTTAGATTTAACTTCGATTTTTGTAAAAAATAAGGATGGAAATCTAATCCAATTAGATAATGTTGTGGAAGTTGAAGAACAGAGTAATCCACCGCAGTTATTTCACAACAACCGTTATATGTCGGCCACTGTTTCCGCAGGTTTAGCTCCAGGAAAGAGTATGATTGACGGGATTAATGCGATGGACGAAATTAAAGCGAAAGTATTAGATGAAACTTTTACTACCGATTTAGGTGGCGAATCTAGAGATTTCGTGGAAAGTAGTTCTAACACTTCTTTCGCATTTGGACTAGCTTTATTATTGATTTTCTTGATTTTAGCGGCTCAGTTCGAAAGCTTTATCGATCCATTTATTATTATTATCACAGTTCCATTGGCTGTAGCCGGAGCATTATTTTCGCTTTGGTTATTTGGACAAACTTGGAATATATTTAGTCAAATTGGAACGATTATGTTAATTGGATTGGTAACCAAAAACGGAATTCTGATTGTGGAATTTGCGAACCAATTAAGAGAACAAGGAATTCCAAAATATGAAGCAATTATCGAAGCTTCTGTAGCACGTTTACGTCCTATTTTGATGACGAGTTTAGCAATTGCTTTAGGAGCTTTACCAATTGCAATGTCATTTGGAGCAGCTTCAACAAGTAGAATGGGAATGGGAGTTGTAATTGTAGGAGGAACTTTATTCTCGTTAATCTTAACATTATTCGTTATTCCTTCGATTTATATGCTTTGGTCAAGAGCCAGAAAACACCGTCCTGAATTTGATAATTTAGATGCTTTAGAAAAATAATAATATGCAGAAGATATATAAAATAGCCTTACTCCTTTTACTAGGATTTTCAACGCAAGCACAAGAAGTGCTGTCGTTAGAAGATGCGTTAAAAATGGCTTTAGAAAATAATTACGATATTAAAATTGCTACAAACAATTCAAAAATTGATGCCACCAATAATTCTTTGGCTAGAGCCGGAATGTTGCCAACATTAAATGCTAATTTAACCAACAGCAACAGTATTTTAGATACCAAACAAACACAAGGCGACGGAACGGTAAGAGAAGTTGACGGTGCAAAAAACATGAACTTGAGTTATGGTGTTGGGCTCGATTGGACGATTTTTGACGGTTTAAGTATGTTTGCCCGAAAAGAACAATTAAACGTTTTAGAACAACAAGGAAAAGCCGAATTGCAAACTGCGATTTTGAATAAGATTAGTGATGTTTATGTGACGTATTTTGATTTGGTGCAACAGCAACAAGTCTTAGCATCGATTGATACTGCAATTGTAATTTCAAATCAGCGTTTGAATACGGCTCAAAACCGATTTAGTATTGGAAAAGCTTCCAAATTAGAAGTTTTAAATGCTCAAGTAGATTTGAATAGCGATTTGAGTTTACTATTAAAGCAAAAAGAAGCATATCGCATTACTAAAATTAGAATGAACGAATTATTAATTCGTGAGCTACAAACTGATTTTAAAGTGAATGAAGAAATCACCTTTGAACAAAATTTAGACTTTGCCGAACTAACAGAAACGGCTCAAAAGCAAAATCCCGTACTCCAATCGCAAATCTTAACGAAGAAGGTGGCCGATTTAAATTTGAAGCAAGTAAAAGGGAATCGTTATCCGACAGTTCGATTAACTTCTGGCTATAATTTCACCCGTTCAGAATCTTCATTAGGATTTGTAACGGAATCTTCAGGAAAAGGATTTGTATACGGTGTAACGGCTTCTGTTCCAATTTTTAATGGCTTTCTTCAAAATAAAAATGAAAAAATTGCTAAATACCAAGTGGAGAATGCTGGTTTAGTTTTAGAACAGCAAAAGCTATCTTTAGAAACGGAACTGGCTTCTTTATATGCGAGTTATCAAACCAACTTAGAATTGGTAAAAGTAGAAGAGAAAAACATCGAAATTGCTAAGCAAAACTTAGATATTACTTTAGCGAAGTTTAAAATTGGAACAATTACCACAGTTGAATTTAGAACCGCTCAACAAAATTATGTTGAAGCATCGGTTCGTTATTCAAATGCACAATATGTCACTAAAATTTCAGAAATCAATTTAAAAGAATTAGCGGGAACTTTAACTTTTTAGTTCGATGCTATAAAATACAAATAAAAAAAGAGGATTTAGAAAAGTCCTCTTTTTTTATGCAATGAAATTCAAAACTTAAAATTAACAGCAATTTGGAGCACAACAAACTGCTTCTTTTTCGCCATAAACCGTAATACTATAAATATTAGTTTTGTTTGAATTATAAGCTGTAATCTCTTCTTCGTTTAAATATTCTTTTAAAATATCGGTTGGAATAATGATTGGTTTTTCCTTTTGAAGCGTCAGATTTGTGAAGCCAGCATCTTTTATGATTTGTAAATAATCCTCTTTTAAAATCGCACTGGCAACGCAACCTGCGTACATTTCTGCAGCATTTTTAATTTTCTCAGGTAAATCACCTGTAAGAACAATGTCCGAAATACTGAAGTGTCCGCCTGCTTTCAAAATACGAAATACTTCTTTAAAGGCTTTCGGTTTATCCGGAACTAAATTCATCACGCAATTACTGACTACTACATCAGAAGCATCAGAAGTTATTGGCATTTTTTCAATATCTCCTAATCGAAATTCTACATTGTTAAAGCCTAATTTCTCCGCATTATTTCGAGCTTTATCAATCATATTTTCGGTAAAATCAATTCCAATTACCTTTCCTGTAATTCCTGCTTCGTGTCTTGCCACAAAACAGTCATTTCCAGCACCACTCCCTAAATCAACCACCGTATCACCCGGTTTAATTTTGGCAAATTCTGTTGGTAAACCGCAACCTAATTTCAAATCTGCATCCGGATTATACCCTTCTAAATGAGCATATTCATCACTCATAATATTATAAACTTCTGTACTACAACCGCCACTTCCACAACAAGATGAAGCATTAGTTTCTTGGTCTTGCAAAGCAATTTCACTGTATTTTTGCTTTACCATTTCTTTAATCTGATCGTTTGTATCCATTGTATTTGATGTATTAATTAACAGCAACTCGTTCTACTTCCCATTTTAGAAGTTAGTTGTTGCAAATAGTTATTGAATTTTTCTAAAGTCGTTTCGTTTACGCAATAGCAAATCGCATTTCCTTCAATTGTTCCTTGAATTAATCCTGCCTTTTTTAATTCCTTAAGATGTTGCGAAACTGTGGCTTGTGCCAAAGGTAATTCGTTGACAATATCACCACAGATGCAAGTATCTACACTTAGTAAATACTCCATAATAGCAATTCTTGCCGGATGACCTAATGCTTTTGCAAGAATTGCCATTTCGTTTTGTTGTGCTGTAAAATGCTCTGATTTTGTACTTCCCATTGTATCGTAAATTCTATATTGCAATATTACGATATAGATTTTAAATAGAAACAATTTTTAAGTTTTTTTTACTATTTTTTTTCTTGAAGTTTTGATTATGAAAGTCAGCTGCTGAAAACATCACTTAACTTTATTTTTAATTCTAGCACTTAATTTTACCAACTCATACCAAATTACAGCGATAAACCCTACTCCAGTAGCAATCATTATTTGGTAAGCAGTAAGATTTCCAAATTCAAAGAAACTATTTAAAACAGGTACAAAAAGTAACAGTGCCGTAATGGCAAGTGTGATTCCAATAATTAATGAAATTAAATTATTTTTGTAACGCATCGTAGTGAAAATAGAATAGTAAAACGAACGATTTACCAAAGTCAAGAAAATATTCGCTACAATTAAAACGATGAAAACCATTGTACGCGTGTGAGCTTGATCCATTCCTTGTGAAACCGAGTACTGATAGATAAACAAAGCTCCAGCAGTGATCGCTAAACCTTGAATGATACTCGTAATTAATTCCTTCCAATTGAAAAATGAAGTGCCATAAGGTCGTGGTTTTTGAAGCATTGTATTTTTCTCAATCGGTTCGTTTTCAAAAATAATAGAACACGTTGGACCCATTATTAATTCTAAAAATATAACGTGAACCGGAGATAATATATTAGGATAAATCCAGCCTAAAACTAACGGAATAAAAACTGTAAGAATAATCGGGATGTGAATTGAAATAATGTATTGAATCGCTTTTTTCAAATTGGTATAAATACGTCTTCCCATCGCGACAGCATCCACCATTTTAGACAAATCGTCTTCCAGTAAAATTAGCGAAGCAGCTTGTTTGGCAATTTCTGTTCCTTTCTTTCCCATTGCAATTCCAATATGAGCTGCTTTCAAAGCCGGACCGTCATTTACACCATCGCCAGTCATTGCTACTATCTGATTATTCGCTTTTAATGCATTGATAATTCGTAGTTTTGCTTCCGGAAACATTCGTGTAAAAATATTGATTTGCATCACTTTTGCTTGCAGTTCTTCATCGGACAATTGCATTAAATCGGCACCCGAAATATTTTGGTCAATTCCTTTAAAGCCGATCTGTTTCGCAATAGCAGTAGTAGTTTCTGCATTATCACCCGTTACAATTTTTACTAAAATTCCAGCTTCGTAAAAATGATTCAAAACACTTTCAATATTAGCTTTTGGTGGATCATAAAAGGCAACAATTCCTAGGAACTCAAATTGAAATTCTTGTTGGGTTTCAGGAAAATTAGTAGTTGTAAAATCAGCTTCACCAACTCCTAAAACACGATAACCTTCCGAAGTAATTGTTTTTACAGCTTCATCAATCTGTTGGATTTCCTCTGTTGATAAATTAGAAACTTGCATTATAGCTTCGGGAGCACCTTTGGAAGCGATAATTCTTCGACCTGCTTCATTTTTAAAAATATGAGTCATCATTGGAGGTTTTCCGTCCAATGGATATTCATGAATCATTTTAAAATTAGGTCTTTCGTCTTGAATTTTCAAATCGCTATAAGCCTGATGCAAAGCAATTTCCATCGGGTCAAACGGAATCGGTTCACTTGCCCACATCGCGATTTCCAACAAGTGCTTTTCATTGGAATTAACATCGGATTGTTTGACAATCCTTTGAGATTTAAGCGAAAATACGTGAGCCAAACTCATCTTGTTTTCAGTAATTGTTCCTGTTTTATCGGTACAAATAACCGTAGCCGAGCCTAATGTTTCAACCGTTTTCATTTGCTTTACTACAACGCCCATTTGCATTAAACGCCAAGCTCCAAGTGCCATAAAAGCGGTAAAAGCCATCGGAATTTCTTCTGGTAAAATACTCATCGCCAGTGTCAATGCTTTCAGTAAACTATCTAATAAATTATAGGAATAGAAATAATTAATTCCCCAAACAATTACAAAAACTAGCGCGCCAAATAGTACTAATTTCTTAACAAAGGTGTTGATTTGTATTTCTAATGGTGTTTTTTCTTCTTGAATACTTTCTAAACTTTCGCCAATTTTCCCTAGCTTAGTTTGATTTCCAATATGCGTAACCTTAACGATTGCCAGGCCAGTTGCCACCGTTGTTCCATTATAAATAAAATTATCTTCTTTGGTTTTATCTTTAAAAACTGCAAACGATTCGCCCGTAAGTATGGATTCGTTTACCGAAAAATCATTGGAATGCACAATAATTCCATCGGCTGTAATTGAAGTGCCTTCTTCGACCATCAAACTATCACCAACTACTACATCTTCAGTTTTTATGGCAATTATTTCACCATTTCGAATTACATTGCAATTGGGTTGCGAAAAATCGTTTAACTTTTCTAAAGCATTTCTGCTTTTTGCATCTTGATATAACGAAATGACGGAAACAATAACAATAGCAGCTAATAGAAAAACAGCATTTCCTGTTTCGCCACTCGCAAAATAAATTGCAGAAGCCACCAGTAATAGAACAATCATTGGTTCTTTTGCTAGACTTTTTATAGCTTCTAAAACACCACTTTCTTCTTTAAAATTCAAAGTATTTTCTCCAAATTTCTTTCTTGACGAAAGTACTTCTGCATTCGTTAATCCTTTGATATCGAAATTATTTAAAGGCATTTTTAGTTTTTCTTATAATGGATTAATCAACTCAAAAGTACACATTCTGCGGTATTAAACAAGATGATTGAATTTATATTTTACAGTTAAAAAAAAGGATAAACATTAAAATTTTTGTAACTAATGTTTCGTGCTTAATAGCACCAGTAATCAATTAGTATTTAATAATTCATTATACTTTAACATTCATCAAACCATCAAACGCAGATAAGCTTATTTTGTAATCGCTTAAAAAGGACTTTCAAAGATTAATTTAGGATGCAAAAAGTAGTTTTTAAACTTTTAAACTCTTAAACTTTAAACTATCTTTGCACTCTTAAAATTCGATACAAATGCGTATATCATACAATTGGTTAAAACAATTTATTAAAACTGATCTAAAATCTGAAGAAATTTCTGAAATCCTTACCGATTTAGGTTTGGAAGTTGAAGGTGTAGACCGATTTGAAAGTTTAAAAGGTGGTTTAGAAGGTGTGGTTATTGGTCACGTTTTAACGTGCGAAAAACATCCGGATGCCGATAAATTAAAGATAACCACTGTTGATTTGGGCGATGGAAATCCACCCGTTCAAATTGTTTGTGGTGCTCCAAATGTAGCTGCTGGACAAAAAGTGCCTGTAGCAACGATTGGAACAAAACTTTATGATAAAGAAGGTGTTGGTTTCGAAATTAAAAAAGGAAAAATTCGTGGGCAAGAAAGTCACGGAATGATTTGTGCTGAAGATGAATTAGGAATTGGTGAAGGTCACGATGGAATTATGATTCTGTCTGAAGATTTAATACCAGGAACTAAAGCGTCAAAAGTATTCGATATTGAAACGGACGAAGTTTTCGAAATTGGTTTAACACCAAATCGTGCAGATGCTATGTCACATATGGGTGTAGCAAGAGATTTAAGAGCAGGACTATCTCAAAAAGGAAACAACTTTGAGTTGATGACTCCATCTGTGAGTAAATTTAAAGTAGAAAAGCGTACCTTAAAAATGGACGTTAAAGTAGAGAATGATAAATTAGCACCTAGATATTGTGGTCTTACTATTTCAGGATTAACGGTAAAACCGTCGCCGGCCTGGTTGCAAAATCGCTTAAAATCTATTGGTTTAACACCAAAAAATAATATTGTTGACGCTACTAATTACGTGTTACACGAATTAGGACAACCTTTACATGCTTTTGATGCTTCTCAAATTAGAGGAAACAAAATCATTGTAAAAACTGCGGAAACTGGAACTAAATTCATCACATTAGACGATGTGGAACGCACCTTACATGAAGAAGATTTACTTATTTGTGACGAAGTGGGTCCAATGTGTATTGCTGGTGTTTTTGGCGGAAAGATGTCTGGTGTTACAGAACGTACACAAGAAATTTTCTTAGAAAGTGCTTACTTTAATCCGGTTTCTATTAGAAAATCGGCTAAAAGACACGGCTTAAATACAGATGCATCATTTCGTTTCGAAAGAGGAATTGATCCATCGATTACAGAATATGCTTTAAAACGTGCAGCTTTGTTAATTCAAGAAGTTGCTGGTGGAGAAATTACATCAGATATTACTGATATCTATCCTAAAAAGATTGAAGACTTTGTTGTGTTCCTTCATTTTGATAGAGTAAATAAAATTGTAGGTGAGGAAATTCTTCCAGAAACTATTAAAAAAATATTAGCTTCTTTAGATATTAAAGTTAATCATATTACAGAAACAGGTCTTGGCTTAAGCATTCCATCGTATCGTGTGGATGTAACGCGCGAGATTGATGTTGTGGAAGAGATTCTTCGTGTTTATGGCTATAATAATATCGAAATTCCTTCGAAGTTAAACGCTACGATTTCAAATTCAGTTAGAACAGCAGAACATAATGTTCAAAATGTAGTTGCTGACCAATTGTGTTCGTTAGGTTTTAACGAAATGATGGCAAATTCATTAACAACACCTGATTATATTAAAATTTCAGAACAGTTAAAAGAGGAACACAACGTTTTGATGTTGAATCCGCTAAGCAACGAATTGTCAGCAATGCGTCAGTCGCTATTGTTCTCCGCTTTGGAAGCAGTTTCTTTCAATATCAATAGAAAGAGAAGTGATTTAAAATTCTTTGAGTTTGGAAAAACATATCATAATATTGCGGGTTCTTACGAAGAAAATAAGCACCTAACTTTAACTGCAACAGGAAATAGAAACAACGAAAGTTGGTTGAGAGCGCAAGAAAAATCAGATTTCTTTTTGTTCAAAGGCTACGTAATGACAGTTTTGAGCCGTGTTGGAGTGGATAAAAAACTTACTGCTTTACCTTTCGAAAATGACGTTTTTTCTGAAGGATTAGCTTTAGCGATTGGAAAGGAAGTTCTAGTAGAATTTGGAACTGTGAAAAAATCCATTGCCAAGCATTTTGATATCAAGCAAGAAGTTTTTTATGCTGATTTCAATTGGGGTAAAATTCAAAAATATATTTCGAACAAAATTAAATTTACAGCGATTCCAAAATATCCAGAAGTAAAACGTGATTTTGCTTTGTTAGTAGATGAAAACGTGCGATTTGAACAAATCTTTAACATTGCCAAACAAACGGAAAAAAGCTTACTAAAAGACATCAATTTATTCGATGTATATCAAGGAAGCAATTTACCAGAAGGAAAAAAATCATACGCAGTGAGTTTCATTTTACAAGATGATACAAAAACCCTAACCGATACTCAAATTGATAAAATTATGAGCAAATTGCAAAATAATTTTGAAAGTCAGTTGGGAGCTAGTTTGCGTTAATCAATAAAATTTAAGTTCAAAAACTTATACTACTAGACCTGACAAGTAACAAAAACCTGTCAGGTCTTTTGTTTAAAAAAACGATTCAAAGACAGTCAAAATTCACTATTTTAGCCAGATGATTAAAGTTGTTATAATTGGTTCAGGAAATGTGGCCCAACACTTAATTAAAGCGTTGTCAGCTTCAGAGGAAATAGATTTAGTTCAAGCTTTTGCTCGAACGCCAAGTCATTTAAGTCATTTACTTCCAAAGGAAAAAATCACATCAGATTATCAAAAAATTACTGAAGCTGATTTATACATTATTTCGGTTTCCGATAATGCTATTGCAGAAGTTTCTGAAAATTTACCTTTTGAAGGTCGCTTGGTGGTTCATACTTCGGGTTCATCGGATATTTCTATTTTAGCAGACAAAAACAGAAAAGGCGTTTTTTATCCTTTGCAAACTTTTTCCAAAAATAAAGAAATCGACTTCACTCCTATTCCTATGTGTTTGGAAGCTGCAAACGAAAATGATTTCCAACTTTTAGAACAAGTAGCTAAAACACTATCCAAAAAAGTATTTGCTATTAGTTCGGAGCAACGCAGAAGTTTACATGTTTCAGCAGTTTTTGTATGTAATTTTGTGAATCATTTGTACCAAATCGGAAATCAAATTTGTGAAGAAAACAATATTCCTTTTGAAGTACTGCATCCACTAATTCAGGAAACAGCAGAGAAAATAAAGGAACTTTCACCTACGGAAGCACAAACGGGTCCCGCCTTGCGAAACGATACTAAAACTATCGAAAAGCATTTGGACTTTTTAGAAAATGAAAATTATAAAAAAATATACGAATTACTAACGCAATCGATTCAAAATGTCAAAAAGTTATAAGGAATTAATGAATAACATCAACACTTTTGTGCTTGATGTTGATGGTGTGCTTACTGATGGAACTATTCACGTATCGCCAAATGGTGAAATGCTTCGAAATATGAACATTCGTGATGGTTATGCTATGAAAGCGGCTATTGAAAGTGGTTATACGGTTTGTATAATTTCGGGAGGCAGCAATGAAGGAGTTCGTGTTCGTTTGAGAAATTTAGGAATTACGGATATTTATCTAGGCGTTCCTGATAAAGTTGAAACGTTTAAAGAATTCACAGATATTTACAACATCAATCCGGAAAATGTCTTGTATATGGGCGATGACATTCCGGATTATCACGTTATGAAATTGGTCGGACTACCAACATGTCCGCAAAATGCTGTTCAAGAAATCAAAGGTCTTTCAAAATATATTTCCCATGTTGATGGAGGAAAAGGTGCTGTTCGCGATGTAATTGAACAAGTGATGAAAGTACAAGGCAAATGGATGAAACATTTTGATGCTTCAGCAAGTGACTAATTTTTAGTTCTCAGTTGTCGGTTCTCAGTTTTCAGTTAGCTGCTAAAAATTGTGAAATATACCTATAAAGTATATTAGCTATTAACAATCGACTTTAATTACATTATACAATTTACATCAATACATTATACATTTCAAAAAAATGAAATACTTAAAACTAATCCGATACCAAAATCTACTACTTCTTGCTTTTATGCAATTAGTATTTCGCTATTTATTCTTAAAGCAATCCTATGTTGATTTGGCTTTGACGGACTTCAATTATATTTTATTAATTATCGCTACTATAAGTATTGCTGCTGGTGGTTATGTAATTAATAACATTATGGATCAAGATACGGATGCCATTTCAAAACCTCAAATTCGTGTTGTTGGCGTTTCTATTTCGGAGACGGTTGCTTACAATTGGTACATTGGGCTAACCATTTTAGGAGTTGGAATAGGATTTTATTTATCAAACGTAATCTACAAACCCACTTTTGCTTCAATGTTTATTTTGGTAGCAACTTTATTATATGTTTACGCAACCAATTTGAAGCAAATTCCAGTTGTTGGAAATATTATTGTGGCGGCTTTACTTTCCGTAAGTATTATAATTATAGCTTTTTTCGACCTTTTACCAGCAATTGATCAAGATAATAGAATTCGAATGAAAGAAGCGTTCAGTATTTTGATGGATTATGCCATTTTTGCTTTTATCATCAATCTAATTCGTGAAATTGTAAAGGATTTAGAAGATATGGATGGCGATTATCAAACCGGAATGAATACTTTACCAATTGCTATCGGAATTCAAAAGACCAAAGTGATCGTAGGTGTTTTAACAGTAATTGCTATTTTACTTTTGGCTTATTATCTAAAAACGAGTTTATATGAATTGGATTATACCATATATTATGCTCTTGTATTTATTTTCGCACCTTTAGTTTATTTTGGAGCAAAACTAATTAATGCACAAGCTAAAAAGGAATTTCATCATTTGAGTATGATTTTAAAAGTGGTGTTGTTTTTCGGAATTTTATCTGTTGGCGTAATCGTTTATAATTTAAAAAATGCTTAGTACAATTTTACAAAATAAAAATATCATTTTAGCTTCGGGTTCACCTAGAAGACAGCAGTTTTTTAAAGAAATGAATTTGAAATTTACCATTCAGTTGAAGGAAATTGAAGAAATCTATCCCGATCATTTAAAAGCGGAAGAAATTACTGATTTTTTAGCCCTATTAAAAGCTGAAGCATTCAAAAATGATTTAAAAGAGAACGATATTTTAGTAACGAGCGATACAATCGTTTGGTTAAACGGAAAAGCTTTGGGCAAACCAAAAGATACTGAAGATGCTTTTCAAATGTTGCAACAATTGGCGAATCAAACACACGAAGTAATTACCTCTGTATGTCTGAAATCGATTGAAAAAACGGAAGTATTTCATTGCGTTACCAAAGTTAGTTTTAATGCTTTATCGGATGAAGCAATTCTTTATTACATCACCAATTATAATTCACTTGACAAAGCCGGAAGTTACGGCATTCAAGATTGGATTGGTTTAATTGGTATTTCAAAAATTGAAGGTTCCTATACAAATGTGGTAGGATTACCGACCGAAATGTTATTTAAAAAATTAACGAATTATGCTTAAACTAATAGAAAACCCCTATTTAGATCAAGAAATTGCATCCTTAATTGTGTTGTTAATTTATGTAATTTTAAGAATTAGCCTTTCAAAATTAATTCTCAAATTTGCTAGTTTAAATCATTCATTTGATCAAAGAACTAAACTTATAGTTAAATATATGAACCTCTTGCTAAATATTTTGGCAGTGATTTCTATTATAATTATTTGGGGGGTAAAAAAAGATCAAATTTTCCTTTTCACATCTTCTATTTTTGCAGTTGTAGGCGTAGCTTCCTTTGCTCAATGGTCGATACTAAGTAATGTTACCGCAGGAATTATTATTTTCTTTTCGTATCCTTTTAAAATTGGTGACAAAATAAAAATACACGACAAAGAGCATCCAGTTGAAGGTGAGATTTATGACATTAAAGCATTTTATATGATTTTAAAATCTGCAGATGGTGAAATGGTTACTTATCCAAACAACTTAATTATGCAAAAAGGAATTTCGGTAATTTATAAATTTCACGAAGAAAAAGAGTTTTTCGACTAAATCAATTTATAATTTAATGTTAAAAAGGAAGCAATCAAAACTTCCTTTTTTTTATTTCCCTATTTTTGAAACAAATCCAATGTTATGATTAAAAAAGTTACCTCATTTCTATTCTTATTTATTACAGCGATTAACCTAGCTCAAGCCCCGCAAAAGCTGAATGCAGTGGAAACTTTTGAGCAACTTCAAAAACTAAATTTCTTAGGAAAAGTGTTGTATGTTGCCGCACATCCAGATGATGAAAATACGAAGCTTATCACCTATTTTTCGAATCATTATCACGCACAAACGGCTTATTTGTCGCTAACTCGTGGAGATGGTGGACAAAACTTAATCGGAACAGAATTAAGAGAGAAATTAGGAGCAATTAGAACACAAGAACTTCTAGCAGCTCGCCGAATTGATGGCGGTGAACAATTTTTTACGCGTGCGAATGACTTCGGATTTTCAAAAGAACCGAATGAAACTTTTGCCATTTGGGATAAAAAAGAAGTGATGGAAGATGTTATTCAAGTTATTGAAACCTTTCGTCCTGATATTATTGTGAATCGTTTTAGTCACAACACGCCAGGAACTACTCATGGACATCATACCGCTTCAGCAATGTTGAGTTTAGAAGCGTACGATTTAGTGAAATATCAACCAAAACGCATATTTTTTAATACTTCTTGGTGGTTTTATGGAAGTCAAGAAGCTTTTGATGCGGCTGATAAATCAAAATTATTAGCTATTAATTCTAATGTTTATTATCCGTTAAAAGGAAAAAGTAACAACGAAATTGCTGCGTTAAGCAGAAGTCAGCACAAATGCCAAGGTTTTGGAACTGTAGGAAGTCGTGGTGGCGAAACGGAATATTTAGAATTACTAAAAGGCGATTTACCAAGCAATACAAATCTATTTGAAGGAATTGATACGTCTTGGAATCGTGTTAAAGGTGGCGAAGCTATTGGAAAAATATTATATGATATCGAAAAGAACTTCAATTTCGGAAATCCTTCCGTTCATATTCCAAATTTAATCAAAGCGTATGATTTAATTCAGAATTTAGAAGATTCGCATTGGAAAGCAATCAAGTCAAAACAAATCATAAAAGTGATTGAAGCGTGCAGTGGTTTGTTTATGGAAGCGGTTGCCGATTCAGAAACAACGACGAAAGACAGTAAATTCAACCTGAATATTGAAGTAATCAACAGAAGTCAGTCTAATGTGAAATTGATTTCGGTAAACGCTTTAAACCTTAAAAATGAAACTAAAAACGCTCCTTTAAAATATAATGAAGGTTTGAATTTGAAATTCAAAGATTTAGTAGTTGGAAATAAAGTTGATTATTCGAATTTATTCTGGTTAAAACAAAAACAAACGGAAGGAATGTATCAAGTTCCAGACAAATCAATCCGAATTCTTCCGGAAGTATCGAGCAGTTTTCCTGTAATTTTTACGGTTGAAATTGAGGGGAAAACGATTGAATTCGTGAAGAATATCAGCTATAAATTCAATAATCCAGATGATGGCGAAACGTATGTTCCTTTTACGGTTTTACCCGATGTGACTTCTAAAATTGAACCCGAAGTTATCATTTTTAATGGAACGCAGGGAAAAGAAATTTCAGTTACTGTAAAAGCTCACAGATCTAATGTAAAAGGAATTTTATCACTAAATATCCCGGCTGATTGGAAGATAAATCCAAAGGAAATTCCTTTTGAAATTGCCACTAAAAACGAGGAGAAAAAATTTACTTTCACGCTTTATCCAACCAAGCAAGAAATTGCTACTACTTTAAGTGCAAAAGTAGAAATTGGAAATCAAACATTTGACAATAAATTAATAACAATCCAATATCCACACATTCCTAAACAAACGATTTTAGTGCCTTCACAATCAAAATTAGTGAAATTAGATATTACCACTAAAGGTAAGAAAATTGGTTATCTGATGGGAGCTGGAGATGAAGTAAACAAAAATTTAGAAAACTTAGGATTTCAAATTACTAATTTAAATCCGAGCGAAATTACCACTGAAAATTTAAAACAATTTGACGCAGTAATTTTAGGAATTAGAGCTTTCAATGTAATTGACGAATTGAAATATAAGAATAAAATCTTATTCAATTACGTACATGAAGGTGGTAATCTAATTATTCAATACAACACGACTAACAATTTAATTACTAAAGAAGTAGCTCCTTTTGAATTAGAAATATCAAGAGACAGAGTCACAGATGAAAATGCCAAAGTGACTTTCTTAGCTCCAACTCATAAAGTATTAAATTCGCCTAATAAAATTACCGAAAAAGATTTTACAGGATGGGTTCAAGAGCAAGGTTTATACTACCCAAACAAATGGGGTTCCGAATTTATTCCTATTTTAGCATCGAATGATGACGGCGAGTCTTCTAAAAAAGGTGGTTTATTAATAGCAAAATACGGAAAAGGAAATTATATTTATACCGGTTTAAGTTTTTTTAGAGAATTGCCTGAAGGCGTAAGTGGCGCTTACAGATTATTAGCTAATATGATTGCTTTGGATAAATAATAATTGAAAGCAAAAACGATTTATTTGGGACACAAATTTGAAAAATTAAAGAAATTACAAAAATTTTACAACCTACATTTTTGTAATTAAACTTAAAATAAAAATGGACAAAGAAAAACACAAATGGAAAAAAAGTTATAGCATCGTATTATTACTGAATGCTATCTACATTTTGATTTTTTATCTAATAATGGAAATTTACAACTAATATGGAGATTTTAGATTGGATTGTATTATCCACTACCCTATTTTTTATCGTAATCTATGGTGCTTTAAAAACAAAAGGAAGCGCCAACGTTAAAGACTATCTGTTAGATAATAATGAAACCCCGTGGTTCACCGTTGGAGTTTCAGTAATGGCAACTCAAGCAAGTGCCATTACATTTCTATCAACGCCCGGACAAGCTTATCACGACGGAATGGGATTTGTGCAGTTTTATTTCGGACTTCCATTAGCAATGATTGTTATTGCTTACACATTTATTCCAATTTATCATAAGTTAAAAGTATTTACGGCTTACGAATATTTAGAACAACGCTTTAACGTCCAAACCCGAACTTTAGCAGCCATATTATTCTTAATACAACGTGGTTTAGGAACTGGAATTACGATTTATGCGCCTTCGATTATTTTATCGGCATTGTTAGGATGGAACTTGACGATGTTGAATATCATTATTGGCTCATTAGTGATAGTTTACACCGTAACTGGAGGAACTAAAGCGGTGAATATGACCCAAAAACAACAGATGTTCATCATTATGTTAGGAATGTTTTCTACGTTCTTCATTATTCTTTCCAACTTGCCACCCGAAGTAGATTTTTCGAATGTACTTCATATCGCTGGTGCGAATGGAAAAATGGATATTCTAGATTTCTCTTATAATCCGGAAACTCGTTACACGTTTTGGAGTGGAATTACTGGAGGCTTCTTCTTGATGTTGTCTTATTTTGGAACCGATCAATCACAAGTAGGACGTTACTTATCGGGGAAATCTGTAAAAGAAAGCCAGATGGGACTGATTATGAATGGTGTTTTGAAAGTGCCAATGCAATTTTTCATACTATTGACAGGAGTTCTTGTTTTCGTTTTCTTTCAATTTAATAATGCGCCTTTGCATTTTAATCCAACAAACGTTGAAAAAGTAAAAGCATCGGATCAAAAAGAGAATTACGAAAAATTAGAATATAAATTAGAGCAGATTAATACCGATAAAAAGATTGTCAATCAAATTTATATCGAACAGCTAAAACACAATGAATTTGACAATCCCATCCTGAAAAAACAAATGGTGGCACTTTCACTGAAAGAAAAAGATTTACGTGAAGAAGCTAAAGAAGTTATTGCTCAAGCAGACAAAAATACTGAAACCAATGACAAAGATTATGTGTTCCTATATTTCATAATGCATTACTTGCCAAAAGGGATTTTAGGTTTACTTTTAGCAGTAATTTTCAGCGCCGCTATGTCTTCAAGTGCATCCGGATTAAACTCCCTCGCAGCGACAACAGCAATTGACATTTACAAACGAAATGTCGCAGAAAAAAGCGACAAACATTATGTTTATGCAACGCAATATTTCACATTGTTTTGGGGAATAATAGCAATTGGTTTTGCTTGTGTTAGTTCCTTATTTGAGAATTTAATTCAATTAGTAAACATCATTGGTTCTGTATTTTATGGAACGGTGTTGGGTATTTTCCTAATTGGATTTTATATCAATTATATTAAAGGGAAAGCTGTATTTATAGGCGCTTGTATTAGTCAGTTAACAATCTTCTATATCTACTATTTAGATATAGTTAGTTATTTATGGCTCAACTTTATTGGTGCGCTATTAACCATATCTTTATCTCTAGTAATACAGAGATTTTTCAACAGATCAAACTAATATAAATAGTCCCGAAATATTTCGGGACTATTTTTTTATTGAAAAGCTTCTGATTTGATTGTTTTGTTCATGTGCTTGAATTACCGAATAATTTATTCAAATTTTCTGGCAATCTGATAAGTTGACCGTTTTCATCTTCTTTGATGGGGAAAACTTCAATTTTCTCATCGTAATACCAATAATAATTGGTAGAAACATTACCTGGATCTTCATTATAATAATCAAGAAGTTCTGGGTTTATAATTTGTATCAGATCCAAAATATTGTTTTCCTCAATAGGATGTGCATATGCTATTTTCTTTGATGGTATTGCTATCAAAGTACCATATTTACCAATAGTATACGGTATTCTATTTTCAATGTCAAGCATTAAGGAAGCTGCGAAATCTCCACTGGTAAAAATGAATACTTTACAAGTAGCAATTTCGTGTTCTTCTACTTCTATCTCATTTTCTGGTGTGTTTGCAATTCCAATTTCAATTAATTCATTTTCGGTTTTTCCCCATTCTACAATATCTTCTTTTTTTACATACGCAAATTGCTCTTCGAATTCTAAAACAAGAAAGGTATTCGTTTTAGGAAAATCGACACGATGTAAAAATGTGGAAATACTAGCTTGAAGACTATAAAATTCATCTTTAATTAAGACCCTTAAAAATTGCGATGCGTAATCAAAATCTTTATACAGATAATTATAAGCGGATGATTGGTCTTTCATTTTATCAAAATGTAGGTATATTAAATGTTGCCATTCAATTTTTTCATTTGCCGCTAAAACACGTACTAGATTATCTAAATAACGATTTTGTACAGAATCATCTACTGAAACGACAAGTTCACCTTCGTCTATTTTCGTAATTGTTATATTGTTTTCTTTATGGTAATTTATACAAACTGCCATAATTTCATTGTATTCTTCCTTGCTGATTATACCATTATACATTTCAGGAAGTTCATACTTTGAACTTTTTTTAAATACATCAAATAGTCCCATATAGGATAGTGTTTAAAAGAGAGGTTACTATTTATTAAAAGAATTGGCAACCTCTCAATTTAATTATTAAAAATCAACATCATCGGCAACATTACCACCTTGCTCTGCTGCAAATTTCTCTTCGTATTCTGCTTGTTTTTCTTGTTGGTAAGTAGCGAATTTCATAATTTCTTCCGAATTGAAATCCATGTTTCTAGCCGTCATATATTCCATAGCTACAGCCTGAAAATCACCTAGTGTAACTCCGTAATTATCTAAAATCCACTGTGCACCATCTAAACCATAATTATAAGCTGCAATTCTTGCTCCACTTAATTCCTCAAAGAAATATTGATCTGTTCGCATTTTTTGTAAATTTTCAGCACCAGCTTCGTTTACTGCAGGTTGCAAATGAGCCAATTTTGGATGCGTTGCACCTTCCATAAAATACTGACCATACAAAACTGCGATAGTAAAAGAGGGATCTTCTTGCATACGAGTAACCCAAAGTGTATTTACTTCTTGCCATATCGCAGGCTCAATACCCATTGCTTTATTTATTTCGTTTTCGTCCACGCCAGAGCTCATTTTTATAACCATAGCCGCATAATCTCGCAATGAAAGACCGTGAATAGGTTCTAATAATGGGTTGTCATTTTCTTCTTTTACAAAGCCTGAAGTTGCATAACCAGTGAATTCTAAAGAATTTACCATTTCCCACTGTAGCATTTGATCAGAGTCTGCACCCGTCCAATCTACATATACATCACGACGGTAATTGAACTTTACATTATCAATTTCTGAAGCGCTTGGTGTTTCTCCGTTAGCTTCTTCTTCATCATCAATCCATTCCTGCACCAGCCGATCTACTTCATCATTAAATGCTTCAATCGTGTAATGCGTTCCGTGTAAAGTTTCTGGATTGTAGGTCGTTTCTTGACCTGATTCATTTCTAGACATAGTTTTATAATTGGTTTTATTTAAAATCGGTTTTTTCTAAAATCGGCAAGCATTCGATCGTGAAATTTTTCATTTTGTATCGCTAAATCGGGTACAATTTTTATCCATTCATCAAACATTGCTCTTAGGTACATTTCATACAATGCCGGAGCATTTGCAACTGCCGCTTTTCGCTCTGCATCCCAAATTTCGTTTTGATCTTCTTTTATTTTTTTTGTAGCAGCATCATCTGTATGATGAACTCTATTTTCGTGCAGTTTATAATACAACTCTCTTTCCTTTCCTTTCTCTAAAGAATAAAGTTGCAACAAATGTGCGGTGCGCTGTTCGGCAAGGCTTCGTCCAATGCTTTGCAACATTGAAATTTGAGTGCCTGGGTTAAATGTATTTTGAGTTTGGCAATGGCTACAGGTAATATAAGTACTTATAAAATATATTTTTTCTAGTGGTAGAAACGCACTACATTGGATGCATTGAAATTTATTTTTTACAGCATCAAAGGCATCTAATACTTTTTGATATTCTACTTCCCAATCGGGTTCAATTGCTTTGCTTAACAAATCTTTATAACGTTGGAGCGCACTTTCAAAAGCATTTTTAGTTTGATAGCAATCCTCTCTAAAATTTCCCAAAACATCTTGATAATTACTACCGAATCGACTTAAATTATTATTGTAATAGTAAAAATCATTTATTTTTTCTTCATAAACCCCATGCGCTTTTTTACGCATATGTTCAAACTGACCATTTATACCTGCAAGCATGCTACCTTGAGCTCTCTTATTTACATCAGGATCGTCGTTGAAAACTTCTTTCAATTCAGGAAGAGATGCGTCGAAAAGTTCCTGCGCTTTTTCTGTCATTTTCTCAATAAATGCAAACCATCTTGTTTGATTTTCCTGCATTTGGGGCAACCACTCCGGAACTTCTTTACTATTATCTTTTGTAAAAAACATATTTCATTATTTGGAGTTATCTTCTTTTTTTATGTGCAAACCGTCTGATAGTTTTACAGTCAAAAATTCAAAACCACAATAACCACATTTTGTTAAACCATCTTCTTTTGCTCGACCCGCTCCGCAATTAATACAGGTTCTCGCTCCGACTGTGGCTTCTTCGGTTTTGCTTACACCACCATAATGTTGCTGGCTCGTCGTTTTTAATTTTAGTTTTTCCAGATAGGATAATGGCTTGTTTACTTGTTCTTCCATTAAATTAATTTTTTTTTATTCATGCTCTTATTTGTAGCAGTATACTATATTGTTCTCATAATTCTAATTCTTCCATAGCTTAATCAAAAGTTAAGGGTCTGTCACACTTTATTTTATAAACGTTTCGAAACTTGCTTTCAGTTGACAAGTCAAAAATCAAGTGTTGCTTTATAATCAATCTAATTGATATTACATAAAAGCTACAATTACTTTACGTTGCACTATCATCACTTTCTATATCTCAAAAAAAAGATCTATACTGCCTCAAAAATTAAATAAAACTTATAAAAAAATCCAATCCTTCCCTGTCCACAAAAGTGTACGCTGAATTGCAATAGCCTAAAATCGCGTAAAGACGAAGTGAATTTTTTTATTCTCTCGCTCATCTTTGGATTTTAACTCCTGATAAAGAATTTCTTTACGTTTTAAATATTAATCAATTGCATCTGCTTCATAAATACCAATACCTCTGCCTAATTTTAAATCTTTAAACGCTTAATGAATAATATTTTGTCTAGTTTTGAGTGCTTCAACTAATAGCCTTAATTGTTCACCATTCTCAAAATTACTTACATTTTATTTATTAAGTCTGCTTTTTTATCTTTGTACTCTTGCTCATCAATTAGCTCATTTTCAAATAATTGCTTTAATTGTTTGAGTTTACTGGTAATATCTTCTGTTGGCGTGGAAACTTGGTTCTGGCTGTCCAACTGTTGCATTTGTTTCATCATCAAACCAGCCATAATAGCATTTTGTGTGCCGTCATTTGCCGCAGTACCCTCCTGTCCTATCGCAGTTGCAGTATTAAATTTAGTAAACTTATCCATATCACTTACCATATTCATATTGGTAATTTTGTCATAATGTGCAGATACTTCATCTGGAAGTGTAACACTCGTAATAATAAAGTGAGTAAGTTCTACACCAAGTTGCAAAAAATAAGGTTTTAGAAGAGGTTCTATTTTTTTACTAACTTCTGATATATTTCCTGCTACATCCATAACCGACAATTGCTCTGTTGCAAGAACTTCGCCGAATTTTGGAACTATAAAATCTCTTAATTGTTGCTGCAGTTCAAAAATAGTGAGTTGCTCGTATGTTCCTGCATATTGCTGAAAGAATACTTTAGGGTCTGAAATTCGCAAATCAAAACTTCCAAAGGCTCTGACCCTAACTTGTCCAAACTCTGGATCGCGCATCAAAATAGGTGCGGGAGTACCCCACTTATTATTGATAAATTGGTGTGTATTAAAAAAATAAATAGTTGCTTTGAATGGGCTATCAAAACCATATTTCCAACTTTTGAGCGACGTAAGAATTGGTATGTTTTTTGTTTCTAAAGTATAAGTTCCTGGCCCAAAAACATCGGCTACTTCTCCTTCATTCATAAAAAGAACATGCTGACTTTCGTAAACTGTCAATTTTGCTCCGTTTTTAATTTCTTTATCGTCATCTTCATATTGCCACATCAACAAATTAGGGTCCGACGTGGTTGCTTCTATAATTTCTAAAAACGGTATTTTCATAATAATTTTTTAATGAATTGATTTAGAGCCTTCCTAATATTTTTAGGCAATAATGAAAGCTATTTATAAAAAAAAGGTAATAAATACAACGTGATAATCTTTATTTTATTACTAAAAATGCCCTGCCAAAAGCTCGATACTCCAAATTTTTTGCAGGGGCAATGTAGTAAACTAAATTCCCAAGAGTTCGTAACGGCTGCGTTTTAACTTCTATTTGTTCTTTGAATTTTGAATCCTCTAAATCGGAAAGCTGTATGTCATATTGTTGTAAAAACTCAAATTTTTCATCATACAATGCTATTGTTGTTTTGTCCTCTTCTGTTTTTATCACTTTTGCTGCATAATGATGTGGGACATATACAAATTCATTAGTATTTGTAAGGTCGTCCTTACATATAAAAAACACATCATTTATTTTAAAGTCTTGGACATTTGTTTTGTTTACTAACTCATTATTATTTACTCTCTTAAAATTAAAAGGATTAGCAATTCTTGCTTCCAATAGCGCAAAAGGCGTAATCAATAATAAAAGCAGAATAACGGTTCCCCGCCACATTCGTAAAGGGGTTTTAATTTTCTTTTTTTCCTCCTGGAATATAGCATTTAATTTGTTTGTCCATTTATCTTGAGGAATTGCTATGTTGCAAACAGAACATTCTAGTACTGCATATTTACGACCAGGTGCCATTGGACCTAATAGCCAGGCGTACTTTTGCATTATTAGCATTTTCAAAGAGCTTTTATTTTTGCAAATAGGACAACTATACTCTTTTAAGTCAAGCGTTTTATGGTTTTTTGACCGTATTTGAAAAGAAATAATCATACTATTATACTTTTGTTATTAAAACAATCTTTTATTGACTTTGGCCTTCGGCAAACGCATTGAGCATAGATTTTTTCTAAATATTTTCAATTTCGAAACCAGTTTATTTTATTATTGATAATTTATCTCAAATTGAAATTTTTTGCAACATTAGGTAAACGTGACGAATAGTCTAACTCAAAACAACTCGACTAATAATGCTTTGTACTTTATTTAATTGGAAAAAATACATATTATCTACTTTCGAGAACATTGATTAAAAGACTAAAAATGAAAATAATTAGTTTACAATTTTTCAAAGCTCGAAATTAGTGTTTTTAAAATGATATACTATTTTAACCCACTACTATTATTACGATAATCTTAAAATAATTAAAGAAAAAAAATAGATCGTTAGATTAAAGAATCACGTGCAGACACTTTATCGACGATTTTTTAGCAATTGTTATATGTTTAATAATATATTTGCAGCTAATTAATTTTAACAAAAACAAATGGACAACAAAACACTTTCAATCGTTTCTTACATTACTGTCATCGGATGGTTAATTTCGTATTTCTCTTCTAAAGACAATTTGAGCAAAAGCTCTTTAGTTATTTATCATCAAAAGCAATCTTTAGGGCTTGCTGTTGTAGGAATAGCTTACGGATTAATTTCAAGAATTTTAATAATGTTTGTACCAGCAATTGGAATTATTTTTTCATTAGTAAGTTTATTACTATTTGTTTTGATGATAATCGGAATAGTAAATGCTGCAAATGAAGTACAAAAACCACTACCAATTATTGGAAAAACTTTTGAAGACAAATTTAGTTTTATCAAATAAATAATAGGCAAAGAGATAATGAATTATGAGTTTGGAAATTATAAACTCATAATTCATACTTTATAAATTACAACTTCAGTTATTTATTTACTAGTTAAGAATCTAATTCTTCTACACTATCTAGATTCATCATAATAAATAATTTTATTGCTTTACAATAAAAAAATAAAAAGTCTGCTTGCAGAGTACCTGCTAAAACTATCATAATTCCAATTTTCAGTAATTCAGCAATTTATCCAACTCCACACTTTCGTCTTTAGAAAGTTTTATTATCCTGCTTTTCAATCTAAAAATTAATAAAGTTGCAAAATATAACAGAGCGGTTATTCTAACTTGTAATTCACTAATGCGCAACGCTTTGTAATAGTTGATTTTTTTAACAAAATTATCCATAGCGCTAAATAATTTGACAAATAATCCCACAACAATCAACTAATTTTCGATGTCATTTATTTCTATAGTTGGTTAATTACGGTTCAAAACAAGAGGTAAAATTACAGTTCCTCCCAAAATATAGAAATTCCGCCTTGTTGGGGCGGAATCTCTTATTTTATTATAAATCCTGATACATTTAAACACAAATAAAATGAAGAATTTAAGTTCGCTTATTGAATCTACTCCTGTAATTTTATGAATTATAAATTAAAGTAAATATTATCAGGAATTAAGACCTAAATTATTATTTAGACCATTCAGCAATGCTGTCTTTGTTCATTTTTTCGTAATCTCCATTTCCTGCTTTAGTTGCTAAAGCTAAAGATTCTTTTGCAGTTGCAATAGCTCCTTTTTTGTCTCCATTTTTAGCTTGGATTAAAGATTTTAATCTCAAATACCAGAATGGAGCGTCTTTACCTTTTGGTGTGTCTTCAACTGCTTTGTTGACCCAAGATAATGCTTTAGTCATATCACCATTAGTTTGGTAAAAGTACTGCGCTGCTGCAAAATAATCTGCTGCTGCAGGACCTGCTAATGCTTTCTCAATACTTTTCATTGCAGCCTCTTGTGTAGGAACTGTAAATGGAATAGAAACCATTGTTCTTTCCCAAGACAATTCTAAAACTCCTGCATCATTTGATAAGTCATTCAAGAAAATACTAAAAGATTCTACTGATTTGTTAAGCGTTTCTGCTTTTACAGAAGTTCTTAAAGCTACTTTACTTTCATCCCAGTTTTCTGGTAAACCCCAATTATTAGTGTCTGTATAAAAAATGATGTCCCATTTCTCAGATTTAGGAGTTGTATATAAAGCATATTTTCCTTTTTTCAATTGTTGCCCACCAATGGTTACATCTTCACTAAAGGAAATAGTGGTATTTCCGTTTGCACCTGTTCTCCAGTTTTTTCCGAAAGGTACTAAATCACCATATACAGTTCTTCCTTTTGCACTTGGTCTTGAATACTCAATTTTAACATCTGTTAATCCAACTACTTGCTCAATTTTTGTCATTGGACTAGATTGAGGTGTTTTAACTTGGGCTTCCATTACGAAATTGGCTAAAACGAAAGCCAATACCACGATAATTTTTTTCATAGGTTTATTTTTTATTAGAAGTCCAAAATTACAAATAGTTCTGAAACCAAATGTTAATTTAAACTTAAATGAAGTAATTTTGTTTAATTTTTATGAAATAAGTTTAAACAAAGTTGTAAATTTACAAAAAATTAAAGAAATGAAAATCTATACAATGCATACCAAACAGAAGTTACCTATCACTTTGGATCAAGCTTGGTTATTGCTATCAAATCCAAAAAATCTCAAACTCATTACTCCTGAATATATCGGTTTCAATATTTTATCAGGTGCGGATAGACCTATGTATGCTGGACAATTGATTCAATATATAGTAACGCCAATTTTGGGAATTAAAACGAAATGGGTAACGGAAATTACGCATGTTGTAGATAAATCTTACTTTGTAGATGAACAGCGTTATGGTCCTTATGCACTTTGGCACCATAAACATTTTATAAAAGAGATTCCTGGTGGCGTTGAGATGGAAGATATTGTAGATTACAAAGTTCCTATGGGGATTTTAGGTCAATTAGTTCATCCGTTCTTGGTAAAACCAAAATTGAATGAAATATTTGAATACAGAAGAAAAAAATTAATTGAATTATACGGAGAATTTAAAGGATAAAAATTATGAAAAAGTTAGTAGTGTTATTGTTTCTATTTGTTAGTACATTGGGTTACACACAGGAAAAATTTCAATTGAGTACACACATTTTGGACATTTCAAAAGGTCAAGGTGCTTCAAACGTTTTGGTACAGTTAGAAAAATTAGATGGTAAAAAATGGGTTGCAATCGACGAAAGCAAAACAGATAGTAATGGAAGAATTAAGGAATTTTTAAAAATGAAAACTTCAAATACTGGTGTTTACAAACTGATATTTATGGTAAAACCTTATTTTGAAAGCCAAAAATTAGAAAGTTTCTACCCTTTCGTAGAAGTAGTATTTGAAATAAAAGACAACGAACATTACCACGTACCTATTACATTAAGTGCAAACGGTTATTCAACATATAGAGGAAATTAGTATGAAAAATATTTTATTAATTGGCGGTTCATACGGAATCGGATTAGCAATTGCTAAAGAATTACATGCAGGTAATAATGTATTTGTAGCATCAAGAACTAACGAGAATTTGGACGACTTAAATGTAACTTATATTCCATTCGATGCTTTGACCGATACTTTAGATCTTTCCACATTACCAGCTGTAATTGATGGTTTAGTATATTGTCCGGGTAGTATAAATTTACGTCCGTTTAGAGGTTTGAAACCAGAAGCTTTTGAAAACGATTTGCAAATTAATTTTATTAGCTTAGTGAAAGTTATTCAATCTATTTTGCCTAATTTAACAGCTTCGGAACAATCGAGTATTGTTTTGTTTAGTTCGGTTGCTGCTTCTATGGGAATGCCTTTCCACACAAGTGTAGCTGCTTCAAAAGGTGCAATTGAAGGTTTCGCTAAAGCTTTAGCTGCTGAATATGCTCCAAAAATTAGAGTAAACGTAATTGCGCCATCGTTAACTGATACGCCATTAGCCGATAAATTCTTAAACAACGAAACGAAGCAAGAAAAATCAGCCGAACGCCATCCGTTGAAACGTTTTGGAAAACCAGATGATATTGCACAAATGGCAAGTTTTCTATTAAGTGATAAAAGTTCTTGGATTTCAGGACAAACCTTTAACGTTGATGGAGGAATGTCGACTTTATTGGTGAATTAGAAGGTTATAAGTTTGGGGTTTAAAAGGTTGAAAGATTTTGTTTTTTGATTTTTGAAATTGAATTTTGTTATTGTTATTGAAATAAATATGAATATATTTTGGTTTAGACGCGATTTGCGATTGGAAGATAATGTTGGACTTTTTCACGCTTTAAATAATACGGAAGAAGTGTTGCCTATCTTTATTTTTGATGATGAAATTTTATCGCAATTGCCGAAAAACGATGCACGAGTTACGTTTATTCATACCCAATTAGAGAAAATTCAATCCGAATTGCAGAAAATTGGAAAGTCTTTAGCGGTTTTTCATGGGAAACCTTCGGATGTATTTAAACAATTGCTTTCAGAAAACAAGATTACTTCGGTTTATACGAATCACGATTACGAACCCTATGCAAGAAAACGGGATAAGGAAATGAATCAGTTTTTTGTTTCCCAAAATGTATCGTTTTTAACGAGTAAAGATCAAGTGATTTTTGAAAAGAGTGAAGTGGTGAAGGACGATGGAACGCCTTATGTAGTTTTTACACCGTTTTCAAAAAAATGGAAGGAAAATTTCAAAAAGATTCAATTAGTTCATTATAATTCGGAAGAAAAGTTAGAAAAAATAGCACTTCACTCCTATCCTTTTTTAACTTTAGAGGCAATTGGATTCGAAAAATCGGAAATTAAAATTTCGCCTTTTGATATTTCTGAAGATTTGATTCAGAATTACGAAGCAACTCGAAATTTTCCAGCTTTAAATAAAACTTCCTATTTGGGAATTTATCTGCGTTTTGGAGCAGTTTCTATTCGGAAAATGATTGGAAAAGCTAATGCTGAACAAAATGAAACGTTTTGGAATGAATTAATTTGGCGTGAATTTTTTATGCAAATTTTATGGCATTTTCCACATACATATAAGTCGAGTTTCAGACCGAAGTACGATGCAATTGTTTGGCAAAATAACGAAGAATTATTTCAAAAATGGTGTGCCGGAAAAACAGGCTATCCCTTTGTAGATGCAGGAATGCGTGAATTGAACGCAACCGGACATATGCACAATCGTGTACGAATGATTGTTGCAAGTTTCCTTTGTAAACATCTACTTATCGATTGGCGTTGGGGCGAAACCTATTTTGCATTGCATCTTTTAGATTATGAAATGTCGAGTAATGTTGGCAATTGGCAATGGGCTGCTGGTTCTGGAGTAGATGCTGCTCCTTATTTTCGAATTTTCAATCCAACAGAGCAAGTTAAAAAGTTTGACAAAGACTTAAAATATATAAAAAAATGGATTCCAGAATTGGAAACCAAATATTATCCTGAGCCAATTGTAGATCATAAAGAAGCAAGAGAACGCTGTCTAAAAGTCTACAAAGAAGCGGTTGGATAACAAAGAGAATAGTTATTTGTTATTTTATCTTCTAACTAGTTTTCTTCGCTTCATAATATAAACTTTGCGACTTAGCGTCTTTGTGGCAAAAAAAGAATAAAAAATGAAAATTGTTTGGTTCAAGAGAGATTTGCGTTTGCAGGATCACGAAGCCTTACAAGAAGCCTTATCGACTTCTGGAAAGACATTATTGTTATATATTTTCGAACCATCGTTACTAAAAGATTATCATTACAGTCAGCGTCATTTTGATTTCATAAAACAATCCTTAGAAGCACTTCAGAAAGAATTACTGCCTTTTCATACCCAAATTTTAATTGTTCAAGGCGAAGCACTTGCTGTCTTTGAAAAGTTAACCTCTTTAATTTCGATTAAAAGTGTCTATTCACATCAAGAAACTGGAATAAAACTTACTTTCGAACGAGATTTAGCTGTAGCAGAATTTCTGAAGAAAAAAGAAATTATTTGGAATGAATACATCACCAATGGAGTAATTAGAGGTATCAAAAACCGTAAAAATTGGAAAGAAGATTGGTATGGTTATATGGATAAAGATTGTTTGCCTTTTCAACCAACACCAAGAAGTTTTGTAAAATATATCGAAATTGAAGAATTAGAAAACCATTTTGATATTCCTTCTATTAAAACCATTCACAATACAAATTTTCAAAAAGGCGGTGTTCTCACAGCAATGCGCTATATGAATTCCTTTTTTGAAGGACGGGTTCAAAATTACAGCAGTCATATTTCCAAACCCGAATTAGCTCGAAAAGGTTGCAGTCGATTGTCACCTTATATTGCTTGGGGAAATTTATCCATTCGTCAAGTTTATACGAGAGCTTGGGAAGTACACCAACAAGGAAAATTTAAAAGATCGATTACAAATTTTGCTTCGCGATTGCGTTGGCAAGGCCATTTTATTCAGAAGTTTGAAATGGAAAGTGATATGGAATTTATTGCTGTAAATAAAGGTTATCGCAATCTAAAGCAACGAGTTGATGCCAATTATCACAAAGCTTGGATTACCGGAAACACTGGCGTTCCACTTGTAGATGCTTGTATGCGATGCTTAAATACGACGGGGTATTTGAATTTTAGAATGCGTGCTTTAGTTGTTTCGTTTTATACGCATCATTTGTTTCAACCTTGGCAGAATTGCAGTCCACATTTAGCCCAACAATTTTTAGATTTTGAACCAGGAATTCATTATCCACAAATTCAAATGCAAGCTGGCGTGACGGGAATCAATACTTTACGCGTTTACAGTCCCGTGAAGAATTCTTACGAACACGATTCAGATGGAACTTTTATTAAAAAATGGATTCCAGAATTAGCGAATATTCCGTCTGAATTTGTGCACGAACCTTGGAAATTGACTCCAATTGAGCAACTTTTTTACGATTTCGAAATTGGACGTGATTATCCATTTCCTATTGTAAATTTAGATGAAGCTCGCAAATTTTCAAGTGATTTCTTTTGGTCAATGCGAAATGACGAAGCTGTAAAAAAGGATGGAAAACGAATTGTTGACAAACATACTTTGCAAGGTGAAAAACGCGATTAATTCAAATCGCGTATTATTTCAAAATTTAATTCATTAAAATGCTGTACAACCGTATTTGCTTTGGATAAATCTTGGTCTTTAGAATGAAAACTATTGTAACCAACGCAGAAAATGCCTGCTGAAACCGAAGCTTGAATTCCATTTGTACTATCTTCGATTACAATGCAACTTTCCTTTGATGCAAATGATAAACTTGCTGCATGTTCGAAAATGGCAGGATGTGGTTTTGATTTTGGAAAATCTTCACCTGAAACTTTATGCGTGAAATATTGGTGCAAGTCAAAACGATTGAAAACACGCTCAATAGTAGTTTTAGAAGCCGAAGATGCTAAAATCAATTGGATTCCATTTTTGTGTAAATCTTTAATCAAATCTTCTACGCCTTCAATCAAAAACAAATCTTCTTTGGTGTCAAATGCTTCATTAAACAAGTGGCGTTTGCGTAAGATTAAATTTTCAACATCTTCTTGTAAATCAAATCGCTCCTTTAATTTTTGAAAAATATTACGTGTTGAATTTCCTGTGTAAGAAGCATACATTTCAGGCGTAACATCAATATTTAATTCTTTAAAATGTTCGTGATAAGCATAATGGTGCACTGGTTCAGTGTCTACAATTACGCCATCCATATCAAAAATAACCGTTTGTATCATATTTTATTTATTGAAAATTTGACTTCTTGTTTTTGAAACATATAAGTCATATAAGTTTTAGAATAGATTCTATTAATTTCTTGAATTTATAAAATCTGTGTTGCTTCCTAATTTAAAATTCGAATTCCCTACCGTCATCGGCCAATAAAACGTTTTCAAAAACAGTTTCTGCTTCAGTTTTGAAAGGTTCGATGGATCCGTATCTTGTGGAATAATGTCCTAAAATAAGTTGTTTAACATTGGCTAATTTGGCAATTTTAGCTGCTTCTTTTGCCGTACAATGTTTCGTTTTTTCAGTATATTGTTGTTCTGAATCTAAAAATGTGGATTCATGATACAAAACATCTACTTCTTTAATTAGCGGTACAATTGATTCGTCGTACATTGTGTCGCTACAAAAGGCATAACTTTTAGGAACATCCGGAGGAAAGGAAAGAAGCTCGTTATCAATAACTTCACCAGAATCTAATGTAACATTTCCACCTAGTTTTATTTTATCAAAATAACATTTTTCTATTTTATATTTGGCAACTGCTTCAATATTTAAATGACGGTTTCCAACTTTTTCTCGAAACAAAAATCCATTGGTATAAACCCTATGATTTAATGGAATTGTACTCACCGTTACTTTATCGTCCTCATAAATCACTTCACTTTCTTTGGATTCTAATTCGTGAAAGTACAAATTATACCCTGTGAACGAACCCGAAGCTCTTAGTTGTAATAAAATAATTTCTTTGATTCCTTTTGGACCATAAACATGCAAATCATTTTCTCTATTTAACAACAAAAACGTCGATATTAAACCGATTAAGCCATAAAAATGATCGCCATGTAAGTGAGAAATAAAGATGTGATTGATACGAGAAAATTTGATCTTATGCTTTCGCAATTGAACTTGCGTTCCTTCGCCACAATCAATTAAAAAAAGATGATTTTTAATATCTAATACTTGAGAAGTGGGATTGGTTATCGTTCTTGGTGTTGCGGCATAACAGCCGAGTATTTGTAGTTTCAAGATAAAAAGTTTTCAGGTTTTTAATACTATTTGTCGGACCAAATTTCTGTTTTCTACTTCATACTATTTTGGTACAGGCAATATTCGTAAATTTAAGACAAAACTTTAGAAGCACAAAACTACTTTTAGGAATTTTAACTTAATTTAGAAACTCTTTTTAAAAGACAATTAAGGTTTAATTCTGGAATCAAAATTCATTTTATAGGAAGTAATGACTTTTATTTTAGTAAAATCGGGATGATTTGGATTTATTAAGTAGTTAAATTCTTGTGGCACAATGCTGCTCGGTACTTTTAAAACAGCAGCTTCGTTGTAATGAATGAAATCGTCGCCTATTATTTGCGTAGTTGTCGTTGGCGGTTTATTATCCCAATCTGAAGGTAAATCTTCGCGTTTAACTTCGGAAATTAATACATCATCTGGAATTTCAATTTCTACATAATAACGATCATTTGGTAAGTCTTCATTTAAGTCCAAATGGACAGAAACTTCTAGTGTGGCTAAAGCTCTACTTTCGGCTGTATAAACAACTCTTGTAAACATACTGTTCCATCGGTATCCTTTTGACATAGACGCACCAATACCTTGTAGTGTCATTGCTAAGTATTTTTCCCTTTCGATTCTAAAAACTACCATCAGGCGAAATTTCCGAATTCGATTCTATTTAAACAAAATTTCACTTCATCAATTCCAGTGATTGTGTCTAGCATACTTTCAGGTGAATTCCCTCCAAGCGAGAGATTTGGCTTTTTTAACCATCTTTGAAATTTTTCATTCTCATGGTTAAATACTTCAACACCAAAATCAATTAATTCAGTAATTAATACTACTAATTCACTATCACGACTATCAAGTAATGCGTGGTCGCTCTTCTTTTTATTGTAAGTGGTTTGTGGCAAACCTACTAAAGTCAACATGGATTTTACAGGTCGGTTCAATCTTTTACTTATAACTTCTATGGAACCATAAGGAATACCTGCTCTAATAATTTGAACCCGTTCGATTTTATTAGTCCAAACATATTCTTTATTATCAGATATTAAAGTCCACTTTTTACCCATTACACTTTTTTCAGAAGCATTTTGAATACTTTTTGTTGTATCAAAAGGTACAGTTTTATTTGAAGGCTCTTTCATAATTACAATAGATTTATTGTAAATATACAACATAACTGTTGCTTTTCAAATTTTTATATCTATCATTAATACTTCAATCTTATGCAATTACTATTTCAACTCACTGGCAACTAATGAATAAGTTAATGGATCAACTGATTAAATGGTAAAAAAAAACCTCACGAATCAAAAGGACAAGTGAGGTTTCAAAACAAATAAGTATTTTAAAATGTATTTATAGCGTATTTTTCTCCATAGTAAATTCCATTTCATCGTTAGATTCATCCATATATAAATAGCGTTCTTTGCTATCATCTAATTCGTCCATCCATTCCGTATGATGGGTTTCTGCCATAGTTCCGGTCACAACACTTTGAAATGTTTTATCCCGATAGGTCAAAATATCTTCGTCTTTATCTTTTAACCATTCCTTAAACATCACGGCAACTTTATCCACATTGAAATCAGGGTAATCTGATAAACTCAATAAATCTTTAATATAATCGGTTTGAAAATCAACATGATCAAAGCTCGATTCTAATTTTTGATTGGCTCGCAACCATTTATCCATATCTACTCTACGTTCTTCTTTAGTTGGTAATTTATAAGTCCCCATCATATAATCTCTAGCTAACCAAGCCTGCGTATCAAACATATTAAATGTATAATACTGATCCTGCATTCCAAGATACATCATTTTTGGTAATTCGTTGAAGAAAATACCTTTATAAACTTGATCGGGATATAAATTATTCTTGGTTTTCATTCGCAATTCATCTGGCAGGAATGGAAATTTATGTTGGTAACCCGTACAAAGAATTACGGCATCGTATCGTTTTGAACTTCCGTCTTTAAAATGGGCGATGTCATCTTCAAAACGCATCAACAACGGCACTTCTGAAATTCCTTCTGGCCAGTTTACGCCAATCGGATTAGTACGATAACTCAAGGTAACCGATTTCGCTCCGTGTTTGTGGCATTGCACACCGATATCTTCCGCCGAATAACTGCTTCCAACAATTAGAATATCTTGATCTCTATAAGGATCAGCTCCTCTAAAATCATGTGCGTGCAAAACTTGTCCCGGGAAATGTTCAATTCCTTTAAAATAGGGCATATTTGGTGTAGAGAAATGTCCGGAAGCGACAACTAAATAATCAAATTCTTCTGTATAAGTAACGTCATCTTTGAGGTTATCTAAAACTACTTCGAATTTCTTAGTTGCTTCGTTGAAATTCACCCATCTTACCGTGGTGTCAAAACGAATATATGCTCTAACGTCATCTTTTTTAATTCGACCTTGAATGTAATCAAACAGAACAGGTCTTGGAGGATAAGAGGAAATCGGCTTTTTAAAATGTTCATCAAAAGAATAGTCAGAAAATTCCAAGCACTCTTTTGGTCCGTTAGACCATAAGTATTTGTACATACTTCCGTGAATTGGCTCACCATACTTCCCTACTCCTGTTCTCCAGGAAAAGTTCCACATTCCACCCCAATTACTCTGTTTCTCGAAGCAAACAACTTCTGGTACTTCAAACCCTTTTTTCTTAGCGGCTTCAAAAGCTCTCAATTGGGCTAATCCACTGGGACCAGCGCCAATAATTCCGACTCTTTTTTTACTCATTTTTGTGTATATAAAATTAGATTACACTAGGTAAAACCAGTGCAAATTGTTAGTGCATATATTTATGTATAATTTTAACTCTAAGTGGAGTTATGGAATTTATAAGATTGCAATATAAATATTGCTAAAATTCCTTTAAATCACAATATACGAAAATTCAGAAGATTTTACAAGTTTAAATCTTATTTTATGTGGTTTTAAACTACTTTTAACATTAAAAAGACGCTTTTTAGTGTTAAAATATAATTTCATATTTAGCTCACAAATCTTTACTTAGGATTTAAAGGTATAATTATAAAACAGAAAAAGCTAAAAACAGCAGTTGTTTTTAGCTTTTAGAAAAGTATTTAAAATAATAACTTACGTTAAATATAGTATTTTATACGAAAAATTAAAAGCCTAAATCACGTTCAATTTCGTCCATTTCAATCATATCGTGCGCTTCTAAAACAGAAGGAACCACACTCAGATAATCAGGTATTTTGTCAATATCGACTTTATCCGTCACGATAATAATAGATTTTTTTGCTTTTGTATGGTTTCTAGAAAAATCTTTAAAATGAAGTAAACAGTCATTTGAAACTTCTTTCGCTTGAGAAAGGTCCAAAATTAAATTTTGAGTTTGGAATTCGTGATACTGATTGGTGATTTTTTCAACAAAAGCTTCCACATTATTAAGGGTGTGTTTTAAAACCGTTGTATGACCTTTTTGTTCTACTTTCATAAAGTTATTTTTACTAATGGATAAAGCTAATATACTATTTAATTCTTAATCTTACTAGCCAATAAATAAATAACCGCCATACGAACTGCTACTCCATTTTCTACCTGATTTAGAATCACTGATTGTCCCGAATCTGCCACATCAGAAGTGATTTCTACACCGCGATTAATGGGTCCAGGATGCATAATTACAACTTCTTTATTTAGTGATTGCAACAATTCTTTTGTTACACCATATTGTTGGGTATATTCTCTTGTAGTAGGGAAATAACTTACATCTAAGCGTTCGTTTTGTACGCGAAGCATATTTGCTACATCACACCATTCTAAGGCTTTACGAAGATTTGGTTCTACGGTTACGCCAAGTGATTCGATATACTTGGGAATTAGCGTTTTTGGACCACACACCTTTACTTCAGCTCCCTGCATTTGAAGCGCGAAGATATTTGACAAAGCAACTCTCGAATGTAAAATATCACCGACAATTACTACTTTTTTACCGCCAACATCTCCTAATTTTTCTCTAATCGTAAAACTATCTAGTAAAGCCTGTGTTGGATGTTCGTGAGCACCATCACCAGCATTTAAGATACTTGCACTTACATTTTGAGATAAAAAATGTGCGGCTCCCGGACTACTATGACGCATCACAACCATATCTACTTTCATAGCTAAGATGTTGTTCACAGTATCAATTAGGGTTTCACCTTTTTTAACCGAAGATTGCGCCGCCGAAAAACTAATTACGTCTGCCGAAAGTCGTTTTTGAGCTAATTCGAAAGATAATTTAGTTCTTGTGCTGTTTTCAAAAAAGATATTTGCAATAGTAACATCACGTAATGAAGGTACTTTTTTTATGGGACGATTTATTACTTCCTTAAACTGATCGGCAGTTTCAAAGATTAATTCGATATCCCTTTTAGTGATGTTCTTTATTCCGATTAAATGATTTACTGATAATTCTTTCATTTATATGTAGTGTGTGTTTGTAGTTCTTTTATTTGGTAACTAAATAAACGGCATCTTCTCCATCTTGTTCTAGCCATTTCACTAAAACCTTTTCGTTGTTGATTACATCGACTTGTCTTCCTCTATAATCAGGCTGAATAGGCAAATGTCGGCTGAAACGTCTGTCAATTAAGGCTAAAAGTTCCACTTCCGATGGTCTTCCAAAAGATTGAATTGCGGTTAATGCCGCATTAATACTTCTTCCTGTAAACAAAACATCGTCTATGAAAACTACTTTTTTATTTTCTACTAAGAAATCGATTTGGGTTTTATTAGCTTCCAATGGCTTTTCGCTACGTCTAAAATCATCACGAAAGAATGTAATATCTAAAAAGCCCAGCTGAATATCTTTTATCTGGTAATCCGATTCTAAAATTTGTTTGATTCTTTCGGCTAAAAACTTACCTCTTGGTTGTAGTCCAATAAGAATAGTATCTGAGAAATCAAGATGATTTTCAATTAGTTGACAAGCTAATCGATGCAAGATAATGTGTACTTCTTTTGAAGTGAGCAAAACTTTTTGACTCATATTTATTTTAGTTGTGTAATTCTTGTAAAGATATAATTTTTAAATCATTTTTATAAGTATAATTTCACTCTGTAAAGTCTTTAAAATTTAGAAAAAACACCAATTTTCAATAAAAAAGCTCTCCTATTATTCTTTAAAAAAATAGACTCCATTTTCGTTGGCATATCCTAAAAATTCATTGGCTTCGTTAAACAATCCAAATAGAATGTGTTCTTTTACATCATAAAAATGAGAAATGTAAAATTTTGGCTTATACTTAAATTCATATTTTGAATATTGAAAATTATTCAGTCCATAAATATTAAAAATACTGTAATTTTCACCGTGCCTTAAAATAGAGAACTTAGAATCGTATTGTTTACTTTTATATTCATTTTTATAATACGTATCATATTTGATAGGAAGTGCTTCTTCACCCGTAGTTGTTAGGAAACCGAATTTAGCGTCTTTATAAACGATAAAGTAATTTTCTATATTTTTAAAAAGTTTCTGTTGGCTATTGTTATCAGTAAAATTTATTTTAATCCGATCATAAAGTGGTTTGATTATTTCAGTTCCAAATAAATCATTTACTCCATATTTTATTTTTTTCGTTTTCTTGTCTTTAATTCCGTAAATATAACTTTGTGAAATAGTGTTTTTAGTACTCAAATTAGAATTAAAAAAAGCAACAGAATAATATTTTTCAGGACTCATGTAAATTGAATCTGTAAAATAATAGCCAATATTATTATTTATTTTATATTCCAAATAGTTAAATACTCCAGTTGGTTTTTTACCAAAATAATAGTCAAATTTATAATCTACAATTTTTAAATCTTTTGCTTTTTTGGACAAACTTATTTCTGTTGTATCTTTTTTCCTACCCATCGATGTTTCTAAAAAGTATTTGTTTTCTTTAACTTTTATTGCAGTAAACTTATACGTGTGAAATGAATAATGATATACTTCTTCATTATCTTCATTATAAGTGCTCCTTTCTATAATCATTGATTGACTATTAAGCTCTTTTTTCTTTGCAGAAGCATCTTGTAAAACAACTTTATCTTGATTTTTAGCTATTTCATAGTAATTTATCTTATTAGCTTTAGTTACTTTTATAATTTTACTTGTAAAATCAGATAGATAGGGCACTGAAACATCGTCTACATTGGTTATTGAAATACTTTCAAGATCTTGTTTTTTAGAATTATAAATATATAAATCATATTTTTTTACTCCTTTTTCGTAATATTGTGCTTTTACAATATGGAATAAACAATTTTCGCAATACTTAAAAAATTCTAAATGATAATAGCTATCTGAAAGCATTTTCTTTCCATATAGATTAAAAAAATTATGGTATGGAAAGTATTCTTTAGTATTGTATTTTGCTAAAATATACTCTTTTTTTAAATAATAATCTATGTAATCATTACCTATAACAATCTCTTTTAATTGATATACTAAGCCAGAAAGTGTATCCCTTTTAAAATTTAAAATTTCATTTTGATTACTATTAACATCTAACGAGTCATAAACGGCTTCAGTCTTTAAAACACCATTATAATCTGAGATTGCATACTTATTCCCTATTTTATAAGGAACATACATTTCTTGTCCAAAAGCAGAAAAACAAGTGATTAGAAGTAAAAATAAATATTTTTTCATAATTTTTATTTGCAAAAAATCCCAAATTTTCATTTGGGATTATAGTATATTTAAGAATACATTTTAATTCTTAGCTCTTTTACTTTTTCATCGTCTAAATATTCATCAAATGTCATGTATCTGTCGATAGCTCCATTTGGTGTTAATTCTAAGATTCTATTTCCTACTGTCTGTGCAAATTCGTGGTCATGCGTTGTAAACAATACAGAACCTTTGAAGTTATTCAATGAATTATTGAAAGCAGTGATCGATTCTAAGTCCAAGTGATTCGTAGGTTCATCTAACATCAACACGTTAGCTCTAATCATCATCATACGCGATAACATACAACGTACTTTTTCTCCTCCAGATAAAACATTACATTGTTTCAATGCTTCTTCGCCAGAGAAAATCATTTTACCTAAGAATCCACGAACATAAACTTCGTCTCTTTCTTCTTCTGTTTTCACCCATTGACGTAACCAGTCAACCAAATTTAAATCTACACCATCAAAAAATGCGTGATTATCAACCGGTAAATAAGATTGTGTCGTAGTAATTCCCCAATCAAATGTTCCTGAGTCAGGCGTCATATTATTATTTAAGATTTCATAAAAAGCAGTTGTTGCTCTAGAATCTTTAGAGAAAACTACAATTTTATCTCCTTTTGCCATGTTTATGTTTACATCCTTAAATAAAACATCTCCTTCTACAGAAGCACTTAAGTTTTGAACATTTAAGATTTGGTCTCCAGCCTCTCTTTCCGTATCGAAAATAATTGCTGGGTATCTTCTGCTTGAAGGTTTAATCTCGTCTAAATTTAATTTTTCAATCATTTTCTTACGAGAAGTAGCTTGTTTAGATTTAGCAACGTTCGCGCTAAAACGGCGAATGAATTCTTCTAATTCTGCTTTTTTCTCTTCAGCCTTTTTATTTTGTTGTGCTTTTTGACGTGCCGCTAATTGCGAAGATTCGTACCAAAACGTATAGTTACCAGAGTAATTCGTAATTTTCCCAAAGTCAATATCAGAAACGTGAGTACAAACTGCATCTAAAAAGTGACGGTCATGCGATACTACTAAAACAGTATTTTCATAGTTTGCTAAGAAATTCTCTAACCAACCAATTGTTTCGAAATCCAAGTCGTTAGTAGGCTCATCCATAATTAAAACGTCAGGATTACCAAATAAAGCTTGAGCTAATAAGACACGAACTTTTAGTTTTCCGTCCATTTCACTCATTAAAGTATAATGGTGTTCTGCTCCAATTTCTAAGTTAGATAACATTGTCGCCGCATTACTTTCTGCATTCCAACCGTTCATTTCATCAAACTTCAATTGCAATTCGCCAATTTTGTTCGCGTTTTCGTCGGTATAATCAGCATATAATGCATCCATTTCTGTTTTAATAGCATGTAACACCTTATTTCCCATCAAAACTGTTTCTAAAACAGTATGTTCGTCAAATAAGTTGTGATTTTGATTTAAAACTGACATACGTTTTCCAGGTTCAAGGATTACTCTACCTGAAGTAGGATCCATTTCGCCTGCAATAATTTTCATGAAGGTAGATTTTCCAGCACCATTTGCTCCAATGATTCCGTAGCAGTTTCCTTGTGTGAAAGTCGTATTTACTTCATCAAATAAAATTCGTTTACCAAATTGAACCGATAAATTTGAAATTGTTAACATTTTTTGTATCTTTTAAAAACTGATGCAAAAGTAGTAAAAATAGTAGATTTTCGGAAGGATAATTTAGAATTAATATAGGTTTAATTTAACTGAACGTTAACAAGCTATTTTCTTTTAAACTAATACATTTGTTCATAAATTAATAATCTATTAGATGATTAAGAATTACTTTAAATATTTTCTCCCCCTATCTATCGCAATTTTTTCTACTTTGACCTCTTGTAGCAAAGGGTTTGACGCCGATAACTATGTGGCTTATATAGGTGGTGAAATTGTCAATCCGCAAGAAAATTTCGTTTTATTTTTGAAAGATAATGAACTTATTGACACGATTTTCTTGGATAAAGACAATCGTTTTATGCATAAATTTGATTCATTAGTACCTGGATTATATACTTTTAAGCATGATCCTGAATATCAATACATCTATTTTGATAAGAATGATAGTTTAATGATACGATTAAATACATTCGATTTTGATAACTCAATTGTCTTTTGTGGTCGTGGTGATGAAAAAAATAATTTCTTAATGGAATTATATCTTCAAAACGAAGCAGACAAAGCCTTGATGTTTAAGGTCTTCGATAGAGATGTAAACAGATTTGTAAAAAATATTGATTCTAGTTTTGCCATTCGAAAATCACTTTACTTGAAGAAAAAAGCTGAAATTGGCTGGGATGCTAATTTTGATTTAATTGCGAAATCTAGTTTAGATTTTCATCATATTTCGAAAAAAGAGATTTATCCTTACGCACATCAATTTCGTACAGGAGAAAACATTAGACAGACGCTACCAAAAAATTACTACAGCCATCGAAAGGAAGTTGATTTTGACAATACAAGCTTAACCGATTTCGCGCCTTATATAAGGTATGTGAATTCGTTATTAACTAATGTGGCACTTCAAAACAACGCAAATGATTTAAATGAAAATTCTTTAAATAATAATATTGCGAAATTAAACATTACTGATACTTTAATTAAAAACGAAAAAACGAAAAATGTTGTGCTGAACAACGTGGCTTTGATGTATTTGTTAGAAGATCAAAACATGTATAATAATCAAAAATTTGTAGAACGGTACTTGCAATTATCTACAAATGTTGAACAAGAAAAAGAAATTACTGAAATATATTCTTCGGTACAGAATTTAAAAGTTGGGAATAAATTACCAGAAATCAGTTTAATTGATGAAAACAATGAGCCTTTTGACATTCGCACGTCAATTAAAAAACCTACCGTTTTGTTTTTCTGGACAACGCCAGCAGAATCACATTTAATTACAGCTCATAAGAAAGCAATGGAACTCAAGGAGAAATATCCAAATTATGATTTTATTGCTATCAACATTAATGATTCTGATTCTAAATGGAGAAATGCACTTAAGAAATACAAATTAAATACTATAAAAGAACTTCATTCAGTTGATTTTGAAGCCATTCGTAAACTGTGGGTAATCACAAAAGTGCATCGCATTATTGTTTTAAATTCCGATGGAACTATTAAAAATGGCTTCGCGAATTTCTTTGATGTTCATTTTGAACAGAATTTATAATAAAAGTTACTACTTATTTTAACTAAAAAAAGCGTCCCGAATTCGAGACGCTTTTTGCTTTTGTACAACTTGAAGAAATTATTTATTTCCTTTTTCGTAATCTGCAATAAACTGAGCGATTCCAATATCAGTTAAGGGATGTTTTAATAATCCTGTAATTGAAGATAATGGTCCAGTCATTACGTCTGCACCAATTTTTGCACAATTAATAATATGCATTGTATGACGAACAGAAGCTGCTAAAATTTGAGTTTCAAAACCATAGTTATCATAGATTTGACGAATTTCATCAATAAGGTTTAAACCGTCTGTAGAAACATCATCTAATCTTCCTACGAAAGGCGAACAGTAAGTTGCTCCCGCTTTAGCCGCTAATAAAGCTTGGCCAGCAGAGAAAATTAAAGTTACATTTGTCTTGATTCCTTTGTCTGAAAAATATTTACATGCTTTTACACCTTCTTTAGTCATAGGTAATTTCACAACGATTTGTTCGTGTAAATCAGCTAATTCTTCACCTTCTCTGATCATGCCTTCTAAATCCATTGCATTTACTTCGGCACTTACATCACCGTCCACAATATTACAGATGTCCACATAATGTTTTAAAATATTATTTTTACCTGTAATTCCTTCTTTAGCCATTAATGATGGATTTGTTGTAACGCCATCTAAAATACCTAATTCTTGTGCCTCTTTAATTTGCTCTAAATTAGCTGTGTCAATAAAAAATTTCATATTGTTCTATTTTATAAGTGTGTGTTGTTCTGAATTACAAAAGTAAGGAATCAAATTCAAAAATCAATTGCAAACTCAATCTCAAGTTCAAAAATTCTAACTTCTGAATTCTAACTTCTAATTCTATAATTTATAATGATTCATTAGCATTTTCTCGTAGATTTTATCAGGCAAAATTCGCTTTAAGACTATAGAGAACTTTTGCATAAAAGCACCAACTTTATAATGAATTTTTGGATTATTGTCTTGAATTATTCCATAAATAGCAGTTGCCATTTCGTTTGGATTACTACCACTATCTACGTGATTGTCCATTTCTTTTAAAGTAGTGCCATAAGTGATTTCATAAGCCGAACCTTTTACTACTGGCGCGTGATAACGACCTGCTGCAATATTGGTTGCGAAATCTCCTGGTGCCACATTTGTAATATGAATTCCAAAGGATTTCACTTCCATTCTTAAGGCTTCAGTAATAAGTTCTAAAGCACCTTTTGAAGCGGAATAAACGCCTCTGTAAGGCAATCCCATATAACCAGCAATAGAAGTAACGTTAATAATTAATCCCGATTGTTGTAGACGCATTTGAGGTAAAACTGCTTTCATTACTTCTATCGGTCCAAATAAATTCGTTTCGAAATTATTTTTTATTTCTTCTGTAGGAATTTCCTCAATTGGCCCCGTAATTCCAACGCCTGCATTATTAATTACAACATCTAAACGTCCTGATTTATGAATTACTTCAGCAACACATTTTACAATACTCTCCTTATTTCGAACATCTAATGCCACTAATGGAAACATTGAATTGGTGATTTTCTCAGGATTACGACTTGTTCCATACACTACAAATCCTTTTTGATGAAGAAATTCGCCAATAGATTTTCCAATGCCTGATGAACCGCCTGTAATTAGTACTACTTTACTCATTTTATTAGGATATGATGCGAAGTTACGCAACTTTAGGACAAAAAAAAATCTCCTACAATGGGAGATTTAATAAAAAATGGCAAGCGACCTACATCGCACCGCTACAACCACATACCTTTGCTGTGTTCCCACCCTGGAGGAGTCTGCAGGAGCTGGTCGTGTAGGACTTGCCGGTACAAATATACAATCTTTTTATATTTTTGCAAGCGAATTGTGAGTATAAAAAATGATTGTATATTTACCCTATAAAATATTTAAACCATGTTAAAAGTTAAGCTATTCGCTTTCATAGTATTAGGTCTGATTTCAACTGCATGTAAAGACGATGAAAATGCATTAAAAAATTTGTTCGAAGTCGATAATTCAAGCATAAAACCCATTTTAAAGCTAGAAGAGAGCGTTAATTTGGTTTTAAAAAACAAGGAAAACAAAGTTATTGACTCTACAATATATTTTATTAATAACATAAAAGTTGGAACTGTAAAAGGAAATGAGAAGCTAAATTTTGAATTAAAAGATCAAAAATTGGGCAACCAAACAATTAAAGCATTGGTTTATTTTGAAGGAAAGAACGTAGAAGTTATTTCTAGCTTTTCAATTTTTGCATCGCATGAACCAAAAATAATAAACTATAAAATTTTAAATACTTATCCACACGATATTACTGCTTATACACAAGGTTTAGAGTTTTATAATGGCGTATTAGTTGAAGGAACAGGTCAATATAAGAAATCTACTTTAAGAAAAACTGATTATAAAACCGGTAAAGTACTAGAATCAATCAAACTAGAAGATCGATTTTTTGGCGAAGGAATTACGGTTTTAAAAGATAAAATCTACCAATTAACGTGGAAAGAAAAAACAGGTTTTGTGTATGATGCTAAAACTTTCAAATTAGAAAAAACCTTTACAATTGACACCGATGGTTGGGGAATAACAAATGATGGTGAAAAGTTATACATGAGCGATGGTTCTGAAAAAATTTACATTTTAAATCCAGAGACTTTAAAGGTGGAAAATTTTATTAATGTATTTACTAATAGTGCAAGAATTGAAGCGGTGAATGAAATGGAATGGATTAATGGCAAAATTTGGGCAAACATTTATCAAAAAGATTCTATTGCCGTAATTGATCCAAAAACGGGCGCTGTAGAAAATGTAATCAATTGTTCAGATTTAAGAAGCAAAGTTACTCAACATGAAGAATTAGATGCTTTCAACGGAATAGCTTACAATCCTGCAACGAAGACCTATTTTGTAACTGGTAAAAATTGGGATAAAGTATTTGAATTAGCAATTGAATAATATTCTCGAAAACTCATAAAAAATGCCTCAACTTACATTGAGGCTTTTTTAGTTTTAAATCTTACTGCTAATCAATTGTTGCCACTTTGTAGCTAATCGAACTTCTTCACCAATAATAAAGTGAGATGGACTGGTTTCAAAAAATACTAAATGCATATCTTTTTGCGTCTTAAATTCTAAATGCAAAGAAAGTTTTACAATATCGTGGTTTTGTTTTGGAACTCCAGATTTTCCCATTTTAACGATTGTACATTTTTTGATTTCTTTCATTCGAATTACATCTTTAAACACGGCATCTTCATGCTTTCCAATAAAACATAATTCTTCTGCTTTTAATCCGATTCCATAATCATTGTTCCAGAAATCAGCATCTATGAATTTGTCGTTTTTATCTACTGATAATTGGTTTAGGTCTTTTAAAGCTTGATTTTTTTTCTTTTTAACGTTTTTATTGATGATGTAAATTGGTCCGATGATGAATGAAAAAAGTACGGCTCCAAGTATAGTGTTGGTAATATCCATTTTTTGATTTTATTTTAAATTAAGTGTACGAGCATTGTTCCCAAAGTATACTAAATACAAGGGATTAACTATAATATAAAATAAGATTTACCAAAAATAATGAAAAGGAAAAATGATGATGGATGTTGTGAAAAATAAATCTATAAAGTTCTTTTTACTAAAGAAAACTTCAAAGCTATTTTTAAGAATCAACTCTATTTGAAAAAATGAAATCGTATGAAAAAATGGATAAGTAAGTTTTCTTACAATTTCATTAGAACGCGAATTACTTTGTCCGGCTTTAAAAGAAAAAGATTCTTTTTGAATGCCTTCCGCGTTAAATTCGAAATTATTTTGTTCGATTTTAGAACTAACTTCTTTTGAAAAAGCAACAGCTGATGGATTCGAAACTGAATCTTCCGAACTATTCCACGCCAAAAAACCGAATATAAAAACGATTAATAAGGAAATGAAATAATTCGCTATTTTTTTCAATTGAATTTCTTTGGAGTAAAAGTAACAATAAATAAACTAGTGGACTAATTTAGTTACTATTTCAGCTAATGGTAAAATTGCTTTTGTATCTTCAATACTTGGTCCTGCTACCCAAACTGTTTTATAAGTTACTTGCGTTGCAGCTTTTTCTGTAGCTTTCATTCCGATATAAAAACGAATCATTTTGACCCATTTCTTTAAACTTTTATATTTATTTAATTTAGTTTCTAACCACGATTGTTTCGTTCCCACTTTTTGAACATAAGGTGTATTAATAACCGTACAAGGAGTTCCAGAAATACGCTCCGTCATCACAATATCTTTTGCACCAAAATCAACACAGGCTTGTTTGTATTCTTGAGAAACTCCAGCTTCGTTTGAAGCAATAAACGGACTTCCAACAGAAACACCAATTGCACCGTAACTTAACATTTTGTCTAAATCAGCCTTACTCCCTACTCCACCAGCAGAAATAACGGGTAAAGAAGTATGTTCATTTAATTCTTTAATTAATTTTTCTGGATCAATTTCACCTCGGTGTCCACCTGCTAAATTGTTAACTGCGATTAATGCATCACCTTTAAGACTTTCTACTTTCTTAGCAAATCCTAAATCAGTTACGTCACAAAATACTTTAATGCCAACTTTATGCGCTTCGTTAATCGTTTCTTCTGGTGAACCTAATGAAGTAATGATAAAATCTACTTTTTCTTCACATAAAACACGCAGTTGTTCTTTGTATTTTACATTAGATTTATTCACAATTAAATTAAACCCAAAGCTTCCACCTTCTACTTTCCCGGCTTTTAATTCTTGAATCGCTAATCGTAATTCCTCTAAAGTTCTATAATTCAAAGCTGGAATACAACCTGCAATGCCACTTTTCATTCCCTCAATTACCATTTTAGTATTCGAAACTAAAAACATAGGTGCAATAATTATAGGATGTGTAATTTTTAAAAGCGATGTTAAAGATTGTTTTTCCATTGTAAATTTAATTAAGTATCAAATATAATAAAAATAAATACTATGCATGCATATAAAAAACTATTTTTTATAAAAAAACACGCTGAAACAGTTGTTAAAAATCTTAATAATATCTTAATATGCTTAGTAAAGATAGGATTTTCGGATAAATTTGAAATCCATTAACCAAAAATAAAAAAAATGATTAAAAAACTAACTTTGATGAGTTGTCTCGTTCTATTTCTTTTCGCGACAGATTCTACTGCTCAAAGAAAAAAGAAAGATAAAAAAGGTTCAACTCCTGTAGAAATGCCGGAAGCTAAAAAACCAGATCTAAAAAAGGAACCTAAACCTTACAAAAAAGTAATTGACACCACTGCTATTTCGCAAAAAGGATTAATAGAAGTTCACAAAGTGGGTGATAAATATCTTTTTGAAATTGCAGATACTTTAATTGGAAAGGAAATTATTGCAATTACACGTTATTCAAAAACACCTGCTGGTGGAGGGATATTTGGTGGTGAAGAAGTAAATCGTCAAGTTATCAAATTTGAAAAAGGATTAAATCACAACATTCTTGTTCGTTCGGTTACTTATATTATAATGACGCCAGACGAAGATAAACCAATTACTCAAGCGGTTAGAAATTCAAGTTCAGATCCTATAATAGGGAACTACGATATTTTAGCCTACAAAAAAAGCAGTAATGGAAAAGAAAATACCGGCTATGTAATCGATATGAATACTGCTTTTGATGCTGACGTTCAGACTTTTTCTTTGAGTCCTATGAACAAACAATTGTTAAAAATTCAGGCTTTCCAGAAAGATCGTTCATTTATTCAAAGTATAAAGACATTTCCGATCAACACAGAAATTAGAACTGTTAAGACTTTTGCTACAACTCCGAGACAAATTTCAATTACGCCAACACCTAGAATTGGTACAGATTTACCAGCAGGACTTGATGCAGGTGTAGTCACTTTTGAATTTAATACTTCGCTGTTATTATTGCCTCAGAAGCCTATGAAAAAAAGAGCTTTTGACAAGCGTGTGGGATATTTTGCTAATAAATATGATGTTTTTTCCGAAGATTCTCACAAATCTGATAAAGAGGTTTTTGCTGTTAGATGGCGTTTAGAACCTAAAAACGAAGAAGATGCTCTAAAGCTTAAAAATGGTGAATTAATCGAGCCTAAAAAGCCTATCGTTTACTATATTGATCCTGCAACTCCAGAAAAATGGAGAGGATATATCAAACAAGGTATTGATGATTGGCAAGAAGCATTTGAATTTGCAGGTTGGAAAAATGCCATTCGTGGTGAATATTGGCCAGAAAATGATGAGAACATGAGTTTAGAAGATGCTAGATTTTCTGTTTTACGTTATTTTGCAGCTGACATTCAGAATGCTTATGGTCCTAACGTTCATGATCCTAGAACAGGTGAAATTTTAGAAAGTCATATTGGCTGGTATCATAATATTATGAGTTTACTTCGTGATTGGTATTTAATTCAAACCGGAGCTGTTGACCCTAAAGCTAGAAATAAAAAATTTGATGATCAGTTGATGGGCGAACTTATCCGTTTTGTTTCTTCTCACGAAGTAGGACATACATTAGGTTTAAGACATAATATGGGAGCAAGTTTTGCTACTCCAGTAGAAAAATTAAGAGATAAGGACTTTCAAAAAGCAAATGGACACACTTCTTCCATTATGGATTACGCCCGATTTAATTATGTGGCACAACCTGAAGATGGCGTAACTGATTTATTCCCAAGAATTGGAGATTATGATAAATGGGCAATTAAATGGGGTTATTCTTATTTTCAAGATGCAAATACGGAAGTGGACGAAAAAAGCATCTTAAATGACATGACAAAAGAAGCTTATAAAAATCCTCGTTTGTGGTTTGGTACGGAAACCAATCCTTATGATCCAAGATTCCAAACAGAAGATTTAGGAGATAATGCAATGAAAGCTTCTGAATATGGAATAAAAAATTTAAAAAGAATTTTACCTAACTTACTAGAATGGAGTAAAGAATCAGGTGAAGATTATGATGAATTAAACGGTTTATACAATTCACTTACGGGTCAGTTTAGACGATATATGGGTCACGTTACTAAAAATGTAGGTGGAATATATGAATCTCCTAAAACATATGACATGGAAGGAGACAAATATGAAGTTGTGCCTGCAATAATTCAAAATGAAGCGGTTACTTTCTTGAATGATCAACTGTTCAAAACGCCAAAATGGCTATTAGACCAAAATATATTATCGAAAATTAGACCTGAAAACGGAGTTGAGGCCATAAAATCGATTCAAGATGGAACTTTAACGAGTTTATTATCTGGAGATCGCTTAGTTCGATTATTAGAGACATCTTCTCAAAATAATGCCAATTATTCAGTAGATAAATTGATGAGCGATTTGAAAAAAGGAATTTTCTCTGAAGTTAGAAGTAATGCTCCTATAGATATTTATCGTAGAAATTTACAGAAATTATTTGTTACAAAACTTGCCGAAGCGATGTCAACTGAAAAAAGTAATTTTGCCAATTTTAATGGTAGAAGAATTAACTTAACTGAAACTGACATTCCTTCCATTGCGCGAGGACAATTGAATGAACTTAAAACCCAATTAAAAGGAGCTGCTGCAGTTGCAACGGACCGATTGACAAAGTTTCATTTAAATGATTTAGTGGCCCGAATTGAAAATGCAATGAAGCCAAAATAAAGCAACAAAAAAGGGAATCAAATGATTCCCTTTTTTTATTTAAAATTATGTCTATCTCCTCTTTTTCGAAGGTGCTGCTGCTTTTGGACTGCTTTTAATCTCGTATCTATCTGCCGTTGCATTATAAGCATAAGTACTTGATTGTGTCTTGCTTTTCAAAATAAAACTTCCATCGGCATTTAAAGCGAATTCAAAACCTTCATTGCGTTTTTTCTCTACATCGTGAGAAGCCGTTTTATTAGCATCTAGGAAAATAGTTTCTTTCACTTGAGAAGATTTCTGTGTATTTCCTAACAAAAGAGTCTTATTTGCAGTATCCCAAAGTTGATCTTCTGTAACGACTCCATTTTCTTTTTTTAATTTCGTATCTACTTTTACTTCTTCTTTCCAATTTACATAGTAAAACTTTTTCCCTTGTGTAGTATAACTTTTAATTGTGAAATTGACCGGCTTAAAATCTGCTTTATCTAATTTTTTTACTTCTAAAGTATCAACTTGTTTGTCATTTTTTACAAATAGCACTACTCTCTTTCCTGATTTTTCGGTAATAACCTCAGCTGAAATATTGTCAACTTTAGTTAAAATGATATTTTTAGGAGTTGGCGATGCCTTTGTCTTTGCTTTCCCTTTTTGGGAAAAAGCTACAGTAGAAGCCAATAAAGCAAACAATAAAACAAGTCTTTTCATAATAGTAGGTAGTTGATTAAGTTTCTAAATGTACGAAAAAATAAATACGCCAAGTTTTTAAAACAAAAAAACCGAATCATTTCTGACTCGGCTTTAATAGTTTATCTTTTTATTATCTTTTTAACTTGTCGTGTTTCTCCGTTAAATAGCTCTAATAAGTAGACTCCCGAATAACAATTAGCTGTTGACACATTTTCAATTTGAGACTGAATAGTTGCCGAAGAAATTAGTCTACCATTAAGTTCATATAAATTATATTGAAATTTTGCATTGGTATTATCATTGTTCTTAATAACAATTACATCTTTAGTAGCATCATAATAAGCAGAAAATAAGTTGTTTTCAAAACTATTTTGAGACAAAGTTGAGTTTAATGTTGAAACCTTAGAATAGACAGAATCCCCATTATTCGATGCTAAAGCTCTAAATGAGTACCCATCATAAATTGAAGGAGTATTCGCTAATGTTAATGTATTCGTCTCAACACCCGTAATTGCAGGCATAGAACCTCCTTCAGACAAAACTGAATAATCAGTACCATTTGTACTCATTTCCCATCTATATGTTGATGCGTTTAAAGTTTCTAAAGAAAATGAAACTGTACCATTTACGGCATACGTTCGATTATCAGGTTGCTGATCGATTATCACATAATCACATATTAATGAACCTGCACCTGCTTCTCTTTGATTGATTTGTTGCACTAAAATACTACCAGGTAAATTACTGTAATTTGTAGACATAATTACGTAAAACTTTCCACTTGGAGCATTTAACAAATTGAAATTTTCTATAGACGACGCAGAATAACTACAACCTACAACATTACTTGCCTGTGTAAAATTAGATGAATAACCATACAATTCAGTTGTACAATCAGGCAAATGATCAAACGGCCCCCAAGAAATAAAGTCTATATCTTGATTATCATAAGAAGGGGCATTATCTCCTTGACTAATTTTTAAACTAATATCACCACTATCTCCAACTTTAAAAATATACCATTTTTGATTTGGTGTACTGATGAGACATCCTACAGTTGCAGCACTTATATTATTTGTTGTATTAGCAATTAAGCTGCCATCTGCACATATTGGGTTTGCGTTTAAACAACTCTGAATTTGAGCACTAACAAGATTAGAAATCAAAAAAAGGAATAAGATGTAATTTTTTTTCATGTTATAAGTTTTAACAAATGAACAAAAAAAAACCGAATCATTTCTGACTCGGTTTAATTTTATTTACATCTTGTAATTATTTTACTTCTTCGAAATCAACATCTTGCGTTTGATCTCCTGCAGCATTTCCTTGCGGTTCAGCTTGAGAAGCTCCTTCTTGCGATTTGTACATTTCTTCTGTAGCTACTTTCCAAGCTGCATTTACATTGTCTAAACCTTTTTGGATAGCGTCTAAATCTTGAGATTCATGACCCATTCTTAATTCAGTCAAAGCAAATTCAATTGCAGTTTTGTTATCAGCAGTTAATTTATCACCAATTTCTTTCAATTGACTTTCTGTTTGGAAAATCATAGAATCAGCTTCGTTTAATTTTTCTGCTCTAGCTTTAGCTGTTTTGTCTGCTTCCGCATTCATTTCAGCATCTTTAATCATTTTTTCAATTTCTTCTGCTGTTAAACCTGAAGAAGCTTCGATACGAATATCATGAGATTTTCCAGTTCCTTTATCTGTAGCAGATACTTTGATGATACCATTCGCGTCAATATCGAAAGTTACTTCAATTTGAGGAACTCCTCTTGGTGCTGGTGGAATACCGTCTAAGTTAAAACGACCAATCGTTTTGTTGTCAGCCGCCATTGCTCTTGCTCCCTGTAAAACGTGTAATTCAACTGTTGGTTGGTTATCCGCTGCAGTAGAGAAAACTTGCGATTTTCTTGTTGGAATAGTTGTATTTGATTCAATAAGAGTTGTCATTACACCACCCATTGTTTCAATACCTAATGATAAAGGTGTAACGTCTAATAATAATACGTCTTTTACTTCACCAGTTAAAACTCCACCTTGAATAGCTGCTCCAATTGCAACAACCTCATCAGCGTTAACTCCTTTTGATGGTTTTTTACCAAAGAATTTTTCAACTTGCTCTTGAATAACAGGAATACGAGTTGAACCTCCTACTAAGATTACTTCGTCAATATCAGAAACAGATAAACCTGCATCTTTTAAAGATTTGATAACTGGCTCCATTGAACGTTTTACTAAAGTTTCAGCTAATTGCTCAAATTTAGCTCTTGTTAACGTCTGAACTAAATGCTTAGGTCCAGAAGCTGTAGCTGTTACATATGGTAAGTTAATTTCTGTTTGTGCAGAAGAAGATAATTCAATTTTCGCTTTTTCAGCTGCTTCTTTCAAACGTTGTAATGCCATTGGGTCTTTACGTAAGTCAAGTCCTTCTGTTGCATTAAAGTCGTTTGCTAACCAGTCGATAATTACTTGGTCAAAATCATCTCCACCTAAACGTGTATCTCCGTTCGTAGATAATACTTCAAAAACTCCGTCTCCTAATTCTAAGATAGAAATATCAAATGTACCTCCACCTAAATCGTAAACTGCGATTTTTTGATCTGTTCCTTTTTTGTCTAATCCATAAGCTAAAGCTGCTGCTGTAGGCTCATTGATAATACGCATTACTTTTAAACCAGCAATTTCACCTGCTTCTTTAGTAGCTTGACGTTGTGCATCGTTAAAGTATGCTGGAACAGTAATAACTGCTTCAGAAACTGAATGACCTAAATAGTCTTCAGCTGTTTTTTTCATTTTTTGAAGCGTCATTGCTGACAATTCTTGTGGAGTATATAAACGACCATCAATGTCTACACGTGGTGTATCGTTATCTCCTTTTACTACTTTGTAAGCTACTGTTGATGCTTCTTTAGCACTTTCAGTGTACTTATTCCCCATAAAACGCTTAATAGAAGCAATTGTTTTTGTAGGGTTAGTTACTGCTTGTCTTTTAGCCGGATCTCCAACTTTAATTTCACCACCTTCTACAAAAGCAATAACAGATGGCGTTGTTCTTTGTCCTTCTGCGTTTGCAATTACAACAGGCTCTCCACCTTCCATAACAGCCACACAAGAGTTGGTTGTTCCTAAGTCGATTCCAATAATTTTACTCATTTCTATACTAGTTAAATTTTAATTTTCATTTTTTAAACTCACTATCTCTAATTCAATGATTGTGCCATTACAGAAAAATAGGGAAATTGACAGATTTACACTTTTGTCAGTACTAAAATTACTGACAATATGACATTTATGACAACATTCTTTGCCTTTTAGCTCTATAATCTGCTAAAATATTCTTGTTAAAGACTACTATTGAAACCGCAATAAGCAGATAAGAAGTTATTTGAGAAGAAGAAACAGCTTCTTTAAAATAGAAAACAGCCAAGAAGAAATGAATGAGAGGATTGGTATACATTAATATAGCAACGCTTGCTGAGTTTAGTCCTTTCAACGCATATAAATTTAAAAACAATGGAATAATTGTAAATAATACTACAATCACAATTAATAAGATATAAAAGCTACTACTATCTGGAACTACTCCACCATAAAAGGGATAAAAAGGTAATAACACACATGATGCAACAAGCATTTGAAACGTTAGAATTAAAAACTTATCAAAATCAGTATTAATGCGTTGTGAAATTAAATACAAACCAAAACTTAATGCAATAACGACACTATATAGTAATTCATATAAATTTCCAAAAGAGAGAATCAAACAACTTATTACACATAAACCAATTGCGATCCATTGCCAAAAGTCTATTTTTTCTTTCAATAAAACATAAGCTAAAACGGTTGTAAGGATTGGACAAATGATATAGGCGAAAGATGCTGATTGCAAACTCACATGATTGATGGCATATATAAATAGAAACCAGTTTAGCACTAATAAAAACCCACCAGAAATGGCCATTACAATAGCATTTCTCTTTTTGATTTTTGAAAACTGCATAAAAGTTTCTTTCGCTGCTATCAAAGTTCTTTTTCTAAATAAAATATTGATTAACATCAAGAATAAAGTCGCAATAAATACCCTAAAAAAAAGAATATCTAAAGAAGGATAAATAGCCAAAGGTTTTAAAACTAAACTAAAAAAGCCCCAGATGGAAAAAGCGGTAAATGCAGCTAAGAAGTATTTATTAAAAGGCATCTTATTTTTTTGTGCAAATGAACTAAAAAATAAGCAAATCAAATCTTAATAGTATGATAATTAATTTATTTATTTTCACTCTTTTTATTTTTATTTAACTGCTTTTTATATTAGGTAGATTACTCAATTGGATCTTGACTTATATACCTTCCTTCCTCAGGATCGTAATATCTAAAACGGTTGTAATAAAAACCAGTTTACTCACAACTTTATTATTGTTTTTTTTGAGTTCGTGAACCTCCTGCCTCGGTTTCTACATCTTCATACTGTCCTTGATATCGAAATGGACAAGACCCCAGCTCCCCTTTATCAATGCGTAATTTTCCGTAACTGTCTAATGAACCTTCCCAAATAGTGTCGCCTTGTTCACTAAATAAATGTGTTGGCGTGCTTAAATGGTCTGCTAAAATACTAAACTTTCGTTCCCCTCGCAACTTGGCAACTGGTGAAAAATCATCTTCGTTGAAAACCCAAGTTATTGTGTCTTATGTGAGTGCGTCTTTGGTTTCAAAAGTCTTCCATTGGTGCAGTGGCTTGTTTCCATCCCACAACCAATGCGTTGTAGTGCTTTTAAACTTCTTGGTTAGTCTTCGCCCAAACATATCATAGGTAAACGATATGATTGCGCCATCCGGTCGTAACACAACAATTAACATTCCCGAATTGGGTCCATAAAGTACTTGTAATTTGTGCTTTAAAACTAAAAAGACTTCCTGTTTTTTACATTTCTCTATCAAGTTATCTACATCGTCGTATAAAAAAATCCGAAGCATGGATACCTCGAAGCTTTTAGCATTATTCTGAAATCAAACTTTATTTTAATCAATTTCCGAAAAAAAAACTTCGAAAAAATTAGCAGGCTCACCGTATAATTCTGTAAAATTATTTAATGTAATTTCATTTAATTTATCTGACGGAAATTCTCTTAAACCACTTAACTCCATAATTTTGTGGATTACCTCAAATATTTTATTAGTAAATGTTATTTCAGTTAAACACCACAAATTCTTTTCTTTTACAAAAATTTTCACGCAATAAAATTGACTTTTAGAACTTATCCATACTTTGATACAATATGAAGAATCAGTAATGTTTTTCACATTGCCCCAATTATTGTCAATATACATATTAATCGACTGACCTGCTGAATAATTCATATCCTGGTTCAGATATTGATAAGTGTCGAAATTGTCTAAAAACAAATTATAAATGCTTTTTACTCGATCGTAAAATGCAGGTAAATTGTTACATTGTTCTACTATCAATTTTTCAAAATTTATATCTTTCATTTATTGTTTTTTATGTTGGATACATTGTCACGACTTCATCAGTAGTATATATTGATCTAGGAGAAGGATTGTTCCCCTCAACAATCACAGTAACACCATTAACATCATCGCCTATGACATCATAACCTGTTTTTCTTCCTAAGTCTGAAACTTCATATTTTACTCTTCCCTTACCTTGATTGGTAATGAATACATTCGGATGATTTACAATTTCGTTCATGAAACTATCACCACCCTCGCCTACTCTAAATTTACTTTTACCGGATCCTTTTGGACGACGCGAATTTGCTGAATGGCCGTGAGTGTAAACATGAGATCTTGAATTTTGACTGTAGGTTGGAGCTAACCCTAGAACATCCAACCACCCATTGGGATCATGAACATAAGCATATAAATTCGGCTCACCACTCAATAACCCAATATGATCTTGAGAAATATACCTTCCTTCTTCTGGGTCGTAATATCTAAAACGGTTGTAATAAAGACCAGTTTACTCACAAGGTTATTATTGTTTTTTTGGAGTTCGTGAACCTCCTGCCTCGGTTTCTACATCTTCATGCTGTCCTTGATATTGAAAAGGACAAGACCCCATTTCGCCTTTGTCAATGCGTAGTTTTCCGTAACTATCTAACGAACCTTCCCAAATGGTGTCGCCTTGTTCGCTAAATAAATGAGTGGGCGTACCTAAATGGTCTGCTAAAATACTGAATTTTCGTTCCCCTCGCAACTTAGCAACCGGTGAAAAATCATCTTCGTTGAAAACCCAAGTTATCGTATCTTCTGTAAGTGCGTCTTTGGTCTCGAATGTTTTCCATTCGTGTAGTGGTTTGTTTCCATCCCACAACCAATTTGTTGTAGTGCTTTTATACTCCTTGGTTAGTCTTCTCCCAAAAACATCATAGGTAAACGATATGATTGCGCCATCAGTTGTGTTTTAAAAGAATGCTAAATAAAGCAAATCCGAAGTTGGGAGACTTCGGATAGGTCGGTTGTCCCTCTAGTTTCTTTATATGATAGACAACTTTGTACTCTAATGATAATTTTTCTAATACAGATTAGAAATGAAATTTAAAATGTTCATCGTATTTCATTCAAAAATAGTTCTTTATGAGCTTTTGAAAATTATGATTTTAAATGCCAGCTATTTGGCTTTTTAAATGATTTCAGTCCATTCGGCTTTCATATTTGAGCATTTAATCACGAAACTCCCATATATAAGAGCGATTTCATGAACTATAACATTCTCATTATGCTCATCTATCGTGATTTCATCAATTACTATTTGAGAGCCTAACATTTTAAAATCATCCATGAAATTCTTAACCTCGAAGCTATAATTAATTACTTTTTCATAATAAAATTCTAGTCTATATTTTCCACTTGTAAATTGTAATTTTAAACTAAAATTCTCACAGTCATTAATATCATTAAAATTTATGGATTCAAGCCAATAGTCATGAGGGCAATAATCACTACTAAAATCCCAATGGTCTTTTTTTGTGGCATACTCTCTAGCGCTTTGTGGCAGTTTTTCTTTAATTTTTTCTAGATAGGACAGATAAGGTCTATAGTCTATCATATCGGTTAAATCTACATATTTCATATTAATTACATCCTTTTAATCGAGGTCTTTTCCAGTTATCTCCTTTGATATTATCTTCTCCTTTAGAACTTATTCTTCCCGCTTTCCTCATCTCATCTATCGCAATTCCTTTGAGTCTTTGATTAACGCTATCAGGCACATTCACATCATCTCCGGATAAACGGTGCTTATTCATAAAACCATCACTTCCAAATATGCCGACTTCGACGCCTGCTTTATTAACTACGTGAATTTCAAAATCCACTCCCGACCCCATAGGGAATCTATCTAATCTACCACGATAATTATCTCCCAAATTAATTGGAGTCCTCGATAACCCCAAAACATCCAACCACCCATTAGGATCATGAACGTAATCATATAGATTAGGCTCACCACTAATCAACCCAATTGGATCTTGAGAAATATAGCGTCCTTCCTCAGGATCGTAATATCTGAAACGGTTGTAATAAAGACCAGTTTACTCACAAGATTATTATTGTTTTTTTGGAGTTCGTGAACCTCCTGCCTCGGTTTCTACATCTTCATACTGTCCTTGATAACGCGAAGGACATGATCCAATCTCCCCTTTGTCAATGCGCAGTTTTCCGTAACTGTCTAAGGAACCTTCCCAAATGGTATCACCTTGTCCCCTATAAGTGAGTTGGCGTTCCTAAATGGTCTGCTAAAATACTGAATTTTTTTCTCCTCGCAACTGGGGGAAAATCGTCTTCGTTTAACGCTTATGTTGAATGTTTTCTGTGAGTACGTCTTTATATTTAGAAATACAATAAACCCAGCAGATTGCTGGGTTTGTTGTTATAAAATATTTATGGGCACGTATTCGAAATCCGCGCTATCGGGCTTCTTACTCTAAAAGAACTATTCTAAAAAATCCAAATGTCATTTATGGTTAAATAATTTTCTACAATTATTAACATATAATTGTTTTTATTTATTACTCAAATGAAAATATAACCTTTTTATCGTTGGAATTTATCCAATATTGATTATAAAATTCAATGCTTTCAATAATATCATTATACAATTCTTGATTTGTTATTTTAATTGGATCTAAATTTTTTATTTTAATTTCTAAATAATCTCCTGACAACCAGCTTAGGTCTCTCATGCATTCATCTAAGGAATCAAAGCTGTTTTTGAAGTAATTAGGCAAATCAAAAGACTTTGACATTAGATTAAAAAAGCTTTTTTTATTTTTGATATCCTGAAAATTTAAATCTATTTCTACCATAATACTCAATTTACTTTAACAAAATTATCATAATGATCATTGGTATAATAAGCATTTCCATCATCTCCTACTACAACCCTTTTCGTTCCTCTATTCGCACCATTATCTCTTTGTGATAAAGTTGGGACTGGATCATAATCATGCTCTGTATATTTAACTGGCTTTCCATTATTATGGGTTGGTAGAACTTTGTCTTTATTTCTAAACGTTGTAAACTGTTCACCTGTCTTTTTCGAGTATTTATCTCATTGATTATTTTTTTTAATCTTCTTTTCTTAGATTTTCCATCAGCAATCCCATTTTTGTTTTTCTTACCATAACTATTCGCTAACCCAAAAACATCCAACCCCCCATTCGGATCATGAACATAAGCATATAAATTCGGTTCACCACTCAATAACCCAATAGGATCTTGAGAAATATACCGTCCTTCTTCCGGATCATAATACCTAAAACGATTATAATAAAGACCAGTTTACTCACAACTTTATTATTGTTTTTTTTGAGTTCGTGAACCTCCTACGTCGGTTTCTACATCTTCATACTGTCCTTTATATCGAAATGGACATGATCCAATCTCCCCTTTGTCAATGCGTAGTTTTCCGTAACTATCTAATGAACCTTCCCAAATGGTATCACCTTGTTCACTAAATAAATGTGTAGGAGTTCCTAAATGGTCTGCTAAAATAGTGAATTTTTTCTCTCCTCGCAACTTGGCAACTGGTGCAAAATCATCTTCGTTGAAGGCTTATGCTATGGTGTTTTCTGCTAGTGTTTCTTTATATTAAATGATAACAATAAACCCAGCAATTTGCTGGGTTTATTGTTATGAAAATTTTTATTGGCATGGATTGTTAATCAGGGCTATCGCCGCAAAGATTACGTACTTTATCATGGTAAGAACATTATTTATATTCTTCAAAAATAATAATAGTATTTCCTGATGGATCTTTTAAAGTTATATTTTTTCCTAATGGGTAGTCAAAAACTTCTTTATTTAATAATTTCGCACCTGTCTCAAAAACTTGATCTTTCATCTTTTTAAAAATATGCTCACAATTTTCAACCTCAATACTAAATACTGGCCAATCTACATGTCCATTACCTTTAGACAGAAGCAAGATAATAGTTTTATTATTTTTACATACTAAAGCCACTTCTTCCATTCCAAAATCTTGATAAAATTCAAATAACTTTATTTCATCACAATAAAATGTAATGGCTTTATCTATTGAATTTACTTTTAAATGTATAAAGAATTTTTTCATTTTATTTACAACTTTTTACTCTAGTCCTCATTTGCTCAACAGTTTCTCCATTAGCGAATTTTTTAATAGTGTTTTTTGTTGAGTTCATTTCCTTTATTGCGTCTAATTCAGCCTGATAAAATTAACTCCTTTTTACTCTACCGTCGGAACCAATATCTACTACTTTGTAACCATTCGCAATTTTATCCTTTAGCCATTGTTTATTCCAATCAACAGCTCTTTGAAAATCAGCATCTTGCATTCCTTCGTATAAGCGCCCACCTTTCCACTGGACTTAAGGAAAAATCATACTTTCAGCATTATAGCCCTGAGCCCTTAACAATCTAGCGCTCTCATTTACAGCTTGTTGCCCCTCTCCTAAAATAACAATTGGACTTAGACCAAAAATATCATTGTAAATGTTAGGATTTTTAACATAAGTGTAGACATTTAATCCTCCCAAAATAGAAATAGGATCTTGACTTACATATCTTCCTTCCTCAGGATCGTAATGTCTAAAACGGTTGTAATATAAACCAGTTTACTCACAAGTTTATTATAGTTTTTTTTGAGTTCGTGAACCTCCTGCCTCGGTTTCTACATCCTCATATTGTCCTTGATATCGAAAAGGACATGAACCAATCTCCCCTTTGTCAATGCGTAGTTTTCCGTAACTGTCTAGAGATCCTTCCCAAATGGTGTCGCCTTGTTCACTAAATAAATGAGTAGGAGTTCCTAAATGGTCTGCTAAAATACTGAATTTTCGTTCCCCTCGCAACTTAGCAACTGGTGAAAAATCATCTTCGTTGAAAACCCAAGTGATGATGTCATCTGTGAGTGCGTCTTTGGTTTCGAATGTTTTCCATTCGTGTTGCGGTGAATATTATTTGATTTCCGAGCAATCGATATTATTGAATTTCTGGCAAATAATTAATATTTAACTGATTATTAAACGCTAGAGGATAATCCTCTGCTTTATATATTTCTGGTGAATAAAACCTTTTTTTTACTTCTTCTTTTCCTTTCTCGGTAAGAATTAATGCTTCGCTATACCATAATTCATTAAGAAAGAATAGATCCCTTTCAATATTTTTTATTTTGAGCTTTAAATTTGGATAAAGGAAAAAATCTCTACTCCCAGCAGCTCTTTTTTTACTTTGTTGATCTAAATCAAATAATTCATCATCAAACTTCCCAATTCTAATTGCAAAATACTTCTTATCAACTTTTAATTCTAATCCATTTCTATGAACAACTTTCAAATTAGCTATTTCAAAATTTAAATCTATCTTCTGTTCTTTTAAATAATCTAAAAAAACATCAGAAATAATCATTAAATTGTTGTGATAAGGCATGAAATCTAAAAGTATTTCCTTCTCTTTTTGTACTATAAAAAACAAATCCTTCGGGAATTTTAATCGGCTATCCCTTGGAGGAAAGCCATCTTTAGTAGGATTATAATCTGACCATTTACCCATTCCTTCATCTTTTTTCGCAGTGAAAACATCGCTTAATGATCTGTTTTCAATAATATAAGGAACTCCTTTATGCTTTCTTGCTGTTGTATAAAACCAAATATATAAATTTTCCATTTTCTCAATATTTTTTAACTTACTCTGCTACAACCTCCTCTAGATTGCCTATCTAGAACTCTTCTTAAACGATTTTGTAAATCTGCAATTTCCCTTCTTGCTCTGTCATCATCTCCATGAATATTATGACTCCTTTGAATGTTTCTTATTCTTGCATCTACCATTCTGCTATAGTTTATATGGCTTCCATTATGATATACCGCTTTTCCATTTGCTCTTGCACCTATTTCGCTGTCATGAAGTAATACTCCATTTGTCCCAGCATCTCTTTGACCCCCTATGTTTATACTATCGAGAAATGGTTTATTATCTCTCCATACTTGTTCAGGTATCAAATGATGGGCTTGCATATTATCTCCCTTTACCCCATTTAAAGCAGTATTTAGAGCTCCTGAACTTAATCCAAAAACATCCAACCAACCATTAGGATCCTCAACATAAGCATATAAATTAGGTTCACCACTCAATAACCCAATCGGATCTTGAGAAATATACCTTCCTTCCTCATGATCGTAATATCTAAAACGGTTGTAATATAAACCGGTCTCTACATCCTCATATTGTCCTTGGTAACGAAAAGGACAAGAACCTACTTCCCCTTTGTCAATACGCAGTTTTCCATAACTGTCTAATGAACCTTCCCAAATGGTGTCGCCTTGTTCGCTAAATAAATGTGTAGGAGTTCCTAAATGGTCTGCTAAAATACTGAATTTTTTTTCACCTCGCAACTTAGCAACTGGTGAAAAATCATCTTCGTTAAAGGCTTATGTTATGGCGTTTTCTATGAGTGATTCTTTATATTAAGTGATGACACAAACCCAGCAGATTACTGGATTTGTTGTTGTAAAATATTTGTGGACACGAATTCGAAATCCGCGCTATCGGGTATACACCTAATAAGTTAAAATCTACTTAAAGACTTTACTAGGAAATCAATATTTTTAATATCTTTATAATTTGGATATAAAATTTTAAAATCTGAAAATATTTTTTTTGTATTTCTTGCTAGTTCTAATTGAAACTTCTTAAAATCGTATTTTAAAATTTTATTTTTATTATAATTTAAAACAATAAATTTTTTATTAATTTCAATGTTGAACATATAATTTTGATCTGTACTAAAAATCATTTCATTTTCTATCTCTCCTAATTTAATCTTCTCTAAAACTTGATTTAAATCAATAAAAAGCTTTAAAATTTCTGCTTTGAAGAACAATGTGTTTTGGCCCTTTTCATCTACAAAAGCAACATCTGCAAAAAGTAAATTATTAGCAATTTCTATTGTAGAATAATTCAAATAATTTCTCATTTGTATTATTTGATAATCTTCTAAATTAATATTATATAATATTTTCATTTTTTTGTTATAAAGGATAAGCGGATTGCACCCAACAATTGGAATCTGCATGAACTATCATTTTGCGGGTCGAATACTTCTACAATTTTGGATAATCATCTAAAAAACCTTTCCCTGTTGGGTATTTTGTATAAAAGTCTATTCTATCATCTTCAAGTGAAATATTTTAGAATTGTTGCTCTCAATATACAAATCATATAATTGTATTTCTCTCTCTACTTCATCAACGATCGAGAAAGCGAAATTGTCAACTTCTTCGTGAAACTTTTTTATTAGCATCAATAACTTAATAGGAAAATTATTCTTAATAATTAGTGCGTTATATTCTATACCGTCATTTTTAAATGATTTTACTTCAATCTCAGCAACGACCTTTTTAAATTTCCCAGAAATTATCTTATCTATATTGACATCCAAAAGCTCTTTTTAATTTATTCTTATTTTTATCAATCCATCAACTCAATCAGAATGAATAAGTCTTGCGTGTGCGTCACCTAAATTGTTTGTAGGATTTTCAAGCACATCAAATCCACTCTTTCTAATATTATCTACTGTAGACTCCATAATATTTCCTGCATCAATTGATTTGTGCAAATTTGTCGCTTTTGGAAAAGCTTCTTTCATACTATTACCAGCCTCATTCGCATTATTGGCTCTAATTACAGAAATTCCCGCCGGATTTAACCCTGCTTCTGCAGTACTCAAATTAACTTGGTCTCAAATTCTGAATACTTTTTCATTTCCAGGCAAAGGGTTTCCAACACTATTAAGCCCAAAAACATCCAACCACCCATTCGGATCATGAAAATAAGCATATAAATTCGGTTCACCACTAATCAATTCAATTGGATCTTGAGAAATATACCGTCCTTCCTCATGATCGTAATATCTAAATCTATTATAATAAAGACCAGTTTACTCACAAGATTATTATTGTTTTTTAGGAGTTCTTGAACCTCCTACGTCGGTTTCTACATCTTCATACTGTCCTTGATATCGAAATGGACATGATCCAATCTCCCCTTTGTCAATGCGTAGTTTTCCGTAACTATCTAATGAACCTTCCCAAATGGTATCACCTTGTTCACTAAATAAATGTGTAGGAGTTCCTAAATGGTCTGCTAAAATACTGAATTTTTTCTCTCCTCGCAACTTGGCAACTGGTGAAAAATCGTCTTCAAGGCTTATGTTATGGTATTTTCTGTGACTGTGTCTTTATATTAATTGATACAATAAACCCAGCAAATTGCTGGGTTTATTGATATTAAAAACTTTGTGAGCACATATTGGAAATCAGCGATATCGAGAGATTTACACCAACCCTGAAACATTGGATAAGTTAACCCAGTATATTCATAAACGAATCATGTGTTTTTTGCGAAAAATTATCTTCTTCTTTCAAATGTGGAACAGTAAGAACATAATAAAACACCTCAGTAAAAACAAGATTAATATCAAACGGATTAAAATCGGATTCGCCTTCAAATTCAAATAATGTTGCAATTCCTTTTAGTTTTGTTTTTTTTGCTTCCACATTAAAACAACCTTCGTTATTAAGTTCCGTATTGTAACCTATTTCATCGTGGTGTTCAAACATGGTTTGATCTTTGAAAAAAAACATACACTCATCGTCCTGAAATGAAGTGCTTTTAAATTTAAAATTGATATTCTTCGCGTGTTGTTCTAAATCTTTAAATACGCTCGATATTGGTTTATTCGAGTAAAAACCATATAAATTCCCTGTTAATTCCATATTATTTATTTGCATGAAGTTTTCCCAATAGTAACTCCATCTTTCAATTTATTATTTGATTGTCTTAAATTAACATCTTCATCGATCCGAAGTCGCTTAATTTTATCTTGCGGGTCTAATTTCTTAAGTTTACTGTCATCAATTTGAAATTCAATATAGTGTGTACTCTTAGATTTAGTTAATCCCATTTGACCTCTAAGTCCTGATTTTTTGCAAGTCTGTAGGTTTTAATCTGGTTAAGTAAACACCTTTGGATTTATTAATAGCACCACTACCTCTAGCTCCTGGATCTGATGCATTAATTACTCCATTTCCTGATATACCTTTAAATCCTTCGGTACTAGTATAATGACAAACAGTAACCATCTCCAGTCCAAATGGGTCAAACCACCCATTAGGATCATGAACATAAGCATATAAATTAGGCTCACCACTAATCAACCCAATTGGATCTTGAGAAATATACCGTCCTTCCTCAGGGTCGTAATATCTGAAACGATTGTAATAAAGACCAGTTTACTCACAAGTTTATTATTGTTTTTTTTGAGTTCGTGAACCTCCTGCCTCGGTTTCTACATCTTCATACTGTCCTTGATAGCAAAAAGGACAAGAAGCTATTTCGCCTTTGTCAATGCGTAGTTTTCCGTAACTATCTAATGAACCTTCCCAAATGGTGTCGCCTTGTTCACTAAATAAATGTGTAGGAGTTCCTAAATGGTCTGCTAAAATACTAAACTTTCGTTTGCATCGCAACTTGGCAACTGGTAAAAAATCGTCTTCTTTAAATACCCAGGTTATCGTATCTTCTGTAAGTGCGTCTTTGGTCTCGAATGTTTTCCATTCGTGCATTGGCTTGTTTCCGTCCCACAACCAATTTGTTGTAGTGCTTTTAAACTTCTTGGTTAGTCTTCGCCCAAAAACATCGTAGGTAAACGATATGATTGCGCCATAAGTTGTGTTTTAACAGGCTACTAAATAAAGCAAATCCGAAGTCGGGAGACTTCGGAAAGCTGCGAGATTTCTGAGAGCTGTGTTTGCGGAGCGGGAGAAAAACTAGAATATTTTTATCCTTTTCTCCAGAGTTAACTTAAGGAATTAAAATTTAATTAAAATCATATAAGCTTTTGCCCTCAAGTATTCCTTGAATTAAGGAAGCAAAACTATTAGTTAATATCGCATATCCATCAGAGTCATGATAAAAAATTATCATGTTTTCATCTTTATCTATCATGATTGGATTTCCCATATCGTCAAAAGAAATAACATAACTTTTGTTAATAATGTTACTCCTACGGTCTTCATGATAATCTTGTCTAAAGTTCTTAGTTAGATCAATAACTGTATCACTTGATAACATTTCATTGTTTTTGAAAGCATATATTGGGATTCCAGCATATGATCCACCGAACTTTTTAATAAACTCTTTATAATCACTATGAAATTTTACATTAAGAATTGTTTCTGCATTTATTATTTCTAAATCAGTTGCGGGAATTCCAGACAAATCAATTTCTGAATTTGGATGTATAAAATTTGAAATTCTATTTATTAAATCTTGTTCCATTTATTTTTTATAAGTATTTCTCTTTTTTCTTTCTTTTGAAGCTAAATCTGCATAAAACTATTTTCTCCAATTATTAAATTCTCTACGTTCCACTGCTGATAATCCTTCTCCCTTTTTCTTTCCATTTGGATGTTGACCAGGATTTGTATCTTTTTTATCATGATGTTTGACTGGCAGCATTACAATAGGACCTTCGGCCTGTTGTTTATGATGATGCCCAACAATTACATTCCCTTGTTTATCTTTTGGAGACATACCTACACCATGAGTATTCATATATTCCAATTGATTCAATTGAGTATTTGACAAATGGCTTAAATCTGTATATCCATTAGCAGTTAATGTTGTTCCTGCCGAGTCTGTAAATGTAGTAGCACTCCCAATATAACCACTTAACCCAAAAATGTCCACCCAGCCATTAGGATCCCCAACATAATTATAAAAACTAAATTCCCCAGAAGCCAACCCAATAGGATCCTGACTTATATACCTTCCTTCTTCCGGATCGTAATACCTAAAGCGATTATAGTAAAGCCCGGTTTCTACATCTTCGTATTGTCCTTGATATCGAAATGGACAAGATCCAATCTCCCCTTTATCAATACGCAGTTTTCCATAACTATCTAATGAACCTTCCCAAATGGTATCACCTTGTTCACTAAATAAATGTGTAGGAGTTCCTAAATGATCCGCTAAAATACTGAATTTTCGTTCCCCTCGCAACTTAGCAACTGGTGAAAAATCGTCTTCTTTGAATGCTTATTTTATGGTGTTTTCTGTGAGTGCCTCTTTAGATTAAGTGATATAATAAACCCCGCAAATTAGACTGCCCCCAAAAAGCTAGACACTATTTGGTGGTATTTTTATGGAAAGAAAAGTCAAGTATGATTACACATTGTAAATCTAGGATGTAGAGGATTAATATCACCTGAAAGTAGCCTCCATATTTTCTGCTAAAACTTCAATGTAATTATCCTTATTTAAAAATATTTTTTTTAACTGTCTAATCCATGTGCTAAACTTCCTGTATTTTATAATATTTTCATCATCTACTTGAAAAATTGTTTGTTCGTGTGATGATTCAAGAATACTAAGAATTTCAAAAATAATTTTTTCATTATTTATAATTTCATCAAGCGAAATTTTCTCAATTCTTGTCATAAAAAATATTTCATCTTCTATATTCAAAATTGTAGGATATTTTTTTATTTCTATTAAAATGTCGTTTAGCATAAAAATTATATGTTTTTTAATATGAAGAGCCTGTTAATGGTATATGCGCTCCATTTGGGTCAGACCCAAAAGTACCTAAAGTTCCATCTGCTCTAGTATTTTGATCGGTTGTTTTATTTTTTATTGAAGCAGTTGGACCTGTTGCGGAATTCGAACCAGGATGCCTAGTTACTGCATTTGGATTTATCCCATGTCCGTGAACTTTGTGATTGTTGTTTTCGTATTTAAAACCTCCCGAAGGAAATGTATTACTTGCTCCCCAGGTATCAGAAATCCCATTTTCACTAGCCCACTACTGTATGTCTCCATGTTTTATTTGACCATTATGAACCATTTCTCCTGGGTCAGTAGGTTTTTTTGAATATCTCCCAGTTTCTGTGTCTCTCCATCGATTACTATTAGAATCATAGGTTTTAGCTAACCCAAAAACATCCAACCACCCATTAGGATCATGAACATAAGCATATAGATTAGGCTCACCACTAATCAACCCAATTGGATCTTGAGAAATATAGCGTCCTTCCTCAGCATCATAATACCTAAAACGGTTATAATAAAGTCTAGTTTACTCACAAGATTATTATTGTTTTTTTTTGGAATTCGTGAACCTCCTACCTCGGTTTCTACATCTTCGTATTGTCCTTGGTAACGAAAAGGACATGATCCAATCTCCCCTTTGTCAATGCGCAGTTTTCCATAACTGTCTAAGGAACCTTCCCAAATGTTGTCGCCTTGTTCACTAAATAAATGTGTAGGAGTTCCTAAATGGTCTGCTAAAATATTGAATTTTTTTTCTCCTCGCAACTTAGCAACCGGTGAAAAATCATCTTCAAGGCTTATGTTATGGTATTTTCTGTGACTGCGTCTTTATAGTAATTGATACAACAAACCCAGCAATTTGATGGGTTTGTTGTTATAAAATCTTTATGGGCACGGATTGGAAATCCGCGCTATCCGGGTGTTAAAATCTTTGTGCGGAAACATTGTAAATCCGAACTATCAAGCTATTTGTATTATTCTTTCCAAACTTTCACTAATTCTTTTGAGAAAACAGTTAATGCTTTATGGTCGATTTTTTTACTAAATCCTGTTACTGCGATTCCGAAATTAAAAAAAACTTTGAAACCAACTGTGATATATGGTTTTTCTAATTTACTTAGTATTTTTAATGTTTCAGGGTCATTTAATATATCTCTACCATTAAAAAAAACGTTATTATTTGGTAAAAAAGAAACCTCATTTACTAACCCTTTTTTATTAAATCTAACAACCACACTTTCCCACTGTAATTCTATTGTTCCGAGAAACCCTTTAGTGATTAAATCAGGCTCTTTACCAAAAACCGCAATAACCTCTTCTTTTTTCATTCCAAATTTTATCTCTCCAACTGAAACGTAGGGAACTATTTCATATACTTTTTTCATTTCATGATTTTTTTAATCGTTTGGATTGAGCCTCTGTTAAATTTCCTTTTGATCTTGCTCTTTCTACAGCTTCTATCATACTTTGTGAGTAATTACCTTTTATAACTCCAGATTTCATCTTACTATTAATATCATCAATATCCATTTTCATAGCTTTATCAAATCTACCATTTTTAATATGATGCTTTGGCTGTTGCCTAAAAAGCTTTCCTTGAGATCCCATGCGACCATGAATAGCTGTCTGAGCATGATCTGCCGTGGTTGAATATAGTACTAAATAAAGTAAATCCAAAGGCGGGAGACTTCGGATAGCTGGGATAAAGTTGCTTTGGAAAATGATTTCTATTTATTAAATCTATAATATTCATATTCTTCAAATTTATGGGAAGTTATAATGTCCATGAATCCGTCAGGATCAGATTTATTGTTTCTAGAAATTCTTTTTCTTACTCTTCATATCGTACGAAAATCCATCCATTATATGATTTCAATTTACCAATAGGCTCATGAGTTTCTACTATTTCTATTTTTTGATATAAAATAGAGGGTAAAGATGCCATAACTTCAGTAATAGCCATATCTATAATTTCATAATCTTCCTCTTCAGGATTTTTATCGATATAAGTGTATATAGAAATTGTATCAATATTATAATCAAAAGCAATTGCTCTTACATTACTTGCAATTGCTCCTAAAAAAGATGTATGCAGAACTTGTAATAAATTGTCCTTATTCATTATTTATGTTTATTTAAAAAGAGTCTGGCAGACCTGGTACAATATACGCTCCATTTTTTCCGCTATGAATTATTCCTGAAGTAGTTTCCGTCATTACTTTATCTACTGCTTTTGTACTTCCAATTACTTCTCCAAAATCAACTTTAACTTTAGTTTCGGATATGACTCTAGAACTATTAACATTTCTTGAGTGATAGTTATATAATAACTTTTGAGCATCTGCACTCAAAATACTTTTTCCTTATACAAAATTATTATGTCTAGGAATGTGTTTCCCTTGAGCACCTTCATGAATTTTAGTTGAAATATTACAATGACTTAATCCCAAAACATCCAGCCACCCATTAGGATCATGAACATAAGCATATAAATTCGTTTCACCACTCAACAACCCAATAGGATCTTGAGAAATATACCTTCCTTCTTCCGGATCATAATATCTAAAACGGTTGTAATAAAGACCAGTTTACTCACGAGGTTATTATTGATTTGTTGGAGTTCGTGAACCTCCTGCCTCGGTTTCTACATCCTCATATTGTCGTTGATAGCGAAATGGACAAGAACCAATCTCCCCTTTGTCAAAGCGTACTTTTCAGTAACTGTCTAATGAACCTTCCCAAATGGTGTCGCCTTGTTCACTAAATAAATGTGTAGGAGTTTCTAAATGGTCTGCTAAAATACTGAATTTTTTTCACCTCGCAATTTGGCAACCGGTGAAAAATCATCTTCGTTAAACACCCAAGTTATTATGTCTTCTGTGAGTGCGTCTTTGGTCTCGAATGTTTTCCATTCGTGCAGTGGTTTGTTTCCGTCCCAAAGCCAATTGGTTGTAGTGCTTTTGAATTTCTTTGTAAGCCTTCTCCCAAAAACATCGTAGGTAAATGAAAAGATATCGCCGTCGTGCGGTATTTTAAAAAGCTATTAAATAAGCAAATCCGAAGTCGGGAGACTTCGGATAGCTGGTTTTGTTAATCATTTGTAATATTGTAAATACACATCATCATTGGAATTTAATTCTTTTTGCTTGAAAAACTTTAATTTATAGTCTTTCAATGAAGAATGATTTGGTCCGCTATAAGTTTCACCTTCAGTAAAGTCATCTTCCCAATAACATACAGGACAAATACTATAGAGTGTTCTTTTCTTCGAAATTATATAATTGCAACAGACACAAGAATAATAACTATCAAAATCATAATTTTTATTAGAAATAATAGCTATTTCAAGATCATAAAACTCTTTAATTTTCAATTCTAAATACGTATTTGTTATCAATTTAGAATAATTATAGTTTGCTCTGATAATCCTATTATTCTTAATATTTAATATTTCACTGACAATCCACTCATCATTATCCTCATTGATAACTTTTCCCCCATATCCTATTAAAATATTACCTTTCTCTTCGATACTTAGATGCAACAGCATATAATCTTGAATTATTCTTATAGCTTCTTTTCTACTTAACTCAATTCCCATAACATTATTACTTATTTGCATCCTTTTGCCCTATTCTTTGCATCTTCAAATGCGTCGCCACTACGACCATCATCAATATAATAAGTTCTTATTTCTCTTTTTTTAGTATGTCCAACAAATACTTCACCTGTGTCTGGATTATACTTTACTTTAAAATTCCCCACATCTGCTTCTTTGATATTTCCTCCTGTTTGATTACCAAACTCTTTTGATTTTTTTAAATATTCATTTTGCGAAATATTTCCAAACTCTCCTTCTCTAGTAACGTGTTTATCGTAATGTCTTTGTAGACCTGTTTTTCCTCCGACCTTTTCTGAACTAAAGCCTTTCCATTTTGTTAAACCAAAAACATCCAACCACCCATTCGGATCATGAACGTAAGCATATAGATTAGGCTCACCACTAATCAACCCAATTGGATCTTGAGAAATATACCTTCCTTCTTCCGGATCGTAATACCTAAAACGGTTGTAATAAAGTCCTGTCTCTACATCTTCATACTGTCCTTGATATCGAAATGGACAAGACCCCATCTCCCCTTTGTCAATGCGCAGTTTTCCGTAACTGTCTAAGGAACCTTCCCAAATAGTGTCGCCTTGTTCACTAAATAAATGAGTTGGCGTGCCTAAATGGTCTGCTAAAATACTGAATTTTTTTTCTCCTCGCAACTTAGCAACCGGTGAAAAATCTTCTTCGTTGAAAACCCAAGTTATTGTATCTTCTGTGAGTGCGTCTTTGGTTTCAAAAGTCTTCCATTCGTGCAGTGGTTTGTTTCCGTCCCAAAGCCAATTGGTCGTAGTACTTTTGAATTTCTTGGTAAGTCTTCGTCCAAACACATCATAGGTAAACGATATGATTGCACCATCTGGTATGTTTTAACAGATTACTAAATAAAGCAAATCCGAAGTCGAGTGACTTCGGAGAGCAAATTTTATTGTTTAAATTACTTCAAAGTCAGGAGACTTTGAAGAGCGGGGATTGATTAACTTTGTGGGTACGAGCTAGAAGCTAGCACTAGCCTTTGTAGAATTTCTGCTCGGGCCAGCGGAGGAAGCGGTTTTTATATTGTTATTCTGTATAAATACTGTGTCCTTCTTCTATAAACTCAACTCCTTTTAAACCTGCTTCTTCACAACGCTTTTTAAATTCTTCTGTTATAATTATATAAGATTTTTTTTCTTCCATTCGTATAATCGAAAGATTGTTTAGCGAATCTGGAATAATATATAATTTCTTTATTGTCATAATATTTGCAGAACCATATTTTTTTATTTCTACAATTGATTTTTCAGAATCCATACAAGATACTACATCTAATACATTTAATATATAATAATCATTATTGCTATTACCTTGTTTATCAATAATTGTAATGTTTATAAACTGTAAGTTTAAATCTTTAAAGAAATCTGCAAATTTCTTACTAACTAAAGGAGTGTTGAAAGTGGGTAAAATATCGTATGTCGAAAGATAACTATCTAACTTATCTACTCGATAAATTAATTTACCTTCTACATTAATAATGTTTCCTTTTTCAAATTCATTACTTTCAATATTATTTTCGTCGTCATAAAGAAAATAAACATCTCTTTTATAAAAGTGTGATAATTCGTAATACATATTTTTAATTTAATGACATTTAATTTTTCCTTTTCTTAAATCTTGACGTGTGTCGCCTCTTAAACTTTCAATAGCTTCAGAATATTGTTTTTTACTCCATCCATCTGCTTTACCTATATCGTGAATATCGTTTAATTTTTGTCTCATATCAGCATTATATGCTTTATGTTGCCTATTCCAACCATTGTGCTGACTTCTAAAAGGATGTGTTCCTTGTTCTTTTGGTAAATAGATCAAATTACTTGATTTATCTACATCAAAACCAGCTGCTTTTATTGCTGGATGGTCTGACAGCGAACGAGGGATCACATGATGATTTTGATATCCGTCAATTTTAGGCATGTTCCCATAATTCCAAGCCGTCAACCCAAAAATATCCAACCACCCATTAGGATCATGAACATAAGCATATAAATTAGGCTCACCACTCAATAACCCAATTGGATCTTGAGAAATATACCTTCCTTCCTCAGGATCGTAATATCTAAAACGGTTGTAATAAAGTCCTGTTTACTCACAAGTTTAATATTGCTTTTTTTGGAGTTTGTGAACCTCCTGCGTCGGTTTCTATATCTTCATATTGTCCTTGATAACGAAAAGGACAAGAACCTATTTCCCCTTTTTCAATCCGTAATTTTCCGTAACTGTCTAATGAACCTACCCAGATGGTATAACCTTGTTCGCTAAATAAATGTGTAGGAGTTCCTAAATGGTCTGCTAAAATACTGAATTTTCGTTCCCCTCGCAACTTGGCAACTGGTGAAAAATCGTCTGCGTTGAAGGCTTATATTATTGCGTTTTCTGTGAGTACGTCTTTAGATTAAGTGATATAATAAACCCAGCAATTGCAGGGTTTACTGGAGACATTATTGCAACTCTAAGCATAATCAATCTTTAATAATTGAAAATTTTTAGATTTAAATTCTTCTTTATTTTCAAATGGATCATTACAGTTTAAAATAGATATGCTCTTTAACGTTTTAATTTTTAGTAATTCTTTTACATTAACTACATTTTTCACATTCAAAATTTCTAATTCTATAAGATTTGGTAATTTTAATAACCAAGAGCAATCAAAAGCAACAGAAATATTATTAATCTTAATGTACTTTAAGTCTTGTAATAATTGAATATTCTGAATAGGAAACTTATTCCCTTTACAAGAGAACAATTCTATACTTTCTATATTATGAGCTAAAAAAGGTGTGAATACATCAAAATTTTTAGCTTGGCTAAGAATCAAATGTCTTAACGTTTTGATTTTAGATAAATCATTTAATTTTTCTGCTTTCTTTTCTGCTTTCAAATCTAAACTAATCCATTCAAGACTTGGAACATTATTAAAATCAATATTAAAAGGATTTATTTGTTCAGGAATACCTAAGTACTTTAAATCCTTTAAAATCAAACCATTACACCACTCATATTTGGTTTGTGTATGTATTGAATCAATAAGAGAAAGAGCCTTAATATTAATTGGAAATTCTAAATGACATAACCAATCTATAGGAATATCTAAAACTTCTAGGTTACGTAATTCAGTTAAAAAATCAGGCTTACTTTTCACTTTTTCTAAATCATCATCATAAACTAAAAAGGTAATAGCTTCAATTTTGGAATATAATTCCTTGGGAGGAAAATTATTAAATTCTTTATAAACAACTCCATTTTCTTCTCTTTCTTCTTCAACAAAAGAAAATGACCACTTATTCGTTCTAGACTTTAAAAAATTAGCCTTCAATTTACTATATAATGTTTTCATAATTAATTACAAGTTATACGTCTACCCGCAGAAGCTCCCTCATCTGTAACTATTCCTCTATTTCTTGCATTTTTAACTGATGCTTCTGGATTGTTAGAATTGGTCATATTAAAGCCTGCGTTTTCAAGTCTTAGTTTTTCTTTTTGTTCAAAATGTCTTAATATTCTATTTTGCTCTTTCCATTTATTTGCATCTCCTAAATCTACTGGTGTAAATTCTATCTTAGTATCAGGATGGTTTAACAAATCTTGGGCTTTGGTATGATTTATATCTGACATTCGACTATTTACATTCAAAGAAGACCCTACATAAGCTTGATTTGTAGTAGCATTAGATAAAGAGTAAATTCCAGAAGAATTAGGCACAGTAGCAGGTGCTACAATTAACCCAAAAGTATCCAACCACCCATTAGGATCATGAACATAAGCATATAAATTAGGCTCACCACTCAATAACCCAATAGGATCTTGAGAAATATACCTTCCTTCTTCCGGATCGTAATATCTAAAACGGTTGTAATAAAGTCCAGTTTACTCACAACTTTATTATTGTTTTTTTTGAGTTCGTGAACCTCCTGCCTCGGTTTCTACATCCTCATACTGTCCTTGATATCGAAAAGGACAAGATCCAATCTCCCCTTTATCAATACGCAGTTTTCCGTAACTGTCTAATGAACCTTCCCATATAGTGTCGCCTTGTTCACTAAATAAATGAGTTGGCGTGCCTAAATGGTCTGCTAAAATACTGAATTTTTTTTCACCTCGCAACTTAGCAGCTGGCGAAAAATCATACTCTTTATAGGATTATGTTGTGGTGTTTTCTGCGATTGCGTCTTAAATTTAACTGATAACAACAAACCCAGCAGATTGCTGGGTTTATTGTTGTAAACATCTTTATTGGCACGGACTGGAAATCCGCCATATAGGTAAGGATTGCGTCATAGGCTGTGCTTTAATAAGCTGTTAAATAAAGTAAATCCGAAGTGGGTAGACTTCGCATAGCAGGGGGTAAATTAACATTCATCAAATGAAATTATTTTATCTTCAAAAAATGATTCAATTATATTTATAATTTCATTTCTAGAAGTTCTATCTGAATCAACATATAAATAACCTTCATCTTTACTATTTTTAAACTCTAATAAAAATCGATCTCCCCATTCTTTATTTTCATATGGAATCCATATAGAGAATTCATTGTCAGTTAATACATCTTGATAGCCATTTGTTTTTAATAAGGAATGAATACTTCTAATATCTTCACTTACTATTTGTTTATTTAATCGTAATTTATATTCCATTTTTTTTTAAATTAAGATCCAAAAACATATGGTCTCCTAAAATACTGATTTTTTTTTCTCCTCGCAACTTGGCAACTGGTGAAAAATCATACTCGTTATAGGATTATGTTATGGTGTTTTCTGTGAGTGCGTCTTAAATTTAACTGATAACAACAAACCCAGCAGATTGCTGGGTTTATTATTGTAAACATCTTTATTGGCACGGATTGGAAATCCGCCATATAGGTAAGTATTGCGTTATCGGCTGTATTTTAATAAGCTATTAAATAAAGTAAATCCGAAATCGGGATACTTCGGAGAGCTAGATATGTAAATTTATAAAACGCCTAAATCTTCAATTATAATCGTTTTTTCCCCATTTTTAGTTAAACATGATAAAGATATTGTTAAATCACTTCTTCCTTCTTCTTTTGTCCAAAGAGGTAGGTAAACATCTAAAATATCTTCATCTTTTACTTGAAATACTTCTGCTAGAGAAAACGCTTCTTCAGGTAATGGCACTATAGTACAATCATATTGCTGAATTACATCTATTAAATCGTCTATATTTACTCGACCATTTTGGCCTTTTTCTTTTATGATATTATATTTATTATTTGCTATATTGTATACCAATTCCGCAATAATATCTTCATAATCTTTTAATTTATGTCCCATTTATCAAGTTTTAATTAGCTACATCTTCTATTACCTACTTTGCGAGTTTTAGTATCTTTTGTTACTCCAATTGATTCAAAATATTTATCGGATTCAAAAATAGCAGCCCTTGCATCTGATCTTGATAATCCTGCTTTTCTTAAAGCCTTATAACCTATTCTTCTTTCAGCACCATATGTTCCACCACCCGCACTTCTTTGACTTAGTGTTGCTTCATAATGAGGTGTTCCTTTTTGTGTAGATGGGCCTTCTAGCTGAACTCCCCTTGCCTTGTTTGTGTCATAACCTGGTAAATCACGAACTGCAGCATCTTGTATAACATGATGAGCATCTTTCAACCGTGCTGATCTCAAATCTCCAACTGTTGACGTAATACCTTCTAGCCCAAAAACATCAACCCATCCATTAGGATCTTGAACATAAGCATATAAATTCGGCTCACCACTAATCAACCCAATTGGATCTTGAGAAATATACCTTCCTTCCTCATGATCATAATACCTAAAGCGATTATAATAAAGTCCTGTCTCTAAATCCTCATATTGTCCTTGATATCGAAAAGGACATGAACCTATTTCGCCTTTGTCAATGCGTAGTTTTCCGTAACTGTCTAATGAACCTTCCCAAATGGTATCACCTTGTTCACTAAATAAGTGAGTGGGAGTTCCTAAATGGTCTGCTAAAATACTGAATTTTTTTTCACCTCGCAACTTGGCAACCGGTGAAAAATCATCTTCGTTAAAAACCCAAGTTATTGTGTCTTCTGTGAGTGCGTCTTTGGTCTCGAATGTTTTCCATTCGTGTAGTGGTTTGTTTCCATCCCAAAGCCAATTGGTCGTAGTGCTTTTGAATTTCTTGGTAAGTCTTCGCCCAAAAACATCATAGGTAAACGATATGATTGCGCCATCTGGTTTGTTTTAGCAGGCTCCTAAATAAAGCAAATCCGAAGTGGGGAGACTTCGGATGGCTGGAGTTTATTGTCATTAGAATGTTTGTGGGTACGGATTGCAAATCTTTGCTATCGGGAGCAATAATTGTAATTTTTAATAACCTTTGCTTTTTAGAATTAAAAACAAAGAGTTTCATTAAAAAAGCGTAGCTTTTTAACGAAAACTTTGAGCAAAGAAAAAGCCACAACTATCGCTGTGACTTTTAATTTTTTATGCTTTAATTTTTAGCTGTCAATTATTCTAATCTATTATCTCTGAAATATTTATATTTAATTTGTCTTTTACCAAAGTAATTAGTTCTTTTTCGGTTAATACAAATTCGGGTCCTGAATCAATTATCATAATATCCTCAACCACTTCATATAATATTTTATCTGTTATTTTATTATTTAAATAAAAATCAAAAGCATATTTGGTAGCTATTTCTGGATTATACCCTTGTTTAACTATTAATTTCAATCCTTTTATAAAATCTTCTTTAATTTTTTTTTCTAATGACATCCTTTTATTGCTTTTCCTGAAGGTGTTGCTTTTCCTGCATCTATATCAGCTTTCGTTGGTGGATAATGTGGTAGGTCGACTTGAACTCCATTAACCATTTTTGGATGAACCCTATTGACTTTTCCTGAATGGTCATAACTTTCCATCCAAGAACGAACATTTCCTGTTTTCGGATCATATTCGGTAACATAAGAAGCTCCTCTTGTAGGTCCAGGGGCTCGAGATGCTCTTTCTGCTCCATAATAACGTGTTCTTCCATCAGGCAATACTCGTGTGTTAGCTGCATTTGATGAAGCTTTTTCTAATGCACTTAATTTGCTATTAAGTTTACCCAAATCTCCATAACTTAACCCAAAAACATCCAACCACCCATTCGGATCATGAACATAAGCATATAAATTCGGCTCACCACTAATCAACCCAATCGGATCCTGACTTATATATCTTCCTTCCTCAGGATCGTAATATCTAAAACGGTTATAATATAAACCTGTTTCAACATCCTCATATTGTCCTTGATAACGGAAAGGACATGAACCAATCTCCCCTTTGTCAATGCGTAGTTTTCCGTAACTGTCTAATGAACCTTCCCAAATGGTGTCGCCTTGTTCACTTAATAAATGTGTAGGAGTTCCTAAATGATCCGCTAAAATACTGAATTTTTTTTCACCTCGCAACTTGGCAACCGGTGAAAAATCATCTTCGTTGAAAACCCAAGTTATCGTATCTTCTGTGAGTGCGTCTTTGGTTTCAAAAGTCTTCCATTCGTGCAGTGGTTTGTTTCCGTCCCAAAGCCAATGCGTTGTAGTACTTTTGAACTTCTTGGTAAGTCTTCGCCCAAACACATCATAGGTAAACGATATGATTGCGCCATCTGGCCTGCGCACTGAAGCTAACATGCCGTTTTCTTGCCAACTATAAAGCCAATCTCCTAATTTCCAAATCGGTGGCAGTTCATTCTGTAAGGTAATAAGTCGTTTCGTTTTTAAAACTAAATTCCCTAAATCGTCATACTGGTAATAAACGCCTTTATTTCTAAGAAGCTTGCCTCCTGTGCCATAAGTTCTATCGGTTCTATTGCTGGTTACAAAAAGGTTTCCTACCTCATCTGGATTTCGCAATTGTGCCACTCCTCCTTGATAATGTGATTTGCTTAAATTACCCCAACCATCGTACTCAAAAGAAGAAAGTCCTGAATTGTTGTCATCAACTTGATTCAAACGATTGTTTACACCCCAATAATAGGTGCGTTGTATTTTTGTGGCCCTTTTACTGGCAACTCGGTGCTTTTTAATGCGTCCGATGCTGTCTCTTTCCCATTTGCTGTTTATATTTCCTGGCAAATGTTGTTCTACTGCTAAACCAAATTCATCGTGTATTGTTTTACTTTCCCAGCCCGAGGCTTGGTGCGTTACAATATCGCCCATGAGGTTGTACTCCATATTGATGACCGCACCCATGCTGCTTGTCAATCCAGAACGACGGCCTAATTTTGTGTATTCGCTTTCTACCGTGCCATCATTGCTCTTTTCAGCAATCATATTTCCGGCTTTGTCGTAGGCAAATTCCACTGAACTGTTTGGATTTGCACCCAAAACAAGCTGTCCGTTTTTATAATCAAAACATTCTACAAAACCGTCGTTGTATGTTTTTTTAAGTACTCGGCCGGCTTCGTCATGTTCATAAACAATGGTGTGTTGTTTGTTTTTGGTTTGCTTTTCTACCCAACCGATACTGTTGCGCTCATAAGTCTTTGTAATACCATCAAAACTAACTTCTTGGGCTACTTCTCCATTGGCGTCATACACAAAGGTATAAAACTCTTCCTTCTCATTAATTACGTTTCTCAGTTGCCCTTCGGTATCGTACTTAAATTCTAAAGTAGCTTTGTTTTGTGTTCTTGTGCGCAACTTGCCCATGGCGTTGTAACGCATTTCTATTTGCTCTTGCTGATCTTTGTAATAAATGATGTTGTCTAGCGCATCATAAGTCATTTTTTGCAGGTTGCCATCCGGTAATCGCACTTCAGTAGGTCGGCCTAATTTGTCAAACTTCCTGCTAATTTCATTGCCTTTGACATCTTTTTGTAAAATGCTGTTGCCAAAATAATCGTGCTTAATTTCTTCAGTCGTATTATTTGGGAAGATAATTCTGCACAGCTGCGCATATTCATCATGTTCTAAATGTGTGACTGCCTCTTCTGTATTCGTAATTTTATACAACAGACCGTCTTGATAATCGTAATGCGTTTTGGCCCCAGCCGGATTTTGCTTCATCACTAAATTTCCGGCATAGTCATATTCCCAAATCCATTTACCACCAGTAGCATCTGTTGCTTCGGTCAATAAAAACGGATTACTACCATCAAAATATTCGAATAAAACAGTTGCTCCATCGGTATCTGTAGCCGTAATGACATTGCCATAAGCATCATGCGTTTGCCCTTTTATCTGGTCTAACGCATTTATTTCGTACTCTAATTCATCAAAACTGTTAAATACAGATTTATGAATGCCGCCTTTAGGATCTACTTTTTCAATTACAATACCATTTCTATGGTGGTAAGTGGTGACATTTCCTAAACTGTCTGTGGCTATGGTTGTATTTTCTTGATAGTCTAAAGTATAATGTAAAAGTCGGCCATCGCCCCAAGTTTCAATACATTTAGCACCAATCTGTGCGCCATCATATCGGAAGTGAAAAACCGCGCCATTACTCCAAATTTCTTTGTGCAACAAGTGATTTTCATATTCAAAAAACATGGAATACCCTTCTGCATTTTTATGTTGGATTAAATCATCTTCCTCATCATACGTATAAGTTGCTAGAACTGCTTTTTCATTAACATTTCTTGGATTTTGAGTTTCAATTTTCTCCAGTTGGCCTTTGGCATTATTGGTACAAACTAGCACCCTTGATGCACTGTCAATAATCTCGATTAAATTTCCGACTGCATCATATTTTAATCGGATTGCAAAACCATTTGTATTGGCAATAGAAGTCAGCAAATAATCGTTTTGCCTGGCCGGATAAGCTGTTTTTGAAAAATTATACAGCAAGCCGTTCTGATCTTTCACATAATAAAAGCCGTCTTGATGTTTGTTTAAAAACATTTTTTCGGACCTGTTGTATCTTGGCTCGTCGATGCTTTCTATGGGAATATTATCAAAAAGCGCTGCTCTACCATCGCCCATTCTTACGTTAGCGAAACGCGTTGCTTCATCAATTTTAATTCCCCAGTCTAAACTATGGTGCCAGCCCGAACCTAATGGTCCGTTATATTCACTGGAGCTGTACCAAATGCGTTCAAAAGCAAGTGGAATTTGACCTGGTAAAAAGAAATCTTCTTCATCCGTAAATAAGAAACCACCCGCCACGTCAATAGGATGTCCTACATAGGTTTGGATCGCTTTTCGAACGAGTTTATTTCCACCAAATTTATTATTTAAAGTGTGTAATTTTCTAGAAACTCTATTACACGATTTATTTTTTCTCTTTAGTTTTGCGAAACCTCCTTTAAACAAACTCTTCATGACAAAGAGCGGATTAATAGGCGAAGGCACTAAATTTGTTAATACGGGTTTCCCCGATGGAATAGGCATAATCATCCCACTAGGAATAAAAAGCTTCATTCCTATTGCTTTATTGCTGACATCATGCGGTGTAAAAACCCCAATATCCCAACAATCATTATGTAAATGGGGCGTACCTCCTGTCAAAGGCATTCCATCTGCTAAAACAAATAAACTACCTAGTAAGGCATGCCCATGATTTTTAGTCACCATTCTGGAATACACAGGGTGAAAACCAGCGCCCATAGGAAAATGTGGGATTGCTTTAGAAGGCGTTGAAGCGGTTACTCTTGGCAGAAACCCACCAATTTTAACGGTTGCACCTAGCATTCCTATTGCTATAGTTGCCAATTGATGACCTAGCGCTTTAGCATCTTGTGTGTTTGCTGCGCCTATATCTTCTCTTGTAGATTCTTCTTCAAGCGGTTCTGCTAAATCTGGCGTAGGAAGAATCGTTGCCAAAGCTGTTGCAACAAAATCTGCTGCTTTGAACATCATTCCTATGTAAGGATGTGGCATGGGAACTGGCGCCGGACTTGGTGGAATCGTTACCATGTGCACATCAATTCCCATTACAGGATCTGTTTGCTTGGCTACAGGTAAAATGGCTACTCCTTTAAAGACCGCTAATTTTTCTAGCAAAGGCATCACCATTGCTTCAGACAAATTAGACCCAATGCTTGTTACATGATTAAAAGTCGCTAATGCTCCTTCCGCAGCAGAGATCGTGGTTCTAATAGCCTTTTGCGAATCTGTTGCATTTTTATGGCTGGTAACCTCACTGTTTTTATCTGCAATACTTGCGTAAGAATCCTTGGCTTGCGTAGCTTTATCGGTAATATTACCCTTAATCTTTGCACCAATTGTATCGTTTTCACTACTCATTATTTCACCTTATATAAAGCAACCCATAAAACACCTACTAAAGCGCAAATTCCGGCTACAATATAAATTAAAACTCTAACTGTTTTTCTTCCAAAATTATTAGCCATCCAAGTTCTATTAAAAGTCCCCATTCCACCACCAGGAGCAACAATCCAGTCCCAGTCTTTGTAAGCACCAAAAATAAAAAAAAGAGATACAACGATCATTACATACCCAAAGTCTCCTTGATTGTTTTGAAAGTATTCTGCGATTTTTTCCATTGTTTATACGTTTTATGTGAGTTTATAAGTAGTTTACTACTTTGTTTTTTATTTTGTTTATATTATTATTATAGTATTGAGATGCTGAAACGAGTGCAGCATGACAAACGAGGCGTGATTTATTTTTTGATGCTACAACGATGACGAATCTTCGGGGCAGCATGACAAACGAGTCGCTTTTTTTCTTTTTACTGATTATTTTGTAACTCAGGATTATAGATGTTAGCGATATATTCTTTCCAACCGTCTCCATAAATGGTTTGAAGATGATTTTCTATTCGTTCTATGGAAAGCGAAACGCCTCCTGTTTTCATAAGCGCATTAATCAGCAAGGGAAAACTACTGGCTTTTACAACTTCAGGTGTGGCGTGTTCTGAAATTTCAAAACCTTTCGTTAAATAACCGGCTGCTTCTTTAGAATAGCCAATTTTATTAAAGGCATAAGCCGCCATGCGACAACTTTCAATTCCCATGACCACATCCCTGCACTTGGTATAACTTTCTTCGGATTTTGTAAAATCTGTTGATGCGTTAAACCATTCCTTTTCTTGACAAAACAATGAACCTCGGTACAATAAAGTTTGTCCTACAAGGCGTAAACTGATTTCATCATCAATTTGACCTTCACATTTTTGTGCTGCAGTAACCGCTAAATCAGCAAATTTAATTGCCTTTTTAAAATCTTTATGTCCAATTTGGTCGTTGCTTAGCGCTGTATAAACGGTTACAATTTGGGTAATCCAATACGGATCTTTTTCAGCATTTTTCAGTGCGATCCCAATGCAATTATTTCCATGTTTTTCGGTTTCGGCTTTTTTTCTTTTCTCGATAGCTTGATACATTTTTGTAAATTCTACTCGAAAAGAAGTGGCAGGATCTCTGGGATCTCCCATTGCCGCAACTTGTTCTATTGCTTTGTCCATTTCTAGATCACAAACGATAGTTACTACCTTTTTATTGTTTTCATCAAAATCATCAAAATGTATTGGAAAACTATTTTCTTCTGCGATTAAGATTCTGACTTTTTTACTGTCGATTACTTTCAAAGCGTCTTTCAACCATTGTTTTAACTTGCTAGGTTCTGAATAGGTATCCGTAATAATAGCAACACCATATTGATCTTCTTCTAAACCTAATAAATCAATGCAATTTGAAAAATTATGAATAAAATGCAACGCCTTGTTCGGGTGTTTTTCGTACTGATTATCCAGCACGAAGTCAATCTTAAAATCTTCAATTCCTTCGCCTTTATTGGATGCGTTCCAAACTTCTATTACTTCGGCTAATTCAGTTACTAAATCCGTACTAAAAGAAGCTTGATCTGTAAAAAGCGTTTCAAATTTAACTGGAATATCATCCACATCCGTGTCAACACCTAGCATATAATTAAAAAAACAATCCATCATTTCCTCTTCGTTCTTTTCATAAAGCAATCGAACCAGTTTAATGTTTGTATCGTCTTTTGTATCTTCCCACTTTTCTCCTAATTGTTCTATTCTTTGTTGAATGGGATTTGACTCTTTAATTTTCATAAAAAACCCTAGTTAAGTTTTACTATAGCGCCTGTTATAACCGTTTGTCCCGTAGCATCAATGGTAGTTTTACTATTCCCTTTTACGGTACTGGTATTCGTTCCATCCACCATTGAGTCTATACCAGATAAAGTGGCTTTACCTCCTGAACTCGCTAAACTCAAACTAGCTTTTTCACTATTTATATATACGCTATCTGAACCATTTATAGAAACCACTTTCGAATCTATTGATACGGAGCTTTTACCAGAAATAGTAATATTATCACTACTCACCGCAATGTTACTGCTGCTTGTAATTGTGATGGTATCCGTTCCATCAAGCACAATTGTGTTGCTTCCTGATTTATCTGTAATTGTGATGCTTCCTTTTTCGTCATCAAAAAGTATATTTGCGCCAGATCTTGTCTGAATTACCTTTTTGTCGTTATTAGGTGTTACGAAGCCAGAAACTTCATTTCCGTTGTACATACTTCCTAATACGAATGGTTTTTCAGCATTTCCTGCTTCGAATGCCACTAACACTTCTTCTCCTTTTTCGGGTATGAAATACATACCTTTTCCAGAACCTGCATGTGGATTTGCCATTCGGATCCAAGGCGTGTGTTCTTCTTGCCAAGCAAATTTTACTTGCACTCTTCCTAATCCTGCAGGGTCGTTGTTATCTGTAACCGTTGCAGTTTGTGTATCTGCCACCGGATGACTGTGTACATTTCCGTAAGGCGGCGCCAAAACATCTTGTGGCACTGCTTGAAAACTATTATGATATGATCCAGATTCATCGCACACATGCGTAATATCCGTCACAATATAACTTCCGAAATTTTGTTCTTGTAAGCCGTCTGCTAAATTTCCAGTTAATGAAAAGGCGGGTTCTTGAATTGAAACTACGTCACCGATACGCAAACCCGTTTCATCGCTATCGCCTTTAGCCGTAACTAAATCTGAAGCTCTTGAATGCAATTGTGTCGTAACGCGATCCATTAAATGTGTTCTTGCGCTTCCTTCCTCAATAGCATGCGTGTAAAGCATTGTTGCTGCTTCTGGAAACAGTTTTTGAGAACGCTCGAATGCTACTTTTGAATAGCCTTCCGGCTGGTAATTAGCTTCCGATGCATTTGCTTTTTGCGTCTCAGCACTTTTAGATTCATAACCTATGTATTCTAATCCAAGTGGTTTAGTTCGCATTTCGATATTGAAACTATGCAAAGAGCGACCATATTCTAAGGTAAAATTCTTTGAAGTGGGTTGGCCAAAAATTAATTCTTCGCCATTATAATAAAACCATTGCCCTTTCTTCTGGGCTAAGCGTGCTAAAAATCCGAAATCGCTTTCGCGATATTGCACGGTATATGGCAACGACCCGTCATTATTTACTTTTATACTTGGTTGCAATTCCTTTTGTCCATAATTAGATGTGATTTTCTTCACGATATCTGACAAGGATTGTTCTGCGTATGATAACGTTTTGGGCATACCCTCCATAACAATTGTAGGACTATAACCGTTGATAATAATTCCTCCAGAAGCACCAGAAGTACGAATCATTTGGGCTTCCGTAATGATTCCGTTAAATACAAAAGGAGCGGTAGTTGCAAGACTAGTTGCTGTAATCTCTACTTTAATGGGTTCACCAATGTAGCTTTGTGCTTTATCTATCGCTTGATTTACAAATTCTTTTGGCAAAGGTTGTAGTACAGAAAACGTATGGTGCGTATGCACTTTTTGATTGATAACTAATTTAGAAAAACGTGTAAGTGTTTCACCTCCAATAGTGATACTGATTTTAGTACTGATGGCCATAAAAAGGAATTATAAATTGTTATTCGCAAATTAGAAACTTGCTTTAGTAAGCGAAAATAGTAAAATATATTGAGTTCGAAAGTGCATTGTGTTTTTTGTACTAAAAAAGTCGTTAAAATGCATTTATTATCGATATGTTGCAGATCTTCCGAAAAATAATTTCAAAATACATTCATTTAAATGGCTTCGTTCGTGCTATTTTATTTACAGTTGGAAATTTGACGGAAATAAAAAATAGGAGTTAACTCTAAAAATTAAAATTGGTAGTTTTTGAGATGCTTTTATCTGGCTTATTTATTTTGGAAGTAAACGCTATAATTTGTACTTATTGAAAGCTTGTAACTTCGCGCTTTAGCGTAACTATATGAAAATCAATGCTTTGTTTTAATTGTAATGTTCCTTTATTTCATTCAAAATTTGAAAAACCTCTTCATCATTATTCTCTTTGTATCTTCTTGCCCAAAATGTATAAAGCCAAACAACTTGACCTTTACTATAATCGCTAAGTATAGAATCATAAGTGGAAAAATTAGCACTTGATTGCACAGATTTGATTATTTTTTTTGAGAAAAATCCTTTTAAATCAATGAAATAATCATTTCTTCCAAAGTGACGATCATCATCACGCGGCATGGTCATTATGTTATAAATCTCATCTAACTTTTTCTCATCATCATATAACTCATAATGTGTTTGAAGAAGCAGTTCTGTTAAATTTTTCAATCCCGATTCCTTGTATATTTCTTCGGGTATTAGATAGTAAATCATTGCTCTATAACTTTTAAATGCACTTGCAAGCTTTACAGGATCATTACCCATTTTATTCATAACCTTAACGGTAGCATCTAGAAGATTAACGTCTCTTGGCGCATCTATAAAATGACCAACGCTTCCCTCTTTTCTTAGTATTATATAATCGTTAAAAACGTTGAGCAACACATGTAACGTACTATCTTTATCGTCTGAAGGATTTTCCCACAAATCTGCAAAATAAGCACCTGTTTTTAAAGAACTTAAATCTTCAAAAGGCAAATTATAGTTCAAGGCCTCGATACTGTCTTGATATCTTGTATATTCAGATTCCGAATATGTTTGACTATCCCCAGACTCAACCATCCGCGTTTCATCATATTCACTTTCATTTACTGCACGCGCATATCCCTCTGTTTCTGGCTCATCTGAATAAGCACTAACGCTTACCGCAATAAAATAGCTAACAATCAAGCCTTGAAGCAAAAGAAAACCTACTAATGCCCAATTACTTTTTTTCTTTTTAGTTGCCACTGAATATAAAGTGCCAAAAAAATAGCCCGTTGCAACACAACAAACTAGATAATCAAAACCGTTGAAATCTTCGAAGGATTGATATATTCTTAGTGTTTTTAAATCATGAATTAAGAAAAAAATTGGCACTAATAAAAACAAGATAACTGTATTAATTAGAGAGAAAATAAATAAATTTTTCCAAATCACTGTAGTAAAACTTCTTACACCAGTTGTTTGCGATTCTTCTGTTTTAAGAATTGATGAAATAATTTTAGAAAATAAAAGAGCGATCATCAATGCGAAAAGAGGAAAAACTAACCAAATACAAATTTCTTTTAAAGTATAATTTTCTGAACCATGAGGACTAGAAAGCATATAACTTAAGACAGCCATTACTAGTGTTGCGCAAAAAACAACGATTGCATTTATTTTAAAGAAGTTATTAGTACTACTATTGGTCATAATGCTTTTTTATTTCATTTAAAATATCTAAAACTACTTGTGTGTTTCCTTCCTTCTTTCTTCTTGCCCAAAAGCTATACGCCCATATTTTATCTGCATTATATAACTTACTTTCATCATTAAAAACGAATTCATCCATTTTACTTTCCGTTTTATCAGAAATAAAAGGTTTGATAGCGCTGTAATTAATGTATTCTACCCCGTTTCTACTGTTGGTTTCCATTACAGTAAAAATCGCATTTAAAGTATTTTCCGGATTTTCGTCCGAATAAATATCATAATAAGCCAATAGCAAAATTTCAATAAAAGAATCGACTTCGTTTTTAGTGTAACTTTTCACAGAAACAACTTCATACAGTACATCTTTGTACGCATTAAAAGCTTCTCTCATAACATCCGGATTTCTGGCAATTTTAGCACTAATTTTTCTAAAATATCCATATCCTTTAGAACCCTCTTTTTCAGAAAACTTCTTATTTACAGCATAGAATTCGGAATAATACCTCAATTTGTTTATAGTATTTTTTCCATTTTCGAACAAAAGACCAGTTGCTACTTCAGTGATTGCACTTCTAACATTTTCTTCGTCATTAGAAGGTTCGTTCCAAAGATCTGAGAACGAAAAATAATACTCATCACCACTTTCTTCGTACTCCTCTCCTGTATCTCCGTACTCATCCTCGGCTTCTTCAGTAGCGGTAACTTCCGTCAACACTTCTTCTATATAACCTGCATATGATCTCGCTTCATTTTCATAATGACATTCCATTTGCAACTTTACACCCAAAATTAAGGGGATAAAGGCTAAGACAAAGCCGAATATAAGTGTAACTATTCCTAATGCCTTATTCTGATTCCATAATAAATTTGAACTGAGTAATAAAGCGCCAACAAAGAAACTCGCTACGAATTGACTTATTAACACTGGAAGAAGATAATCGTTAAACCTATAGGGATAATATAAAATCATTTCAAATGGTGCGGTTATATAGATGAAAACGCCTAATGCTACAATCAACATCGAAATAATTAAATTCCCGTAGCAAGTTAGTTTCCAAAATTTCTCTTTTCTAACTCTTTTTTCAACAACTTCTTGGCTTAAACCTTTGTCTTTGCTTTTAGAGTTTACGAATAAACCAATTAAGAAAGCTACTACAGCACTAATAATCAATAAAATACCACCTAATTCTAAAACGAAATAAAATTCAAAAGGATGTATATAAGGAATTCTAATAATGTGCTCGCGTGCAGGAGGTTCATTTATTAAAAAATACACAGAAACTACAGTGATTAATAAAACCTGTATAAGCATTGTAATTTTGTAGAAATTTTTTTTCATAGTTTTTCTTTTTGATTTACTCGCGCGTGCTAAATTGGAAATCTTTTTTATTATTCAGCACTAACTTCACTACTTCACCCTTTATTATAGTATGCTACAAATTCAATAAAAGTTATTATTTTAAAACCATTCTAGATTTATGAATATAACCGTGTTTGTAAAAAAGGTTTTTTAGTCTTCAATTATTTACACAGATCTCCAGTAGCATAAGTAAACTCAACGTAAGTACCCGCTTTTAATTTGTTAATCACTTTTGAATTTCCGTTTTTATCGCTTCTTAAATTAGTGTAACCGTCTGGATTGCTAATTATTTTTCTAGTTTGATTTAAATAATCTACTTCAAAGGCATATTAAACATATTCTCTATATTTTTAATGACCATAAAATTTATTATTTCTAATATCTTCTAGCAGGAATCGATTATTTAATAAAAAAGAATGCACATCGCCACAAAATATTCCGCTGTTATTTCGACCGTAATATTGAATCACTTTTTTTAAATAAACACACTATATCGGAATTTTTATTTCCTTAATACTTCTTATAATCAATGATACGATCGACGAATTTAGAGAATCGAAAAGAAAAAAACGAATTAAAAACATTTTTATTACTTTCACACCTACTTTTTAGAAACAACAAAAAAACAACTTAATTAGTTTTAACACATTATTAAAGAAGAAAAAATCGATGAAAATTTTTATCGATATTAATAATAGTTTGATGAAATTCGTACAAAATAACTAAAATATACTTCCTACTACTTAGCGAATCTACTGAAAATTGTACGCAAAAAAAAGGATTGCTAAAAAAGCAATCCTTTAATTAAATCTTATAAAAAAGTCTTATAGGTTTCTATATTCCTCATCTGACATTTCACCGTTAGCAATTTTTCCAAGCTCTTCCATATGTGTTAACATAAAAGCATGAAATTCTGGAGTTACAGAACTTGGTTGAGCCATTCTGTATGTTCCGTTTAATACACCATTATAGTAATAGAAGAAGTTTGAATCAAAACTAGTTGCTGTTAACTTAGCATTTTGTGGATCTGCGAATAAAAATCCAAGACGAACTGCAGATTTTCTTTGTGCAGGCGTTCCATGGTGTCCTCCGCTGTTTGTATCATAATCCCCAATTGCAGAAGCAGCTTCATAAGCAGTTGCAATTGCAGCAAATGATGATTTACCGTAACCTCTTCTTAAATAGTATCCTGCCATACCATCTGCTTCTAATTCACCAGCTCTCGCAGTGTTTTCTTGTCTAGAAGGTAATCCGTAAGCATACTGTAATTGATGACCGTACTCATGAGCTAAGATCATTACGTTAATTAAATTAGATCCGTCTCTGTTTTTAGCCCATTTGTAAATTTCTTCACCATAATAGATTTTACCACTAGAATAAGACATTGCGTTAAATGTAGATCTTGGGTTAGATAAATCTCTAACAAATCTAAATAAAGGCGCAGCAACAGAACTTCCTCTCCAGAAAGTTTTAATAGCTACGTTTTGTGAAACTAATAAATCTGCACCAGATGTACTTCCACTGTTTGGTAAGCTAGTGTAAAGATTTGCAGATGATGCCCAAGCATTGTCTACATAAGAACATGAACCATCATGATCTGAACCGTGTTCGTCTACTGGACCAACCATAGTTTCTGCAGATGCATCTACAGGTTGAACATCTTCATTGTCTGAACAAGATAAAACTAAACCTGACATAAAAAGACCTGTCAAAGCGTAAACGAATTTTGTTGTTGTTTTCATTGTTAAAAAAAGTTTATAGGTTAATAATTATGCAATACTACGGAATTAAAACAATACAAAACAACTTTTTTTAGAAAAATAATCTACATAATTACATTTAATTGGTTTTTTACACCGAAAATAGGCTTTTAAACAATAACTTAGATTCATCATAAAATAATACTAAATACTCAGTCAAACACCATAAAACCTGAGATTATTAAAAAAAGCTAAGATACTTTATTGAGTCAAAACAACCATTAAATCAAAAATAAATATCACATTATTATTACAAATTATGAGAAATATCACAATAAAAAAACTTGATTCAGAATATTATCTTAATTGGTTTTAATAAGTATCTTTGTGAGTATAAAATTAATATTACGATGGAATTTATATCTGTTTTTGACATGTTAAAGATTGGCGTTGGCCCATCAAGTTCTCACACATTAGGTCCATGGCGCGCCGCTGAAAAGTTTTTAGCGGAACTAAAAAAGCGAGATTTAGTAGATCAAGTTAATGGGATTAAAGTTGATTTATACGGTTCATTATCGTTAACAGGAATTGGTCATGCTACTGATTTAGCTTTGATGCTAGGATTGAGTGGCGCAGATCCAGAATATATTCCTATAGAAAGTATTGATGTTATTATTACTGCTATAAAAAACAAGAAAGAAATATTCCTAGGAGGTCAGATTATAATTCCGTTTTGTTACGAAACAGACATTGTTTTTAATCGAAGCTTTCTTCCTTTTCATGCCAATGGTTTAATCTTCACCGCAACAACTGATTCAGAGACTTTTTCAGAGACTTACTACTCTATCGGTGGTGGATTTGTTGTAAAAGAAAATGAAGAGAAAAGTGATAATGACAATGCAAAAGAAGTTCCATTTCCTATTGAAAAAGGAGATGAGTTATTAGCTTATTGCAAAGCAGAAAACAAAACAATATCAGAAATTGTATACGAGAATGAAAAGGCACTCCGACCTGAGGAAGAAATTCACAGTGAGTTAATGCGAATTTGGGATACCATGTTAGAATGTATGTACATCGGTTGTCATTCAGAAGGGATTTTACCTGGTGGATTAAAGGTTAGACGACGCGCGTACGACATGCATAAGAATTTAATAGGCGTTTTACCTTATGACAGTCCTTATTCATGGTTACAAAACATAAGACAGACCGAAGTTAAATTCAGACAAATTTTAAAATGGGTTAGTTGTTTCGCTTTGGCAGTAAATGAAGTAAATGCTGCATTAGGTCGTGTTGTTACTGCTCCTACAAATGGAAGCGCTGGAGTTATTCCGGCAGTTTTAATGTATTATTTAGTAATTGAGAATCACGAAGCAGGAGAAAAAGAAATCAAACAATTCTTACTGGTTGCAGGAGAAATTGGTTCTATCTTCAAAAAAGGAGCTACCATTTCGGCTGCAATGGGTGGTTGTCAAGCAGAAATTGGCGTTTCAAGTGCTATGGCTGCCGCGGCTTTATGTGAACTTATGGGCGGAAGTCCAGCTCAAGTTACAATTGCTGCAGAAATTGCAATGGAACATCACTTAGGCTTAACTTGTGATCCTATAGGTGGTTTAGTGCAAATTCCTTGTATCGAAAGAAATACTATGGGTGCAATAAAAGCAATTAATGCGGCGGAATTAGCTTTAGAAACTGATGCTTTAAATGCAAAAGTTCCTTTAGATAAAGTAGTTAGTACCATGTGGGAAACTGCTAAAGATATGAATACAAAATATAAAGAAACTTCTGAAGGTGGGTTAGCAGTAGCTGTTGGATTAGCGGATTGTTAAAATTAAAAATCTATGTTCGACTTTAGACTTCATGTTTTTAATACGGTTGCGAAAAAATTAAACTTTTCAAAAGCTTCAGAAGAGTTATTTATTTCGCAACCTGCTGTTACAAAACACATTCAAGAATTAGAACATCATTTTAAAGTCAAGCTTTTTGAACGTCATGGTAATACTATTTCAATCACAACCGCAGGAATAGCACTTTTAAAAAATACCGAAAAAATCATAGAATTATATCGAAAATTAGAATTTGATATGAATTTATTGATTAATGAAAGTAGCGGAAAACTTAGAATTGGAGCAAGTACAACAATTGCGCAAAATATTCTACCCCTAATTTTAGCAGGTTTTAAAGAAAAGCATAAAAATATCCAAATTTCACTATCTGTAAATAATTCTGAACACATTGAAAGTGCTTTACTAGAAAAAAAGATAGATATTGGAATTATTGAGGGCCAGTCTAAAAAAAGAACACTCAAGTATGACAAGTTTTTAAAAGATGAACTCGTTTTAGTTTGTAAACAAAACTCCAACTTATTTAAGTCCGAAGTAATTCATCCAAAAGAATTGCCTCATTTACCTTTACTTTTAAGAGAATCAGGTTCTGGAACTTTAGAAGTGATTTTACACGCGCTAAAACCTTTTGGAATAAAATTAGCCGATTTAAATGTAGAAATGCAATTGGCAAGTTCTGAAAGCATCAAGTTATACCTTTTGAATTCTGAAAGTTGTGCTTTTCTGTCTTTACATTCAATTTTTAGAGAACTGAAAAACAATGAATTAAAAATTGTAGAGATTGAAGATCTAGTAATTCACCGAGATTTTTACTTTATTCAAACCCAAGGTCAAAATGATAGCTTGGCCTCGGAATTTTTAAATTATGCAAAACAGTATAACTTTTCGTTATAGCATATTAGTAGAAACGATTTCCTTTTAGTGTTTTTTCGAAACAACTTTGTAGCGTAAAATTAAATGATTTACTTATGAAATCAACCGAAAATACAAACAGTAGTTTTTTAACTAAACCTATTTTCAATTCAAATATTACTCCACAAAAAATAATTTTTGTTGCCGTTTTAGCCCTTTGTTTTTTACCTTTTATATCACCGCCAATTGCGCTTCTTTTAGGTTTACTAATTGCACAATTTGTTGGACATCCTTTCTTATCTTCTAATAATAAAATAGTCCAACTTCTGTTGAAATTTTCTGTAGTGGGATTAGGTTTTGGAATGAACGCAAATAGTGCTTTAAAAGCGGGAAAAGAAGGCTTTATATTTACTGTGTTTTCAATTATGCTGACTTTTGTTTTGGGTTATTTAGTATCCAAACTTTTAAAAATCGAAAAGAAAACGTCGTTTTTAATTTCGGGAGGAACGGCTATTTGTGGTGGAAGTGCCATTGCAGCCATTGCTCCTGCTATCAAAGCGGAAGAAAAACAAATTTCAGTAGCTTTAGGAACAATTTTTATTTTAAATTCAATTGCTTTATTTGTCTTTCCGTTCATTGGACATTTGGTGAATTTAGATGCTTCTCAATTTGGTTTATGGTGTGCAATTGCTATTCACGATACAAGTTCAGTAGTTGGAGCCGCCGCAAAATTTGGACCCGAAGCATTAGAAGTAGCGACAACCGTAAAATTAGCTAGAGCTTTATGGATTATTCCAATTTCACTGCTATCTATCGTACTATTTAAAAGCAAGGAAAGCAAGGTTAAAATTCCATACTTTATTGGGTTATTTGTATTGGCGATGTTAGCCAATTCGTATATTCCGATGGTAAGCCAGTTCAGTTCGTATATTACTACTATAGCTAAAATCGGATTAACAATTACCTTATTTTTAATTGGAAGTGGTTTGTCAATGAAGGTAATATCTTCAGTAGGAATTAAACCTTTATTACTAGGTATTATACTTTGGATTTGTATTTCGGCAACTTCTTTGTGGGTAATAATTTCGATGTACTAGTTACTACTTCGAACTTGTTTCAAAAAATTAATAGTTACGTCAATGGCCGATTCCAATATTAATTTCAATCATTCATTTTTTTAATGAATTAAATACGATTGAATTAAATAAGTTACAATTCCAGCGATATATCCAACGAAGGCTAAAGGTGCAATATTTTTAAGATACCACATAAATGTAATCTTTTCTTTCTCCATGATAGCTACACCAGCAGCAGAACCAATAATCAACATGCTTCCACCCGTTCCAGCACATAACGCAATAAATTTCCATAATGAATTATCTAGCGGGTATTCTGATAGTGAAAACATTCCTTGAGTTGCTGCCACTAAACTTCCATTATCTATTATAGATGACAAGAAACCAATTGCTATTACCATGGCATTATTGCTTTCTAAGTTATGCTCTAGAAATTGTGCCATTTGAGATAAAATTTTAGCTTCCTGAAGGGCAAAAACCATCAATAAGATTCCCATAAAATACAAAATTGAGCTCACATCTACTTTAGCTAATGCTGATGCAACTGAAAACCTATCTTTTTCTTCTTGCGTTTTATTTCTGTGGTAATTAATAGAAACTAAAGAAACAAAAGCTAATGATATTAAAATACCAATAAAAGGTGGCAATCCTGTAACTGTTTTAATTACTGGAACCATTACCAAACCGAAAACTCCTGCTAGAAAAACACTTACGCTTCCGCGCATTTTTTCTTCTCGCTTTACTTCGGCCATAGAAATTTGAGCTCTTAAAACGGCAAATCCTTTCATTTTAAAACCAGCAAAAATCAAGGGAACTACTAAAACCATAATTGAAGGTAAAATCAAAATTTTTACAATACCAAAAGCACTGACTTGTCCTCCTATCCATAATAAGGTCGTAGTTACATCACCTATAGGACTAAAAGCTCCTCCTGCATTAGCTGCAATAACTACCAATTCCTGCTAAAAGCATTCTAATTTCGCCCTTAGGCATCAGCTTTTTCAAAAGCGTAATCATAATAATCGTGGTTGCTAAATTGTCTAATAGAGCAGATAAAACGAATGTCACAATTCCTACAATCCATAATAATTTTAAAACAGATTTTGTTCTAATTCGATGGGTAATTACAGTAAAACCTTTGTGTAAATCAATTTGTTCAACAATTGACATTGCTCCTAAAAGGAAAATTAATAAGCCTGAAATCTCACCAAAGTAACTAATTAATTTCTCAGATACTTAATGCGGATCACCTTCGTTAAATACAGCTAAAACAACCCAGCACAGTGCTCCAGTTAAAATAGCAGTTATAGTTTTATTAATTCGAATAGGCGCTTCAAGAATCACTGCTAAGTAACCGAATAAAGCAACAAGAAGTAGAATTGTTATCATCTGTGGGGCGATTAAAAATCTGAGCTAAATTTAAATTAAAAAATTAACATACTTTTATTAATCGTTATTTATTTTTTTGAATCAGTAAAACAAATAAACATTTATTACATTTGTAGGATAAAGAGAATAAATTATGTCTGTAGCAAAAAAAGATTACAAAAGAATTACAACAAAAACGCTTATTGAAATGAAAGAACACGGAGAGAAAATCTCTATGTTAACTGCCTATGATTTTACTATGGCAAAAATTGTCGATAGCGCTGGTGTTGATGTTATTTTAGTAGGCGACTCAGCAAGTAATGTAATGGCAGGTCATGAAACTACACTTCCTATTACATTAGACCAAATGATCTATCACGCTTCAAGTGTGGTTAGAGCTTGTGAGAGAGCTTTGGTTGTAGTTGATTTACCTTTCGGAAGTTATCAATCTGATCCTAAAGAAGCTTTGCGTTCATCAATTAGAATCATGAAAGAAAGTGGCGGACATGCTGTAAAATTAGAAGGTGGAAGCGAAATTAAAGATTCGATCAAAAAAATATTAAATGCCGGTATTCCAGTTATGGGACATTTGGGATTGACACCTCAATCAATTTATAAATTTGGTACCTATACTGTTCGTGCAAAAGAAGACGAAGAAGCAGATAAATTACTAGAAGATGCTAAAATGCTTGAAAGAATAGGCTGTTTTGCATTAGTATTAGAGAAAATTCCTGCTCATCTAGCCGAAAAGGTAGCAAAAAGCATATCAATCCCAGTTATTGGAATTGGAGCTGGTGGTGGCGTTGATGGTCAAGTTTTAGTAATTCATGATATGTTAGGAATGAATAACGAATTTAATCCGCGTTTTTTACGTCGTTATCTTGATTTATATGAACAAATGACAGGAGCTATTGGTAAATATGTTGAAGATGTAAAGTCTAAAGATTTTCCAAATACTAGTGAACAATACTAGGAAGGCATCTCAATAGTAAATTAAGAACACAAAAAGTTTTGACAGAAAAAGTAGTTTCTAAAAAAGATAATCTTCAAATCCTTCACGAAGACAATCATATTATTGTGATTAATAAACGCGTAGGTGATATTGTACAAGGCGATAAAACAGGTGATAAACCGTTATCTGAAATCGTCAAGGAATATATCAAAGATAAATATAACAAGCCGGGTGATGTTTTTTTAGGTGTAGTTCATCGTTTAGATCGACCTACATCTGGAATTATAGTTTTTGCTAAAACTTCGAAAGCCCTCACCCGTTTGAATGAAACCTTTAAAAATAGAGAAACTCAAAAAACATATTGGGCTGTTGTAAAAAATTGCCCACCAAAAGAAAAAGAGACCTTACATCATTTCTTAAAACGCAACACAAAAAACAATACTTCAAAAGCGCATTTAAAAGAGGTTCCTGAAAGTAAATCAGCTACCCTTACTTATGAAATTATCAAAAAACTAGATAACTATTATGTGTTAGAAATTGATTTGCATACGGGAAGACATCACCAAATTAGAGCCCAATTGCAAGCGATTGGTTGCCCAATAAAAGGGGATTTAAAATATGGTTTTGACCGAAGCAATCCAGATGGAGGTATTCATTTACATGCGCGTAAACTAGTAATAACGCATCCTGTTTCAAAAGAAGTTTTAACTTTTATTGCCAATGCTCCTAAAGAAGTACTTTGGAATTCAGTAAATTAAGTAAAAAATTAGATATTTAAGAATATTTTTATTATTTTTATTTAAGGTAAAACGGATTCCATGGAAAATTTTTCAGCACCAAATAACGAAGATAAAGAAAAAATCAAATCACTTGAAGCTGAATTGGCATTCTATAAAAACAAAGATTCCCTACACGATAATTTCCAATATTTTTTCAACCAAACTACAGATTTAGTATGTATCGCCAATCTTGATGGCTTTTATGTTAAAGTAAACGCTGCTTTTATAAAAGCGTTGGGATATGCAGAGGAAGATCTTATTTCAAAACCTTTTATAAGTTTTGTTCATCCAGATGATGTTGCTAAAACTTTAGCTGAACTACAAAATTTAAAAGAGGGTACAAACACCGTTAACTTTGGGAACCGATATCTTAAAAAAAATGGAGATAGCATATATTTACAATGGATTGCCACGATCAATACAACAACGAGAATAGTTTTTGGAATTGCTAGAGATATTACAGAAATTAATAAAACCCAAGAAAAGCTTGCGTTAAGTGAAAGTTTGCTTAACGAATCTCAGAAAATGGCTAAAATTGGAAGTTGGAATTTCGATTTGATGACTCAGGAATTACATTGGTCTGATGAAATGTATAATATTTTTGAGATTGATAAAGACTCGGATAGTTTTCTGTATAAAAAATTTCTTGAAAGGTTATCTAAAGATGTTGTCTATTATCTTACAAAGCTAACGAATGAAGCAATTCACAACAAAAAATCTTATGAAATTGAGCAGGTTATAACATTACCAGATGGCAGGGAAAAATGGATATCAGGTATTGGAAAACCTATCTTAAATGAGGAAGGAAAAGTAGTAAAGTTAAGAGGTAATGCAAGAGACATCACGGCTCAAAAAGAAAGAGATAATGCAATAAAAGATAAGGAATCAGCAGAATTAGCCAATCAAGCAAAATCAGATTTTCTAACTAACGTAAGTCATGAAATTCGAACCCCTTTAAATGGGATAATTGGTTTTTCAGATTTGCTATTAAAAACAGAATTAGATATAAATCAACAGGTTTATATGAGCACAATAAATGAATCTGGCAATTTACTACTTGATATAATTACCGATATTTTAGATTTCTCGAAAATTGAATCTGGTAAGTTTGAAATGTATAAAGAGACTGTTGAATTAAAAGCTTTAGCCTATCAAATAATAGATTTATTTAAAAGTCATTCAATTAATAAGCAAATAGATTTAAAAGTAGAATTTGGTGAAGAACTTCCCGATTATATTTTTGCAGACTCCGTTCGCTTAAAACAAGTGCTAATTAATTTAATTGGAAATGCCATAAAATTCACACATTATGGACAAGTAGTTTTAAAAATCGAAGAAATAAAGAAGGTTAAAAACACCTACTCTACAATTAGATTTTCAGTGATTGACACAGGAATTGGAATAAAAAAAGAAAATTTAGCTAAAATATTTCACTCATTTGTTCAGGAAGATCTATCTACCAATAAACGTTTTGGAGGAACAGGTTTAGGATTATCAATTTCAAATAAAATACTAGAAAAAAATAAAAGTAAAATTCAAGTAACTAGTAAATTAGGAGAAGGAAGTAATTTTTATTTTAATGTGACCTTTAAAATTTCTGAGGCTCCAGAACCTGAGAGTTTAAAAAAGATTGTCACAGTTACACAACAGAAAGATGAAGCTCATAAATTTAGCAAACTACTAAATGTATTAATAGTTGAAGACAACAAAATAAATATGCTACTTTGTAAAAAAATGGTTCATATTATTTTACCTAATAGTACAATATTTGAAGCTGAAAATGGTCAAATTGCTTTAGAAATACTTGAAAAAACGCCAATTGACTTAATTCTTTTAGACATTCAAATGCCCGTAAAAAACGGTTATGAAACTACAATTGAAATAAGAAATAATAATAAATTAAAAAAAATACCTATCATTGCAATTACTGCCGGAATTATGGTTAGTGAAAAAGAAAAATGTCTGGAATATGGAATGGATGATTACATTTCAAAACCTTACAAATTAACTGAATTACAAAGTGTTATCAATAAATATATTTAGAAAAATGAAACTTATCAAAATTATTTTCGCTACTAGTTTAATTACTACCTCTCTATTTTCTCAAGAGCATTTTAGTGGTATTTCAACTTCTAAAAGAGGTGGTTTACTAAATGCTGCTAACAATCCGGCAGAATTAGTAAATATGTCAACAACTTATGAAGTCAATCTTTTTAATTTTTCTATTGCTATGGCAAATGATAGATTATCAATTAATGATTTCATAAAAGGTGATAATTTAGATGAAAAAATGTTTGCAGGCAACGGCGTAGTTAACTTACGTTTGGATGCTCAAATAAATGGACCTGCATTTGCAATTAAAAAAGGAAAATGGGGATTTGGAATAAATTCTTTAGCCAATATAAAAGCCAATGTTGTTAACGTTGATGCTAAATTAGGAGATGCTATTAAAAACGGAGAGTTAAGTAATTTATTCACACAAACTGTTATATCATCAAGTGAAAACCAAAGAATAAATGCTACTACTTGGGGAGAATTAAGTGTTAATGTTGCCAGAAATCTTGTGGATTTACCAGAACATAAAATAAACGTAGGAACAAATTTACGTTTATTATTTCCTGGAGGTTATGCTAACTTTGCTGCGGATAATTTAAATGGTACAATCGTTAATAGTTTAGGAAATATATCGTTAATGAATACTTCTGCAAATATTAATATCGCTTATGCCGGTGTTTTAGCTAATAATTTTGATGATCAAAGTAACTACAACGAATTTTTCTCACAAGGGATAAATGGTTTTGCATTAGATTTAGGTTTTAACTACAGATGGCAAGACGAAAATGACAGCAGTAGTTATAAAGTAAATGCTGGTTTATCTGTAAAAAACATGGGAGCAATGACTTTTAAATCGGATAATAATTTAAACAAAAATTATGCTTTAAATGTAAGCGGTATTCAAAGTTTAGATTTAAATCAGTTTGATGGTGTAGAAAGCATGACAGAGATTGAAGCAATCATAAATGATCCTATAAATGCTGCATACTTTCAAACTACTTCTAGTGCTGCTGATTTCAAAGTAAAATTACCGACAGTTATTAATGCGTATGCTGATGTAAGATTAACTAAAAAATGGTTCGTAACTGGAAGTATCTATCAAAAAGTATCAGATGATTCAAAAAGCGACCTTACTACAACACAAAATTCATATACATTAATCCCAAGATTTACTTCTGGATGGTTTGAAGCTTATGCACCATTAGCGTCAAATGAAATTTCTGGATTTACAAGTGGAATTGGTTTCAGATTAGCTGGATTTTTTATCGGGTCTAACAGTGCAATTTCTGCTTTAGCCACTGACGGAAAACAAGCGGATCTTTACTTAGGTGTACGTTTTGGATTTTAATCCTTCATAAAAAATAAAAACACATGGTAGTTATTTTAAATTACCAGAAAACCAAAATAAAACTTTAAAACCAACTTAAAACTTCACCATGAAAAAAAGTATTGATCAGAAACTACAGAGCGGTTATCCATTAGAATTAGGGAAAATTATAGAAGAAAGCTTCGAAAGATATAAACAGACATTCGTTCTATCAGGAATTGCAACAATAATTATTGCTGTGATAATGATACTTATTTATGTTGGATATTTTGGAATTTTGTATGGTTTTGGAGATTTTTCTAAAACAATGGCCGACTTAGAAATGGGTAAATCTAATGTTACAATGATTATTATAAATGCTAGTGTAGGGGTTTTGATAGGATCATTATCTGCACCTATTGTAGCTGGATTCATTAATGTCAATCATCTCGCAAAAAATAATAAAGAATTTGGATTAGGCTCATTTTTTGATTTTTATAAAACTACTTTCTTTAAAGATATTTTCTTAAATCAATTGCTGATTTCAGTTTTCTTAAATGCTACTGTAGCGATTTTAACAATTAACAATAGCCCATTTCTTGCATTGTCCTTACAAATTATAGTTGCATTATTTACTATTTTTTGTATTCCTCTAATTATTTATGGCCAGCAAAATTATATGGACGCTCTAGTTAAATCAATAGGGTTATTTCTAAAAAATCCATTTGTTATTCTTATTGCATTTATTGTTGGTGCATTAGGTATTTTAGTTGGGTTAATTGGTCTTTGTATTGGTATCTTTTTTACTATACCATTTTATTTTTCAGTTATATATACCATATACGAGCAGGCAATTGGATTTAATGATAAATCAGTTATAGACGAAATTGGATTAGAGTAAGAAAAAATCTAAAACTATTATTGATTTGAATATAGTTTTATATTATTTTTTTATATTTGATTTTGTTAAAAACACTAAAAAAGTTAAATTATGAAATGGAGAGGAAGACGTCAAAGTGACAACGTAGAAGATAGACGAGGAATGTCTGGTGGTGGAAAAACGATTATTGGAGGAGGAATAATTGGAATTGTCATATTGCTACTTAATACTTTTGGTGGAGATAACATGAAAATGCTTACACCTGTTTTAGAACAGTTTAATCAGCAACAAAGTGCCCCTACAGAACAAAGAGAACTTACGGCAGCAGAAAAAGATATGGGAGAATTTGTTTCTACCGTTTTAGCAGATACAGAAGACATTTGGACGAAAGTATTTGCAGAAAACAATCTTGGAATTTACAAACAGCCTAAAATGGTTTTGTTCTCAGGTTCAGTTGAAACGGCATGTGGTGGCGCAAGTTCAGCATCAGGACCATTCTATTGTCCTGGTGATCAAAAAGTATATATGGACTTAACATTTTTCGAAGAACTTCGTACAAAATTCGGAGCTAAAGGAGGTGATTTTGCAATTGCTTACGTCATCGCGCATGAAGTGGGACATCACGTACAAACTTTAGTAGGAACTTCTGCTAAGATGAGAAAACTACAACAAGGAAAAAGCGAAAAAGAGGCTAATAGGCTTTCTGTTTGTTTAGAATTGCAAGCTGATTTTTATGGTGGACTTTGGGCACATTACAATAAAAAATATCTTGAATTTGGTGATATAGAAGAAGCTATTGATGCTGCACAAGCTGTTGGTGATGATGCTATTCAGAGTAAAATGCAAGGTCATGTCGTTCCTGATTCTTTTACGCACGGAACTTCGGCACAACGAAAAAAATGGTTTAAAAAGGGTTTTGAAACTGGAGATATCCAATTAGGTGATACCTTTGCCGAAGAATTATAATAATAAATCTACAATTATTTAAAAGAGTTACTTTCCGGTAACTCTTTTTTTTATGGAAAAATTCTATTTGCTAAAAAAACATTATTTAAAGAATAGAAACAGTACAATAGAACAAATGAATTTTTACGTTTTTCTTTATAAAATGTTGTAAATGATATTTTTATTCAATTTTTATAAGAACAGAAGATAGCATTTTATGAAGATAATAACCGTTTAATAAAGCTTAGACAAAGTATTTAAAGATTTTACTTTAGACAGCCGACTTTAATTTCATTAACCAAATTTGTAAATGAAGGAGAATAAAAAAAAATATTCTTGAAGATGATTTGAAAAGATTATTAGATTCCACTGATAATGTACAGTTGCAACTTCAAAAAACTTCAAATAAACAAACCGATTTTTTTTACTCATATTTGAAAATGATACGGATAAAACACATTTAATTCAAAATGAATTTTTCTATTGCAAATATTTTTTGTAATTTTGTTTAACTTTTACGAATAAAACTTAAACAAATGATTATTTCTTCTAAAAAAGAGTTTACAGAAATTGAAATTGATAGGATTATAGAAATGGCTTGGGAAGACAGAACACCATTTGAGGCCATAAACTTTCAATTTAGTTTAAAGGAAGCCGATGTAAAAGTTCTAATGAAAAAAGAGCTAAAATTCAGCAGTTATAAATTATGGCGAAAAAGAGTTGAAAACTGCAAAACGAAACATTTAGCAAAAAGAGCAGAAGGCATTGACCGATTCAAATGTAAACTGCAAAGAGCTATTACAAATAATAAAATTTCTAAAAGATGAGCAAAATTCCTGATAACGTAGTTTATTCCGAAGAAAATGGATACAATGCCAATGTATTAGCATATGCTACAAGCGTAGGTGCGCCCGCAATAAAAATGGACAATGTCATAGATTGGAAAAATAAGGGAGTACGAAACGTGAATAAAGAATTTGAAACCAAGTTCAATGAGCTTAAAGTTCAATATGAGGAATTAATGCTAGAATACGAATGGAATGAAATTGTATATAATGCAAAATTCTCATTTGAACCTGTAATTGGAGAAATATATCATTTATATTTAGGTAAAGACGGAGCAAATTTCCTTTCTTTAATTGATCCAGCGAGTTGGAATAAAGAACACATTGGATCATTCAAATTAAACAGCAACAAGAAATGGATTCATCTGGACTCCAAAGATGATAACTTTTTTTAATCATTAAAATACTACCGTAAAACTAAACTTGTTTCAGAATCTGAAACAAGTTTATCAAATTAGTTTATTATGTTCCGACCACCTAACGCTATCCCAACCAACCTTCCCTATCCAAACTACGATATTGAATAGCTTCGGCGATATGATGTGATTGTAGTGTTTCAACATCTTCTAAATCAGCAATAGTTCTTGCCACTTTTAAAATCCTATCGTATGCTCTAGCCGATAAATTTAAACGTTCCATTGCGGTCTTTAATAATTGTAAAGAAACTTCATCCAGAACACAAAACTCACGAATTAGTTTACTGCTTAACTGAGCGTTGTAATGTATAGAATCATAAGATTCAAAACGTAACGATTGAATTTTTCTAGCTTTAGTGACTCTTTTTCTGATTTCGTTGCTGCATTCTGCTTTACGTGTTTCTGTTAATTTTTCAAACGGAACTGGCGTAACTTCGATATGAATATCAATTCTATCTAATAATGGACCTGATATTTTACCTAAATAACGTTGCATTTCCATAGGAGAAGAACTTGATCTTGAGCTTGGATCATTGAAATAGCCACTCGGACTTGGGTTCATACTCGCCACCAACATAAAAGAAGACGGATAAGTTATAGTGAATTTCGCTCTCGAAATTGTAACTTCTCGATCCTCTAAGGGTTGACGCATCACTTCTAAAACTTCTCGCTTAAATTCAGGTAATTCGTCTAAAAATAGAACGCCATTGTGTGCCAAGGAAATTTCTCCAGGTTGCGGATAACTCCCACCTCCTACTAAACTCACGCTTGAAGCTGTATGATGCGGACTTCGGAAAGGGCGTTGTGCCATCAATCCCACATTTTTAGTTTTTCCGGCAACGGAATGAATCTTAGTGGTTTCTAAAGCTTCTCGCATGGTCATTGGCGGTAAAATACTAGGTAATCTTTTGGCTAACATGGTTTTACCGGATCCTGGCGGACCAATTAAAATAATATTATGACCACCAGCCGCCGCAATTTCCATACAACGTTTAATGCCTTCTTGGCCTTTTACATCTGAAAAATCGTGTTCAGGAAAATCTAAAGTTTTATTAAATTCTTCATCTGTATCAATTTTTGTTGGAATCAGTTCTTCTTTACCTTCGAAAAAATTAATAACCTGCAAAACATTATCAACGCCATAAACGTCAAGTCCTTCTACAATCGCGGCTTCTTTTACATTTTGGAATGGTAAAATTAAACCTTTAAAACCTTCTTCTTTCGCCTTAATTGCAATCGATAAAGCTCCTTTTATGGGTTGCATTCCACCATCAAGCGATAGTTCGCCCATAATTACATACTTATGAATTTCTTCCGATTTTATTTGGGATGATGCTGCTAAAATTCCGATGGCAATCGTTAAATCGTAGGCAGAACCTTCTTTACGCAAATCGGCCGGAGCCATATTAATCGTGATTTTTTTACCTGGAAAATTATAATTATTATTTTTAAGAGCAGCAGCAATTCGATAACTGCTTTCTTTAATTGCGGAATCTGGTAAACCTACCAAGTGGTAGCCAATTCCTTTGTCGATATTTACTTCTACGGTGATCGTAGTAGCCTCAACGCCAAAAACGGCGCTTCCGAATACTTTTACTAACATGGCTTATAATTTTTTAAATGGCTTATATAATACAAATATTCGCAAAATATTTTTAATTTTCCTAATAAGCTCAATTAAAAGATTCAAATTGACTATTAAAACTTATAAATTAACACTTTAAACCTTTTAAATATTTTTTTGTACCTTTGCACTCGTTATAATTCAATAAGTCTTAATCGAGACTTTTAAGGTGAAAACCTTTCTATAAAAACAATTCCTCTTTCAGCTGCTATGCTGAAAGCCTTTTCGGAAAATCCAATTAGGTAAAAATTGTAAACATTCGTTGAAAAAATACGGATAAAAAAACAAGTAATGACTTTTACACAAATTAATGCCAAAACGGGCATTCCAACAGATTGCTCAACTGAGACAATCGTCGATTTTTTATTTACCCATTTAGAACAATATGGCGACCAAAAAGATGCTATTCAAAAATGCATCGATTACGTAATGAATCCTCAAAAAGGAGGTCAAATTATCATTGGTAAAGACGAAGAAAAAATTGTTGGTATTACCATTTTAAATCAGACCGGAATGAACGGTTATATTCCAGAAAATATTTTGGTATATATCGCAGTTGATAATTCAGTTCGAGGAAAAGGTTTTGGAAAAAAATTAATGCAAAAAGCAATAGATTCAGTAGAAGGCGACATTGCACTTCACGTAGAACCTGATAATCCGGCTAAAAAACTCTATGAAAATTTAGGGTTTACCAATAAATATTTAGAAATGCGTTTAACGAAATCATAAACAATGGCATTTTTAAAATTGTATCGAAACAAACTTCAAGAAAATTATAATTACTTGGATCAATTGTTTCAAGAACGAAACATCACTTGGGGAGTAGTTTCTAAATTACTTTGTGGGAATGTTATTTATCTGGAAGAATTAATTAAACTTGGCGTTACTGAAATTCACGATTCGAGAATTAGTAATTTGAAGAAGATTAAGAAGCTACATCCGAGCATTCAAACAGTTTATATCAAACCACCTTCCAAACGAAATATTGAGAAAATCGTAAAATATGCCGATATAAGTTTCAATACCGAAATTTATACGATCCAACTATTATCGGACGAAGCAAAACGTCAAAATAAAACCCACGGAATCATCATTATGATTGAAATGGGCGATTTGCGTGAAGGCGTTTTAGGGGAAGAATTACTGAGTTTTTATGAACAAGTATTTAGTTTACCCAATATTGAAATTAGAGGAATAGGAACGAATTTAAACTGCTTGAGCGGTGTCATGCCAACGCAAGATAAGTTGATTCAACTGAGCTTGTACAAACAACTGATTGAGGCAAAATTTAATGTGATAATTCCGTGGGTTTCGGGCGGAACATCTGTTGCTGTGCCTCTTCTGTTGAAAAATGCTCGTCCAATGGCTGTGAATCATTTTCGAATTGGAGAAGCTTTATTTTTCGCCAAAAATCTATTTACGGGTGAAACTTTTGAAAATATGCACAATGATGTTTTTAAATTATATGCCGAAATTATTGAAATTACCGAAAAACCAAATAATCCTATTGGAGAATTAGGTGAAAATGTAGCTGGAAATACCTATGAAATCGATGAAAATGTCGATTTAAGTCAGACTTCGCTTCGAGCAATTTTAGATTTTGGCCTGTTGGATATGCAACCGCAATATTTAACTCCAACTGATGAATCAATTACTATTATTGACTCGAGTTCCGACATGACGGTTATTGATATTAGCAACTCAGAAAACAAGTATAATGTTGGCGATTTAGTTTCATTTGACTTACAATATATGGGTGCTTTATATCTTTTAAATTCAGATTATATTGAGAAAGTAGTAGAATAAAATTAAGTATAAGAAATAAAAAAAGTCCTAATTAATAAAAATTAGGACTTTTTTAGCTTCTAAATAAATTCAGAATGACAATAAAGAATTACTTTTTAAAATTAGCAATACCTTCTTGTAACCAAGTTTTATATTCTTCAACATCTGGTGTATATCCAACAGGTTCATTCAGATTTTCTTCATCGTGATCCATTAAAATATAATAAGGCTGAATATTCGCTTTGTATTTTGTAATAGAGAAATCACTCCATTTTTTACCGTAAGTGTCAATAGTTTTTCCATTCGGTGTTTCATAGATTTCCGCTTTTGGTAAAGGCGTTCTATCATCTACATATAAAGAAATTAATACAATGTCACCTTTTAAAATTGGCAAAATTTGTGGAAGTGACCACACTTTTTCTTCCATTCTTCTGCAGTTTACACAAGTTTTCCCTGTGAAATCAATCATAACTGGTTTGTTTACTTTTTTCGCGTAAGCTAAACCATCGTCATAATTATGGAACGTAACAATATTATGTGGACCATAACTTGCAAGATCTGGTAATTCGGAAGTTGTCCCATTTGTCGTCAATTGCATATTCTTATATCCCACTCCATGCGGACTTTCACTGTAACTCATTGGAGGTGGAAATCCACTAATTAAATTTAAAGGTGCTCCCCAAAGTCCAGGAATTAAATATATTGTAAATGCTAATGATAATAAGGCTAATAACAATCTCCCTACTGAAAGATGAGTTAAAGGACTATCGTGTGGTAAAGTAATTTTACCAAATAAATACAATGCTAAACCTGCGAATAGTGTTATCCAAACAGCAATGAACGTTTCTCTTTCTAAAATATGCCAATCCATAACTAAATCTGCCATAGAAAGGAATTTGAACGCTAAGGCTAATTCGATAAATCCAAATACTACTTTAACGGTATTTAACCATCCACCCGATTTTGGTAAATTCCCCATCATACTTGGGAACAAAGCGAACATCATAAATGGGAATGCTAATCCTAATCCGAAACCAAGCATTGCTATCGTTAGTAATGTTGCACCGCCATCTGTTGATAAAACGCCTCCAATAACCGCTCCTAAAGCCGGGCCTGTACAAGAAAACGAAACGATTATCAATGTTAATGCCATAAAGAAGATTCCCACGAATCCGCCTTTGTTTGAAGCACTATCTACTTTATTTGCTAAAGATGATGGAATCGTAATTTCAAAAGCTCCTAAGAATGATATCGCAAAAACTACAAATACAATAAAGAAAAAGATATTTAAATAAGGATTTGTCGAAATTTCATAGAAAATATCCGGACTCAAACTTTGGAAAATATGGAACGGTAAAGAAATTAAAACGTAAATAAATACAATAAAGAAACCATACATTAAAGCATTATTTCTCCCTTTCTTTTTATCTCCTTTAGCACTTTGTTTTAAGAAAAAACTTACTGTCATTGGAATCATAGGGAACACACAAGGTGTAAAAGTAACCAATAAACCAGCAATTAAAGTTCCTAGAAATAAAACCCAAACATTAACTGCTTTGTCTTTTTTCCCTGCTTTCTTATCTTTCTTTACTTTTGAATTATCTTGTGATGCTACAACCTTTTCTACTGCAGTTGTGTCCGAATTATTCGAAGTTAAAACTGCTTGTTCAGTAGCTTGAATAGCTTCATTTGTATCTACTGTAGCAACTATTTTATTTTCAGGAATTACGAAGGTAAACGTTTTATCTTGCTGAATACATTGCTCTTTACAAGCTTGGTATTCAATATATACTTTGACTTCTTTTAATTTAGGATTCGTTATTTTAATAACTTGTTTAAATTGAGCTGTTTTTGCAAAGTAATACTCGTCTACTTCAAAAATATCATTAAAAACTTTTTTGTAAGGACCTTCAACTGTTTTGCCTACTAATTTATAATTTCCCTTAGCATCTTTATATTCAAAAGATGCAGGTTGAGCGCCTCCATCTGGTGTATATTGCGAATAAATATGCCATTCGCTATCGATCGTTGCATCCATAACCAACTCATATTCGGTATCAGATTTTTGAACTACTTTGGTTTTCCATTTTACGGGGTCAAATATTTGTGCATTTCCAAAAAAGGAAACAAGTAGTATTAAACTTAAAAGTAATTTTTTCATTATTAAATTTCAATTTTTATAATTAATTGTGTGTGTTCATCTGCAATAAATCGGTTGTCTGCTCGTTTTCCTATGATCCAAATAATTTGGTCTTCAGAACACAATAACCACTGATTTTCTTTATCTAGTAACGAATATTTTTCGTCTTTAAAATACTTACTCAATTTCTTTTTACCGTTCATTCCTGATGGGTAAAAGAAATCACCTTCTTGCCACTTTCGCAGAATTAAAGGGTAAGTTATTTTTTCTTCGTCGACAAATATAGCTGCATTTGAAGGATTAGAAATGCTTTTCATCGCATTTATTGCCAATTTTAAGGGATATTTAACTTCTTTAACACCTTTTTTTATATTGTAAGACGATAGAATTTGAGCCGTATTCTTTTCCGAGACAATAAAAGAATCTCTATCTTTTAGTAATACATATTTTTCCGAAAAAACTTGCTTGCCAGATTGCGCATTTACCAAATCATATATATCTTCCCAGGCGGAAAAACCGAGAGGCTTCAACCATTGAAAAAGATAAGATTTATAATTGTCTAGCTGAGTTAACTCCGAAATTTTAATTTTCTTATGATGTGTTTCTTCCTGAACAACTTTCTTGTAGATTATTCGAGAAGCGTCGTCGACTAAAGTTTGAGCTTGCTTTAAATGATTCAACGTATTTTGAAACGACTGCATAAAACTGGGATTCAATTCTTTTAGAATCGGCACTACATCGTGACGTAATTTATTTCGTAAATATTTATTCGAAGCATTACTAGCATCTTCTCGCCATTTGATATCATTTTCCTTGGCATAATTCTCAATTTCTTCTCTTGTGAAAATTAATAAAGGTCGAATTATTGTTCCATTTACTTCCGGAATTCCCGTTAAACCTTCTAATCCAGTTCCTCTAGTTAAATTGATTAAAAACGTTTCGATTTGGTCATCCAAATGATGAGCCGTCAAAACACAATCTAAATTTTCAGTCTGTAAAAGTTCAGAAAACCATTCATAACGTATTTTTCGAGCTGCTAATTGAATCGAAAGTTTATAATCCAAAGCCAATTGATTGGTGTAAAATCTTTGAATGTAAGTGGGAATATTTAAGGATCCGCAAGTCGTTCTAACAAAATCTTCATCAATATTACTTGCTTCATCCCGAAGCATAAAATTGCAATGAACCACCGAAATATTAAAGTTCAATTCGTGAAATAAACGCAATAGAACCATACTATCAATCCCACCACTAATTGCTAAAAGAAGTTTCTGATCCTTTAGAGTTGCAAAATTAGTCTGAATATGGTTTTTGAATTTTGTAAGCATAGTCAAAAATACAGATTTATTTGGATTGAAGCACTTCAAACATCGCTTTTGCTTTCAACAAACATTCTTCATATTCCATTGCTGGATCTGATAAAGAAGTTATAGCACTTCCGACAGAAAATGATAAATAATTGTTCGATGAATTATACAAAATACTTCGGATTACAACATTAAAATCAAAATCATTCGTTGGCGTGAAATATCCCACTGCTCCGCTATATAAACCGCGTTTTGTTTCTTCTAATTCTTCAATAATTTGCATTGCCGAAATTTTTGGAGCTCCCGTCATACTTCCCATCGGGAAAGTTGTTCTTAAAATTTCGATCGGTGAAGTCGTAATTTCCACTTCAGAAACAACTGTGGAAATCATTTGATGGACCTGTTTAAAAGTGTAAGGTTGACATAATTCTTCGACCTGAACGCTTCCTTTTGTAGCGGTTTGCGATAAATCGTTTCGAACTAAATCAACAATCATAATGTTTTCAGAACGTTCTTTCTCATTAGAAATTAAATCTAATTTGGATTGTTCGTCTTCATTAACATCCAAACTTCTTTTTGCCGTTCCTTTTATAGGTTGCGAAATTACTTTTGTTCCTTCCTTTCGCAAATAGCGTTCGGGTGAAGCTGAAATTAAATAGTGGTTGTTATTTTTGAAATACACTGCAAACGGTGGTTCCGAAATTTCGTTTAACTTCTGATAAATTTCTAAAGGTTCAATTTTTGCGTCATTTGCGAAGAATTCCATACAAAAATTAGCTTCATAAATATCACCACGATGAATGTAGTCCAACATCTTAGCAACTTTAGAAAGGTAATTTTCTTTAGAAATGCGTTGTTGAATAGAAAAATGTTCTAAGTTATAGGTTGTAAGTTCCTCAGTTTGGGCTGATGTAATTTCGCTAAAATCATAATCAATTTCATCATCACACATTCGCAAATACTGAATTTCAACATGATTATCTTTGATTAAAAAGAGTTTTTTGGGTTGAAAGAAAAACAAATCTGGAAAATCTAATCCATCAAAATTATTCGATTTTAAAGCTTCGGTATCGTTTTTCAAATCGTAGGATAAATAACCGAATATCCAATCTTTGGTTTGACTTTGGTATTGAAACAAATCTTGAAAAGCATTTTCAGAATCGGTTTTAATCGATGTAAAAGCATCAACCGCCAAAACCAAATCGTAACTCGAATAGTTTTGCTGGTAGCTGTTTGAATCTAAAAAAACCACTTCTCTGTGTTGGTTGGCCCAATGTAAAAGTTGCTTTTTAAAATTCGGAAAATGGGATATATCTTTTGAAATCGTTGTTCTCAATTCTTGAAAATTTTACTTTCAAAAGTACAACAAATAAATAGTTTTGAAAACAGCCGATTCGTTAAAACTTGGCACGGTTTTTATTATAAGTAAAATACTATTAATCCATAAAATTCATACTCTATTGATTCCAAAACTACGCTAACAAACAATTATCAATAAATACCTTAAAAATGAACTTTTATGAAAACGAACACCAAAATCGTTATGACTTTGCTTGCATTTGGCTTAGTCTTATCTTGTAAACAGGCTTCAAATCGTGACGAAGCATCTTACGAAAACTCAGATAGTAAAGAAGTAGAAAGCGTTATTTCTTCGTCCGCTGCTGTAGTCGATAAAAATAGCACTAGAAAATTCATCCGAACAGCCGATGTAAAGTTTAAAGTCAAGAATGTAGCTAAGTCTACGTACGCGATTGAAGATGCAACGGTGAAATTTGGTGGATTTGTTATTTTTACAAGCTTACAAAGTAATATTTATGATGAAGATAAAACTAAAGTAAGTCAAGACAGCACTTTAGTAACTACAAAATATAAAGTCGATAATAACATTACAATTAGAGTTCCGAATACTAAAATGGATACCGTAATTAAAACGATTGCCAAGCAAATTCATTTTTTAGATTATCGAATTATCAAAGCTGACGATGTTTCTTTACAAATGTTATCGAACGAAATGGCCCAGAAAAGAAGTACTTCATCTGAAAAACGTTTGGAAAATGCAATTGATGCGAATGGAAAGAAACTAAATCAAATTGTAGATGCTGAAGAAAAATTAGACCTAAAAAAAGAACAAAACGACAATTCTAAAATTAACAATTTATCATTAAAAGATCAAGTTGAGTTTAGCACCATTACAGTAAACATTTATCAGGACGAAAGCATCAAGCAAGAAATGATTGCTAATGAAAAAAGCATCAATTCGTACCGTCCAAATATTGGTTTACAAATTTTAGATAGTTTAAAAACAGGTTGGTTTGTCTTTGAAAATATAATAGCCACTATTGTAATGCTTTGGCCTTTATTTTTACTTGGGATTTTAGGTTTTTTCGGTTATAAAAAATTTATTAAAAAGTAAATTTCAAAATTTAAATTTTTACAAAAAAATCCCAGATTCCAGTAAATAAATGGAATTTGGGATTTTGTATTTTTAGTAACTCTTGAAAATATTCCTATTCGATTTGTTCAATTTTAATATTTCCCTTAGCTCCAATCTTTACTCGTGTTCCAAAATTAAAGTCAATATATTCAGCATCTCCTTTTTCGCCTTTAATATTTTCAGAAGTTCTTCCGTATTCTTTACCCTCTTCGTTATAGACTTTTATTCTAATATTCTTGTCAAATTTTTGATTAAAAATTGCATAAACAGTTAGCACATTGTCTGATGTAGAATCCGTAGAGTTGATTGTTACTTCTCCGATTTGAAATCCGGCTTTTTTTAAATCTTCTGAAATTTCTATATCATTTTCGAAACTCTTTTTAATTCCGTTATAAACACCATTTCCAAATTCTGACCCTGTTTTACCCACAACTTCGCCTGTTTTGCTAATTGCAGTTTTAGTTTTTTCCTTCGCCCAATTGCAAGAAGTTAACGTCATGCTAGTTGAAGCAAAAATTATTGATAGGGTTAGAATTTTTTTCATCGTCTCTTTTTTATATCAATTTCCGATACCAATTATACGTGTAAAGCTCTGTTATCAGTTGCTGCTAATGCAGCTTCTTTAATAGCTTCAGCATACGTAGGATGTGCATGAGACATTCTTGAAATATCTTCTGCACTTGCTCTAAATTCCATCGCTACAACCGCTTCTGCGATTAAGTCTGCACAACGCGCACCAATCATATGAACTCCTAAAACTTCATCTGTTTTTGCATCAGCTAAGATTTTCACAAATCCGTCTAAATCACCACCAGCTCTTGCTCTTCCTAACGCTTTGAAAGGAAAACTTCCTGCTTTGTAATCAACACCTTCTGCTTTTAATTGCTCTTCTGTTTTTCCAACAGCAGCAACTTCTGGCCATGTGTAAACTACTCCTGGGATTAAGTTATAATCGATATGTGGTTTTTGCCCCGCTAAAATTTCAGCAACCATTGTTCCTTCTTCTTCCGCTTTGTGCGCTAACATTGCACCACGAACTACATCACCAATTGCATAAATATTTGAAGCCGAAGTTTGTAAATGATCGTTTACTTCAATCATTCCTCTTTCTGTAACTTTTACTCCTGCTTTTTCAGCGTTTAAACCATCTGTGTAAGGACGACGACCTACAGAAACTAAAGAATAATCACCTTCTAAAGTAATGATTTCTCCTTTTGCGTTTTCTGCTTTTACCGTTACAGCATCGCCACTTCTTTCCACAGATTGCACTTTGTGAGAAGTGTAGAATTTCATGCCTTGTTTTTTCAACGATTTAGTCAATTCTTTAGATAAAGCAGCATCCATTCCAGGAATAATTCTATCCATATATTCAACTACAGAAACCTGAGCTCCTAATCGTAAATAAACTTGACCTAACTCAATTCCGATCACACCACCACCGATTACTACTAAATGCTTAGGAACTTCTTTTAATTTCAAAGCTTCTGTCGAAGTAATAATTCTTTCTTTATCTAATTTGATAAAAGGTAAGTTTGACGGTTTTGAACCCGTCGCTATAATAATATTTTTAGATTCAATCACTTCTGATGAACCGTCTGCTTTTGTTACTTTTACTGAAGTAGCGCTCTCAAACGAACCTAAACCTTCAAAAACAGTAATGTTATTTTTGTCCATTAAGAACTTAACACCACCACTTGTTTGGTCTACAATTGCTTGTTTACGACCAATCATTTTTTCTAAATTGATTTTAACTTCTCCCGAAACTTCAATTCCGTGATCTGCAAAATGTTTAAATTCAGCATAATGATGTGAAGAAGCAAGTAATGCTTTAGATGGAATACATCCTACATTTAAACAAGTTCCTCCAAGAGTTGAATATTTTTCAATAATTGCTGTTTTAAAACCTAATTGTGCACAACGGATAGCCGCAACATATCCTCCAGGTCCAGAACCGATAATGGTTACATCAAATTGACTCATGATTTTATATAAAGTTTATTGTTTAACTTATTTTCGGATACAAAAGTAACGCTTTTAGAATTAATTATCAGTTAGTATCTTGGTAAAAATATTACAGCCTTTTATAAAGTAAATTCAGTAGAGTTTTTAACTTCTCCAATCATAAATGAACTGTGCGTACTTCCTATATGTTGTAGACCTGTAAGTTTAGTAACCATAAATTCGCGATATTCATCCATATCTTTTACGTTTACCTTTAATATATAGTCATAATCACCACTAACATGAAAACATTCTAAAACTTCATCTAACTTTACTACTTCTGTTTCAAAAATTTGAATTAAATCTTTTGTATGTTGCACCAGTTTAATATGGCAAAAAACCACAAATGATTTTTCTATTTTATTTCGATCTAAAATGGCAACATATTTTTTAATTATACCTTCCCTTTCTAATTTTTTAATCCTTTCATATACAGCAGTTACCGAAAGGTTTAAAACCATCGATAATTCTTTTGTCGTCTTTTTAGTGTCTCTTTGAAGTAATCCTAGTAATTTTTTGTCAATGGCGTCCATTTTTTAAAATTTTAATTAATGTAATATAGTGAAAAAACAACCTAAAAGTGATTTTACTAGAAAATATATCTACAAATAATAACATTAATAAAATAAAAATCTAATTTTTAGGGGTAACGTTGAAAAATAAATTTAAAATTTGCATTTTTGATTTTTATTAAGCAACAAAAAACCAAAGTTATGGAAAAATTCAATCCAGCTGACAATATTCAAGATTTACAATATTTTGGCGAATTCGGAGGGGTAAATCCTTCAATATCAGATAGTTCTACTTATACTTTTCTTTCAGCAAAGACAATGTTCGACACTTTTGAAGGAAATGCAGAGGGCTGTTACCTCTATTCTCGTCATTCTTCGCCAAGTAATTTGTATTTAGACAGAGCTTTGGCAGCAATGGAAGGAACAGAATCAGCAAATGTTTCTGCTTCAGGAATGGGAGCGATTACTCCTACCCTATTACAATTGTGTGGAAACGGTGATCATATTGTTTCAAGTAGAACGATTTATGGTGGAACTTATGCCTTTTTGAAAAATTTCGCTCCAAGAATGGGAGTTACTACTTCCTTTGTTGACATCACAAAATTAGACGTTGTAGAAGCAGCAATTACTAAAAATACAAAAGTTTTGTACTGCGAAACCGTAAGTAATCCATTATTAGAAGTTGCTGATATTGCTTCGTTATCAAAAATTGCAAAAAAACACAATCTTAAATTAGTAGTTGACAATACATTTTCACCTTTATCAGTTACTCCTATTAAGTTAGGTGCTGATATTGTAATTCATTCATTAACAAAATACATCAACGGAAGTAGTGATACAGTTGGTGGTGTAACTTGTGCTTCACAAGAGTTTATTAATGACTTGAAGAATGTGAATTCGGGAGCAAGTATGCTTTTAGGTCCTACAATGGATAGTATGCGTTCGGCGTCAGTGATGAAAAACTTAAGAACTTTACATTTACGTATCAAACAACACAGTCACAATGCACTTTATTTATCGACTAAGTTTGAAGAAGCTGGAATTAAGACAGTTTATCCAGGATTAAAAAGTCACCCAAGTCACGAAATCTATAAAACTATGATCAATCCAGAATATGGTTTTGGAGGAATGATGACAATTGATGTGGGAACTTTAGACAAAGCGAATGCGTTGATGGAATTAATGCAAAATAGAAACTTAGGGTATTTAGCAGTTAGTTTAGGATTCTTCAAAACATTATTCAGTGCTCCAGGAACTTCAACTTCATCTGAAATTCCTTTAGACGAACAAAAAGAAATGGGATTAACCGATGGTTTAGTTCGTATTTCAATTGGTTTAGATAACGATATCGAAAGAACGTACCAAATGATGAAACAGTGCATGGTTGAATTAGGAATTTTATAATTCAGCACCACATTAATATATTTTAAAATCCGATTCGTCACTGAATCGGATTTTTTTGTAACAATTCCGTATATTTGAGAACTAATAAAGAATAAATTTATAGTTGTAATGAAAAAATACATTTTAAGCTTTCTATTGGTCGGAAGTTTTGCGGTAGCTCAAAATTTCACAATAGATGAAACTGTTTTTGGTCCACGGAAATATGCACCAACCTCTTTAAATGCCCAACAATGGCGTAAAGATTCACAATCAATCACTTATTTAAGTACTGATTATTCGACTTTATCTGAAAAAAGCGCTGGCAATAATTGGGAAGCAACCACTTTAGCAACAAAATCAGATTTTGAATCAGCTTTAAAATCAAAAATAACTTCAGATGAATTTGCATTGCGAATGTTTCCGTATGCAATCGAATGGAAATCTAATAACACTTTTGAAACGGAAGTAGCTGGGAAGAAAAACAATTATAAAGTAATTTATGATGTAGTTTCTAAGCAAATTACTTCGGCTGTCAGCTATTCAAATGAAGGTTCAGAAGCAAAATTCGCATCGAACAACAACATTGCTTGGTTGGAAGGAAATAACATCAGAATAACTTCGGCTGAAGGAAAAATTATTGAAGTTACTTCGGATGAAAATAAAGGAATTATTAATGGTTCAAGCAATACGCATCGTCAAGAATTTGGAATTGATCGCGGAATGTGGTGGAATGAAGCGGGAACGCAATTAGCATATTACAGAAAAGATGAGTCGATGGTGGGAAATTATCCACTAACGAATTGGAACGAACGCGAAGCTGTTAATAAAGATATCAAATATCCGATGGCTGGAATGACTAGCGAAAACGTGACTTTGGTAGTTTATGATGTGGCTTCGGGAAATAAATTAACCATTAAAACAGGTGAACCAGTAGAGCAATTCTTAACGATGGTTTCTTGGGATCCAACGGGAAATCATATTTATATTGGCATTTTAAATAGAGAGCAAAATCATCTGAAATTCAATAAATATGATGCTAAAACAGGTGCTTTCGTAAAGACATTATTCGAAGAAAAAGCAACAACTTGGGTAGAACCACAACACGCTTTAACTTTTGTACCCAACAATCCAAAACAATTTATTTACCAAACGGATTTTAACGGATACAATCAAATGTATTTGTATTCTACAGACGGAAAATTATTGAAAAACTTAGGTTTTAAAGACGTTATCGTTTCAAATATGCTAGGTTTTGATGCGAAGAATACAAAAATAAATTACATAGGAACATCTAATAATGGTTTGGATCGTCAATTATTTCAAGTTGATTTAAAATCAGGAAAAACAATTCAGTTGACAACTGTTGCTGGAATGCATAATGCTTCCGTTTCTTCTGATGGCACAATGATTTTAGACCAATTCAGTAATTTGACTACACCAAATGAAATTGCGATTGTAAACATCAAAAATAAAAAGCTAAATAAATCTTTGGTAAAATCCGAAAATCCATTTACTGAAAAAATTGATTTACCAAAAATTGAATTTGTAACCTTAACTTCTCCAGATGGAACAACGCCATTAAACGGAAGAATTATTTATCCAACAAACTTTGATGCTACTAAAAAATATCCTGTAATGGTGTATGTTTATGGAGGTTCTCACGCACAATTGGTTAGTAATCGTTGGTTAGGTGGTGCGGGTTATTTCGATTTATACATGGCACAACAAGGTTATGTAGTTTTCACTTTAGATAACAGAGGAAGTGATGCGCGTGGAAAAAAATTCTGTGAAGTAACGCATAGAAATTTGGGTGTAAATGAAATGGAAGACCAAATGAAAGGAATTGAATTCCTAAAATCAAAATCATTTGTAGATGCTGATAAAATTGGAGTTTTCGGTTGGAGTTATGGTGGTTTTATGACGACTAGTTTAATGACGAAACACAACGAAACCTTTAAAGTTGGTGTTGCAGGAGGACCTGTAATGGACTGGAAATATTACGAAATTATGTACGGAGAACGTTATATGGATATGCCACAGGAAAATCCTGAAGGTTATGAAAAATCGTCTTTATTAAACAAAGCAAACGATTTAAAAGGACGTTTATTAATCATTCACGGAGCGCAAGATCCAGTAGTTGTACAGCAACACAGTATGAATTTTGTGGAAGCATGTATCAAAGCAGGCAAACAAGTAGATTATTTCTTATATCCAAACCACGAACACAATGTGGGTGGAAAAGACAGAATTCATATGTATGCTAAAATTGCAGATTATTTTGATATTCACTTAAAAAAATAAACATTAAAAATCAAATCCGTTGTATATCACAGCGGATTTCTTTTTTGTGATATGTTTTTATAATAAAAAGCATTTTTCTATATTGCGGACTCAAATAAAAATAAATGGATACAAAAATAAATTCAAATAAAGAATTAAATATTTGGGAAGCATTAATTCCTGTATTTGCTCTTGTACTAATGCTAGGTTATAATGTTTATATTTTTGGTGATGATGCACTTGGTGGAAGCAATCAATTTATACTATTATTAGGTGCATCTGTAGCAGCAATTATGGGTTTTTTAAATAAAGTTTCTTTTCAAAAAATGATTGATGAAGTTGCTGAAAATATTAAATCTACGTCTGGAGCTATTTTAATCTTATTAATGGTAGGTGCACTTGCTGGTACTTGGTTAATAAGCGGAATTATTCCATCAATGATTTATTACGGATTACAAATTTTAAGTCCATCTATTTTCCTACCTGCGACTTTAATTATTTGTGCGGTTATTTCTATTGCGACAGGAAGTTCTTGGACAACGTCTGCAACGGTTGGTATTGCATTAATAGGAATTGGTGGAGCAATTGGTTTTCCTTTGGGAATGGTAGCCGGAGCGGTTATTTCTGGAGCTTATTTTGGAGATAAACTTTCACCAATGTCTGATACAACAAATTTAGCCCCTGCAATGGCTGGAACAGATTTGTTTACGCATATTAAATACATGACTTTAACTACAACACCTACATTTATTATTTCATTCATTTTATTTACAATTCTTGGGCTTACAATTGATATTAAAGGTGTTGCAGATTCAAGTGCATTATTAGCTGATATTCAAAAATCATTTCACATTACACCTTGGTTATTTTTAGTTCCAGTTATTGTAATTGGATTAATCATCAAAAAAACAGAACCTTTAATTGCTTTATTAATAGGTACACTTTTGGCCGCTGTGTTTGCATTAATTTTTCAACCAGAAATTGTTTTAATGCTATCTGGAGGCAAAAATTTAAATTTTGCAAATGCATATAAAGGAATTCTAAATGCAATTACAATAGATTCAGTAATCCCAACTGAAAATGAAACTTTAAAAGAGTTATTCAAATCGGGAGGAATGCAAAAAATGCTAGGTACAATATGGTTAATTATTTGTGCAATGGTTTTTGGTGGCATAATGGATGCTATTGGAGCTTTAGCAAGAATAAGTCAATCATTACTGAGTTTAGCTAAAACGACTTTTGGATTATTTGCTGCCACTGTTGGAAGTTGTTTAGCTTTAAACATTACTGCATCTGACCAATATTTAGCGATTGTAGTTCCTGGTAAAATGTTTAAAAAAGCTTATGAAGATAAAGGTTTAGCACCTGAAAACTTAAGTAGGACTTTAGAAGATTCTGGAACAGTCACTTCTGTATTAATTCCTTGGAATACATGTGGAGCCTATCAATCTAGTACATTACAAGTAGATACATTTGATTATTTACCTTATGCTTTCTTCAATTTATTGAGTCCAGTAATGACCTTAATTTTTGCGGCATTCAATATTAAAATAAAACTATTAGTTTCAAGTATTAAAAAATAAAAAACAATAGATAAAAACTATGCAAAGATAAAATCTAACCATTACTTAAATTAAGTAGTGGTTTTTTTATGGAGTACTTTTGATAAAAATTAAAACACGTTTAAGTTTTAAAAACAACAAATTAAGTTTAAAATCAAATAATTATAAAAATGGAACATCCAAACGATATCAGCAAATGCCCTTTTCACCAAAAGGAGAACAATTTTACAGCAACTTCAACAAACAAAGATTGGTGGCCAAAAGCACTTGATTTAGATATATTACATCAACACGACTTAAAAACTAACCCTTTAGGAGAAAACTTTAATTATGCTGAAGCTTTTAAAACTTTAGATCTAAAAGCTTTAAAAAATGATTTAAAAGGTCTTATGACGGATAGCCAGGATTGGTGGCCAGCAGATTGGGGACATTATGGAGGTTTAATGATTCGTTTGGCTTGGCATTCTGCAGGAACGTATCGTATTTCAGATGGTCGTGGTGGAAGTGGCACAGGAAGTCAACGTTTTGCTCCTTTAAACAGTTGGCCGGATAATGGAAATTTAGACAAAGCCCGAAGACTATTATGGCCACTAAAAAAGAAATACGGAAATAAAATTTCTTGGGCCGATTTAATTGTATTAGCTGGAAATATGGCTTACGAATCAATGGGCTTTAAAACTTTCGGATTTGCTGGAGGTCGTAAAGACATTTGGCATCCTGAAAAAGATGTCTATTGGGGAGCTGAAAAAGAATGGTTAGCAGTAAGTGGTAGCGAAGGAAGTAGATATTCAGGCGAAAGAGATTTAGAAAATCCATTAGCTTCGGTTATGATGGGATTAATTTATGTAAATCCTGAAGGAGTTGATGGAAAACCAGATCCTTTAAAAACAGCGCATGATGTTCGTATTACCTTCAAAAGAATGGCAATGAATGATGAAGAAACGGTTGCTCTTACCGCGGGAGGTCATACGGTTGGGAAAGCACACGGAAATGGAGATGCTTCCAAACTAGGAAAAGAACCAGAAGCAGGCGAATTACACGATCAAGGTTTTGGATGGATAAATCCAAGCGGTAATGCTCAAAACACGGTAACAAGTGGTTTAGAAGGTTCTTGGACTACAAATCCTACCCGCTGGGACAACGAATATTTCCATTTGTTATTTAAATATGATTGGGAATTGAAAAAAAGTCCGGCTGGTGCTTGGCAATGGGAACCAATAAATATTGAAGAAGCTGACAAACCAGTAGATGCTTTCGACTCATCTAAAAGAAATAATCCAATTATGACAGATGCCGATATGGCGATGAAAATGGATCCAATTTATAGAGAAATATCGGAACGTTTTCACAAAGATCCTGCTTATTTTGAAGATATTTTCGCAAGAGCTTGGTTCAAATTAACACACAGAGATTTAGGTCCGAAAAACAGATATTTAGGTGCAGATGCGCCTGAAGAAGTGTTAATTTGGCAAGATCCTATTCCAACAGTTGATTATACGTTATCGGATTCAGAAATTGAGGAATTAAAAACAAAATTACTAACCAGTGGTTTAACAAGAACGGAATTAATCAATACGGCATGGGATAGTGCAAGAACATTTAGAGGTTCTGATTTTAGAGGTGGTGCAAATGGAGCACGAATCGCTTTAGCACCACAAAAAGATTGGATAGCAAACGAACCAGAAAGATTACAAAATGTATTCAATAAACTTACTGAAATTCAAGCTGGTTTAGCTAAAAAAGTAAGTTTGGCTGATTTAATTGTCCTTGGCGGAAGTGCCGCAGTAGAAAAAGCAGCGCAAGAAGCAGGTTATGATGTCAAAGTTCCTTTCCAACCCGGAAGAGGTGATGCTACTAGTGCAATGACTGATGTAGAATCATTTGAAGTTTTAGAGCCTACGAATGATGCCTTTAGAAACTTCGTGAAAAAAGAATATGTTGTTCAACCCGAAGAATTAATGCTAGATAAAGCACAACTTTTAGGTTTAACTGCTGCAGAAATGACTGTTTTACTGGGTGGAATGCGTGTGCTGGGAACAAACTATGGTGGTACAAAACATGGTGTTTTCACAAATAATGAAGGTGTTTTAACAAATGATTTCTTTGTAAATCTAACGGACATGAACTACAGCTGGAAATCCGTTGGTGAAAACCTTTATAATATTGTCGACAGAAAAACAGGAGCTACAAAATGGACTGCTACCAGAGTTGATTTGGTTTTTGGGTCAAATTCAGTGTTAAGATCTTATGCTGAGGTTTATGCACAAGATGACAATAAAGAAAAATTTGTGCTAGATTTTATTAAAACTTGGTCAAAAATAATGAAATTAGATCGATTTGATTTATAACGAGCAATACTAAAATCTTCGAATACGCATAAAAACAAGCATAGATTTTTCTTTTACCTATAAAGAATGGATAATTACTATAAATTATGGAAGAATAGCATCACTATAGATATAATCTATTTTCTTATAAAAATTAACCATTGCACATATGGAGTAATGCTTAATATATTTCGTAAATTTGTAAAAGAAAATTAATAGTAACTTTTAAATAAAAAATCATGGCATTAGTAGGAAAAAAATTCCCAAACATTACAGTTGACGCAATCTCTTTTATGGGAGATAATTTAAGAATTAATGTTTTAGAAGAAGCAATTCAAAATAAGAAAAAAGTAGTATTGTTCTGGTATCCAAAAGATTTCACTTTTGTATGTCCAACAGAATTACACGCTTTCCAAGCAGCTTTACAAGAATTTGAAAAAAGAAACACAATGGTTATTGGTGCTTCATGTGATACTAACGAAGTTCACTTCGCATGGTTAAACACAGCAAAAGATAACGGTGGAATTGAAGGTGTAACATATCCTTTAATTGCAGATACAACAAGAAACTTAGCTGCAGCTTTAGATATTTTAGACGCAGAATGGGTTTATGATGAAGCCGTTAATGACGAAATCTTAGAAGGTTCAAACGTAACTTTCAGAGCTACTTATTTAATCGATGAAGAAGGAAAAGTATTCCACGAAAGTGTAAATGATATGCCATTAGGAAGAAACGTAAATGAGTATTTAAGATTAGTAGATGCTTACACACACGTTCAAACCAAAGGTGAAGTTTGTCCTGCAAACTGGGAAGAAGGAAAAGATGCAATGAGTGCTGACAGAAACAGTACTGCTGCTTATTTAGCTTCTCACTAATAGTATAAATTCCAATATTTAAATTCCAAATTCCAATACTATTGGGATTTGGAGTTTGAGTATTAAAAATTCAAAAAAAATATGTTTTCAGAAATAGAACAAGATGATTTATCAGAAGTAGTTGCAAACAATGAAACTGTTGTAGTGCAATTTTCAGCATCATGGTGCGGTAATTGTAGAATTATGAAACCAAAGTTTAAAATGATGGCTTCTCAAAATGAAGGTGTTACTTTTATTGTTGTAGATGCTGAAAAATTTCCAGAATCAAGAAAACTAGCTAATGTAGATAATTTACCTACGTTTGCTACTTTCAAAAACGGGAAATTAGTAAATCAAACACAAACTAACAAAGCTGATGTTTTAGCTGAATTAGTTGCAGAAGTAATTTAAAAACAGGTTAAAAGTTTAGGAGGTTATGAGTTTAAAAGACTAAACTTTTAGTTCATTACCTTTTAACCTTTTACACACATAAACTTATAACCTATAAAAATGAAATTACCAATTATAAAACAGTTAACTCAATTTATTGAAGATAACGATCAGGACTACTTAGTAGAAACTATTGAAGTTTTAGAAAACCTTTGCGAAGTTTCTTCTTTGAAAGATGAAGAATTAGACGTTATTGCCGAATTAATTTCGAATATGTACGGCGCTTTGGAAGTAAACAAAATGGTCAAAGAAGGTAAAGACAAAAAAACAGCTTTGAATGATTTTATGAAGCGGGTTTTAGGCTCAATTGACAAATAACAAAAAAGGCTTTTTAAATAAAAAGCCTTTTTTTATTACCTTTCATTATAATATAAAGTCGCATTAATAAATTACAATAATTGTCATACCTTGCATTTTATTTAAATAATAAATTGTCTGTATGAATAAAACTACTCTTCTTTCTTACTTTGCGTTTTTCTTAATAACTTCATTTGCTTTCTCACAAAATGACCAATTCGAATACAAATCAAGACCAAGAGAATTTGAAAAATACGAATATAGAAATGACAGTGTTTTTCAACTCAAAACTCCAACAAGTACTTTAAATTATAGAAATTTCGAGAGTAAAATTCCCTATCCCATTATATTTATTCACGGTTTAAACTCTAGTTCTGAAACGTGGAATAGTTCTTCGGATTATTACGATTCACAATATGCGTTTACTTTTGGTGGAAGATTTGATTTTTGTCTAAATGCAGATGACAATAACACAACTACAAACAAAAATTTTTATCCTACTCCTGATGCAGATATTGCTGCTTTTGAATCACTAATAACTAACGGTGATTACTATTATGTAAACTTCAATGTCAACCCAGATGGAGCCGTCGGAACAAACGTATTAAGCAATCAAGCAGCAGTTGCCAAACAAGGAATTGCACTTAAAAAGGCGATTGAACGTATTCTGTCTATAACTGGGAAAGATAAAGTTATCCTTGTTGGTCACAGTATGGGTGGTTTAGCTTCAAGAGAATATGTACAGAACGAATCAAATTGGCAAGCAGACAACAAACATCATATTGCTAAAATATTAACATTAGGAACGCCTCATGGTGGTAGCAATGCAAGTGACAATTCTTTAACTTTTTTAACTGGAACAGATATTCGCTCAGAAGCGATAAGAGATTTAAAAACCAATTACTATTACAGTCGTGAAGGAAGCCGCTATCTATTTGGAGGTGTAGAAATACAAGATAATGACAATATGAATGACAATAATTCTACGCCTGACTTCTATAATGTAGATATCAATTGTAATGAAATTATTGGTGAAACGATTGTTGGACTAAATGAAAAGCCAATTGATAATTTAATTGATTTTTCATGCGTAATTGGTCGGATTACTGGCGGTACCACAGATGGTGTTGTTGCAGAACCCTCTTCTAATTTCAATAATTACTATCCCACTTTGACTTATCCTGCAAAACTTTTTTACTTCACTTCTACTCTCAATCTTATTCAAAATCATACTGAACTTACGGGTCTAACCTATCAAATGATGCAAGGCTTAGACGAGCCAAATGTGAAAGAATTAGCTTATGAGATCAATACAAATAAGAATTATATTGGCTATACCACAGTTCAAAATCCGGTTGCTCCTGATAATGATTTTTTTAAATTTACTGTAGCCGAAAATGTTGAAGCACTAGTTTCAATAAGCAGCATTGTCACTTCTACAATGAACGCTACTCTTATAAATGCTGCTGGTTCTGCTATTGGAGTTGTTGAAAATAATACAGGAAACACTTTAACTTTTAATCGAGTCTTAAATCCAGGTGATTACTTTCTAAAAATAACCAGTGAAGATCCTACCAATACAAATTATGAAACTCCTTACCAATTTAGCATTACAACAACTTTAAGTGCTGAAAGTAATTTATTTGATGCTTTTGTGTTTTATCCAAATCCGGTTCTAGACCTGTTGCATTTGGATAATATTTCATTAACTAAAGCAAGCGTATTTAGTGTTTTAGGCCACTTGATTGCAGAGAAAACTTTTGAAAGTTCCACTTCGAATGTATTTGATCTTACTAATTTAGAAAAAGGAATTTACCTAATTGTATTGGAAAATGAAACCCAACAAAAAACAATTAAAGTCGTAAAACAATAAAAAAAATGCTCTCAAAACTGAGAGCATTTTTTTTACTTATATTTTCTTATAGTTACAAAATATAAAATCTTGTGTCGTATCAAAAGGTGTTGCGTGCTCTTCTGTGAAGCAATTTTCTAATTCAAAATCTTCACCAAATATAGCTTCTAACTTCTCCACCGAATATTGTGTGATTTCTAAACCACTGCATTTTTCTGGACCTTCTTCTGAAAAAGTACCTAAAACTAAATTCCCATTTGATTTTAAAGATTGTAATACGTTGGATTTATATTTTTGAACCTCATGTTCATCCGTCAAAAAATGAAAAGAAGCTCTATCGTGCCAAACTTCAAATGTATCTTTCATTTGAAAATCTAAACTATTTGAAACGATAAAAGTTACTTTATCCAAATGCGAAGACAATCGTTCTTTTGCACGTTCTATGGCATTTTCAGAAATATCTAAAAGATATAAATTTGTATAACCTAATGCTATTAAATTATCAATTAAGTAACTATCACCACCGCCAATATCAATAATTTTAGCATCTTTAGCTACCTTACATGATTGAATTAACTGAATTGATGTTTCTGGTTTGTCTTGAAACCAACTTACCTCATTTGATGCTTTCGTAGCAAAAACGTTTTCCCAATGTGCTACTCTATTATTTTCCATACTACTATCTTTCTGTTTTGTGTATTCTTAGTAAGGCTTAAAATTACTAATTTTGATTCATTAAACACTAAATAATCAAAATGAACTAAAATATTAATCATAAAAAAAGCCCTGAAAAAATTCAGGGCTTTTAAAATATTTAAAAATCAGAGATTAGTTACCTCCTTTTTCCATTTTAGCTTTTAATTCAGCAAGAATGTCATTGTTATCACCTAAAGTAGATGTTTGAGCTGCGTTTGAAGCAGATGAAGTATCTACAGCAGTTTTAACGTTTTTCTCTTCTTCTTCTCTGAAGATAGCTGTATGCGAAGCTACTACTCTTTTGAATTCTTTGTTGAACTCAATAACTTTAAAGTCAGCAGCATCACCTTTTTTCAATTTTTTCCCGTCTTCTTTTTCTAAGTGACGTGTAGGGATGAAAGCAACGATGTCTTCACCAAATTCTACAGTAGCACCTTTGTCAACGATTTCAGAGATAGTTCCGTTGTGGATAGTTCCAACAGCGAATCCTTCTTCATATTTATCCCAAGGATTAGCAGTAGTTTGTTTATGACCTAAAGATAATTTACGTCCGTCAACATCTAATTCTAATACTACAACGTCTAAGTTTTCACCTACGTTTACAAATTCAGATGGGTGTTTGATTTTCTTAGTCCAAGATAAATCAGAGATATATACTAAACCGTCGATTCCTTCTTCTAACTCTACGAAAATTCCGAAGTTAGTAAAGTTTCTAACGATTCCAGTGTGTTTAGAACCTACTGGGTATTTAGTTGTAATATCAGTCCATGGATCTTGAGTCATTTGTTTGATACCTAAAGACATTTTTCTTTCGTCTCTGTCTAAAGTTAAAACAACTGCTTCAACTACGTCACCAATTTTCATGAAATCTTGAGCACTTCTTAAGTGAGTTGACCAAGACATTTCAGAAACGTGGATTAAACCTTCTACTCCTTCAGCAACTTCGATGAAAGCACCATAATCAGCTAAAACAACAACTTTTCCTTTAACTTTATCGCCAACTTTTAAGTCAGTTCCTAAAGCATCCCAAGGATGAGCATTTAATTGTTTTAAACCTAATTGGATTCTTGTTTTCTCATCATCAAAATCAAGGATAACAACGTTTAATTTTTGATCTAATTCAAGAACTTCGCTTGGGTGATTGATTCTTGACCAAGATAAGTCTGTAATATGGATTAATCCATCTACACCACCTAAATCAATAAACACACCATAAGAAGTAATGTTTTTAACAACACCTTCTAATACTTGTCCTTTTTCTAATTGACCAATGATTTCTTTTTTCTGTACTTCAATATCCGCTTCAATAAGCGCTTTATGAGATACTACTACGTTTTTGAATTCGTGATTGATTTTCACAACTTTAAATTCCATAGTTTTGTTTACGTATTGATCGTAATCACGGATAGGTTTTACATCAATTTGTGAACCTGGTAAGAATGCTTCAATTCCGAAAACATCTACAATCATACCACCTTTAGTTCTACATTTTACGAAACCATTAACGATTTCTCCAGTTTCGTTAGCAGAGATAACTCTATCCCATGCTTTGATCGTTCTTGCTTTTCTGTGTGATAATACTAATTGACCTGTTTTGTCCTCACGAACATCAATTAATACTTCTACCGTATCTCCCACTTTTAAACTTGGGTTATAACGGAATTCGTTTAAAGAAATAACACCTTCAGATTTAGCATTGATATCAACAATAACGTCTCTATCAGTAATTCTTACAACAATACCATCAACAACTTCTTCGTCGCTAGTAGAGATAAATGTTTTAGTAACTAATTCTTCAAATTCTTGTAAGTTTTTTGCATCAACTGGGTCAATTCCTTCTTGGAAGTTATGCCAGTTAAAATTTGCTAAAAACTCTTCTTGTGTTTTGTTAATTTCAGACATGCTGATTAAAAATTTGTATACTGTGCTTCTTGAGTTTCTTAATGCGATAGAAAACAACAGCAGTGTTTTACATAAATGATTGATACCTAATGGAAACTCTTCTCCGCCAAAAGGTGTGCAAAATTACAACTAAATTTTTGATATACAAAACATTAAAACATCCTTTTAATCAGGATTCTAACATTTATTTATGTTTTTAAAACAACTTATTTTGAATACATTTGCACAAATTATATATATCACATGAAAAAAACAGCATTAATTATAGCAACTGCTTTTCTAGCTTTTGCTTGTAACAATTTAAAAGACAATGAGTTTTTAATTAGCGGAGAAGCTGCTGGCGTAGAAAATGGTACTAAAGTTTTTATCGAAGTACAGTCAGAAACTGGCATGATTGCTAAAGACACTGCAGTAATTGAAAATGGAAAATTTGAATTAAACGGAATTAGTGAAGAAATCGATTTAGGATTTATCCGTATTGAAAACCAAGACATCAGCTTACCTGTTATATTAGAAAAAGGCAAAATAAATGTAACACTTGTAAAAGATACTATTCAAAACTCAACAATAGGAGGAACATTTAATAATGATAAATTACATTCTTTTAATGTTGATTCAAAAGTAATATCTGAAAAAATAACAAAGTACAACAAAGCAAACTCTGAAAGAATAAAAGCTGCAAAATTAGCTAATGATGAAGTTGCGATTAAAGAAATACAAAAGGACTTCAACGGCTTTCAAGAAGAAATGAATGCCCTTTCTCTAAAATTCGTTAAAGAAAATAACAATGCTTACTTATCTGTTCTGTTATTGGAAAACTTTTTAATGAGAGATTATTTACCAGTTGCAGAAATTAAAAGCTACTACGAGAAATTAGACAAAAGCTTATTAGGAACAAGAAGCGCAATTAGTATTAAAAAAGGGATGGAAGAACTTGGCGCATCAACTACTGGTAATGAAGCGCAAGATTTTTCAGCACCTTCTCCTGAAGGAAAAATGATTTCTTTAAAAGAATCTTTAGGAAAAGTAACTATTATCGATTTCTGGGCTTCTTGGTGTGGTCCATGTAGAGTGGAAAATCCTAATGTTGTAGCAATTTATAATGAGTTTCATGATAAAGGTTTAAATATTATTGGTGTTTCTCTTGATAAAGACGCAACAAAATGGAAAGAAGCAATAGCGAAAGATGGTTTAACATGGACTCATGTTTCAAATCTTAAATTTTGGGATGAACCAATTGCAAAATTATACAATGTTGAATCTATTCCTGCTACATTCATCTTGGACGCAGAAGGAAATATCGTTGCAAAAGATTTAAGAGGCGATGAATTAAAAGCCAAAATCAAAGAACTTTTAGAAGTAAAATAACACTTTTAGCAGGCAAATTAAAAAAATCTTCTTCGGAAGATTTTTTTATGTTTTTCATTTACAGAACGTTATAAAAAAGTATGAAAAATAGTTAATAATAACTTTGCAGGAATAAAAAACAATCCTATATTTGCACCGCTTAGAACGATAAGCAAGATGGCTTGGGGAGATACTCAAGCGGCCAACGAGGGCGGACTGTAAATCCGCTGATTACATCTTCGCAGGTTCGAATCCTGCTCTCCCCACTAAAGCACTTCAACTGAAGTGCTTTTTTTATTTAACAAAATCTCAACACTTTATAACGTCTTATTTTTTTAATAACTGTTCGATTTCTTATATTTGTATAAATTTAAAATATTCATGCAACACATTATAGATCGCTTTATTAGCTACGTTATTATAGACACAGAATCTGATGCAAGTTCTGACACTACTCCAAGTACAAAGAAACAATTAGTCCTAGCCAATCTTTTAGTAAAAGAATTAAAAGAAATGGGAATGTCAGAAGTAACTATTGATGAAAATGGTTACGTAATGGCAACGTTAGAAAGCAACGTTAAACACGCAGTTCCAACAATTGGATTCGTATCACATTACGACACTACTCCAGACTTCACAGGAGCGAATGTAAAACCACAAATCATAAAAGACTATGACGGTGGAGATATTATCCTTAACAAGGAGCAAAACATCGTTTTATCACCAAGTTACTTCAAAGACTTGCTACAATATAAAGGACAAACTCTTATTACTACAGACGGAACCACTCTTCTAGGAGCGGATGACAAAGCCGGTATTACAGAAATCATGTCAGCAATGGAGCATTTAATTAAAAATCCAGACATTAAGCACGGAAAAATCAGAGTTGGTTTTACACCAGATGAAGAAATTGGTCGTGGAGCACACAAATTTGATGTCGAAAAATTTGGTTGCGAATGGGCTTACACCATGGATGGAAGTCAAATCGGCGAATTAGAATACGAAAATTTTAATGCAGCTGGTGCAAAAATAACTTTTAGCGGTAAAAGTGTTCATCCAGGATATGCAAAAGGAAAAATGATTAACTCAATGCTTTTAGCAAGTAAATTCATTTCGAAATTACCGAAAGATGAAATTCCAGAAAAAACAAAAGGATACGAAGGTTTCTTCCATGTTGTTGGAATTACCGGAAGTATTGAGGAAACTGTTGTTGAGTTAATCATCCGTGATCACAATGAAATGAAATTCAAGAAAAGAAAGGAGTTCATTCACAAATTGACTGAAAAATTCAATAAGAAATGGAAAGGACAATTTGGCGGAGACATTGCAAGTGCAGAAGTTAAAGATCAATATTACAATATGAAAGAGAAGGTAAAACCTGTTTTCCATATTATAGAAATAGCTGAAAAAGCAATGATCGAGTTAGGTATAAAGCCATTAATTAAACCAATTAGAGGCGGAACAGACGGATGCCAATTATCTTATATAGGATTACCTTGTCCTAATATATTTGCTGGTGGACATAACTTCCACGGAAAATACGAATACGTTCCTGTTGAAAGCATGGTAAAAGCAACTCAAGTAATTGTGAAAATTGCAGAACTAACAGCTTTGCCAAAATAACATACCGCTATAAGTAGCGAACAAAAAAAGCCGAACTTAATTAAGTTCGGCTTTTTTAATATTTTAAAATGATAGCAATTAAGCTTTTAGCTTAAGGCTAATATCCGCTGAAATTGCAGATTTTTCCATTTTTATCTTACCTGACATAGTTTCAATAACGATAGTATCTTGAGCTATTTCAGCGATTTTTCCGTGAATTCCTGATTTTGTGATAACTTTATCACCAACTTTTAAAGCAGCTTCAAATGCTTTTTCTTTCTTAGCTCTTTGCTGATTTGGTCTTATTAATAAAAAATAAAACACAGCAATCATCAATACTAATTGAATTCCTAATTCTGGAGTCATAATAATTATTTATTTGTGGCTAAATTACTTTGCCATCGGTGTTACATTCGCTTTTATTCTAAACATTTCATGAAGAATCTCTGTATTAGTAGTCAATGTTACTGTCTTCTCTTGATTACCAGGCTTACCTTTTGAATCGAAAGCTACTTTAATTGGTGCAGATTCACCTGGTTTAATAGGGTCTTTTGGCGGCTCAGGAACTGTACAACCACAACTTCCCTTTGCTTCAAAAATCAATAAATCACTCTCTCCAACATTAGTAACAATAAACTCAGTTTCAACAACAACTCCTTCAGCAATTGTTCCAAAATCATGAAATTCTTTATCAAATTTAACTTTTGGTAATTTACCTGCTAAATTTTTATCAGCCTCAACAGTTTTCATGTCTTCGTCTGTGATTTTATCTGAAACACTTCCTTGTTTACATGAAGTAGTTGCTAGAACTACTGAAAGGGCTAAAAACCCAATTGTTTTCTTCATCATACTTTAAATTTTTATAATAAACCTCTACCTGTTTTTATCAATCGATCATTTCTTTCAAATTCTTTAACTAAATTATCTAAAATTCCATTGATAAAAATACTACTTTTTGGTGTAGAATATTCTTTAGCAATTTCTAAATACTCGTTAATTGTCACTTTAGCTGGAATCGAAGGAAACTTTAATAATTCGCAAATTGCCATTTTTAAAATAATAGTATCGATTTCCGCAATACGTTCCACGTCCCAGTTCGGCGTCTTGTCTATATATTCTTTAGACAACTCTACTTCGTTTAAAACTGTTTTTCTAAACAAGCTCTTAACAAATTCTTTATCATCAGAATCTTTATAAACCTTTGGCAAAAGCAACACATCATCTTCTGATCTAAGTTGTTTAATCTGCTTTAAAATCAACGTATTAATTCCTGGCAAATCATCAACCCAAGTTAATTTATAGTCTTCTAAATATTCATATAATTTATCACTTGGTGCAATTACTTCAGTGAATAAATCTGCAATAAAATATTTTTCATCATCAAAACTACCTAAGGGTTTTTCCATGTAGTTTTTATAAACATCACTAGCTTTTACGGCATCCAACAACATCAAAATAATATCATTATTTCGTTTCCAATTGGTAATCATATTTTGATCAATAGCAGTTTGTAATGCATCTGATTCCGATAATAATACCAATACTTTGTTCTGGATAAATTTTAAATTCGGATTGCTTTCTTCTTTAGTTGCTAAATGTTTTTTAGAAGCCAGTTCAATGTATTCTTCTTCTATATTTTTGATTTCAATTAATGCCGAAAGCAATAATAAATACAAATCTTGGGTGTTTTCGATACTTTGAAAAAGAAATTTTTCTTGTTTTTCCAAATTATCGGATTGATGTTGGTGCATTGCATAAATACTCTGCATCACTTTTACACGGATATGTCTTCTGTTTAACATGCTAATTAAGAACTTTATAAAATTAAGAGAGCGAAAGAATAACTTCTTTCGCTCTGCAAAAATACAATTTTATTTAAAACAAATTACTTGTTTAATCCGTTTTTTGTATCATCAATGCGTTTTTGTGCCATTGAAAAGGCTGCTTGATGCGTTGTAATATTATTAGTATCTGCTAAATTGAATATCTCTAATGCTGTATTATAGATGTTTTCAGTTTTTTCAATTACTTGTTCTTTTGACCAATGTACTATTTCAGAATAAACATTAATTACTCCACCAGCATTAATTAAGAAATCAGGTGCATATAAAATACCTTTTTCTTTCAATAATGCGCCGTGAACTGCTTCGTTTGCCAATTGATTATTAGCTGCTCCAGCAATAACCTTCGCTCTTAATTTACTAATTGTTTCGTCATTTATAGTTGCTCCTAAAGCACAAGGTGCATAAATATCTACATCAGCAGCATATAAATCATCTCCTGTAAAAATTTTAGCTCCGTATTTCGCACCAATTTGATTTACTCTTTCTTCATTGATATCAGTAATAGTAACAATAGCTCCACTTTTAGTTAAATGCTGTACTAAAACTTCACCTACGTGACCAATTCCTTGTACTAGAACTTTTTTACCTTCTAAATTATCTGTACCAAATTTATACTTAGCTGCTGCTTTCATTCCCATGAAAACACCATATGCAGTAATCGGCGATGGATTTCCAGAACCTCCGTTTTCAACCGAAATTCCAGCAACATATTTAGTTACTTTATTTACGATATCCATATCTTTAGTTTCCATACCCACATCTTCTGCAGTAATGTATTTCCCTGATAATGAATCAACAAACTGACCAAATCTAGTCATCAATTCAGGTGTTTTTAAAGTTTTAGCATCACCGATAATTACCGCTTTACCACCACCTAAATTTAAACCTGAAAGTGAATTTTTAAAAGTCATTCCACGAGACAAACGCAAAACATCATTAAGCGCTTCCCACTCGTTCGTATAATTCCACATTCTAGTTCCACCTAAAGCTGGTCCTAAAACTGTGCTATGAACTCCAATAATTGCTTTTAATCCTGTATCTTTGTCGTGACAAAATACAACTTGTTCATGACCATCAAAAGAAACTTGGCCGAAAACCGGGTCTACTTTGTGAAGCTCATTAGCTTTTAATAAATCTGCTGTCATGGTATAATGTGTTAATTTTAATATTATTCAATATTTAACTACAATATTACGAATAATTTTAAAATGATTCATTGTATTATATTTTTTTTAATAATTTAGCAAAGGAATGTAGTATTAATTCGTAATACCTTATTATCAATAAATTAAGAATTTGATTAAATAACTGCGAAAAAAACACAACATTTAAAAATACTATGAAAGAATTACAATATTTAAACAAATACTTTATCAAATATAAATATCGCTTCTTACTGGGGCTATTTATAACTATAATTGCACAAGTTTTCTCTTTATTTACGCCGGAATTAATCGGGAATTCCATTCAAGTTATTGAGGAATTTGTAAAATCATCCTCAAAAGATGTTTCGCTATTAAAATCGACGCTATTAAAAAACATTCTTTACATCCTAGCAACCACCATCATAGCTGGTTTCTTCACCTTTTTAATGCGTCAAACTTTAATTGTAATGTCGCGCTATGTTGAATTTGATTTGAAGAACGAAATCTTCAATCATTACCAAAATCTTTCGCAAGATTTTTACAAAAGAAACCGCACTGGTGACTTAATGAACCGAATCAGTGAAGATGTTGGAAAAGTTAGAATGTACGTGGGGCCTGCGGTAATGTATTCTTTAAATACCTTAATGCGTTTCACGATTGTAGTAATATATATGTATAACATTTCTCCAAAATTGACATTATATTCTTTGTTGCCTTTACCCCTATTATCGTATAGTATTTTTAAGATTAGTTCGGAAATTCATAAAAGAAGTAGTGCTTTCCAAAAAAACTTATCGAACTTATTTTCAATTACCCAAGAAATTTTCTCAGGAATCCGTGTGATTAAAGCATACGCAATTGAGGATAAAAAAGAAAAAGAATTCATCGACTTAACAAACGAGAGTAAGAAAAAAGCGATGGATTTAGCCAAAATGAACTCATTATTTGGACCTTTAATGATTCTATTAATTGGCTTAAGTAACTTAGTCGTTGTCTTTGTTGGAGGTTCAATGTATATGAATAATGATCCGGAAATTAGCAGTATTGGTGTCATTGCACAGTTTATTCTTTACATCAATATGTTGACTTGGCCTGTTGCATCTTTAGGATGGGTTTCGTCTTTAGTACAAGAAGCTGAAGCTTCACAAGAACGTATAAACGAATTCCTAAAAGAAGAGCCGAAAATCAAAAACACCGCTATTGGACATTCTGTTATTCAAGGTGATATAGCTTTTAAAAATGTTTCTTTTGTATATGAAGACACTCAGATTAAAGCATTAAATAATATTTCGTTCGAAATTAAAAAAGGAACTACATTAGCTATATTTGGAAAAACTGGCTCAGGAAAATCGACTATTTTAACGCTAATAAGTAGATTGTATGATACTACCGATGGAAAAATAATGATCGACAATAAAGAAATTACTTCTTTAAATTTATATGATTTAAGAAATCAAATAAGTGTGGTACCACAAGATTCCTTCTTATTTTCAGACAGCATCAAAAACAACATTAAATTTGGGAATGAAAATGCTACGGATGAACAAGTAATTGAAGCAGCTAAAAAAGCGGTTGTTCATGATAATATCTTAACTTTTAATGACCAGTACGAAACGGTTTTAGGAGAACGAGGAATTACACTTTCTGGTGGGCAAAAACAGCGTGTTTCTATTGCAAGAGCTTTAATTAAAAACGCACCCATCTTACTTTTAGATGATTGTTTAAGTGCTGTTGACACTGAAACCGAAGAAACTATTTTAAACAATTTATTAGCGTATTGCAAAGATAAAACTACAATTATAGTAAGTCATAGAGTATCTTCTGCAAAAAATGCGGATCATATTTTAATTCTTGAAGAAGGCCAAATCATTGAACAAGGCACTCACAGTCAACTGCTAGAGCAAAATGGGTATTATAAAGAACTTTATCTAAAACAACTTTCTGAAAAAGAAATTAGCTAAATTTTTGTTTAATCCATTTATTTTTTAGATTTTTGAAATGCTATAACTAATTAATTTGATAGTAGGGATTATGAGAGAAAATGAAATGTTAGAAAAAGAAGAAATTTTTTCTAAAGTATTGCGAGCGGGAAGAAGAACGTATTTCTTTGATGTTAGATCAACTAAAGCGGATGATTACTACATAACAATTACTGAAAGTAAAAAGTTCACAGAAGAGGATGGTTCATTCCATTTTAAAAAGCACAAAATTTATTTATACAAAGAAGATTTCGCTGCTTTTAGAGAAATATTAGACGAAATGACTGATTTTGTTCTAGATCAAAAAGGAGAAGAAGTAATTTCTGAAAGACATCAAAAAGACTTTAAGAGAGAAACTTATCCAGCAGATATTGAAGAATTAAAATCTACTGAAAGCTTTACGAATATTGAATTTGAAGATATTTAATAGCTTACTTTATATCAAACAAAAAACCCAAATTCTAAATGAATTTGGGTTTTTTGTTTAGCCTACTCTCAAGCCATTTCTTACAGGCTTATCCGAGGAAAGCAACACAATATTATTTTCTTCACCAATACTTCCTAATACTAAACATTCACTCATAAAATCTGCGATTTGTTTTTTTGGAAAATTTACAACAGCAACAATTTGTTTCTGAAGTAATTCTTCTTTGGTGTACTGTTTGGTAATCTGAGCCGAAGTCTTCTTAGTGCCTAATTCCGGTCCAAAATCAATAGTCAATTGATAAGCAGGTTTATCCGCTTTTGGAAAATCAGCCACAGCTATAATAGTTCCCACGCGCATTTCTACTTTTTCAAAATCATGCCAAGAAATCATAGTATGATTATTCTTCAATTGGTTTATTTGCACTTTTCCAACTTCCAAATCCTCCTTCTAAATCCGTAATGTTTTCAAATCCAAGTTCTTTTAAACGTAAAGATGCTTTTGCACTTCTCATTCCTGATTTACAATACAACATTACAGGTTTTGATTTATCTAATGAAGCAACTTGCTGATCAAAATCCTCACCAGTTATATTAATGTTTTTAGAATTTTCAATATGGCCTTCCGCATATTCTGCTGGCGTTCTTACATCAATTAATTGAACATTTGGTTCTTTTAATTGTGCTTCATATGCCGCTACATCAACCACACGAACACCTTCTACTGGTTTTTTAATACAAGAGGTTAAACTTAAAAGCACAACCAATAAACCTATCGTTTTTTTCATCTTCTATTTTTTTTATGAACTATAAATATACAAAAAAAATATTAATTCATGTGGCTTTGAACAGTCGAAACCAAATCTTTAACACTTAAAACACCCGATTGACGCCATAACATTTTACCCGATTTAAATAAAAGTAATGTCGGAACACCTCTAACCATAAATTCGGTAGCCAAATCCTGGTGCTGGTCCACATTAATTTTAATGATCTTTAAATCATCTTTAAGAATTCCCTTTACTTCTTGTAAAACAGGTGACATCATTTTACAAGGACCACACCAATCGGCAAAAAAATCAATCAAAACCAATTGGTTAGACTGTATAATTTCATTAAATTTCGCATTCATATTGTTATTTTTTTTACAATTCAAAGGTACTGATTTGCCTATTCATTTTTTGTAATAAATGTTACATAAAACCAATATGATAATTATCATTTTTTATTTTTATACCTTACACTACATTTGTTATTCCAAAAAAAGTATTAGATATGCAACTTTCACTTGTACAAAAATATAATGTTCCAGGACCTCGATATACGAGTTATCCAACTGTTCCTTATTGGGAAGATGATTTATTTCACGTTGAGGACTGGAAACGAACCTTGTTACAATCCTTTGAAGAATCTAATACTACAGAAGGTATTAGTTTATATATTCATTTGCCTTTTTGCGAAAGCTTATGTACGTTTTGCGGTTGCAATAAACGCATCACAAAGCGTCACGAAGTTGAAGATCCATACATTATTGCCGTTTTAAAAGAATGGAAAATGTATTGCGATTTATTACCAGCGAAACCGATTATTAAGGAAATTCATTTAGGTGGCGGAACTCCAACATTTTTTTCACCAGAAAATTTAAAATTTCTAATTGATGGAATTTTCAAATCGGCAGAAAAGGCACCAGAACACGAATTTAGTTTCGAAGGTCATCCAAATAATACTACTCGTGACCATTTACAAACCTTATATGATTTAGGCTTTAGAAGAGTTAGTTTTGGTGTACAAGATTATTCGGACAAAGTACAACTTGCTATTCACAGAATTCAACCGTTCCATAATGTGGCAAAAGTTACATTTTGGGCAAAAGAAATTGGTTATACTTCCATTGGACACGATTTAATTTTTGGTTTACCATTTCAAACTTTGAAAGACGTTCAGGATACAATTGATAAAACAAAATCACTGCAACCTGATAGATTAGCTTTTTACAGCTATGCACACGTGCCTTGGATTAAAGGAAACGGACAACGCGGTTTTAAAGATGAAGATTTACCAAAAGACGATGAGAAAAGAGAATTGTATGAAGAAGGTAAAAAACGCTTAGCGCATAACGGTTATCACGAAATAGGAATGGATCACTTTGCATTGAAAGAAGACAGTATGTTTGAATCTTTTAAACAAGGTAATCTGCACCGAAATTTTATGGGTTATACCGCTTCAAAAACTAAATTAATGATTGGACTAGGAGTTTCATCAATTAGTGATAGCTGGTATAGTTTTGCTCAAAACGAGAAATCAATTGAAGATTATTACGCTCGATTAGAAGCAAATGAATTACCAATATTTAAAGGTCATTTGTTAAGTTCTGAAGATTTAGTAATCAGAAAACATATATTAAATTTAATGTGTCAATTCACAACTTCTTGGAAAGATGAAGCAATGAAATTCCCTGAACTTAGCGAAATTCACGAAAGTTTATCAGAAATGGAAGTTGACGGTTTATTATCATTCATAGAAAATGGGATACTAGTTACCGAAAAAGGAAAACCATACGTAAGAAATATTTGTATGGCCTTTGACCTAAGATTAATTAGAAAAGCACCGGAAACAAAGCTGTTTTCAATGACCATATAAAAGCAAAATGTTTTTTTTCATGCTTCGAAAACACGGTTTCAAGAATTTACTTAATACCGTGTTTTTATTTTACGCTATTCGTATCGAATATAACCTGGCTTACCAAGAACATAATCTTCAATAGTTAAATCAGTATTTGAAAAAGAATTAGTTTTAAAAACGTTATCTCCTTCAAAAGGAATTGTTGGGTAATAGGAAAATGAAAATTGAAAACTATTAAATACTAAATAATCATTATTTATCTGGACTCCAACCGTAAACTTCGAGTACAACTTACTATTAAAAAGTGCGTTTTTTGAAGCCAGTGAACCCACAGCAATATTCAGATAGGGACTAAAACGAAATCCATTCCAGTTGCCCGGCATGTAAGATTGTGTTTGTAAAGCTAATACCCATTTTTGAGTACCATAAATTTCACTATTAAAACCTTGAATACCATAATAATTATTCAATCTTAATTGATCTTTATAGGATGCATCACGATTATTTCCCCAAATATAAGTTGGTTTTACAAACTGCCTAATTCGCCAATTTCCAATGTGCATCAGTGGACTGAAATAATTAGCCCCTATTTTAAAAGCCATTTGCTCAGTCACACCATCATTGAAAAAACTTCCCCATTCTGCAAAAGAACTTAAATAACCAAACGAATATTTTTTTCCTTGCGAAATCGTAATACCTGAATAAAATCGTGATCCATAATTCTTTCGTTGATGCCCAAAAATGAATGAAATATTTTCTCCGTACGGAACATCTTCAATAATGTTATAGTTAAAAAGAAAACTATCTTGATAATATTTTTGTCGTGAGATACCAATGTAACCAATAGTATTCTTCTCCGAGGCAAAAAAGTTGGTAGGATCTAAAACACTACTTGGCGAATCCAAATATGCTTTTCGATTAAAAGATACTGCTGCCACTAAATTGATGTATTTGGTTTCGCTCCACTTGGGATCCGTAACTTTAAACGCTCTTCCATACCAATATTCTTGATATTCAAATTTCGTAAAAGCATCAACTAAAGAATCTCCAACAGGAACGGCTTCCGTAGTAACAGTATTTTCAAAATTAGCTCCTCCTGCATTTTTTGCGAAAACCGAATAAAAAGGTCGATTTAGTCCAATCCTACGTTTGCTATCGTCATTAAATTCTTTTTCGTAATCTAAATCAAAACGAGTATAAGTATTGAAAATATTAAGTATCGCATAATTAAAATTATAATCATGTTCGCCTGATTCAAATTTATTACCTAATTGACCACTTAACTGATGTCCAAAACCAAAAATATTACGTTCAGTCAGTTTTATTTTGCTCTTACTACTTGATATACTCCCGTCTGGCACCAAAGTCCACGAATCTAAAACCCTAACTTTAATATCAATTGAATCATTAGAACGGTCAAAATAAATAGGTGTAATTGCGACTTCTCTTATAAAACGCTGACTTCTAATTAAACGTTCGGACTCTTTTAGTAAAATAGAATCACAAACTTGATTTTCTTGAACGAGAAGCAGTTTTCTAATTACAAACTTTTTGGTTTTATTATGCATTCTATTACCAAATCGTTCAAAACTATTTCTAGGTTGTTTCTCTTTATCACTAACAGAAAAACCAATAGGATCAAGCGTTTCTATAATTATATTTCGAATTATCTTACCATCAATTTTTTTAGTAATTACCGATTTCTCGGGTACTTTAGATACGGGTTGTTTTGGTTTTAAGGCTGATGGTCGAAAAATTAATTTATAGACAAACTTCTTAAATTTACTATTTTTCGAATAGGTTTGAATGTTCTTATAAATGACGGTACTATCTTTCACCGGCGCTTTCACTTGTGCCTGCAGAGACAAAGAAAAAAAGCAACTAAATATGATCGATACTATTACTGTTTGAAATTTCATACGTTCTATTAACTCAAGAAGGCCAAATTTAGTGTAATTTTAGATTGATTTTTAAAAAAATAATAGCAACAACAGAATTATTTATTATTGAATTCGTAAGCTTTCCTTCCGTCATCCACCAATTTCCAAAATGTTTTTCGATCAGTAGGAACTAAGTCCGAAGATGTAAGTTCCTTATATTCTTCCAATTGTAAAACAGCATATTCGTAATTCAATAAATCTACCGCAGTAAAAATGTCTTTAAATTCCGGGCGCAATTCGTCACTATTTGCAAAACAAACATTGCCTTCTGGCTCTTTTTGGTCCATAAACGTTAAATCTAATGCTTTTGAAATTTTTTCTGCTAGTTCCATAGTCAAATATAAGCACAAGAATTAAATTTTTAAATGACAATTCTTTAAAATTATAAAAAATAACGATAGAAATCCGTTCAGAAAACAAACTATTAAACTTCGAAAATCATTCGAAACTCGCCACTTACATAGCATCCCTAAATAATTAATACGTACATTTGCGCAAAATAAAATACCAATGAAGACCTTTCTCGAATTCGATTTACCAAAATCATTACAAAAAGCATTAGACGAATTAGGATTTGTGCAACCTACTCCTATTCAAGAAAAATCGCATTCCGTAATCCTTTCCGGTAGAGATATGATGGGAATTGCACAAACTGGAACCGGTAAAACTTTAGCTTACTTACTACCACTTTTAAAACAATGGAAATTTCAAGATAACGAATCGCCAAGAGTTGTTATTTTAGTGCCAACGCGTGAATTAGTAGTTCAAGTTGCTGCAGAAGTGGAGAAACTAACCAAATATATGAGTGTGAAAACGCTTGGTATTTATGGTGGTGTCAACATCAATACGCAACGTAAAAATTTAGCGATGGGTGTCGATATTTTAGTCGGAACGCCTGGTCGTGTAATGGATTTAGGTTTAGATGGTGTTTTACGATTTGATTGCTTGCAGAAATTAGTAATTGATGAGTTTGATGAAATTTTAAATTTAGGGTTTAGAACCCAATTGACCTCCATTTTATCAATGATGCGAGGCAAAAAACAGAACATCTTATTCTCGGCGACAATGACCGAAGAAGTAGATGCTATGTTGGATGAATACTTTGAATTTCCTGAAGAAGTATCTTTAGCTGCTAGTGGAACACCATTAGAGCAAATTGAACAATTAATCTATAAAGTTCCCAATTTCTTAACCAAATTAAATGCTTTAAAACACATTATCGCTACGACCGAAACTATGGAACGTGTGCTGATTTTCGTGAACAACAAACGTATTGTAGAATTGGTTTCTGATACACTTGAAGAAGCATTTCCTGGAGAATTTGGAGTTATTCACTCAAATAAATCGCAAAACTATCGTTTGAATACGATGGCTGCTTTCCAAAGAGGCGAATTAAGAGGTTTGGTGACGACTGATATTATGGCGCGTGGATTGGATATTTCCGATATTACGCACGTTATTAACTTGCAATTCACTACGGAACCTGAAAAATACATGCACCGAATTGGTAGAACAGGTCGTGCTGACAAAACAGGTATCGCAATTAGTTTAGTTTCTCCAAGTGAAGAAGAAATTAAAGAAGAAGTGGAACTTTTGATGAATACCGAAATCAAAGTAGTGCCTTTACCCGAAGAAGTAAAAATCGAAGAACGCTATTTGGATTTCGAAAAGGAAAAAAAGAAAATGAAATTCTTGTTGAAAACCCCTAAAAAAGAAGGTGGAGAAGCTTTTCACAAGAAAAAAGATAAAAATGCAAAGGTCAACCTTGGTGGTCCTGGAAAACGTAAACCGCGTAAGACTGAATCTCGAAATAGAAATATAGAACGTAAAAGAGACGAAAAGAGAAAGAAGAAGGAGTAATAAGTCGTCCCTTTTCATTGGTCAATTTTGCAAAGTATAATACTATTCAAAAGGAAGTGGCAATTTGTAAATTCTAAATTCTGAATTATCAATTGTATTTCGTATTTTTGACAAATTCTAAAATTAAATGCAGTTTAAACATCCGGAAATACTCTACTTTCTTTTTCTGTTGGTTATACCAATTTTGGTGCATTTATTTCAATTACGCCGATTTAAAAAAGAGTATTTTACAAATGTAAAACTGCTAAAAGAACTTCAAACGCAAACCCGAAAAAGTTCTAAAATCAAAAAATGGCTTTTATTAGCAACACGATTATTAGTGTTGGCATGTTTAATTTTTGCCTTTGCCCAACCTTTTTTCAAAGCAAAAGACACGACTAATAAAGGAAATGAATTAATCATTTTACTAGACAATTCGTTTTCAATGCAAGCCAAAGGTGCAAAAGGCGAATTACTAAAAAGAAGTATCCAAGAATTATTAGAAGAATTACCAGAAAATCAACAGTTTTCGTTATTGACGAATTCGGAAGTATTTTGGGACACCGATATAAAATCGATACAAAAAGAAATCCAAAATCTTAGTTATTCGGCGATGCCATTTCAATTGGATTATTTGATTAATCAAGTTGAAACCAAAAAGAAAAACACTAAAAAAGATTATGTCATCATTACCGATGCCATTCAATCGAACAGTAAAAAAGCCGAAACTTTAGCCGAAAATAATGTCGTTTATTTCATTCAGCCAAAAGCGATAAATAAAAATAACGTCAGTATTGATAATGTGATTATTTCTCAGGTTTTAGATCAATTTTACGAATTAAAAATCACGTTGAAAGCTTTTGGAACCATCAAAAATGAAATTCCACTATCAGTTTTCAATGAGGAAAAAGCGATTGCTAAAACAATTGCTAAATTCGAAAATGCTACAGCAGAAATTACGATTACCATTCCAAAACAAGATTTTCACGGAAAAATTAGTATAGAAGACAATAGTCTGAGTTATGACAATGACTTTTACATGAGCATTTCAAAACCTAAAAAAGGGAATGTTTTAGTAATCGGAAGTTCAGATAAAAACAATTTCTTAAGCCGTATTTACACTTCGGACGAATTCAACTTTACGAGTTCAGATTTATCGACTTTAGATTATAATAAAATCGAAAGTCAGGAAGCAATTGTTTTGAATGAATTGGAAGATTTGCCAATTGCTTTGGGAACCACTTTAAAATCGTTCTACGAAAAAGGAGGAAACGTTATTTTTATTCCAAATGCAAAAAATCCAACTACAACTCTGAATACATTTGCTAAAAACTTTGGTGGATTTCAATATTCTAATTGGACTGCTACTGAAAAGCAAATCACTAAAATCAACTTTAGTCATCCTCTATATCAAACTGTTTTTGAGAAAAAAGTGACAAATTTCCAATATCCAAAAACCAAAGAAGGTTTCGGTTTAACCGGATTAACGAATATCTTACAATTTGAAGATAATACTATATTTGTAGGTTCAACCACGAACAGATTAGGAACGTTTTACGCTTATTCAGCACCAATAAACAAACAAAATAGTAACTTCCAAAATGCTCCATTAATTGTTCCTACATTTTATAATATGGGACAAAATAAAGGAAAAACCGGAATTAACGCTTATACAATTGGTGAAAACGAAAACCTTATTTTAGAAACAATATTAGCTAAGGAAGAAGTAATTTCAGTAGCTAAAGAAGGTTATAGTTTCATTCCGATGCAACAAATTTTGAATGCCAAATGCAAATTGTCTTTTGGTGATTATCCCGAACAAGCCGGAAATTTTGACGTAAACAAAGGAACTGAAATTTTGAAGAAAATCAGTTTCAATTATCCAAGAACTGAAAGTAATTTACAACAAGAATCAGCAACAACGTTTGAAAAATTCACGAAAGTAAACAACATAGCAACCGTTTTAAATGATATTGCTTCGGAACGCACAAGCAATGAAATTTGGAAAGGTTTTATTATAGCAACACTACTATTTTTACTCATTGAACTACTAATCCAAAAATTCATAAAATGACAAATGTTATTTTAAAACAAGCCAAAATAATCGATCCATCAAGTCCATTTCACTTGCAAAAAATGGATTTAAAAATTGAAAACGGCACGATTACAGCAATAGAAAAAGAAATTACAAATACTACTGATTTTGAATTGGTTGAAGTTTCAAATCTTCATCTATCTCAAGGTTGGATGGATTCTTCGGTTTCTTTCGGCGAACCAGGTTATGAAGAACGTGAAACTATAGAAAATGGTTTAAAAGTAGCTTCGAAAAGTGGTTTTACAGCTGTAGCTTTGCAACCCAACTCAAATCCAGTGATCGACAACCAATCACAAATCAGATTTGTAATGGATAAAGCTAGAAATCAAGCGACAAATTTATATCCAATTGGTTCTTTAACGCGTGGAAGCGAAGGCGTTGATTTGGCTGAATTATTCGATATGAAAAATGCCGGAGCCATTGCTTTTGGTGATTATAAAAAAGCGTTACAAAATGCAAATTTGCAAAAAATTGCGTTACAATATGTCCAAGATTTTGACGGATTAGTAATTGCTTTTTGTCAAGATAGTGCTTTAAAAGGTTCGGGAATTGCTAACGAAGGAATCGTAAGTACAAGATTAGGTTTAAAAGGAATTCCAGCATTGGCGGAAGAATTACACGTCACTAGAAATCTATTTTTATTAGAATATACAGGAGGAAAATTACACATTCCAACTATTTCCACACAAGGAAGTATCAAATTAATTAAAGAAGCTAAAGCCAAAGGTTTAAACGTAACTTGTAGCGTTGCCGTTCATAATTTAGTCTTAAACGACGAAGCTTTAACTGCATTTGATACGCGCTATAAAGTTTCTCCTCCATTACGTGAAGAAACAACTAGAAAAGCGTTAATCGAAGCGGTTTTAGACGGAACAATTGACTGCATTACTTCCGACCATAATCCGCTTGACATCGAACATAAGAAATTAGAATTCGATTTAGCAAAAGATGGAACAATTGGCTTAGAAAGTGCTTTTGGAGCATTACTAACTGTTTTACCAGTTGAAGTTATTGTTGAAAAATTAACTGCGTGCAAACTGGTATTCAATGTGAATTCAAACTCAATTGCTGTTGGAAATAAAGCTGATATTTCATTATTCACAACAACTGAAGATTGGACTTTTACAAAAGAAGCAATTGCATCAAAATCTAAAAATTCGGCTTTCCTTGGACAAAAAATGAAAGGAAAAGTCATTGGGATTTACAACAGTGGACAATTGGTTATAAACAATTAATACGCCTAAAAAACAAAAAATGAAGGATATAGAAAAAGGTAAAAACGTTGCGATAATTAGTTATATAACAATTATTGGATCTATTGTAGCGATTTTTATGAATCAAGACGAAAACAGATCAAATTTCGCAAGTTTCCACATAAGACAAGCCTTGGGAATCTTTTTAACCTTCTTTTTCCTGGGTTATCCTATTGGTTATTTTGACAATTGGATGGTTACTTCTTCATTTTGGGTGTTTATTTTCATCTTATGGCTTTATGGTTTCGTAACTTGTTTAAATGGCGAAACCAAAATCGTACCTTTTTTAGGTCCATTTTTTCAGAAATTTTTTAAAAATATATAATAATGAACTTACAGTATCTAATTCAAGAACCAGCAATTAAGTTGGAAAAAAATCCATTAATCATCTTATTACATGGTTATGGTAGCAATGAAGAAGATTTATTTTCTTTTGCACCTGAATTACCAAAAGAATATTATGTAATTTCTGTTCGTGCTCCTTTTGATTTACAACCTTATGGTCATGCTTGGTATGCGATTCATTTTGATGCCGACGAAAATAAGTTTTCAGACAATGATGAAGCGAGAGAATCTGTGAAATTAATTGCAAGTTTTATTGATGAAATGACAGCTAAATATCCAATCGACACGGATAATATAAATTTAATTGGTTTCAGTCAAGGTGCAATTTTAAGTTATGCTACTGCCCTAACCTATCCTGAAAAAATTGCTAAAGTTGTTGCTTTAAGCGGTTATTTGAATTTAGATATATTTCCAGAAAACATTGATGAACAAGCAATTGCTCACTTGAAATTCTTTATCTCACACGGAACTGTGGATCAAGTAATTCCCGTTGATTGGGCAAGAAAAGCAAAACCAGCCTTGGAAGCTTTAGGATTGGACGTAACTTACAATGAATATCCAATTGGTCATGGTGTTGCTCCACAGAACTTCTATGATTTTAAAAATTGGTTACTTAAATAAAATTTCTTAAGATTTACATTAAAATAGTTAGAGTACAGCACTTGTAATAATACTTGTACAAGTGCTTTATTTCGTTTTTATTTTATTGAAAATATAGCCTTCGTATTAAAAAAAATAGTAATTTCGGTAATAAATTATACACATCAAAGATGTCAGACAAAGTTATTGTAGGTAGTGAAGAATGGTGTTCCTTCCCTAATTTAGGGATTCCAACAATTAAAGCACGAGTAGATTCTGGAGCTAAAACTTCAGCACTTCATGCGATCAATATTGTTACTTTTGAGAAAAATAGTGAAAATTGGGTCAAATTTGACATCAATCCTATTCAAAACAACGCAAAAGCTGTGATTCATTGCGAATCACCTCTTATTGATAAACGCGTAGTAAAAAGCTCTAGTGGTTTTAGAGAACAGCGTTACGTAATCAAAACGAAGCTAGAAATTGGTGGAAAAACTTGGGAAATTGAAGTTACCCTGACGAATAGAGATTCAATGGGTTTCAGAATGTTATTGGGTCGTGAAGCCATGTCTGGTAGAGTTTTGGTAGATCCTGAGAAAAGTTATTTATTGGGCCAACCCACAAATGAAAAATTAAAAGAATATTATTACAATTCAAAAGAGGATAAAAAAGGATTAAAAATTGGAGTTTTAGCCAGTAATCCAGAATTATATAGTAATAAAAGAATTATAGAAGCAGGTGAATTAAGAGGTCATGAAATGCATTTCTTAAATCTAAAATACTGCTATATGAAATTAGATGCTACCAAACCTGAAATTCATTATAGAGGTGGGAAAATTTTAGATGATTTTGATGCGGTTATTCCAAGAATTCGTCCGAGTATGACTTATTATGGCTGTGCTTTAACACGCCAATTTGAAGCCTTAAAAGTTTTTGCTTTGAACAATTCTTCGGCAATTACACAATCTAGAGATAAATTGTATTCTTTACAATTGTTATTAAATCACGGAGTTGATATTCCAACAACCGGATTTGCAAATTCACCTTTAGATACCGATGATCTGATTAAAATGGTTGGAGGTTCGCCTTTAATTGTAAAATTATTAGAAGGAACGCAAGGAAAAGGTGTTGTTTTAGCCGAAACAAAAAAAGCTGCCGAATCGGTAATTAATGCTTTTAAAAGTTTGAATGCTAACATCTTAGTGCAAGAATTCATCAAAGAAGCGAATGGAAAAGATTTGCGATTATTTGTTGTCGACGGAAAAGTTGTAGCGGCGATGCAACGTGAAGCTTTACCAGGAGAATTTAGAGCAAATATTCACTTAGGTGGAACTGCTTCAGTAGTAAAAGTAACTGCCGAAGAAAAAAGAATTGCTATAAAAGCAGCAAAAGCGATGAACTTAAAAGTAGCTGGTGTTGACATTATTCGTTCTTCAAAAGGGCCGTTATTATTGGAAGTAAACTCATCGCCAGGATTAGAAGGAATTGAAGGCGCAACCAATAAAGATATTGCTGGCGAAATGATTAAGGCAATCGAGAAAAACTTTAAGTGGAAATAGTTTAGTATGAAGTGTCTAAATTAATAAAAAAATGAAAAAGCAATTAAGAATTCCGTTAGTATTATTTCTGGTAGGAATGGTAATAACTATCGCGGGTGCTTTATTTAAAATAATGCATTGGTATGCGGGTAATATATTTCTAACTGTTGGAATGTTAACTGAAGCTGCTGCACTAATCGTATTAATTGTTTCTGTTTTAAGAAATATGAAGTAATTAATATTTTATTAAAATTTAATTGATTAAAATTATGAAATTATTCTGTTATATAATTGTATTTTTCACTTTAACATCGCATTCCCAAGAGCATAAAATAGAAATGATTTCTAAATATGACTATGCTGAATTAGGTACTAAAAAATGGGCTTTAGAAAGTTTTCAAGGAATAGAAAAACTAGACATAAGTTTTACTAACTCTGAGAAATTGATTGGGAAAAATTTTAAAATTATAATCCGAAAATACAAAAAAGGGAAAATTGAAATTGAAAAAACTGTAATCGATACAAAATCAGAAGGTCTTCCAACAATCGGGAAAGATTTTAAATTTTCAATTGTTTCGCAACAACTTTTAAACAGTCAAAAGCTAGCTTTTTTCTTTTCAAATTTCAACACCAAACAAATTTTTGATGTAAATAAAAAATTCAAAGATGGTTCATTTTTACTTCGTGATGTTTCTGGATCGGAAGATGATAAAGGTGATTTTACACTTGGAAAAGAAACGCAAATCGGATTAATTACTCCTCCTAATCTTGATCCAAGCAAAGGAAATTTAGGCTATTGCGAAGTATCTAAAGGAAATATTGATGTGGCTGAATGGTATCAGAAATATAAAATATCAGAATTTTTCTTACTTTATATATTGATCGAAGAATAGTAACTTATTAGAACAAAAAAATAAGGCGAGTATAATTTACTCGCCTTATTTTTTTAACACTACTATTGTTTTTAATTATCTAAATCAATTTGAAAACTATTCAAGAAACCAACTGATTTTTCAATGTCATAATGGAAAATTCTATCTTCGGTAACAAAAGAAACATCTTCTCTGTACGATTTCACAAAACTTTCAATAAAATCACTTGATTTTAAAGGTCTTCTAAATTCTAAAGCTTGTGAGCCATTTAATAATTCAATAGCTAAAATTCTTTCGATATTTTCAACAATTCGCAACGTTTTAGTAGCAGCATTTGCACCCATACTCACGTGATCTTCTTGTCCGTTTGAAGAAACAATACTGTCAATACTTGCTGGAGTCGCTAATTGTTTGTTCTGACTAGCAATACTTGCCGCCGTATATTGCGGAATCATAAAACCTGAATTCAATCCAGGATCGTTTACTAAAAACGCTGGCAAACCTCTTAGTCCTGAAATTAATTGGTACGTTCTTCTTTCCGAAATACTTCCTAACTCTGATAAAGCAATTCCTAAGAAATCTAAAGCTAAAGCCAAAGGTTGTCCGTGGAAATTCCCACCAGAAATAATTAAATCTTCACCCACAAAAATATTTGGATTGTCCGTTACCGAATTAATCTCGGTTTTAAACACTTTTTTAGCATATTCAATGGCGTCTTTTGAAGCACCATGAACTTGTGGAATACATCTGAATGAATACGGATCTTGAACGTGCGCTTTTGCTTGCGCAATAATTTCACTTTCTTCTAAAATATCTCTAAAACGTTCTGCGGTTTGAATTTGTCCTTTGTGCGGACGAACCAAGTGAATCAAATCTGTAAATGGTTCTAATCTTCCATCAAAACCTTCTAAAGAAATCGCAGCAATAACATCTGCGAAGTAAGATAATTTATCGGCTTTTATTAAGCAATAAACGCCATAAGCACTCATAAATTGGGTTCCATTTAACAACGCTAATCCTTCTTTAGATTGCATTATAATTGGTGTCCATCCCATCTTTTCTAATACTTTAGAGGCTGGTTGTCTAAATCCATCATAATACACTTCTCCTTCACCTAATAAAGGCAATGACAAATGTGCTAAAGGTGCTAAATCTCCTGATGCGCCTAAAGATCCTTGTGTATAGATTATGGGTAAAATATCGTTGTTATAAAAATCAATCAAACGTTGAACTGTAAGCAATTGAACGCCAGAATGTCCATAACTTAAGGATTGAATTTTAAGTAACAACATGATTTTTACAATTTCATGAGGCACTTCTTCCCCTGTTCCGCAAGCGTGCGATTTTACTAAATTTTCTTGCAGTTTTGATAAGTTTTCATTTGAAATTTTCACATTACATAACGAACCAAATCCGGTATTAATTCCATAAATTGGATCATTATTTGATTTCATTTTATCATCCAAATATTTTCTACATTTTTCAATGTTTACAACAGCTTCTTCTGATAATGCAAGTTTTTTTCCTTGGTAAATAACTTCGCTAATTGCTTCAATCGATAATAATTCTGAACTTATATAATGTGTGGTTTCCATTTTAACTTATTTAAGTTCCAAAATTCCGCAAACAATTAGAATAATACAAGGTTTATGAGTAATATTATCACAAATTTAATATACTTTAAAATTTAGCCAAAATCTAGGGGTAATTTTAAGAATTTTCAATAAATTAGCACCTTTAAATAACACAACCATTTATTATGAAAAATACTGCGTTAACGCACATTCACGAAAGTTTAGGAGCAAAATTAGTTCCATTTGCTGGATATAATATGCCAGTACAATATGAAGGAGTAAATATCGAACACGAAGTTGTTAGAAATAGCGTAGGTGTTTTTGATGTTTCGCATATGGGAGAATTTTTCTTAAAAGGCGAAAATGCTTTGGCTTTAATTCAAAAGGTAGCGTCAAACGATGCTTCGAAATTAGTGGATGGAAAAGCACAATATTCTTGTTTACCAAATAATGAAGGCGGAATTGTAGATGATTTAATCATTTATAAAATTGCTGATAACAATTATTTATTAGTTGTAAATGCTTCGAACATTGAAAAAGATTGGAATTGGATTTCTAAACACAATGATTTAGGAGTTGAAATGATTAATGCTTCTGAAGACTATTCTTTATTAGCTATTCAAGGTCCTAAAGCAGCTGAAGCAATGCAATCTTTGACTTCAATTGAGTTGTCGAATATGCCTTATTATACGTTTCAAATTGGAGAATTTGCTGGAAAAAGTGATGTTATCGTTTCAGCAACAGGATATACAGGATCAGGCGGATTTGAAATTTACTTCAAAAATGAAGATGCTGAAGAAATCTGGAATAAGGTTTTTGAAGCAGGTGCGTCTTTCGGAATTAAACCAATTGGATTAGCGGCACGTGATACTTTACGTTTAGAAATGGGTTTCAGTTTATATGGAAATGATATTAGTGATACTACTTCTCCATTAGAAGCTGGATTAGGTTGGATTACAAAATTTGACAAAGAATTTACGAATTCTGAAAACCTTAAAAAACAAAAAGAAGCGGGAATTACTCGTAAATTAGTAGGATTTGAAATGATTGACAGGGGAATTCCTCGTCACGATTATGAGATTGCAGATGCTGCTGGAAACGTAGTTGGAATTGTAACTTCAGGAACACAATCACCTTCATTAGGAATTGCTATTGGAATGGGATATGTTCCATTAGATTTAGCAACTCCAGATTCTGAAATTTACATCAGAATTAGAAATAAAGATGTTAAAGCTAAAGTTGTAAAAACTCCTTTTTACAAGAAATAATATAGATTTAATTGTAAAAAAAAGACGCTTAATTTAGAGCGTCTTTTTTTATAAATGTAATTTTAGCTTTTTCAGATTTACTTAAATTAGTCATTAATTCAAATGATCTGTTTTTATCAACAAGAATAATTTTAACCGTATTTGGCGCAATAGATCCTTCACTGATAGCTTCTATTGTAAATTCTAAATTATCTTTTTCCAATTCAATTTCAATAACTTTCTTTTTATTTGTTATTTCGTAATTACTTAAAATCAATTTTGTTCCATTGTATAAATTAACTTTGTCACCATCTTCTTTACCTGCGTCAAAGATTTCAATTTTAATTTTTTTATCCTCCCACACCACACTCATATTTTGATTTTTTGTCAATTTATTAAGTTTCAAATCGTCCATAAATTGAATAGGATTTACTTCATCTTTTATTTTCTGCTCTATTTTTTTACTCTTTTCAATTTTTTTAGTAATCGTATTTAGTTTTTCATAAATTTTTTCGCTACCCACTAAAGTCAGTGTACCGTTTATACAAGTTGTTTTGTTTTTAAACATTCCTTTAAAATCACCTTCTAATTTACTATTTTTATTAACTAACTTTATTTTTCCTGTATAATTTATAAAACAAAATGAGCTTTGAGAAAAAGCAGACTTTGTATATAAAATTTCATTTTCTTGAAAGTTAAAAATTTTAGTTTTTGAGTCATAAGTGCCTGTAATTACATTTTTTGTTTCATGTTCACCATCTAAATCTGTAATAGAATATCCACTGACTTTTCCTTTTCTTTCTTCAAAATTTATTCGATAAGAAATCATATTTTTTGCATCTCCATTTAGCTTTACTATTCCAAAAAACTCATAATTTGTTTGAGCGAAAAAAGAGTTTGAAATAAAAAATAATAGGGTGCAAAAAATTGTCTTTTTAAATGTTAACATTTCCAATAATTTATTTAAGTTTGTGCGAATTTAAAACATTTTTATGAAAATTAACTTATTACTTATTGTTGCATTTTTTACAATGCTTTCTGCTGCTCCTGCTTACGCTTCATTTCCAGTTGTTCAAAATCAAACTGAAAATGTAGTAACAGAAAAAACTAACGACGAAATGTCTTCTCCAGCTGCAGCGGCTAGCGGGAAAAGTCAACTAACAGCACTTTTACTATGTCTATTCGTAGGTGTTATTGGAATCCACAGATTTTATCTAGGTTACACTTGGCAAGGTATTGTTCAAATTTTAACTTTCGGAGGATTGGGAATTTGGGCATTAATTGATTTAATTAGAATTATTACTGGAGACCTGCAACCTAAAGGTGGAAGTTATTCTGAAACACTTTAATTTAAAGTAATTAGTTTAGTATAAAAGAGGCAATTATTGTCTCTTTTTTTTTTAAAGTAAAATCATTATCACTATTTTTGCATTGAATTAAAAAATTAGAAATGGGAAGAGCATTTGAGTTTAGAAAAGGACGAAAAATGAAACGTTGGGCTGCAATGGCAAAAACGTTTACTCGTATTGGGAAAGACATTGTTATGGCCGTTAAGGAAGGTGGTCCAAATCCTGAGGCTAACTCCCGTTTAAGAGCAGTAATACAAAACTCTAAGGCAGCGAATATGCCAAAAGAAAATGTAGAACGCGCAATTAAAAAAGCGACCGATAAAGACACTGCTAACTATAAAGAAGTATTATTTGAAGGTTATGCACCGCACGGAATTGCGATTTTAGTAGAAACTGCAACGGATAACAACAATAGAACCGTAGCCAACATTAGAAGTTACTTTAATAAATGTAATGGAACATTTGGTACACAAGGTTCAGTTGAATTTATGTTTGATCACACGTGTAATTTTAGAATTCCAGCTGAAGGTCAAGATGTGGAAGAAATGGAATTAGAAATGATCGACTTTGGCGTAGAAGAAATTTTCGCTGATGATGATGGAATTTTGATGTATGCTCCTTTTGAAAGTTTTGGTGCTATTCAAAAAGAATTAGAAACAAGAGGTCTAGAAATTTTATCTTCGGGCTTTGAAAGAATTCCACAAATAACTAAAGAATTAACAGCAGAGCAAGTAGCTGATGTTGAAAAATTATTAGAAAAAATCGAAGAAGATGAGGACGTTATGAACGTTTATCATACCATGCAAGAAAGTGGCGAGTAATATACTCTTTTGATCATAAACTAAGTCCTCCAAGTTTTCTTGCGAGGACTTTTTTAAGCGCAAAAACTATAACTTCTTTCTAATTACAATTCTGGTTTTTCGCAATTGTTGTACGGCTTTATTTTTGAAACGTTGATTATAAATAATCCAGCCGCCAATAGCACCTAAAATACTTCCTATAGTAATATCTAAAAATCGAGCGGGAACAATTATTTCCGTATTGGCTGTAAAAGAACTTCCAACTTCAGTCAATAAAATGGTCATGGGTGTAATGAAAATAATTGCTAGTGCATAATTCTTAATAATAAGTGCTTCTGCAATATAAAGTAAGACAAATATACTGATGCAGATACTTAAAGGCGTATCACTAATGAGTAAAATTATCCAACAAAGCCCAATACCTATAAATGTTCCTACAATTCTATGTACCATTCGTTCCCAAACATGATGTCTTGAAACACCTTGCAAAATTGCCAAACAAGAAATAGGAATCCAGTACGGATTTTGCATTTCAAAGAAATGACCAATAATCAGAGAAATTGAAATGAATATGCCGATTACAGCAGAATCAATTAGTGAAACAAATTCACCTTTTTCAATATGAATAGCCAAGGCTTCTGTACTTTTTTGTTTTTTCAAAGTCAATAATCCGTGGCATAATGCAAGCAAACAAGCTAACATAGTACCTAAGAATATAAATCCGATTTTTTGCGGAATTAATTCAAAATGAAAAGGTTGACAACTTGCCATCGAGGCAATCATAATGAAGAAAAAATTTCCTGGAGGTTTTGTTCTAAAATAAGTGGTTACCCAATTAATTCCCATCGCAAAAAAACCAAGAACAACAGCTGATACATAAGGATTAAAACTAAAACCAAGTCCTATAGCTAATGATAATGAAAACCCAAAAGAGCAAACTAATAAAGTTAACATCCGACTTCCTAATGAAAGTGCTGGTTGATAATATAAAATAACCAAACCTCCAATACTCGCGGCTAAACCTAAAGGTAAATTACCAAAATGCAAACCTATAAAAAGAGGAATTCCTACACAAAGCGCTGCCAGTAGCGGAATATGCCAATCTCGTTTATTCTTCTTTATTACAATAAAACTTTGTATTTGAACGAATAATGTTTTTTTAAGAGTTTCAAAATTGTTCATTTAAATTAATTTATAAAAGCACAAGTATCGCTTAAAACGTACAGTTTAAAAGTTGGCATTCGTACAATTTTAAAATTCAAAATAGCGGAGATTTTATCAAAAAAATAACACACTTCTATTTTACAATAAAATCGACATTTTCATAGTATTACATTTCAGGCGATTGCTTTTGATCATAAATAAACTCAAAAGAGAATATTTGCACTTTATCATTAGTAGCTTGCCAAGCTAAAATTTTGTTTTGAATGTAATCTCCATAAGACAATTCCTTGTCAAAATTTAAATGCAGCATTACTAATTTCCGATCTCTAGAAAAACGAGAAAGTTTCGTAATATAAGTTACGAAAGCGTTTCTATCTACTTCTAAACCTTCAACTGTAATAGCTCCACCTTTAACGAAGTTTATCGCTAAATGCTGAAATTCTTCATATTTTTCCAAGCTTTCCATATTAAGAAGCTTTGAGAAATCTTCATCAAATTTATATTGAACATCTGAAAAAGGGAAAAAAGCTAAATTTTTAGCAACACTATCAGAATACGTAAAAACATTAATAGAACCTTCTTTTGCATGCGAGCTTCCTTTCTTTTTTTCTTGTAATTTCATCACTTCAGGAATTACTAATTTTAAAGGTAATCTCTTGTCAATATTAAAAACCCAATTCGTAGAACTAATCGAGTTTTTTCGGTTTACTTCAATAATCGTATCTTTTTTATCTTTTAGGTCAAAAAACATATAAATTGGCGAATGATCTTCAATATCTTTCATCACTGATAAGGAAGCTTGTGGTAATTTCACTTCTTTATCGTTGCAAGCAAAAAGGCTAAATAAAGCCACTATAAGTACAATTTTTTTCATCTTATTTTAATTTTTCAACTAATTTTATGCATTCTACTGCTTCTTTCACATCGTGAACTCTTAAGATTTTAGCTTGTTTTTGAATAGCGATTGTATTTAAAACAGTGGTTCCATTTAAAGCTTCTTGCGATGTTTTGTGCAAAACCTTATAAATCATCGATTTTCTTGAAATTCCAGCTAACAAAGGTAATTCTAAAATGGAGAATAATTCTAATTTGTTTAATACTTCATAGTTTTGTTCCAATGTTTTAGCAAATCCAAAACCTGGATCAATAATAATGTCAGATATCCCGAAGCTCCTCGCCTTCGCCACCCGTTCAGAAAAGTAAAAAATCATCTCTTTTACAACATCATTATAATCGGTCAGATTTTGCATTGTTTGAGGCGTTCCACGCATATGCATCATGATAAATGGAACTTTCAAATCGGCAACAGTTGGAAGCATATTTTCATCTAACATTCCTGCCGAAATATCATTTACTATTGCTACTCCACTTTCAACAGCAATTTTAGCCACATTAGCTCTAAATGTATCAACTGACAAAATAATGTTGGGAAATGTATTTATGATCTCTTTCAATACAAAATTCAATCTTTTAATTTCATCTTCTTCAGTAACATATTCGGCACTTGGTTTACTCGAATAAGCACCAATATCGATAAAAGTTGCTCCGTCCGAAAGCATTTTATCGACTTGATGAATTATAGTGTTGATGTTTTTATGTTTTCCACCATCGTAAAACGAATTTGGCGTCACATTTAAAATCCCCATCACTTTTGGCGTCGACAAATCAACGAGTTTTCCGTTGCAATTGATTGTAAATTGTGTGTTCATATCCGTTTTTTAGGTCAAAAATCAAAAATCGTCAAGGTTCATTCTTCAAACCCAAAAATATTATTTACTTTTGATAAAATTTCATACAAATATAAAGCAAATAATGTCGAATACTTCTCAAGAATATGATAAAGTTATAGCGGTTTGTCGCGAATTATTCAGTAAAAAAATGAAAGATTATGGAAGTGCATGGCGCATTTTACGACTTCCATCGCTTACCGATCAAATTTTTATTAAAGCCCAAAGAATTAGAGGCCTTCAACAAAACGAAGTACGAAAAGTAGATGAAGATGAAACTTCGGAATTCATAGGAATTATCAATTATTGTTGTATGGCTTTAATCCAAATTGACAAAGGAATTGCGGACCAACCAGATATGGGATTTGAAGAAGCAATTGTTTTATATGACGGAAAAATTGCGTTAACAAAAGCGTTAATGGAAGCTAAAAATCACGATTATGGAGAAGCTTGGCGCGAAATGCGTGTTAGTAGTTTAACCGACTTGATTTTACAAAAGTTACTTCGCGTAAAGCAAATTGAAGACAATAAAGGAAAAACTTTGGTTTCGGAAGGAATCGATGCTAATTATCAAGATATGATTAATTATGCTGTTTTTTCGCTGATTTTAATGGAAAACAAATAACAAATCGTTAACACCATATCAGTCGTAGAAATTGTATTTTTATCGAAACTTATATTTTTATGAAATCGCCTATAAATAATATTTTTTTCTGAAGAAAGGTAGGAAATGCGATACCATACAAGCCATTTAAATACTAAAATTTACATACATGAAAAAAGAAACTACTTCTTGGATTATTCGCGTAATTATTGCCGCCTTATTTATTGTTTCAGCTTTTGCAAAATTATACCCTTCACCGTATTTTGCGATCTCTACATTTGAAGTAAAACAATTGTACCCCTTAGGATTTTCAGAAGGTTTTGCTCCCTATTTCTCAAGAATATTAATAGGAATTGAATTTGCCTTAGGAATTGCAATCTTAATTAATCATCATCTTAAAAAAATAACAATTCCTGCAACTATCTTATTGTTAGTTGTCTTTATTTTGCAATTGTCTTACGAAACATTCTTCAGCGGTAATTCAGGAAATTGCGGATGTTTTGGAGAATTAATTCCAATGACACCTGTTGAAGCTATTATTAAAAACATCATTGCTGTTGGGTTACTGATTTGGTTATTAAAACTATTACCTTCCGATAGTAAATCGAATATTTGGGTTTTATTTACAATTCTTCTTTTAGCAATTTTGAGTCTTTTTATGTTGGCTCCTATGCAACAGAAAACCAAACAAATTGATAATTCGTTCTTTAATGATGACAATGTTTTAGGAACTGAAATCGACACCACACTTTCAACAGTAATTCCTACAATTGAAAAAGCAATTGAAGCAGAGAACACAAAAGCTGAAGCAAAAACTGTAAAAGAAGAAGTTAAAATTGATGAACCGAGCGCTGTAAAATCAAGTTATACCGCATATTTCAAAAATATTGCTAAAGACAAAAAAATACTTTGCTTTTTTGCGCCAGGTTGCGACCATTGCCAGGATACAGCGAAAGAATTGCACGAAATGAAGCTTAAGGATAAATCATTTCCAGATGTTTATATTATCTTTATGGATGAAGAAGTAGAGAAAATTCCTGAATTCTTTAAAATCGCAGGTACAAAATATCCTTATCAGGTAATTGATATTATTAGTTTCTGGACAATTTTAGGAAATAATAGAGATACGCCAGGCGTAAAGTATTTATGGAACGGAAACGAAATTAAATTCTACGACGGAATTAACGATAATAAATTTAGTGGTTCTGAATTAAAGAAAACGATAAAGAAAAATTACTCTGAAATTAAAAAATAAATATGAAAAAAATAATAGTACTAGGTGCTTTTGTAATGAGCTTTTTTGGGTGTGCCCAAATTGAAGAAACAAGTTTTAAATCAGAAGCCTTGCAAAACCAAATGGTTGGAACCGATCATGAACCTATAACATTTGCTGAGATTCTTAAAAAGAATGAAGGTAAAACAATAGTTATTGACGTTTGGGCATCGTGGTGTTCTGATTGTATAAAGGGGATGTCAAAAGTAAACGAGTTACAAGAAAAATATCCCGATGCAACGTTTTTATTTATTTCACTGGATAAGACTTACGACGCTTGGTTAGTTGGTATTGAAAAGCATGAAGTTAAAGGTGAACACTATTTAGTATCAGATGGTATGAAAGGTGTTTTTGGGAAATCAATTAATTTAACATGGATTCCCCGCTACATGGTCGTAGACAAAACTGGAAAAATAGCACTTTACAATGTAACCGAAGCTGATGATGATAAATTAATCAAAACATTAGATTCTTTAAAATAATAGTATGAGAAAAAATATAGTAGCCGGAAACTGGAAAATGCATAAGAATCAACACGAAACTGTTGCATTACTTCAAGAAATTATAGCTCAAAAAAAAACTAGCACAACTGAAATTATTGTGGCTCCTACTTTTGTGAATTTAGCAAAAGCGGTTGAAATTACTAATGGCTCAGAAATAAATGTTGCCGCACAAAATACGCACCAAGCAGAAGGTGGCGCGTTTACTGGAGAGATTTCAGCAGGTATGTTAACTGATATTGGTGTAACTACTGTAATCTTAGGTCACAGTGAAAGACGTGCTTATTTCCACGAAACGGATGCTTTAATAGCAAACAAAGTGGATACGGCGTTGAAGCACAATATGCGCGTAATTTTTTGCTTTGGCGAAGAATTAAAAGACCGTCAAATCAACAATCATTTTAACGTTGTAGAATATCAATTGCGTGATGGTTTGTTTCATTTAGAAAAAGCAGATTGGCGCAATATTGTCTTGGCTTATGAGCCGGTTTGGGCAATAGGAACCGGAGAAACAGCTTCACCTGACCAAGCGCAAGAAATGCACAAGTTTATCAGAGAGTTAGTGGAAAAAGTATATGGATTTGATATCGCAAATGAGTTATCAATTTTATACGGAGGAAGCGTTAAACCTGATAATGCGAAAGAAATTTTCTCAAAACCAGATGTTGACGGTGGTTTAATTGGAGGCGCAGCTTTAAACGCAAACGACTTCTTAGCAATCGTACAAGGTTTCGAACAATAGCGTTGTGATTTAAAAACAAAAAATCCTGAATTTTCATTCAGGATTTTTTGTTATTCGTTATGTAAAAATGCTTTTCTGTTTAAAAGTGTTTCATCACTTTCTACATGACTATCATCTGGAACACAACAATCAACAGGGCAAACTGCTGCACATTGTGGTTCTTCGTGAAAACCTTTACATTCCGTACATTTTCCTGGTACAATAAAGTAAATATCGTCAGAAATTGGCGTTTGCGCTGAATCAGCATCTACTTCAGTTCCATCTGGTAATATTACCTTACCGCTTAATTTTGTTCCGTCTTTGTAGCGCCAATCATCAGCGCCCTCATATATTGCAGTATTTGGGCATTCTGGTTCGCAGGCACCACAATTGATACATTCGTCTGTTATTATAATTGCCATAGTAGTATATGTTTGAAATTAGGTTAAAGTCATAAGTTTTTTAAAAATCGACTTTTAGTCTAACTAATTGATTATTTTTGTGCAAAATTACAATGTAAACCACACATAAACAAGTTACAAATGTTACAAAATGAAATTAAATCGAGTTTTATTGCATTAGGAAAATTTTTAACGCAATTTTCGTTCGAAAAAAACACAAAAGACAACACGGTTCTAAATAACGATTTGTTTTATGACGATTTCATTGCACTGATTGAATTATCGCAATCGCATAACGGTTGGTTTACACCAGAACAAGTTTATTATAGCATTGAATCTTGGGCAGAAGCCCTACAAGAAAACAACTTATCTGAATGGCTTTCTCCTTACGATCTCTCGAAAATAAGCGCTAAAAAAGTTGGTTTGATTTTAGCAGGAAATATTCCCTTAGTAGGTTTTCACGACTTTCTTTCGGTATTAATTTCAGGACATGATGTTTTAGTAAAAACGTCCTCAAATGATCAATATTTACTAAAATTCTTAGCGAAATATTTAATTGCGGTCCAACCGAAATTAGCTAATAAAATCACATTTGTAGAAGGAAAACTTGAAGGTTTTGACGCCGTTATAGCAACCGGAAGCAATAATACAGCCCGATATTTTATATATTATTTCAAAGACAAACCAAGTATTATCCGTAAAAACAGAAATTCCGTAGTAATTTTAGATGGAAAAGAAACGCATGAAGATTTAGTGAATTTAGGTGAAGATATTTTTAGATTTTTTGGCTTAGGTTGTAGAAATGTATCAAAACTTTTTGTCCCGAAAGACTATGATTTTGATCTTTTTTTCAAAGCAATCTATGAATATCGTGACGTTATTTATTATGAAAAATATGCTAATAATTACGATTATAACAAAGCGGTTTTTCTAATGAGCAACTTCAAATTATTAGATAATGAATTTTTAACGATTAAGGAAGATGCGAGTTACTCCTCTCCTATTTCATCTGTTTTTTATGAGTTTTATGATGACTTAGAAGTTCTAAAGATTCGTTTAGAAGCAGATAATGAGCAAATTCAATGCGTGGTTTCTAATAATTTAGTCGAAAATTCGATTGCTTTTGGACAAACCCAAAAACCAAAACTTTGGGATTATGCGGACAATGTCGACACTTTAGCTTTTCTATCGAAATTATAATTATTGTATTGTTAGCTTTTACGAATAAATAAAACACATTTATAAAAAAAATAGTGCAATTATTATCAAATTATTGCGCAATTTTTACCTGGTATTCCCGAAATTTGTTTTTTTTAAACACACACTTAACCACAACTACCCAAAAATGAAAAAACATAACTACAGTGCCGGACCTTGTATTCTTCCAAAAGAAGTTTTTGAGAAAGCAGCACAAGCAATTTTAGATTTTAACAATTCTGGATTGTCTATTTTAGAAATTTCGCACCGAAGTAAAGATTTCGTCGCTGTAATGGAAGAAGCTCGCGCATTAGTCTTAGAACTTTTAGGATTAGAAGGAAAAGGCTATCAAGCTTTATTTTTAGCTGGTGGCGCAAGTTTAGAATTTTTAATGGTTCCTTATAATTTAATGAAAGTTGATGGAAAAGCGGCTTATTTAGATACCGGAACGTGGGCAAATAACGCAATTAAAGAAGCAAAGCTTTTTGGAGAAACACTAATTGTAGGTTCTTCGAAAGCTGAAAATTATAATCACATTCCGAAAAACTATAGTATTCCTGCGGATGCATCATATTTCCATTGTACCAGTAATAATACTATTTTTGGAACACAAATGAAATCATTTCCAAACACGGATATTCCTGTGGTTTGTGATATGAGTTCTGATATTTTTTCGCGCAGTTTAGATTTTACTCAGTTTGATATCATTTATGCTGGAGCACAGAAAAACATGGGTCCGGCTGGAACTACTTTAGTAGTAATTAAAGAAGAAATTCTTGGAAACTCAGGAAGAATGATTCCTGGAATGTTAGATTACCAACAACATATTGCGAAGGAAAGTATGTATAATACGCCTCCGGTATTTCCCGTTTATGCCTCTTTACTAACTTTGCAATGGTTGAAAAATTTAGGAGGAATTGCAGCCATTGAAAAAATTAACGAAGCAAAAGCAAATTTATTATATACTGAAATTGACAGAAACCCATTATTCAAAGGTGTTTCCGCAGTGGAAGATAGAAGTTTAATGAATGTTACATTTGATTTAGAGAATGAAGCACATCAGGAAAAATTTGACGCCATGTGGAAAGCTGTAGGGATTTCAGGTTTAACCGGACATCGTTCTGTGGGCGGTTACAGAGCTTCGATTTATAATGCAATGCCTATTGAAAGCGTTCAGGTTCTAGTAGATGTAATGAAAGAATTAGAAAATAAAATTTAGTAATTAGCACCTGATTTTTAGGAGCTAGAAAAATAGAATAAATAATGAAAGTTTTAGCAAACGACGGCATTTCAAAAAGCGGTATCAAAGCTTTAGAAAAAGGAGGATTTGAAGTAATCACAACAAAAGTAGCACAAGAACAAGTGGCTAATTATATCAATACTAATGATATTAGCGTAATTTTAGTAAGAAGTGCTACAAAAGTTCGTCAGGATATTATTGACGATTGTCCAGGATTGAAAATCATTGGTCGCGGTGGTGTAGGAATGGATAATATTGATGTTGACTACGCAAGAAGTAAGGGAATTCACGTGATTAATACGCCTGCTTCTTCTTCAGAAAGTGTAGCCGAATTGGTTTTCGCACATTTATTTTCAGGCGTTCGTTTTCTACACGATTCCAACAGAAATATGCCTTTAGAAGGTGATACACATTTTGATGGTTTGAAAAAAGCCTACTCAAATGGAATTGAACTACGTGGAAAAACATTAGGAATTATAGGCTTTGGCCGAATTGGTCAAGCGGTAGCTAAAATCGCTTTAGGCTTAGGCATGAAAGTGATTGCTGTTGATAAATATGTGCGTGAAGCGATAATTCGTGTTGATTTTTATAACGGCCAATTTATTAATGTTGATATTAAAACAGAACCTTTAGAAGGTGTTTTCAAACATTCTGATTTTATTACTTTACACGTTCCTGCTCAAGATGGTTATGTAATTGGTAAAGAAGAATTAGAACAATTAAAAGATGGTGTGGGAATTATAAACTGTGCGCGTGGCGGTGTTATTGATGAAGTAGCATTGTTAGAAGCTTTAGATTCTAATAAAGTTTTATTTGCAGGTTTAGATGTTTTTGAAAAAGAACCAACACCAGAAATTCAAATATTAATGCACCCAAAAATTTCATTAACGCCGCATATTGGGGCTGCAACGGAAGAAGCGCAAGATAGAATTGGAACAGAATTAGCAATGCAAATCATCAGTTTATTAAAAAATGAGTAATATTTTTTATATCTTTAAATGATAAACTTAACACAATAAAATTATGGCTGGAATTTTAGATTTACTAAATAGCGATATGGGGAAACAAATCATTGGAAGTGTTTCCGAAAAAACAGGTTTAGATGCATCCCAAGCAACTAAAGTCGTTTCTTCAACTTTGCCAGCTCTTTTGAGTCAAATGCAAAATAATATTTCTTCTAAAGAAGGAGCTTCAGGATTGTTAAGCGCTCTAACTAGCGGACAACATGATGGAAGTATTCTAGATAATTTAGGTGGATTTTTAAAAGGTGGCGATTTCTCTGATGGAAGTAAAATCTTAGGTCATGTTTTAGGTGGCAATCAAGACAAAATGGTAAAAGGATTAAGTGTTAAAACTGGCGTTGATTCTAGTATGATTTCAAAGATTCTACCTATGCTTGCTCCTATTATTATGGGTTATTTAGCTAAACAAACTAAAAAAGATGGAGTTTCTACTGGATCAGGCTTAAACGATATTTTAGGCGGATTAATGGGCGGAAATGCGGGCGGATTAACTTCTATGCTCGACCAGAATGGTGATGGAAAATTAGATGCTAGCGATGCAATGGCAGCAGTTAACAAAAAAGATGGTCTAGGAGGTTTATTAGGTAAACTTTTCGGTAAATAAGAAACAATTTTTAATATTTCATAAAAGCATCGGCAATGTCGATGCTTTTTTTTACCTTTATGGTTCGTCAAAAATGAACATATTAATAAATTAATATTACAAATTAAACGCTATTCCTTCTATATGTAACGTTTAATTTAAACAAGAATTAGGAGGATTTGTTCCCAGAATATAATTATGAAGAAACTTAAAGAACGCTGGAATGTAACGAGCAACTGGCAAATAACAAAAATATTTATTGTGTTTGCAATTACGGGTTACAGCTCATTAAAATTAGCGATACCGTTTTTAAATTTAATAGGCATTCCAGAAACATTTGACCCGCATTGGCTATATAGGGTTTTAAGAATATTGTTAATTTTCCCGATATATCAAGTTTTACTGGTGTTTGTAGGCTTTGTTTTTGGAGAGTTTGACTTCTTTTGGCAATTCGAAAAGAAAATGTTAGATCGCTTAAGATTAGGATTTATTTCAAGATATGTAGATTCAAAACTAAAAAAGGAGCAATAAGCTCCTTTTTTTTATTCTTGTCCTTTTCCTCCGTTGATAATGTAGGTATAAAACCACGTAATAGTAAACGTTGGAATGATATCAACAAATGGTAATAATTCTTCTACAAAACCAAAAACTCCTGCCAACTTCCCTACTGTTCCTTTGAACATTAGCACTAATAAAACTCCAGCAATCGGTGCCCAAATGAAATCAATTGCTTCGCCAAAAACAGGAACTACATAAGACAACATTCCTATCCCATCGAACAATAAGCAAAGCATTAACTTTGACATTTTGTCGTTTTTCGCAGGCGGTAAAGGAGAATTGATCTCTGATTCGTTTATAATTTCTGTCATTATTTATAGTTGTAAATTCTACTACGAATATACAAAACTAATGCCAAAATTATTCTTTATGAATCATTTTATAGAAATCATCTCTAAATTCTTTCTGATTGAAAACACCACCATATTGCAAAGTGGACGTATAACTACTTTCATCTTTAATACCTCTACTCGAAACACATAAATGAGTTGCTTCCATAACAATCATAACATTATCAGTCTCTAAAACTGTTTTAAGTTCGTTGAAAATTTGCATAATCATACGTTCTTGCACTTGCGGACGTCTTGCGTAATAATCAACAATACGATTCAATTTAGACAAACCAATAACTTTCCCAGAAGAAACGTAACCAACGTGTGCTTTTCCTACGATTGGCAAAAAGTGATGCTCACAAGTTGAATTGAAAGTAATATTCGCTTCAACTAGCATTTTATCATAATTATACGAATTGTCAAAAACCGAAATTTTTGGTTTATTGGCCGGATTTAAGCCTGAAAATATTTCCTGAACAAACATTTTAGCCACTCGGTGCGGCGTTCCTTGCAAACTATCATCCGTTAGATCTAAGCCCAACTCCTTCATAATAATTTCAAAGTGTTGTTCAATAACTTTCATTTTGTCAGCATCTGATTTTGCAAAAGCATCCGGTCTTAAAGGAGTTTCTGCAGATGTCATTTGATGATTATCACCAATAATATCAAATATTTCTTTTTCAATAGTTGTATTCATAGCAATTTCTCCCTTTTATTTTAATTTTGATTTGTAATATTTTCTTAGTTTCTCAAGTTTAGGTGCAATTACCATTTGGCAATACCCTTCACCTGAATTTTGATTGTAATAATTCTGATGATAATCTTCCGCTGGATAGAAAATAGTTGCTGAAGATACTTTTGTTACAATAGCTTTGCTATATAGTTTTTCCTTCTCTAACAATTGAATGTATTTTTCAGTTTTATCTTTCTGCTCTTCTGAATGATAAAAAACCTCACTTCTATATTGAGTTCCCACATCTGCTCCTTGGCGGTTTAAAGATGTTGGATCATGTGTTCCGAAAAACATCTCTAATAAATCCTCGAATGCTACTTCTTTCGGGTCAAAAGTAATTTGAATTGCTTCGGCGTGGCCTGTAGTTCCTGTGCAAATTTCTCTATAAGAAGGATTCTTAACTGTTCCCCCTATATACCCTGAAACTACTTTCTCAACTCCTTTTATCTCTAAAAATAAGGCTTCTGTACACCAAAAACAGCCTCCTGCAAATGTTGCTATTTCCATTCCTTCTTTTGTTTTTATATTAATTGGTTCTTTAAATTCTTCTCTAACAATAGGCTTTTCTTTAGCCGTACACGAACTAAAAACGACACTTAAAACTAAAGAAAACAACTTTATACTCTTTTTCATACGGTGATTCTTTTATTTTGTTTAACAAATTTACGTAAAAATTAAACACTATTTACAATTTAACGAAACTTTATACTTTAATATACGAGAATAGCGTTCGATTAGTTTTTTTATTCGTCAAAATTCTTTGTTACTTTGTAGAAATCTTGGAATATGATAGTTGCAAAAAATCTACATAAATATTACGATTCGTTACACGTCTTAAAAGGTGTTGACTTACACATTCAGAAAGGCGAAATTGTTTCAATCGTAGGTGCTTCGGGCGCGGGGAAAACGACTTTGTTGCAAATTTTAGGTACTTTAGATTTGCCTCAGAAAACAAGTGACACCGTATTAGAGATTAATGGTGAATCGGTTTTGAATTTAAAAGACAAAGCTTTATCTAAATTCCGTAATACGCATTTGGGATTTATTTTTCAGTTTCACCAATTGCTTCCTGAATTCACTGCTTTAGAAAATGTATGTATTCCAGGATATATAGCTAATCGTGAGAAAAAAGAAGTGGAAGCAGAAGCGCATCGCTTGTTAGCTTATCTAGGATTAGCTGAGCGAACGCATCATAAACCAAGTGAGCTTTCGGGAGGAGAACAACAGCGTGTAGCCGTAGCAAGAGCTTTGATAAATAATCCTGCGGTTATTTTTGCTGACGAACCTTCGGGAAATTTAGATACACATACTGCTGAAACCTTACACGAATTGTTTTTTAAATTACGTGATGAATTCGGGCAAACCTTTGTAATTGTTACCCACAACGAAGAACTAGCCAATATGGCGGATCGAAAATTAATTATGGTCGATGGTGACATAATTGACAGCGAAACGCATACTGTAGAACATTCAGCTTTATACAACAAGCCAAATACGCCACAAGTAATACCACAAAATAATTATCCTGTTATCGATAAAGCAGCTTTAAGAAAAAGCGGCATCAAAAGTATTATTTTAGGAGTTGCCTCTTTGACTTCTGGAATTATAGCCTTGATTTTTGGAAATTCTTTAAGTTTAGTTACAGGAATACCATTATGCTTAATAGGTGTGGTCAGTATTTTTATCGGTTTTAGAAAAATGTAGAATTGATTTAAATTAATTGTATTAGTTAACGTTAAGATGGTAGTCTTCATATAAACATTTAAGTCATATAAGTTTGTAATTAACTTATATGACTTAAATGTTAAATTAAAAATAATGACACAATCCGAACTCAAAGAATTTTTAGACGAAAAGGTCGAGCTGTACAATAAACCTAAATTTATTGAAAGCGATCCGATTCAAATTCCGCATTTGTATTCGGCAAAGGAAGATATTGAAATTGCAGGATTTTTAGCTTCGACAATTGCGTGGGGAAATCGTAAAATGATCATCAACAATGCCAAGAAGATGATGGATTTTATGGGGAATTCGCCATACGATTTTGTAATGTCGCATTCTGACTCACAATTGGAACCTTTGGAGAATTTTGTACATCGAACTTTTAACGGAACCGATTTTGCTACGTTTATCAAAAGTTTGCAACACATTTATACCAATCACAACGGTTTAGAAGCCGTTTTCGTCAAACATCAACAAGAAGATTCGATGCAAAATGCGATTTCGGAATTTAAGAAATTGTTTTTTGAAATTGAGCATTTGCCAAGAACCCAAAAACACGTTTCGGATCCACTTAAGAATTCGGCCAGTAAGCGAATTAATATGTGGTTGCGTTGGAATTGCAGAAAGGATAACCAAGGTGTCGATTTTGGTATTTGGAAGACCATTTCACCAGCTCAATTATCTTGTCCGCTTGATGTTCATTCTGGAAATGTAGCTCGAAAATTAGGCTTATTAACTCGAAAACAAAATGACGCGAAAGCTTTAGCTGAATTAGATGCAAATTTGCGTATTCTCGACAAAGATGATCCGGTTAAATATGACTTTGCGTTGTTTGGTTTAGGAATTTTTGAAGCGTTTTAGTTTTTGTCCAAAAACTTAGCGATTCTACTAGCGTTTGTAATTAATACATAACCAATTACCAGATTAAAGACTCTTATAATTACCCAATAATAATCAGTTTCTTGATTAAATAATTGATTATTTGATACTAAAATCTTTGACGAATTAACTAGATCTAATATAATTCTTGGAAATGCATCAACCATCAAAAAACCACCAAGAAGTACAATCGCAATTTTATAGAGCGATTGATTGTTTAAATTTCCAAAGACTATTTTATCGTCATCAAATCCACTATCAAGTTTTAAAAAGCTTATGATATTATCTGTAAAATTAATTACCAAATACAGGAAAATTAATGCTACCGAAAAACTTCCAATAACTGCGACAAGAAAGAAAATATCATTAAACGATTGACCTAATAAAGCTATTTGATTGATAAAAGAAACTACACTGATAAGTAAACCATAAAGGGTAAAAATCTTTATTAAAACTCTAAAAAAGTCTTTTTTAGTCATAATTATTTATTTAAAATAACTGCCATTTCTTGTTGTAGTTTCAACGCTTCTTCCCTAGCCTTTTCAGCAAAATCAGTTCCGTTTGAAGCGTAAATAATGCCTCGAGAAGAATTAATTAAAAGAGCAACGTTTTCGCTCATTCCGTATTTGCATACTTCTTGCAAGCTTCCGCCTTGGGCTCCAACTCCTGGAACTAATAAAAAACTATGAGGTACAATTTTTCTGATTTCTGTGAAATACTCCGCTTTGGTTGCACCCACAACATACATTAGATTTTTAGCGTTTTTCCAGTTTTTTGAAGTTTCTAAAACTACTTTATAAAGTTCCTTTCCAGCTACATTTTTAGTTTGAAAATCAAAAGCACCTTCATTTGAAGTTAAAGCCAACATAATAGTGTGCTTATTTTCGAAGGCTAAGAAAGGTTCGACTGAGTCTTTTCCCATATAAGGAGCAACAGTTACGGAATCAAAGTTTAAATCTTCGAAAAATGCTTTGGCATACATTGAAGACGTATTTCCGATATCGCCGCGTTTTGCATCGGCAATGGTGAAGATTTCTGGATAATTTTCATTGATGTAATTGATGGTTTTTTCTAGCGATTGCCAACCTTTTATGCCATAAGCTTCGTAAAAAGCAGTGTTTGGTTTGTAGGAAACGCATAAATCGTGCGTGGCATCAATTATGGCTTTGTTAAATTCAAAAATCGGGTCTTCGGTAGTTAATAAATGTGTTGGGATTTTTGTCATATCGACATCTAAACCGATACAAAGAAATGATTTTTTGGTATGGATCTGGTCCGTTAATTGTTCTGTAGTCATTGTGTTGTGTTTGACGCCAAAGTTCGCAAAGTTTTTGATAGTTTGAAATAAAAACGAAACAAAAATTCGAATAGTTTCCTGCTAGCCCCGAGTGAAGTGGAAATCCTTTTTATTTTTCCTTCAAAAATAAAAAGATTGCAACGGAAAGCGGGAAAATGGATTCCAAAAAATGCCAGAAACATTCACTCAAAAAAAAAATGTCAAACTTATGAGGTCTGACATTTTTAAATCGTATTTGTATGCGTTTAATATACTTCGTTTTCTTTTAATTTCTCCATATTGTTTACCAACTGAAGTTCTTCTACGAATTTTTGAATTTTTCCGTTCATTACGCCATCCATATCAAAAACGTCCAAGCCAATTCTATGATCTGTAACGCGTCCTTGTGAATAATTGTAGGTTCTAATTTTTGCAGAACGGTCTCCTGAACTCACTTGCGAAGTACGTTTGATAGCATCTTCCGCTTGTTTTTTTGCTAATTCTTGTTCGTATAAACGAGAACGCAAGACGTCCATAGCCTTATCTTTATTTTTATGTTGCGATTTTTGATCTTGACATTGTGCCACTAATCCCGATGGAACGTGCGTTAAACGAACAGCAGATTTCGTAGTATTTACCGACTGACCTCCAGGACCTGACGAACAGAAAAAGTCAACACGAACGTCATTCATATCAATATGAACGTCAAATTCTTCCGCTTCTGGTAAAACCATTACCGTTGCCGCAGAAGTGTGAACACGACCTTGGGTTTCAGTTTGAGGAACACGTTGTACACGGTGAACTCCCGCTTCAAACTTCAAAGTTCCATATACATCTTCTCCTGAAACTTCAAAAATCACCTCTTTGAAACCTCCAGAAGTTCCTTCATTCATATCTACAACAGAAGTTCTCCAACCACGAGATTCTGCATATTTTGTATACATACGGAATAAATCTCCAGCAAAAATAGACGCTTCATCGCCTCCAGTTCCCGCACGGATTTCAACCATTACGTTTTTAGCATCCTCAGCATCTTTAGGAATCAACATAAATTTGATTTCTTCTTCAAGCTCAGGCAAACGATCTTTAGCTTCGTCTAATTGCATTTTGGCCATTTCTACCATTTCGGCATCAGAACCATCATCTAAGATTTCATTCGCTTCTTTAATATTCTCGTCTATTGCGATATATTCTTCACGTTTTTCAACTAAAGCTTTTAAATCTTTGTACTCTTTATTTAATTGTACATAACGTTTTTGATCCATAATCACATCAGGTTGAATAATCAAATCTGAAATTTCATCAAAACGTTGTTTTATATATTGTAATCTATCTAACATCGGAGTCGTATATTTTGGAGTGCAAAGTTACAATTTTAGTTTAAAGTATAAAACTTTCTGGTTTATTTCTTTTCGATTGAATTTCAATCACTTACAATTAGTATTAAAAAATAAACCCAATTAAGAATTAAAAATTTGCTACAAAACTTTTGCAATTTCAGCTGCCTGAATGCTGTGATGCGAAGAACGGTAAACAACTTCTTTATTTTTAAGCACGATAATTTGCGGCGATTGATGAATAACACCCAATTCTGACGCAATAAAGTTTGAAATTCCTCTGTAATTCAATAAATCCAAATAATTGAAATCGGCTTTATCGATTAGTAAATCATTTCCGGCTTGTAAACGTTCTTTTGCGTAAGCACTGATACCACAAGTGGTGCTGTCTTTGAAAATAATTTGAGGCTTTTCTACTGAATTTTCAACAATATTTAAAACATCTTGTTCTGTGGTAATAGGTTTCCAATTTTTCATATCTATTTTTTATTTTTTTTTAAGAACTACATGATAACATAGAACAACCGACTTTATTTCTCGCCCAATCAGGACGTTTTGCAAACCATTTTTCGAATTCTGGTTGCTCGTCGTAAGGTTGTTTCAATAATTTATACAGTTCGTCAATTAAGGTATAATCTTCCTTTTCGGCGGCTTCGATTGCCAATTGTGCCATATAATTTCGCAATACATATTTTGGGTTTACCAAATTCATTGCTTGCTTTCGTTGTTCGTCTGAATTCGTTTCGACTTTTAGTTGTTCCAAATAACTTTCCATCCAATTTAACCAACTTGTTTTTAAAGTTGTGTTGATTTTAGAAGGTTGGTAAAATGCAATTTCGATTTTAGTGAACGCGATTTCTGGCGTATCTGATTTTAGAATAGTAGCTAAATTTCGATAGAAAATCGTCATATCGGTTTCTGAAGCGGTTAATAATGTAATGAGTTCGTCTTGAAATTCCGCATTATAATCCGACGTAAGTCCGACTTTATCCTGCATCATTTTTGGAAATTTCACATCAAATTTTTGGGTAAAACTGTTCAAAACCAATTCCATCGCCTCCAGATCTTCAATTAACGGATATAAAGCATTTCCGAGTTGGACTAAATTCCACAAAGCAATATCGGGTTGGTTTTTAAAACGATAACGTCTTCCTTCGGCATCGGTTGTGTTTGGCGTCCAATCTGGATCGTAATCTTCTAACCAACCATAAGGTCCGTAATCGATTGTTAGGCCTAAAATCGACATATTATCGGTATTCATAACGCCGTGTACAAATCCGACACGTTGCCACTCTACAACCATTTCTGCCGTTCTATTAATTATTTCTTGATAAAATTGTAAGTATTTTTCTTTTCCAGATGTTTGAATTTCCGAAAAAAAGTATTGAATGGTATAATCTGCTAATTTTTGAAGATTTTCAATGTCTTTTCGAGCTGCGAACAGCTGGAAATTACCAAATCGAATAAAAGAGGGTGCAATTCTACAAACGACTGCTCCTTCTTCATACGCGGCGTTTCCGTTGTACATTACGTCTCTTAAAACTTTATTTCCTGTGGTAATTAATGACAAAGAACGCGTTGTAGGAACGCCCAGATGAAACATTGCTTCACTGCATAAATGCTCGCGAACCGAAGAACGCAAAACGGCAAAACCATCGGCAGTTCTAGAATAAGGCGTTTCCCCTGCTCCTTTTAATTGTAAGGTAAAACGGTTATTATTATTTATAATTTCGAAAAGGTTAATTGCTCTTCCATCACCTAATTGTCCGGCCCAATTACCAAATTGATGTCCGGCATAAGCCATTGCATAAGGATTAGTATCTGGATAAACTGTACTTCCCGAAACCAAATCTAAAAACTCTTGAGAATTTATGAATTCGTCTGTAAAACCTAATTCAGCTGCAACCTCATCCGCAACGTGAACCAATTTAGGTTCCGAAGGAACACGCGGAGTTACATAAGAAAACGCAGCCTGATGCACTTGTCGTCTTTCATTTGTGGTTTCCTGATCAGCGGGAAGTTGTTTGTTAAAGGTATCGTCTAAAAATAATTTCATAAAGTTTGAATGAACTCGTTAATTAACAAAGATACTCATTGTAACTTTTAAAAAAACACCGCAATTCCTCAAATTTTGTTAAAATTAGTAAAGTTTAGAACTAACAAATTTCTTAGTATTTAAGCCAATTTAAAACATAAAGCTTTGAAATTTAGAACTATAAATAATCTTATAACAAGTTTTAATTAAAATTTTTATTATATTCGTAACAACTTACCATAAAAACTAACATACCAATGAAAAACAAAATTTTAAAAATTACAGCACTTGTACTTCTAAGTTTTACAGTTGCATGTAATGACGACTTCGAGGAGGGCAACAACCAAGTAAATGGAACTGATTTCAACAAAGAATTGTTATCACCTCAACAAATAAATGAGATTATTGACGCTTCTGTTGAGAATACTGGACAGTTTCACTGGGAAAATGCGTCCTTACAAGTCTTGTGGAGTGCTTCGCAACATGGATCAAATATTGTAACTATAGGTTATGGAACTTCAAAAGAAGATTACATAAAAGCTAATTCTACAAATTCCGACAAAATTGTTGCTACTATTTTAAATACTATCACTGAAAATGAAAAGGGTTCAATAGAGAAAACTTTAATTTATAAGGACGAAGTTTTGAATATTATCGATGTTATTGTTACCGATCAGAAAACGTTGTATTTGCTTAGAAATAATAAAAACGTACGCTACGTTGAACCCGCAGATTATCGTTATTCTAATTACGCACAAACAAATCAAAGAAGTGGCGGTGGCGGTTCAGGATGTGGATTTGAAGCAACAACTTTAGTTAGCTCAGATTATACTACTATAACACCAGGTGCAAAAGTGCCTTGGAACTTTTACAACCACAATATTCCTACAGCATGGGCAAAAAGTACGGGAGCTGGAGTTACTATTGGTGTAATTGATACCGGAGTTTCGCCAAGTCAATCTTTATTAGGAAGTAATTTTAACAACGGAGCATCTTCTGGTAGAACGGTTCAAAAATTTGGAACTTACGTAGATTCTGCTTTATTATGGGCAACTACTACCGATGGATTTAACGATCAATGTGGTCACGGAACGAGTATGACTGCTACTGCAACAGCACCTAGAAATAATAAAGGATTACCAGTTGGAGTTGCATATAATGCGAATTTAATTTCTTATCGCGCTTCTGCGAATGTTGTTTTAGAAGGATATCACGAACATAAAGGAGTTCAAAATGCTTTTACAGGTTTAGGAAATAATAGTAATGTGAAAATTATTTCAATGTCTATGGGGCATTTTATTTCTATTGGTCGAATTGTTGATGGTGTACGTTATGCGCATGGAAAAGGCAAATTAATATTTTGTGCTGGTGGAACTTCAACAAGTTTCACAAGTTTTGTAGGTGTAATTTTCCCAGCTTGGATGCCTGAAACTGTTGCAGTAACCGGAATTAAAGAAGGCGCAGGTTATACTAAATGCAGTATATGCCACTCAGGTGCACAAATGGACTTTACAGTTGTGATGGAACGTAAAGCGACAGGAAACACAGCGCCAGTTTTAAGTTATTATGAAAACATGACGGATTATGTGGGTGGTTCTTCAGTTGCAACTGCAACTACCGCAGGAATAGCGGCTTTAGTTTGGTCTAAAAACCCTTCATGGACAAGAGCACAGGTATTAACTAAATTGCAAAAATCGTCTTCAAACTATCCTACTAGAGATAGTAAATTTGGTTATGGAAACATTAATGCAGCTTTAGCAGTACAATAATAAACGTTGCACTATAATTATGAAATCCATCTCGAAGATAATTTGAGATGGATTTCTTTATTTCAAAAATGTGTTGCACTGTAAAACTTCACTTATATTATTTGTAAAAAACTCAACATTAGATCGTTTTAAAAGTCCACTTCGATTAAATTAAGTATAAATATGATAACTTTAAGAAATGGAATAGAGACAAAATAAATAGTATTGCTATATTTGTTAATCAATTAATATAAATTTAATGAAGAAAATAGTATTTAGCACCGCTATCCTAACCCTTGTGTTAGCCAGTTGTTCCACTGCTCAAAAAGTAGTAAAAGATCAAGATGTAGTAAGTAATTACCTCAACACCATTACAGCTCCAGAATTAAGCAAACACTTATACATTGTTGCTGGTGATGATATGGAAGGTAGAAACACAGGCGAGCCCGGACAGAAAAAAGCAGGAAAATACCTGATTGAAGAATACAAAAAAATGGGGATTTCTTTTCCTGAAGCTGCTACGGATTGGTATCAAAAAGTACCTTCTGAGTTTATGAAAAGAGGGTTTTCTCCTAAATTAGGGGATTCAGAAAACATTTGGGCTTTTATCAAAGGAAGCGAGAAACCAGAAGAAATTGTTGTTATTTCGGCACATTATGATCATATCGGAATGAAAAACGGTGAAATTTATAATGGCGCAGATGACGATGGTTCTGGAACTGTTGCTTTGCTAGAAATTGCGCAAGCCTTTAAAGAAGCTAGCAAAAATGGACATGGACCAAAACGTTCTGTTCTATTTTTACACGTAACTGGTGAAGAGCATGGATTACACGGTTCGCGCTTTTATGCAGAAAACCCATTATATCCTTTGAAAAATACGGTTGCGAATATCAATATCGATATGATTGGGAGAAGAGATACTTTACACCCAAATACAAACAATTATATTTACGTAATTGGCTCAGACCGATTAAGTAGTGAATTACACGCTATCAACGAAGCGGCGAATTCAAAATATACTAAAATGGAATTGGATTATAAATACAACGACCGAAATGATCCAGAGCGTATTTATTACCGTTCAGACCATTACAATTTTGCAAAAAATGGAGTTCCTGCAATCTTCTTTTTTAACGGAGTTCACGAAGATTATCATCAGCCTGGAGATACTCCAGATAAAATTGAATACGATGCTTTAGCAAAACGTGCGCAATTAGCTTTTGCTTTAACTTGGGAATTAGCTAACAGAGCTGAAAAAATCAAAGTCGACAGAGACGGAAAATAATTATAAACAAAAAACTCCTAAGAAATCTTAGGAGTTTTTTTATATTAGAGAAAGACTGCTGTTTTTAGAAAACAAACATTGCTCTTTCGCTCATTAAATCGTTTACTTCTTCTGCTACTTGTTCTAGAAGAGCTTCGTCTGTATGATTTGTTAATACTTTGTCAATTAAAGCTACAACTGTTTCCATATCTTCTTCTACTAATCCACGCGTTGTGATTGCAGGAGTTCCCACACGAATACCAGATGTAGTAAAAGGTGATTTATCGTCAAAAGGAACCATATTTTTGTTAACAGTGATTTCCGCTTTTACTAAAGCGTTTTCAGCGTCTTTTCCAGAAATTCCTTTGTTTCTTAAATCAATTAACATCATGTGGTTGTCTGTTCCACCTGAAATTAATTTATAACCTCTTTTATTAAAAGCCTCAGCCATAGCCTTAGCATTTTTTTGTACTTGCATTGAATAACGGAAAAATTCATCCGTTAAAGCTTCTCCAAATGCTACTGCTTTAGCTGCAATAATATGCATTAATGGTCCACCTTGATTTCCTGGGAAAACAGACATGTCTAAAATATGTGACATCATTCTGATTTCTCCTTTTGGCGTAGTTAATCCCCAAGGGTTTTCAAAATCTTTACCCATCATAATCATTCCACCTCTTGGACCTCTTAAAGTCTTGTGAGTTGTAGTTGTAATGATATGACAATGTGGAACTGGATCGTTTAATAAACCTTTAGCAATTAATCCCGCTGGATGCGAAATATCAGCTAGTAATAAAGCACCAACACTATCAGCAATTGCTCTAAAACGTTCAAAATCCATATCACGAGAATAAGCCGAAGCACCCGCAATAATCATTTTTGGTTTTTCTCTTAAAGCAATTTCTTGAATTTTATCATAGTTTAAAACACCTGTTTCTTCATCTACTCCATAAAATACTGGGTCATATAATTTACCTGAAAAATTCACTGGTGAACCATGTGTTAAATGGCCTCCGTGTGATAAATCAAATCCTAAAATCTTATCTCCTGGTTTTAAACAAGCTGCAAAAACTGCTGTGTTAGCTTGAGAACCAGAATGTGGTTGTACATTCGCGTAAGCTGCGCCAAACAAAGCTTTTGCTCTGTCAATTGCAATTTGTTCTACAATATCTACCACTTCACAACCCCCATAGTAACGTTTACCTGGATAGCCTTCAGCATATTTGTTGGTTAAACATGAACCTGCAGCTTCCATTACTTGGTCACTAACAAAGTTTTCAGAAGCAATTAATTCAATTCCGTGAATTTGTCTATCTTGTTCGTCAAGAATTAGATCAAAAATTTGTTCGTCGCGTTGCATTGCAATAAAGTTTCGTTAAAATTAGGTCAAAATTACGAAAAAGGTTTGTTACATTGCTAGATAATTTTATATTTGATTGATAATTTTTCAACAACTAACTAACAATATAGATATGCCAAATATTGCGAATGATCCAAATAGAAAATCTTGGATTGAGGTTCCACAAAATAGCGACTTCCCTATTCAGAATATTCCATTTGGAGTTTTCATTACTAGAGAAGACGTAATTACCATTGGAACAAGAATTGGTAACTGCGCCATTGATATGGGCGCACTGCAACAACTAGGTTACTTTGAAGGTATTGAATTGACAGACGATATGTTTATGCAAGATACCTTAAACGATTTTATTTCAGACGGTAAGAAAACTTGGCGTTTGGTTCGTAATCGTTTAGCTGAACTTTTCGACAAAACCAATCCGAAATTAAGAGATAATAAATCACACAGAGATGTAGTTATCTTTTGTGTTGACGAAATTGAAATGCTTTTGCCTGTTCAAATTGGTGATTATACTGATTTTTATAGTTCAAAAGAACACGCTACAAACGTTGGAGCAATGTTTCGTGACCCTGAAAATGCATTATTACCAAACTGGTTACACATTCCTGTAGGATATCATGGAAGAAGTTCTACGATTGTACCTTCTGGAATTCCGGTGCACAGACCTTATGGACAAACGTTACCAAATGGGGAAACAACTCCTGTTTTTGGTCCGTCTAAATTAGTAGATTTTGAATTAGAGACTGCTTTTATCACTACCGATGCCAATTTAATGGGAGAACCAATTCCAGTGGATGAAGCAGAAGAGCATATTTTCGGAATGGTTTTATTCAATGACTGGAGCGCAAGAGATATCCAAAAATGGGAATATGTGCCGTTAGGTCCGTTCTTAGCTAAAAACTTTGCTTCGTCAATTTCGCCTTGGATTGTAACTATGGATGCTTTAGAAAGCTACAGAACAAAAGGTCCGGAGCAATCACCTACTCCAATGCCTTACTTGCAACAAAAAGGAGAAAAAGGATTCGATATCAACTTAGAAGTAGCAATTCAACCTGAAGATAAAGAAGAAACTGTAGTTTCTCGTTCCAACTTTAAATATATGTATTGGTCAATGGCACAACAATTGGCTCATCATACAATAAATGGTTGTAGAGTAAACAGTGGCGATATGATGGGAAGTGGAACAATTTCTGGTCCAACAGCTGATTCATACGGTTCAATGTTAGAACTTTCTTGGGGTGGAAAAAATCCTGTAAAAATGAATGATGGTTCTGAACGCAAATTCATCAATGATAATGATACGGTTATTATTAGAGGTTACTGTGAAAAAGACGGAATCAGAATTGGTTTTGGAGAAGTTGCAAGTAAACTTTTACCGGCTATTGATTTGAAATTTTAATAAAAATAAATTAGATATGAAAAGACGCTGAAATTGTTTTAGCGTCTTTTTTTATTTTTGTTTATTAATTCTAATTACTCAAAAACATCATTAAGACTACAATTGCCCTAGCCCAGATGGGAGTGGCATCCTTTTTGTTTTTACATAAAAAACAAAAAGATAAAACGGATAGCTGGAAATAGCTCCGAAAAAAAATTATCTTTGGCAAAATATTTAATTTATGAAGAAAATTACTTTATTATTTTTAGTACTAGTTATAGCATCTTGTGGTGTGAAACAAACACAGTCAATGCTGAGCAACGGCGATTATGATGGTGCTATTTATAGTGCTATTGATGCCTTGAAAAGCAATAAAAACGCGAAAGGGAAACAAGATTATGTCTATTTACTTGAAGAGGCTTTTGCAAAAGCGAAACAACGTGATTTAGAAACTCTGAATCTATTGTCAAAAGAGAAAAGTCCGGCAAATTATGAGAAAATTTATAATTTATATACCCAGTTAAGCAATCGCCAAGAACGCATTAAACCGCTTTTGCCTTTGCAATTACTAAAAGAAGGTAGAAATGCGATTTTTCCAATGGATGATTATTCGGATGATTTAGTGAACAGTAAATCGAATTTATCAGGATTTTTATATACAAACGCTAAAAAGCTAATGACTTCTAAAAACAAAATGGATTTTAGACAAGCTTTTGATGACTTGACTTATTTAGAGAAACTGAATCCAAATTACAAAGATGTTAGAGCTTTGATGGATGACGCGCAATTTAAAGGTACCGATTTTGTTCACGTTTATACTAAAAACGAAACAAATATGGTTATTCCGGTTCGATTACAAGATGATTTACTGGATTTTAGCACTTATGGCATCAATGATAAATGGACTGTTTATCACAACAACAAGCAGAAGAACGTTACTTATGATTTTGCGATGCTGGTTAATTTTAGACAAATTGCTATTTCGCCTGAACAAATCAAGGAAAAACAGTTTATTAAAGAAAAGCAAATTAAAGATGGTGTAAAAAACCTAGTTGATGCTAATGGAAATGTAGTAAAAGATAGCTTAGGCAAAGTAATTAAGGTGGATAACATGAAGACTATCACAGTTAGTGTTTATGAATTTACGCAGTTTAAATCGTGTAAGGTAACGGCAAAAGTGGATTATATCAATTTAAAAACAAATCAGTTATTAGATGCTTATCCAGTAACTAGTGAATTTGTTTTTAGTTACATTTACGCTAATTATAATGGCGATAAACGAGCTGTTGAAGAAACATATTATCAATATTTTGACCGCAGAGCTGTTCAATTTCCAACTAATGAACAAATGGTTTATGACACTGGCGAGGATTTAAAGCTAAAGCTAAAAAATATTATTACCAATAATAAGTTTAGGAGGTAAATTTACCACACCTAACTCATAATGAAGCATCTAAAATTAATTTTAGATGCTTTTTTTTATTAAAATAATGTTAAAATTAAAAAAATATTTTATCTTGGTATCCTAAAAATCTATCATTTACTTTTAATTAACCTTAAAAAACTATTAATTATGCAAAAAATTTCACATTTTTTATTAATTATTCTGTTTTGTACTGCAGGATTTTCTCAGAATCTGTACGATACAAAAAAAATGGAATTTAATGACTTCTACACAAGTCCGATTACTTCTCCAAATGGCGAATTTGCTTTAGTTACTGGCCAACAGTTTATCGGAATTTATCTCTTAGAATTAAAAACAAAAAAGATTACGCCTATTTCAATTACCGAAGCTAATGGTTATGGGTACAGCTGGGCTTCTGATAATGAAACTATTTTTTATAAAGTAAAACCTGAAAATGGTTACGTAATGGATTCCGAAGTTTTTAGCTTCAATATTAAAAACAAAAAAACAAGCAAATTAGCTGTTGATCACAATTATTTACCTTCTTATCAAGGTGAAGAAAAAGTTGTAGTTTATACTAATATCAGAACGTTACAAATCGAAGCTATTGATTTAAGTACAATGAAATCATGGGTTGTAACGAATAATGACGGTCAATTTTACAGCGCAACATTATCGCATGACGGTAAAAAGGTTGCTGTTCATGAAGGTTCTGAACTATTTGTATATAACATTGATGGTTCAGGAATAATTGCAAAATTAGGCCAAGGAATTGCTACTTCATGGTCTTATGACGATAATTTTCTACTCGGGTATTTAAGCGAAAGTAATGACGGTCATGTAATATCTAATTCTGATCTTTATTTATTTGATGTGAAAAATGAAAAAGCTTCTAAAATTACAAATACCAAAGATGTTTTTGAAAGTAATGTGAGCTTTTTAAGTAAAGACCAAATCATATATGCTGACGAAAAAACGGGCGACATCATTATTTCTAAAATAAAATTCTAATACTATGAAAAAAATATACTCATTTTTGCTTATCTTGATAGTATCAGTAACATCTTATGCTCAAGTAATTTATATTGATCCTGGTCATGGATATGGTGCAACGTTATCAAACAATCCAGACGGAAGAACGGCAACCGAAATTGAAACTAATCTTGCAGTGGGTTTAAAATTAAAAACTCTGTTAACAAATAATTGCTCATCAGTTATTGTTAGAATGTCAAGAACAACTAATGTAAATGGATGGTCAAATGTAAGTGCAAGAGCGTTACAAGCACAAAACTGGAATTCAGACCGACTAATAAGTATTCATTGTAACGCTGATGGAGATGCAAGTAATGATGCCTCGGCAACAAGTACTGCAACAGGAACAGAAACTTACTATTCGACAGCAACGAAGAGTACGGCAAATTCACAAAGTGATGCAATACATTTTGCTTACGCGAAATTAATGAATGCTGAACTTGCTTTAAAAGGGAGTATGGCAAAAAGAAATAGTGGAAATCCCTATTTGCGGGATAATTTAGGAATATTAGGGAGATCAACTACAGCCTGTTTGAATGAGCTAGGTTTTGTCGATAACTCTAGCGATAAAGCGAAATTATTAAATGATTCATGGCGCGATAAATTTGCTTTAGGATTTTATACTGGTTTAAAATCTAATATTAATCTAGCATGTAATGGTGCTGTTGCCGCGCCAGGTACTTTTAAGTTAACAGTAACTCCACAATGTAACGGAACTACAAGCAGAATGGCATTAAGCTGGACAGCTTCTGCAAATGCAACTTCGTACGATATTTACAAAGATGGTGCTTTATGGGATTCTAATATTACAACTACAACCTACACAAACACTAATGGTGTTGTAGCAGGTGCAAATCACACCTACTCTGTGAAAGCTAAAAATTCTAGTGGTACTCAAACTACAAATTCAAACGGAACTGTAGCGGTTGTTGCTTCAAAATGTGGCACTCCTGGATCATTTAGTGCTTCAGTGTCGGCTATTTGTGATGGCGCAACTAGTAAAATAAATTTATCTTGGAATGCTTCCGCTAGTGCAACATCGTATGACGTATATAGAAATGGAAATCTATACGCATCAGACATTACCACCACTTCATTTGAAAACACGTATTTAATTACAGGTGGTACAACATTTACTTATTATGTAAAGGCTAAAAATACAATGGGAACCATTAACAATTCAAATGGTACTTTATCTGTTGTAGCTAAAAATTGTACTACAGTTTCTCCATTTAGTCTTACTTTAAGCACTGTATGTGATGGAGCAACTAGCGTAATTAATTTATCTTGGACTCCTTCTGCAAATGCAACTTCTTATGACATATATAGAAATGGCAATCTATACGCTTCGGACGTAACTGATACTTCTTTTTCAAATACTTATCTAATTACAGCGGGAACTACTTTTACCTATTATGTAAAAGCTAAAAATGCTTTGGGAACTATTGATAATTCAAACGGTACTTTATCTATTAAAGCGAAATCTTGTGCAGCAGCTAGAATGAATACTGACGATACCAATTTGCAAGAAAAACTTGTAGTTTCTTTCTATCCAAATCCAACCAATGGAATCTTAAATTTAAAAGTAAATCAAGATAATGTCCATACTATTCAATACTCAATTATAGATATTAATGGAAGAATTATAAAAGAAGCTAAAATGGAAGAAATGGAAGCAATTGATATTTCTAACTTACCTTCTTCAGTCTATTTCATTAGAACGATTGTTAATGGACAAGAATTCGTAAAACAGATTATTAAAGAATAAATAAAACCTTCTTTTCGAAAGCACTCTTGATTCTTCACGAGTGCTTTTTTTGTTTTAAAAAATAGCTGATATAAAGATTTAGGCCTTATTTGTCATTTTTTAAGACATTTTGTCGTAACTTTAGTATTGACTCTTAGATAAATCAGTCATTTTGTCCTATTTTTCGTATTGGAATAGAAATTGAAATATTCCTTATGAAAACAATTAACAAAAAATAAGACAAGAAATTGTCTCTTAAACTATACTATATGAACATCAATAAATTTACCATTAAATCGCAAGAAGCTTTACAACAAGCACAGCAAATTGCGCAGAGTTTAGGGCAACAACAGCTCGAAAACGAGCATATTTTCAAAGGTATTTTAGAAGTCGATGAAAATGTAACACCGTTTATTTTAAAAAAATTGAACGTTAATGTAGAGTTGTTCAAAAAAGTATTAGACAGCACTATTCAAAGTTTCCCAAAAGTTTCTGGAGGCGAAATTATGTTTTCAAGAAGCACTGGGACGACGATGAATGAAGCGGAAATTATCGCTAAAAAAATGAACGATGAGTATGTTTCTATCGAACATTTACTATTAGCTATTTTTAAATCAAAAAGTAAAGTAGCCCAAATTCTAAAAGATCAGGGCGTAACCGAAAAAGATTTAGAAGCCGCTATTGCAGAAATAAGAAAAGGGGAACGTGTAACTTCCTCTTCTGCGGAAGAAACGTATAATGCTTTAAATAAATATGCTAAAAACTTAAATGAGTTAGCAAAAAGCGGAAAATTAGATCCAGTAATTGGTCGTGATGAAGAAATTCGTCGTGTTTTACAAATCTTAACCCGAAGAACTAAGAATAATCCAATGTTAGTTGGAGAACCAGGAGTGGGTAAAACTGCTATTGCTGAAGGTTTAGCGCATCGAATTGTAGACGGTGACGTTCCTGAAAATCTAAAAGATAAAATAGTGTTCTCATTAGATATGGGAGCTTTGATTGCTGGTGCAAAATATAAAGGAGAGTTTGAAGAGCGTTTGAAAGCTGTAGTAAAAGAAGTAACATCTGCCGAAGGCGATATTGTACTTTTCATTGACGAAATTCACACTTTAGTTGGTGCTGGAGGTGGCGAAGGTGCTATGGATGCTGCAAATATCTTAAAACCTGCTTTAGCACGAGGAGAATTGAGAGCCATTGGTGCCACAACATTAGATGAATATCAAAAGTATTTCGAAAAGGACAAAGCTTTAGAGCGTCGTTTTCAGAAAATTGTGGTCGATGAACCGGATACCGAAAGTGCGATTTCTATTCTGAGAGGTATTAAAGAAAAATACGAGACACATCATAAAGTAAGAATTCAAGATGACGCCATTATTGCTGCGGTTGAATTATCACAGCGTTATATTACCAATCGTTTTCTACCAGATAAAGCCATCGATTTAATTGACGAAGCAGCTTCTAAATTACGTATGGAAATCAATTCAAAACCTGAAGAATTAGATGTTTTGGATCGAAGAGTCATGCAATTAGAAATTGAAATTGAAGCTATTAAGCGTGAAAATGACGAAACGAAACTGAAAGGTTTAGGATTGGAATTAGCAAATTTAAAAGAAGAACGCAACGAAATTTTTACCAAATGGAAATCGGAGAAAGATGTAGTAGATAATATCCAATCCGTAAAACAAGAGATTGAAGATTTAAAACAAGAAGCGGAGCAAGCGGAACGCAATGGAGATTATGGAAAAGTAGCGGAAATTCGCTACGGAAAAATAAAAGAAGCACAAGAACGTTTAGATATTTTTCAAGTGCAGTTAGCCGAAAATCAATCTGGAACTTCACTTATTAAAGAAGAAGTTACGCGTGAAGATATTGCTGAGGTTGTAGCGAAATGGACTGGAATACCAATTTTGAAAATGCTACAAGGCGAACGCGAGAAATTATTAAAATTAGAAGATGAATTACACCATAGAGTTGTAGGTCAGGAAGAAGCAATTGAGGCCGTTAGTGATGCTGTTAGAAGAAGTCGTGCTGGTTTGCAAGATGTTAAAAAGCCAATTGGTTCGTTCTTATTTTTAGGAACAACTGGAGTTGGTAAAACCGAATTAGCAAAAGCATTAGCCGAATATCTATTTGACGATGAAAATGCAATGACCCGAATTGATATGAGTGAATATCAAGAACGTCATAGTGTGAGTAGATTAGTTGGTGCGCCTCCAGGATATGTGGGCTATGAAGAAGGTGGTCAATTGACCGAAGCCGTAAGAAGAAAACCGTATTCTGTAGTGTTATTAGACGAAATCGAAAAAGCACATCCCGACACATTTAATATTTTATTACAAGTTTTAGATGAAGGTAGATTAACCGATAATAAAGGGCGTGTTGCCGATTTTAAAAATACGATTATAATTATGACTTCTAATATGGGAAGTAACATAATTCAAGAGAAGTTCGAGAATCTGAAAGGTTCTGTTGAAGCAGCTACGGAAGCTGCAAAAGTGGAAGTTTTGGGTTTATTGAAACAAACTGTTCGACCTGAATTTATAAATCGTATTGATGAAATTGTAATGTTTACGCCTTTGACTCAAGCGAATATTAAAGAAATCGTGGGATTGCAATTGAAAAGTGTCATTAAAATGGTTGGGTTACAAAATATTATTATGGACGCAACCCCAGAAGCAGTAGATTATTTAGCCAATAAAGGTTATGATCCTCAATTTGGAGCTAGACCCGTAAAAAGAGTAATACAACGTGAAGTTTTAAACCAATTGTCGAAAGAAATTTTAGCAGGAAAAGTAACAACTGATAGCATTATTTTGCTAGATAGTTTTGATGGGAATTTGGTTTTTAGAAACCAAAGTGAATTAGTAGAATAAGTAGATTTTTCATAAGTTTGGATTTAGTTTTAGTTAGTAAAGCACCAACGCATTAATGTGTTGGTGCTTTTTTTTTGCTAAATAATTGATAAGCTTATTTTCTTTTAAAAGTAGTTCTAATAATATCATTTGGAAAAACAACTACACTTTCATGTCCTGATTTAGAAACCGAAGCAACTCCAAAATAAAAATTATCAATTACAATACCTTCTAATTCAAAATTATCCACATTTCCAACGAATCTACTAAACTCCCATTGAGGTGAAGTTGTGTAGCGCCAGTAAATCTTATAACCTAGTATATTTTCATCTGCAATTTTTTCCCATTTTAATTTTGTGTTAGGTTCTACAACACCTCCTATTTTTACGTTCGTAGGTTCAGGTGTTGCCCAAGCTAAACTTGCTAACGTAATTGCGTTTACGGCTGTTAGCTTTTTAGCATATTCAAAATTTACGCCTTCAATTACATCACCATAACTAATTCCATTTTCAACACGTAAATCTTGATGTTGACGGTTGTAATTTTCGTGCGCTTCCATCAATCTAACGCCCGGAAAACCTAGATCATTGAAAGGTCTATGATGACCTCCTCTTCCAAAGCGATCTAATCTATAAACCATCATCGGATTTAGTTCTGGCATATAAGTAGTTGTTAGTCTATGAATATATCGCGCTAATTGGCGTGAAACTCCGTCTATTTCTCCCCCATAAAAACGTCTATTACTTTTTTCCTTCTCCGTTTCATTAATTGGTGTGGGCTCAGAAAATATCCTAAAAGTTCTATTGTCAATTACACCATCAACCCCTTCTATATTGCCAATCATATCATTATTAATAACACCTATGATTTCCCAATTATTCTTTTTTGCATATTCCGCGAAACCTTTTCCTCCAAACAAACCTTGTTCTTCTCCAGATAATCCAAGATAAACGATATTGTAATCAAATTTATATTTTGCTAAAACTCTTGCTGCTTCAATTGTTCCAGCCATTCCAGATGCATTATCATTAGCTCCTGGCGCATCATTTGTAAAATCAATTGGATCTGAATTTCTACTATCAATATCACCAGACATAATTACATATCGGTTACTCTTTTTCTTAGCTTTCTGAACTGCTACTACATTTACAATCCATGTGTCTTTTGGGACGCGTTCTCCATCATTTGTAGTTACAAAATCTTTTTGGTAAAAAACCTCAAGGCAATTAGAACAATCCTTAGAAACCTTATCAAATTCGTTTTTTATCCATCTTCTAGCAGCGCCTATTCCTCTTTTATTTGAGATAGTGTCACTGAATGTGTTTCTAGTTCCAAAGCCTGCCAATGTACGAATGTCACTTTCTATTCTTTTACTTGAAACTTCTTTTACTATTGCATAAATTTTTTCATCCGTCTGCGAAAAAACAAATTGACCTACAATTAGTAAGGAAAATAAATAGCTCTTTTTCATTTTTTTTATTTCAAATTTAATAAAAAACTTACACTCTTTATTAGTCTGAATAATTTTTATTTTTCTTGAATTTGTATCAATTAAATCAAGTAGTAAAATTACATGACTTGACTTTCTAGTTTTTGAAAGAAAAAACATACTTTAGCACTTATGAAAACAAAACAACTCTATATTGTCTTATTTTTTATTGGACTAATTATATCGGGAATTCAACCGAAGGAATATTTTACTTGGTTTTTAGAAGTTTCACCAGCAATTGTTGGCTTGTTGATTTTAATTTTTACCTATAAAAAATTTCAGTTTACTAATTTTACCTACTTCTTTATCTTAATTCATTGCTATATTTTATTTTTGGGTGGTCATTATACGTATGCCGAAGTCCCGCTTTTTGATTGGATTAGAGAAGTTTTTGATCAAAGTAGAAACAATTATGATAAATTAGGCCATTTCGCACAAGGCTTTGTTCCCGCAATGATAGTGCGAGAATTATTTATACGAAAAAATGTAGTCGCTAATAAAAGCTTCTTCAACTTTATAATTGTGGCAATTTGTTTGGCTATTAGCGCTGCTTATGAATGGATTGAATGGATCGTTTCTTTAGGAACTGGCGAAGGTGGCGATTCATTTTTAGGAACACAAGGCGATATTTGGGACACCCAATCTGATATGCTATTTGCGACCATTGGTGCTATCTGTATGCTTGTTTTCTTTAGTAAAATGCACGACAACTCGATTGATAAATTAGAAATCCAAGCGGAACAATAACTTCAAAAATTATAATTCCTACTCAAAAATATAAACATGTTAGAACTAAATTTTAATCCTTTTCCTCTATTAGAATCAAAACGTTTACAGTTCCGAAAGCTAACTAATGCGGATGCACCTGAAGTTTTAGAATTACGAGGCAAACCTGAAACAATGCGATTTATTCCAAGACCATTGCTAACCGATTTAGATAGCGCTTTGGCACATATAAAAATGATTGATGATAAAATTGGAGAGAATTTAGATATCAACTGGGCAGTGACCGAAAAAGACAACGACAAATGTATCGGAATAATGGGTTTTTACAGAACGGAACCCGAACATTATAGAGCAGAAATTGGCTACATGATCTTGCCTGAATATTGGGGAAAAGGATATGTTACTGAGGCGGTTCAAACTTTGTTAGATTTTGCATTTAATAGCTTAAATTTACATTCTGTGGGAGCTATAATTGATTCCAGACACAATGCATCCGAGAGAGTTTTACAGAAAAATGGCTTTATAAAAGAAGCACATTTTGTAGAAAATTTTTATTACAATAATGAATTTACCGATACGGTGATTTACAGTTTACTTAAAAGAAATTTCATAAAATAATATATGACTGAATTTGAAAGACAATTTCGAGAAGTTAAAGAACTTTTAGAATTTAAAGATTACAACAAAGTAATCAAACGCATTATCGATTTTACCTTAGATACTGAAGATATTGTACAGTATCAAAAAACAAATACCTTTTTAAATTGGCATGACAGCAACGAAAGCAACGAAGTTGAAAAAACACAAAAGCTTTCAGATTTACTTACCGAACTTCATACTATTCTAACTAAAAAAGAATGTCATGAACATCAAACTATAATATCGGTTCAGAATCTGCAAAAAGTCTACAATTCTTCTTTTGGATTAGGTCCAATAAACCTCGATATAAAAACAGGAGAAATAATTGGTTTAGTTGGTGAAAACGGAAATGGAAAAACGACTTTATTGCGAAGTATTTGTGGAGAATTACATCCCTCTTCCGGAACAATAAAGTATAATTTCAAATATGATGATTTGTATGATCTTCGTTCGAAGCTAGTCTATATTCCACAAAGAACAGATACATGGCGTGGTTCGATGTACGAAAATTTAGAATTTACTGCAAGTTGTTATGGGTTTTTACCCGAAGAAAATAATTTGGTAGTGGATTTAGTAATTACACGTTTAGGCTTGCGTAAATTTAGAAACCATTCGTGGAATAACTTATCGTCTGGTTATAAAATGCGTTTTGAACTGGCTCGAATGTTATTAAGAAAACCAAAAATCTTATTAATTGACGAACCCTTGGCTAACCTGGATATTCTAGCGCAACAGACTGTTCTAGATGATTTTAGAAACATTGCCAACTCTGCTTTTAGACCGATAGCGATTGTATTAAGTTCACAACAATTGTATGAAGTGGAAAAAACATCTAATCAAGTAGTGTTTTTAAAACGTGGTGCTCAGAAGAACTTATTAGATGAAAATGAAGCTAACAAGAATTGCATCATAGAATTTGAAAGTTCACTTAACCTGAGTGATTTAAAACAACTATTTAGCCCAATTGATATTGTTTCGCTGGTTCAAAATGGAGGAACTTATATTGCAACATTTCCTGAAAATATAAGCATTAATGATTTTATGAAAATTGTTGTTAATCATTCAATTCCAATGAATTATATGCGAAATATTTCAAATTCAACGCGTCGCTTTTTTGTGAACTAAAAATTAAAAAATCTCATGTTTAAAGATATACAGAAAAAATTATTATTAAAATATCCATTGCTTTGGAATACTAAATTTATTCCAATGATTACAATTGGTATTATATTTCAAATCCTATTTTTTGGATTAGGTTACATAGATGGAACTATCGATTTTTCAGGGAAAATCATAATCGATATTATGGCATATTGCATGCTGATTGGTATTTTAGCGGCAGTTATTATCCTGATTTTATGGCTTGTGGCCTATTTTAAAAATAACGCGCTGAAATCGTTTTACAGCAAATCTAAATACAGCTTGTTTTTTGAATGGTTGCAAATATTTACAATTTGTTTTTTACTGGCAACGTTTTTCATCCCTTTTAAAGTTGGAAAACAATTGCATCAAAAAAGTTATTATTCTTTAGAAGAAACTACAAAAAGATGTAAAACAATTAGTACTGCTGATGTTTTTATTGATGGAAGTTTTGGATCAACAGAAATCGATTCACTAGCTTCTGGATTAATTGATAGCTCGGGAAATAAAATTCTAAGAAATAATGTTTATGACGTGGCAACGTCTGCAGCAGAAAGCGCAGAAGAAGCAATTATAAATATGGAATACGTAGATGAGGCCATACAGGAAACTATTTATAAAGATTATATTATTTTCAACAATAGAATGTATGACGAATATTCTCTGTTAAACCGAAATGTTTTTGAGTTCTCAGTAATTTCAAGAGAACAAGATTCATTGAATAAAATCCAAATAAATAATTGGTTAGTTACTAAAAATGAAATTGAAGTAAAAAAATTGATGACGGATTACTTAAATATAATTCGGGAACATAATTTAGCGACTAATTTAGATTTAAATAAATGGTTTGAAATAATGTATAGCGCTCCAGAATTTACAGAATATCTTCGAATTCAACCTTATTTAAAGGAAAATGAAGCAGACCGTTACAATTCATATCATTATAGAACTGAACGGCCGGCGGACTTCAATCAAAATAATTACTCAAAATATTATGTACAACAAGATGTTTTAAAAGATAAATATGATACTGTTTCTGATGCCCACACTGATATTTTTGTTGAAATTGAATTGTTATTAGGTTTTTTATATGGTGTATTAGGATTGTCACTGTTGATTTTCTCTTTCAGAGTAACTTCGGGAAAAAGTTGGTTAATTGCAATTGTTGTAGTAGGTATTATTAATTTAATTACAGGTATTATTACTGCTATTTTTAGTGAAGGAATTTTATATCCTTACCAAATATTAGCCACTATTATAGGAATTATAATTTATTTCTTTTTAATATATTTCAGTAACAAAAGTTTGAAATTAAGTAGAATTGCACTTAATATAGCACTCTGGTCTTTCACTTTAATTATTCCAATCATTTACTTTTTAATTATTGAAATGTTCAAACCTAATTATTATGTAAATGATTATTACCAACAACTTGAATCACCTGTTCATGATTGGTTAAGAGAGCATCAAGTTCAAATGATGTGTGCAAACTTTATTTTATCGGTTGTCATTTTGTTTTTAGTTTCGAAAGTAATAAGAAATTGGAAAGGAATAGCTGAAGACTAGCTAAGAAAACTAAGTTCTTAAAATAATCATTACTAAAAAGTAGAATCAAAAAAAATCCCGATTGCTCGGGATTTTTTGTTTTTGTCGCTATACTTTTTTATAATCGTGAGGATTACACGATTTTATGAATTCTATTTACCGGAATTACCAATCCTTGTTTTAAAATAACACGACTATCCGTTACTCCCCAAATGGTGGTTTCAATAGACTTTTTAGAAATATCATCTTCAAAAAAGATCTTAATCTTACCATGTTCTAGATTACCTAATGACAAAGCTCTATCTAAGTCATTCATTCGTTGCATGATAGCCTGCTTTTCAGTTAAAACTTCCGCATTAGGGAAATGTAACTCTTTCACTGCTTCTTTATCTATTAGTTGAAATTCTGTCGTCATACATTAATTGGTTAGGTTATCGGGATAAAATTAGTAAAAAAACACAGACAAATACATTTTGCAAAATAATAAAATTCTTATTTTTTTAATGGCAGCTTTTAGCATACAAAAAAAGAGATTGTACAAGAATCTCTTTTTTTACTTTATAAATGTATTGTTTAACTTAGAATCTCATTCCTACTCCAATTCCAAATAACCAAGGGTCAATCGTTACTTCAGCTGGAACAATTAAATCCGGTACTAAATTAGTTGCATCAACTGTAACATCCGTTTTTAAGAACAAACGCTTTGCATCAATATTAATAAAGAAAGAATCCGTAATATTTAGATCAATTCCCATTTGTGCTGCATATCCTAAAGCATTATCGTACTTAACATCAGCAACTGCTCCCGATTTTACATTGTAAAACAAGGTATAATTTATACCAGCTCCAATATAAGGTTTCACTATTTTTTTGTCAGATACATAAAAGTGATATTGTGCTGTTAATGTTGGAGGTAATAACCAAGCACTTCCAAGGTCAATCTCACCTGCAACGGTATTAATTGCTTTTACATCGTGTTTAGCCGTTCCTAAAATTAATTCTGCAGCAAAATGTTCTGTAAAAAAGTATGTAAAATCTAATTCTGGAATAAAAGTATCTGAAATTTGAACATCTCCACCGATAATTCCAATTTTAGCGCTTTGGCTTGGGGTAACAACACCAACTCCTCTAACTCTAACTTGCCATTTTTTAAATTCATTTGAATTTTGTGCATTAACAAAATTTACAGTCATTAATGAAATTGCCATGATTGCAAAAACTATTCTTTTCATTTTTAATTTCTTTAAAATTATAGGACAAATGTAATGGCATTCTTAACTCCAAAGACTGATATAAATCATAGAATGAAAATTATTAATTTGTAGATTTAGCTTTAAAATCCTAGATATTTCCTTTACATTTGTCAAATGCTAAAAACAATAAACATACTTAATAAAAGAGCCAAATTCGATTATGAAATTCTCGATAAATATACGGCTGGAATTGTTTTATCAGGAACAGAAATAAAGTCGATCCGATTAGGAAAAGCTTCTATTGCTGAAAGTTTCTGCGAATTTCACAATGGTGAATTATTCGTGATCAATTCTACTATTGAAGAGTATTTATTTGGCCATCAATACAATCACCGAGCAAAAAGTGAACGAAAACTACTTTTAAACAAAAAGGAGTTGAAAAAACTTTTCAAAGATTCGGACAATAAGGGATTAACTATTGTGCCACTTCGTCTGTTTACCAATGAAAAAGGAATGGCTAAATTAGACATTGCCTTATGTAGAGGTAAAAAGAATTACGATAAACGTGAAACACTGAAAGAACAAGATACTAAGAGAGATTTAGACCGAATTAAGAAAAGTTTCTAATCATAGTAATATGAAAGAAATTCTAAAACAAGCGCGTATTGATAAAGGATTTTCAACTCGAAAACTGGCTGAATTGACAAAAATCGACCAAGCGTTGATTAGTAAATTTGAAAATGGATATCGTATTCCCACTAAAAAACAAATTCAAACGATTGCTTTTGTCTTAGAAATTGAACTTTCCACGCTTTTAGTAGCTTGGTATAAATCGAAATTATTGAACAATTTAGATTTCAATCAATTTGCTATTCAAGCAATTAGCCAAATACTTCAGGAAAAAGGAATTGAGGTTGTAAAAGAAAATCAGGATAATAAAATTGACGAAATTTTAGATGAAATTGAAGCTTTAAAACAAAGATTAACAGGTTTGAAGTAACTAGTTTTTATTCTCTAAAAGCGGTACAAATTTAAAATCACCAAATTCGTGTTTTTCAAATTGGGTTTCGTTTTTACGAATTAACAACGTCATAATCTGTTCTTTATCACCCACAGGAATTACGAGCCTACCTCCTATTTTTAATTGCGCCATCAACGGCTGCGGAATAAAAGGTGCACCAGCAGTTACAATAATACTATCAAAAGGTGCGTCAACTTCAAGTCCTTTATAACCATCACCAAATATTAATTTCTTAGGTCGAATTCCCATATTTGGTAATAATCGTGAAGTCTTTTTAAACAATTCATTCTGTCTTTCAATTGAATACACGCTTGCACCCATTTTACATAAAACTGCTGTTTGATAACCACTTCCAGTTCCAATTTCTAGGACTTTATGATTTTTTTGTAGTTCTAATAATTGAGATTGAAAAGCTACGGTATAAGGTTGGGAAATCGTTTGATCCGCACCAATAGGAAATGCCTTGTCTTGATAGGCAAAATCTTCGAAACTAGAGTTTAAAAACAGATGACGCGGAATTTCACCAATAGCGCTTAACACATTATTATCGGTAATTCCTTTGTCTTGCAACTGCTTTACAAGTTGATTTCGAAGTCCTTGGTGTTTATTCGTATCTTTCAATTTGAGTCAGAATTATTTTTGGTAAAATTAGCCTTTAAATGTCAATAAACAAATTGCAAATTCCGAAAAAAACTCCTTATATAAAAGGAAAACAACAAACAAATATGTATTTTTGTTGAAAATACTTTCATATGCTAAAAGTTGGAGTTTTAGGTGCTGGTCATCTTGGAAAAATACATTTACGCTTGTTAAATCAATCAAATAAATATGAATTAGTTGGTTTTTACGACGCTTTTGAAGAAAATGCGAACAAAGTGGCGACTGAATTTGGCTATAAAAAATTCGATTCTATTGCTGATTTGATTGCTGCAGTTGATGTTGTAGATATTGTTACCCCAACAATGCAACATTTTGATTGTGCGAAACAAGTTATAGAAGCTGGAAAACATATTTTCATTGAAAAACCAATTTCAAATACAGTTGAAGAAGCTGAAGAAATTATTGCTTTAGCTAATAAATATAACGTAAAAGGACAAGTTGGACACGTAGAACGTTTTAATCCAGCTTTTACGGCTGTGAAAGATCAAATTAAAAATCCGATGTTCATAGAAACGCATCGTTTGGCCGAATTTAATCCTCGTGGAACTGATGTCCCGGTGGTTTTAGATTTGATGATTCACGATATCGATGCCATTTTAAGTGTAGTAAAATCGAAAGTAAAATCGGTTCATGCAAGCGGTGTTTCGGTGTTAAGCCAATCGCCAGATATTGCAAATGCTCGAATTGAATTTGAAAACGGCTGTGTTGCCAATGTAACTTCGAGCAGAATATCAATGAAAAACATGCGTAAATCACGTTTCTTTCAAAAGGATGCTTACATTTCTGTAGATTATTTAGATAAGATTTGCGAAGTCGTAAAAATGAAAGAAGCTCCAGAAGTTCCAGGTGATTTCGATATGATTTTACAAAATGCAGAAGGCGAGAAAAAACAAATCTATTTTGATAATCCAAATATTTTGGCAAACAACGCAATTTTAGACGAATTAGAATCATTTGCAGCTGCTATCAATAACGATACAACGCCAATCGTAACTTTAGAAGATGGAACCGAGGCGTTGAGAGTTGCTTACATGATTATCGAATCAATGAAAAGATAAAAATGCTGTCGAACATCAATTTAATTCTCGATATAAAAAACTTAATTGCTTCTGCAAAACAGACAGCGATTCGTTCGGTTGATTTTCAGCGAACGCTTTTATATTGGCATATTGGTGAACGTATTTTTAATGAAGAACAAGACGGAAAAGAACGTGCTAATTATGGTGAATATGTAATTAAATATCTTTCAGAACAATTGCAACCTGAATTTGGAAGTGGTTTTTCATACAGAGAACTTAATAGATATCGACAATTTTACAGAACATTTCCAATTGTGGACTCACTGCGGACACAATTGAGTTGGACACATTATAAATCATTGATACGTATTAATGACGAAGATAAAAGGGAATATTATATCGGTGAAACCGTAAAGAATAATTGGTCGGTTCGGCAAATGGAACGCCAAATAAACAGTCAGCTTTTTGAACGCTTGCTTCTAAGTAATGACAAAGAAAGTGTTTTAGCTGTAGCTCGAAATGAAGCAATTCCTTCAAATCCAAATGAAATTATTAAAGACCCGATGGTTTTAGAGTTTTTAGGATTGAAACGCGAAAGTGCGTATTATGAAAAAGATTTAGAGCAAGCAATAATTACACATTTACAAGACTTTTTATTAGAGTTAGGAAATGGGTTTTCATTTGTGGCGCGTCAAAAAAGGCTTCATCTGGATGGTGATGATTTTTATGTTGATCTAGTGTTTTACAATCGCATTTTACAATGTTTTGTATTGTTTGAAATAAAAACACAAAAGCTAACCCACGAAGATTTAGGCCAACTTCAAATGTATGTCAACTACTTTGATCGTGTTGAAAAATTAGAACATGAAAAAGCAACAATTGGTGTTTTACTTTGTACAGATAAGAATAATGAAGTCGTAAAATTCAGCTTGCCTGAGAATAATAAAACTATTTTAGCAAGTCAGTATGATTTGATCCTTCCGTCTGAAGAACAACTGTTAACAGAAATTAGAAAAGAAATAGAAAATATAAAAAATGAATAAACTACTTATAATTTTCGCTTTAGTTTTAATTTCTTGCAACGAAAAAGAAACAATAATTCAGCAACCTACCGTCTTGGAGGAAAATTGCAAATTTGATCTAGAAAAAATAGATTTTAAAGAAGATATTTCTAATTTATTTGCTAAAAAACCATTTTATTTTTATGAAATTGAAGTTGACACAACCGATAAAAATTGGTTATCAGATACAATATTTAAGTATAAGATAGAAAGCTATTTGGGCGAGGTTTTTAAAATTAATTTACCAACTAAAGAATTGGGATATTTATATAAAACGCGCCAAATAGATAGCGTTGCACGAATAGGAAATCAATATTTTAACAGAATTTTCGTATTAGCAAATCTAGATAAAAAGCCGATCGCATATTACGCCGAATCCAGATTCGACTCTAAAAAAGACCGAGATGCTTTTATAAAGAATTTCAGAGAAATGCACGGTCAAACAAAGTATGAATTTTTAATAGATTCGCATTACGACCACCTTTCGTACCAATGGGATTTAGATACTAGAATCATACAAATTGAGACTTCTAGTGGATTTCAAATATCTGCGAGTTCTGATGGGACATCAAAATCAGGAGAATACTACCGCCTTGACGTCCTCATAATTGACAACGCAGAAACAGACGCGATTTATAAAGCACATATTCTTGAACTTCCTGAAAAATTTAATATTAAAGGACAAATAGATAAAACCGTTTCGTACACTAATTTAAAAGAATTAGATTTAGAAAAAATTAATATTATAGAAGACGAATTTTTACTAAACTCGTACATTGAAAAATATATTAAAAATGAGTACGGAGAATATACAATATCCGATGAAGAATAATTAAAAAATAAACAATATATAATGAAACAAATAGCTGTAATTGGAGCAGGAACAATGGGAAACGGAATTGCTCATACGTTTGCACAAAGCGGATTTACCGTAAAATTAATTGATATCTCAGAGAAATCTTTGGAAAAAGGAATGGCAACTATTGCTAATAACTTAGACCGAATGGTTACTAAAGGAACGATCACAGAAGACGATAAATACAAAACAATTGGAAACATCATTACTTACACGGATATCAAAGATGGTGTTGTAGGTTGTGATCTAGTGGTTGAAGCAGCAACAGAAAACGTTGGTTTAAAAATGAACATCTTCAAGCAATTGAGCGATGTTTGCGACCATAATGTAATTTTAGCATCAAATACTTCGTCCATTTCTATCACGCAAATTGCTGCACAAGTAGTTCATCCAGAGCGCGTAATTGGCATGCATTTTATGAATCCGGTGCCAATTATGAAATTAGTTGAAATCATTCGTGGGTATTCAACTTCGGATGAAGTGACTAAAATCATTATGGATTTATCAACTAAACTTGGTAAAACACCAACAGAAGTTAACGATTATCCAGGATTTGTAGCAAATCGTATTTTAATGCCGATGATTAATGAATCGATTGAAACTTTATACAATGGAGTTGCTGGCGTTCAAGAAATTGACACGGTTATGAAATTAGGAATGGCGCATCCAATGGGTCCCTTGCAATTAGCTGATTTTATAGGACTTGACGTTTGCTTATCGATCTTAAATGTGATGTATGACGGCTTTAAAAATCCAAAATATGCACCTTGTCCTTTATTAGTGAATATGGTAATGGCAGGAAAATTAGGTGTAAAATCTGGTGAAGGTTTCTACGATTATTCCGAAAGTAAAAAAGCAGAGAAAGTTTCTAAACAATTTTCAAAATAATATTATAACCACAAAGAACACGAAGAGTGCGCTAAGCTCGGTAAATCTTCGTGTTCCTTGTGCTAACTTTGTGACCTTAGTGGTTAAGAAAAATGGCAAAAATAATTCCTTTTAAAGCGGTTCGTCCGGTGGCTGATAAAGTAGCTTTAGTTACTTGCAAAACCTATGACACTTATAGTTCGGCGGAGCTTGCCTCTTGGTTGGATTATAATCCGTATTCATTTTTACACGTCATTCATCCGGCTTATGCCAATGCTCAAAAAATCACGTTGGACAAGCGTTTTAGAGGTGTTGCCCTTAAGTATCAAGATTTCAAACAGGAAAAAATATTATTTTCAGAAGAAGATCCTGTTTTTTATCTGTACGAAATTCAGGCGAAAGGTCAAACATTTACTGGAATTATCGCAGGAACTTCGGTAGAAGATTATCAAAATAATGTAATCAAAAAGCACGAAGATACTCTACAATATCGTGTGGAACTGTTCAAAGATTATTTGCATCAAACGCATTTTAATACGGAACCTGTTTTAATCACTTATCCAGATAGTGTAGAAATCAATACTTTTATTTCGTTGCGTAAAAATAGTGAAGCTATTTACGAATTTTCAACAACTAATAAGGAAAAACACACGCTTTGGAAAATTGATACACAAAGTGAAATTGATTTTTTACAAGAACATTTTGAGAAAATTCCAAATTTATATATTGCTGATGGACATCATCGCTCCGCCTCCGCCGAATTACTATATCAGCAAGACAAGCATTTAGGAAATAAAAACCTAAATTATTTTATGAGTTTTTTAATTGCCGAAAGCAACATCAAAATTTACGAATTCAACCGATTAATTCGTGATTTGAATGGATTAACAAAAGATGAATTCCTGAAGAAGCTTTCGGAACATTTCAAAATAGAAGATAAAGACCAAGAATTGTGGAAACCTCAAAATAAATATGAATTTGGAATGTATTTAGACGGAAGTTTTTACGCATTATTTTACCAATTCAATGATAAAAACGAAAACGGTATTTTAGACAATCTTGATGCCCAAATATTATACGATAAAGTTTTGCACCCGTTATTAGGAATCGAAGACTTACGTAATGATGAACGCATTGATTACATTCCTGGCAAACAATCTATTTTAGTGATTAAAGAATTAATTGACGAAGGCGAATTTGAAGTTGGCTTTATGCTCTACCCTTCTGATATTAAAGAGATTAAAACCTTGGCCGATAATAATTTAATAATGCCACCAAAAAGTACGTATATTGAACCTAAATTCAGAAGTGGATTAGTGGTTTATGAACTTTAAATTCCATTAAAAATAAATAGCAAAACAGATTATAGAAATTAATAAAATATTTGAAAATTTGTGCTCCAGAAATATCTCTTTGTAAAATAATTCAAATTGACTATTTTTATAAAAATTTACGCCATGCAAAACAATATTTTATTTTACAAAACTGAAAAACAGCATGTAACGATTAACGTTACTTACTTCAATGAAAGTTTTTGGCTTTCACAAAAAATGATTTCTCAACTTTTTGGAGTTGAAGTCCCAGCAATTAGCAAGCACTTAAATAACATTTTTCAAGAAAACGAGCTCCAAAAGGAAGCAACTATTTCCATTTTGGAAACAGTTCAAATTGAAGGAGACAGAAACGTTAAAAGAAAAGTGGAATTCTACAATTTTGATGCTATTATAGCCGTTGGTTACCGGGTCAATTCTAAAGAAGCTACGCAATTTAGGATCTGGGCAACACAAAATTTAAAAGAATTAATCATCAAAGGTTTTGTTTTAAACGATGAAATGTTGAAAAACGGAAAACCTTTTGGGATAGATTATTTTGATGAATTACTGGAGCGAATCAGAGAAATTCGTTCTAGCGAAAGAAGATTATACCAAAAATTAGGTGATATTTTCGAACAATGTAGTTCCGATTATTCAAAAAATACAGAAGAAACTAAACTGTTTTTTAAAATGGTACAAAATAAACTCCATTTCGCTATTTCAGGAAAAACAGCAGCTGAAATTATTTTTGATAGAGCTGATAAAGCAAAAGATTTTATGGGTTTAGCCACTTGGAAAAATTCACCAAATGGAAAAATTCTAAAAAGCGATGTTTCAATTGCTAAAAATTATCTCAACGAAAATGAAATTGGAGATTTGAATTTATTAGTAAGTGCTTTTTTAGATTTAGCTGAATTTCAAGCTAGAAGAAAGCAAATAATGAATATGATAGATTGGTTAGAAAGAACAAATAAATTCTTAGAAAGTAACAGTTTAGAGATTTTACCAAATGCAGGAAAAATATCGCACGACCAAGCAATTGATAAAGCCCACACTGAATACGAATAATTTAGAATTTTGCAAGACAAAAAATTTATTTCTGACTTAGATGAAAGTATAAAAAAATTAAAAAAATAATGTCAATCACAAACAACCTTACTAAAATAAAAGCGTCTCTTCCGGAAAATGTAACACTTGTCGCCGTATCAAAAACCAAACCAGTGGCGGATTTAATGGAAGCTTATGAAACGGGCCAACGTATTTTTGGAGAAAACAAAATCCAAGAAATGACGGAGAAATGGGAAGAAATGCCAAAAGATATTCAATGGCACATGATTGGTCACGTGCAGACGAACAAAGTCAAATTTATGGCGGAATATGTGAGTTTGATTCATGGCGTTGATAGTTTGAAATTATTGCAAGAAATTAACAAACAAGCCAAAAAACACAATCGTGTAATTGATGTTTTATTGCAAATTTATATTGCGGAAGAAGAAAGTAAATTTGGATTGGATGAAAATGAATTGAATGAGATTCTGAATCAGGTTCAGAATGAGAAAGAATTATACGAGAATGTAAATATTGTGGGCTTGATGGGAATGGCAACATTTACAGAAAATCAAAATCAAATTGAAAAGGAATTCAAACATTTGAAAACTATTTTTGAAACCATTAATAATAAAGACGCAATTAACCGCTTCTCTACATTATCTATGGGAATGTCAGGCGATTATAAACTTGCTATTTCATGCGGAAGCACAATGGTTCGTATAGGAAGCAGTATATTCGGAGGTAGAAATTAGAATTATGATCAATTTCAATTTCAAAAATTAACTAGAAAATAGACTGAACATAATCCATTTAGTGAAAAAATTTTCGCTTTTGAAGATAGATTCGTTAAGTTTGTGAATGAATGTGTACTCTTTCTAAGAAATATACTTTTACGATAAGTTGAAAAGCTAAATTTTGTAGCTTTAAAAATGATAATTAATAAAAAATAGTTCAAGAGCAATATCAATTGCAATAACAAAATTAGATCTTCTTAATATGCTATTAATTGGACTTTGTCATTGAAATTGAACATTGTATTTTGAAATTGCCATTGAATATGTACGCAATACTCGACATAGAAACCACAGGAGGTCAATTTAACGAAGAAGGTATTACTGAAATTGCCATTTACAAATATGATGGTCACGAAGTAGTAGATCAATTCATCAGTTTAGTGAATCCGGAAAAGCCAATTCAGCCGTTTGTGGTGAAATTAACGGGTATTAATAATGCCATGCTTCGAAGTGCACCCAAATTTTTTGAAGTTGCAAAAAGAATAATCGAAATGACAGAAGGCTGTGTTATTGTTGCACACAACGCGTCATTTGATTACCGAATTTTAAAAACTGAATTCAGACGCTTGGGTTTCGACTTCAAAAAACAAACCCTTTGTACTGTTGAATTATCTAAAAAATTAATTCCCGAACAAGAATCTTATAGTTTAGGAAAATTGGTCCGCGCCTTGGGAATTCCGATGGCCGACCGTCACAGAGCGAATGGCGATGCAATGGCAACGGTAAAATTATTCAAGTTGTTGTTATCTAAAGATCTTGAAAAAGAAATCGTAAAAAGTTTCATTAAAACGGAAATCAAATCAGGAATGTCTCCAAAATTGTTGGATATTGTGGAAAACCTTCCTTCAAAAGTGGGGATTTATTACATTCATAATGAAAAAGGAGATTTAATTTATATTGGTAAAAGCAGAAACATCAAAAAGCGTGTCAATCAACATTTCACAGGGACATCTAGCAGAAGTAAAAAAATACAAAACGAAGTTTATGCCGTTACTTTTGAAGAAACTGGTAGTGAATTAATCGCGCTTTTAAAAGAGAGCGAAGAGATAAAAGTAAATAAACCTATCTACAATAAAGCCCAGCGTAAGAGTATTTTCCCTTATGCTTTATATCAACATAAGACGGAAGCGGGTTATATCGCGCTAAGCGTTGATAAAGCAGATGGTCGAAAAAAAGAAATTACAGCATTTACCTCGTTGCAAGAAGGAAAAAATGCACTTTTTAGAATCACCGAAAAGTATAATTTATGTCAGAAAATAAATGGCTTATACGAAACTAAAAACGATTGTTTTCAGTATAAAATTGAGGAATGCCACGGTGCATGCATAAGTAAAGAAGCGCCGGCAACATACAACGAACGCGTTTTGGAATTCATCGACAAAAATTCTTTTGACAAAAGCAATATGATTGTAATTGATAAGGGAAGAACATATGATGAACGATCTGCAATTTTAATAGAAAATGGCGTTTATAAAGGGTATTGTTTTTATGCATTAAATTATCAGGTGAGCAATATTGAAATTTTAAGAAATATTATCATTTCAATGCAAAACAATCGCGATACAAAAACGATCATTCAGTCCTATATGCGCAAAAATAAGATGCATAAAATTATTACTTTTTAATTATGTAAATTTGTTTCTATGAGGAATGTGATCAAATCAAAATTCGAGATATTTAAGCAGAAAACGCATATTATAATCTACGGAACCAATACAGCTGCTGGACGTTTTTTTGATTTAGTTTTGTTAGGTTTAATATTGCTGAGCGTTATATTAGTAATGTTAGAAACCATTAAAGGTTTTGATGCAAATTACCACTGGTATTTAATTCGTCTTGAATGGATAATTACCTTCTTTTTTACCATTGAATATGTATTAAGAATCATTACCTTAAAAAAACCTAAAACCTACATTTTAAGTTTTTACGGAATAATAGATTTAATTGCTATTTTACCAATGTATTTGTCATTTTTTGTGGCAGGTTCTAGTGTGTTTTCAGTTATTAGAGCCTTACGATTGTTGCGATTATTCAAAATCCTAAATCATCCGCAGTTCTCAAATCAATCTACACATTTACGAGATTCTATCATTGCCAGTCGAGGTCGAATTTTGGTTTTTATGTATTTTATGTTGATCAGTTGTATTATAATTGGATCGGTAATGTATGTGGTGGAAGGCGAACAAGCCGGATTTACTAGTATTCCTGTTTCGATTTATTGGTGTATTGTGACGCTCACAACTGTTGGTTTTGGTGATATTACTCCAATTACGCCACTTGGACAATTCATCGCATCGTTTGTAATGATTATGGGATATGGTGTAATTGCCGTTCCTACAGGAATTGTTACGGCTGAAATGGCTAAAAATACGCTTAGAAGTAATGAAAGTGAAAATACCGTTTGTCAGAAATGTAACAGCAGTAAGCATTTGAATAATGCTAAATTCTGTCAGAAATGCGGTTCTAAATTATAAAATGAATTATTTAATTACCATTATAGGTCCTACTGCCATTGGAAAAACTGCTTTGAGCATCACATTGGCAAAGCATTTTGGATGCGACATTATTTCGTGCGATAGTCGTCAGTTTTATAAAGAGATGAAAATTGGTACGGCTGTTCCGAATGCAGAAGAATTAGCTGCAGCTGCACACCATTTTATTCAAAATAAATCTATTTTCGAAAGTTATTCAGTGGGTGATTTCGAACAAGAAGCCTTATCCAAATTAGACGAATTATTTGCTAAAAATAACGTTCAAATTATGGTTGGTGGATCAGGATTATATGTAGATGCAGTTTTGAAAGGCTTTGATGAATTTCCAGAAATTGAACCATCTGTAAGAGCAACTATAAATCAGCAATTTGAAGTTTCAGGAATTGACTATTTACAAGAACAATTACAGCAATTAGACTCGGAATATTACCAAAAACTTACTTTTGAAAATCCGCAAACCTTGCAAAATCCTCAACGAATGAAACGTTTTGTTGAAGTGTGTTTGGGAAGTGGAAAACCGTATTCGAGTTTTATTGGAAAGCGAAAAAATAATAGAAACTTTATTCCTATCGTTATTGGCTTGGAAGCTGATCGCGATGTGATGTACAATAGAATAAACCAGCGCGTGCACATCATGCTAAAGGAAGGACTTTTGGAAGAAGCACAAACACTCTATCCAAATAAACAATTGAATGCCTTACAAACCGTTGGATATCGTGAACTATTCGACTACTTTGACGGAACGACAACTTTAGATTTTGCTGTTGAACAAATTAAAATGAACACCAGACGCTTTGCAAAACGCCAAATTACGTGGTTTAAACGCGTAGAAAATGTAAAATGGTTTAATTATATAGCAGATAAAGAGGGAGTTATAAATTTAATTGAAACATTTGTAAAGTAACGCAACCTATCCTAAATAAATTCATCTTAACTAAAACATAGAAAATGAAAAAAATAGTGATTTTACTTTTATTTGTATTTACTGCTTGTGAAATTGAATACGACGGCGAAACAAAGTTAATTGTCAAAGGGATTATTCTTGATGATAATAATGATCCTATCAAAAATAAAGATATAAAATTATTTGTTAGCAGAGAATCGGCTTCAAATTCTTTTGTATGGTCAGTTCCTTCAGAGAGTAATTTTATTGGGAAAGCAAAAACCAATTCAGATGGTGCCTTTACACTAGCAATTCCAAAACCTAAAGCAAACTATTCTGAAATTATCATTGTTATTAATGAACAACAAAATCAATACAATGAAAAACAATTGAGAAATATTCAGGTCGACAATTTTATAAATTACGAATTGAACTTAGGAATCCAAAAAATCTACGATATTTCAAACTTAGCGCTTTTAACAGTTACTGCTAATCGAATAAATACAAATAAGGAATTAGTTCGCATCGAATATATAGGAGAAGTTGCAAATGAAATTGAATTTCTAAATCCTATGGAAATAAATTATTTGTACAATGAAATAAATAAAAAAGTCGTCAAAAACCAGAATATAATTATTAGATATACCTTGAAAAATTATGCTACAAATGTCGATGAAATTGTTGAAGACACAATTTTAATTGATTCATCGCCTTTAATTAATTATAATTTAAATTATTAAAAAAATGAAAAAAAGCATAGTGTTATTAGTACTTTTTTCAACAATGGCGTGGAGTCAAACTGAAAAGAAAGAACAAATTGAATTTACTCCAGAAGCAAGTTTCGCATTTTCATCCCAATTCTATTCAGGTGATAATTATTTATCAAAAGGACATAATGATGGAATTGGAGGTTCTTTAAAATTCAACTTTATTACTTACAAAAATTTTAAATTAGGCTTTCAATTCGAAAAAACTACACAAAAAGTAATCGACAAAGAGATTGGTGGAAACATTTCCAAAACCAACAGCAATAGTTTAGGAGGAGTAATTAGTTACCAATTGTATACTAACAATAAAATAGCATTTGAACCTCAGTTTAAAATTGCAGGCATACAACTTAGGCAAAAAGATGGAAGTAAATTTTATGGAAGTCAAAACGGAACCCAAATCGGTATTTCTTCTGATGTAATTTATAAGCTTAACAAAACGCTGTCAATTTTTACAAATGTTGGCTACAATTATAGCTTTTTAAAAGTTGATACAACTCCAGCATATGAAGATTATTTTAATAATTCTCAATCTATAAATATATCAGTTGGATTAATAATAAAATAATATAAAATTCATCGCAAACTTTTATGAACCAATCTTGCAATTAATAAAACTTACTTTAAGAATACCGAAAATGAAAAAACTATTCCTTCTGTTGCTGTTAATTCCTCTTTTGGCTTTTAAATGTGAGGGCGAAGAACCTTGTTTTCCAACTATCAAGCAAATTTATAAGCCAAATTTAATTACAGTCGAAAATCTTCAGACAACGTATAATCTTGGAGATATTATATGGTTTAATTCCACTTTAGATCGCAATCAAACTTTTGAAAATCCAACTGAAACTATTGATTTATTTAGTTATCCCTTAGAATATTCTTGGGGTGTTCAATTCTATCGATCATCAGTTTATAATTCGGAAATTTATCTTTGTTTAGATTCGACCACCACAGAAATTACAAATGGTAGCATAAATAATTGCAATCTATTTGAATATGAAAAAGTTGGTGATGTTTTAAAGAGTAGAGTTGGAATCAAGATACTTGAAACAGGAGTGTATAAAATAAATCTTTATAAAATAGCTACCTTTAGAAATGAAGGTTTGAATTGCGACGATAAGGGACTTGACATTAGCACTACACTTAGCAACAATAATCAACAAACTATAAATTTTACAGTAGAATAATATATGCCCATTTCTCCAAACTTCACTTCTATTTTAGAACAAGAATACGAAATCAACTTTTTACAGTGCTACCCAAATGGATTTCTGAAATACACCGATTTATGTAATATTTTGCAGATTACAGCGGGACTTCATGCTGATATTGGTGGTATTAGCTTTAGTGATATGCAAGAACATCATCAGGCTTGGGTAATGAGTAAAATGCGTTTAGAAATTATCGCTCTTCCAAAATGGAAAGAAAAAGTGACCGTAAAAACTTGGATTAAGTCTTTAGAAAATTCCCGTTCAACGCGTTGTTTGGAATTATATCGAGGTGAAGAAAAACTAGTAGGTTGTGAAACTTTTTGGGCGGTGCTTAATACACAAGCAAGAAGACCTGAAAACTTAGCGTTACCTCATGATCATTTTGAAAAATTCCCTTTACAAAACGCAACTTCGCACGAAGTGAAAAAAATAAATGTGAATTTAGATTTCGAAATTCAGAAAAATTATACAGTTCAATTATCTGACATTGATATTGTTAATCACGCAAACAACGTTAAATATCTAGAATGGTGTTTGAATGAATTAGATGTGAAATATATTCTAAGACAGAAAATAAAAGGTTTTGAAATGAATTTCCTGCGCGAATTATCGCTGCATGATGAAGTTATCATTGCAAGAAAAGAGCATACAACAATAATTTCTAAAGATGATAAAATTTGTTTCGCCTTAGAATTAAACGAATAAAAAAAGCTCTGATTTCTCAGAGCTTCTCTATTTATTTTTTGATTACTAGTCTAAAACCTTCACCATGAATGTTAAGGATTTCTACAGTATCATCTAGTTTTAAGAATTTTCTCAACTTAGCGATGTAAACGTCCATACTTCTTGAAGTAAAGTAGTTATCATCTCTCCAGATTTTAGTTAATGCTAATTCTCTTGGCATTAAATCATTTTCATGAAGCGCTAACATTTTTAACAATTCGCACTCTTTTGGAGATAACTTAATTGGTTCATGCCCTGGAAAAGTTAAAAATCTCAATTTAGAATTCAGATGGAAACCACCAATTTCAAACTCAAATTGATTTGTATCTGGCTTCACTTCTGATGCTTTTCTTTGAATAATAGCTTTGATCTTCATCAACAAGACTTCAGAATCAAATGGCTTATTTAAATAGTCATCTGCTCCTACTTTATACCCTTTTAAAACATCTTCTTTCAATGTTTTTGCAGTTAAGAAAATAATAGGCACTTCTTGGTTTTTTTCACGAATCTCTCTCGCTAAAGTATACCCATCTTTATAAGGCATCATTACATCTAAAATACATAAATCAAACGTGTCTTTCTTGAATTTTTCAAAACCTTCCATTCCGTTTTTTGCCAAAGTGACATCGAAATCATTGATTGATAAATAATCTTTTAAAACAGCTCCAAAATTTGGATCATCTTCTACTAGTAATATTTTTTTCCCTTCCATAGCTAATTTTGTGTATATTTCTTCTAGTTAATTAATGGCATTTTAATAATAAAGGTACTGCCCTTCCCTTTTTCACTTTCTGCATAAATTTGTCCGTTGTGATCCTCAATAATCTGTTTCACATAGGACAAACCTAAACCGTGACCTTTAACATTATGCAAATCTCCAGTGTGTTCTCTATAAAATTTTTCAAATACCTTTTTAAGTACAAGTTTACTCATTCCGGCGCCTTGATCTTGTATTTTAATTAGGATAAAATCCTTTACATTTTCTGTATAAACATCAATAATTGGTGTGTCTGGCGAATATTTAATAGCATTATCTAAAACATTAACTAATACATTTGTGAAATGCACATCATTAAGTAAAATAGTATTTCTTTTCGCTTCAAAATGCGTATTAATTATACCACCTCTATCTTCAACAATAAGACCTACGTGATCAATTGCATCCTGAAGAATCTCAGAAACATCTCTCGGTTCCTTATCAATATCTAATTCGTTTTTTTCTAATTTTGATATCCTTAAAACATTTTCAACTTGCGCGTGCATGCGTTTATTTTCTTCTTTAATCATTTGAAGATAACGTTGCACTTTCTCCTTATCATCAATAATCTTCGGATTTCGAATTGCATCTAAAGCTAAATTGATCGTAGCAATAGGTGTTTTGAACTCGTGCGTCATATTATTGATAAAATCAGTTTTGATTTCCGAAATTTGTTTTTGCTTAATCAACTGATTTAAAGCGCTTGAATAGGTTAACACGATCACCAATGTAAATAAAAGAGACAAACTCGTAATTCCAATTAAGGAAGAAAAAACAAACTTATCTTTATCCGGGAACATAACCAATAACTGATATTTAGACATTCCTTCGTTATCTTGAAAAATTGGAATTCCGTAAGTTGTTTCTTTGTTATATCTAAATTTATCAGAACGTATCTTTGTAGCTAGTCCATTGCTATATATCCCAAATTCAAAAGGAGTTTTAACACCATATTTCTTTAATTCCGATTTCAGTAATTCTTCTAAATCTTCATTTGAAATACGTTTCTGCAACGACTTCTGAGCCACAATATCTTTAAAAGCAACTTCAAAATTTACTTTGTCTAAACTTGATAAGCTTCCTGATTTCCTAATAGTAATATTAGGCTGGGTACTCATACTAAAACTTCCGTCATTGATGCTACTTCCGTTATAAACTTCCGTTTGTCTCTTCGAAATTACTTTATCAAAATTAACTGAATTTGCGCTTTTGTCGAAGAATGAACCTGTAATTCCATAATTTTCAGCTACAAGCGTATTTGAATAAATAATAGTTTCATTTGTTCTTTTATCACGTTCATAAAAGTAGATTTCCTTTAAGTCTTCTTCTTTTGGAACTGTACCAGTGCTATCGATGATTTTATCATACTGTTTGTAAAATGCTACTTGTTCCTTTTCTTTGATAATACTTGAAACATTACCTAGAACTTGCTGTACATGATATTTGAATTCTTCTTCATTTTTAGTCAAAGAAGTAGTGATCCAATACAATTGAACAACAATAATTCCAATTAATGACAGACTCATTAAAAAGACTAATAATCTAAATCTTGATTTATTCATCGAGACAAATTTAACATTTTAACATTTCTTGTTAAAATACATTAACCAAAGATTAACATAAAAACCTTATTTTATGTTTTTGTTAATATTTTAAGAATTTTGTCTATTTCGTTATAAGTATTTTGTAAATCAGTATTATAAACTACAAAATCGCTCTTTTTAATTTTTTCTTCCTCCGGAAGTTGGTTTTTAATGCGATTCACAATACTTTCTCTATCCACACTATCGCGTTTCATTGCTCTTTCAATGCGAATTTCTTCGGGAGCTGTGACCATTATTACTTTATCGCAAGTTAAATTACCGCCTGTTTCAAACAAAATTGCTACTTCTTTAACAACAAAGGGCTGATTTTTATGCTGTTTAACCCAATTCTCAAAGTGCTTTTTTACTTCGGGATGAACGATATTGTTTAACTGCGCTAGTTTTTCGGGCGTATTGAAAACAATGCTACCTATTTTTTTTCGGTCTAAATTTCCTTCATCGGTAAGAATTGATTCCTCGAAAATAGCTTGAATTTTTTTAATTATAACTTTCGAATCCATTAGTTTCTTTGCTTCCTCATCCGCAATATAAACTGGAATACCTTTTGAAGCGATATAAAAAGCTACAGTCGATTTTCCACTGCCAATTCCGCCTGTTAAACCAATAATTCTTGTCATACTTTACTTTTTAAAAAATAATTCCGGAAATGCTTCCTGTGCCTTTTGTTTTAAAATGAAAATTCGATAATACGATAATAAAAATCCTTTTCCATAACCATAGAATTGAATAACAGTAGCATATATAGTATAAAACGCTATTTTAAAACTTTTATTGGCAATTAAAGAGGAAATAAACAGCAATCCGAAATACAATAAATACAATCCTAAAAAGTAGGGAAATTTAAGAAAACTCAAAATTAACGCACATAGAAATCCTACAAGAAACAAACTAGGAAACCAAAATGTTATTTTTGAAAATTGAGGATACCAAGAATTCAAAATAGGTCGCGCTTTTCCGAATTTATTTACTTGAATTTGAAACTTCTCCCAACTAATTCTCCTTTTATGATATACAAAAGCGTCTTTAATTAATTTTGTTCGAAATCCTAAATTCCACAATCGAATCGATAAATCTGGATCTTCGCCCGGATGAATATTTCCAAATCCTTTAGAAACTTCAAAAGCTTTTATCGAAATACCCATATTAAAGCTTCTTGGTTGAAATTTGCCCACTTTTTCGCTACCACCTCGAATTCCACCAGTTGTTAAAAAAGAAGTCATCGTGAAATTAATAGCTTTTTGAATGTCCGAAAAAGAAGCTAAAGCAGCATCGGGTCCACCAAAGCAATCCACATAGTCGCTTTGTAAACTACTTTTAACATGAAGTAAATAATCTTCGGGAATAATACAATCGGAATCTAAAATTATAAAATAATCGCCTTGTGCACGTTGCATTCCATAATTACGTGAATCACCTGGACCTGAATTTGGTTTAAAAAAATAGGAAATAGTAAGCTTTGAATTGTATTTTTCTATGATATGGTCACAAATTATACTTGAACCATCTTCCACAACCACCACCTCAAAGGGCATGTCTGATTTTAATTTTGACAAACTGTCTAAAAGTTCGTCAATTTCATCAGGTCTGTTGTAAACAGGGATTATAAAAGAAAAATACATACTTTTTGTTTTTTACAAATATAGTATAAATAAAAAAGTCCCACCTAAGTGGGACTTTAAAAATATAATTGTTTTAGAATCTTATTATTGTTTAATCACCTTAATTGATTTTACTGAATTACCTACTGTTACATTTACAATGTATGTTCCAGCACTTAATTGAGACATATCAACTTGAGTTGAAGTTGCATTTACTGCTTTAGACACTACTTCCTGACCTAATAAATTAAGTACTCTTACAGAAGAAATCTCAGAAGTGTATGATAAATTAAATACATCTTTCACTGGATTTGGATAAGCCATAAAACTAGCATTATCAAATGAATCAGAAGATAAAGTAGTTGTTATATCAATTGTAAATGGTCCTTCTGGTCCGTCAGTTGATGCACTCCAATGTCCTACATTAATATAATACGTTGTTCCAATTACGGAGCCTGTAATAGTATAAGTTTCGTCTCCTGTTGATTGATCAACAGTGCCAACGCAAGTAAATGCTCCACAAGAACCTGTGTAGACACTTATTCTAGCATCCCAGTCTGAAACATCAGTAACATCAATAGTAATATTGCCTCCATCACCTACTACAGTATACCAAACACCGTCATTAGTTCCAGTTCCACATGCTGTTACGAAACCAGCGTTGTTTGTTGCAGAGGATGCGTCTTGAAAATTATTATATGGCATTGTTACTGCAATTGCATTTGCGCAATCGTCGTTAGCTGGTACTGGTGGAAGCGTACCTACGCACACATTAAAAGATGTTGTCGCTGGCACTGCATAAAAAGAATATACTCTAATGAAATATGTTTGCCCAAGTGTTAATCCAGCTGGGGTACTAGTATTAGGGTCTGAACAAGTTCCAGGCACTAAAGTTAATGAATTACAATCTGCACCAGTCCATAAAGAATGGAATAAATCAGTTGACGATCCTACAACATCAGTTAACTTAATCTTATGCGTAGTTGCAGTAGCTACAAAAGAGAACCAAACATCGTCGTTTTCTGTTCCAGAACATGCCGTACCATCAACGGCTGAAGCAGTTGCAGCACTTACTGTACCTGCTGTAAATGATGCACAGCTAAAATCTGCATTTACAGTTAAAGGAAATGCACCAGAACATTCGTCATTAGCAGGAGGGCAAGCTACTAATGTTAGAATAGCACTTGTAACAGCACAACTAACATCTTGATTATTTACAACTGTTAAAACTACATTCGTTCCAAAAGCGTAAGGACCAAATGAAACATTTCCTATTGCAGATACAACTTGTGGTGAACTGCCTTGATCGTCACTTACTGTTAATGAAGTACCTGAACCTAAATTAGTAATATTAGCTACTGCATTAAAAGTCTCAGTAGGACAGTTATTTGACTTTGAAAAAGTAACTGTTGGAATTATACAAGAATTTTCTGTTATAGTCAAAGTATAGGCGGTGCTTTGAGGAGAAGCCCAAGTTGAAATAACGATGTAATAAGTTGTTCCTCCTGTTAATAAAACACTTTGTAAATTTCTAGTTGTGATTCCTGTATCACCAGCAAACGCAACGCAATTTGGAGGTGTAACTGAATTTGGACAACCATCGAGAACGTGAATACCTGAATATGTATCGCTTAAATCACTTAATACAATATTAACAGACATATTAGAAGCTGGTGTAATCGCATAAACCACATCATCACCACTCATGTAATAAGAACTACATTGAGTAGAACCATTTGCATAGTCATTACCGTATAAATTAGTGTTATCTGTTGTAGCATAAGGTAAGGTTGCAGCATTAATGACAATCGGATCAGAACAAACTGAACCTGTTGGTGGAGCAGCTTTTGTAGTAAAAGTAGTTTCTGCACATGCAGAAGCATTACCATTTGCATTATAAGCAGTTAATGTTGCGAAATAAGTTGTACTAAAAGCTAAATCAACAGGTGGATTATAAGTTAAAACATTACCTAAATCTGTACTTGGTAGTATATCAACTCCACCAGCAGTAGTTCCTATTTGTAAAAAATACCCCGTTGCATCTATATTAGCGGCCCAAGAAATATTACTACTAATAGCCACATCTACAGCATTGTTAGCGGGCGTAGATATTGTTGAACATAATGGTGCAGTCAAAGGGATTGCTTCCCATACAACATCATCTATCAAGACGCTAAGTAAAGCCGTACCTGTTCTTATTGCAAAAACAACGTCTCCAGCAGGCATTCCAGAAGGAACAGTTACAAAATTTTGTGATACAGTACTACTATTTGTTACAATTGAATTAATTGAAACAAAAGATGTTGCGTCAGCTGGGTTTGTTAAATAACCTAATTCTACAGTTTCACCCACAGAAAAATTAGCTCTAACTTTCATAGCCATTCTGTGAGTACCTGCATTAGCATTACTAACAGTAATCATTGAAACTACTGGTCTGCTAGAAGCACCTGTACTATAAATATATAGATTTCTAGCACCTGTAATAGCAGTACTTGTCTGAGTATAAGCAGTACCAGCTGTGCCAACTTTTGTCCAACATGTAGGGAAAAGTGCTCCTGTAGTTCCCTCAAAACCTTGATTAAAACTTGTAACAGATGTGCACGCAGTAGTAAAAGTTGAAGGACCATTCCAGCCACTCAATTCACCTGATCCACAATCTGCTCTAACGTAAAATTCGTAGTTTGTTGCTGGAGTAAGTGTTCCTAAAATTGAAGCAGTTGTAGCTCCTACTGAAGTACCTGCTCCTGATGGAAGACCAGTTCCAGCTACTTGAACCACGTATTCAAAATCTAATGCTGTAGCATGATTCCAAGCCAAATCGACACCTGTTGTTGAAATATTCGAAGCGACTAAAGCTGTAGGCTCTGCGCAAGAAGACGTAACATCAATAGAAATATCATCTAATGAAATGTACCATGGTGCAGTGTTTATAGACCCTTTAATTCCAACGTAATATGTACCTGTTGTTGCAGGAGTAAATGCTCCGGATATTTTTTGGTAACCACCATTTATAAGTGGTGTTGCAGCAACAATGGAATTTGTCATTCCAGTGGCGGTGTTTATTGTACCATAACTAATTGATAAGTTAGCGTTCGTTCCACCACTACCATCTTGTCTAGCATAAGTTTTAACTGTATAGTTAGTTCCCCCCACTAAATTAATGGGAATAAAAATCCAATCTTCATTGCTGTATCCTAAAAAAGAATTCCACGATCCAGTTCTTGGAGTTCTATTATAATCAGTTAATGAAGTATTAGCAGACCATACGCCAGTACCACCGATACTTTGTTGTGACAAACATCCTGTAATAGATGCTCCTTGCACATATCCTACTTCAAATCCTTCAAAATAAGGTATAGTGTTAGGAAGACATAATGTTCTGAAATTCACTGGCCCAGCCCATCCACTAAATTCACCTGATCCACAATCTGTTCTAATATAAATTTCATAATTTGTCCCTGCACTAAGCGTTCCAACAATAGATTCAGAAACATCTCCAACTGGAGTACCTGATCCCGATGGAACCCCTGTTCCCACTGGCTGAACAACATATTCAAAGTCAAACATACTTGGATGCGACCAAGATAAATCAGCACCGTTTGTTGTAATATTTGTTGCAACGATATTACCTGGCGCTAAACATGAAGGCGGAGAAAATTTATAAATTTGCCCCGTAGCAGGTTTTGTGTTTATATTTGTTGTTGAAGTTGTGCTAGAAACTGCTGGAGTTGTAATACTTGTTAAGTTTAAATAACTTCCAGCCCCGGATCCTGAAGCAGAACCAATACCAATAGAGGCACTTCCTAAATTCACAGTACCAGCTTCACTTCTGTAAACAAACTCTATAACGTTAGTAGTTTGATATAATTTCACTTGAAAGCTAATTACCGGGGTAGCTCCAGAATTATAATTCCATTCCCAGTTTCTCCATTCAATTGTTAGTACTTGATTTGGAGCAGTTCCTGTTACTTCATAAGAGGCAACCGAACCAGTAGATCTACCATCTAAATCATCCCATAATGGAGCGATAATTGGTCTGGATGCAGTATTTGCATCTGAAAAACTATTTCCAGTCAAATTACTTGTTCCTGCCATGTTGAAACTAATAGCACCATTGGAACTCATCTTAAACTGCGTGTAATCTACTCCTTCATAATTGAAAGAAAACCCTATGGGTTGAGCATCACTAATAAATGAATCGGCCATAACATCTGCCAGTATTGTGGCTCCTGAACTATTTTCAGTGTACATTCCTGCGCTTTGTGTAAACGTGTATGCACTAACTTGTGCATAGGACGAATACCCAAACGCTATTAAAAAAGTGAATAATAAAGTAATTTTTTTCATAAATAGTTAGTTAATTGTTAATCAAATGCTAATATATCAAAAAATATTCAAAGTATAGTCATAAAAAGCTGAGTGTTTTACTAAAATAAAACACAAAGTGTTTTAAAAACAAAAAAACCCTGATAAAATCAGGGTTTTTAAAAACATTATAGTATCGAAAATTTTTTATTTTATACTTGGCACCATAACCATCTCATTTGCATCTGCTTGATAGTCTATTCCATCAAATCCAAATCCGAACAAATTTAAAAAATCTTGTTTGTAACCTGCTAAATCTCCTAATTGTACTAATGATTCTGTAGTAGATTCCCCCCATAATTGACCAATAGTAGATTGAACATCTGTTCTCATTTCTAAGTCGTCAATTCGGATTCTCCCTTGCTCATCTGTAGGAATAGGATTACCACTATACAATCTTTCAGCGAATAAACGCTGGATTTGTTCAATGCAACCTTCGTGAATTCCTTCTGCTTTCATAATTTTGTATAATAAGGAAATATACAATGGAATTACAGGAATAGCTGAACTCGCTTGAGTTACTAAAGCTTTATTTACAGACACATATCCTTTTCCGTTGATGTCTTTTAATTTCTCTGTGATTTCAAAAGCAGTTGCTTCTAAATGATCTTTTGCTCTTCCGATAGTTCCTTTTCTGTAAACTGCTTCGGTAACTTCTGGTCCTATATAAGAATAAGCGATTGTAGTTGCTCCTTCTGCTAATAGATCTTCCGCTTTTAAAGCATCAATCCACATAGACCAATCTTCACCACCCATTACTACAACTGTGTTATCAATGTCTTCTTGGACCGCAGGCTCAATAGTAACTTGGCTTACATTTCCAGTGTGAAAATCGACAGTTTTATTACTAAAGGTAGATCCGATAGGTTTTAAAGTTGAGCGATGTAAAACACCAGATACTGGATGTTGACGGACCGGTGAAGCCAAACTATATATGATTAAATCAATCTGCCCTAAGTCAGACTTAATCATATCGATTGTTTGTTGCTTTACTTCATTTGAAAAAGCATCTCCGTTGATACTTTTTGCATATAAACCAGCTTTTCCCGCCTCAATTTCAAAAGCAGCTGAATTATACCAACCTGGAGAAGCTGTCTTTCCTTCTGATGGTGGTTTTTCAAAAAATACACCAATCGTTGATGCATCTGAACCGAAAGCCGCAGTAATTCTTGAGGCCAAACCAAAGCCTGTTGAAGCTCCAATTACTAAAACTCTTTTAGGACCGTTTATTTTCCCATTAGACTTTACATATTCAATTTGATTTTTTACGTTTTGTTCACAGCCTTTTGGATGCGCTGTCAAACAAATAAATCCTCTCATTCTTGGTTCTATAATCATCTTATATAAAATTGGTTTATATTCTTATTGTATTGTTATCTAAACAAAAGTAATTCAAATTATTAATTCAACAAAGCTTTTGCATGCTGCAATGCCGATTCTGAAACATCTTTACCTGAAAGCATTTCGGCAATTTGTTGAATTCTTTCTTCCGGAGTCAATAATAACAACTCTGAAATAGTGGTTTCACCCTGACTCCTTTTCACCACCTTATAGTGTAAATTTCCTTTAGCAGCTATTTGAGGTAGATGAGTAATTGCAAAAACTTGCATCGTTTTGCTCATTTCCTTCATTATTTCACCCATTTTAATCGCAATTTCCCCTGAAACTCCTGTATCTATTTCGTCAAAAATAATGGTTGGTAATTTCGAGTAATTGGCTAAAATCGCCTTGATAGCCAACATAATCCTTGACATTTCTCCACCAGAAGCTACTTTTTTCAACAAACCTAAATCGGTTCCTTTATTAGCTGAAAATAATAAACTTGCTTCATCTTTTCCGTTTGGAAAATAATTTACTGTATTTTTAATATCAAATTCGAAATTAGCCTCTGCCATTCCTAGTTGGGCTAAGATATATTTTATCTTATCTACTAACTTCGGTACCGCATTAATTCGGTTTTTAGAAATAGTAGTTGCTAATTCATCGATTTGCTTTGTAACTTCCTGTAATTCTGCTTGTATTTTTTTTATCGAAAATTCTAGATCATCAACTTTCATCACCTTATTATCTAATTCATTTTGAATTATTAATAATTGAGCAATAGAATCCACTTGATGTTTTTTCTGTAAATTATAAATCGCTTGTAATTTGGTGTTTACAAATTCTAAGCGTTCTGGATTTACTAGAATATTTTCATTATTCTGATTGCACTCTTCAAAAATATCCTCTAATTCCAATAGCGAACTGTTCAAACGTTCATTCAAAGTTGTGTAACTTGCTGCAAAAGGACTGTTTTTCTGAAGTGCTAATTTAATTTCTTTCAAATTGACTAAAACACCAACTTGCTCTTCATTGGCAATAGCCAAAATTCGCTCAAAATTCTCCTTGATGAATTCTACATTGCTTAACTGCTCTAATTCTTCTTCTAAAACTTCTTGCTCGCCATCAATTAAGTTAGCATTCAAAAGTTCTGTAAGGAGAAAAGAATGGTATTCGTGTTCCTTTTCTAAAGCTTCTTTTTCAGAAGTTATCTTTTTCAACTCCCGCTGTTTCGTTTTAAAACGCGCTAAAATAGTTTGATATTTGGTAATTGTATCTAGATTGGAAGCCACCGCATCCAAAATTTCTAATTGATAGGCTTCTTCCGTTAATTCGCGCGTTTGATTTTGTGAATGAATATCCAACAAGAAACCACCTAACTTTTGAAGCTCTTGCAGATTCACTGGACTATCATTTACAAAAGCTCTTGATTTACCTAAAGGTAAAATTTCTCTTCTGATGATGGTTTTATCTTCGTAATCTAAATCGTTAGCCTCAAAAAAAGGTTGCAAATTATAGTTCGAAAGCAAAAACTCAGCTTCGATTACACATTTCTGCTCTTTATCTTTTAAAGAAGTTAAATCGGCTCTATTTCCTAAAACCAAGCCTAAAGCACCTAAAAGAATAGATTTACCAGCACCAGTTTCTCCTGTGATAACAGAAAACTGATTGGAAAAATCAATCTCAAGCGACTCAATAAGTGCGTAATTTTTTATAGAAAGTGAAAGTAGCATAAAGTGATTTTTGAATAAGAATTATCTTATTTTATTCCATTTTTGAGAATTCAGCGGTGAAATTTTATTTAGATTTTCAACTATTGAAGCAACATTTACTTTAGGTCCACCCGAAAAAATGGAAACTAATTCGTCTGCTTTAGTATCAAAAAAAGTTCGCATCAAAAGAGAGTTTGGTCTTGATTTTTGAATCTCAGCTAACACTTCAATTGATTTTGCTACACCATCTTTTCCTGCTTTTGTATTTTCAGCCATTACATCTAAACCTTCTCTGTGGTATAAATACATTGCTGTTCTAAAAGGTTCGTAAGTTGTTGACAGCATATCTGAAATTAAGAAATTTCTATTGTTGTTACCACTTTCAGATTGACCCCAACCTTTAAAACCACTTGATTGTGCAACGTTTGTAATGTTTGATGCTACTTTAAGATAATCTGATCCACCTAATTTTGAAAAAGAATCTTTATCAATTCCAATAATTACATTTGTATAAAATGCCATTACCGAAACTAAATTCGAAGTAAAGCTATTAGCATCGTAAATCATATTTTCAAATTCGATGAATCTAAAATTAAAATTCTTATCATTAATATTTAAGATAGGAGTTGATAATGTTGAATTAAAAACTGGCCGAGATGCTTGAATTTGTAAGGTTCCTTCAAAATTATTTGAACCATATGAACTGATATTAATAAAAAAATTACATTCAATTTTCTCAATTTCTTTTACTTCGCTATCTGTCCATTTTGTATTATTCAAAAACTCAGTAACTTGCTTTTCTAAATTTTTAAATAATTGAGGATTACCGTTATTTACCTGATCGTAGTTTATTGAAACAGTAGCGCGTAATTCTTGTGAAAAACTAACACTCGTATATAAAATGAATAAAAATAGAATTAGATTACGCTTCATAATGTTGAATTATTTTATTTATAATATCCAAAGCCACTGCTTCTTTTGATTTCAAATCCATTGGTTCAATTACAAAATTCTTGTCAATAAATGTGACTTTATTTGTAGGTTGTCCAAAACCGGCTCCTTCATCATTTAGTGAATTTAAAACTATCAAATCTAAGTTTTTTTTCTGAATTTTTTGCTTTGCGTGCTCAATTTCATTTTCCGTTTCTAAAGCAAATCCAATTAAAAACTGATTTTTCTTAATGGCTCCTAACGAAGCTAATATGTCTTTTGTTTTCTCTAACGTTATAGTAAACGTTTCATCATTCTTTTTTATTTTCTGCTGCGCCACATTTTTTGGTCGATAATCCGCAACTGCCGCTGCCGCAATTGTAACATCAACTGAATCAAAATACTTGTGGCATTGAATATACATCTCTTCTGCAGATTGAACTCTTATCAATTCGATCATAGAATTATCAACAGATAAATGTGTAGGTCCAGAAACTAAAATTACCTCCGCTCCCATTTTTGCCGCTTCATTAGCAATATCAAATCCCATTTTGCCGGTAGAGTGATTTCCAATAAATCGGACAGGATCAATTGCTTCGTAAGTTGGACCAGCAGTAATAAGAATTTTTTTACCTTTCAAAGGTAGTTTTCCCGAAATATCGCGCTCTAAAAAAGATACAATATTTTCAGGTTCCGCCATCCTTCCTTCACCTGAAAGGCCACTAGCTAATTCCCCATTTTCAGCAGGAATCATAATGTTTCCAAAAGCACTTAGCTTATGAAAACTATCTAGAGTTGATGGGTGTTTATACATGTCTAAATCCATTGCTGGAGCAAAATATACAGGACATTTTGCAGATAAATAGGTGGCAATAAGTAAATTATCGCAGTTCCCATTAGCCATTTTAGAAAGTGTATTTGCAGTTGCCGGAGCTATTAGCATAATATCTGCCCAAAGTCCTAACGCTACGTGATTATTCCATTCTCCTGTCTCTTCTTCTTCATTATAAAAAGTAGAATACACTGGATTCTTAGAAAGAGTAGCTAAAGTTAGTGGCGTTATAAAATGCAAAGAAGCAGGCGACATTACAACTTGTACTTGTGCACCTGCTTTTATGAATAATCTAACTAAATTTGCCGTCTTATATGCGGCTATTCCACCAGAAATACCTAGTAAGATTTTTTTACCGCTTAAAACAGACATATTCGTTTTTATTTAGAGTCTCTGTAATAAATTTTACCTTCTTCCCATTCTTGCACTGCAAGCGCATGAGCTTTTGGTAATTTTTCATAGAATTTTGAAACTTCAATTTGCTCTTTGTTTTCAAAAACTTCTTCTAAACTATCGTTATAAGTAGCAAATTCTTCTAATTTCTCAATTAACTCCTTTTTAATTTCGGCGTTAATTTGATTAGCTCTCTTTGCCATGATAGTTATCGCTTCGTAAATGTTTCCCGTAGGCTCTTCTAATTTACTTTTATTATAAGTAATAGTATTTACAGGAGCATTTGTTTTCTTTAAATCCATGATTCAGTCTTATTTAGAAAATTGTTGTAATTCTTTTTCAATATCAGCTAACATTTTATCAGCTTTCTCTTTGTATTCAGTGCCATCGTTAAATTTTACTAAATTCATATGTGTTGTTTTAGCATAAGCCAAACGTTCTTGTTTTTTGCTTTCTACACTATTCATCGCTAATTTATAAGCTGAATCAAATCTGTAGTATAAAGCTTCCTCTTTGAAAGGAGTTCCTGGATAATCTGAAATAAAATTTTCCAAAGCTTTTAATGCACCTTTAAAATCAGAAATGGTATTATACTGCTTTGCGATTTCAAATGCCTTTTTTTCTTGTTTTTCTCTTAACTCCTTTACATAAGAATTTGCTTGTTCTAAGTATTGAGATTCAGGATATGTATCAATAAAACGCTGTAATTTATCTAAAGCTTTTTCCGTATCTGTTTGATCTAAACTATATACAGGCGATAATCTATAAAAACATTCGGCACCTAAAAAGGCTGCTTCTTGTCTTTTTTCACTTTTTGGATATGTCGCTGCAAAGTTTTCAAACTGATAACCTGCTAAATAATACTGTTTTGACTTGTATAACGAATTTGCATAGAAAAAAAACATACGTTCTGCGCTAGGTTTTCCTTTATATGCCGGAGCTATTTGCTCATATAAACGAATTGCTTTTGTGTATTTTCCTGCATCATACATTTTGTTAGCCACTTCAGTTTTTACGGCAATATCTTCGGACTTTAAGGCTTTTTGATATTGACTGCATGAAACAAACAACACGGATATAAGAAGGACACTGAAAATTTTATTCATTTGTTTTACTTTATTAACTTTTTAAACACCCGTAAGTAGACACCTAAAAAAGCAACTGCAAATTTAGATATAATTTACTTACTATAAAAATCTTTTTTTAACTTAGCTTTTTTGTGAAATTATCTAGTTTTGAAGCTAGCTCTTCATTCACATTTACCAACGGTAATCGCACTATATTCTCTGACAAACTCAATGATTTAAAGACTTCTTTGATTCCGGCAGGATTGCCTTGCTCAAATATCATATCAATACTATCCGCTAATAAATAATGTAATTTATAAGCTTCATCCACTTTTCTTTGTAAACCTAAACGTACCATTTCGGAGAATTCCTTTGGAAAACCTTCTCCAATAACAGAAATCACTCCTGATCCACCTGCTAAAACCATTGGTAAAGTAATCATATCATCTCCAGAAATCACTAAAAACCCTTCCGGTTTATGCTGGATCAATTTCATAGCTTGAACGATGTCTCCAGCTGCTTCTTTAATTCCAATAATATTTTTGAAATCATTAGCTAATCTTACAACTGTTGCAGGTAACATATTACTCGCAGTTCTTCCAGGAACATTATATATAATTACAGGAATTGGAGAGGCAGTTGCAATAGCTTTAAAATGCTGATAAATTCCCTCTTGCGTTGGTTTATTATAATAGGGAGAAACTGATAAGATCGCAGAAAAACCAGAAAAATCTCTAGTTTTTAATTCCTCAACCACTTGCATCGTATTATTTCCACCAACACCTAAAACTACTGGTAATCTTCCGGCATTTGCTTTAATTATAGTCGCTATAACCAATTCTTTTTCATCATGATTAAGCGTTGCCGTTTCTGCTGTAGTTCCAAGAGCTACTAAATACTCAACGCCTCCATCGATTACGTAGTTAACAATTTTTGTCAATGCTTCTGTATCTACAGAAAAATCTTTTTTAAACGGCGTAACAAGTGCAACACCAGTCCCAATAAATGCTTGCATTTTTATATTTTATTTAAAATTTTTAAATATTTGAATAATTCAGCTATGTATTCTTTATATTTCTCAACTTCACCTTTAATGATAAGGTGATTTACCCTTTTGTCGATCGCATCAAATCCTACTTTAAAATCAGCTTTAGATCGAATTGACAAAATCATCAGACTGAATTTACTCACGTCATAATAATTGATCAACATATCAAAAGGAGTATCTAAAAAAGCAATCACTTGAGGCTTGCTAATTTCTCCTGTAATAGAAATATTTTTAGGTGTTAAAAACGGTTCTTTAATTATTTCTTTAGGCTTATTTTTTTCTCTAAAAACAAGAACTTGGATTTGCTCTTCTTTAAACCCATGATTCATAATTTCTTTCACCAAAGTTGAAGCTTGTGAAAAATAAGCTTCATCCACCAAAACACCAATTGTTGAAATTTTTTGCTGTTCCAAAGGAGGCTGTTGCTTCTGCAATTTTTTAGCGACTCTCTTTTTAAGAAAAAACCTTTTTAAAATAGTATAAAACATAGTACTTTTACATCTTCGACAAAATTATAAATTAAGTCTTTTATTATGATGGTAAATGTAAAAAAGAATACGACATATTTTCGTTATTTTGTTATATTATTAACATTTAGTTTTTTTATTTCTTGCAAAACTGGTGAATACTATAACTACAAGGTAGAAGGTAAGAAAATTGGCGTTACGGATGCAAATGGAGACAACGACAAAATTGAAACTTATATTGCACCTTATAGAGAAAACATCACTAAAGATCTAGACAATGTTTTAGCTTTTTCTCCAGAAACTTTAGACAAAAGCAAAGGTAAATGGCAAACTACAATTGGAAATTTACTAGCTAAAGTTGTTTTCGATTTGGGAAACCCTATTTTTGAAAAAAGAGAACAAAAACGTATTGACTTTTGTTTGTTAAATCATGGAGGAATCCGTTCAATAATACCACAAGGTGACGTTACTACTCGTACCGCCTTTGAGGTGATGCCTTTTGAAAACACATTAATCGTTGTTGGTTTGACAGGTAAGAAGGTTAAAGAAATGGCAGATTACTTCATGAAGGAAAACAAACCACATCCTTTATATGGCATTGAAATCCATGTCGACAAAAATACTTTAAAAGTAAAAAAAATCGAAATTAATGGAAAAGAAGTCGAAGATGATAGACTTTATTATGTAGCTACCAATGATTACTTAGCAAACGGCGGTGACAGCATGATATTTTTCAGAGACAGTGATATAAAATTTGATTTGGATTATAAATTACGAAATATACTGATTGATTATTTCAAAAAGGTAGACATATTACCTATCCTAACGGATGAAAAAATTATTTTAGAATAAATTTAAACCTATATTATGAAAAGAAGAGATTTTATCCAAAAAACCGCTGCTAGTTCTGCTTTATTAGGTTTAACTAATGTGAGTCTAAGTAGTTTCACGTCAGTAGAGACAAGGAAAATAACAATACTTCATACGAATGATGTGCACAGTCATATCGATCCTTTTCCAGCAGATCATCCCAGAAATGCAAACATGGGTGGTGCTTCTAGAAGAGCCGCTTTAATTGATAGTATTCGCAAGGAAGAAACAAATGTTTTATTGCTAGATGCAGGTGATATTTTTCAAGGAACACCTTATTTCAACTATTATGGTGGAGAATTGGAGTTCAAACTAATGAGCATGATGCAGTACGATTTAGCTACCATGGGAAATCATGATTTTGATAACGGAATTGACGGTTTTTACGCACAGTTACCTCATGCTAAATTTGATTTTGTTTCGGCAAATTATGATTTCAAAAACACCATTTTGCATGACATTGTAAAACCTTATAAAATATTTAAAAAAGGAGGCCTAAAAATTGGAGTTTTTGGCTTAGGAATTGAATTAGAAGGTTTAGTTGATAAGAAAATGTACAAAGAAACCGTTTACATTGATCCTGTTGAAGTGGCACAAGATATGGCGAGAATTCTAAAAGAGGAAAAAAAGTGTGACTTGGTTATATGTCTCTCACACATTGGCTTCAACTATAAAAATGATCCAAACAGAGTATCAGATCTTTCATTGGCTAAGAAAACGAAGAATATTGACTTGATTATTGGTGGTCATACCCATACTTTTTTAGACAAACCAGTAATTGAGAAAAACATAGAAGGTAAAGAAGTTTTGATTAATCAGGTGGGTTGCTATGGAATTAATCTAGGAAGAATTGACTTTTATTTTTCCAAAGACGAGGAACTCAAAAATAAAGGGAAAAATATTATCGTTTAATTATTTTCCGACTAGTTAAACATTTGCAAAGTAAGAAATTACACATAAAATGCTTTTTAAAAAAGACACAGAAGTAAATTTTATTTTTTTGACACATATCCTTTTATCAGTATGAAGAATACAGCGCTAAAAAACTCCAGAAGAGATTGATAAAAATGATATGCTTTATTACTTTATGTAAGGCTACAAAAATGAACGATAAAAATAGTGGTTTTGCTCAAAACAGAAGAAATTCGATAAGTGTTTGGAATTGCAAAATCACTTAAATCGTCACTTTCCATAATTGATACTTGGTTCTTTTGATAAAGTAACTAGTGTATAAGAAAAAGGAAACTTGTTTAGACGCTAAAAATATAAATTTCAGAGCGAAGATATCAGTCATTTGAGTGGCGAAAATAAAAAACAAATCTGATATCAAAAATGAAATTACCATTAAAACCATATACAAGATGGTTTTGTTGTTAAACGCGAAGAGTATTAAAAAACACACAAAGCTAATTGCTAATAACAAAACTGCAAAAGCGATATAAATTGCAAATATAATTTGAGAAGATTCTAAAGTTAGCGACAAAACGCTGAATAAAATATATACTAGGAAAATTAAAATTAGATAGAAAAACAAATTTATTGTTTTGTATTTTTTCTTTTTGAGGTAATAAAAATAATCCTGTACTAGGAAATGCGTTATTACAAAATAAGGCATTAAATTAAACAATAAACGTGGAATTAGAAACTCCACATCACTGATTAAAAATAAGATTTCGGCAGTGAAATAAGATAAAATAGTTAAAGAAAAAAGTAAATTAATTCTTCCTTTAACACTAGTGTAATAATAATAAAAAATTGCAGGAATAATAACAGGCCTACAAAACAGCTCCAAATGTGGACTGTCTAGAAAAAGAGAAATAAGATATAAAGCAAGAGCGCTAAAAAATAGCACTAATGCAGGATTCAAATTGCCTTTTTTTTCACTCATCTATTATTTTTTTAAAATCTGTTTCTGAAATTATTGTAATTTTTAACTGATTCGCTTTATCTAATTTCGCTGGACCCATATTCTCACCTGCTATAACATAATTTGTTTTTGCTGAAATGGAACTTCCAACCTTTCCACCGTTGTCTTCAATTGCTTTCTTTAGTTCATCTCTTGAGTAAATTTCAAAAACACCTGAAACCACAAATACCTTACCTTTTAGCTTTTCGGACAACAAAACAGCCTCTGCTCCAGATTCTAATTGAACGCCAGATTCTTTTAATCTATCAATAATAGTTATATTTTTTTGATTTTCAAAGAATTGCACTACACTTTGTGCTATTTTCTCCCCAATTTCATCTACTAAAACTAAATCCATCATTGTAGCCTTTGCTATTGCATCAATAGATTTATAATGTTTAGCAAGTTTCTTAGCGACAGTTTCGCCCACAAATCGAATACCTAAAGCATATAAAACACGTTCAAAAGGTATTTGTTTCGATTTCTCGATTCCATTAATCAAATTATCGGCAGACTTTTCGGCCATTCGTTCTAAAGGAAGAATTTGCTCTTTTTTCAATTCATATAAATCGGCATAATTCGAAACCAAATTTGCATTATACAACAAAGCAACAGTTTCAGCTCCTAAACCATCAATATCCATGGCTTTACGCGTGATAAAATGCTGGATTCTTCCTATAATTTGGGGTGGACAACCATAGAAATTTGGGCAAAAATGATTGGCTTCACCTTCATTTCTAACTAACTCGGTATGACATTCCGGACAATGCGTGATATATTTTGTTGGTTCAGATTGATTTCCTCTTTCAGCAACACCGATAATCTTTGGAATAATTTCTCCTCCTTTTTCAACAAAAACCGTATCGTCTACTCTAATATCTAATTTTTCAATTTGATCAGCATTGTGTAATGACGCACGTTTCACGATGGTTCCAGCTAATTGTACGGGCTCCAAATTTGCAACTGGTGTTATCGCTCCAGTTCGTCCAACTTGATATGAAATTGAGTTTAATTTTGTAGTAACTTGTTCGGCCTTAAACTTATAAGCCATTGCCCAACGCGGCGATTTTGCCGTATAACCTAATTCTTCTTGACGTTGTAAATCGTTCACTTTTACCACTACTCCATCGGTTTCGTAAGGTAAATCGTGACGGTGAATGTCCCAATAATTAATGAATTCAAAAACTTCAGCCAAACTCGTTACTAATTTCGACTGATTTGGTACTTTAAATCCCCAATCTCTCGCTTTCTGTAACCCTTCGAACTGCGTTTTAAATGGTAAATTATTACCGATAACATAATATAACAAACAATCTAGAGGACGTTTTGCTACTTCAGCACTGTCTTGTAATTTCAGACTTCCTGAAGCTGTATTTCTAGGATTCGAATAAGGAGTTTCACCAATTTCAATTAAGTCCTGGTTCATTTTTTCAAATCCGGCAAACGGAAGAATAATTTCACCACGAATTTCGAATTTCGCAGGAAAATCACCTTTCAAATGAATAGGAACAGCTTTGATAGTTTTGATATTATTCGTTACATCATCGCCTTGAAAACCATCACCTCGGGTCACAGCGCGCACTAATCTTCCCTTTTCATATAAGATACTGATCGAAGCGCCGTCGTATTTTAATTCACATGTATAAGTCAAAGGAACGTCGCCTAAAACTTTTTGCATCCGAATTTCCCAATCTTGTAAATCTTCGAGCGAGTAGGAATTTTCTAAAGAATACATTCGAAATTCATGTGGAATCGTTTCGAAATTTTTCGTAATCATACCGCCCACGCGTTGTGTAGGTGAATTTTCATCAAAAAATTCGGGATGTTTATTTTCTAACTCTTGTAATTGTTTTAGTTTACTATCAAACTCAAAATCTGAAATAGTGGGATTATCCAATACATAATAATTATAATTATGTTGGTTCAATTCATCTCTTAAACTTTTAATAGGCTCTAAAACATTCATAATTTATTGATTAATTAAGTTTTCTAATTTAATAAACAACTCTCCTTTGCTGATGATTCCGCCTTGTTTAATAATTTGAAACAAAGCTTCATTTCTATTTTCAGAAATATCCTTTTTCCCTTTTATAATTTCTACGTCGTCCGAAAATAAATTATCGGCCAACCAGTTAATACCTGTAGCGGAAACAAAATCAATATCTGAATTATTAGTTTTCACCACGAAGGAATAAACCATGTATTCTACACATTTAAAAAGAAAAATATAATTTTTAGAAAAATGATCAATATGAGACACATTAGTTAATGCTTTTTCCCAAATCATATCGGAAAAAACATCAATTTCTTTCTCAGCAACGTGTGATCTGTTTTTTTTAATGTCGTCCCATTCTGCTTTATCAATTGATTGTGTTGCCAAAAAATTAATAAATTCAGGATGTAATTCCTCTAATTGTTCTTTCGTTAATCTAGCGTATTTCATTAAAAAAATGTAAAATGTATTTTGTAAAATGTATTTTGCACGGCGTTTATCTTATTAGAATTAAAAAAAAACATTTAATTTAATAAAAACAAGATGTAAATATAAAAAAAAAGCCCCGCAAAAAATGCGGAGCTAATTATTATTTTTAGAAAAATTAAGCTTTTTCGCCTACGATTTCATATGGTAATTCAACGATAACATCTCTATGTAATCTAATTGAAGCTGTGTATTTTCCAACACGTTTAATTAAACCACTAGTAATGAATTTTCTGTCGATTGCATGTCCAGCTGCTTGTAATGCCTCAGCAATATTAGCATTAGTAACAGATCCAAACAATTTATCACCACCTGCTTTAGATGTAATTTTGATTTCAAGAGCTCTTAATTGTTCAGCTAATTTGTTAGCGTCATCAACTAATTTTTGCTCTTTGTGTGCTCTTTGCTTTAAATTTTCAGCTAAAACTTTTTTAGCAGAAGGAGTAGCTAAAGCAGCAACACCTTGAGGGATTAAGAAGTTACGACCGTATCCGTTTTTTACAGTTACAATGTCATCTTTAAATCCTACGTTTTGAACGTCTTGTTTTAAGATAAGTTCCATGTTGTTGTCCTTTTTTGTAGAAGTTAGTCCCGATATTATCGAAACAACAACTATTGATTAATTATTATTTTAATAAATCCGCCACGTATGGCATGATAGCGATGTGACGAGCTCTTTTAACAGCTACAGACACTTTTCTTTGGTATTTTAAAGAAGTTCCTGTTAAACGTCTTGGTAAAATTTTACCTTGTTCGTTAACAAATTTCAATAAAAAGTCTGCGTCTTTATAATCGATATACTTGATACCTGATTTTTTGAAACGACAGTATTTTTTAGTTTTGTTTGTATCGATGTTTAAAGGCGTAAGATATCTGATATCTCCGTCTTTTTTACCTTTTGCAGATTGCTCTAGTGTAGACATGATTAGTTTGTTTTAGCTTTTAATTTAACTCTTCTTCTTTCAGCCCAAGAAATTGCATGTTTGTCTAAAGAAACAGTCAAGAAACGCATAATACGTTCGTCACGACGGAATTCAGTTTCAAATGCAATAATAATTTCAGCTGGCGCTTTAAATTCGAATAAGTGATAAAATCCACTTTTCTTGTGTTGAATTTCGTAAGCTAATTTTTTTAAGCCCCAATCTTCTTTCGATACCATCTCAGACCCTTTAGAAGTAAGAAAATCTTCAAACTTGCTTACTGTTTCCTTTACCTGTTGTTCAGATAAAACGGGATTCAAGATGAAAACAGTTTCATAATGATTCATAATCTTTATATTTATTGTTATACAATTTTGTGCAAAAGTAATGCTTATTTTTAAATAATCAATCTTTTATCTAATAATATTTCTATATCAAAGTTTGCCCAGTTAATATATTTGTTCTACTTTTATCTTTGAAAATTATAAGCACATGAAATTGAATTGTATCGTTGTAGATGATAGCGCTATTCAAAGGATTACGATCACCAAGTTAGTCAATGAATCCACCCTTTTAAACTTAATAGGGGACTTTGCCAATGCGTTAGAAGCCAAAAATTGTATTAACAACAATGCAATCGATTTGATATTTCTAGATGTCGAAATGCCTCTGATTAATGGATTTGACCTTTTAGATGGTTTAAAAACTAAACCTCAAATTATATTTATTACTTCGAAAGCTGATTATGCCGTAAAAGCATTTGATTATCAAGCAACGGATTTCTTACAAAAACCTATATCTAAAGAACGTTTTAATAAAGCGGTCAAGAAAGCTGCAGAATTGCATGCGCTTCGTTATGAAAATCACGAGGATCAAGGCGAAAGTATCGTAATTAAAAGTAATTTAAAGAAATTAAAAGTTTTTCTATCCAGAATTAAATGGGTTGAAGCTTTTGGTGATTACATTAAAGTCGTTACTGATGATGAAAGTCACTTGGTATTATCCACTATGAAAAGTTTTGAACAAGAATTACCTGCTGCAAAATTCATCAGGGTTCACAAATCATATATCATCAATTTAGACCGCGTTGAGAAATTCAACAGTAAGTTTGCCGAAATTGGAAATACTAAAATCCCGTTAAGCAGAAATAAAAAAGACGATATTGTGAAAGCAATTGAAAACTCCTAATAAACATCTACATTTATAGTAACTCGAATAGAACGATACTGCGGAATAGCTTCAAAACTATTTCGCATTTTTGTTATAATAGCTTTTGTGTTTCCTAAATGCGCGGTTGTTGGAATCTTAATCATAATCGTACGAATGTATTCATTTCGAATACGATTAATGGCTGGTTCTTCTGGACCTAATACAGGAATTGGTAAACTTTGCACCAATACATTATAAAACCAAAGCGAACCTTCTTTCAAACGATCGAAGTCGCGATGTTTTAAAGTGAGCTTTATCAATCGGAAGAATGGTGGGTATTTAAAATTCTTACGTTCGTAAATCTGCTCCTTATACATACCTAAATAATCGTTACTTAAAACTTGTTGAATAGTATTGTGATAAGGATTATAAGTTTGAATCAGAACTTTACCTTGTTTCTCAGAGCGTCCTGCCCTACCCGATACTTGCATTATCATTTGAAAGGCACGTTCATAAGCTCTAAAGTTGGGCTGATTTAATAAATTATCGGCATTTAGAATTCCAACCATTGTTACGTTATCAAAATCCAACCCCTTTGCTAACATCTGTGTTCCAACTAAAACATCGATTTCTCTATTTTTAAAGGAATCGATGATTTTTTCGAAACCAAACTTACCTCTTGTGGTGTCTTGATCCATTCTTCCAATATTCTTATCGGGATAAATAGCTTTCAACTCCATTTCAATTTGTTCCGTTCCAAAACCTTTAGTCGTTAAATCTACAGATTGACAAGTGTGACAATGCGTAGGGTTTGCAATGGAATAACCGCAATAATGACAACGCAATTGATTTTTGAATTTATAATACGTCAAACTTACATCGCAACTTGGACAATGCGGCACGTGACCACAAGTAACGCACTCAACATATGGCGAAAATCCTCTTCGGTTTTGAAAAAGGATAACTTGTTCGCCATTTGCAATAGTTTCGGTAATTCCTTCCAATAAAACATCCGAAAAATGTCCGGTCATTTTCTTTCTGAAATATTTATCTTTAATATCGATTAGCTCTATTTCAGGCAACACTACATTTCCATACCGAATATTTAATTCGGTTAAACCGTACTTTTTTGATTGTACATTATAATAGGTTTCCAAACTTGGCGTAGCACTTCCTAATAAGACTTTTGCTTTGTGCTGTCTTGCTAAAACAATTGCTGCATCTCTAGCGTGATATCTTGGAGCTGGATCGGTTTGCTTATAAGTTTGCTCGTGCTCTTCGTCAACAATAATACATCCTAAATTTGAAAACGGAAGAAACAAGGCGCTTCGAACACCAATTACTACTTTTGCTTTGGGCGAATTTTCCAATACCTGATTCCAAACTTCAATTCGTTCGTTGTTTGTATATTTCGAATGAAAAACAGCTACTTCATTTCCAAAATAAGCAGTCAAACGTTGTACTAATTGCGTAGTTAAAGCGATTTCCGGCAATAAAAATAATACTTGTTTTCCAGCCTGAATATATTCTTCCAAGAGTTTGATGTAAATTTCAGTTTTACCCGAAGCGGTAACTCCATGTAATAAACTGACATCAAATTCTTCTAAATTGGTTTTTATACTGTCGAAAGCATTTTGCTGCGCTTCGCTTAAAGTAAACTGACTATTTTCTTCCTTTTCGAAAGCTACGCGGTCTTTTACCAAATAATATTCTTCGAAAATAGCTTTATCAACCAATGATTTTACAATAGTTGCAGAACATCCAGAAAGTTCGACTAATTTTTTAAGCGAAATAGGTCCTTTTTCTTTGGCTTGCAGTTGGAAATAATGTAAAACTAATTCGCGTTGCTTTTTGGCATTGGACAATAACACTAATAATTCAGCCAGTTTATCTTGTTGCAAAAATTCGTCTTGCAGTTTAATATATCGTACTAATTTTGGTTTGTATTGTTCCGAAATTTCTTCTTCTAAAACCAAAGCGCCTTTCGCTAAAAGTTTATTGATGACAGGAAAAACTGTTTTCTTTCCTAAAATTTTAATTACTTCTTGAATTGTAATCGATGACTGACTTTTTAAAGCTTCGAGAATTAGATATTCATCATCTTTAAGCTCTTCATTTGGAATGTCGTGATTTTGCTTTGCCGAAATAATAGTTTCACTTTCCAATATATATCCGGAAGGCAATGCGCTTCTAAAAACTTCGCCAAGCGAACACATATAGTAAGAAGCAATCCATTTCCAATGTTCAATTTGAAATAGATTAATTACCGGTTTATCATCTAAAATCTGATGAATTTCCTTAGCCTGATATAATTGTGGTGGTGTATTATTTTTATCTAAAACTAAAGCGGTGTAAATTTTAGTTTTACCAAAAGGTACAGCCACTCGCATTCCGATTTGAATGTAATTAAACTCTGCTTCTGAAACCTGGTAAGTGAAGGTTTTAGCAACTGCTAGTGGTAATACAACTTCTATAAAATACAACATAGAACAAATATAGTTTGAAAAAACAGAATAGAAAAAACAGAAGTAGAAAAAGACAAATTATAGTATAAAAAAAGCGTCCTTAAAAAGAACGCTTTCGTATTATTTGATGTTTAAGAAAATTATTTCCCTAACATTTTTCCTTTTAGACCTTTGTCAGCAGGTTTATCGCATAACCAAATTCCAAATAAAGCTTTTTTGAAATCGTGGCCTTCAATCGTACCTTTTTTAACGCCATTTTTGTATATAACTACTCCTTCTTCTGGAACGTTTACAAACACAAATGAATCTCCTTTTTTAATTTCCTCTTTGAAGAAACTTTTGAATCTATCGATTTTTGTTTTTAAAGATGCAGTATTTTTGTTTGTAGCATTTTCAAATCCTTCATTTACCGCAGAAATCATTTTATCAGAACTAATCATTCCTGAAACAATATTTAATTTTATTGCCGCAGCTTCTTTGCTGTCCATAATTTCTTTTGCATTTGAACTCTTCTTTGGCAAATACAAAGCACCCACATACATGTCCATCCAGAATTTCTCTCTTGTTCCTGCTCCATTTAAAACTAAATTTTGCTCTTCTAAAGTTAATTTAGCATCAACTTTTACTCCCGCAACAGTTTCTTGCGCATTAACCGAAAAAGTGGTCGCAATAAGCAGTAAAAATGTAATAACTTGTTTTTTCATAATAATACGTTTTTAATTTTGTTAAATATATAAATTTTTTCTTTTCAATTTTGAAATAGTTGCATTAAGTTCGAAACCTAATAACAAAACCATGCAATTAATCCATATATAAAACATTAATACAAGAAGTGTACCAATTGATCCGTACAATTCGTTGTATCGCGCAAACTTTTCTACATATATTCCAAAAATATAAGAAGATATTATTATTAAAATTGTGGTGAAAACCGCGCCATAACTAATGAAAGAAATCTTAGAGGTTTCTTTTGCACCAAATTTATAAAGAATCGAAGTTGTAATTAAAATCATTAAAATAATAAATCCATACCTACTCCATTCAATTAGTGAAACGTTAGTAACATAAACATAAATATTGATTTTTTGAATCACAACCTCTGCAATTACGATCGCCACTACAGTAATAATCAAAATAAAAGACAAAACTAAAGAAATCGCTAATGAGACAAGGTATTGCCTAAAAAAAGTCCGTGTTATTGTAATATGAGTTGACATTTCAAATCCACCTAAAATCGCATTAATTCCGTTCGTCATCAATAAAATGGATAAAATAAAACCCGAAGAAAGTAATCCTTGGTGACTAGTTTCCATAATATCTTTCACGATAGCTTCAATAGCATAATAGGTATTTGGAGGAACGCCGTTATCTATAAAATGAAGAAAGTCTTCTTGAAAATTTTCTAAAGGAATAAAAGGAATTAAGTTTAATATAAATAAAGCGAAAGGAAACAATGCCATGAAGAAACTAAACGCAATGGAACTTGCTCTGTACGAGAAAGCGCCTTTAAAAATTCCCAAAACATACATTTCTAAAATATCATACAACGATAAACCTTGTAAAGAGCTAAATTTAATTCCCTTTACAAATTTTACCAATTGTTTGACAACAGGGATTTTATTTAGCTTAAACTCAATTTCTTCGGACATGAATTAGATCGCTTTTAAACTTAAGTCCATATTATATACTGAATGTGTTAATGCCCCAGATGAAATATAATCAACGCCACATTCCGCATAATTACGAATTGTTTTTTCGTTGATGTTACCCGATGATTCGGTTAGACTTTGATTACCAATTACAGCTACTGCTTTTTTAGTAGTTTCAAAATCGAAATTATCCAAGAGAATTCGGTAAACTCCACCACTATTTAGAATTTGTTGTACTTCATCTAAATCTCTAGCCTCTACAATAATCTTCAAATCTTTATTATTGTCCGATAAATATTGTTTAGTCTTAGCAATTGCTTGCGGAATTCCACCTGCGAAATCAATGTGATTGTCTTTCAACATAATCATATCATACAAAGCGAATCGGTGATTTTCTCCTCCTCCAATTTTAACTGCCCATTTTTCAATAGCACGAATTCCTGGAGTTGTTTTTCTTGTATCTAAAATTTTAGCTGATGTTCCTTCGATTAAATCTACAAATAATTTCGTTTTAGTTGCGATAGCGCTCATTCTTTGCATCGCATTTAACACCAAACGTTCGGCTTTTAAAATGGATTGTGAACTTCCTGAAACGTGAAAAACGATGTCACTATATTTCACAGCTTCACCATCATTAATAAAGGTTTCGACAACCATGTTCTCATCCACATAATTAAAAATCATTTTGGCAAATTCTACTCCGGCTATAATTCCTTCATCTTTAACCAATAATTTTGCTTTTCCTTGCGCTGTTGCTGGGATACAAGCTAACGAACTATGATCGCCATCTCCTACATCTTCTCTAATTGCATTACTAATAATTAGTGCTAACTCTTTTTGAAATTGTGCTTCTGAAATCATGATATAATAATTGAATGGCTAATGTAATAATTCCTTAATTCTTATGAAAGTTTAATTTAGTAAAAACAAAAAACTCTCAGGTAAAAATCTGAGAGTTTCTTTATGTGTAAACTTAAATCTTATTAAGATAAAGCTGCTTTAACTTGGTCTGCCGCTTCTTGGAATTGTACAGCTGATAAAATTGGCATTCCAGAATTATCGATTAATTCTTTAGCAATTTCAGCGTTTGTTCCTTGTAAACGAACAATAATAGGCACTTTAATTGAGTCACCCATGTTTTTATATGCATCAACAACACCTTGAGCTACACGGTCACAACGAACGATACCTCCAAAAATGTTAATCAAAATAGCTTTTACAGCAGGATCTTTTAAGATGATTCTAAAAGCAGTTTCAACACGCTTTGCGTCTGCAGTTCCACCAACGTCTAAGAAGTTAGCTGGTTCAAAACCTGCATATTTAATTAAATCCATAGTTGCCATAGCTAAACCAGCACCGTTAACCATACAGCCAACTGTACCGTCAAGGTCAACATAGTTCAATCCTACTTCTTTAGCTTCTACTTCAATTGGATTTTCTTCTCTAATATCACGCATTGCAGCATATTTCGGCTGTCTGAATAAAGAGTTATCATCGATATTTACTTTAGCATCAACCGCTAAAATTTTATTGTCTGAAGTTTTTAATACTGGATTGATTTCAAACATTGAAGCATCACAACCAATGTAAGCATTGTATAATGAATCAATAAATTTAACCATTTCTTTAAAAGCATTCCCAGAAAGACCAAAATTGAAAGCAATTTTTCTAGCTTGGAAACCTTGTAAACCTACAGCAGGATCAATTTCCTCTGTAAAGATTAAATGTGGTGTATTTTCTGCTACTTCTTCAATATCCATTCCACCTTCAGTAGAATACATAATCATATTACGACCTGTAGCTCTATTTAATAAAACAGATACATAAAATTCAGAAACCTCAGTTTCACCAGGATAATAAACGTCTTCGGCAACTAAAACTGTGCTTACCTTTTTACCTTCTGGTGGTGTTTGTGGCGTAATTAATTGCATTCCGATGATTTGTCCAGCGATCTCAGAAACTTGGTCTAAATTCTTAGCCAACTTAACGCCTCCACCTTTTCCTCTTCCACCTGCGTGAACTTGTGCTTTAATAACGTACCAACTAGTACCTGTTTCAGCAGTTAATTGTTCTGCAGCTGCAACAGCTTCAGCTGGATTGTTAGCTACAATACCACGTTGTATGCGTACTCCATAACTAGCTAAAATTTCTTTCCCTTGATATTCGTGTATGTCCATAATTGTTATGCGTTTATCTTATTTTAAAAAGTGCCACAAAAATAGCAAAGTAATTTTGAACTCGCTAACTTTTTACTGTTTAATTTGGGAATTTGATATACACGGCTCTTTTAATTTCGGAAATCAAAAAATAACAATTGTTATATTTTAAACATTATGTTATATTTTGTTAATAATCGTTATAAAATTTCAGGATATAAAAATCTGAACTAGTTTTGCTGAAAATAAAAATCATGAAACAAGAAGCTTTATTGCAGTTAGCAAATGAATTTGGAAACCCGTTATATGTCTATGATGCAGAAAAAATTGCATCCCAATACGAACGCTTAACAAAAGCTTTTAATAAAGTGGAAAAATTCAAGATACATTACGCGGTTAAGGCTTTGTCTAATGTTTCGATTTTAAACTATTTAAAAAGTTTAGGTGCCGGATTAGATACGGTTTCTATTCAGGAAGTGCAACTTGGATTATTTGCAGGGTTTGACCCAAATGACATCATATATACACCAAACGGAGTTTCGCTGGAAGAAATTGAAGCAGTTGCGCAATTAGGCGTTCAAATAAATATTGATAATTTATCGATTTTGGAACAATTTGGAACAAAACACCCAACAATTCCAGTTTGTATCCGAATAAATCCGCACGTGATGGCTGGAGGAAATGCTAATATTTCTGTCGGACATATTGATAGTAAATTCGGGATTTCAATTCACCAGTTGCCGCATCTTTTAAGAATTATAGAAAATACTAAAATGCATATCAACGGCATTCATATGCATACGGGTTCAGATATTTTAGATGTTGAAGTGTTTTTATATGCAGCTGAAATCTTATTTGAAACCGCTAAACATTTCAAGGAATTAGACTTTATTGATTTTGGAAGTGGCTTTAAAGTGCCTTACAAAAAAGGCGATATTGAAACGGATGTAGAAGAATTCGGGAAGAAATTAACCAAACGTTTCTTAGCTTTTGAGAAAGAATACGGTCGCGAATTGACTTTAGCTTTTGAACCAGGGAAATTTTTAGTCAGTGAAGCAGGTTATTTCTTGGCGAAAGTAAATGTTGTGAAACAAACAACTTCAACTGTTTTTGCAGGAATTGATTCGGGTTTTAATCATTTAATTCGTCCGATGTTATATGGTGCGCAACATCATATTGAGAATATTTCGAATCCAAAAGGAAAAGAGCGTTACTATTCTGTAGTGGGATATATTTGTGAAACAGACACGTTTGCTACCAACAGAAGAATTTCAGAAATACACGAAGGTGATATTTTATGTTTCAAAAATGCCGGAGCTTATTGCTTTTCAATGGCTTCTAACTATAATTCCAGATTAAAACCAGCCGAAGTATTGTGGAAAGATGGAAAAGGCCATTTAATAAGAGAACAGGAAACTTTTGAGTGTATTTTGAAAAATCAGATTTTAATTGAAGCTTAGGATTTTGATTACTGAGATTCCGAAACGAGTTCGGAATGACAAGATTGACGATAAAAGATGAGGATAAAAATACTACGCATTTGTCAAGCTAAACTCGTTTCAGTTTCTCTTTGATTTATCTTCACGATATGGATTCCGAAATGAGTTCGGATGACAAGATTGAGATAAAGGTTTATGATAAAAATACTACGCATTTGTCAAGCTGAACTCGTTTCAGCTTCTCTGTGATTAGTTTATCCGATGTGGATTCCGAAACGAGTTCGGAATGACAAGATTGCGATTACAATAATCTCACCAATAATAAATAGATTAAAATAAAAAAGCATCAAATTGAGATGATTTGATGCTTTTTTTAATTTTTTATTATTCTAAAACTTCTAATAAAACATTACCATTTGAACTGTTTGGCATTGTTATTTTTAGCATTTGAGTTATCGTTGGTGCTATCTGCGTAATTTCTTTCTTAGCGTTTGTGGATCCTTTTTTAATGTTCCATCCGTAGAATAATAACGGAACGTGAGTGTCATAAGAATAAGGCGAACCGTGCGTTGTACCAGTAGAATAATATTCAACATAACCTGGTTTAAAAAGCATTATCAATTCTCCATTTTGTGTTGGATCATATCCTTTTGCAATAAAATCAATGTAATAATCACTTCTACTTCCGAAAATAATTTCTTCTTCGGTATAAACCCGTTTAATATAATCTTGTTTCAATAAATAATCCTTGAAAACTTGTTTAACATCTTGTAAATTCAAACCTTTTGATTTGATTTTAGTTTTATCAAAAAACACATTAAAATTCGAATAATCTAATAATAAATTATCGACATAAGTAGCTTCAGAAAAGATTTTTAATTCTTTTTCTATGTTTTTATAATTGATGTTGTCTACTTTATATTTATTATCTTTCATATAAGTAACATTCTCAGCTCCAGCATGATCCGCCGTTAAAAACACCAAGTAATTTCCTTTCCCAACTTTCTTATCTAAATAAGTTAAGAAATCGGCAATGGTTTCATCTAAACGTAAATATGTATCTTGCAATTCAATAGATCGCGGCCCTAAAACGTGTCCAATATAGTCCGTTGATGAAAAACTAAGTGCTAAAAAGTCTGTAATATTATCTTGACCTAAATTTTCGCTTTCAATCGCTTTTTTAGCAAAATCAACTAATAAATTATTTCCGAAAGGAGTTGAACGTAATATTCCTGCATCATTTGCATCGTACATATCTTTCAAATTGTAAGGCATAAATGGTGCTTTTTTATACAATTTACCTTCGTAAGGATTATTGTCCGTTAAGCTTTCGTTATATGTTTCTTTTGGTTTTAATAAATCCCAATTCTTGTTTACATATTTCATGTAATTTTTTTCCGCATTGAATTTGGTTGCCCACTCTGGCAATTTCTCACCATAATACGTACTTGAAATAAATGAACCTGTTTTACTGTACCAAAAAGCCCAATCTGCAAAATGTCCGGCTGGTAAAATCGCACCTCTATCTTTTATACTAATTCCAATTACTTTCCCTTTGAAGTTTGTCGATAACTTTAATTCATCAGTAATTGTTGAACTTTGTAAGTTTCTAGGCGACATTTTTCCTTCTTTAACTGAATCATCACCAAGTGTCGAAACCGTTGCATCATCTGTACAATAAACTTCAGTTCCAGTAGCTTTATTGAACCATTCGTTTCCAACAATTCCATGAACTGCTGGCGTTGTTCCGGTATAAATAGAAGCATGACCTGGTGCTGTATAAGTTGGCATATAAGTGTAATGCGTATTCAAAAAGGCATAACCATCATTCATTAAACGTTTGAAACCGTTTTCGGAAAAGTCATTAGAAAATCTATTCAGGTATTCCATTTTCATTTGGTCCACTACGATTCCTACTACTAATTTTGGTTTGTCTTGTGCAAAATTTGCTGTTGCAATTAATGATACAATCAGTAAAAATGTTTTTTTCATCTTGAAATTATATTTAATACAAAAATAGGCTTTAGAATCGAGGACTATGTTAAGAAAATGAAAACATCTAAAAACCTTCTCTAAGTTTTGGGATGGTTTGAAAAGAGCTATTTGGTTACTTCTTCAACAATATCATAACAAAACACAAAATCTTTGAAATACACATACAATTGAGGTTTGTTTCCTTTGTCAGTGCGCGTCATAAAAGAAATTTTCACCGCTTCGCCAAATTGATTTTTACACAAGTAAGAATTAATCTCATCCACTTTTGTAACTTCTTTCTCTAAATATTCAACAATTTTATAATGTTGAATTTCTCTTGAATATATTACGATTTTATTTTTATCATAGTCTAAAGTGACCATCATAGCAGTTTTTTCTGGTTTTCCCCATTTTCCCCAAACGTCTTTTTTATCTTTTTCCAAAACAGTTAAAGAAGTGGTTCTGAAGCGAAATTGTTGGGCATAACTTGAAAATGAAGTTATGAATAAGAAAAATAATAGGTATTTTAAAAATTTCATGTGTTGTGTTGTATTAAAATTCAAAAGTAGCAAACTCTTTTCTGGCAAAGTTAAATTCAGTAATTATTGCATCAACAATCGTTTCTACAGGTAAGATATCGTGAATTAGTCCGGCTATTTGACCTATTTCTAATTCACCCTCAACTAAATCGCCTTCAAACATGCCTCGTTTTGCTCTACGCTTTCCTAATAATTCGTTTAAATCTTCTTTTGATGGACATTTGGTATACAAATCTTGCACATCATTATAGAATTTATTTTTTATCAACCGCACAGGAGCCAATTCTTTCAGCGTCAACTGAGTGTCGCCTTCTCCGGTTTCGATAATTGTTCTTTTAAAAGCATCGTGAGCCGAACTTTCTGTTGAAGCAGCAAACCTACTTCCCATTTGAACACCGTCTGCTCCTAAAGTCATAGCAGCTAACATTCCTCTGCCAGTAGCGATTCCTCCTGCAGCAATTAACGGAATTGAGATTTGCTCTCTAACCATAGGGATTAACGTTAAGGTAGTAGTTTCTTCTCTTCCATTGTGTCCACCAGCTTCAAAACCTTCGGCCACAACAGCGTCAACTCCTGCATCTTGTGCTTTTAGTGCAAATTTTGAACTACTTACTACATGAACAACTGTGATCCCATTTTCTTTTAAAAAAGGTGTCCAAGTCTTAGGGTTTCCTGCCGACGTGAAAACAATTTTAACGCCTTCCTCCTTTAGGATTTGCATTATTTCTTCAATATTAGGATACAACATGGGAACGTTTACACCAAAAGGCTTATCAGTTGCTTTTTTACATTTTTGAATGTGCTCACGTAAAACTTCTGGATACATCGAACCGGCCCCAATTAGTCCTAATCCTCCAGCATTACTAACAGCACTCGCTAATTTATAACCACTGTTCCAAATCATTCCACCTTGGATAATTGGATATTTAATATTGAAAAGTTGGGTAATTTTATTCATTATTTTGTATTCTTTTTTAAAAAATAGCTGTTGTTTAAATTTATAAGCACAAGTTATAAATTTATTCCGAAAAACAGCACCTTATTACGCAATAACGCCACTTCCTAACACTTCATCATCATGATGCCAAGCAACAAACTGTCCTTCAGTTATTGCGGATTGCGGGTTTTCAAAAACCACATACATTCCAGTTTTAAATTGATGCAAGAATGCTTTTTGCAAAGGTTGGCGGTACCGTATTCTAGCCATAACTTCTAACTGCTCTCCTTCTTTCAACGCTAAATCTTCGCGAATCCAATGTACTTCATCGTTAGCAATAAATAAGGCTTTTTTAAATAATCCCGGATGATTACTTCCTTGACCTGTGTAAATGATATTTTTATCAACGTCAGTTTCAATGATAAATAAAGGTTCTTTCGTTCCTCCAACATTTAAACCTTTGCGTTGTCCTTTTGTAAAATAATGAGCACCTTGATGTTTACCAACAACTTTTCCAGGCACTTGTAAATAGTTAATACGTTGTGCTTCATAAGCAAATGCATCCTCTTCCGATTCAAACGCTGGTATTTCTTGAGCATAAACATTTGCTTCCGCTGGAATTTCAACGATAATTCCTTCTTTTGGTTGTAGTTTTTGCTGTAAAAATTCAGGCAAGCGCACTTTTCCGATGAAACAAAGTCCTTGTGAATCTTTCTTTTCGGCAGTAATTAAATCTAATTTTGTCGCTATTTCACGAACTTCCGGCTTAGTTAATTCACCAATAGGAAAAAGTGCTTTTGTCAATTGACCTTGCGATAACTGACATAAAAAATAAGATTGGTCTTTGTTATCGTCTTTCCCAGCTAGCAGTTGAAAAACTTCTTTACCCTCTTTCTCGATAATTCCCTTTCTACAATAGTGTCCGGTTGCCACATAATCAGCACCTAATGACAATGCGATTTTCATGAAAACTTCAAATTTGATTTCTCTATTGCACAATACATCTGGATTTGGCGTTCTTCCTTTTTCATACTCGCTGAACATATAGTCCACGATTTTCTCTTTATATTGTTCTGATAAATCTACTGTTTGAAAAGGTATTCCTAACTTTTCAGCCACTAAAAGCGCATCATTACTATCTTCTAACCAAGGGCATTCATTTGAAATGGTAACCGAATCATCATGCCAGTTTTTCATAAAAAGACCAATTACTTCATAGCCTTGTTCTTTTAATAAATAAGCAACAACACTAGAATCTACACCACCTGAAAGTCCAACTACAACTCTTTTCATTTTTTTGAAATATATTTTTAAACCGCAAACAAGCTCATTTTATTTTGAATTGGTAAAATTACTTACTAATTCATACCTCTATTTTCCTTCTTCTTGTTCTTTTTTAAGTTGCTCAAATGTTTTTGAAACTTTCTCCGCACTTCTTTGCTCGTACTTAATTAACTCTTGACTGAATTTATTTGCTTTAACTTCTTTAACAACCTTGTTGTTTTCGTAGAATTTCCAATTCCCAACACGTTTTCCGTTTACATAATTACCTTCGTACAGCTTATTTCCATTACCATCATAATAAGAAGCTATTCCTTGATAATTACCATTCTTATATATGTGTTCTTCGATTGGCTTTCCTTTGTCTGAAAAGGTTTTTGAAGTTCCTTCTTTTACGCCGGCTTTATAATTCGTGTCTTCTGCAACTGTTCCATTATTATAATAGACCTTTCTGTTACCTTCTAATTTTCCGTTTTTATACAATTCAATTGACATTAATTGCTCAGATTCATAATGATAATACTTCCATGTTCCCTCAGCAACTTTGTTTACCAACTTACCTTCACTTACTTTATTTCCTTTCTGATCATAAAAAATAGCGTAACATGAACCGTCATTCTTTGAAAAATCTCTTGTGGCAATAACTGTAGCCGCTTTTGTATCATCAAAATACTTAAAAATACCAGTTTCTTTACCATGGTTAAAGTTTCCTTCGTAGCGCGCACGATTAGATTTTTCGTGAACCCCTTTCCAAACCCCATGGCGATTTCCCTTTTCATCCATTTGATTGATTTTATCTTGACTAAAACCGGCAAAAGACCACAAAACCAAAAGCAATAAGATACTATATTTCATTTTTTATATATTGTTTAATTTTTATTACTATCTAATTATAAACAACTTAACAAAATTCAATGTTTGTTTTTTATCCGAGTTAAACAAAAACTAAATGTCAGTTAAATTGTAAGTGTAACCATTTTAATACTTTTTTATCTGTTTAATCTTTTATACATTTGTTTAAACAAAAAAATAATTACTATGAAAAACTATGCAAAATTAATCAAATTAACATTACTAGTTGTAACAAGTTCGTTAATGTTTTCATGTTCTGATGACGATGATGCGACACAAGTTGAAAACAACTCAATTTCTGCTGTTGCTTCAAGAGCTTCAAACTTATCAATTCTTGTGAGTGCACTTGAAAAAACTGACTTGGTTTCTACTTTAGATCAACCAGGACCTTACACAGTATTCGCTCCTACTAATGCAGCTTTTACAGCATTTTTAACTGCTAATGGATATGATAATCTTGATGCTGTACCAACTCCTGCTTTAAAAGAAATTTTATTAAACCATGTTGTAAGTGGTTCTAATTTATCTACAAGCCTTACTACTGGATATATCAAAACGCTTGCCAAAGGAGCCGCTTCATCAACAAATACATTAAGTATGTTTGTTAATACTGAATCTGGTGTTCGTTTGAATGGTGTTTCAAGTGTTGCTACTGCAGATATTGTTGCTACAAATGGAGTTATTCATATTGTAGATGCGGTAATTGGCTTACCAACTGTTGTTACCCACGCTGCAGCAAATCCAAATTTCAGTACTTTAGTAACGCTATTATCTGATCAAGATTTAGTAGGAACTTTAAATGGAACTTCTGGTTCTCCTTTTACAGTATTTGCTCCTATCAACTCTGCTTTTGACGCTGCAACATTAGCATTATATGGGACATATAGCAATGAAAACAAAACTGCTGTATTAACATATCACGTTGTTGCAGGTGTAAATGTTTTATCAACAGGAATTCCAACTACACCGATTGAGACATTTCAAGGTCAAACGATTTCTATCGCGGGAACAGTGATTACAGATCAAACTGATAGAACTACAGATATTGTAGCAGTAGATGTACAAGCTTCTAATGGAGTGGTTCACGCTATCAACAAAGTATTATTACCTGCTCTATAAAAGTATTTAAAAAGTTAAGACTAAAACGCTTTCATTACGAAAGCGTTTTTTTTATTTCCCTAATTCTACAGCTCTTTTATTTGCAGCATCAATACCTTTTAGAATATTATCTTGAATATTATTATTTTTAAAAACAGCTAAAGCAGCTTCAGTTGTTCCACCTTTTGATGCTACTTTTTCAATCCATTCTTCATTAGAAAACTTACTTCTATTTTGCAATTGTACAGATCCTGCAAAAGTTTGACTCACTAAAAACTCAGCTTCTGACAAAGAAAATCCCAATTTTATAGCTGCATTAATCATTGCTTGCATAAAATAGAAAACATAAGCAGGACCACTTCCTGAAACGGCTGTTGCAGCATTCAACATTTCTTCTCGCTCCACAAAAATAGATTTACCTGTTGTATTGATTAAATTTTGCACGATGAATAATTCTTTTCGATCTACAGCATTCGAAGCACAAAAAACAGTCATTCCTTCTCCAATTTGTGTTGGAATGTTTGGCATCGAACGTACTATTTTCTGAATTCCTAACGCATTTTGCATGCCTTCGACTGAAATTCCAGCCATAACTGATAAGATCACGTGCTCCGATTTTAAAAAAGGTTTAATAGCAATCGCTAATTGCTGAAAATCTTGTGGTTTTACAGCTAATATTAAAATATCTGATTCGAAAAATTTGGCTACCGGAATAGTAAATACATTTTCCTTATCGATTCCAAACCGGCTCTGTTTCTGAATTTCAGTTCGGTTTAGGATAAAAATATCGGATGCATTTACAAATCCTGAACTAATAAAACTCTTGGCATACGTTTGCCCCATATTACCAAATCCTATAATAGCTATTCTCATAATTAAATAAAAAAAGAAACCCTGTCATGAAGTTGACAGGGTTAGATATATTTTAAATTACTTTTTCTTTTGTTGCGTTTTTTGCTCTTCAGCTTGCTCCATCATTTCACGCATTTTCTTTTGGAATTTGCTTTCCTTTTTCTCTTTTGTTTTGTTCTCTTGAATCTTCGCGTGAATTTTATCGTCTTTCACAATGTAATTCTTGATTACCAACATAATTCCAATAGTAATTAAGTTAGAAACAAAATAGTACAAACTCAACCCTGATGCATAGTTGTTAAAGAAGAATAACATCATAACAGGCGAAATGTAAATCATAATTTTCATGATTTTACCCATATCTGGCATACCTTCTTGTGGTGGTGCGCTCATTGCCTGATCTCCAGTTGTCATTCTCATATAAAAGAAAATAGCAACAGAAGCTAATATTGGGAATAAACTCACGTGATTTCCATAAAATGGAATAGTGAAAGGCAATTGGTAAATGGCATCGTATGAAGATAAATCTTCTGCCCAAAGGAATGATTTTTGTCTCAAATCAAACATAGATGGGAAGAACTGGAACAAGGCATAGAAAATTGGCATTTGCATTAAAGCCGGTAAACATCCCGCCATAGGATTTACGCCTGCTTTAGAATACAATTTCATTGTTTCTTGTTGTTTCTTCATCGGATTATCCTTGAATTTCTCATTCAATTCAGCAATTTCCGGTCGAAGTACTTTCATTTTTGCCTGAGACAAGTATGATTTATATGTTACTGGCGACATTACAAGACGTACCAAAATTGTAAACAATACAATTGAAATTCCGTAACCAATTCCTAAACCAGAAATAAATCCGAAAACAGGAATAAAAATATAACGGTTAATCCATCCAAAAATACCCCAACCTAATGGCATAATTTCGTCAAGATTTCTTTTATAATCATTCAATGTTTTATAATCCGAAGGACCGTAGTACCAATTCATATTATAATTCAATGCACCATTCTTAAATTCTAATGGCAACTGAGCTACGAAGTTTTTCGTGTAAACAGTGTCAATCTTTTCATCTTTTACTAAGTTGAAAGATTTTACTTTAGCTGTTGCGAATTTAGTATCGGTTAATAAGATAGAAGTGAATAAGTGTTGTTTAAAAGCTACATAAGTCAAATCTTTTACATCATCTTCAGAATCTTTTTGTGCATTTAAATAATCATCTTTACCATCTTCATATTCGAAAACTAATTCCGTATAACGATTTTCATAAGAGATACTTTTCTCGTTTCTGAATGTTTTAAGTTGCCATTCTAAATCCAAAGGTTTTGAAGTGTTAACTACTTTTTCTAATCCTTGAGAACGAATTGCAAAATCTAACATATATTCGTTAGGTTTTAAAACGTAACGATATTCTAAAAATTGGTCTGGACCTGCTTTTAATTGCATCGTCAAAACTTGATTTTCGCCTTCTTTCGTTAATTTAGGTTCAAAAAACATTTCTTTAGTTTGCAACGTTCTGTTGTCCGTTGTGTTTAAAGTAATGTTTAAGGAAGCATTATTGTCTTTGATTAACTGAACCGCTTTTTTAGAATTTTTCTCAAATTGCTCGAATCCTAAAACAGTAGCTTCTACAATATAACCACCTTTATTCGAAATTTTAAGTGATAAAAGTTCGTTTTTAATTTCAGTAACCGCATCTGTAGCAGATGGAAGCGTTGCAGAATAACCAAACGAACCTAATGCCGCTTGTTTAACTGCAGTTTCAGTAGAGTCAGCAACTGGTGCAGCAACAATTGTTGATGTAACTGTTTTTACTTCTTTTTCTTTATTTTCAACTTGTTCTTTTTTCGCCTTTTCTTGTAATTCTTCTTTCGTTGGTGCGTTTGAATATAACATCCAAATCAAAATACCTGAAATCAATACAAATCCGATAATCGAATTAAGGTCTAATTTTTTTTGTTCCATCTACTTATTAGTGTTCAGTGTTCAGTTTAAATGAACAATTATTTATTCTTATGTTGCACAGCTGCCGCTACAAAACTCACAAACAATGGGTGTGGATTGGCTACTGTACTTTTATATTCGGGATGGTATTGCACTCCTATGAAAAATGGATGTGATGGAATTTCAATAATTTCCACCAATTTAGTATCTGGATTTACTCCCGAAGCTACTAAACCTGCTTTTTCCAATTCGTTTAAATACGCACCATTGAATTCGTAACGGTGACGGTGACGTTCCATAATTTCTGTTTTACCATAGATTTTATGAGCCAACGTATTTTCTTTAATTGTACATTTCCATGCGCCTAAACGCATAGTTCCTCCTTTATTTTCAACATCTTTTTGACCTTCCATTAAATTAATAACGGGATGTTTTGTTGCGTCATTCATTTCTGTTGAATTAGCATCCGCATAACCTAACACATTACGAGCAAATTCTATAACTGCCATTTGCATTCCTAAACAAATTCCTAAAAAAGGAATGTTATTTTCTCTTGCATAGCGAACTGTATCAATTTTTCCTTCGATTCCTCTGCCTCCAAAACCTGGTGCAACAAGAATACCATCTAAATTTTTCAATTGCTCAGCCGCTGAATCTGCATCAATAAATTCAGAGTGAACTGAAATTACATTTACTTTAGTTTCATTTGTAGCTCCTGCATGAATGAACGACTCAATGATTGATTTGTATGAATCTTGCAATTCTACATATTTACCAACCAAACCAATATTAACTTCGTGTTTCGGGTTCTTCAATTTGTGCAAGAACTCATTCCATTGCTTTAAATCGGGCGTATTTTTTTCAGATAAACCTAATTTTTTTAAAGCAACTTTATCTAATCCTTCTTGCAACATTAAATTTGGAACGTCGTAAATTGTTGAAGCATCAATAGATTGAATTACTGCTTCTTTCTTTACATTTGAAAACAAAGCTAATTTCTGACGAATTTCATCTGATAATTCGTGCTCTGTTCTACATACTAATATATCCGCTTTAATTCCGCTTTCCATTAAGGTTTTTACGGAATGTTGCGTTGGTTTTGTTTTCAATTCTCCGGCAGCAGCCAAATACGGCACTAATGTTAAATGAATACAAATTCCGTTTTGTTCTCCTAATTCCCACAATAATTGACGAACTGATTCGATATAAGGTAATGATTCAATATCACCAACTGTTCCACCAATTTCAGTAATTACAATATCAAACTCACCACTTTGACCTAACAACTGCATGCGTTGTTTGATTTCATTAGTAATATGAGGTACAACTTGAACCGTTTTTCCTAAGAATTCTCCTCTACGTTCTTTTTCTATAACTGAAAGATAAACTCTTCCTGTTGTTACATTATTAGCTTGTGAAGTAGGAACATTTAAAAAACGCTCATAATGACCTAAGTCTAAATCCGTTTCTGCGCCATCATCAGTTACATAACATTCTCCGTGTTCATAAGGATTTAAAGTTCCTGGATCTACGTTGATATATGGGTCAAACTTTTGAATGGTTGTTCTGTATCCTCTGGCTTGCAATAATTTAGCTAACGAAGCTGCGATAATCCCTTTTCCTAAGGAAGAAGTCACACCACCAGTAACAAAAATATACTTAGTTTGGTTCATTGTGTTGTTGTTTGTTGTGTTGTATTATTGTTGAGACAAGACGTAACTTGTCTGTACTAAAATCGTGCAAAGATAGGTTATAATATTAGAATTCAGAAATTAGAGTTCAGAAATTTCACGTTCTAATAAATTATTGATTTTGAATAAATAACAAGGCAAAAAGTTATTTTTTTGGGAAATTTCTACGAATATTTCGTACTAATTCTTCTAATCCATTTAATTTAAGTTCATAAACTAATTTCAATTGTTCGCCTAATTGTCCTTTTGGGAAACCTTTATTAGAGTACCAAACCACATAATATTCAGGAAGATCAATAAGATGATAACCTTCATATTTGCCAAAAGGCATTTTTGTATGTGCTAATTTAATGAGAAGTTCTTTTTGTTGGTCCAAAATTATGTTGTTAAAACAAGTTCGTAAAATGAAAATATGAAATATAATACACTTAATAATATATCAGAAAGCAATATTTTTCTATAATTGGTTATCGTTACCATGAAGTTGATTCCAATTCGCGAAAACAATTGCACTAAGAAAAATAAAAACAGTTTTATACTATAACTATTGTAATGTAATGCTTCTTCGAAATTAAATCTTAAAATTTCTAAAAAAGCTCTTGATAACCCTCTGCTTTTACAATAAGCTAATGGCAATCCTTCACAAGATGAAGCTATACTTACTGGAAGATATTGAAGCAAAAAAGAATAAAAAAAGATAAATATAATAATCAATGCGAAAATTATATTTATCCTTTTATATGACAGAATAGCGTAACTCAAATGGTTATTCACTATAATTTATTTTTAACTATTCAGCTTGAATAGAGTCATTCCAAGTGATGGTGTCATTTTCAACTTCAATAGAGTCTTCTGATCTTTCAACTTCTACTTTTAAAGAATCAAAAGCTTTACCTATTTCATCTTTATTTGCCATAATAGCAGTACCGATAGTACCAGCAACAATAAGCATCCAAATGATTACAAATAAGGTTGCAACAATTCCTAAAATTAATCCTGCAACTGGCATTGCTTGAGGTGCATTTCCTTTTTTAGCTTGAGATAATCCTATTGCTCCAAAAACAATTGCTAAAACTCCAAAAACTATTGCAATTAATCCGAAACAAGGAATAAATGCAGCGATCACAGCTACAATACCTAATACTAATGCCGTAGTCCCCATTGCTTGTCCAGCAGTTGATTTGAAAGAATTATTTTCCATTTTTCTTATTATTTTTAAATTTTAACAAACTTAAAATAAAAAGTTAAACTACAAATGACAATAATATTAAGTTATTAACAATTATTTACTTCCAGTTGAAACTAATTTCTTTCTTAATTTCGGGATGTAAACTGAAGAAAACGGGACACGTCATTGCCGTTCTTTCTAAGATGGTTTTTGTTTTATCATCTGGATGAATACTGAAATTAAATGCAACATGAATCTCAGTTATTCTTCGGGGTTCAGTTCCCATAATTTTAGTTACTTCAGCAGTAGAACCAGAAAAATCGACTTCTAAATCTTTGGCTTTAATCCCCATTACAGTGAACATACAACTTGCTAAACCATTTGCAACCGTATCTGTTGGAGAAAAAGCTTCGCCCTTTCCGTTATTGTCTAATGGTGCGTCTGTAATAATTTCAGAACCCGATTGTAAATGTATTGATGATGTGCGTAAATCGCCTAAGTAAGTCACTTTTGATGTAGCCATTATTGAACTTTTTTAATCGTTAAGTCGTTATCATAAAATAATAAATAACAACCATTATTATTGTTTGAACCTTCTTCGTTTGAATAGTCAAAGCTATTTTCTACTTGTTCTGTTTTATATTTCAAAGCTGATTCCGCAAATCCTTCTTCTTGGCAAATACGTAAAATGGTATCAAAAGTAGTATCAAAACCTTTTACAGCAACCGCATTTGGTAAAACGTTATTTACTTTCTTATATTCTTTTGCAAATATTAATTCTTCAGGAGTTTCGATAACTTTAGCTGCAGAAGGATACATCATCTTTAAATCGGTTAAATTTTTCATAGGAATTCCTTCGAAATTAAGTGCGCTATACACTTCATAAACCACCATTTGAATATCAAATTCTTTTTGTAAAGTTTTTAGACTATTAGTAACTTTTAAAATAGTTCCTGAGCCTTCCGTTTCTACAATAATATAATTCGTCTTTCCTTTTACTAATTGGGTTTTTAAACTTGCGACATTTAACTCCCCTTTATCAGTAAAACTAGCTTGTTTAACATCCGGATAATTCTCGTTTAAATAGTTTTTAGAGGAAGTCTTTTTTGAGCTGATAATAGCGATTACGTTTCCATTATTAGTGCTGCAATAATTAAATAGATTTGCTTTCAATCGATCTTCCGATGGAATTGCATAATATAAATTTGGCAATGCTAATCCTTTTTCTTTCGAAAGTGGTGAGATCACAGGAATATCATATTTCGAAAGTAAATGTGCCGTATTTTCAACATGTGAATTTTGGAACGGACCAATTACCGCACTTACATTCGAAAAATCATTTTTAGCTATTACAGAAGCGACATTTGAAGTGTTTTTAGAACTTTCAATGTCATAAATTCTAACATTTACCGGTAATCCTAAAACTCTAGCTGAATCGATAGCCATCAAAGCTCCTGCATAAAAATCTAATGTTAAGTTTAAGAACTTATTCGTTCTTAAATGCTCTGTTTGTGTTTTCGATGGATCAGACGTAATTTTATCAACATTAAAAGGCAATAATAAAACCAATTCTTTTTGCTTCTTTTTATCGACTGTATTTAATAGATTCACTATTGATTTAGCACTATAAAAAGTATCGTTTGGTGATTTTGTAGAAGGAAGCACTAAAACCATCCCTTCTCTCAAACCGTCTTTCAATTCTGGATTAGCAGCAATCAATTCTTCTTGAGAAATATTTAATTTCTTAGTTAAACTATATAATGTTTCTTTTGGTTGCACTTCATATTTCTCAATACTGTCAACTACCGTTTTACTTTCCTTTGAGGTCTTTATAGTTAAGACTTCGCCAATTTTTAAACCCGCAACAATTTGAGGATTTAACTTTTCTAACTCTTCAACTGAAATTCCGTACTTCGTGGCAATTCCATATTTAGTTTCTTGTGCTAAAACGGAGTGTGAAAAAGTAGCGCTTTTAGTTTTTACTTTTTCAACTTTAACAACATCAATTGGTTTAACCGGAGGGAAATCTGCTTCTTCAGTAACTACTTTCTTATCCGAGTTAGGTTTAGATATATAAATTTCTTGATCAATTTTAAGACCGTCTTTAATTGAATCTTTGTTCCACTTTTCAAGATCTGAAACTGAAACCTTGTATTTTTTGGCAATACCGAATAGCGTTTCTTTTGCTGCAACTTTGTGTGTAGCAGTTGATCCATTTGAACCCGCCTTTGGAATTAATAATACAGTATTTTCCTGTACTCCTTCTCTAGAATCTGGATTCAAACGATAGATATCAAAAGGAGTAACTTGATACTTCTTTGCAATACTAAAAACTGTTTCTTTTGCTTTTACTTTATGCTCTATAAAATTATTTTTTTGGGCAAAAGCCCAAGAACTGAAAAAAACAAAAAACAATATTAAAGTCCTCATTTATTTTTTTTTAATTATTATATGTCAACCTTACAATTAATAAATCTTTGTAGAGTGCATCATCTTGATTTATGTTATAAAACTGTAATGCACTAACTGAACTAGAGGCTATTTTAGTATAAACGTAGTAACTTAATGTATTGAAATTATAGAAAAATGAAGCTTCGGTCTTACCATTATTAATCAATTGCATTACTTTTTCATCTCTTTCTTTCGCATCTGTAAATTTTCCTACAACCAAATAAAAACCATTAGGTACATCCTTTAAATTTTCAATAACCTCAATAGAGACCAAATTCATACTTTCTGCAAAATTATTTGCCTCTCTAGTTTCAGATGGTGTAATTAATGATGGATCATTCTCCACTTTTTCCTTGTGTCTCTTCAACTTTTGCAAGGCCATCTTATCATCATACTGGCGCGATTCTTCACTGTAAAACGTAGCTCTTTTTACCTTTTCTTTAATAACAGAATCTTTTTCGCTCGCTAATTTTTCAATCTCACTTATCAAAGCATCATTTTGAGTATTCGTCAAATTTTGATCTTTTTCCATTTCACTGATGTCTTCCGAAGAAATAGTGCTATTTGATTTGCCAGTGGCTAATTCTCTTGATTTCTTTTTATAAACTTTATTTTCTTCTAAGTTAATTTGCTTTACTTTATTCATAATTAAAGCATAGTTTGACCTATTATTAGCCAAGTCTTTCTTCAATTCTTGTAATAAACTGTTGGTCTCTTTTAAATTAGCATAAGAATTTTTCTCTAATTGCTTGGCGGTTGCTAAATCACCAATTTCTTTAGTTTTTAGCTCTTCTACATCTAACTTCATATTATAAACCAGCGAGTCTAATTTGTAAAGCAATACTTCCTGTACATTTTTATTAGCTGCTAAAACTAATTTTAATTTTTCAGCAGAACCACTTTGTTGTTTATCAATTTCATTCAAGTCAACTTTCAAGGAGTTGACTTTCAATACTTTTTCGTTCATTTGCTTTTGAACCACAACTCGATCTTGCAAATCTTCAATTTCTACCGTTTTCTTATTTAATTCGGCTGAGCCAATTTTATTTTGCTCTTTTAATTTAGAATTTTCAATATTAATTACCTTTGACTTCTCTAATGCAATCTGTTTTTCTGCAATAGCTACCATTAATTCTTCTCTACTGTTTGTAGGTTGGAACTGTTTTAAGTTTATTGCTAACTTCGTGCCAATATTTAATCCTGAGAGAATTTCTGGGTTTTGTAATTCTAATTGATCAATTGTAATACCATATTTCTTTGCAATTCCGAACTTTGTTTCTTGTGGCGCAACAACATGAAAAATAGTTTCTTCATTAATTACTCTCGCCTTACCATCTAACGTTTTTTTCTTGTAAGGAATTTTAATTTGCTGTCCAATGCGAAGACCATTTTCTAATAAATCTGTATTTAAAACATCTAAATCAGACACTGAAACATTATACAATCTGGCAATACTAAATAATGTTTCCTTCGGTTTAACCTCGTGAATAGCATTTTCATTACTATTTGAAGACTTGTTTTTCGTCGCCAATGATGCCACAAAATTTTTATTTATCTTCGGAATTGTAATTGCATTACCAACTTTTATAGTATTGTCCCCTAAATTTGGATTTAGCTGTTTGATATCTTCAATCGTAACATTATATTTTAATGCAATTCCATATAACGTCTCTTTTGGCTTAACCTCATGAGAAATTAAATTTATAACGGAAACAAAAAGCACTTGATTTTCTTTTAAACCATTTACCGCATCTGGGTTTAATTCATAAATTTCATTTTTAGAAATATTGAATTTCTTCGCGATTTGATGAACCGTTTCACCCTTATTTACAATGTATTCTACAAAGGATTCTTGTGCAGATACAGTTTGAAAAAAAAATGCTAAAATTAATATTGTAAAAGAAAATTTCATCGGTTCTTCTGTTTTTTGTGCTATAAAAATAATGCTTTTATAAACTATTATTTAAAATTTGTTTGGTTTATTCCCATTCAATTGTTGCTGGTGGTTTTGAGCTAATGTCATACACAACTCTATTTACACCTCTAACATTATTAATTATTTCGTTAGAAATTTTCATTAAAAACTCATATGGTAAATGTACCCAATCCGCGGTCATACCATCTGTAGATTCTACTGCTCTTAAAGCAACTACTTTTTCGTATGTACGCTCGTCGCCCATTACTCCTACACTATTTACTGGTAACAAGATTGCTCCAGCTTGCCATACTTTATCGTATAAGCCATGTTCTTTTAATCCGTTGATAAAAACTGCGTCAACTTCTTGCAAGATAGCTACTTTTTCTGGTGTAATATCGCCTAAAATACGAATCGCCAATCCTGGTCCTGGGAATGGATGACGACCTAATAATTCTGGATCGATCCCTAAAGTTGCACCTACTCTTCTCACTTCATCTTTAAACAACATTCGTAAAGGTTCTACAATTTGTAACTTCATAAAATCAGGTAAACCACCTACATTATGATGTGACTTAATTGTTGCTGAAGGTCCGCCAGTTGCAGAAACTGACTCAATTACGTCTGGATAAATTGTTCCTTGACCTAACCATTTCACGTCGGTTAATTGGTGTGCTTCATCGTCAAAAACTTCAATAAATGCTTTACCAATTGCTTTACGTTTTGATTCTGGTTCATCTAAACCTGCTAATGCAGTCATAAATCGCTCCGAAGCATCTACTCCTTTTACGTTTAAACCCATTCCTTTGTATTGATCTAATACGCTTTGGAATTCGTTCTTACGAAGTAAACCATTATTTACGAAAATACAATATAAATTATCACCAATTGCCTTGTTTAATAAAACCGCCGCTACTGTTGAATCTACTCCTCCAGAAAGTCCTAAAACTACTTTATCATTACCGATTTTTTCTTTCATTTCGGCAACAATTTCCTCTACGAAAGCATTTGGAGTAAAGGTTTGAGGTACTTCAGCAATTTTCACTAAGAAGTTTTCCAACATTTGTTTTCCATCTGTTGAATGATATACTTCTGGGTGAAATTGAATTGCATAAGTAGTTTCGCCTTCAATTTTATAGGCTGCGTTTTCTACATCTTTAGTACTTGCAATTTTAACACCATTAGTTGGCAAATGCTTAATAGAATCTGAATGAGACATCCAAACTTGGCTGTTTAATTCCACTCCCTCTAAAAACACTTCATTTTCTTTGATGTAAGAAAGATTTGCTCTTCCATATTCTCTTGTATTTGAAGCCGCTACTTCACCACCTGAAAAATGAGCTAAATATTGTGCACCATAACAAACTGCTAACAAAGGCATTTTTCCTCTAATCTGAGATAAATCTGGATGTAAAGCATTTTCAGCACGAACAGAAAATGGGCTTCCTCCTAAAATTACGGCTTTATAAGATGATAAGTCAGTTGGGATTTTATCATAAGGGAAAATTTCGCAAAAAATGTTTAATTCTCTTACTCTGCGAGCAATTAATTGCGTGTATTGCGATCCGAAATCTAGTATTAATACGTTTTGTTGCATCTGTATTGTTATTGTTGTTATTGTCGTTGTTGTTTTTTTATAATTATAGTTTTTGTGCAACACAGATTTTCGAAATTTATATAATATTAAAAATCTGTGTTCGAAAAAATTTTACTATTGTCTATTCTGATGTAATCGTTATTTTTTCAACATTTTCACCTTCAAAACACTACCATTATTATAATAGATATTTAGCAAGTAACTTCCTGATGCTAAATCTGAAACATTTAAATTTTCGTTTGTCACTGACTTAACTAAGCTTCCATTTAATGAATAAATAGCCACCTTATAAAATTCTTGTTCACTAATAATTTTTAAATCTTCTTGAACTGGATTTTCAAATTTAACGTTTTCAGCGTTCATAATTTGATCAGCACTACTTAAATCTTCATCTACTAAATATTTTCCAACAAAGATTTTTCTTGTTGATCCATTTAAATATTCTGCTCCAATAATAAATTCAGTGTCAGATAAAACAACTAAACTTTTAGCTATTTCTTGATATGCATTTGTATTTTGAACGTAGACTTCACCATCATTAAAAGTAGTATCTATGGAACCATCATTATTTAATCTGTTTATAAAAAAATTAAACTGACCATTTTCTGCACTAGCTCCACATAAATAAATTTTATTATTAAAAATTTTTAAATCTGAAAGAGAAGCATTTGGATATTGGTACAATCCATTTGTAGCAAAAGTATTTATTAATTGACCTGTTGGACTATATTTCATAACTCTAATTACAAGCGTATTTTCATTTATTTCTCCATGAATTATATTATTGTTGTTATCACGCTCGACATAATCGAAAGAAGCCTCAAAATCTAGTAAATTACCGTAGACGTAAGATTCTATTTTACCGTTAGTACCAAAAGTAGTGTCCATTGTGCCGTCCACTACTGAATGTAAAGAGAAAAATATTTGATAATTTACCTCATCTAATGATTTGATTAATAAATTACCCGCTGCACCTTCATAAAGTCCATTAATATTCGAAATACCAGAAATTGCTAAATCAGGCAATTCTATTCCATTTACTAAATCAATTCTTTTTAACAGTACTTGAGAATCATCAAGTAAATATCCTTCATAATAAATATTATTGCTAAAACAATATGAATCAGAATTCCAACTATATGAACCTGAATTTGGGAATAAATAAGATAAGAAACCATCAACTCCAAAAGACGTATCAATTGTTCCATTGCTATTAAGTTTAAGAACTTGTTTTTCTTCAGGTGAAAACAGAAATATTTTATCGTTAATTAAATGAATTTCAGTATTAAATGGATCAAGTAAAAATGGTGAAATAAAATAACCATTAGTTCCAAAAGTACTATCTAAAGTTCCATCTGTATTTAATCTAGCAACAAAATATTCAAAATCAGTATTTGGTAGATTGAAATGTCCTGTAACAAGAATCTTCCCGTCAGTTTGCACTTTAGAATTAATAGTTGAATAGCCATTAGTATCTCCATTTAAAACAGTCCAGCCATCCGTTCCAAAAGTCGGATCCTGTATTATACTTTGAGCAAAAAATAAACTTGTAAAAAGTAAAAAAATAAATGTAGTAGTAGTTTTAATCATATCTTTATTATAAAATTTTAATATTCGAATGTACCGTATTCAGATGTAATCGTTAATTTTTTACTTTCCGAAGCTTCGACTCTTCCTACAATTTGTGCGTCGATATTAAACGATTTTGAAATTGCAATGATATCTTGAGCTACTTCAGCCGGAACGTAAATTTCCATACGATGACCGCAATTGAAAACTTGATACATTTCCTTCCAATCTGTTTGTGATTGCTCTTGAATCAATTTAAACAAAGGTGGAACTGGAAATAAATTATCTTTAATCACGTGAACGTTTTCTACAAAATGAAGCACTTTTGTTTGTGCACCACCACTGCAATGAACCATTCCGTGAATGTCTTTCTTGGTATATTTCGATAAAATTTGTTTGATTACTGGTGCGTAAGTTCTCGTTGGAGAAAGCACTAATTTACCAGCGTCAATTGGACTATTTTCAACAGCATCGGTTAATTGGGCTTGACCCGAATAAACCAAATCCATAGGAACAGAAGCATCAAAACTTTCTGGATATTTAGTGGCTAAATACTTCCCAAAAACATCATGACGAGCAGATGTTAAACCATTGCTTCCCATGCCGCCATTGTATTCTTTTTCGTAAGTCGCTTGTCCGAAAGAAGCCAATCCTACAATTACATCACCGGCTTTAATATTGGCATTATCAATTACATCTTCGCGCTTCATACGAGCCGTAACCGTTGAATCTACAATGATTGTTCGCACTAAATCGCCAACATCAGCTGTTTCTCCTCCAGTAGAATGAATCGTTACTCCGTGATTTTTCAATTCGGCAATTAATTCTTCGGTACCATTAATGATTGCTGATAAGACTTCACCTGGAATTACATTTTTGTTTCTTCCGATTGTTGATGAAAGTAAGATGTTATCTGTTGCACCAACGCACAATAAATCATCAATATTCATGATTAATGCATCTTGAGCAATTCCCTTCCAAACCGAAATATCTCCCGTTTCTTTCCAATACATATAAGCTAAAGACGATTTTGTCCCAGCTCCATCTGCATGCATAATGATGCAATACTGGTCGTCATTCGTTAAATAATCGGGTATGATTTTACAAAATGCTTGTGGAAATAAGCCTTTATCAATATTTTTGATAGCTTGATGCACATCTTCTTTAGAAGCAGAAACTCCTCTTAAATTGTAGCGTTTGCTGGTATCAGAACTCATGTATTTAGTGTGTTGTTGTTGAGTCGCAAAGATAGTTTTAAAAATTAGATTTTAGAAATTTAACAATTAGAAATACTAAATTTTTATTCGATAAATTCCATCAATAACTTCTGATGCATTATTTGGCACTTGTACATTCTCCGTTTTGTAAGTCGTGTAACATTCCTGACCAATTGCTTCAACATCGTAAGTAATAGTAATTTCTTTAACAACATCAGTGATATCGTTATTTAAAGTGATAATAAATGTATTTTCAAGAGGATTTTGAGTATCTGGAAAAATTCGAATCAGACTCATATTTGAAACAAAAACAAAAGGAATCAATTTATCCTCCAGATCTTTAATTGAAATTTGTTGGGCCGTAAAGGTTTCATTCACAAACACATTTTCTAAGGTAGTTTCATCAAGTAAATCTACAAACAATGAAGCTGGTTCTGCCTTGTCGCCTTCCATACATTTGTCACAACTAACATTTAAAAATGCGATCGCTAAAACCAAAAACCCTATATATTTTTTCATATTTGTTTACTTTATTTACTTAAAATTTCAATCTCCACTCTTCGGTTTGCCGCCGCTTGCTCTTCTGAAGCTTCGGGAATAGGATAAAGTGGTTGCGAAACGCCAAATCCTTTTGTTTGAATACGATGTTGCTGAATTCCTTTGAAAACTAAAAAACGTTTAATCTGTTTCGCTCTATCGGTCGATAAATTGCGGTGATCTTTATTAATGCAGCAAATATGCCCTTGAATTTCAATTTTTAAATTTGGATTCTCTTGCATTACAAAAAACAAATCATACAGAGCGCCTTGCGATTCTGGAACAGTAGCAAAGGTATTTTGATAAAAATTAATGTTTTTTAAAACAATCTTTGTTCCCACTCTTGCCAACTTCACTTTTTCAATCAAAGGCAGACTATCTGGAATTTCAACTAGCTCTTCCACTTCTTCTTTAATTCCTAAAATTGCATTCTCTTTTGCCAAATCCTTTTCTTGTAAGAAGTGAATAATAGCTTTTCTATTTTCCGCTTTATTGGTTGAAGTTGCGCCTTTTTCACCCAGCGAAATAGCTTTAAAATCGGCACGAATTTGAACTTTATTTTTAATTTGATCGTAAATATAATCTACACGCTTCTGCGACAAAGTATCATTAGAACCTGTAGTTCCTACCTCATCTGTAGCTCCTGTGATTGATAATATTTTTGATGATTTATTTGAAGCTATCCATTTTGTTAGTTTAGGCAATTCTACTTTATTCAATTCATGCTTATTATTATCAAAATAAAAAGTGACTTGCTCTTGCGAGAAGACCAAACATCCTACTGATAAAAATAATATGGAGAAGACTAACTTCATTTTTTTTTCTTTTTTACGAAATAACAACAATTTTAATACATATAAAACTATGCCAAAGCTAATTTTCAATTATTTGAATTTCAACCCTACGGTTTTCATTTCGTTCGTCTTCATTTCTTTCTGGAATCTTATGAATTGGTTTTGAACTTCCAAAACTTTTAAAACTCAATCGATTTTTAGCTATTCCTTTATAAACTAGATAATTGTAAACTGCTAAAGCACGAACTTTCGCAGTATCTTCCACATCTTTTCCTTTTTGACAACAAATATGTCCCTGAATTTCAATTTTCAGATTGGGATTTTGATCTAAAATAGTTGCCAATTCTACCAATATAGGTTTGGATTCCCGAACAACAATTCCAGAACGATTGTAAAAATATAGGTTTTTCAAAATTAACTTATCTCCAACTTTAGCCAATGAAACTTGCCTTTCTAAATCAGTTTCTTGACCAAAATGGTCTTCAAGCACTCCAGAATCTTTTTTAACTGAATATTCATCATAATGGATTTCTACTTTTCGATTCAAAGCTAAATTGGTGTCTTGCTGAAAATCTTCACCTTTTGCTATAATTTCAATCGAAGTTTGATTTGTGTTTTCTCCAATAAAATTCCGGACGAATAACGCTCTGTTTTTAGACAAATTATAATTGTAAGCATTACTTGCTCGAAAATCACAGAATCCAACTATTTGCGTGATTTTTAATTCTTCATTGTTCAAAAACTCCTCTAATCGATTTGACTCAATTTTATCTAATTGGTAAGAAGCGGTATCAAAATAAACCGTGAATTTGGTTTGCCCAAAAACACTAAGATTTATCAAAAGAAATAGCACTACTGACTTTTTCATACAATTAGATTTATGCCGAAAATAAAAAAAACCTACTTAATTAAGCAGGTTTTTAGCATTTATTTTTGAACTATTATTTAGTAAATAACATCTCTCTGTATTTTGTTAAGGTCCAAATTTCATTATCAACCAATAATTCTAATTTATCAGCATGGTAGCGAATTTCATCAAAATAAGGTTTTACTTCATCACAATAAGCATTTGCCATCTCTTCCGTATTAGTCAATGCATTTGCATTTTTACGTTCGTCGATCATTTTTTCGACTTTCGTATTAATACCTTCAATATGACCAGAAATTTCTTTGATTATTAGAATTTGTTGCTTGGCTATTTGTTCAAAATCCTTACCAAAAATCTCTTTTAAACCTTTTACGTTTTCAATCAATATATTTTGGTAACGAATCGCTGTTGGAATTACGTGATTACGTGCAATATCGCCTAAAACTCTTCCTTCAATCTGGATTTTCTTGATATAATCTTCTAATTCAATTTCGTAACGTGATTCTACCTCAACATGATTCATTACGCCCATTTCACCAAAAACAGCAATAGCTTTCTCAGAAATTTTCGCTTTTAAAGCCGCTGGAGTAGTTTTATGATTACTTAATCCGCGTTTTGCAGCTTCTTGTTCCCAAGCTTCACTGTAACCATCTCCTTCAAAAAGAATAGATTTGGTTTGTTTGATATATTCTCTTAAAACATTAAAAATAGCTTCATCTTTCTTGAAATCATTTGTTTCAATTAACGAATCCACTTCCTTTTTGAAATCTTTTAATTGTTTAGATACAATTGTATTTAAAGTAGTCATAGAAACGGCACAATTCGCTGACGAACCAACGGCTCTGAACTCAAATTTGTTTCCAGTAAATGCAAACGGCGAAGTTCTGTTTCTATCTGTATTGTCTAATAAAACGTCTGGTAATTTCCCTACTACGTTTAATTTTAAATCTGTCTTTTCTTCTGGTGATAATTTACCTTTAGTAACACCTTCTAATTCCGCTAATACTCTTGTTAATTGTTCTCCAATGAAAATTGAAATAATAGCTGGTGGTGCTTCATTAGCTCCTAAACGATGGTCATTACTAGCCGAAGCAATTGAAGCTCTAACTAATTCTTCATAATCATGAACCGCCTTAATCGTATTGACAAAGAATGTTAAAAACTGCAGATTACTCATTGGTGTTTTGCCCGGAGTCAATAAATTAATTCCAGTATCTGTTGCTAGCGACCAATTGTTATGTTTTCCTGAACCATTAATTCCTTTGAACGGTTTTTCGTGAAACAAAACTTTGAAAAAATGACGTTCAGCCACTTTTTGCATCACATCCATAAGAAGTGAATTGTGGTCTACCGCTAAATTACTCTCTTCAAAAATAGGAGCCAATTCATATTGATTTGGTGCCACTTCGTTATGTCTTGTTTTTACAGGAATTCCTAACAACATACATTCGTTTTCTAAATCACGGATATAGGTTAAAACTCTTGTTGGAATTGATCCAAAATAATGATCTTCTAATTGCTGTCCTTTTGACGCGGTATGTCCTAATAAGGTTCTTCCGGTCGCCATTAAATCGGGTCTCGAATTTGCCAAAGCAATATCTACAAGGAAATACTCTTGTTCCCAACCTAAAGTTGCAGTAACACGTTTTACATTTTTATCAAAATATTTCGCCACATCTGTTGCTGCTACATCCATAGCAGATAAAGCTCTTAACAAAGGTGTTTTATTATCTAATGCTTCACCTGTGTACGAAACAAAAACTGTTGGAATACATAAAGTTGTTCCAAAAATAAAGGCTGGCGAAGTTGGATCCCAAGCGGTATAACCTCTAGCTTCAAAAGTATTTCTAATTCCTCCATTTGGAAAAGATGAGGCGTCTGGCTCTTGTTGGGCCAATTGACTTCCACCAAATTTTTCAACAGGATCGCTTCCGTCAGGAAAAGTTTCAAAAAATGCATCGTGCTTTTCTGCTGTTGTTCCAGTTAATGGTTGAAACCAGTGTGTATAATGTGTTACACCTTTAGATAAAGCCCATTCTTTCATTCCTAAGGCAATATATTCTGCAATTTTTCTGTCGATTTTTACACCGTCTGCTGCTGCTAAAACTGCTTTATAAGCTTCTGATGTTAAAAATTGGCGCATTGCTTTGTCTCCAAAAACATTGCTACCAAAAATGATTGATTTTCTGTCTAATTCTTCTACATGAACCGGTTTTCTGTCGGATGCCGTTTTTATTGCTTGAAATCGAAATGATGACATAAAGTTGTGTGTTTTGAGTTATACCCCTGAAAAGTTATGCAAATATATTATTTTTTCGACAAAATTCACTTCATACCCTATTTTTTTTAGGGTTGATTTGAAAATTTATTACTTTTGTATTATGAGCGACAAAAATTTATATATGATAATGTTAGGATGTACTCCAAAAGGACGTTTTACGGAGCAACACGATATATTTTTCGGAATTGGAAATAATTTGAAAGAATTAGCTCCTGAAATGAAAGCTTTCTGGCCCGAAGCAAAAGGAAAAATTCATATTGATGCTTGGCAAAAAATTACGCAAGTTGAAGATTATACTATTGAAGTTGTCTCCACAGAAACAGAAATTGAAGGAACTGAAAAGTTATTCTTTTTAAACTTAGGCGGTTATAAAGAAGGTGATTTTGAAGAGTATCATTATAAAGTGTTAGTAGTTGCAAAAACTAAAGCCGAAGCCATAAAGAAAGCAAAGAAAACTACTTTCTTCAAACATTGTGGTTTTAAAGGAGGAGGCGAAACGCATATTGATGATAAATATGGCATTGATGTAGATGACATTCATAAAATAGACGATATTTTAGCTATTCAATACAAAGCTAACTACAGACTTAAAATAACAAAAACCAATACGATTTCAACAGATGAAAAACATATTGGTTATTTATCAATTTCGAAATTGACAAAATAAAAAAGAGCTATCTGTTGGGATAGCTCTTGTAGTTATTCTTGTATCTTAATAACGTTTGCTTCATCTAATTGATATCTTTCTACAACCGCTTCGTAATCTTCAAAATTGAATGCTGCTGTTCTACTTGCAAAACTTCCAGGAATAACAACGACTCTAAAAACTTGGTTCAACCTAAAATCAGGATTTAATCCTGGTAAATCATACCCAAATAATTCAACCACAGCATTTACTCTTGTAAAATCATTTTTATAACCAAAGTTTAAAGTTCCGTCGTCATAATAATAGGTTTCAGGTAATAATTTCCAAACATCTCTATTTGAATCTAACCCTGTCAAACGATAAACCAAAACCATATCCGAAGGATAAATCGCAAATGGAAAGTTTAAAATGCGACTGTAGTCGTTAGAATTCGTAAGGTTTACATTAGAATATTCAAAAACCTCACTAATAGTGTCTTTATCAGGACCTTCTTTTACTTCGTTCACTGTACAACTTTGTAGTGTTATCATCCCGATAAAAACTAACATTAAGGTAATTCTTTTACTCATGGTCTTATAATTTAAATGTTTGTATTAGTATCTCTTTTATTTCCTTATCCTTTAATCTAAAAGAATAAAGTTATTTAATACTATCCAATTCTTGTGCCAAAAATCTATTTTATACTTTTTTTGTACCTTTGCAACCTAAAGAAGCACGTAAAATGGGAAGAAACAATGCAAAAAACATTAAGACGCACAACGATAAATTGCACAAAGAGCAATCAAAAGAAAAGGCTAAAAAAAATGCTCGTGCAGAAAAACTAAAAGAAATTACCAAGAAATTCAACGAATCTAAAGCGTAACTTATGTCGAATTGCTATTGTGGAAATTCAATTTCGTTTGAAGAATGTTGTGCACCTTATATAGAAGGAAGCAAGAAACCGAAAACGGCTGAAGCTTTAATGCGTTCGCGATATAGTGCTTATGCAACAGGAAACGCTAATTATTTAGTTGAAACTACTCATATTTCGACACGAAAATATCATAAAAAAGAAGACATCTTAGCTTGGAGTAAAGCGAATCAATGGCTAAAGTTAATCGTGCTGAGCGCAACAGAAAATACAGTTACTTTTGAGGCGTATTTTTTGGATGAAAAAGTAAACGCACAAATTCATAAAGAACATTCCTATTTTAAATTAGAAAACGGAAATTGGTTTTATGTTGATGGAGAATTTAGTTGAGTAATTGTAATTATTACGAAGTTCCCGCGTAGGTTGACAACTCAAAATAGCATAATTTAGTTAAGGTAATAAAACAAAAAAAGCTGAAACGAGTTCAGCTTTCTAATCAATATATTTTTTCTCTATTCGTCTTCCGAAAAAGTTTGCGCTTTTGAATACACACGCCACTTTTGAATTAAATCCAATAAATCCTGTGGGATTTCGGTATCAAATCGCATAAACTCTTTGGTTACAGGATGTTCAAATCCTAATGTTTTTGCGTGAAGCGCTTGCCTTGGCAACGTTTTAAAACAATTATCTACAAATTGTTTGTATTTTGTAAATGTGGTACCTTTTAAAATCAGATTACCGCCATAACGCTCATCATTAAATAAAGTGTGACCAATATGTTTCATGTGCACACGAATTTGGTGCGTTCTTCCTGTTTCTAATTTGCAAGAAACCAAAGTTACGTAACCAAATCGCTCTAAAACCTTGTAATGTGTAACAGCTGGTTTCCCTTTCTCTTCATCTAAGAAAACTGCCATTTGCATGCGGTTCACTAAATGTCTGTCGATATTGCCCTCGATTGTTCCTTCGTCTTCTTCTATATTTCCCCAAACCAAAGCAACGTATTCTCTTTCCGAAGTTTTTTCGGCAAATTGCTTACTCAAATAAGCCATTGCGTGTTCAGTTTTCGCCACAACTAATAAGCCCGTTGTATCTTTATCAATACGATGTACTAATCCTGGTCGTTCTGAACTGTTCATTGGTAAATTCTCAAAATGAAAAGCCAATGCGTTTACTAAAGTTCCCGAATAGTTTCCGTGACCTGGATGAACCACCATTCCTGCTGGTTTGTTTACTACCAATAACTGATCGTCTTCATATACGATATCCAGCGCTATATCTTCTGGCTTTAGCAATTGCTCATATGTGGGATGCGCTAACACCACACGAACAACGTCACCAGCTTTTACTTTATAATTTGATTTTACCGAAGCGTCATTCACTAAAACTGCGCCTGATTCTACTGCATTCTGTATTTTGCTACGAGTTGTATTTTCGATTAAGTTCATCAAAAATTTATCCACACGCAAAGACGATTGGCCTTTACCTGCTTCAAAACGATAATGCTCATATAATTCATCTCCTAGTTCGTTCTCAACACTTGTATATTCTGCCATTATCTTAATTAAATTCTTCTGGTATTACTTCTTCTGGTGCTTCATTGATCATTGGCTCTTCTGAATTAAAAGTATCTTCATCAAAAACTTCTTTTCCATCACCAAGTACAAAATCTAATGTAGAGTTTTTCTTAACAATATCTCCAACACGCAAACGTTTTCCATTTTGATAAATTTGAAGTACAACATCTTTCGCTAAATGTGGTTTATAAGTAATTTTACCTTCTTTCAAACTCAAAGCCGTGATTGTAGCTAAAATCTGGCGGTAGGTTTTATCCTTAAACTGAGGAATTTCAATACTTGTAAATTCGCCTGAATTTAATTTTACATATACTTTTCTTCCATCCTTTACAACGCTTCCTGCTTTAGGATCTTGTTCAATGATTGAAAATGGCGGGAAATTAGGTCTGTAGTCAACTGTATCTAGCAAGAACACTTCTAAATTTATTTCTTTTAATTTCTCTTCTGCGATTTCTAATTTCATCTTAGATAAATCTGGCACTTTGATTTCTTCGCCATGGTTGGTTCTGAAATTAAGAAATTGTAATAACAAAAAAACAAAAACGACTACGATCGTTCCCGCTAATGCTAATTGGATAAAAAAGGTTCTACTTGTCAAAAATTTAAATAAACTCATACTACTAGGATATTTCAGCAAAGATATAAAAATAGAAAACATTTCGGGATTCTAAACGCTTTGTTTTCGATTTAAGTTAAAACGCTACTTCTTTGAAAATATTTCCCTGCTGTTTTATTATAATTTTATCGGAATCTCAATAAAAAATGTAATTTTGTTATCCTAATACAAGACATACTAGATGAAAAAAGTAGCCATCATAATGGGAGGTTATTCCAGCGAATACAAAATATCATTAACCAGCGGTAATGTAGTTTTTAACAACATCGACAGCTCAAAATTCACGGCTTACCGCATTCATATTTTTAAAGAAAAATGGGTGTATGTAGATCAAAATGATGCTGAATTTCCGATTGATAAAAATGACTTTTCGGTGACTGTTGATGGAACAAAAATCAACTTCGATGTGGTTTTTAACGCTATTCATGGAACTCCAGGTGAAGATGGTTTAATGCAGGCCTATTTAGAATTACTAAATATTCCACAAACTTCTTGTGATTATTATCAGTCAGCTTTGACATTTAACAAACGTGACATGTTGTCGGTGTTAAAACCTTATGGTATCAAAACAGCAACTTCTTTTTATCTGAATTTAGGTGATAAAATTAATGTGGAAGCTATTTTAGAAAAAGTAGGATTACCTTGCTTTGTGAAACCGAACAAATCTGGTTCTAGTTTTGGAATTTCGAAAGTAAAAACTACGGAAGAATTTCTTCCAGCTATTGAAAGTGCTTACAAAGAAGATGATGAAATTATCATTGAAAGCTTTTTAGACGGAATAGAAGTATCTGTTGGTGTAATTAATTATAAAGGAAAAGTTACAGTTTTACCTATCACTGAAATTGTATCTGAAAATGATTTTTTCGATTACGAAGCGAAATATTTAGGGAAATCACAAGAAATTACACCTGCTCGAATTTCGGAAGAAATGAAAGAAAAAATTGAAATTGTTGCTAAAAGAGCTTACGAAATATTGAAAATGAAAGGTTTTTCTCGAAGTGAATTCATTATTGTAGATAACGAACCTTTTATGTTAGAGATGAATACCGTTCCAGGTTTAACCGATGGAAGTATTTTACCTCAACAAGCTCAAGAGGCTGGAATATCATTACCGGAATTGTTTGAAAATGCTATTGAATTGGCGCTACAAAACTAATTTTATTTAAAAATAACTAATATATAATTTTATGATCTTTTACGGAACCAATTCTTCAACAATTAAAACGGGACAAATAAGAAACATTAAATGTCCACAGTGCGAAAACGAAGTAACAATGAATTATAGTGTTTTCGGGAAATACGCACATTTGTATTGGATTCCTTTTATTCCAATAGGAAAAGTTAACATTGTAGAGTGCAACAATTGCAAAGCTACTTATGATGTAAAAGAGCTTGAGCAAAGAACAAAAGATAAATTCAAGCAGGAAATGGACAGAAATCCAGCGAAAACCCCTGTTAAACACTTTAGTGCTCCTATCTTAATTGTTTTGATAATTGCAGGCTCTTTTCTGTACAGCAGCTTTAACGATAATGAAATGCTTAACTATGCTAAGAATCCTAAAGTTGGTGACGTCTATTATTATGAAACGCCCGAAAAAGCCGGTCATTATTCTACATTAAAAATTACTGAAATAACTAAGGATAGTATTTTTGGTTTCGAAAACAATATGGGAATTGACTCTAAAGATCAAATGGATAAAATTTTAGATGCCAAAAATTACACCTATCCCTTTGCTTATTCAAAAGCTGAAATGAAAGATATTACTAAAGATTTAGAAGTTTTCTTTAAAATAACCCGAGAATAAACAGTTTTACCAAAACGAATTAATTTGAAAAAAATTTAAGCAATGAAAGAAATTTTTGAATGGGAAAGATTGTTATTTGACAATTTACCGCATAATTTTTTTTTAGAGGTTTTATTTCGTTCTACCGTAATGTTTATAGCTTTATTAATTACCTTAAAATTTACGGGTAAAAGAGGTGTTAAACAATTGTCTGTTTTTGAAACAGTAATAATAATTGCACTAGGTTCTGCAGCCGGAGATCCTATGTTTTATGAAGATGTAGGAATAATTCCAGCATTAGTGGTCTTCATGTGCATTCTGCTATTGTACCGTTTAATAACTTGGTTAACCGCAAAGAATAAAAAAATAGAAGAGTTTCTAGAAGGAAAAACAATTTCTTTTATTGAAGATGGGGAATTCTCAATTGAAAATTTCAAAAAAGAAAGTCTAGCGCAAGACGAATTTTTTACAGAACTAAGAATAAAATCGATCGCGCATCTGGGGCAAGTTAAATCAGCCTATATTGAAACCACTGGAGAAATCAGCGTTTATTATTATCCCGATGAAGAAGTGCAATATGGACTACCAATTGTTCCGAATCTCTTTGTAAATAAATCTAAAATAATTCCGACTGCAGGAATTTATTCGTGTACCAATTGTGGTTTTACAGAAGAAAAAAATACCGAAAAAGACATTTGTACCGTTTGCAAGAAAGACGAATGGGTAAAATCAATCAATACCACCAGAATAAAATAATTTCAAAATTAAAAGCGATGAAAAAAGCAATATTTCCAGGTTCATTTGACCCTATTACAAACGGCCATTACGATATTATTAAACGAGGTATTTCATTATTTGATGAAGTTATTGTGGCTATTGGTATTAATGCTGAAAAGAAATATATGTTTTCTTTAGAAGAGCGCAAACGATTTATCGAAGAAACATTCAAAGACGAACCAAAAGTGAGAGTAATCACTTATACAGGTTTAACTATTGACTTGTGTGCTAAAGAAAATGCACAATTCATACTTCGTGGTCTTCGTAATCCTGCAGATTTTGAGTTTGAAAAAGCAATTGCGCATACTAATAGAATGTTGTCTAAAATAGAAACAGTTTTCTTACTAACTGCCGCAAGTACTTCCTATATTTCATCTAGTATTGTTAGAGATGTTTTGCGAAATGGTGGCGATATTACCAATTTGGTTCCAAAAGTTGTTGCTAAAAAGAAATAACAGTCCAACTCTTTACTAGAAAAAAACTACTTTTGGAGCTTCATATAAAAGCCAAAACAGCAATGCAAAAAGTACTCAATCTGTTCGATTTTAAGCAAAAAGTAAATTACAAAACCGAAATTTTAGCCGGACTAACCGTAGCAATGACAATGATTCCTGAATCATTATCGTTTGCTATTTTAGCAGGTTTTCCACCATTAGTAGGTTTGTACGGGGCTTTTATAATGGGAATCATCACTGCCATTTTTGGTGGTCGCCCAGGTTTAATTTCGGGTGGAGCTGGCGCAACAGTTATTGTGTTGATTGCCTTGATGAATTCGCATGGTTTAGAATATGTTTTTGGTGCGGTAGCAATTGCTGGAGTGATTCAAATTATTGTGGGTTTACTCAAGTTAGGTAAATTCATCCGATTAGTGCCTCAACCAGTAATGTATGGCTTTGTGAATGGATTAGCAGTTATCATCTTTCTTTCTCAATTTGAGCAATTTAAAACTAAAATTAACGGTCAAGCCGAATGGTTGTCGGGTTCACCGTTTTTAATCATGGCGGGTTTAGTAGCGCTGACCATTTCAATCATCGTATTATTTCCTAAAATCACAAAAGCAATTCCGGCTTCATTAGTCGCGATTATTGTTGTTTTTGCAGTTGTACTTATATTTAATATTGACACCAGACAAGTAATGGATATCGCTTCAATTAGCGGAAGCCTTCCTCCTTTCCATATTCCTGAAATCCCATTTACTTTAGAAACCTTACAAATTATATTGCCTTACGGCTTAATTATGGCCGCTGTCGGTTTGACCGAAGGTTTACTAACATTGAACTTAGTTGATGAAATCACAGCAACAAAAGGGAATAGCAATCGAGAATGTTTAGCACAAGGAACAGCAAACATCGCAAATGGGTTCTTTTACGGAATGGGCGGATGTCCCATGATTGCTCAAACTTTAGTGAATTTATCAGCGGGTTCCCGAGCTCGACTTTCGGGAATTGTGGCTGCTTTGACCATTTTGGTTATTATTTTAGTTGGTGCTCCAGTGATTGAATTGGTTCCAATGGCTGCTTTGACTGGTGTAATGATTATGGTGGCAATTGGCACATTTGAATGGGCAAGTTTTAAAGCGTTTACAAAAATGCCCAAATCTGATATATTCGTGATGCTTGTCGTAACATTGATTACAATTTTCTTACATAATTTGGCCTTAGCCGTATTAATTGGTGTAATTATTTCAGCCTTAGTATTTGCTTGGGAAAGTGCCAAACGCATCAGAGCTCGAAAATATATTGATGCAAATGGCGTAAAACATTACGAATTATTCGGACCACTTTTCTTTGGTTCAACAACAGCTTTTACAGAAAAATTCGACCCACAAAACGATCCGAATGAAATTATAATCGATTTTGCCGAAAGCAGAATTACCGATATGAGCGCCATTGATGCCGTTAATAAAATCACAGAACGTTATGCTTCTTTTGGTAAAAAAGTACATTTAAAACATCTGAGTCCAGATTGCATTACTTTATTACAAAACGCTGAGGCCATAATTGACGTGAATATCATGGAAGATCCAAATTATAAGGTAGTTCCATAGGAATAATTTACATTAGATAAGCATAGCTCTTAGAGCATTAAAAATATTTAAATATGCTACATGGATAATCTCACTTGCCCTATTCTTTGAATTATGCTAAGAGCAATTTATAAAGTGTAACAAAGTTTGTGTTTATTCGTCTTCTTATAAACGCGACATAAAATGATATTATACCGTAAATTACTTCTTTTATCTTCCATACTTATAACTTATTGTTCTTATTCCCAACTCGAAGGCAAATGTGTTGATGAATTTGGCCAAGCAATTCCGTACGTTAATATATCGCTGAAAGGCAAAGCATTTGGTACAGTGACTAACGCAGATGGAAAATTTTATTTTGAGAAAGACTTTATAACAGAAAAAGACATTATAATAATTTCGCATCTGAGTTTTGAACAAAAGACAATTCCACTTCCTTTAAAAGACACTCAAATTGTGCTTCTTGCTAAAGTGCAACGGTTAGAAGAAGTAGTTGTTTCCTCTATAAAAAGAAAATTTAAAGAAAAAACTGTAGGAACAAAAACAGACACTGAGAACATCGTTAATTACTTTAATTCAAACAACTTAGGAACTGAAATTGGTAAAATAATTAAGGTCAGAAAGAATAAAACTTATACCTTAAAAAATGTCCAATTTAACATTCCTTCGTTTGAGCATAAATCGGCGACTTTTAGAATCAATTTTTATAATATAACAGATGAAACCATTAGTTTGATAAAAATTAATGAAACCGACAATATCGTAAAAATCACCAAAAGCGGTATGGTCAAGGTTGATATATCCGACCAATATTTATCATTTGAAAATGATTTTCTTGTCGCGGTGGAATGGATTGGCTTTGAAAATAACAGCACTGATGAGAATGAACTAAACAACATTAAATTTTCTTCAACCGTCTTCAGCGGTCCTTATATCTCAAGATCAAATGTAAATGAAACATGGGGAAATAGAAAACTAGTAATGAATATTGGAATAGGACTGTTTTTAGAAGTCAATGAATATTCTAAATAAAAGGCATCAAAATTAAGTGTTTTACAGCTTTACAAAGAGTACAATTTTAGATTTTTTTTGACAAACAAAAATTTTATCAATTATTAAGCTAAATAATTAAAAAACATCTGGATCTGTTTCCTACACAGGTTACACTAAATTATTATGATGTTAAAATAAGTAATGTTGAATATTCAAGCATTTCGATACAAATCTGTTTATAGAAATTCCATTAGCCCTCTACAGTGATTTGCTGCCGGAAAATGGAACTTGGTCTGTAATTGGAAATTCTGTAACCTATATTCAGGATTCATCTATTAGTACAAATCATTATAATTACTCAGGTACTTTATTAAACAATACAATGAGTGACACGTTTACTTTTGGAAATAATGCTCTCAAAAACTTTACTGCAATAAAAAAATAAACATACTTTATTTCAAATGTAACGTCAGAAAAACTACTTCATTTGAGCATAAAATAGTCAGTTTGACTAAGAAACAAAAAAGGAGCAGTTGCTCCTTTTTTATGTTTTAAGAAGTAATTGAACTAACTCTCATTTCATTATAATCAAATGTTTTTTTTTCAATTGATAAAACAGAACGTTTATTTAATAAGTTTTTAATTGTAATTTCGTTTAGTAGAAATTAATATCAAAATTTTGGAACCTACGTGAAAAATTATTGGAAATTATAAAAAAATATGGCATTAGACTTTCACCGAATTGATAATCATGATCATTTATTTGCACTTGACGACCAAAAATACCAGAATCTCGATGAAATATTTACCGAATTCAAACATTGCACAGGTATTTTTATTGATCAATATGCTAATTCTCAACTAACTATTGCAAATCAAAAAGCATTAATTAAGATTATTGATAATTACATTGAAAGAACGAATTTAAATTTAGAAAAAACTAAAACTATTGACATAGTAGAATTTAGAACCTTCATGAAAATATATTCCGATAACGAATTGAATATTAAAATCTTAGGAGATTAAGAATATTTTCAAGAGAAAATAGATCAACAAGTCACTGAACGTTATTACACCAAATAATCAAAATGCCAAGAATAGAAATTTAGATTAGTGCCTTACAAGCATGATTATTTTACAATTTTAGTGAGCGTTGGTATATTTTATTTATATTTGAAAGTATGGAGACATTACGTCTAGTGTAGAAAGTCTCTTTAAAATGAGTGAATTTCTATTAGAATTGCGTAAATACAAATGAATTTCATCATTGATTCTTTAATATCCTTACTGAAAAACATTGAAAACTAAAAACCCTTTTAATAAAAAAAATGGCAATGAGAAAAGCAATAATAATACTATTTATTTTACTTTATAGTTGTAAAGATGATAAAATTACAAAAACAGCCTCTAAGAACGAAGTGCTTAATAAAAAAAATGAAGTCGTATTTATAATAAGTGACACGATAAAATCTTTTTTCACTAATATTTATGTAAACGATTTACAAGAAAAACCTGATCTACTATTTCTTGGGGAAAACCACAATAAAACATCCGTTGTTATTCCGACGGAGCAGACAATTAAATTACTAGGTGGAGATCCGACTATATCTTATAGTTATAAAATAGATTTTGAAAAAGGCGATAGTGTCTTTATTAATTTTGAAAAAATTAAAATAACTAAAAACAAGACTGTTGAGATACCTGTTTTCGATATCATTAACAATAAAGGTAAATTTAGTGAAATCAATTTTGAAAGTATTTTACTTAAGGAAAACATTAAGACTAAAGCAATAGAAATTGATACCGAAAATTTCATAAATACAAAATGGGATGCAAAAAATATATTTGATAATTCCATTAACGTGCTCAATAATTTAAAACAAAGTAAAAGTATATCAACAGAATTTTATACTTCCAGAAGGTTATATCAAAAACTATTATTCGCTACAATTACAATTTTACAATCAAAAGAAAATACTATTGATTTTGAAAAATTTGGTATTCCTTTAAACGATGAAAATCAGCTAAAAAATGAAGATTATACAGACTATTTAAAAACTGTTATTACTTCAAAATATTTTAAAGGCAAAAATAATATTGATTTCTCTACAAAATTTGATTTTATCAAAGACAATCAAACGTTTTTAAATGAAAATACCAAAATGGCTGTTTTAAGTTCTTATCTGAATAATATTCTAACTGATGATAAAGGCAATTTTGAGCAATACTTTAAGAAATTTGATGAAATAAATACAGATCAAAATCTAAAGAATAAATGGAAGGAAATTAATTCTGAAATCAAAATAAAGAATGATGAATTAAACAAGAAAAATAGAACTATTGGCATTTTAACAACGCTGGTTGACAATAACAAATCAAACTTTGAAGAAGTATTAGCTAAACATAAAGGGAAAATCATTTTAGTAGATTTTTGGGCAAGTTGGTGCTCCCCTTGTCGTGAACAAATGTCTTCAATAAAAGATTTAAAATTAAAATTTAATAAAAACGAATTTCAAGTTGTTAAAATTTCAATTGATAAGGATTATGATGCTTGGGTAAGAGCTTCTAAAGTTGAAAACCTTTCAAAAGATGAAAATAGTTTTATAATTTCAGATTGGAAGAATTCTACAATTTATAAAAATTTCAATATCAACACAATTCCAAGATATTTACTTTTTGATAAGGAAGGTAAAATTTTAAATGATGATGCACCTAATCCACTTGATAGTAATCTTGAAAAAATGATAAGAAAAGCAATATAAATTCGGTTTTTAAAATCGTATTAAATTTTAAAGGTTGAGTATAATTACTGTTTTAATCGTAATTTCGTTTAGTAGAAATTAATATCAAATTTTTTAAACCTATTTATAACCTTCATGAAAATATATTCCGATAAAGAATTGGAAATTGAAATCTTAGGGGATTAAAAATATTTTTCAAGAGAAAAAAGATCAACAAGTCACTAAACGTTATAATGCCAAATAATCAAAATGCCAAGAATAGAACTTCAGACGAACATAAAAGCTAAAAAAGAAATTGTTTTTGACCTTTCGAGAAGTATTGATTTACATAAGATTTCGACCGAGCATACGAATGAAAAAGCAATCGCTGGAAAAACTAGTGGACTAATTGAAATGCACGAAAGTGTGACTTGGCGCGCAAAACATTTTGGAATTTATCAAAATTTGACCTCGAAAATCACAGCATTTGAAAGCCCTAAGTACTTTGCGGACGAAATGCAACAAGGCATTTTTAAAGCTTTTAAGCACGAGCATCACTTTTCAGAAATAAATGGGACAACAACAATGATAGATATTTTCGATTATAAATCGCCACTAGGAATTTTAGGCAAGTTAGCCGACGAATTATTCTTAAAAAAGTACATGACAGATTTGTTAATTGAGCGAAACAGAATTGTGAAAGATTTTGCTGAATCTGAAAGATGGAAAGAAATATTGCTTTAAAAAAGTATTTATTTCCGAATCGAAATTTTATAAAAAACAATATTCATTTTGAGAATTAAGCATTATAAAACAATGAAAAAAGAAATCCTATTACTTAGCTTATTTTATGTGTTACTTCTTTCTTCTTGTAAAGATCAAAATGAATCAGAAAATCCAATCATAAAAACACCGGAAACAAAAAAGGTCGTGTTTCAGGTTGACGAACGAATCGAGTTCTTAAGAATAGTATTCAATATAGCTGTAGAAGATTTTATTGACCATGACATGCTTCCTTGCGCTACAGAATATTCGAAAAGAGTAAGTCAACATTTTGATCCCTTTAAAAATCATACACTAATAAAATATGTTAACGAATTACCGAATATTGCGATTGACTTTCCTACAATAGGTTTAATGTTTACAGATTGTAAAAGTTTTCAATTCGAAAAAACATACACTAATGAACTTTCTAATTTCGGAATTTCGAAAAATGAATTAGATTCCTTACAACCACTTCTTCTTGATTTTTATAAGACATCAGACTTCGAAAATTTCTTTGCAACTAACGATATCTATTATAAAAAAGCATTAGAAAAAATAGAGAAGCAAGTAAATGAAGAAAAACTATTTGATTACATAACAGATTTTTATCATTCAAATGAAAAGGATTTACAAATGATTGTTTTCGTAGAACTAACGAATAATGCAAACAACAAAGCCATTTCCTTCTTCGATAATTACAATACGAAGAAAAGAGCAACGATACTTGGAAATATGTGCGATATTCCTGAAGAACCAACTTCCGATAATGAAATATTAGAATTAGACAATACTAAACGTAGCATTTTATATCACGAAACTTCACATTTATTCACTGATAAACTATTGAATAAATATATCGGCGCATTTAGTCAGTATGAATCCCTTTGCGAAGATTGTAGCGAAATTCAGATAAAAGATAAAGTGGACCATCTTATCGTTTTTCCTTTACAAACGTTACTGTCTTATAGAAAATATGGAAAAGATGATGGACATAATTTCTATTTAAATGAATGTAAAGATGTTCGAAGAGATATTTATCTGAAATTAAGCGAATATCAACCTGAAAACAAAACTCCTTTTGAACAGACTTATGCCCAATGTATTGAACTAATCAAAAAAGCAGCATTAAAAAAACAAAGCCTTTTGAAGAAGTAAATCTTTTACAATTATTTTCTAATATTTATAAATTTCAATTACTACTAAAGTTTATAATACGCTATTTGCAAAGAGATAGTTAAGATATGTGAATACAAATTCATCATAACGTTTAGAAATTGAATAGAAAAAAACACAATCACAATTTTAAAGACGAAAAATAAGAGAAGAATTGATACGCTAAGAAGTACTCAAAGTAAAGCTGTAAATAATTGTATTTGATAACAAGTTTCTTATTTGCTTAATCAATAGAATCTAGTACTTTTACTGTCCGTAAAATCAAACTTTTTTACAAGAAAACTACAACTTATGAATAAAGCAGTAACGCTTCTAACTTTATTATTTTCAGTAATTACTTTTGCTCAGACAAAGATTGACGAACATATCACTGTAAAATTTCCCGGCGAGCCACAAACATTTGAAGATGTTACAAAAAGCGATACGCTGAATCAAAACTATCAATCTGTACTTAATGCATATTATCTAAATTCAGATCAAGAATCTTATGTCGTACTGCGAGTAAGTGTTGTAGTAAACGATGATTTAGAACCAGATCTACCAGCAAGTAAAAAAGAGTTATTAAAAAATTATAAGAACTTTGTAACGCAACATATCACTGATATGGCTCAAAAAAATCTACTTTTTAAAGACTCAACACAAATAATGCTTAATGATCTGATAGCTTATAAAATTACTTTCAAGGCCAGTGATTCCGAAGAAGAAAATGGAGAAAGTTTACTATTATTTGCAAATGGTATTAGCTACGTCTTTATATACTCAAAAGTGGATTCATACAGTAAAGGAAATAAGGAAAAATTCTTCAAATCCATTGCGTTTACTAATTCTAAAGCTATAAAACAGATTGCAGAACCTTTCAATTACTGGGGTGCACTATTGAAGTTAATAAGTAGTGTCTTTTTAATATTTTTCGCTGTTAAATTGATAAGAAAGCAAAATAGTGCTTCAAGTAGTAGCAAGTAACTTTTAAAGATTTTGAGAGCTTATTAAAACGGTATGTTATATTAAAAAAAAGTAAAAAATCGAATATATATAATAAATGGTCTTTTGATACTTAGAACTTAAAATATTAATTATAGCAGTAATAGGTTTATTTTCAAACATATTTAATGCTCAAACAAACGAAATTCCACACAAAGTTTATTGTAAGTGCAGGTTTGAATTATTTTCTAAGTAAAACCACTGTTTTCTTTATCAATTAAGGAAGTTACGTTTTAGACCACAAAATATTAGAAACAAATTGTTTGCAAAATAGTATCAAACGCGCGAAATAATAACTTAAGCAATGCTGAAATTAAGTATATTCTCAGAAATGGAAGCAAATAAGCTGACTCACGCTTGACAGTCAATATCGTAATAAAACATAAATTCGACAAAAAATATAAATGAGGCTACTAAAATTAATTGCTCTTTCATTACTCTGCTTACTACTTTTAGTCTTTAAAATTATTCCTCATTTAAGTAAATCGCCTGAAGATTTTCATAAAACCGAAGAAACTTTTGAAAGTTCTAAAATTATCAAATGGAAAAGACTGCGCAGAGGTTCTAAAAGTTATTTACTTATAAAAACTAGAGAAGGAAATGAATGGCAAGTTGGAAAAACACATTCAAAGCAATTTGCTACATTAAATTCAAAATTGAATAGTGGTAAAAAAATAACTTTTTACACAAGAAATAAAGCCAATAGATATCCGAGTAGAGTTGATCTAGAAAATGAAATGATTTACGACACCAGAAATGATAAATTTTGGTATTATTTTATTCTTATTGGCACACCCATTTTAATTTTCATGACAATCGTCGAATACAGAACATCGAAGAAAAAAGATAGAACAAAGATTAAAAATTAAATACATTGTTGTCGTAATAAGAAATTAAGAGAAACAATTTTTAGATAAAATTGAAGTTAGCGGCTTCGAAAAAAATAAAATGGAACAAAACTATATCATAATTGAAAACATTTTAGAGCATCAAATCGAAGAAATTTTGATGGAACTTGCCAATTTGTATAATCACACTGGTTATACAGATGGTATCCAATTGTACAGAAAACAAAACGAAACAAGTTCATTTTTAATATGCTTTACCAATTCACCAGATTTAGATCGTTTCACTTATTTTGTAAATTATTTACATTATCCTGGATCTAAGTTTAAAGTTAAAGCATTTATTCGTGGCTTCTACCAGACGAAAGACATTAAAGAACTCATCGAGTTTTCAAATCAATTATGGGTTATAGTTTACGTACCTAAAAATATGGAAGAATATGACAACGTAAATATCATTACTGCTACAAACGAGAACTACTTATATGATTTTGGAGGTCGGATCACGAAGCTAACAGCTAATGAAGAAAAATTTGAAATTAACAATGCAACTTTATCAAATTACAATCACATAATATCTATTTATCCTTCAAAATCTTTCGAGAAAGCTGAAAAGCATTGGTGGAAATTTTGGTGAATTAATTAATTATAATTAATTTCATCAATCTATATAAAAATTTAAAATTCGAGAATAAACACCTCTTTATCGAAGAAACCATATTTTACTTATAAATAACTAAATGAAGAAATACGAAAAGTTTAAAATTAAATATTCAGAAGAATATGATCGATTAAGCAAACATTATAACCTAATTGGAAGCCTAAGACTTTTTATAGTAATTGCGTTACTCTTTTTAATATATCAGTCTTTCACAACAAACCAAACCATCTATATTCTCTTAAGTATTTTGATGTTTGTAGCTTTTCTTATACTAATGAAAATCCACGAAAAAATATCATGGAATAGAAAAATAAAGAAGCAATTAATCGCAATTAATACTGATGAAATAAGCTATTTAAAAAGAGAAGCAATACCTTTTGAAGATGGCAGTTCTTACATGGATTTAAAACATTTTTATTCTTTTGATCTAGATTTTTTTGGTGCTAATTCGCTCTTTCAGAATTTAAACAGAACAGCAACTTATATTGGGAGTAAAAAACTTGCAGAACTACTTCTTAAATTATTGAATAATAACGAAATACAATCGAATCAAAATGCAATAAGCGAACTTTCTAAAAAAATCGAATGGAGACAAAACTTATTGGCATTAGCCCTGATAACAAAAGACAATAAAGAAAATTTTGAAAAATTAATTGAGTGGACAGAACTACAACCACAAAAAATATCTAAATCATTAAACCTAGTTTTTTATACTACTCCAATTCTGTTTATAGCTGCAGCTGTAACTTATATTTTCACAAACGTGCCGTTGTGGCTGTATATCGCGGTTGCTTTTTTCTTAGTAAACTTGTTCTTGCTCGTAACTCAACTAAAAAAGATAAAAAAGGAAGTCATCGATGCTGATAAAATTGCTTCAATAATTAAACAGTATGGTTTAATTATTGAACAAATAGAAAATGAAAAATTTGATAGTGCGAAATTAAACCTACTTAAGGAAAAACTCTTAAACAAATCCTATACGGCAAGCAAGGAAATAAAAAGTTTATCCTCATTATTTTCAAATATTGATACGATTCAGAATGGTGTCGCGGCCATTTTATTTAATGGCGCATTTTTATATCATATCCACACGTTGAATACTTTAATTAAATGGAAAAAAGAGTATTCAAAAGAGTTAGTAGATTGGTTAGAAATTATTGGAGATTTTGAAGCTCTTAATAGTTTGGCGAATTTTTACTGCAATAATCCAAGTTTTGTTTTCCCAAGCTTGAATAGCACTTATGAAATAGCACTCAAAGATTTAGGTCATCCATTAATAACGGAAGAAAAGAGAATATGCAACGACGTAATTTTTAAAGAAAATAATTTTATAATACTTACCGGTTCTAATATGTCTGGCAAAAGCACGTTTTTAAGAACATTGGGCATAAACATGGTTCTCGCAGGTATTGGCGCTCCCATATGTGCAAGTGAAGCAAATATTCACCCTTTAAACGTAATAGTTTTCATGAGGCAAACGGATTCGCTTACAGATAGTGAGAGCTACTTTTTTGCAGAAATAAAACGTTTAAAACAAATCATTGATAAATTAAAATCTGAAAAATGCTTTGTATTGCTAGATGAAATATTAAAAGGAACAAATTCTGATGATAAACAAACCGGTACCATTGAAGTCATAAAAAAGCTTATTTCTAAAAATGCAATTGGCGCAATTGCCACTCACGATTTAAAAGTTTGTGATACAACTAATGACTATCCCACAAAGCTTATTAATAAATGCTTTGAGGTTGAAATCATAGCTAACGATTTAGCATTTGATTACAAACTACGGGACGGTGTTTGTAAAAATAAAAGCGCTACTTTTTTAATGAAAAAAATGGAGATAATTTGATGAAAATCAACTTAAAATTTATCTATATTTGTTATTGCTTGCATTACTTTAAATACAAATATTAATACCTAATTGGTTCTCAAAATGTAAAGGACAAGTTCAAAACCGACAATAGCGAAACTATGAAAAAAATTATTTTTTTACTGACAATTACTTTTGGGCTTTCAACATTAAGTAATGCACAAACAAAAGAGATTAAACTTAAAGGAATCTATAAAGAAATTGATGTTACTCGTCACAATGATGCGATTGCCATATTAAACGGCGAAAATAAAAAACTCAAACAGCAGACTGTTGCTGGAATTTTAAAAAATCCAAATTTCTATAATCCTCCTGTTCTTTATGCACTTTCTCATGAACTTTTTGAGCAAGACAAAAAGGACGAAGCTAGTTATTGGTTTTATGTTGCGCAACTAAGAGCACGTTACGATGCCAATTTGTGTACTGATAATTCTGCAAAGCAAGCTGTTTCTGTCTTAAATAATGAATATGGATCTGATATTAATGTGTATGCTTTTAAAAATATTGACCAATTAGAAAAAACGATTACAAAGGTGGTAGACTTCGTGAAAGCGAATGCAGAAAACTATGACCACAGATGGATCAACCTGCACGGAATGGGTGCTGTTATAGCTGGTATGAGTGAAGATACTGAGACGAAAGCACTAAGTCAACCAGAAGATAAGTGGGCTGCAATAAAAAAGAAAACAATCGACGAATATTACAATGGTTTTGTAGAATATGTCAAAAGTAAGAAGTAACAATATGAAATTTATAAGCAACCCAAATAATTAAACTATTTTGCATTTTTGACGGAATTTAGTATGGAAATATATCATTTACAATTTTCAAAGTACCCTAACAAACTACTAAAATGAATTTGAATCTTTTTTATATAAATAGAAATGAAAAACAGAGAAGTTGCCCAATTCATATCGGAAAAAACTGAAACTATACTACAGGAGCACTGTTGGAGCTTAGAGGAATCAAATGACTGGAATACGCATTCCTTAATATTTTATAAAAAAGAACGACATGTTTGGAATTGCATTGAAATCTTGCTTGAAGAGGATTTAGAGGAATGTTCGGCCGCTTTTGGTTTTTCTGCAACTACCTATTATCCACGCTTCGAAGAAATCCTTAATCCAATTTTAGTCCAAAATAACCTAGTGGCTTCAGACTATAATAATGACATTCCATGCACTTCATTTGATCATCAGGAACATTTTAAAAATACTCTACCGAAGTCGGGTTTTAGAATAGCATCTCAAATTCATCTAGAACAACTTAATGATTTACTGCATAAGTTCATAAACGAAGACGCCTTGCCTTCTTTCGAAAATTGGAATACTATCGCATCATTGTATAATTTTATTCAAAACAAAAGCGCTGAAGATTTACATGTTATTTTAGGCCCGTTTGCACCAATGAAAAAAGCCGTAATCTATAGACTCTGTAATGATCCCAGAGGTTTGATAGTGATCAACGAGTTCCATGAACAGCAGAAGAGACTTTGTGCCCAAGATCCACAAAACAAGAATAATAGCAGACTTTATAATGCATCGAAAGAACTAAAAATAAATTTAGAGAAGACTACTCCTATTTTAAACTAAAAGCTAATATTCAGTCTTTTTCATTAAATAGAAGATAAATAATATGACTAAATATAATTCTATATGAAGATATCTAAAGTTTTATAAAAAAAAGTCTCAGAGAAAAACATTAATAATCCTATTTATATTAATAAGCTCAAATTCATTTTTATAGAGAAATTCCGATGCATTCTTAGTAATAGCTGCAGAGAAATCTGTAATAATTAAAAAAACAGATTAACTTCACGTTTTAAAAAATTAATGATAAAGTATGGCATCATCGTATTTAAATAAAATTACAATCGTTTTTATAGGTTGCTTAATTACTTTTCTAGGAATCTTAACATCGGCGATAGTTTATATTAATAGCAATGGAATGAATCAAAGAATACAAGGAATGATAAATCTTCTTTGGCTTCCTGTTATTATTTTATTTTTAGTTATTGACCGACTTTTTGTTTCGAAATTTGGAGCTAAAAAAGTTAATAAAATAGAATGCTACCTATTAGGTGTTTTAACAGTTCTTTTCTTAATCTATTGGTTTGATTTACTAGCATAACATGAAAAAATTCATAAAAACACTTCTAGACAAGCACTTTCATTTTATATTTTTCATTCTTCCGCTTTCCGTTTTTTCTTTAATGGGGTGGGTTTTACTTTATTTTGCTATAAAATTTCCAACTAATGTTCCTATTTATGGTTGGATCACTATTCTGGTATTTGCTATTTTACCTTTGCTAATTATGTACATCACAGTTTTTGGCATCTCAATATCAGAAAAGCAACAGAAAAAAATTGATGACAGAAGATCTTCTTTAACTTTTGATGAGAAAGGAATTACTGTTGAAATGCCTCTGTTTGATAAAAACTGCTTCATGAATTGGGACACAATAGACGCCATAATATACTACGATTTCCATATGGGTAGCGATTTCACAGAATATTATGTTGGCTATAAATTCTACCTCAATACGCTACCCGTTTACACCAAATATGAAAAACAATGGTGGCTAAATCGATTGTTCCCAAAAAATAGTGATAAAAGAATAGTTGACATAAAAGACGATACAAAACAGTTTAAGAAAATTCCAGCTATGGTTGAAGAATATTTAAAAACAAAAGTTTGTATTGCCATTATGGAACAACCAAAAAGAGCATTAGTTTCAAGTCAAACGTATCAAAATAAAAACAAAACTACAAGAGTAGAAAAGTGGAAACCACTTCAAAGTGAACCCGAAGAAATTGTGTTTGATCGCTACGACAGAACACTTGAAGAAATAAAAAAATCTTATCTTTAAGGTGCTTTTGGCAAGGTGCTTGATGCTTTATTTATAGCGCTGATTCAGCTACAATAAAATTAAGAGTTGAAAACACATCAAAATTAAAACCTTAAAACGAAATTTTCATGTCACAAACATTTGGAGAGAAAGTAATCGATTTCAACCGTCATTTACAATATTCAGACGAACTGCCAGAAAATTTCAGGGTCATAAATCCGTATCTGGATAATCCCGAAACGTTAGACGTGATGCAACAGTTTTATCACAAGTTTTACAACGATGATAATTCAAGAAAATTTATCGTTGGGATTAACCCAAGTCGGCATGGAGCTGGTGTAACTGGCGTTCCTTTTACAGACACCAAGCGTTTGGAAAGTATTTGTGGTATCAAAATGAATTCTGCGCACACTCATGAGATCTCATCGGTGTTTTTATACGATATGATTTCGGAATTTGGTGGTGCTTCTGAATTCTACAAACAATTTTACATCAACTCCCCTTTTCCACTGGCTATTGTCCGAAAATCTAAAGAAGGTAATTGGTTGAATGCCAATTATTATGACGATAAGACACTTTTTGAAATCGTAAAAGATTATATGATTGCCTCTTTAAAACAACACATTAGCTTGGGATTAGATACTTCCGAAGTTTATGTTTTAGGGAAGAAAAATGCAACTTTTATCCAAAAGTTGAACAAGGAATCGAATTTATTTGGGAATTTGAAGGTTTTAGAACATCCACGATACATTCAACAATATAAATCAAAAGAAAAACAGCTTTATATTGACAAGTATATTCTAACCTTAAATAACTTAAGATGAATGAAATGAGCAAGCATACAATTTATACCATCGGCCATTCCACCCATGGTATCGAAGAATTTATCGCGATGCTAAAGGAGTTCGACATTAGAATTCTTGCTGATATCCGAAGTTTGCCAGGTTCCAATAAATTTCCACAATTTAATCAAGACTGCTTAAAAATATCTTTGGAAGAAGTGGGGATTCAATACTTACATTTAACTAATTTAGGTGGCAGAAGAAAAGCTAAAAAAGATTCAAAAAATACCAGCTGGAATAATGTTTCATTTAGAGGATATGCGGATTATATGGAAACGGAAGAATTTGAAAATGCAGTTAAAAACATGGAACAAATTGCCGAACAACAAACGCTAGCTTATATGTGTTCAGAAGCGGTTTGGTGGCGTTGTCATCGCTCTATGGTATCTGATTTTCTGAAAGCGAAAGGCTGGAATGTATTACACATTATGGGATTGGGAAAAATTCAAGAACATCGCTATACCGCGCCTGCACGAATCGTTGACGACAAGGTTGTATACACGGAGGAGTAATTTTTTGGATGATTTTTTAAAGTTTCATGTAAAGCGAATCAAAACTTTAGGGTTGCCCCAAAGTTTAAAGTCTTACCTAATGCATAATACCCGATAAAATCTATCCAATTATTTGAAATAAATCGCTATTTTTGAAATCATAATTTGATAGTATATAACTCATATTTCAATAGTAAATCCACAGATAACACATGAAAAAATCGATATTTCTTTTGCTTTTAATTGCATTGGTAGTAACAACTGCAGCGTGCAGGGATAAAACCAACCATGTAGATGTCCCCATTATACAAGAGGCAATTGAAATTGAAGAAATTCCAGAAGGAACTACAGAAGAAACTCTAGAAGAACCTGAAACGATTCCTAAGGTATCAACGATTAATACAACAGGTTTTATACCGGAAGGATACGTTTTTCACGAAGAAATTTTTGGCGATCTCAACAACGATGGATTAGAAGATTGGGTATTAATTATAAAAGGAACCGATAAAAACCGCTTTGTTGTTGATGATACTAGAGGAAAATTAGACCGAAATAGAAGAGGAATTATTATTCTTTTCAAGAACGAAAACGGATACGATATTGTGGTAAAAAATTACGATTGTTTTTCGTCCGAAAACGAAGAAGGTGGCGTTTATTATGCTCCAGAATTATATTTCAACATTGAAAAAGGAAAGTTATTTATTGGTTATGCGCATGGAAGATATGGTTATTGGAAATATAATTTCCGTTTAAAAAATAATGACTTTGAATTAATTGGTTATGAAGCTAGTAGTAACACCGGTCCGTTAGTGAATAACGAAACGAGTATTAACTTTTTAAACAAAAGAAAACGAGTACGCATAAATCGAAATCATGTTCAAGATGAAGAGGATGATTTTGAAGAAACTTGGTCTGATATACAACAAGAGCAACCGCTTAGATTATCAAAAATTATCGATTTTGAAGAGTTAGAAGTTGATAACTAGTTTTCAAGAAATACCTAAAATAATTTTAAAAAACATACAAAATCCAACGAAAAGAAAAATGAGAAAAATAGCATTGTTGTCTTTACTTCTAATATTTACACTCTTGTTTTCATTTCAATCGTGTAAAGGGAAAGAAGAAACGCTACTACCAAAAAACGCAATCGAAGAAGTGGTCCAAACTCCTATTCCCACCGAATTTGAGTCGAAATTAAGACCTAATGAAAAATTAAAATTAGGAATAACCTATATCGACACCGTTAAATACGTAGCTTTTAATGATGATGCAGACGATTTTTACTTTATTGTTGAAAAGAATAAAGATACAATTGCCCTACTCTTTAATTCCGATGAATATAAATACATTAGAGGTGAAGAAATTGAAATTAAATGGGAAATTGATAGTATGCGATACGCTGGAGATGACTCCTATCTTAATTTTACGGAGCATTTGTATAAAGCGAAAAAACTAAAATCTTTAAAACTAACCGATAAAAAGACGAAGTTCTTGTGGAGAGAAAACTTATATAATAAAGAATTAAAAGCAAATTTTAATTCGATTGTTTTAAATGAGAATTACATCGCCCAAATTTCAGAACCTGAAAAAGCAGCGTTAGCTTATGTATCCACTTTCGTGGGAAATGAATGCGGATGGGATGGAACTGCTGCTGAAAATCGTACAAATTTAAAATGCAAAATACTTTCGGCTTTAGATTTAGGCTATCAATGTTCCTATACGCATTTAGAACTTATTCGCTATTGGTTTAGAAACGACAAAGACATCTTGAAAGAAATTGAAAATTGTCCTACAACGCCAGATGGTGCAACAATTCAGGATACTTTTGATGAAATCACCATAGAAACAAAAGGCAATCAAATTACAGTTTACTTTAAAGCAAATGGCATTAATATGCGAGAAGGAACTAGCTGGTCATGGGATGAAAAGCATTATTTCGAATTTAAAAACAATGAACTAATCTTGAAAGAAAAAGCCATTTCTCCTGTTGTTCATGATACTTTTGAAGTTAGAGGAAATTAAAAAAAAAAGATTTTTCTAATGAACTCAATTCAAGCCCTACAAATCACGATAAAATTGAAACACATGAGAACCGCAATCTTAATTTCTCTACTATTCATAAGCACTGTTTGTTTAGGCAACACAATAGCGAATAGTTCTGTAAAGTTATTAAAATTTAATCAGCATCAAGAAACCGATACACTTACCGTTTTTCAAAATGATGAAACCGTTTTTACTAAAAAATCAGACTTTGTTACACGTCCATGCTCCCGCCCTCAATTAGTAACTTATTATGATTTAATAGAGCCTAAAGACGGAACTTACTACTTTATTTACAACGACAAAAAACAATTAATTCAGGAAGGAAAATATACTGTTAGAGTTTCTACTATCGATGAATGGAATAAAAAAGGTGCTTTTTACGATAGAACAGTTTATTATTACAAGAAGAACGGCAAGCTAAAAATGACAAATGTTCAGAAAGATGGGCGCATGTTCAAAACAGAATATTTTAATTCCAAAAAGAGAATCAAGGAAATAAAATATTATGATAAAAAATCGAGTGATACGGATAGAATAGAAATGTATAAGAATGGAAAATTAAAAGAAACTCGTGTGTACAAAAGCTTCAGCACTTACACTACAATCAAAGCAAAAGACTAGCTAATATTTTAAAATAAGAGCAAAAAACAACTGTAAAGCATAAAATTTGATTACTTACTTATGGCTTTAAAACTTTAAGAATAAATTCTTAAGGAACTTGTTTTTTGAAGAAGCTACCTAGCAAAATAAATCTTAGTAATGAAACTCTAAATAAAAACTTATAGTCTTGTTAACGTGCGTTAAAAAAGTTAAAAGTATTCTAAATAAAATTTCACAACAGTAGAAAAGATGTTGCTTTGTACTTCAATCAAAAAACAATTTATAATTATGAAAAAATTACTTTTAGTAGTAGCTGTTGCAGTTTTGGGATTTTCAAATGTTTCAGCACAGGACATTAAATTTGGTGTAAAAGGAGGTCTTAATTTTGCTACACTTCTTGGCGACAACGCTAGTGATTCAGATCTTGTTTCATCATTTAATTTCGGTATCATGAGCGAAATTCCTATAACAGATAAATTCTCTTTCCAACCTGAACTTATGTATTCTGGACAAGGATATGGTATTAAGGATACTAAGGATTTTGTATCATTAACTTATGTAAACATGCCGTTAATGGCAAAATATTACGTAGCAAAAGGGCTTAGTATTGAAGCAGGACCACAAGTTGGTTATTTAATTGGAGCTGACTTTGACGGTGAAAATATTAAAGATAGTTTCAAAAAGCTGGACTTCGGTGCGAATGTTGGAGTAGGCTACAAATTAGAAAACGGACTTAATTTTGGAGTTAGATACAACTTAGGATTATCAAATATTAACAATACTGACGGAAGTTCAAATAAATACAAAAACGGAGTGTTACAAGCTTCAGTAGGTTATTTTTTCTTCTAAGAAATTCTCAAAAATATAAATAGTAAAAGCTAAAAATCAGATTATGGTTTTTAGCTTTTTTTTTGTGAGAATGTATTGCTTTTATATATTTGTGTTTATATTTACTAGTTCTTTATGCAATAACAAATTAATTAGAAACATTTGTTATTTGAATTAAAAAATTAATTAGTAAATTAAAAAAAATATTATTAAAAACTATGTGTAAAAGTTACGTATTAACAGAAAATTTATCGTTCGAAATAGCTGCAAATGACTTACAAGAAATGACTTGGAACGAAGCTAGAGCTTACACTCTAATTGTTGGCGAAAGATGGAGATTACCAACAATGGAAGAACTTGATGAAATGTACCGACTTCATGCAAAGGCTGTTGGAGGATTTCAATTTAAAAATTATTGGAGTTCAAAAGGCTATAATGACTTACGATCTTTTGCAAAATCATTTAGTACTGGGATATATTCTGAAGGAGTTACAAACAATACTCCAGCACCTAAATGTCTTGTAAGATTGGTAAGGAATTTTTAAATTTACATAAATGAAAAATTGCTTAGCTGGCATCTAAAGTTATTTTTTATTTTTTAAATAAGGTACAAGTAGTATTCATAATAATAGAAAATAAAAATTAACTAAAGCACTCCTAGAACCAAACATAAAAAAGGCTCCATCTGGAGCCTTTTTTGTTATCTTCTAAAACCTTCATTTGTGCGAGAAGTGAATTTCGGATGCGTTTCCTCTTCTTCCTCCTCTTTCTTCACAACGTTTCGGGCAATTTCAATTTTATATTTTTTCCCTTTCATCTTTTCATCTTTGATGTTTTGAAGCAAGGATTTTACTTTTGAATATTTTACGGCCACAAATGAAATAAAATCTTTTACTTCAATTAAGCCCAAATCATCTTTTTCCAACTGGCCTTTTTGCGAAAAGAAACCTACAATATCAATCTTATTCAATTTGTTTTTCTTTCCACCACTAATATAAAGTGTTTGATAAACTGGTGGTTTTGGCAACGATTTCGCTTCAGAAACATCTAATCGACGTTTTCCATAATCAAAATAATCTGATTTCTTTTCAGTTTCGTGAATCAACACATACGAAGTTCCGGTGGCTAATTGACGTGCGGTTCTTCCGTTTCTATGTATAAATTCATCTTCTTTCGCAGGTAAATGGTAATGAATTACGTGATTCATTTCAGGAATATCCAATCCACGAGCTCCTAAATCGGTCGTAATTAAATACGAAACACTTCCGTTTCTAAACTGAATTAAAGCACGCTCTCTTTCGTCTTGGTCTAATCCACCATGGTAAAACGTAGAAATAATTCCTTTTGCTGTTAGCATTTCGTGAATTCTTTCTACCGCTTCTCTGTGATTACAAAATATAATCGCCGCTTCAGAATTCAACGAACAAATTAATTGAAAAAGCGATTCAATCTTATCTTTCGATTTCGAGAAAACAATACGCGTTTCTAAATTCTCATTCTGTTTTTGTTTCGGAATAAAATCAATAACTCTTGGGTCAATGATTTTCGTATACTTTGGAATTTCAACACCCGAAGTCGCTGAAACTAAAATACGTTTGTTTGCTCTAGAAATTTTCCCAATGATATAAGACATTTCTTCGTGATAACCCAGTTGTAACGATTTATCAAATTCGTCCAAAATATAGGTTTTCACACTATCCGTCGCGAAATTTCCGCGTTCAATATGATCGGCAATTCTACCTGGCGTTCCAATTAAAATCGCTGGCGGGTTACTTAAATTGTTGATTTCAGTTTCTAATGAATGGCCTCCATAACACATATTTACTTTGTGATGCGTTCCCATTTTCTTCCAAACTTGCTCAATTTGCAAACCTAATTCACGAGAAGGTACTAAAATTAAACATTGAACTCCTTTGACTTCTTCGTCTAGAAGTTGGAAAATTGGCAATAAAAACGCTAATGTTTTCCCCGAACCTGTTGGCGAAAGCAATAAAATATTATCTTCATTCAAAATAGCCTTTTGGGCTGCTTCTTGCATTTTATTTAAACTCGGAATGCCCAAATTTAAAAGTACATTATTGGAAAATGGATTTTGACTCATTTGGCAAAGATAAAGCCAATTAATTAAAAAAAACTAAACCAAACTAAATTTATAATTTATAAGCCATTGATTACACAGATTATCACTAATTTTTAATCGTCAAACTTTATTCCTTTTAAATTATTTAAACTGTGGCAAATCGAATTAACCAGAAGTATTTTATTGAAAAACGTGATTTTTCAGAATTATAAAATTATACATCAAAAACTTTATTTATTTTTGAAGTCAAATCCTTATATATTATGCGTTTTTATAAATTAATTATCTTTCTTTTTTCTATTTCGGTAGTTGCTCAAAACAAGTTTGTTACGCCTTTTGAAAAGGGAAATGGCAATCAATCGACCACTTACGAAGAATGTATTTCGTTTTATGAAGCTCTAGACGAAGCCTATTCAACCATTAAAATGGTTCAAAAAGGCACAACTGATAGCGGAAAACCTTTGTATTTGGTTTTATATTCCAATAATAGCCAATTTGATTATGAAGGTGAAAACGCAAATAAAAAAGCAGTAATTTTAATCAATAACGGAATTCATCCGGGTGAACCTGATGGAATTGATGCTTCGATGATGCTAATGCGTGATTTGGCAATGGGAAAAGTCGAAACGGCTAAAAACACTTTTATCGCGGTAATTCCAGTGTATAATGTGGGCGGCATGTTGAATCGAAATTCCCATTCAAGAGCCAATCAAAATGGTCCAGAAGAATATGGTTTTAGAGGAAATAGCCGTAATTATGATTTGAATCGCGATTTTATTAAATCGGACACTAAAAATTCGAGAAGTTTTCAGCAGTTGTTTACGGAATTAAAACCCGATTTATTTTTGGATAATCACTGTTCAAATGGTGCCGATTATCAATACACGTTTACTTGCATCGCCACGCAACACGAAAGATTAGGAAATCAATTAGGAAATTTCTTCATCACCGATTTATATCCGACCATCGTAAAAGATATGCAACATAAGAAAATCGATGTGGTTCCGTATGTAAATGTCCACAGCACAACGCCCGACAAAGGTTTTGAGCAATTTACTGATACGCCAAGATATGCGACAGGTTATACCACATTATTTCACACTTTGGGATTTGTTCCGGAAACGCACATGTTAAAAGCGTATAAAGAACGCGTGAAAGTAACGTACGAATTTATGATTAGCTCGATAAAATATGCCGATGCCAATGTGATGAAAATCAAACAAATGCGTCAGGATGCGATGAAAGATTTCCAACCCGGAATGAATTATCCGTTAGATTGGACAATTGATTCTACAAAAGTTTCTTATATTGATTTTAAAGGATTTAAAGGCGATTATAAAGCAAGTGATATTTCCGGAAAAGACCGTTTATATTATGACAGAAGCAAACCATTTACTAAAAAGATTCCTTTTTATGGCGATTATAAACCTTCAAAAAATATAAAGATTCCGACTGCTTATATTATTCCGCAATCGCAATGGCAAGTTTTAGATTTGTTGCAATTGAACGGAATTAACTATTCTCAACTTCAAAAAGATACCATTATTGAAGTAGAATCCTATAAAATTGAAAGTTATAAAACTTCAAATTCGGCATACGAAGGTCATTATTCGCATTACAATACTACAGTTTCGAAAAGTATCAAAAAATTAAAATTTTATGCAGGTGATTATGTTTTTTCGACCAATCAAACTAGTGTGAAGTATTTATTAGAAACATTAGAACCTGAAGCAGTTGATTCATATTTCAATTGGAATTTTTTCGATCCGATATTACAACGTAAAGAAGGTTATTCAGCTTATGTTTTTGAAGATTTGGCCAAAGACTTTCTAACTGAAAATCCGAAAGTAAAAGCGGAATTCGAGAAGAAGAAAAAAGAAGATAAGGCTTTCGCCGAAAACGCCTATGAGCAATTGGATTGGGTCTATCGTCAATCGCCCTACTATGAGAAAGCGCACTTACAATATCCGGTTTACCGAATCAAATAAGATAAAAAAAATGCCTTAATGTAAAAATTAAGGCATTTTTTAATAAAACTATTGAATACTTTCCATAGCTTTAATCTTCGCCTTACACATCTCAATTGATGCTAATTGCGACACAATAATTGGTCGTAACGAAGTTAATAAGTCGTCATTTTTCAATGCTTCTTGATATCTTTCAATAGCATAATCTTCACCTGTAATACAAGCTTCGATAATTGCTGTAGTGTCGTGTCCTGTTAATAAAGATTTGAAATCAATCCACACTCTGTGTAAAGCACCAAGTGCTCCGCTTTCAGAATCAGTTGATTTACCTAATTTATTGATTTCATCTTGAAGTTCTACAACTAAAAGAGAACGTTCTCTCGAAAATGTTAAAAATTCACTTTTTAAATTTGCGTTTTCTGTATTCTGTGAAGCATTTAAATATCCTTCTCTTCCATCTTCTAAAACCACAATTAAGTTGTCTAAGATCGATATAGTTTTTTGAGTTTCCATAGTAATTTGTTTATTGATTTATATACTACAAATTTCATCAAAATTGCGGGTAGCCATGTTACAAAATTTCTCGAATTGTTTATAAAATTTTACTTCATGAAGATTTTAGGCGGTATTAAGTAAAAATAAAAAATCACGAATCAACCTGAGTCAATTCGTGATCGTTATTTAAAAAATCATTAAAGATTAATGATTGTGTCCTTCGTGTCCTTCAGTAGTTGCAGTTACTGCTACTAGATCCATTTCACAAACCGGACATTTTCCTGGCTCTTCGTAGTGTTTTCCTTTTTCGCAATCCATAGGACAAGCATAAGATGCGTGCATTTCGCCTTCTGCATGATTATGACCTGCGTGTGCGTCCTTAATTTCAACAGTTGTTGCGTCTTTTGCTTCTTCTTTACAAGAAACGAATGTCATTGATGCGATCGCGAAAGCAAATAATACAATTCTTTTTTTCATTTTTATATAGTTTAAATTAATAATTTAGTTTTCATTTTAAGTCTTCAAACAGCAATTTGATATTTTCATACGAGTTTTCTAAATACTTAGAAATATCCTTTGGGTTAACCCATTCTACTAAGTCAATTCCTTCGTCAGCTTGTCCTTCTGGCGTTCCTTCAAAGGTAGTTTGCATTTCAAACCATTGCGTTATTTTTAATTTATACCGATCATTTCGTTTAAAGATATGATAAGTTTTTTGTAATTTTTCTGTAATTACTAATTTATTTACGCCAGTTTCTTCTTCCACTTCTCTCATAGAAGTTTCTTCAATGGTTTCGTTTTTCTCCATGCCGCCTTTTGGTAGATCCCATTTTCCATTTCTGAAAATAAAAAGAATGTCGCCATTTTTGTTATAAACTAAACCACCGCCTGCTTTTTCAACAGGTAGTTTAGCACGAAGCGTTTTCATTATTAATTTTTCATCCGGATGATACAGTAAGGCTTTCTGTATCTTATTTTGAAAAAATTTAACGATCAATTTCTCAATATCTACACTTTCTAACAGAAAAAGTTTGAAGTCTGTTTCCTTCTGAACTTCATTTGTTAAAAAAAGTGGCTTATCGTTCACAAAAACTTTATACATTTGCAATATGATTTTTAATAACAACACAGCGCAACAAACAGCCGAATTGCTTTTACAAATAAACGCAATTAAATTAAATTCTAAAAATCCTTTTACGTGGGCTTCAGGCTGGAAGTCACCAATATATTGTGATAATCGTGTAATACTCTCATTTCCAGCGGTTAGGAATTATATTCGGGATGAATTTACAAAGCATATCGAAGAAAAATTTGGTAAACCAGATGTAATTGCGGGCGTAGCAACTGGTGCAATAGGTATTGGTATACTTGTTGCAGAAGCTATGGGACTGCCTTTTGTTTATGTTAGACCCGAGCCAAAAAAGCACGGAAGACAGAATCAAGTGGAAGGTTTTATGCATAAAGGTCAGAATGTGGTGGTAGTTGAAGATTTAATTTCAACTGGAGGAAGTAGTTTATTAGCCGTTGAAGCTTTGCGCAATGAAGGTGCCAATGTTAAAGGCATGGCAGCTATTTTTACGTATGGTTTCGCAATTTCTAAAGAACGTTTTGAAGCAGCTAATATCGATGTGATCACTTTAAGTAATTATGAAAATTTATTACAGAAAGCGGTTGACAAACGTTATGTTTCAGAAGACGAATTAGAAACGTTAAGCGCTTGGAACTCGAATCCTGCGGAATGGAATCCAGAAGTATAATTTATATTTAAATGTTTAAAGTTGGAAGTACAACTTCGCTTTTAAACTTGTAATCTTTAAAACAAAAAAAAATGAACTTAGAAAGTCCAAAAGTAAACGTAGCAAAATCAGCTGAATATATTTTCAACGAATTGTGTGATGTTAAGAATTTTGAAAAATTAATGCCCGACAATATCGCGAAGTTTGAAGTAATTGATGAAAACTGTTTCGAATTCGGTTTAAAGGGAATGCCAGAAATTAAATTAGTGAAAAAAGAAGCTATTCCAAATTCTAAAATTGTTTTAGGAGCGGCTTCAAGTAAATTACCTTTTACATTAACGGCTAACATTACAGAAGTAAATGACACAACAGATGTGCAATTGCATTTTGATGGTGAATTCAACGCGATGATGGCAATGATGATCAAAGGTCCTATTTCCAAATTTATTGAAACTTTAGCTCAAAATATGGGGAAATTATAATTCTCTAAATTGATTTATAAAAAAACACGAATTTATTGATTCGTGTTTTTTTTTTGTTTTTATACTAATGTATAAAAATTATCTTTTCTGCCATCCTGAAAAAACCACCCGCTTTGTCATCCTGAAAAACACACTCTTTGTCATCCTGAACTCGTTTCAGGATCTCGTACTAATGAAAAAAAATGCTGAGATAAATTCTGGATGCTGAAACGAGTTCAGCATGACAAGTTTTGTGGAAATTTGTTACTACAAAAAATTCACCCAATTTGTCATCCTGAACTCGTTTCAGGATCTCGTACTAATGAAAAAAATTGCTGAGATAAATTCTGGATGCTGAAACGAGTTCAGCATGACAAGTTTTGTGGAAATGCGATATTGGAAAATATATACAATTTTTCATTCTGGAAAAAACACACGCTTTGTCATCCTGAATTTATTTCAGGATCTCGTACTACTCATCAAAGTTCTGAAATAAATTGCAGATGCTGAAACGAGTTCAGCATGACAAGTTTTGTGGATATGTGTTACTATTAAAAAACACGCTTTGTCATCCTGAACTCGTTTCAGGATCTCGTACTAATGAAAAAACTTGCTGAGATAAATTCTGGATGCTGAAACGATTTCAGCATGACAAGTTTTGTGGAAATACAATGTTAGAAAAAACATACAATTCTTCATTGAAAAAAAACGCACGCTTTGTCATCCTGAACTCGTTTCAGGATCTCATACTACTAATAAAAGTTCTGAAATAAATTGCAGATGCTGAAACGAGTTCAGCATGACAAGTTTTGCGGATATGTGTTACTATAAAAAATTCACCCAATTTGTCATCCTGAATTTATTTCAGGATCTCGTACTAATGAAAAAAATTGCTGAGATAAATTCTGGATACTGAAACGAGTTCAGCATGACAAGTTTTGTGGATATGCGATGTTGGAAAATATATACAATTTTTCATTCTGGAAAAAACACACGCTTTGTCATTCTGAACTCGTTTCATGATCTCGTACTAATGAAAACAATTGCTGAGATAAATTCTGGATGCTGAAACGAGTTCAGCATGACAAGTTTTGTCGATATGTGCTACTACAAAAAATTCACTTGCTTTGTCATTCTGAAAAAACTAACCAATTTGTAATCCTGAATTTATTTCAGGATCTCACACAAATGAAAATCGAGAAATAAACTCACTATGAAAATAGTACTAATTTTAAACCGTCTTCAAAGCTTCAAACAAAAAGTCAATATCTTCTTTTGTATTGAAGTGAGAAAATGAAATTCGTAAACTTGGTTTCTTACTTTCTTCTTCTGATAAAAATTCGGCTAAAACGTGTGAAGGTTTTATGCTTCCGCTTTGGCAAGCACTTCCTCTTGAAACAGCAATTCCTTTCATGTCCAAAGTAAATAACAACATGGCTGTTTTTTCTTCCGACAAGGGTAATTGCACATTTATCAAATTATAAAATGTTTCTGTTCCGTTAATTTTAAGATTTGGAAAAATAGTTTCTAATCCGGCTAAGCAATACTTTTTCAAATCGGAAATGTATACGACATCCGCTTCCAAATTCGCGTAAGCTAGTTCAATCGCTTTTGCCATTCCCACAACTTGATGCACGGCTTCAGTTCCTGCACGCATTCCTTTTTCTTGCTCGCCTCCAAATATCATCGGTTGCAACATTGAATTTTTCTTTAAGTAGGCAAATCCAACTCCTTTTGGTCCGTGAAATTTATGAGCAGTCGCGACCAAAAAATCAATTCCCAGTTCTTGTACGTCAATCTTCATTTTAGCTACAGATTGAACTGTATCGCAATGAAAAAGTGCTTTGGCATACTTGCACAAGTCACTGACGCGTTTAACGTCTAAAACCGTCCCTATTTCGTTATTAACGTGTATTAATGATACCAAGGTGAATTCGTCCGACAATAACTTGGCAGCTAAATCTTGATAATCGATTTGTCCCGAAGGCAAAATGCCAATATACTCGACTTTGGTTCCAAACTCAGTGGCTAAATGATCAATGGTGTGCAATGTTGCGTGATGTTCGATTTTAGAAGTAAGTATTCGTTTTACGCCTAAATCTTTCACAGCACTTCTTAAAACCCAATTAGTCGCTTCGGTTGCACTTGATGTGAAGATCAATTCTGATGCTTGTGCATTTAGTATTTTAGCAATAGATTTTCGAGAAGACTCTAACAAGGTTTTGGCACTTCTACCAAAACTATGTGTTGAAGAAGGGTTTCCAAAATCATTTTGAAGAACGTCCATCATTACCGAAATTACTTCCGGATGAATTAGCGTTGTTGCAGCACTGTCTAAATATACTTTTTTCATTTGGCAAAGATACAAAAGCATTAATTGACACGATTAAAAATTACATTACAATTTTAAAACAGATACTTATTGTCGGAAAATAGATAAAATCGTTTATTTTTGTTCTTTAAATAAAAATAGCAGATGAAAAAAATAATTATTTTACTGGCGGCGGTCTTTATGTTGCAAGCTTGTGATGATGGCGATATTACTTTGGAGTCATTTAATTTTGATAGCGTAACGGCTAAAAAATGCCCAACTAACAATTTGGTTTATAAAATTAATGGCAATGAATTATTATTAATTAGCATTCCTGAAACCTTTTTTGCTAATGAAGTAACTATTGATGGAAGTCCGAGAATTGTTAACGTAAATGCAGATAATCGAATTGTCTACCGATTATATTCAGACAATGTTTCGGAGCAAACTATTTGTTCTATTTTGCCTCCAGCTTCTCCAACAGTTCAAAAAGAATGGAATGCTACTGGAGGTACAATTGAGATTATCACCAACGCAATTTTTGCGGCAGATGAAATTACAATAACAGGTTATACACACAACATTAAATTCTTGAATGTGAATTTTTCAAACCCTGAAAACTCGTTCAGTTTTACAGAATATATTTTTGGTAATTATGAGAAACTTCTGTAGAGAAAAAATTAAAAAAAAAGGGCTATTCAAAAATGAGTAGCCCTTTTTTTTATTTCGAAAATTGAACAATATTAATGAAATTAATATTCAAAAATCATTTTTGATTTTGCTTAAAATATACCTCAGTTGCACCAATTCCATATTTTTGATAGTTGGCATCTTGAAAAGAAATATTTTCATAACGACCTAATAAAAAGTCCAATTCCGCTTTCAAAACACCTTCACCAACACCGTGAATAAAAACTAGTTTTGGCATCCTATTTCTAACCGCAAAATCCATTTGTCTTTTGGCAGTATCCATCTGCAAATTTAAAATATCGTAATTGCTCATACCACGTTTTGAAGGTACTAATTTCTCGATATGCAAATCTACTTCTAATACAAATTCATCCTTACGAGATTTCTTTTCTTTTACAAAACTATGCTTTTTTGGTGCTTCTTTATCCTTCAAAACAGAACTTAAACTTTGTGTTGAGAAAAAACCACTTAACTCACTCGTATTGTTTGTTTTAATTAGTTCGTTGACAAAAAATGTCATCATGAATCCGTCCGTAGTTTCTATCGAAATCTCCTTGTTATTTATTTTGACTACTGTTCCGGAAATCGCATCATCAAGAACAGCCACCTTATCTCCTATTTCAAATATCTGTGTCATTATCTTCTTCTTTTTTAGAGGATACTTTTTTCATAATCTGGAATAAGCCATACATAAAAACGGCCATTGCTCCTATCATAATGATACGATTTGGTTCTGGTTTTGCCTGTTCAATTAAGGCTAAAATCCCGACTGCTGCAAACAGCAAAACGTATAAAAATTGCTTCATATCTTCCTACCTATTTAATGAAATCAAAAGTAGTCTTTTTAAATTTATTAATTGATTTTAAACTTTTTTTTGTACACTTGTACAATAATCACAATGCTGAAAAAAAGAGATGGAAGAACATATGTTGCCCTGCATGAATAAGCAGCTTTTCGGAATTGAATGTCCAGGTTGTGGCACTCAAAGAGCCATTGCTTTTTTACTAGAAGGCGAGTTCTTTGAAGCCTTTAAAATCTTCCCTGCCATCTACACTTTTGCTCTGTTTTTTATATTTTTACTACTTCATTTATTAGACAAAAAAAGAAATTACACCACAGTAGTTATTGCAATTGCAATCTTAAATGGCATTGTAATTCTAGTTTCTTATGCCTTAAAAATGTATTCAATCACGTAACCAATTAACTTTATATTTATGGAAAATCAAAAATTACCCAATGCCACTGCAGTCCTTATTTTAGGAATTTTATCAATTTTAACATGTTGCTGTTATGGTATTATTAGTATTGTTTTAGGAGTCATCGGAATAGTATTGGCCAATAAAGATGTAAAACTTTATACTGCAAACCCAAAGTTATACGTAAACTATAACAATCTTAAAATAGGTAAAGTATTGAATATTATTGGAATTGTATTAGGTGCTATTTACTTAATATTTGTTGCTTGGGCAGTTTACACATTTGGATGGGACGCAATGCAAGATCAAGCTATTCTTACAGAAAGACTAAATGAATATTTTGGTATAAAATAAATTAAATATCTTCAAAACTTTAAAAGACAGCTCATTAGCTGTCTTTTTTTATTTCATAACAACTCATTAACAAGTTATTCACAGTGCTTTTTTTGATTTTGGCACAGCTATTGGAAATACCATTTCAAGCAACCGTTTTAGAAACGAATTTTAAAATGAAGTTGTTTATTAATCTCTAATAATTTGTATTATGAAAAAATTTACACTTTTAGTAGTAGCCAGCTTCATACTGGTAGGAAGTATGGCTTATGCGTCAGGAAATCCTGTTTTTTCTGACAGAACAAACAACAGAGGCTATTCAATCGATTATCGCGATGCCGAGCCAATACTATTTAATGAGCGTGGCATTGAGTTTATGTTGTTTCCTAATGGAGAATTCGATTTCAACACAAAGCCGGCTGCAAGACCAAGAACTAATGGAACTTACGGAGCACCAAGATCTGGAGTTTACTATGGAACTTCTGAAAGAGGCGTAAAAGTAGAACACGACAATTATGGAAGAGTAAGAAGAATTGGAAATGTGTATATCAATTATGATGGATATGGAAGAGTAAAACGCGTTGGAACTGTATATATGACTTACAACAGCTTTGCTTTAACTAAAGTAGGAAACATGCGAATTACTTATGACCGCAGAGGTAGAATCATCAACATATCAGGTTTTGTTAACACATCAAACAGTGGAAACTACAACCCTGGTGGTGGAAACTACTCTGGAGGAAATGGATATAATGGCAACGGAAACAATGGATATGACAACAGTTATGATGATAATGACGAAGACTTATACTACTACAGAAAAGACGGTACAAAAGCGAAAATGGACGATACTGATGTCAAAGAAATAAAAAGAGAAACAGTAGAATTAAAAAGAAGTAAATAGTTTTATTGGTTAGTTAAGTATGTTAATTGGTTATAGTTTGTTTGGTTAATCCTGTGGATTCTGAGAAGATGAAGCAGGATTTTTTTTTGGTTTTATGCGCTTATTGACAGTAAGTTTAGATGCGAATAGATACCTAATTGTTTATGTTATGGCTAAATAACGATCAAGTTAATTACAACAAAATATCATTTATTTTTTCATCGATTTATAGTTGTTTTCAGATGCTGAAATGAATTCAGCATGACAAATAGTGTGGTTATAAAAGCTTAAAACAAGTAATAATCATATTTTATAATCGTTATTATTTGTACAGTTTAAATGTGATTTCGAGATGCTGAAATGAATTCAGCATGACAAATATTGCGGTTAGAAGAACCTAAAACAAGTAATAATCATATTTTATAATCGTTATTATTTGTACAATTTAAATGTGATTTCGAGATGTTGAAATGAATTCAACATGACAAATAGTGTGGTTAGAGAAACTTAAAAAACGACCTGTTTCAACGTAAAATATTCTCTAGTTAGCGACAAATTAAACTTAAATTTCAGTCCTTATATGACTTATATGTTTCAAAATTAGCACGAATTATCACTAAAATAAGTGTGAAATTTTATACTTTTACAATAAATATAGAGCAAAGACTACTTACTTATAGTTCATTATTTGTACAATTTAAAGGTAATTTCGAGATGCTGAAATGAATTCAGCATGACAAATATTGCGGTTAGAAAAACTTAAAAAGAGGAATAATCTTATTTTGTACTAGTTATTATTTGTAAAATTTAAAGATAATTTCGAGATGCTGAAATGAATTCAGCATGACAAATTTTATGGTTAGAAAAACTAAAAAAAAGGAATAATTATATTTTATATTCTTTATTATTTGTACAATTTAAAGGTAATTTCTAGATATTGAAATGAATTCAGCATGACAAACAATGTGGTTAGAGAAGCTTAAAAAACGGCCTGTTTCAACGTAAAATATTCTCTAGTTAGCGACAAATTGAACTTAAATTTCAGTCCTTATATGACTTATATGTTTCAAAATTAGCACGAATTATCACTAAAATAAGTGTGAAATTTTATACTTTTACAATAAATATAAAGCAAAGACTTCTTACTTATAGTTCATTATTTGTACAATTTAAAGGTAATTTCGAGATGCTGAAATGAATTCAGCATGACAAATATTGCGGTTAGAAAAACTTAAAAAGAAGAATAATCTTATTTTATACTAGTTATTATTTGTAAAATTTAAAGGTTTTTTCGAGATGCTGAAATGAATTCAGCATGACAAATATTGTGATTAGAAAAACTTGAAAAGAGGAATAATCTTATTTTGTACTAGTTATTATTTGTAAAATTTAAAGGTAATTTCGAGATGCTGAAATGAATTCAGCATAACAAATAATGTAGTTAGAGCAACTTAAAATTTACTTATTTTGTCCTAATATGTTCTATAGTTAGCGACAAATTGAACTTAAATTTCAATCCTTATATGACTTATATGTTTAAAAATTAGCAGGAATTATCACTAAAATAAATATAAAAGTTTATGCTTTTACGATAAATATAAAGTGAAAATTTCTTATTTATACTTCATTATTTGTACAATCTAAAGGTGTTTTCGAGATGCTGAAATGAATTCAGCATGACAAATATTGCGGTTAGAAAAACTTAAAACAAGGAACAATCATATTTCATACTCTTTATTATTTGTACAATTTAAAGGTGATTTCTAGATGCTGAAATGAATTTTGCATGGCAAAAGAATTTAAATAAACCTTCATTTCAATCCTAATTTCTTCAAAAAAGAATTAATTACGTAATTTATATCCGACGAAATTTTTAAGAAATAAGATAACCCTACGTATAACAGACTAACTAAAACTGATTTTAGGATGATGTTTACAATAGGATGAAAAGAGAATTCCCAATAGTAAAACAGGCCAAAACTTAACCCCGTAATTGCTAAAGCTACTAGTGTTTTTGAGGTAAATGGATATAATTTCATTTTTAAAACCACAAATAACAACTTAGCAACACTATATAAGGAAATTGAAATTAAAGTCGCCATAGCGGCTCCATTCAAGCCGTAATTTGGAATGAAGTACAAATTTAGCGTAATTATCAACACAACTAATACCAATCCTAGTAATAAAACCGCCCGATAATACTTCGAATTGAAGATGATTGCGTTGTTATTACCTAATATTAAATCGAAATATTTAGACAAACCAATCGTAAAAACCACAAATAATCCTTGACTGTATTCTGGCGGTAAAAGCAAATAGAGTTGCTTAATATTGACTAAAATTCCGATTAAAAGTAATCCTCCAACAACTTGTAATGTTATAGAAGACTTCTTATATAAGGCATTTAATTCGTCCCATTTCCCTTCATTTATCAACTTTGCAGTGATAGGATAAGTGATTTGATGCATCGCTCTACTAGGTACAGAAATGACCATTGCTATAAATATTGCTACCGAATAAAAGGCGATATTCTCCACATTCATATAGTGCTTAATCATATATTTATCAATATCTAAAAGCATATTTGCAATACTTCCCGATAATATTATGAAAAACGTATACCTTAAAATTGCCTTACTCGACTTTGGAGTTTTGAAATATAACCTGATTTTTCGAACTTTATTTGCGTAAAAAACAATTAATAATAGCGCAATTCCATACACTAAAACTAACGAATAAATAAAATCAGAAGGTGAAATATATCCAAAATAAACACCAAAAAGTAAAACACTCACTAAGATTCTAACAAAAACCTCCTTAACAAAGCTTCCAAAAACCGACTTCATATGTGCTCTTAACCAAGCATAAAAAATCTCGAAATAACCCATAAAAACTGCAATAATAGGAATTACCCATACGAAAGGATAAACTACACTATTTTCTTGAGATTCATATAAGGCAATTGTATCGTAAAAGAAGAAGAACAAAACTAAGATTGGTATTATAAAAAACACGGGGACAAGCAACATATAAGTAATGTAACTGTTTAACTCTTTATCAGATTTACTGTTTTCATCGAAAAATTTAATTAAAGTATTTTGAATCCCAAAGGACATAATAGGATACAATACATTCGCTAATGCTAGCACGTAACCTGTGATTCCAAAATATTCTTTTCCTAAAAAATAAGGATACATAAACAACGTATTCACAGCACCAATACCAAAACCTAAAAAGGTAATAATGGTATTTCTAATGGATTGTTTAATGACGATTCCCATTGTTGCAGTATGAATTTAGAATTTAGAAATTAAAAGTTTCGCTAACTTTTCAGTCAATGATTTTCGGCTATATTGCTGCAATCGAACTGGATATACTTTTAAGTTATTTTGCTGATAGTGTTCAAAGCAAGTGAAAATATGTGCTTTTAACGCTTCTAATTCATCATATTTAAAGAATTTTCCCGAATTCGTATCCTTAATAATTTGGGCAAAGTCAGCATTTTCTGGTCCAATAGCAATTATTGGTCGTTCCGATACCATATATTCGAAGAGTTTACCAGGAATAATGCACTTCGTTTCATCAGAATCGATCTCGATTAGCAATAAAACCTGCGAACTTCTTTGTTCTGAAATCGCTTCATTATGAGGTAAATAGCCTAAATGATTGACGTAATTGTCCAATTTAAATTCTTTTATAGCCTGTAGGACTTCAACACTCACCGCTCCTATCAACTTCAGCTGAAAATGCTTTTTAAATTCGTGATTTTCTCTCATGAGTTCGCTCAAAGCTTTCCATAAAATCCTCGGATTTCTTGCTGATAAAAATGAACCAATGTGCGCTAAAGTAAAGGCTTCATCCAAAGGTTTCTTAATCACTTTTTCAACATCATAACCGTTTGTAATGACCGTAATTGGTTTAGAAGTTATCGCTTCAAATTCCTTTTTTGTGGTTGGAGAAGTCACGATTAATCGATCACAAGTGTTCATTACTTCCTTCTCTAACTGTTTGTGTATATTAGCAGAAGAGGTGCTCAATTTCAATTGTTTGTGATAGCCAATTGTGGTCCAAGGATCGCGAAAATCGGCCAACCAAGTAATCTTTAATTCTTTTTTTAAGCCCAGCCCAATTAAGTGCAAACTATGCGGCGGACCAGTTGTAATAATTGTATCAATCTGATGTTCTTGAATATATTTCTTTAGGAATTTAATAGATGGTTTCACCCAAAAAACACGTGCATCCGGAATAAAAGCATTCCCCCGAACCCAAAGCATTGTTTTTTCAACAAAGGATTGTTTTCGAGCATTTGGAATGATTCCCGAACTGATTTTCTTTGATTTATTTTTTGAGAAAATAGCAGCTAAAGCATAAGGTTCAAAAATTGGTCGTTTTATAATTATTGCATCCTTATTAACTTGATCTACTAAATTTACATCAAGCAGGGGATAAGTTGGATTTTCGGGAATATAAACGTGTGGTTCTATACCAAAATCTGGCAAATATTTCACAAACTTCAACCATCGCTGTACTCCTGGTCCGCCTGCTGGTGGCCAATAATAGGAAATGATTAAAACTTTTTTAAGACTATTTTCCAAATTATAATTCGTTTTATTATTACAAGAAGTACCGAACTTCATAAGCTGCTACTTTAAAATAATATTTTTGTTGCGAAATAAATAAATCAATCTTGCACATTTGTAGTTGCTTTTTAAAAATCCAAGTTGGCAATACTTATTTAAATTCTTCTTTAAAATTATCATCCCATTTAAAAGCATTTATTATCCAACCTTTATTATTTTTATAATAGATAAAAATCAATCTTATTGCCGTCTTTTCATACTTAACCAAATAAGTCTCTTTGAATGCAGTTTCCTTGATATTGTGTTCTGAAACTTTAACTATTCCTTCAGAATTACCAAACCGCTCAGCAACTACTTTCATTGCTTCAATTGTTTTGGATTCTAAGTTATCAAGTTCGCTATCTGCTATTGGCCAGTATTTCTTTATTTTTATTAAAGCTTCATTTATTTTATTTTCCTTGAATAGTTGAGCAACATCTTTCGAAATCATCTTTGCACTTTCCATATCTTTTAAATAATTGCTCTGTGCAGTGCTCTGTAATGCTGAAAACATAATAAAAGCTGAAATTATGATTTTAATTAAGTTCATTTTTAATACTTTTTTAATTAGCGATAAATTTTTGAAGTTTATTTTTTAAAGAAACAGTTGCTTACTTCATTAGCGTGATGTAATTGCAACCAGCTATTTATACTTTATTTTGTCTTTTCGATTCAAAATAAACTCCTACTCCTATTAATAAGATCATTCCAATCGTACTCATTAAAGAAATTGAACTTCCCGTTTTCACCACTTGAGGTTCAAATTTAAACTCAATCGTATGTTTTCCTGCTGGAATTTCTAAACCTCTTAATACGTAATTTACATTATAAATTGGAGATTCTTTGCCGTCAATAGTAGCAATCCAGCCGTTTTTGTAATACATTTCTGAAAATACTCCAAAACCTGCATTTGCATTATTTGCAACATATTTTAAATGATTTGGCTGATAATCCATTAAATCAATCGTTGCAGTAGAATCTTTTACTATAGTTGTAGCTCCTTTATAATCACCTACTAATGAATTAATTACCACCTCTTTTTTAGTATCTAAACTATCCAATGCTTTCATTTCTTCATTGGCAGATTTTACCAAAGCAACTTTTTCAACAAACCATGCATTTCCATTCGCTGCAGCGTTTACCAAAGGCAATTTTTCGCCATTTTCATCCGTTTGAATCACGTATTTCACATTCAACATGTTCAAAACTCGCACATTATTTTTTGTGATTTGGTAATCAAATAATTGTTGCATACGTCTCGGTTTTGCAGCATGATAACCTCCAATTGATTGATGAAAATAAGACGATCTAGCACTATTTAAGCCAGCTTCAACCTCAAAAACTCTGAAATACGTGGTATCGGACAAAATCATTTCATCCGCTTCAGTCGCTTGAAAAGGAATATCTACTTGACTTGCGCTTTTAAATTGATTTGGATTGTTGCTTACATAACGTTTATCGACCATAAATAAATCGAAAACCATTAAAAGTCCCACAATTATAATCGCCGTTGTTTCCTTCATCTTGTTTTTTATAAATAAATACAGAACAGCAAATGCTAAGGCCACAAATAGCATTGAACGTAATACATCTGAAGTATAAAGTGCTTCTCTATCTATTTTTAAAGTGCGAATAAACTCAGGTCCATACGCTTGCGCATACATAGAATCGTTTGCCGAAGAAAAATTAAATAGCCCTTTTATCAAAAATAATCCAATTAAGATTCCGAATGTAATGGCTCCAGATTTCCAAAGTGCATTCCATTTTGCCTTTTCATCTTGTTTAAAAAATTGGTATAACCCAATAATCGCTAAAGCGGGAACACATAATTCTAACAACACTTGGATCGAAGAAACAGCTCTAAACTTATTATAAAAAGGAACATAATTAATGAAGAAATCGGTAATAATATTGAAGTTTTTACCCCAAGATAGTACTAATGAAAAAATAGCTCCTGCAAGAAATAAATACTTTATACTTCTTTTTTCTACAAAAAATGCCATTACGAATAAGAAGAAAACAACTACTCCAATATAAGCGGGAGCTGCCACAATTGGTTGATTCCCCCAATAAGCTGGAGCGTGTTCTACGAAACTTTTCACTTGATCGGCTGGATAACCTTGTGCTACAAAATTTTGAAAAGTTTCCGATTCAACACCTAAATTCTCGTTATTTGATCCACCAAAAAGTCCTGGAGCGATTAAGTTTAAACTTTCGGCAATTCCGTAACTATATTCAGTGATATAATCATAAGACATTGCGTTACTATCCGTTTTTGGCGTTCCATCAGGATTAACTGTTAGCTCACTTTTATCACGAGTAGAAAATTTAGCATATTCCGAAGTAGCCATTAGATTCGTAGCATTTGCTCCAATAGCTAAAATTCCAGCAATTACAAACACTCCAATTATCTTTCCAAATTCCTTGTATTCTTTATTTTTTACGATCGTTATTGTGTAATAAATAGCAATAATTGCTAACAATAGCAATAAATAGTAGGTCATTTGGAAGTGATTCGCGTTGATCTCTAATCCCGCAGCGACCATTGTCAACAAACCTCCTAATATATATTTCCTTTGGAACACTAGCATAACACCAGCAATTACCATCGGCATATAAGCTATAGCGTGCGCTTTTGCATTATGCCCAACACCTAGAATAATAATCAAATAGGTTGATAATCCAAATGCTAACGCTCCGAAAAAAGCTTTTAATGGGTCGATTTTCAATACCATTAATAAAATATAAAAACCTAAGAAATATAGAAACAGATAATCAGCAGGGCGTGGTAAAAAACGCAATGCATCGTCCAGCATTCCTATACCATCATTAGGATAATTAGCTCCTAACTGATAGGTTGGCATTCCTCCAAAAGCACTATTTGTCCAATATGGCTCTTGATTTGTTTCTTTTCTGAAATCGTTTTGTTCTTTTGCCATTCCGGTGTATTGAACAATATCCGATTGATAAATTTTATCTCCTTGTAAAACAGGATAAAAATAAACAAGCGAAACTATAATAAATCCAACAAGAACTAATAGATGAGGAATTATTGCATTAATTTTTTTCATAGGTAATTTATAATATAATAAGGTGCTAAAATAACTAAAAAAAGGATATCGTTAAAATATCCTTTAGTGTATGCCAAAAATAAAATTATTTTACTTCTTCATAGTCAATATACTCGCCTACCTTCTTCTTTTCTTTGGGCATTTGCTTGTTTGAAGAGCCGGTATTAGTCTGTTGTGCTTGTTGTTGATTGTATTGGTTTTCCATTTTCTCTTTCATCTTATTTACTGCTTTTCGCATTAGCACAGGTGCAAAGATTCGCACGGCGAACTTAAATAAGTAATAAACCAAAACTATAATTCCTAAGGTTCTCAAAAAACCCGAAAAAGAAGCCATTTCCATCTATAAAAATTTTAAAAACCAAAAATACACCTATTCCGCGGAAAACTTCAACTTTGTCTCTTAAAATTATTATAAAATAACTATTTTTGAAGATAAATCTTTTCCTATGAAATTACATCAATCATTTTTACTTTTTATTTTCATCGTTTGCTTTCAAAATTCATTTGGTCAGTTCACCGATGATGTCAATTCTAACCGTCCGGGGCGTTCGATGATGGCTTTCTCCGTTGGAAAAACAGTTATTCAAACAGAAACGGGCTTTAATTATGTTAGAGAAGACCACAACACACTTGATTACCAAGCGAATGGTTTTATGGCTGAATTAGATCTTAGATGGGGATTGTTTTTTGAGCAGTTAGAATTAATTGCGGAACTTCAGTACCAAAATGATAGTTATACTAGTGCTTTAGTGGATAAAAACAGAAGCGCTTTAAAGAAGACATTATTAGGTGCAAAATATTTAGTGTATGATCCATTTAAAAACTACGAGGAAAAACCGAATATATACAGCTGGAAAGCTAATCAGAAATTTAAATGGAGACAATTTATTCCGGCAGTAGGAGTTTATGCTGGAGCTAATTTGAATTTTTCGGATAATCAATTTAATTATGCTCCCGCAGGAATTGAAGAACCGATTATAAGTCCGAAAGTAATGGTTATTGCACAAAATCACTTTGGAACACGATGGGTTTTAGTGACAAATTTAGCATACAACAAAATAGGAACCGATTTCGCAAGTATTGATTATGTTGTTACATTAACTAGAGGATTTAATAAAAAATGGTCTGGTTTTATTGAACATCAAGGTTATAACAGTGATTATTATTCTGATGGTTTATTTAGAATTGGCGCAGCATATTTATTCAATAAAGATATGCAAATTGATGCTTCCATTGGAAAAAACATCAAAGACACACCGGACATCATGACTGGTGGTTTAGGGTTTTCTTGGCGTTTTGCAAAAAACTACAAAGAAGTCAAAATAGCAAAAGACAAGAGCAGCAAGATGGACAAGAAGAAGAAAGCACAAGCAGAAAAAGAAGAAAAAAAGCGTAAAGACGCAGTAGACGAATAAAATGATAACAATAAAAGAAGCGCTTACCAAAAAAGAAATGAAAGAATTCGTCCTGTTTTCTTTCGAATTATACAAAGATAATCTGAATTGGATTCCACCCATAATTGCAGACGAATTAGAAACGTTTGATAAAACAAAAAATCCTGCTTTACAAACAGCAGAAGCCCATTTTTATTTGGCTTATAAAAATGATAAAATCGTTGGAAAATTAGCAGCAATAATAAACTGGGAAGAAGTAAATATATTAAAGAAGAAAAAGGTTCGTTTTGGTTGGTTTGATGTAATTGATGATATTGAAGTAACCAAAGCTTTATTGCAGAAGGTAGAAGAATTAGGAAAAAAACACCAAATGGATCATCTGGAAGGTCCAATGGGGTTTTCAAATCTCGACAAAGTTGGTGTTTTGAGCGAAGGTTTTGACCAAATGGGAAATATGATAACTTGGTATTCTTTACCTTATTATATAACACATTTTGAAAAACTAGGTCTAACCATCGAAAAGGAATATCAAGAAAGTGATTTTTCATTTCATAACATCAATCCAGAACCATTTCAAAAAGCTAGTAAATTAATTCAAAAAAGATACGAATTACGCTGTTTAAATTTCACAAAAACGAAAGACATTATGCCTTATGTGGACAAAATGTTTGACTTGTTCAATGAATCTTATGCTAAATTACAATCTTTTGTTCCCATTAATGACATTCAGAAAGCCTATTTCAAAAAGAAATACATTAGCTTTATCAATCCAGAATACATAAAATTCGTAGTTGATAAAGAAGATAAGATGATTGCCTTTGCTATTGTAATGCCTGGTTTTGCAAGTGCATTGAAAAAAGCGAATGGAAAATTATTTCCGTTTGGCTTTTATCATTTACTGAAAGCTAGAAAACATTCAAAAGAAATTGTTTTTTATCTAATAGGAATTACGCCAGAATATCAAAGTAAAGGAGTAACCGCAATTATTTTTGATGAATATTATAAAATCTCTCTTCAAAAAGGAATTGATTTATGCATCAGAACTCCTGAACTAGAAGAAAATCATGCGATTCATAATTTGTGGAAGAACTTCAATTCCAAAATTACTAAAAGAAGAAGAACGTATAGAAAAGAGTTATAAAAAAAGGGATTCCAATTGGAATCCCTTTTTTATTATATAAATAAGTAGTGTTTATTCTACATTTTGAACTGTTGATTCTGCAATTTTAGCGTACGTTCCGTTTACTAATTTCTCACGAATTGCTTCAAATGCGGACAAAGTTTGATCAATATCGTCAAACGTATGTGATGAAGTAGGAATTACACGTAATAAAATCATTCCTTTAGGAATAACTGGATAAATTACAATTGACAAGAAAATTCCGTAATTTTCTCTCAAATCATTTACCATAATCATTGCTTCAGGAACACTTCCTTCAAGATATACTGGAGTTACACATGTATTTGTATCGCCAATATTAAATCCTTTAGCTCTTAGTCCACTTTGTAATTTATTCACATTCTCCCACAGTTTATCTTTCAATTCTGGGTGATTGCGTAACAATTCCAATCGTTTTAACGAACCAATAGTTTGAATCATAGGTAATGATTTCGCAAACATTTGAGAACGTAAATTATATTTTAAGTAGTCGATAATTTTTTGATCTGCCGCTACGAATGCACCAATGTTAGCCATTGATTTTGCAAAAGTAGAGAAGTAAACATCAATTCCATCTTGACAACCTTGCTCCTCACCTGCTCCAGCTCCTGTTTTACCAAGTGTACCAAAACCGTGTGCATCATCAACTAACAAACGGAAGTTATATTTTTCTTTTAAAGCAACAATTTCTTTTAATTTCCCTTGTTGTCCGCGCATTCCAAAAACACCTTCAGTGATGAAAAGGATTCCTCCGCCTGTTTCCGTAGCCATTTTAGTAGCACGTTGCAGGTTTTTTTCCATACTTTCTAAATCGTTGTGTTTGTAGGTAAAACGTTTCCCCATGTGCAAACGTACACCGTCAATAATACAAGCGTGACCATCAACATCATAAACAATAATATCGTTTTTAGTAACCAAAGCATCAATGATAGAAACCATTCCTTGGTAACCAAAATTCAATAAATAAGCAGCTTCTTTCATTACGAAAGCAGCTAATTCCTCTTCTAATTGTTCGTGGTATTTTGTGTGACCAGACATCATACGAGCTCCCATTGGATAAGCAGCACCGTAAGCCAATGCAGCTTCAGCATCTGCCTTTCTAACTTCTGGATGATTTGCCAATCCTAAATAATCATTCAAACTCCAATTTAAAATATCTTTTCCTTGGAATTTCATCCTTGGTCCTAATTCGCCTTCTAACTTTGGGAATACAAAATATCCTTCTGCTTGTGAAGCCCATTTTCCTAGAGGACCTTTATTGTTTTGAATTCTTTCGAATAAATCTTTTACCATAATATAAATAGGTGTTTTTTAAACGGGACAAAAGTAAGAAGAAAAAAGGTGTTTTAATAATTTATTTGTTATGAATAAAACACGCTAAAAAATAAATATACATTTGTTGTTGCTAATTCAAAAAATGGTCTTATATTTGCACCGAACGACACAGAAATGTGGTTACACGTTCACCACGAAAGTCGATCGCTCCAGATCGGCTTTTGTACTTTATAGGAGTTTGTGTTTCAAAATTATTTTACACCATAAATTTCCTTTAGACGTTGTAAAGTGTTTTTTGTTCTTCCGTGTCTAGCCTCTTTTTCATCGCTCGTTAAAAAGATGTAATTATCAAATCCGTTATTTAAATTTTGTAACAATTGGTTTTCCAACACTTTTGCTTTTTTAAATGATTTTAGTTTATAATAACTTTCTAAAATAGAAATCAAATCAAAACTATAAGAAGCTAGATCATTTGGATACAGCTTTATACAATCATCTAATATAAATTGCGCTTTTTTATAATCATTTTGTTCGATATAGTAATTTGCAAGTCTATTGTATATCAATCTGTAATCCATACCAAGCTGTCTTTCTTCAATGGATAGATTGAATTTATCTTTAAATTGATACATAGTTTTCATATTATGTTCCAACTTAGAAGGATTTACAAAGCCAATTTCGTCATCAGTAATTTTACCTTCAGTTGAAACTAATTTATAAACTAGTCCTTCAAGCTGTAAATATTTAGATAGCCCTAAATAGGAATCAATTGAACCGTTTATAGCAAAATAAATTGGCCTTTTCCAATTGTTTTTTCCAATAACATCTAGTGCCATTAAAGTTTTTCTATACATTACATGTCCATCAATACTCCAATTTAAGATTGATTTATTTTTATTAAATTTAAAATTATTTGAAGGGATTGATCGATATGAGTTCGTATGAGTTTTGTATAAATTAGAAGGATCTAAGACAATTAAGCTTAAGTTGTCAATAGAAATGAAATCTTTATTCCTTTTTGTAAACACAAAAGCTTCGTTTAAATTATCTTTTATAAAATCTGAATTTACAGATAACTTAATTCCATCGGAGTCTAAAACCTTATTCATCATTGCGTTTATGTAATGCGGTACTTGAAGCAAAGTTGTATTTACAATTAGTACATCTGTCCTGTAGTTATTCTGCGCTTGATAAACTAGCAGTGGAAAGGTATCATTATCTCCCATTGTAAATAAAATTCCATCTTTTTCACATGAATCTAATATGTTTTTAGCATACTCTCTATAGTTATTTGAATACAAATCTTTATCCTTTAACTGAGCCAATGCAATTTCCTCATTCTGATAAATCCTTAAATTCAGAAAATTACTTGCTATTTCATTGTAATATTTAATTCCGATTTGGCCCGGAATGGTTTCAAAATTTGGATTTATCTTAAACAGCTTTAAGTATGCCTCAATTGATTTATTTTCCCAAAATAAATAAGTTTGCAATTGCTCATTCGTCATTGAATTTGAAAAAATCGGTAAATTAAACTTGACTTTTTTATCTGAAAAACCAAAATTATCATTCAATAGTCCGTTTGCATAATTTGAATAAGCATAGCCAAGTTGATAAATTTCGATTTCGTTTAATCCATTCTTACTTTCGTAGAATGCTATCAAATCTTTTTCCCAACCAACATATCCATAATATAGCAAGCTATCAAATCTTTTAAAAGATGCGTTATTGATAAAACTCGCAATAGCAACTTCTTCGTCTTTCTGCTTTAATTTTGGCGGAAAATTAATTGTTTTGTAACTCTCCTTACTATTATCCCAAAAAACTTCATTCAAAGTATCTTTTAATGTAGGGCTGATTGTTACAACATTCCATCCTGAATCTCTTTTTTCAAATTGCACATAATTGCTTTCTACAGTAGAACGAACATCATACTGGTTATAAAATTCAGTAACAACTTCCTTAAAACTTGGTGCTGTGTTTTGCGAAAAACTTAAAATTGTACTAAAAAAAACAATAATCAGAAATTTAATTTTCATACCTAAAATTTTAAATTATTCGAAAAAAATAGTTAGATTTAGACAAATATAAAGGTTACGATTAATAAATTTGACGAATAAATCATATTTAATTGAAACAGTTATAACCTCTTTAAACAAAACATCATGAAATTAGTCTTCGCCTCCAACAATAAAAATAAAATTAAAGAAATTCAATTATTAGTTCCCGCTTATATTGAAATAGTGAGCTTAGAAGATATTGGATGTACTGAAGATATTCCTGAAACTGCCGCCACTATTGAAGGTAATGCAATTTTAAAAGCTAATTATGTAACTGAGAAATATGGATTTGACTGTTTCGCAGATGATACTGGGCTAGAAGTTGAATCTTTAGATGGCGCTCCGGGCGTTTATTCGGCAAGATATGCGGGTGAACCGAAAAACGACAACAATAATATGGATAAATTATTGTTGGATTTGGAAAATGAAACGAATAGAAAGGCTAATTTTAAAACAGTAATTGCACTTAACCTTAACGGGAAGCAAGAACTTTTTACTGGAATGATTTTCGGGAAAATTACTTTAGAAAAAATTGGAACGAATGGTTTTGGATATGACCCAATCTTTATAGCTAATGAATACGAAAAAACATTTGCAGAATTAAGTCTGGAAGAAAAAGCAACCATTAGTCACCGCGGTATTGCAGTAAAACAATTGCTTACTTTCTTACAAAAATCGTCCCACTAGGTAAACTCCAATTGTATTTAAAGGAAATTAAACGAAATCCAATAATAAATATAGTTACTGCTAAAGAGATAAAATTTTGTTCAAAATGCAGTTCTTTTAGAATGAAAAACAAAATACCTCCTGCAATACATAACGTAGCATAAATTTCTTTTCGAAATAAAACAGGGATTTCGTTACACAAGATATCACGAATAACACCTCCAAAAGTGGCCGTTAGCGTTCCTAATATTACACATATTAATGGACTTAGTCCGTATTCGATTCCTTTTTCCAAGCCTATTAAGGTAAAAACACCTAAACCGATACTATCAAACAAAAACATTGAGATTCGTAATTTATCTAAATACCGATTGAATATAATAGAAAGTAAAAATCCAATTGTGATAATATATACGTAATTCATGTCGAGCATCCACCCTACTGGCGTTCTCCCAATCATCACATCTCTAATTGTTCCGCCTCCTAAAGCGGTTACAAAGGCAATACAATAAACACCAAACAAATCGAGTTTCTTATAAATAGCAGTCAATGCTCCAGAAATGGCGAATACCAAAGTCCCAAGACTATCTAAAAATTCAAACATGCTTTTTTTTTACAAAAATACCTAAGATTTTCATTTTTCGCACCACCTTCTTTGGAATTAAATATTTTTTAGAATGTAGCTTCGCGAAAGAAAATCACAATGAATTGAAAATCAACACTTAACAAATTAGTTTATGTAAAATTTTAATTCTACCTTTGCACCCAATATTAAAACAATATATGAATAAATTTGAACAATTAGGATTGAATGAGTCGCTACTGCTGGCGATTAAAGATCTAGGATTTGAGAATCCGTCAGAAGTACAAGAAAAAGCGATTCCAATACTATTGGAACAAAACACAGATTTAGTTGCCCTAGCGCAAACAGGTACAGGGAAAACCGCAGCTTTTGGTTTTCCACTAATTCAAAAAATTAACGCTGAAAACAGAGAAACACAAGCATTAATTTTATCGCCGACACGTGAGTTATGCTTACAAATCACCAACGGAATTAAAGATTATTCTAAGTACATAAAAGGGTTACATACAGTGGCTGTTTATGGTGGTGCAAGTATTACAGACCAAGCTAGAGACATTAAACGCGGAGCCCAAATTATTGTGGCTACACCGGGTAGAATGCAAGACATGATTAATAGAGGTCTTGTTAACATTAAAAACATTGATTTCTGTATCTTAGATGAGGCAGATGAAATGTTAAACATGGGATTCTACGAAGATATTTGTTCCATTTTATCGGACACACCAAAAGAGAAAAACACATGGTTATTCTCTGCAACAATGCCAGCTGAAGTAGCTCGTATTGCAAAACAATTTATGTCTGACCCTGTAGAGATTACAGTTGGACATAAAAACTCGGGATCTGCAACGGTATCACATGAATACTATTGTGTAAATGCTCGTGATCGTTATGAAGCTTTGAAAAGATTAGCAGATGCTAATCCAGACATTTTCTCTGTAGTTTTTTGTAGAACTAAAAGAGACACACAAGCTGTTGCTGAAAAATTAATTGAAGACGGATATAGCGCTGCAGCGTTGCACGGAGATTTATCTCAAGCACAACGTGATGGTGTTATGAAATCGTTTAGAGGTAGACAAATCCAAATGCTTGTTGCAACAGACGTTGCTGCTCGTGGAATTGACGTTGATAACATTACACACGTTGTAAACTATCAATTACCTGACGAAATTGAAATCTACAATCACCGTTCAGGAAGAACTGGTAGAGCTGGAAAATTAGGAACTTCTATAGTAATTATCACGAAAAGTGAATTACGTAAAATTTCTTCAATTGAAAGAACTATCCAACAAAAATTTCAAGAAAAAACGATTCCTTCTGGAATTGAAATTTGCGAAATTCAGTTGCTACACTTAGCTAATAAAATTAAAGATACTGAAGTAGGTACAGAAATTGAAACTTACTTACCTGCAATTAATGATGTTTTAGACGGATTGTCTAAAGAAGAATTAATTAAGAAAATGGTATCTGTAGAATTCAACAGATTCATCAACTATTACAAAACTAAACGTGATTTATCAGGTGATAGTAGAGGTAATGACAGAGAAAGAAGTTCTGAGCCAAGAGAAATTAGAGCAGGTGATCCTGTTAGATATTTCATCAACATTGGTTCTAGAGATGATTTCGACTGGATGCAATTGAAAGATTTCTTAAAAGACACGTTAGACTTAGGTCGTGATGACGTATTCAAAGTAGACGTTAAAGAAGGTTTCTCTTTCTTTAATACAGACGGAGAATTTACGGATAAAGTTATGGGCGTTCTTAACGGATATGATTTAAACGGAAGAAGAATCAATGTAGAAATTTCTAAAAACGACGGCGGAAGTAATTCTAGAAGAGACCATGGCGGAAGAAGTTCTGGTGGTGGATTCGGTGGCGGAAAACGCGAAGGTGGTTTTAGAGGTGAAAGAAGCGGTGGGTTTGCACCAAGAAGAGAAGGCGGAAGAGATTCTGGCGGAAGAGAAGGTGGATTCAGAAGCGACAGAAACAGTTCAGCTCCTAAAAGAGAAGGTGGTTTCAGAGGAGAAAGAAGTAGTTCTGCTCCAAAAAGAGAAGGAACTCCTGGTGCTTTTGAAAGAGCTCCAAGACGTTCAGATAGCTCTGGCGACGACTCAAAACCAAAAAGACCAAGAAGAAGTTAACCTAATTCGTTAATTTTCTTATAATTTTTAGAGAAACTACAAAATATCATCTTTAGATTCGTATTTTTGAATCATTAAATAAAGAAATGAGATATTTTGTAGTTTTTCTTTTTGTATTAGTATGCAGCAGCACTTTTGCACAAAATGATACTATTGCTAAAACATTAAAAGGGACCGTTATTCAAAACGACACACGCTTGCCTATGGGAGGCGTTCACGTTATTAATGCTACAAAAGTTACCGGTACCATAACCACCCCAAGTGGTCTTTTTGAAATCGTTGCACAAGTAAACGATACACTACTATTTAGTTTTTTAGGCTTTGAAACAATTAAAGTTAAAGTAACTAATGACTGGGTAAAAGAAAATCCTACCAAAATTTATTTAAGTGAAAAATCCTATGTTTTAGACGAAGTTACCGTTTACAAATACAATTTAACAGGATTTATTCAAGTAGACACCAAGTTAATTCCGGTAGCATCTGATAGTTATCGCTATAACATTACAGGACTTCAAGCAGGCTATGAAGTTGGTGATAAATCGCCAGGTGCAGTTTCTAAAGTATTAGGTTCAATTTTCAATCCGGCAGATTTTCTTTATAATGTTTTTGGAAAAAGACCAAAAGAAATGAAGAAGCTTAAGGAAATGAAAAAAGATGATACCGTGAGAAATCTTTTGTCCACCAAATTTGATAGAGAAACCTTAGCTACCTTGCTGGAAATCAGCAAAGACGATATTCCACTAATCTTAGAAAATTGTAATTATTCCGAGTATTTCATTAAAACAGCCAATGACTTGCAAATCATGGACGCTATTAATGCTTGCTACGAAGAATATAAAGTTTTAAAGAAAAGATAATTATTTCTGAACCTTTTCGTGATAATTTCGCTCTATAAATTCGATATCTTTTATTGTTTTTCGAGTCCAATCTAAGCGTTTTTCAAGCACTTCTTCTTCCGTTAACTGCCATTTGATATCCGTTTGTCTCAACCGATTTGTTATATCTTGAATTACAATTGCTGCAGAAACTGAAATATTTAAGCTTTCGGTATATCCTACCATCGGAATTTTCAAAAAACCATCTGCTTGTTGAATCACTTCATCAGAAAGTCCATCGCGCTCTGTTCCAAAAAATAATGCTGACGGCTTCGTAATATCAAACTCATGCAATAAACACGAATCATTATGAGGTGTCGTAGCAATAATTTGGTAGCCTTGTAATCGCATGGCATCAATACAACTTTGCACTGAATTAAAGCGATTTACATCCACCCATTTCTGGGCGCCCATTGCAATTTCAGTATCAATTCTTTTACCGAATTTTTCTTCAATTACATTTAATTCTTGAATACCAAAAACTTCACAACTGCGCATTACGGCACTTGTATTATGCAATTGAAAAATATCTTCCATTGCGATAGTAAAATGCTTCGTACGATTTTTTAAAACGCGTAAAAATCCTTCTTTTCTATTTTCAGAAATAAAATCTTCCAGATAATTTAATAAATCTAAATCAACCATTTGCTTAAATATATTTTATTTGCAAACATAATACTACTTTTTTTATTATTTTAGTGGAAAATTAAAATTGCATGACACAAGAAGAATTATTGCCCCTATTATTAAAAAAAGATGATAGGTCATTTACGTTGCTTTATGACAACTATGCTAAGAGTTTATATGGTGTCATCTACAATCTCATCAGAGACAAAGAGGAATCAGAAGATGTGCTTCAAGAAGTTTTTATTAAAATTTGGAAAAATATCGATACATATAACACCTCAAAAGGGCGTTTGTACACTTGGATGCTGAATATTTCTCGAAATTCGTCCATTGATAAATTACGTTCTAAGAACTTTAACAACAATCAAAAAAACCTCTCTACCGATAATTTCGTACATCTACATGATGACAACTCCAAAGCAGTCAATAAAATAGATGCGATTGGTATAAAGGAGTTTATTAAGAAATTGAAACCAAAGTGTATTCAGATTATCGATTTGTTATTCTTCAAAGGCTATACGCAACAAGAAACTTCCGATGAATTAGAAATACCTTTAGGTACCGTAAAGACTCAAAATAGAAATTGTATGAACGAATTAAGACTATTAATCAATGAATAGTAAAGAATATATCGAATCAGGTATCTTAGAATTGTATGTTTTTGGAACACTTTCTGAACAAGAAATGGAAGAAGTGAATCAAATGGCAACGCAGCATACTGAAGTAAAAGACGAAATTACCGCTATAGAAAGAGCTGTAATCAACTTATCATATGGAATTGCACCTCATTTATCTGCCGCAAATTTTGATAAAATTAGAAATCAACTCCTTGACAAACAAAAAGTGGTCCAACTGCAACCAAAAGCACCTTGGACACAATATATGGGTTGGGCTGCAGCTGCTGTTTTCGTTCTGGGAATGGGCGTTCAGTTTTATAAACTAAATGAATCGAATTCAATTATTGATAATTTAGCGGTCGAAAGAACTAAACTTCAAGAATCAGTAGTTGATTTAGAGTTGAAAAACAAAGAATCAGATGAAGTTTTAGCCGTTTTAAGAGACAACGGAAGTGTTAGCGTGGCTTTAGCAGGACAACAAGTGAATCCTGATGCTTACGCGAAAGCTTATTATAATAAAACAACGAAATCTGTTTACATCGACGCTTCAGGATTGCCAGAACCGCCAAAAGGAATGGTTTATCAAGTCTGGGCTTTACAATTAGAACCTGTATTGACACCTACAAGTATTGGATTGTTAGATACGTATGCAAGCAGTACAACAAAAGTGATTAAAGTTGATAATGCCGAAGCGCCTCAAGCCTTTGGAATTACATTAGAACCAGCTGGCGGAAGTGCCGGACCTACAATGGAACAACTCTATACCTTAGGAAAAGTATAATACCAAATGCGTCTTTTCGAAGGCGCATTTTTTTTAAAATATAAAATGAAAATGAAGAAATTAGTAATATTAACAGGAGCAGGAATTAGTGCTGAAAGCGGTATCAACACCTTTCGTGATGCAGGTGGATTGTGGGAAGGACATGATATTATGGAAGTCGCTTCGCCTCTAGGCTGGACTAATAACGCAACTTTAGTTTTAGATTTCTACAACAAAAGACGCGCGCAATTACCAACCGTAAAACCAAATAGAGGACACGAAATATTAGCCGAATTAGAAGCGTATTTCGATGTTCATATTATCACTCAAAATGTAGATAATCTTCACGAAAGAGCCGGAAGCACAAAAGTTACACATTTGCATGGCGAACTTTCAAAGGTGAGAAGCACTATTAATCAGGATTATATTCTAGATTGGGAAAATGATTTAAATTTAGGTGATTTCGATTTGGATGGCAATCAAATGCGCCCCCATATTATTTGGTTTGGAGAAGAAGTTCCTATGATTGAAACTGCTGTCGAAATTGTAGAAACCGCCGATATCTTAATTATAATTGGGACTTCATTGCAAGTTTATCCTGCTGCTGGCTTGATGAATTATGTAGATAAAAATGTTTTGGTGTATTATATTGATCCAAAACCAGCTACAATTTATGACTTGCCAAATGAACTAAAAATCCTACCATTAACCGCTGCCGCAGGAATGAAAATTGTAAAGGAAGAATTATTAAAATTAGCGTACGAAACTCCTAAGTAATTAGTAAATTTGCACTTCTTAAAACAACACACAACACACAACAACAATGCAATTAACAGAATTAAATGCTATATCGCCAATTGATGGACGTTATAGAAGCAAAACCAGTTCATTAGCTCCTTATTTTTCTGAAGAAGCTTTAATTAAGTACCGAGTTTTAGTTGAAATTGAATATTTCATTGCTTTGCGCGAAGCTGATTTGCCTCAATTGGCTAAAATTGACAAATCGGTTTATGATTCGTTGAGAGCCATTTATAAAAACTTCTGTACAGAAGATGCACTTTGGATCAAAGAAACTGAAAAAACAACCAATCACGATGTGAAAGCGGTTGAATATTTTATAAAATCAAAGTTTGAAGGTTTAGGATTGGATGAATTTAAAGAATTTATTCACTTTGGTTTAACCTCTCAAGATATTAACAACACGGCGATTCCACTTTCTACAAAAGAAGCGTTTGAAAACGTATACTTACCAAGTTTAATTAGCGTAATTGCCAAATTAAAAGAGTTAGCTATGGAATGGAAAGATATTCCATTATTAGCAAGAACACATGGACAACCAGCCTCTCCTACTCGTTTAGGAAAAGAAATTTTGGTTTTTGTGGAGCGTTTAGAAGAGCAAATGCGTTTGTTATTTAATGTTCCTTTTGCGGCTAAATTTGGTGGAGCAACCGGGAATTATAACGCACACAAAGTAGCATACCCAAACACAGATTGGAAGAAATTTGGATCTAATTTTGTTGAAAATAGTTTGGGATTACACCATTCATTTCCTACAACACAAATAGAACATTACGATCATTTCGCGGCCTTTTTTGACGCTTTAAAGCGTATTAATACCATTGTAATAGATTTAGACAGAGATGTGTGGACTTATGTTTCAATGGAATATTTCAAACAGAAGATAAAAGCAGGTGAAATCGGTTCATCGGCTATGCCACATAAAGTTAATCCAATTGATTTTGAAAATTCGGAAGGAAATTTAGGAATTGCAAATGCTATTTTTGAACATCTTTCGGCTAAATTACCACTTTCAAGATTACAACGTGACTTAACAGATAGTACAGTTTTACGTAATGTTGGTGTGCCGATTGGTCATACAATCATTGCATTTGAAGCGACTTTAAAAGGTTTGAATAAATTACTTTTAAACGAAGAGAAATTTGCCGAAGATTTAGAGAAAAACTGGGCAGTTGTGGCGGAAGCAATTCAGACTATTTTACGTCGTGAAGCTTATCCAAATCCTTACGAAGCTTTGAAAGATTTAACTAGAACAAATACTGTAATTAACAAAGAGGCGATTCATAATTTCATCAAAAATTTAAAAGTTTCAGAAGAAGTTAGAGCTGAATTAATGCAAATTACACCTAGTAATTACTTGGGGATTTAAAATACTTAATAAATAAGATTGAAAATCTCGTTAGAAGCAATTTTAACGAGATTTTATTTTTCACAAATTTTGATTAATAAACGATTTTCACTATTTTAGTCAAAAATCAAATATATGCCAATATTCCTTACTGCATCTACACTTCACGTACCTGCATTAATTAGTGATTTAGGTTTAATCCTTGTCACTGCTGCCATTTCAGTTATCTTATTCCGCTGGCTAAAACAACCTTTAGTTTTAGGTTATTTAGTGGCTGGATTTTTAGCTGGGACACAGTCTGACTTTTTCCCTACGGTGAAAGATGTCAACAGTGTAAACGTATGGGCAGAAATTGGAGTAATCTTCCTCTTATTTAGTTTAGGACTCGAATTTAGTTTTAAAAAGCTGATGAAAGTTGGAGGAACTGCCTCCATAACCGCACTCACCCAAGCAGTTTGTATGATAGTTTTGGGTTATTATGTAGGACAATTAATGGGTTGGGGAACTATGAATTCTATATTTTTAGGAGTTATTATTTCGGTTTCTTCCACAACTATTATCTTAAAAACCTTTGATGAATTAGGTGTAAAAACCAAAAAATTTGCCGGAAATGTAATCGGTGCTTTAATTGTACAAGATATTTTAGCCATTTTAATGATGGTCTTATTGTCAACAATTGCAGTGAGTCAACAATTTTCAGGTACTGAATTATTACAGTCGGTTTTAAAGTTAGGCTTCTTCTTAACAATTTGGTTTGTAGCGGGAATATTTTTCATCCCAACAATATTAAAAAAAGCAAAACATCTTTTAACGGATGAAATGCTTCTGATTGTATCGTTAGCACTTTGTTTATTAATGGTGTTATTTGCAGCAAATGTTGGCTTCTCGCCTGCTCTTGGTGCGTTTATTATGGGTTCAATTATTGCTGAAACTACGCAAGCTGAACATATTGAAAAGTTAGTAAAACCAGTAAAAGATTTATTTGGAGCGGTTTTCTTCGTGTCGGTTGGAATGTTGATTGACCCTGAAATGCTTGTGAAATACGCAGTTCCGGTTGCGATTCTAACTTTTGTAGTGATTATTGGTCAATCTTTTAGTGCTACGATTGGAACATTACTTTCGGGCCAACCGCTAAAGCAATCCATACAAACGGGAATGAGTCTATCGCAAATTGGAGAATTTTCATTCATCATTGCTACTTTAGGAATGACATTAAAAGTTACGAGTGATTTCTTGTATCCAATTGTTGTAGCTGTTTCTGCAATTACGACATTTACGACGCCATTTATGATAAAACTATCCACTCCTTTTTCCAATTACTTAGAACGGAAACTGCCGAGAAGATGGGTAAAGCGAATCGAACGATACAGTTCCAATACAGAAGCCATAAAATCAGTTAGTACTTGGCAAATCGTATTAAAAGCCTATTTAACGCAAGTAATTATCCATTCGATTATTATAGTCTCGATTATTATACTTTCCTCAAAATATCTACTGCCGTTAGTCCAAGATTCAAGATTTGGAAATGCGATTGCAGCCACCATTACAGTTATTATTTTGTCTCCTTTTTTATGGGCTTTATCGCTGCGAAGAGTGGCGGTGGAACAAGTGCATGAATTAATGCAAGTTAGAAAATACCAAGGACCCATTATAGTGCTTATATTCAGCAGAATAGCACTTAGTTTATTCTATTTCGGATTTATATTAAATGTGTTTTTCTCACCAATAGTTGCTTTTGTTGCTCTAGTAATTGCTTTAATTTCTTACGTTTTATTTCCAAAAAGATTACACGCGCTTTACAATAAGATTGAAAGACAGTTTGTTCGAAATTATAATGACAGAGAAAATAGCGCAAAAAGTAGTAAACGACAAATTGTACTTTCGCCTTGGGATGGGCATATGGCGAACTTTGTTATCGCTACCGAATCCAATTTAGCCGGAAAAACATTAAACGAATTAAGTATTAAAGAGTCTTTTGGGATTAACATTGCAACTATAAGAAGGGGAGAAATTACAATCAATATTCCTAAAAGTAGTGAACGATTATTTCCAGGTGATGAAATTAGCATCATTGGAACAGACGAACAAGTTCAATTATTTAATGAGTATTTAGATAAAAATGAAAGAGAAGATCCTGAAGATACTGAGAAGGAAGAAATTATACTTCAACAGCTAGAATTAAAAGATAGAGTTTGTATCGGCAAGAGTATTCGTGAATCGATGATTCGAGAAAAAACACACAGTATTATTGTTGGACTAGAGCGCGATGGCCAACGAATTCTAAATCCTGAATCAGATTTAGTTTTACAATCCGATGATATTCTCTGGTTAGCCGGAAACAAGAAAAAGATTAAAGCTTTTTTGAAAGCATAAAAAAACCTGACAGCTAATTAAATCTGTCAGGTTTTTACTTTTTAGAACATTCTATATTATCTAGAATAATTTGGCGCTTCTTTAGTTATTGTTACATTATGTGGATGACTTTCGCCAATTCCACTTGCAGTAATTCTAATGAAACGTCCTGTTTCTTGTAATGTTACAATATCTTTTGAACCGCAATAACCCATTCCAGCTCTTAAACCGCCAATGAATTGTTGCATGCTTTCGTTTAATTCTCCTTTATACGGCACACGACCTACAATTCCCTCAGGAACCAATTTCTTTACATCATCTTCAACATCTTGGAAATAACGGTCTTTAGAACCATCTTCCATCGCTTCAATTGAACCCATTCCTCTATATGATTTGAATTTTCTTCCTTCAAAAATAATAGTTTCTCCAGGTGATTCTTTTGTTCCGGCTAATAATGAACCTAACATTACACAATCTGCTCCAGCTGCAATTGCTTTTGGAATGTCTCCTGTATAACGAATTCCACCATCTGCGATAACAGGAACTCCTGTTCCTTTTAAAGCTGCAGCAACTTCTAAAACAGCTGAAAACTGAGGAAATCCAACACCTGCCACTACTCTAGTTGTACAAATTGAACCAGGTCCTATTCCTACTTTTACAGCGTCAGCACCATTTTCTGCTAAATACAAAGCAGCCTCCGGCGTTGCAATATTTCCTACTACAACATCTAAATCTGGAAATTTAGCTTTAACTGCTTTTAAAACATCAACCACGCCTTTTGTGTGACCGTGCGCCGTATCGATAATTACAGCATCAACTCCTGCGTTTACTAAAGCTGTAGCTCTTTCAACTGCATCAGCCGTAACACCTAAAGCAGCAGCAACGCGTAAACGTCCAAATCTATCTTTATTAGCTTGTGGTTTTTGCGTTAATTTTGTGATATCTCTAAAAGTAATTAATCCTACTAATTTATAAGTAGCATCAACTACTGGTAATTTCTCAATTTTATTTTCTTGTAAAATTCCTTCTGCTTCTTGCAAAGTAGTTCCTTGCGCAGCCGTTACTAAGTTTTTAGTAGTCATTACTTCTAAAATAGAACGGGAGTTTATTTTTTCGAAACGCAAATCACGGTTCGTAACGATTCCTTTTAATATTCCATTTTCATCTACTACAGGAATTCCACCAATACTAAATTCCTTCATTGCAGCTTTAGCATCACCAACAGTTGCAGTCAGTGGCAACGTTACTGGATCGATAATCATACCGCTTTCAGCACGTTTTACTCTTCTTACTTTAGCAGCTTGCTGTTCAATAGTCATGTTTTTATGTAAAACACCAATACCACCTTCTTGCGCCATAGCAATAGCCATCGAACTTTCGGTAACGGTATCCATAGCAGCCGAAGCAATAGGAACGTTTAATGTAATATTTCTTGAAAATTTAGATTTGATGCTAACGTCTCTCGGTAAAATATCTGAATAATTCGGGATAAGTAAAACATCGTCGTATGTAAGTCCTTCGCCAACGATTTTTGATGCGTGTGCTTTCATGTGCAATTTTGTTGTAGTTGTTAAATTGCATGCAAATATAAGGAAAAGTTAGAATTTAGAACTTAAAAAGTTGATTTTTTTTAATTAAAATTAAAATATTATGCTAATTAAAGCTAAAACTCAAATTAATTCTTGCTTAATAACAACAATTAGAAGAAATCATTTCGAAAAATAGAAAAAACTCAATCATGTTAAACTATGATCTTGACTTTTTTTACTCGTAATACCTTTAGAAGTTCAGGCTTGTTTTTTATGAATCCAAGCATTAATGTGGCCTTCAATATTCTTCTCGGTTGTTGCTGAGTTGAGAAGTTCTTCTCTTCAAATATGGTCTCCAAACTTTTCAATATCTGTTCCATTGACATTTCATCACTATAGTAGTATATTTCATTTGAACGAACATCAATTTCAATAATATCTTCGTACTTAATTTCATGAATTTTTGATGATCTTATAGCGATCAGAATAATATTAAAAAATCTTTCTACTATTTTAAATTCCATAAAAGAACTTAAAACAGGTATTTTCTTGTACTTACTTATTGCTATGGAATCACTTTTGACTGTCACAACTGGATTTGACTTTCTAAAAAGAACTAGAAAAAATGAAGTTAAGAGGAATGAAAGTAGCACTATTTGAATAAAAAATAATTTCAAAATAAAATAACGAATTACCAAAAATAGCAATAGATTAAACACACAGAAAGCTAATGCTTTGAATCTAAGTTTAATAAAATAAGATTTTTTTTTCAGCACAATATTTTCAACTTTTTCAGCTTGTTCGGAGGCGATCTTATCTGCTAAATCATTAAACAAAGACTTTCTACTTAAAACTTCATTTTTCAAAGCTACGAGTGCTTCGGGTTTTAGCGCATTCGCATCTTTTAGTAAAGAAATGATTTTGTCGTCAGTAAGGTTTTTGTAATTTTTAGCAAAATCCATTTTCAAATTAATTAGTTATGATTTCGCGAAAATAAGATTAAAAAAATAAAAATTACATGAATAAAAACTATTATCCATGTAATTTTATTAAAGTGAATATGTATTAGCAATAAAAAAAATTAATATTGCTAATTTTCTTTAAAATTTAATTTCTAAAGTAGTATAAATTACTCTTGGCTCCGATGGAATAATTCCAGGACCTGGATAACCCGTAGCTCTTCTTGTGAAGTACCAATTGTTCAAGACGTTATTAACGCCTGCTTCTAGCTTGAAGTTTTTCCATTTATAAGATGCTGAAAAATCAACTACATTATAAGCTGGAATTTCTCCAAAAATACCATAAGTATTATCATTTACATCGGTTTTGTTATTTTCAGCATTTGTAAACTGTGAAGAAACGTAGCTAAATTGCAAACTTGTTAAAAAGTTTTTATATCCAATACCAGTTCCTAATTTCACATTATAATTCGGTACAAATTCAACTTTATTTCCTTCAACATTAGCGACATCTGATTTTAAATATTTAGAATCTGTTATCGCTACATTTGAAAATAAGTTCCAGATGAAATCTTCTTTATCGAGAAAAAGTGTTTTACCAATATTCCAGTCGATTAATGATTCAAAACCATAGGTAAAGGCCGTCCCAATATTATCTCTATAACGCACTAAACTAGCAGCATTTGCAACTTGCGTTAAATATTCCCCTATTTTATCGTTATAGTATAAACCGTAAACATTTGCATCAAACGAAACTTTATTTAAAATTTTCCCTCTAATACCAATGTCCGAAGTATATCCCTTTTCATCCGTAATATTTTCGCTAATTGCCGCACTTGCATTAACTGTTCTGATGTCATTAAACGTAACAGAGCGATAGTTTTGTGATACATTACCATAAACCTCAACACCACTATCCATTTTATAACTCAGTCCAATTCCTAATAATAAAAAATTTCGTTCTTTGATATTATTTTCGTTTTCTAATTCATCGTAAATAACATTTCCAGCTAAATCTGTTCTAACTTCTCTGAAGTATCCCTCTGCTTGTGTTTTTATTTTTTCATATCTAAAACCGGGAGTGATTGAAAAAGAAGATGAAACTCTAAAAATGTTTTCACCGAAAATAGAGACATTTACATTTGGAAATGTATATTCGGATTGATTGGCATACGTTGGGAATTCAGTATTAGCGATATTAAAATCGGGCCCACTGCCTGAACTTCCTGGACCTTGAATTCCTGAATTTTTTGCTTGATAATATTTAGCACCTATTAAAAATGCATTTGTATTTCCGAAGAAATCATATCTTTTTAAATAACGGGCTTCGGCACCCCAATTCACAAAATCTCCAAGAATCAAATCTCTCACACTTCCTGGCGTATCTGCGTTAGAAACACGATTTGATCGATATCCTATAGCCTTCCGACTGGCATCAAGACCAAATAATTGCAAAGAAAAATCAGCATTATGCTCAAAATGATGTTTAAATCGAAGTGCAAATAAATTCCAATCTACTTTAAACCAATTTCGACTTCTATTACTTTGGGTAGGATCTTGCGAAAACATTACATCTGTTAATCCGCCGGGTTGCTGTGCCAAATAATCAAAATGGGTATAATCAAAATGCAAAGATGTATTTTCAGTAAATTGATAATTTAAATTTGCGAAAAATGTTTTAGAATCAAATTGAGAATTGGGTCTAAAACCATCACCTTGTTTGTAATTATAAAAACTGTAGTAGCTAAATTTCTTATTAGTACCGCTCAAACTAGTAAAGTTGGTAAACAAATTATTAGAACCTAAAGTAGTTCTCGTTATAATTTCCACAGGTTGAAGGCTTGGCTTTTTAATATTAAAGTTTACTAAACCTCCAAATTGCGTTCCATATTGCAAAGACGCGGCTCCTCTAATAATCTGAATAGATTCTAATGCTTCCGTTGGAGTCGCATAATAACTTTCAGGATATCCAAGCACATCGGCACTAATATCATAATTATTTTGACGCGTATTAAAGTTCGATGTTCTATTTGGGTTTAACCCTCTTCCTCCTATTGATAACTGCAATCCACCATCATTACTTTCATTAATAGTCAAACCAACAACTTGACCGTAAATTTGACGCGCATTGTTTGTTGCCTTATTAGCTGTTAAATTTTCTACGGATACAACTTCTGTTTTTTTACCGGCATAAATTGCAGTTTCTTCAATATCTTTTAATTTATTGAGCGCAAATGCCTTTTGCTTTTGTTGAATTACTACAACTTCAGATAGATTTGTAGCAATAATATCTAATTTTATTTTTAACGAGCCATTTTGTGCAGTTGCATCAATTTCCTTTTCTAAGATGGTATAACCGTATAAAAAGAAGACGAGTACGTTCTTCCCACTAAAGGTATTTAGAACAATAAATTCACCTTTTGCATTAGAAGTCATTTTAGTGCTTGTGGTTTTATTATAAACTTCAACATTTGCTAATGGTTGATTATCAGCATTTGTGACCACACCTTTCAGATTGTTTTGAGAAAAACTGAAAATGCTTATTAAAAGTACTATTACTAATTTAAAATCCTTTAATTTCATCGTTAAATGGTAATATCCAATTTTTATGTTGGAATGATTCGTATTCTTTTGCTAAATCTACTTCTGGGTCAATGTATCTTTTACTTAAACGACCATTTAAAGCAACAAAACTATCGATTGTAACTTTTGGATCATTGTAGCCAACTTTCTCATAATAATCATGAAGAAAATGGGCATATTGTAAAATAAAATCGGGTTGAAAAGCCATTTGTTTTTCCTGGAAAGCTGTTAGGAAATGCGTATTATCAACAAATATTTTTTTATTGGTCTTGGAATCCGTAACGTAAAATTGGGCATAACCAGCTTTTTCCATCAACATAACGCGCCATGAAAATCTAAAACCTTCTTCAGTCCAAAATAATTCTTCCGGATATAACATATATCGAAATGGAAATGCTAATTGAAACAGCATGAAAAATGCTAAGAAAGTAATTTTCAAATTATTCAATCGAGAAGAAAAACTAGTTACGAAATTTCCCGAAGTGGTGAAAACAGTAGATCGTATTTTGATTATCTTCCCGATGAAATTCAATATTTTTTCATGAAATGAAGCTTCAAAAAAGATAAGCGAACTTATAATCATTACGTACGGAAAAACACCAATAGGAAACAATATCTTCGTCATGATATGAAAAACTACCACTAGGAAAAAGGCGAAATTTCTAGTTTTCTTATTAAATAACAGAAATGGAATTGCTAAATCATAAAGGGCACCCGCCCAACAAAAACTATATTGGACCCACGTTTCGTGCATTAAATTTCCAATTAATGGAATATTAGATTGATTTGGCAACCAAATTCTTAGTGGCATTGCGTGCAATAACCAGTCTGAATTCAACTTAGCTAAGCCTGCATAAAAATACACTATAGCCAACATCAATTTCAAAACGTCCACAGTATATTTTGGTATTACTAACGATCTAACTTTGTCGTTGCGATAAGCATCTACCGAAAAATTTGCGTTTGCAGGTAAAAAGATAAGTATAAAACTGACAACTGAAATAAAGTAATAATGATTTAAATAAGTCGTTTTATCCATTAACTCAATGTAAGTAAAAGTCAGAAAAAAAGTAATTATCGCTATTTTATATTTGTAGCCAATTGCCACCATAAAAGCAGCTAAACCACAAATTAAAAACAACAAATAAGTTAGATTTCCAAAAGGTTTAACCCAATCAAATCCATAATAAGTGAAATGAAATTGAGGTTGAATGTAAAATTTATCCACCCATCCATAACTTACAAATCTAACGAGACTAAAAAGCATCATTAAACCAAACGCTAGCCTAAAAAAAGCTAGCGTTGAAGCTGGTACATTCCTATCCAAGTATGAATTTATAGTGTTTTTAATCATTATTAGTCGCCATCAGCATCTACATAGTCAACAGTAATATTTAAAGCTTGCATCATATCCAGTTTAAAATAAATTACATTTTGCTGTAAGTTATCAAAACTAATAAGCATCTGAGCATTTCCCGTACTTACTTGAGAAGAAAAACTAGCACTCAGATTTGCATTTGCTTGGTTAATTAAGGTAAACTGATTGTTTATAATTGCACTTAAATTTTGTCCATTTCTTACAGTGTTTAAAAAGTCTAAATACGATTTTAAACTTTTACCTTCCGTTGCACTATTAAAATGTTTTCCATTGAAAAAATCTTGAGAACCTTTTACAGATTCTTCTAATAGGATTTTTGAAATATCGTTTTTGTAATATGCCTCTACTTTATCAGGTAAAGTTGCTCCATCAGAATAAACTCCGGCAGGAATACCCACTTTTCCGGCTCTAATGTCCTTTTCAAAATACTTTACAAAATTATTAACCATTCTGTTTAAAGAACTACTTACAGAATTACCGCTACTAGCGATAAAAGTTGCTCTATATGAACCGTTCCAATCGTTAACAATTGCATCAGCATCTGACTTTAATTTTGTTGTTAATGCAACTAAGTATTCCTTATAATTTAAGGCACTTGCATCTGTTGTGTAAAAATATAGAATATCACTATCCGAAGTAGCTAAACCATTCAACATATAATCTAGGGCAGGAAACCCTTGCTTGCTATATTGTGATACTAACTGTAAATTTACATTTCCAGCTGCAATATTTTCCTGAACTCCCTGCGTATTTAAGGGATAAATATTAGTACAATCTGTGAAATTGATATCATCGGCTTTACCAATATTAAACATATTCACGTATTGATAAGATTTGTATGAATTTAACCAACTTGTTCTCAGGTTTTCTAAATTATCTTGGCTCGGAGAAGCTGTAAATGTCGCAACATCATTATTTAATAAAACAACCTTACTTTGATAATCTTCAAACCTAGGGATAATTATATTATCAGCCCAGTTAGTTAGTAGCGCTACTCTGTCATAATTATCACCCGAGGAAGCAGGCGAATCACTGTCGCTAGAGCACGACGCAAATAAACCAAGAATAGCAGTTAAAAAAAGAATCTTTCTCATCGTTTTATTTTTTTTTGCAAAATTAATGAAATAAGTAGCTCATCTCTTAAAGCAAGCTACTTATTTTTATGTTTTTCTAGTTAACCGTTTGTGCTTGCTCTACTGTAAAACCAAAAGGAGCAGCAATTTGAGCAGCAATACCGTCTAATTTTTCATTTAAATAATCTACGTCCCATAAGCCATTTGTACCTGCAGTTAATTCTGCTAAGATTGCATCCACCTGAACTTTAGACATATATGGCTCGTTAGTGGCTGGGTTTTGCGTGTAGCGAAGTGACATAATAAAACCATACGCTTCAGAAAGTGCATGAAAAGCTTTTGCACCATTGTCAGTAACTAATTTCTCTTTACCACTTTTTAAATAATATACGGCTCTAACCGCTGGAATCATTGCAATTTTACTTTTAATTATTGCAATTTGTGCATCACGAACGTCATAATTATTAGCAACAATAGCAGCTCTTCCTTTTCTAAAGGCAACTTCAATAGCTTCTTTAACTGTGTTAAAATCTGAATCTGCATTCACTTGATTGATATAACTATCCCAGAATTTTGAGCCACCAGCACCATAAATATAGCCATAAGCTTCATCCCACTTGTGTTCCATTGAGGTGTAATTCTTACCTGCTTCTAACACTTTATTTGTGTTTTCTATTTTACTACCACCTTCATCTAATACAGCAGTACTTAAATAATGATTCGCAATTTGATCCATAAAACAAGCGCCCATCATTCCTTTTAATAAAATTTGTTGTGGCTCTAAACCATTTGCAGCAAATAAACGAACAGATGATCCGTCTATATAAGAACCTGCAACGTTTGCTGCAGCAACATTTCCAGTGCTAGCTTCATTCGCATCATTAAACTGGCTTGCGAAAAAATTTCTAACTGCAGTTTGCTCCACTGTAGAACCTGCGCCTCCAAGATTAACAAAATAATCTCTAGATGCTGCAACTTTATTTCTCAACTGTTTCTCAGAAGTATTTAATGCTGTAGTAGAAAAAGGATTACTAACATTAGTATACATATTATTTAAAACCGCTACATCTATAAGATCGCCAGTAGTTGCTTGATCTTTTATATAATTTCCTAACTCGTTAAGCATTAATATCCTGCTAGATTGCCCTTCATAATTTACCGAAGATGAACCATTTCTTTCAAATGTGTAACTTGTTGGAGTTACTACTGAATTGTCTGAACTATCATCGTTGTCTGAACATGAACTTGCTACAAATAAAGTAGCGGATAGCAATGCAAGAGTAATTTTGTTTAAACGCATATTATTATTATTTAGATTGTATAAAAATTAAAGTACAAAAATAATAAGAGAAATTTTATTACACAAGCTTTATTTAGAATAAATTAAAATAAAAATTTAATGTTGATAAGAAATTAAAATTTTAGTTAAAAATGTACCACAAAACCTTGTTATCACCTTAAAAAAAGTATTTTTACAATAAATTTTTAATAATTAACAAATTGGAAGCGTTATTTTATCTTTTACTGGAAACTATGGTAATGGCACTTATCATCGTGATTTTCCATAGTGCTATTAGAAATTTCGGGATGGGCCCACTCTTTGTTTTAATGGGTTCTATGCAGTTTTTCTTAATTATTTTAACCAGCAGTGTTTATAATTTATATTTTGACAAGTATATATTTTCTCCAGGTTCCAGTGTATTATTCACCTCCACCTTATTCTGTATCCTCTTGGTATTTCATACAGAAAGTATAAAAAAAGTGCGAAGTTTAATTTACGGTTTGCTACTTTCTAACATAGCCATTACGCTACTTTGCTATATTTCACTGCAACAAATTTATTTAGACAACAAGTCTTATAATGTGGAGTTTATAAAAAACATCTTTAATCATGATACTGATTTATTCTTACTTGGTACGTGTTTATTATATTTAGATTCCATTTTTTTAATAATTTTATACGAATTGATGAATTATAAATTCAAGAATAAATTTTTATTTTTAAAGATTTTACTTCCCACTTCTTTAGTTTGCTTATTTGATTCTGTGGTTTATTATTCCTTAAATAATTTTTCTGACGATATATATTTAGACTTAATTATTGGTAATGTTATAGGTAAACAGATTACTGTTGTCTTTTTCTCAGTTACCATTTATTTGTATTTAAACATAATTGGTAAAAAACATAGATTTACGCACCCAAAGAAAATTAAAGATGTTTTAAAGATTTTTAGTTTTTAATAATCCAAAGTCAATCGGTTTTTAGCTCGAAGATTTAATGCAATGTATCAAGAATTTGCATAAAGAGAACGAAGTTAGACTTTCACAAAACCAGCAGCTAAAATGAAAAAAATACTCGTTCTCATAGTGACTTTTGTTTCACTTTCTCTTTATTCGCAATCTCAGCCTATTGAATCTATTCCGTTTGAGTTGGAAAAGAATCACATTTTCTTTTATGCTAAAGTAAACGAAATCGATAGCTTGAAATTTCTTTTTGATACCGGTGCAGATGGCACTTGTATGAATAAAGAAGCAATAAAAAAAGTACAACTTAAAATTGATGGGCTTTCCACAAATAGGGGTTCTAACGGAGTTAATGAAGTGGAAGAAAGCTCAGGAAATAATATTTTCATAGGAAAGATTAACAAAAAAGAAGTGGTGTTAGCCATTATTGAAATGGGAACTACCTCCTTTGATGGTGTTATGGGAACAGACGTAATGAACGGACACATTATAGAAATTGACTATGAAAAACAAGTGCTTAATTTTTATGATGAAAATGATAAGAGTATAAACTATAAAGGTTATACCAAATTAAAAATGTCGGATGCTGTTTATCCTACCTGCGTAACAAGCACACTAATCGTTGATGGCAAAAAATATAAAGGTATGTTTGGAATTGATACAGGAGCGCAAGACGCCTTAACGTTAGCCTCACCGTTTACTAAAAAGAACAATTTCATTGCTAAAACGAAAAAAATAGGTGCAGTAAAGTTTCAAGGTTCTGATGGTTCAAAATACGAATTGCCCATTGTATTATGTCCGGAAATTGTATTTGCAGGTAAACATTTGTATAATATTCCGACTGCTCTTTCTAATTCTACCGAAGGAATTGATGCAACCGATGATTTAGCCGGTTTTTTTGGCAATGCTTTTTTGAAGAAATTCGATATAATTCTCGATTATAAAAATCAGTATATCTATTTTAAAATCAACAAAAATTTATATAAAGACTTTTACGAAATTAAAGAGTAATAGAGTAAATGTGTTTTAGCCCAGATAGGAATGGAAAGCATTTTAGAAAAGAATTCTATTTTTTGTTGTGCTAAAAAAGCGACCTAAAGAAGCTCTTTTTAGTGCTTGCAAAAAAAGAATTGTTGCTAAAATCTTGTAATGTATAGCTGGAAATAGCTTCTAATGAAACTCACTAAACAACTTAGTCGCTTCGTTATAAGCACTTTCAAAGCTCATAGGACTTGTATTAGTATTTTCTTTTTTGGTAGTGAAATATGACAATAATTTCTCCGTTGGCATGTTGCCTGTTAAATCGTCTTTCGCCATAGGACAACCTCCAAAGCCTTGAATAGCAACATCATAACGACGGCAACCCGCATTGTAAGCAGCGTCAATTTTCTCAAACCATTTGTCTGGCGTGGTGTGTAAATGCGCTCCAAATTCAATGTTTGGGTATTTAGGAATCAGATTAGAAAACAAATGATCAATGACTTCTGGCGTAGAACTTCCGACCGTATCCGAAAGCGATAAGATTTTCACACCCATATTCGCTAATTTCTCGGTCCACTCGCCTACGATTTCAACATTCCAAGGATCGCCATAAGGATTTCCAAAACCCATAGAAATATAAGTCACGACTTCTTTGTTGGTTTTATCCGCGATTTCTAGAATTTCTTGTAAAGTAACTAGACTTTCGGCAATTGTTTTATGTGTATTTCGCATTTGAAAGTTCTCCGAAATAGAAAATGGAAAACCTAAATATTGAATTTCTTTATGTATAGAAGCGTTTTCAGCTCCTTTTGTATTGGCAATAATCGCCAACAGTTTACTAGTGGTTTTCGACAAGTCTAACTGAGCCAAGACTTCAACCGTATCCTGCATCTGAGGAATGGCTTTTGGCGAAACGAAACTTCCAAAATCAAGGGTATCAAAACCAACACGCAACAACGATTGGATATATTTTACCTTCTTTTCTGTGGGAATAAAAGGTTTAATGCCTTGCATAGCATCACGTGGACATTCAATAATTTTGATATCATTCATAGCTTCAAAGATATAAATTTTAGCTGTTTTCTAAAATCTTTTTATTGATTGCTTTAATTAAAGCCGGTCCTTCATAAATAAATCCAGTATATAACTGAATTAAACTCGCTCCCGCATTTAATTTTTCAATAGCATCTTCAGCTGTATGAATTCCTCCTACTCCAATGATTGGGAATGCTTTATTACTTTTTTCGGAAAGAAAACGAATCACTTCTGTGGAACGATTGGTTAATGGTTTACCCGATAATCCGCCCATTTCTGTTTTGTTATCTGATTGTAAACCTTCGCGCGAAATTGTGGTATTTGTAGCAATTACTCCCGCAATTTTTGTCTCCTTAATAATATCGATAATATCTAAAAGTTGCTCATCTGTTAAATCCGGAGCGATTTTTAAGAGAATTGGTTTTTGCGTTGGTAGTGCATTATTTTTGTCTTGAAGCGTTTGCAACAATTCAGTTAATGGTTTTTTATCTTGTAATTCGCGCAGATTCGGGGTGTTTGGCGAACTCACATTCACCACAAAATAATCTACATAAGGAAACAAAGCATCAAAACAGATTTCGTAGTCTTTAACGGCTTCTTCATTAGGTGTGATTTTATTTTTACCGATGTTTCCACCAATCAAAACGCCCTTATTCTTTTTTAAACGTTCTACCGCTTCTTTTACACCACCATTGTTGAAGCCCATTCGGTTAATAATGGCATTGTCTTCTTTTAATCTGAACAAACGTTTTTTAGGATTTCCTTCTTGTCCAACAGGTGTTAATGTACCGATTTCAATAAATCCAAATCCAAAATTTGATAATTCTTGATATAATTTGGCGTCTTTATCAAATCCTGCAGCCAACCCAACTGGGTTTTTAAATTTAATTCCGAAAACCTCACGTTCTAATCGGGCATCTTTTACTTCATAAAGCGCTTGATATAAACTTGAAAAACCAGGGATTTTATTCACAAAACGAATCAATGAAAATGTGAAATAATGTACTTTTTCTGGATCAAAACAAAAAAGTAGCGGACGAATTAAAATTTTGTACATAGTAAGGTTGTTGTTTTGCAAAAGTATAAAATAGTAATCCAAGAAAAAAGTATTCCGAAGTTTTGTAACAATAAAAGATTTAGCACGTATAATTAGGAAGAACAAGTTCAAAATCAATTACTAGAGTAAATTTAATACTACTGATTTCTAAATTAAAAATTAAAATGGCAAACACACCTTCTACTATGATTCCTCTGGGAACAATTGCTCCTGATTTCTATTTAAGAGACACTAATTCTAACAATAGTTTTAGCTTTGAAGATTGCAGAGGCGAAAAAGGAACTGTAGTTTTTTTTATCTGCAATCACTGTCCGTTTGTTTTGCATGTAATTGAAGAAATGATTCGAATTGTAAATGATTATAGAGTGCAAGGAATTGGCTTTGTGGCCATCTCAAGTAACGATATTATTAAGTACCCGCAAGACGGTCCAGAACAAATGACAGAATTTGCTTACAACAATGACTTCGAATTCCCGTATTTGTTTGACGTTTCTCAAGAAGTTGCGAAAGCTTATCAGGCTGCTTGCACACCTGATTTCTATCTTTTTGATGATTTAAACAAGCTCGTTTACAGAGGTCAAATGGACGATAGTCGCCCAGACAATGGGGTTTCAGTGAGTGGTTCAGATTTAAGAAGTGCTATTGATGGCGTAGTTTCTGGAAGAGGAATTAACCCGGAACAAAAACCAAGCATTGGATGCAATGTTAAATGGAAGTAAATTCTTTTATATAACTAATAAGTTTATATATCTTTGCCCTAATAAAAAACGAATCTTTTGAGATTAAAGAGTTTAAATATAATGTTCTCTAATCATACTTTACCTTTTAAAGTATCAAAATTTTGCCACGTTAAGGCCTTCGGCGTCAAGGCCTCCGTCTGTTCAATTACTTCTTAAGACGGAGGATATATTTTAAATTATAACAAAACAATTTCAGCGTTTAAATCCCAAGAATACTTTAAAAAAAAATTAGAATAATGTCACAAAAAAATCCTTTTGGAATGCTTCATGCAAGACAAATAATTTGGTTAATTGCTTCATCAGTTTTAGCAGGAACCTTATTTCTTATTTTATTCACCAAATTACATTTAATATTCTTAACTGGTCCTTTACTACTTTTTATTTTAGTAGCTATAGACACTTTCCAAACCAAACATTCTGTTAGAAAAAATTATCCTCTTATTGGTAGATTACGTTACTTTTTTGAATCGGTTCGTCCTGAATTTCGTCAATACTTTTTTGAAGGTGAATTAGATGGAAAACCATTCAACAGAAGACAACGTTCTATTGTTTACCAAAGAGCAAAAAATGAAAAACAAACTATATCATTTGGAATGCAAGATGAGCCTAACCGTATTGGTTATGAATGGGCAGCGCACTCGGTATATCCAAAAGTAAATGACTTTAGTCAATTTAGAACTTTAATCGGGAACTCACAGTGTTCACAATCTTACAGTGCTAGTGTTTTTAATATTAGTGCAATGAGTTATGGTGCTTTAAGTAAAACTGCTATTTCGTCTTTAAACGAAGGCGCTAAACTAGGAAATTTTGCACACAATACGGGTGAAGGTGGAATTAGTGCCTACCATTTAAAAGGTGGTGATTTAATTTGGCAAATTGGAACTGGATATTTCGGTTGTAGAGATGATAAAGGATTCTTTAATGATGCGCTTTTTACAGAAAGAGCCAATTATAAAGAAGTGAAAATGGTGGAAATTAAACTTTCTCAAGGAGCTAAACCAGGTCACGGAGGATTACTGCCAGCAGAGAAAAACACACCAGAAATTGCGAAAATTAGAGCAATACAACCGCATACAACGGTTCATTCGCCTTCAGGTCATTCGGCTTTTTCGAATGCGACTGAATTGTTATATTTCTTAAAGAAATTAAGAACTTTATCAAACGGAAAACCGATTGGATTTAAAATCTGTATTGGTAAGAAACAAGAATTTGTTGATATCGTTGAAGCAATGTTAGCAACTAATATTATACCTGACTTCATTACCGTTGATGGTGCTGAAGGTGGAACTGGAGCTGCTCCCTTAGAATTCATTGACTATATGGGAATGGCATTACAAGATGCTGTTGTTTTAGTAAACCAAGTTTTAAAAGATTACGGTTTAAGAAAAGATATTAAAATTCTTGCTTCTGGAAAAATTATTTCTGCTTTTGATATTGCAAAAACAATGGCGCTTGGAGCAGATGCTTGTTACAGTGCAAGAGGAATGATGTTTGCTTTAGGATGTATTCAAGCGTTACAATGTGATAGCGGAAAATGTCCCGTAGGAATAGCAACACAGGACAAATCTTTATACAAAGGATTAGATGTTTCAGATAAAAGAGTTCGTGTGGCTAACTTCCATAAAAACACTTTAAAAGCCTTGTCAGAATTTATCGGAGCTTGTGGATACGAAAATCCAGAAGAAATTAATGCAGATACGTTCTTTAGAAGAATTAATGAAAATACAAATGCTAGTTTCAAAGACATTTACTTTTCTCAAGAAGAAAAAGAGAAAAAGCAATTACAAGAAAAGATCTACTTGAACTAGTAGCAAAAAAACATAGTTATAAAAAAAACACCAAATTTACTTGGTGTTTTTTTTGTTTTTCTCCAGAATCACTTCTATTGGATTATTACTTCGAGGTCCAAATGACCTAGCTTGTCTTTCGTTTTCACTGGAACATAAAATATACATATTGAACGATTGCAATTGCAAAATTTGTTCTTTGTAAATCCCTTTGGCATCTTGAATTTTTATATAAAAGTCAGCAGCAGGAAATGTGTTTGTTACCGAAAGTAAATAGGTGTCTTCCGAATAAGGGAAAAACCACTTTGGTGCTTCTTCCGGTTTACTAATTAAATAATTTTTTGTAAAAACTAAAGGCTGGTTTCCGTTTTTCCAACTGTATTTATTATTCTCGTTAATCACTTCTTCTCCACTTTCAGTGACTAACGAAATTTTCAAATCTGTAATGTTATCTGACTTTCCTTCTTCATGTGCTTTTACAACTAAATAAGATGTGAAATCAAACCCGCAATGTGGCACTTGGCCGAAAGAAAATAGCGAACAAAATACAAAAAATAATGCTGTTTTAATTTTCATAATATATTTCAACTTGTATTGTAAAGCAATTTACAACTTCTTCTTGGTATAGAAAAAATTATTTAACTAATGCTTGTAAAGGCTTTAACTGTTCCAAATTTACATCTGATTTTTGTAATATAGCAATCATATTAAAAACATGTGTCGGATTCATGTTAGTTCCTAAAACTCTAATTACTGCAAAACCATTTTCTTTTTTACCAGCTAAAATTACAAACTCCTCAATGTGCTCGTCATCAGCACCTACAAAATAAATTGAAGCTCCGTCACTACCAGATCCTACTTTCATTAATTGCTGATAGCTTTCATCTTTCAGAATTGTTTTAACTTCTAAAATCTCTTTATCGTAAGCAACCGCGTTAGATGAGTCTGATTTAAAAGCCAGAATGTTCATCTTGTCAAACGATTTCAAAGCTTCTTTTTCTGCTTCAGACAAAACAAATTTATCCGTTTTTATAAGACTTGGCGGTAAATCAACCGCTATAAACGCGCTCGACTCCGTGTTTTTTACAAAGTACTTTTGAAGGGACGGTCTATCTGCACAACTTACTAAAAAAAGTGTTCCAAATAGAAGTATAACTAAATTTTTCATGTGCTTATTTTTTTGAAGCTTTTTTCAAATCATCACCTCCAGGTAAATTCATTTTTTCTGTCAATACTGCTATTTCATCTAAATTAAAGTTTCCTGTTAATGATAAAACAATTGTGTTTGCATCTTTTTTATTGGCACCTTCTATAAACATTAAAAGTTCTTTTACAATGGTATCATTCGCACCAGATTTCACGTAGATTTTTACGTTTTTGCCATCGCCATTAACGCGCATTAACTCTTCCAATGGATTTGACTTTAAGTAACTTGTTACCGTTGCTTTCATATCTGCTCCATATTTTGCACTACTAGTTGTAAATACTTTTAAATTATCTAATTTTTTAAGTAAATTCATATATTGTTGCATTTCTTTATCTTTTGCATCAACTTTAACTTTACTCATTATTTCAAACATTTTCTTGTTTACAATTACTGAGACAATTTCATCTTTGTCTTCAAATTTATCGAACACACTTTGTGCAAAAGATGAAGCTGAAGCCATTAAAAAAGTGATTATTACTATTAGATTTTTCATTTTGTTTTTATTTAAAAATTATTTTTGTTGTATTTTCATATTCTTCTAAATATACTGCACTTTCCATGCCAATATTCACTTGTTCTGATACCATTAATAAAGCCTTATGCGTTGCTTCAAGGGCTTCTTCTGGATTATCATAAGTTCCTAGATCCGTATTTTTAATTTCCGATGGATATAGAAAAAATGTTGCTAACCCAAACAGAACCACAAAACTCGCTGCAATTCCTATCCATTTCGCGATTTTAATTTGTTTAGGTTGTACTTTCAACTTTTGTTCAAATTTCGTTGCCTTTTCAGTTTCAAAGTAACCAAATAACGACTGGTATTTTACCAAATGTGGTGCGATATCATCAGACGAGAAGTACGTTTTTAATTGTTTTTCTTCCGCTATAGTAGTCGCTCCTTCAAAATATTTTTCTACTAATTGTTCAATTAACGTAAGTTCCATAATTATGTGTTTTTTCAATTTGTATTCTTAGCGTTTTGCGTGCTCGTGACAAAGCGACTCTAACTGCTGTTTCATTCATTTCCAATACATTTGCAATATCTGAAAATTCATATTCTTCTATTTCACGAAGTTGTAAAATCAATCGTTGTTGTTCGGGCAAATCATTGATCAGTTTTTCTGCCCATTGCAATGTGTTTTGATGTTCAATTTGCTTATCGACACTCACTTGATGGTCTTGGTAATTGCTGTGAACTAATTGTAAATTAGTGGCTCTTTTGCTTTTTAACTGATCCAAACAATAATTTTTAGTCATTGTCATCGCTAAAGCTTCTACGCTATTATAACGTTCTAAGTCACCATTTTTATTCCACAAGCGCACCATTACTTCCTGAGTAGCGTCTTCGGCTTCTTCCGTGCTCACAAGCATTCGTTTCGCTAAACGAAATAATTTGTCTTTGAAAGGAGTTATGACCTTTATAAACTCGTTTTGGTTCATTGAAATAGATTGATATATTAAGAAGACGAATGTAAATTGATTTTGTTACAATTAAAAATATAATTATATTTAACAAAAAAATTCATGAAGAAAATAGGTATTACTTTATTACTAGTACTTCTAGCACAGAGTTTTATAAAATGTTCTGACGACTTTGATGATAAAGTACCACAAGGATCTGTTAATAGTTTTATCTGGAAAGGACTAAATCAATATTACTATTGGCTTACTGATTCTCCTGATTTAGCTGACAATCGATTCGCAACTATTGGTGAATATAACAATTTTATTAATTCTTATAATTCACCTGAAGCTTTATTTAGTCATTTATTAGTTGATCCTTCTATTGACCGATTTAGTGTTTTGTATTCTGATTATACACAATTAGAACAAGCACTGACAGGAACACAAATGAATAATGGCGTTGATTTTGAGTTGCGCTACAAACAAGGAAGTTCTACAGAATTATTTGGTTGGGTTCGTTACGTATTACCTAATTCAGATGCTTCGACCAAGACTATTTATCGTGGTGATATTTTTTATGCAGTAAATGGAACTCCACTTACAACTTCTAATTACAAAAGTTTGCTTAACGAAGTTAATTACACCTTAAACTTTGCATCTTATGACGCTGGTGCAATTACACCTAATGGTACTTCTGTTTCTTTAACTAAAACAAACTTCTCAGAAAATCCAGTTTACATGAAAAAGGTTTTTGTTGACGGTTCAAAAAAGATTGGCTATTTGATGTACAATGGATTTTATAGCAATTATGAGAACGAACTAAATAATGCTTTTGCTTATTTTCAAGGAGAAGGAATTACACACTTAATCTTAGATCTTCGTTATAATTCTGGAGGTTCTGTAAATACCGCTACAAGATTAGCAAGTATGATAACTGGTCAATTTAACAATCAAGTTTTTGCGAAACAACAGTGGAATTACAAAATTGGAAATATAATAGACAATCCAGAAGATCTTTTAAATAGATTTACCAGTTCATTGTCAAATGGTAATGGAATCAATCATTTAAATTTAAATAAGGTTTATGTTTTAACTACGAAACGTTCGGCATCAGCTAGTGAGTTAGTTATTAATGGACTTGCACCTTATATTGATGTAATTCAAATCGGTGACATTACTGCTGGTAAAAATGTAGGTTCAATTACAGTATATGATTCGCCATCTTTCCGAAAACAAAATGTAAATCCAACACATAAATATGCAATGCAACCTATAGTTCTTAAAATTGCAAATAATGCTGATTTTAGTGACTACACTAATGGCCTAGAACCTGACCAAACACAATTAGAAGATTTAGGTAATCTAGGTGCACTTGGAGAAAACTCCGATCCTCTTTTAAATACAGCACTAAATTACATTAATATAAACGGAAGATTTCAGCAAAGAGCACCGGCTAAACTGTTCAATCACTTTGAAGATTCTAAATCAATGCGATTATTTGGTAACGAGATGTATTTAGATAATCCTTTAGACTAATTTAAGTAATCAATATTCTTAGCTTTATAAGTAAAAGAAGGCACAAAAAAAACTCAAAACAAAATCGTTTTGAGTTTTTTTTTATGCTTGAAAACTAATTATTGTACTATTATCTTCTTTACAATTTTACCTTCTTCGTACTTAAAATGTACAAAATAAGGTCCTGGAGGTAAATCAGAAACATTGATTCCATTGCTTTCAACAGAGTCCGTTTTCTTCACCAAACGAGCAGTAATATCATAAATTTCAACTAGAACATTTTCCGTAAAATTGATATAGAAAACATCTTTTACTGGATTTGGATAGAGAACAAATTTTTCTGAGGTAAATGTTTCACTGCTCAAAACTTTTTCATTAATAACACCTACTGCTTGCAAATCAAATCCTCCGGAAGGAAAAGGTGTTGGGTAAGAATCATTTATTGGATTATTAAAACTATCGAATGTAGCGTAAATTGGATCAATGCTTCCTACTACGTCAATCACTTTTACGTGTGTAATATTTTGCTTGTCTAAAAGTGGATTATTTGGAATTTCATTTAAATCAAAAGGAGTTCCATAATTTCCAGCATATTTTCCTGCTATGTTGTTTAAATATTCTGCTGCAGGTGATCCAAAAGAACCAATTTGAGTAGCCGTTTGAGTTTCACTATGTGTTGGAAATCCGAAAAAATTTACGCCATCAGAACTTACCTCTACAATTGCTAATTCCAGAAAACTTACGCCACCATTTTCAAATACAGCGAAATCAAAACCTGGTCCATCAAAAATAGGATTTGCAAAAGTAACTGTTGCTTCTCCTCTATCTCCTAAACTCACTAGTGGACCACTTGGAATACCTAAAACATCTTCAGGATTTCCAACAGTTGTGTAGCCTAAAGAAGGATTTGCAATGTTTTTATAACCTCTAGTTACCTTTACTCCTGTAGCCCAAGCCACGAATTGAGTATCATCTTTATGTATCGCTGTAGACCCAGGTAAACCTGCGGCAGGAGCGTACGATTGTGAATTGATGCTGTTTGTAATAAAAATAGAAAATATTAGTAATAGTTGTTTCATGATCCGTTTAAAAGAATTACTTCTTAATTAATTTAATTATTTGTTTTTGATTTTCTCCTGCTAATTCTATAAGATAAAGTCCGTTTGAAAAATCAGAAACATCGATAGCTTCTTTCGAAGAATTTACATATTTTAGCATTTTTCCTGATAAATCATAAATTTTAACTTTCAAATCATTTACTGAATTCACATAAAACAAATCTGTTGTTGGATTTGGATATACAGAAATACGTGCTAAATTATTGGTATTGTTACCTAAATTACTTTGAGCCGATTTATAAATGTGATTTGGATTTTGACCTACTGTATAAGTTTGTAATAAACTACCCATTAAATTATATTCATATACAAAACCCGTAAGTGCATAATCATTAGCATCAGCAACATATATTTTATCATCAATTACATTTAGTCCATAAATTCCCGAATATCCAGTAGCAGTAGTTGTAATAAACGAAGTCGCTTCTAAAGTATCTGTAGTTAAATTATATCTATAAATATCAACATTTGAAGTAATATATAAATTTGTTCCATCAGTATCCATATGAAAAGCAGTTACAGATGCATCAAAATTTACAGTTGAAAGAACGGTATCGGTACTTAAATCTATTTTTGCTAAACTTGCAGCTGTTGGTCCGCCTGTCTGCCAAGGTTGTAAACCTGCTGATAACACATATAAAAAATTCCCAGCTTTTATCATTTCTGTAGGAACGTCATTCACACTAATAGTTGTTGTAGTTCCAGCACTAATGTCATAAACCGTAACAATATTACCTGTATTATAGCCACCTTGATGAGCAATATAAAGCTTCCCATTTATTTCTTTAATTTTCTCCACACCTTCTGGCATTGGAATTGGAGCCTCTAAAGTATTAGTAGTTAAATCAATAACTGCTAAATAATCATCCGTTGCATTGACACCACTTCCCCAACATGTAACATAAGCTTTATTATTATAAACCGCGGTATATCTTGGGTTAACAACGCCTGAACTAATTGTAGCAATATTCACAAAAGTTTTATTATTTGCAATTACGACTTTATCAAACCCGTTTATAGCTATAATTGCAATATCGTCGTGCATTGTTAAACTTTGACCAATATTCCCCATTTGACCGTCGTCGTTTGACAATCCATATAAATTATTAGTTACTGTACTTGTTTCTGAAATAAAGCTGACAGTAGAACGTCCACCTTCGTTTAATACCAAAATTCCATCTAAGAATTCCCTTTGAGCAAATGTGAAAAAAGAAGAAAATAAAAATAAAAAGGATAAAAGGTAATTTTTTGTCATTATTGAAAATTTAAAATATGGTATAAAAAACAGAGGCCCAATGAGAGCCTCTGCTTATAATTTGAGATAATTAATTGAAATAAAATCCGTTTGGACCAACGCCCACAGTGTGAGTATTTAATAAAGATCCTGAAGTTGAATACACATACGCTTTACTGTCCGATGCGAAATCCCCACCATCAGAAATATAAATCTTGCCATTATTCACAGCAAAACCATACATAGGACCATAAGCTGAAGTAGAAGTGTAACTTAGAATCGCTGTTGATGAAACTGTTGTAGCATTAAGTTCTGTTGCATAAACCGAAGTTGAATTTCCTGTGAAATAAATTTTACTATCTGCAATAGTCAGATTTTTTGGTCTTTCAATTGTTGTAGGAATTGCAGTAGAACCTGAAATAAGATTATCAACAGTATTTATTTTAAAAATTTCAGCACCCGCTAAAACATAAAGCACTCCGTTTTTCTCTTGTAATGTAGAAGGTGAATTACCAGCTCCTAAATCAATTACATCTTCAACTACGTTTGTAGCAGGATTAATAACAGAAACAGAATTACCACTTCCATAATAACCATTGGAAACATAAACTTTGCCATTTGCTTTTGTAATACGGTCAGACGAAACTTCTAAAGCAATAGTAGATGTGGTGTAATTTAATAAATTCACAACCGTTACGTAATCATCAGCTCCAGTAGACCAATCCGCTTGGTTTACAATAAATGCTTTTCCGTTTTCTACAACTCCATATCTTGGGTTGTTAATATTGGTTGAAATAGTTGCGATATATTGAAAAGTATAACGATCTACAACTGTAATTTTGTTAGCGCTTCCCGAGATAATGAAGGCTCTTGTATCATCAAAAAACATATCTTGTAAATACGTTCCAAGTTCTTCTGCGTTTGGATTAATTGCTCTAAAAATATCTTGTTCTACTGTTCCGTCTTCTGCAATAAATGAAATTGAAGCAGTAGATAAAGCGCTATTTCCTTCATTTGTAATAAATATCCCGTTCTCAAAAACACCTTGCGAAACAGATTCATTGTCATCATCACTACTACACGAAACCATAAAAAACGAAATCGAAACAGCTAATAAAGCTATTTTTTTGAATGTTGTTCTCATATTCTTAATTAATTAAAATGTTTAAAATTATATTTAGTTGTTATTATTTAAAATTTAATATTCAAATACATCATGAAATTTCGACCTGGTAATGGTCTATTTTCAACACTTTCATAATGAGTATCTAATAAGTTTTGGACTTTAATTCCCAGCATATAGTTGGTTCTAAAAGTGTAATCTGCTCCTAAGTTATAAACCTGATAAGCGTCCAAATTATAGCGTGCATTATTATCTGATCGGGTATAAACTTCTCCTACAAATAGATAATCCACATAAATAGCGAGTTGCTTTTTGCTGTACGAAATATGTGCATTTGCCTTGTGATTTGGCACGTAAATCAGATATTTATCTAGTTTTTTATCACGTGAAGAAGTATAACCATAGTTTCCATTGATTTGAAAATGATGATCTCCAAGGCTTTTTTTGTAAAAGAATCCGGTTTCAAGTCCGAAAATTTCAACTTCATCTGTATTTTGAGGACGCCACACAGAACCTGATGGAATCCAACGCAACATATCTTCAACCGAATTGTAAAAACCAGTTACCGAAAACCCGAAATTTTTGAAATTAAATTCATTAATAAGTTCCGCTTGAAGCGAAGTTTCTGGTTTTAAATCAGTATTTCCACTTCCTAACCAATACAAATCGTTAAATGTTGGGATTCTAAAACTTTTTGAAGCATTTAATTTTATAGTATAATAATCAGTCGCATTTTGCTTTGTTCCCAATGAAAAAAGGAACGGACTTTCGTAATTTTCGGTAATTTCTTTTCGAGCTGTAATTTCGTAGAGAAAATTGTTTCCTATCAAATGACTAAATAATAAACTAGCCGAACCAATTTGACGTTTTTTATTTAAAATATCAGAACCATCGCCTTTATTTTGCGTAAAATCGAGCACTGAATTTAATTTCATTTTATCTGAAATAGCGTATGCTAAGTCGTGCTTAACAATAAAGGTTTCTACTTTTCCAAAAGTGTAAAAATCATTTTTGATGTTCGGGAAATATTTATAAGCTTCATGTAAATGTGCCACTTTTAAGCGGGAAGTGAATTTATTGAAATCAGCTTGCCATTCAAGTAAATTTCTAACATTATAATTGCTATATTTTGTAGGTATTTCTGTGGGAAGCACTAAAGAAAAATGACGTTCGCCATCAAAAACGTTACTAAAAAACTTAACCGTATTTTTTTGATTAATTTTAAAGCCAAAATTAGTTGAGAAGGAATAATTCTGGAATTCACCATTTAAATTTCGTCTGTTTTTCTTGAGCCATTTGTAATCATTATCGGAACTCATTTGCGAAAATCCAATTTGCAAACTGTATTTTTCAGAAGCTAATTTAGTTTGAAAACGCCCTTCAAAAGTATTGAAACTTCCATATTTTAGAAAAACTTCTTTTTCAAATTTTTTATAATAATAAAGATCGGTGTTTAAATGAATACTTCCTCCAATTGCTCCCGAACCGTATAAAACACTTCCACCTCCTGGTTTTACGATAATTGAATTAAATCCTAAAGAATTAATCGTGTTGAAATCGGTTTGGCCTAAAAGTTGGGAATTGATATTGATTCCGTTCCAAACCACAGCGGTTTGTGAAGCAGTTGTTCCTCTAAAAGATGGTGATGAAGCGCCGCCCAATCCATTTTCTTTGAAATAAATTAAAGAATTATAGTTAAGTAATGAAGTCAAAAAACTTTGATTTCGCTTGATAATGCTATCCGAAAGTGTGTTGATGTTTTGGGTCTTAGAAAAATCTTTCAATAAATGATCCGACACTTCTACTTCTCGTAAAAGAATAGCTGTGGAATCTTGTGCCCATATTGAGCCACCCAAAAATAAAAATATAAGAATACTGCTAAGCTGAACTGCTTTCATAAATGCAAACCTTTTTTCCCGAAGATTAGTTATTGTATATGAATGTGGCAGGTCTCCTGGCTTGCGTCTTGTTATCAACCTTCCCATCGAAAGTTAGAAATTAGAAGTTGGAAGTTAGAAATCAAATTTTCTAAATTCAGAATTCTTAATTCTAAATTAACAACAGTGGTAATGTAGATAATAACAAGCTTTGTAGCTTACAGTTGCGGGTACAGCTTAGGTATTTCACCTAATTCCCTTTTAATGTTGTTTTGAATAATTCAGAAACAACAACCAAAATTCGAGGGCAAATTTACATTAAATATAACAGAATACAAGATTTAATAGTAAATTTGAATTTATTAACCTTTTTGATATGAAAAACATTGCTACATTATTGGTTATTTTATTTACGATGAACGGTTTTTCGCAAACTACAAAAAAAGTTGGGAACGAAAGAAGAAACGAACTTGTGGACACTGAAAAAGCAATTAATGAAGACTCAGATAAATTTGCTGGTGCTGTCTTTTATGCATGCGAGGAATTAGAAGAAATTGCTCAAAATGAATGTTTCAATCTACAGTTGCAAAAACATGTTATAAAACATCTTGAAGTACCACCACAAATTGATTTTGAAACAGGGCCTGTAAGGGTTATGGTTCAATTTGATATTGATAAGGAAGGTAAAGTCGTCAATATAAAAACAACATCAAAGCTTTCGAGTTACAGCGCATTATGTGAAACAGAAGCAAAAAGAGTTTTTAATACATTACCTAGATTTAAACCAGCAACTTCTGGTGGAAAACCAATAGTTTCGAGTTATACAATTCCTTTAAATTTTAGCAATTAAGAACATAAATCCCTAGCCCTGATGGAAGTGGCATCCTTTTTAGAAAACTAAATGGCTTCCCAAAAGCATTTAGTTTTCTAAAAAGATAGAACGGACAGCAGGAAATAGCTCCAAAAAAAATTACTTCTTTTTATTCATCTTTCGCCACAACCAAATAAAACCAATTACAAAGTGTGCAATGATAATCGTGGCAACGGCGTACATAAATGCATTTGAATCTCTCATCTTATTTTTTATGCAAATTTAGCAGTTTTAGTTGATTGCTTTTGCATCATTTGTTACAAAAAGCGGCACTTTGAAAGTAAAGTACTACTTTTGCAAAAATATTTTTTATGCGTCAGTATTTATTTTTAGTCATTCTATTTTTGGGTTTAACCCAATGTAAAAAAGCAGAAAACCCAACGAATGCAGTAGTTGCAGTTGAAAATAGCGTGAAATATGCAGAAGGTTTTTCGATACATAAATATCAAGGTTTTTCGATTGTAAAAGTGTCAAATGCTTATCCGGAATCGCAAGAAAATTTTACTTATATCTTACATAAAAAAGGTGTTCAAGTGCCGGATAGTTTACGGAAATTCACTTCGATTGAAGTGCCAATAAAAAGAATAATTGTTACCTCGACAACGCATATTCCGTCGTTAGAAGCTTTAAATATGGAAGAAACTTTGATAGGATTTCCGAATACAAATTATATTTCTTCGGAGAAAACTAGAGCTTTAATCGATGCTGGAAAGGTACGCGATTTAGGAAGTAATCAAGGATTAAATACCGAAGTTATTTTAGACATTCAACCGGATGTAATTGTCGGATTTGGTGTTGATGGCGATTTAAAAACTTATAGAAATTTAGAAAAAAACGGATTAAAAGTCATTTTTAATGGCGACTGGACCGAAAAAAATCCGCTAGGAAAAAGCGAATGGATTAAACTTTTTGGAGCTTTATATGACGCGGACGAGAGAGCAAATGAAGTGTTTAATTCGATTGAAAAAGAATATAAAACGGTAGTGGAATTGGCTAAAAATGCTAAATCAAAACCGTCAATTTTTTCTGGTGCAATTTACAAAGATCAATGGTTTTTGCCACAAGGCGATAGTTGGGGTGCTTACTTTTTCAAAGAAGCAAATGGTGATTATTTGTGGAAAGACACGAAAGGAACGGGAAGTTTAGCCTTGTCGTTTGAAAGCGTTTTAGATGAAGCGAAAGATGCTGATTTATGGATTGGTCCAGGCCAATTTACTTCGATAAAAGAAATACTGGATACGAATCCAAATTACAAACATTTTAAAGCGGTTCAAAATAAAAATGTATATTCTTTTAGTGCGAAAAAAGGAAAAACAGGTGGTGTAATTTATTATGAATTAGCACAAAACCGACCGGATTTAGTATTAAAAGATATTGTTAAAATTTTACATCCAGAAGTTTTGCCGGAACATGAGTTGTACTTTTTTGAACGATTGAAGTAATATTTTTTTTTAAACATATAAGTCAGATAAGTTTTAAGATTATTTTAATTTCTTGAATCTGTGTTGAAAAAAGAGATAGAAGTAAATTTCACGAAGTAGTTCTTTTTTAAACATATAAGTCAGATAAGTTTTTAAGATTATTTAAGTTTCTTGAATCTATGTTGCAAACAATTCCTGTTCAAATAATGTAATTTAGCCAAAAAATAAAACGAATGCTTTTTATCAAAAAACAAAAAATCCTATTTACACTTTTGCTTTTAGCAGTGGTGTTTTTGTTTTTGGTAAACATCAGTTTGGGTTCGGTTTCGATTCCTTTAAAAGAAGTGGTAAAGGGAATATTTGGTCAAGAAATGAATAAAGAGAGTTGGGAAATTATTCTGTGGAATTTTCGTTTTCCCAAGGCAATTACTGCGATTTTAGTTGGAATTGGCCTTTCGATGTCGGGTTTATTGATGCAAACTTTGTTTCGCAATCCGTTGGCGGGACCTTATGTTTTAGGATTGAGTTCGGGTGGGAGTTTAGGCGTGGCATTCGTTATTTTAGGAACGGGATTGTTGCCAACCTATTTATCGTCGTTATTCTTGTCGAGTTATGGTTTAGTTTTGGCTTCTAGTTTAGGTGCTTTTTTAGTTTTATTAGCCGTTTTATTGGTTTCCCAAAAACTAAAAGATACGATGGCGATTCTAATCGTTGGTTTGATGTTTGGAAGTTTTACCAGTGCAATTGTTTCTGTTTTAGCTTATTTTACTACGGCTGAAAAACTACAAAAATTCACTTTTTGGTCGATGGGAAGTATCTCAAATTTAACTTGGCAAGAAATTTCAATTTTATCGTCGTTAACTTTCATAGGAATTGCAATAAGTTTCACCGTAATCAAACCTTTAAATGCACTTTTATTAGGTGAAAAATATGCTAAAAGCATTGGAGTTAATTATAAGAAAACACGTTTTTTAATTATAGTTGCGACTTCTATTTTAGCCGGAAGTATCACTGCTTTTGCCGGTCCGATTGCTTTTATCGGTTTAGCGGTTCCGCATATGGCAAAATTGTTGTTTCAAACTAGCAATCATTTAATTTTGTTTTGGAGTACATTGCTTTTAGGTGCCATTGTGATGTTAGTTTGTGACACGATTGCTCAAGTTCCAGGAAATGATCTTACATTGCCAATAAACGCGGTTACTTCGGTAATTGGAGCGCCAATAGTAATTTGGTTATTAGTTCGCAAAAAGAGATTTTGATTATGAAAGCTATTAATTATATCCTAAAAACAACAAACCTTTCCATTGGTTATGCCAATAAATCGGAAACAAATACGATTGCTACCAATATTAATTTAGGATTAAAAAAAGGAAAACTGATTGCTTTAATTGGTGAAAACGGAATTGGAAAATCGACTTTATTAAAAACGCTTATTGGAATTATTCCGCCTTTAAAGGGTGAGGTTACGCTTTTGAATAAATCTTTACAAAGTTTTAAACCTTTAGATTTAGCTCAAGAGTTGAGTATTGTTTTGACTGAAAAATTACCACCAAGTAATTTGACGGTTTATGAAATTATCGCTTTGGGACGACAACCTTATACCAATTGGTTGGGTTCGTTATCCGAAGAAGACACGACTAAAATTAATGAAGCAATTGCGTTGACAGAAATCAGCCATTTAGTTCATAAAAAACACGATGAAATCAGCGATGGTCAATTGCAAATTGTATTAATTTCGCGAGCTTTGGCTCAAGATACTTCGATTATTATTTTAGACGAACCGACTACTCATTTGGATTTGGTTCACAAAGCAACTTTACTAAAATTGTTGCAAAAATTAGCACACGAAACGCAAAAAACAATCCTCTACTCTACACACGATATTGATTTGGCCATTCAAATGTCGGACGAAATGATCGTTTTTACTCCTACTCAAATTGTACAAGACCAACCTTGTAATCTGATTCAATCGGGTATTTTTAATACTCTTTTCGATACGGAGCATTTGATTTTTGATGGAAAAATAGGAAAATTTATCATCAAATAATTTATCGGAATTTTACATTTTGTTTAACTTGAAGCGACTGTTATTTTCTTAATTTTACTAAAAAGAAATTATGAAATATATTTTAAGCATCCTTATATTAACTACTGTAACTAGTTTTGGACAAGTTTCCAAAGTAGCGTATTCAGATGGAACCCAACAATTAGAAGGTTACTTCGCGAAAGCAAAAAAGCCAAATCCAAAGAAAACCGGCGTTATCGTTTTACCTGCTTGGATGGGCGTTGACAACAATGCAAAAGAATCGGCTGAAGCCTTAGCTAAATTAGGCTATCACGCTTTTGTAGCAGATATTTATGGTGTTGGAAATAATCCGAAAAATACAGATGAAGCTGGAAAAAATGCTGGTTTTTACAAAAATAATCCGGCTGACTATCAAAACAGAATCCAATTAGCGATTGATCAATTGGTAAAATCAGGTGCAGATAAAAATAATATTGCTGTTATTGGCTATTGTTTTGGTGGAACGGGTGCAATTGAAGCTGCTAGAGGAAATTTAAACTTTAAAGCAGTAGTTTCTTTTCACGGTGGTTTAGCGAAAGCTGCAAATAGTCCGACAGAAGAAATCAAAGCGAAAGTATTAGTTTTGCACGGAGCTGACGATCCTTATGTTCCCGTTGCAGAAATTGAAGCTTTTCAAAATGAAATGAGAGCGTCAAAAGCAGATTGGCAAATGTTTTATTACGCAAACGCTGTGCATTCTTTTACTCATAAAGACGCAGGAAATGATAATAGTAAAGGTGCTGCTTACAACGAATTAGCTGACAAAAGAAGTTGGGAAGCTATGAAAGCATTTTTCATAGAAGTTTTATAATTGGTTTTAGATTGTTAAGTTGGAAAGCGGTAATTTCTTATGGAATTACCGCTTTTTTTATACGTCAAAAGATTCAACTTCTAAAACTTCTCCCGCTTTTAAATCATTCAAATGGATATTTCCCACACGAACTCGAACCAATCGTAAAGTAGGAAATCCAACAGCAGAAGTCATTTTTCTAACTTGACGGAATTTCCCTTCGGTTAAGGTAATGCTAACCCAAGATGTTGGACCGTGGCGTTCATCTCTGATTTTTTTACCGCGTTCTCCTAAATTCGGAATTTCGTTTAATAAAGAAGATTGGCATTTTTTGGTGATATATTTTCTGCCATTAAAACCTATTTCTACTCCATTTTTCAATTGTTCAACGGCTTCTTCTGTAATTATGCCATCAACTTGTGCGTAATATTCCTTTTCCACCTTTTTACTTCGTACCACTTCACTCATCATTCCGTCCGTAGTCAATAGAAGCAAGCCTTCCGAATCTTCGTCTAAACGACCAATTGCCATAGTGTTTTCGGGAAAACCGTACAATTCGCCTAACAACTTTTTAGGTCGTTTTAATTCGTAAATAAACTGTGATAAATAGCCATAAGGCTTATGAATTAGGTAATGATGGTGCATAAAAAAGGCAATTCGTAATTAGCAAACGAAGATAATAAAAGATTTGCTGAACAAAATCGTTTTTTTATAAGATTTCTAAAAGCTTTATTATTGGATTTTCTGCTAATATTTAACTTTATTAAGTGAGATAACAATTGTATTTTTGGCACCTCGTTTCACGTTAAAAAATCCTAATGAACAATTACTATTTTATTTTCGCGTTTTTAATTTCGTTTACTTCTCAATCTCAGTCTTTTAAAGGAAAAGTGATTACCAATGAAAAAAAGGCGATTAGCGATGTCTACATCTTAAATGTGAACAATCAATCACACGCACATTCCAATTACAGAGGAGAATTCACTTTAGAAAATGCAATAGTTGGTGATAGCATCAGCATTTCGCATAAATCTTTTGAAGAATTGCGTACGGTGATTTCAGAAAATTCAACTTACACTTTAAACGTAAAACCAATTAGTTTAAGAGAAGTTGTAATTACGAATGAATTAAATCATTTGTACGAAATTGCCAAAATCGATATAAAGACAAATCCTGTAAATTCGCCACAAGAATTATTGCGAATGGTTCCAGGTTTATTCATCGGGCAACACGCTGGTGGTGGAAAAGCCGAACAAATATTTTTAAGAGGTTTTGACATTGATCACGGAACAGATATCGCGATTTCAGTCGATGGAATTCCAGTAAATATGGTTTCTCACGGACACGGTCAAGGTTACGCAGATTTACACTTTTTACAACCTGAAACAGTGAATAATACCAACTTTGATAAAGGTTCGTACTTTGCTAACAAAGGAAATTTGGCTACAGCCGGATATGTAGATTTCACGACAAAAGATAGAATCAAAAACGACGAAATTGCGTTAGAAGTTGGCCAATTTAATACCCAACGTATTCGTGGAATGTTCAATTTATTAGATTCTGAAAAAGAGAGTTTATACTTTTCAGGTTCGTATTTACAAACGGATAGTTATTTTGATGCACCGCAAAATTTTAACCGAACGAATTTATTTTCGAAATATACTTTGTTTAACGAAAGTTCGAAAGTTTCATTTTCTGTTTTTCATTTTGATAGCAAATGGAATGCTTCGGGACAAATTCCACAAAGAGCAGTTGACCAAGGTTTAATCGGAAGATTTGGTGCTATTGACGATACCGAAGGTGGAAATACCAGCAGAAGCATCGTAAACTTCAAACACGACAAACAATTAGACGAAAGTTCTTCTTTGAAAACAAGTGCTTATTTATCGCTTTACGATTTCGAATTGTATTCAAATTTTACTTTTTTCTTGGAAGATCCTATAAATGGCGACCAAATTAAACAGAAAGAAAAACGTACGACTTTTGGTTTAAATACCGAATATGAAAAATTGGCGAATATTAAAGATATTCCTGTAAAATATCAATTGGGAATTGGTTTAAGACAAGACAAAGTCGATGATATTGAACTTTCTCACACTTTAAATCGTTTGACGACTCTTGATAATATTATGTTAGGCGATATCAATGAAAGTAATCTTTCAGGTTATGGAAATGCCGAATTTAAGTTCCATAAATTAATCATCAACACGGGACTTCGCTATGATTATTTCAAATTTGATTATTACGATAAATTGAGTACAAAGTATTCAAATGAAGCAACAAACAAAGGGATTTTCAGTCCAAAATTAAACTTCTTATACCAATATAATGAAAAATTACAATTCGTTTTAAAATCTGGAAAAGGATTTCATAGTAATGACACGCGAGTAAACATTGCTAATGGCGTTCGTAAAACTTTACCTGCTTCTTACGGTTCTGATTTAGGATTTGTATGGAAACCAACACCAAAATTGATCCTGAATTCCGCTTTATGGTATTTATTTTTAGAGCAAGAATTTGTATATGTTGGCGATGCCGGAATTGTAGAACCAAGCGGAAAAACAGAACGAAAAGGAATTGATGTTGGATTGCGTTACCAATTGACGGATTGGTTGTTTTTAAATGCCGATTACACCTATAATAGTGCAAAAAGTACTGAAGAAGCAAGTGGTCAAAATTACATTCCGTTAGCTCCAAAATCTACCTTTATGGGAAGTTTGAGTATGATTAAAAATAACTTTTCAGGTTCGTTCAAAAGCCGTTATTTAGGTGATAGACCAGCAAATGAAGACAATTCGCTTACAGCAGAAGGTTATTTCGTATCCGATTTAAATTTGAATTATACCTTCAAAAACTTCACAATTGGGGTTTTAGTCGAAAACATATTTAACACGAAATGGAACGAAACCCAATTTGAAACGGAATCTCGCTTACAAGGTGAAGCCAATTCAGTTACGGAAATTCATTTTACACCAGGAACTCCTTTTAATTTAAGAGGCGTTTTGACGTATAAATTTTAAATTAGTATTTAAAAAAAATGTATCTTTAATTCCAAAATAAGCCTATGTCACCAACCATCATTACATTATTCGCCTTTATTATCGCCTTAGGAATCGGAATTCTCATAGGTAAACTCTTAGCCAAAACACAAGCTCAATCTGATAAATCAGGTTTAGAAGAACGTAGTAATGGTTTGTTAAATCAAATAGAACAATTAAAAATTCAGTTTCAAAACGAACGCAATTCTTTGGATAAACAATTAGCTCAATTGGCTTTGGAAAAGGAAAATGTTCAAAAAGAAAAGGAAAGTTTTGCTATTCAATTGGCGAAAAAAGAAAACGACTTTGAAAATCTTTGGGAACGCAATAAAGAGCAAAAGCAAGAAGTAGAACAATTGCAAGAAAAGTTTACTAAAGAGTTTGAAAATTTAGCCAATAAAATTCTAGAAGAAAAAACAGTTAAATTCACGGAACAAAATAAAGAAAATTTAAAAAATATTTTATCGCCTTTGCAAGAGAGAATTCAACTTTTTGAAAAGAAAGTCGAAGATACGCACAAAGAAAGTATTGATTATCACGCGGCGTTGCGTCAGCAAATTTTGGGACTTCGCGACATGAACGAACAAATGAGTCGTGAAACCATCAACCTTACTAAAGCTTTGAAAGGTGATAGTAAAATGCAAGGAAATTGGGGCGAATTGGTTTTGGAACGTGTTTTAGAAAAATCGGGATTAGAAAAAGACAGAGAATATTTTGTGCAACAAAGTCACACCACAGAAGATGGAAATCGTGTTTTTCCTGACGTTATCATAAATCTTCCGGATGGAAAGAAAATGATTATTGACTCAAAAGTGACGCTTACGGCTTACGAACGTTATATTAATGAAGAAGATGATGCTTTGAGATCTGTATATTTAAAAGAACATATTATTTCGATTAATCGTCATGTGGAACAATTAGGTAGTAAAAACTATCACGATTTATACCATATGGAAAGTCCTGATTTTGTGTTGCTTTTCATTCCGATTGAACCCGCATTTGCGATTGCCTTAAATGAAGATACTACTTTATATAATAAAGCTTTCGAAAAAAACATTGTGATTGTGACACCCTCTACCCTTTTGGCTACTTTACGAACTATAGACAGCATGTGGACAAATCAAAAGCAGCAAGAAAACGCGATTGAGATTGCACGTCAGGCTGGAGCATTGTATGATAAATTTGAAGGTTTTGTGCAAGATTTATTAAGAATCGGAAAGAAAATGGACGAAGCTAAAGTTGAATATCAAGGCGCTATGAATAAATTAGTGGAAGGAAAAGGAAACTTAATTACTAGCGTAGAGAAGTTGAAAAAAATGGGTGCGAAAGCTAAAAAAGCACTTCCAGAAGCCGTTCTGAAAAGAGCAGAAAATAATTCGGATGATATTTTAATCGAATAAAATAAGAAAGAAAAATGAATACGTTCAAGAAAATTTTAGTTTATGGAATATTAGTAGTAACTTTAGGTATAGTTGGTTACACTTTGTTTATTTACAATTTCACTTTAAGTGATGGTGTAAAAAGCGGTATTCTAACGAAGTTTGGAAACCGCGGTGTTGTTTTCAAAACTTGGGAAGGCGAATTAAACGAGGGCTTTGGCGCAAGCAGGTTCTTTCCGTTTTCTGTAGAAAGTGATGAGTCGGAAGTAATCGAAGACTTGAAAAAATACCAAGGACAGTATGTGAAATTAGAATACAAAGAACGGATGAAAACCTTGCCATGGTGGGGAGAAACTAACTTCTACATCATAAAAGTAATTCCAGAAAAATCTCCTAATATGGACAATAACTAAAGAATTTTAAAATATTTTTATATATTTGGAGATTATTCAATTTTTTAACTAATTTTTAACTCAAAAAAATATGAAGAAAACTACCCTATTCATACTGTTATTTATTTTTTTGGGGATAAATACTATTCATTCTCAATCAGGGAATGTCGACCTCTCATTTGATCCTGGAAGTGGAGCTAATGCAGCTATTAATGCTGTTGCAATCCAATCTGATGGAAAAATAATTATAGGAGGTGACTTTACCGATTATAATGGTACAGCTATAAACAGAATTGCCAGATTAAACACTGACGGAAGTTTAGACCCTAGTTTCAACGTTGGTGTTGGTTTTAACACTTTATTTTCAGGAGTTCAATGCATAACTATTGATACCGATGGAAAAATACTTGTGGGTGGAGGATTTACAAAGTTCAATACGCTGACCAAAAAACATATAGTCCGTCTAAATACGGATGGTACAATTGACACTACGTTTTTAGGTGAAGGAGCTGACCAACCGATTTTAGCAATAACAGTTCAACCTGATGGAAAAATAATAATTGGTGGAGGTTTTACTAAGTTTAATGGCGCTAATAACGTAAAAAGAATTTTACGACTAAATGCAAATGGTTCTACTGATAATACATTTGATACTGGAACTGGTTGCGACAATGTGGTAAAGTCAATTCTTATTCAGTCCGATGGAAAAATTATTATTGCTGGTAATTTTAACAATTATGATGAAACTGCTGTAAAAAAATTAGTTAGATTGAATACTGACGGTAGTCATGATTCTAGTTTTCAAGTAATTTTCGGTGCAAATAATGAGATTTTCAATTGCAAGATTCAAAAAATAATTACAAATAACCCGCAACCAGAACCTCCCACAGAAGAAGAAAAAATTGTTATAGGTGGACTATTCAGTAAATTTGGTGTAGTGAATCAAAATTATATTACCAGGGTAAACGCCGACGGAAGCCTTGACGATGATTTTGATATAGGTCTCGGTACAAATGGCCAGGTTAAAGCCTTAGCAATACAATATAATAATAAAATTGTTTTTGGCGGTATCTATACTAGCTATAATAGTGCTACTGTAAATGGTTTTTCAAGATTACTTCCTACTGGTATAAAAGATTCTGATTTTGAAAGTGGTACAGGAGCAAATTTCGTTGTAAATAATACAGCGCTTCAATCTGATGGACATATTATCATGGTGGGAAATTTTACAACTTATAACGATATTCCAAGAAATAGAATAGCTAGGGTATTTGGTGATGAAGTATTAGGTTCTTCTACTTTTGAAAAAATCACAATTAGGGTTTATCCAAATCCATCTAATGGCACATTGTTTTTCTCAACTGCTAACGATATTCAAATGGATAGTGCAAAAATATTTGATAGTACTGGTAAATTAGTTTTTAGTGCTTCAAAACTTATTGAAAATAAAATAGATGTTTCTAACTTATCAAACGGGATTTATTTTATTTCATTACAAAATGACGAAAAAGGAATTTTTACTCAAAAATTCATAAAAAACTAACACTAAGAGCGTAATTCTCTGATGTTTTCATATGGAAATAGCAAATACGGTTTCGGCTTCAAAAATTACCTTATCAGAATTAATGTTGCCATCGCATTCAAATTTTAGTGGAAAAATTCACGGTGGTTACTTATTGCGATTAATGGATCAAATTGCCTTTGCATGCGCTTCAAAATATTCGGGATCTTACTGCGTAACGGCTTCTGTGGATACGGTAGACTTTTTAAATCCCGTTCATATTGGTGAATTGGTAACTTTAAAAGCTTCAGTAAATTATGTGGGAAACACTTCCATGGTTGTGGGCATTCGAGTAACATCGGAACAAATTCAAACAGGAGTAATAAAACATTGCAATTCGAGTTATTTTACGATGGTCGCTAAAGATGACAAAGGAAATAATGTAAAAGTTCCAAAGTTAATCCTATCCAATATCGATGAAGTTAGACGTTTTTACGACAGTGTAAACAGACTGGAAAACAAAAAAAGATACAAAGAACTTGAGCATACTTTTGACTACCACTCAAAAGAAGCTATAGATGGGCTAGAATCATTTAATGTGGTGATTGCTGAGAAACTTAAAGGTAAAATATAAAAAGAGCACTTGTAATATATTTTACAAGTGCTCTTTTTTTCTAATATTTATATGTAAGCCTAAAACTTACAATTATTTTTTATCTGTCATTTTTACAATTTTATAATACACATTCTCGGGTTTATCTCTATTAACCCAGGCAATTAGCAAATTGTCATTTTGAATGTTTTTAATTACTGGATAAACAGCGTTTTGTTTTGCATCAGAAATAAATTTTGTAACTATTAGTTCCCCATATTCATCACGCTCTTGTAAACCCACTTGAAAAGTATCTATACCGTCAACATCATTAATTTCATCCCAAACAATGTAGACATGTTGGTTTTTCCCAGTAGTAATTTGCGGATGTTTTGCAGAAGATTTTATGCTCACACTTTCCCTTTTAGAAAAAGTATTAGCACCATCTATAGAATTACAATAGTAGACGCCCGAACCATTCCCCATAGTAAACCACGCAAAATGCAACCCATTTATATTTTCCGCAATCGTTGGTCCAGTATGAGGGCATCCATTAATTTTCCAATTGTCTTCACTAATACGCTTTGGCTTAGAAAAAGTCTTTCCATTATTTTTAGAAATACATATAGACATGTCTCTAATTTCATCATTTATAATATCTCTAAAAGCAACATTTATAAATCCATTTTCATTGATAAACAAATCTGTTCTACAGCATTGACAAGTAGTTTCTGCTATAGGTTTTTCATTTAAAAAGCCAAGCGTTCCTTTAGTAGCAGCGAAAAACAAAGTTGATCCTTGTAGTTTTGAAGAAGTTCTACTATCTAACCAAATTATTCCAATTTCACCATCAGATAATTTTTCTATGTCAAAATAACGCTGATCAATACTGGTTTCGTCCGTTACTAATGGAGTTGCTTCCGTCCACGATTTCCCCTTATCAAATGATTGAGAGTAAAAAATACGACCTCCATATTTTTTTGCTTCTGAAGTATTATCTACTCCCCACACAGCTACAACTGTTCCATCTGACCTAAAAGCAATCTTGGGAGCATTTTCTTCATGAAGTTTAACCCCTTTTGCGCTCTCAATTTCAATAATTTTTCCAAATATATTGCTCTCGGCGTTGAAAAATGCATAGTAAAATGTACTTTCTTCAGTATCGTTTTCAACACCAAAACTTAAAACGATATTTCCTTCGTTATCATTTGTTAAATAAGGACAATTGGTTGTACTAAACGAATCTACTCCTTCTAATTTTATTGAACTATTTTGACTGAAAAATGTTCCTATACAAAGAAAACTTGCATATACTGTAAATACTATATTTTTCATTTTAATTATTTTTTAAATTTAATTGCATATTGTAATCCAAAAACGAATGTTCTTGGTGCAGCAACTGTGTACGTAGATTGAGAAGTTGTTGTATTTCCTCTGGAAACATTATGTGCGTATAATTTATCTGTCATATTCATAATGTTTAGAGAGGCTTCAAAACCTTTCCAATGGTAGCCAATTCGACCATTAAAGACATTGTAACCACCGTATTTAATAGTATTTACTTGATCTTGGAAGTAATTTGAAACAAATTGCCACTCTAAAGCTGTTCTTAATTCTGGACACCATGCCGGATAATAACTTATTTCGGAGTTACCCGACCATTTAGGTGCATTTGGCATTTCATAACCATTTAGATTTTTAATAATATCTGAAGGTTTTTCAGAAAGTACAAAATTTATAAAAGTATGTTGCGCCGTAGTTCCTCCAATTCGCAAGCTAAATTGTGAAGAAGGATTATATAAAATTGAAAATTCAATTCCTTTATGACGTGTTTTTCCTGCAGATAAATAGTCATAAGAATTATCTGCTAGTCTAACGTTTAGCATTTCATTTTTGCCTTCCATATAATAAAAAGCATATTCAAAATTTAATTTATTCTCCAATAAAAAGACTCGACCTCCAAATTCATAGTTATGAAATGTTGCAGATTCTAAATTATAATAGAATTCAGCCGGATAACCAGTTGTTCCACCTGTTCCTGTTTTTAATTTAAATATTGACGAAATTCCTGGAGGAGAAAATCCCTCAGAATAGTTGACGTAAAAATTATATTCTTTTGAAGGATTAAAGTTTGCTCCTGATTTGAAAGTTAGCTTATTAAAGTTTTTAGAACCTGATGAAAAATCAATATTATTTCTGTAATTCATTTTCATTTCATCATTACGTACTCCTGAAGTGAAGTGGAATTTCCTTGAAAAATCAATTTCAAACTGCATGTATTCTGCAATATTATATAAATCATTATTATAATTTGCTATAGGAAGATCAGGTCTTTCAGCAATTAAAACGTAATTAGCAACAGTTTGTCCACCTGGATTTAAATTGGCCTTTAAATCAATTTGATATGCCCAATAATCGATAGGCGAGTAATCATACATCAAACCTGTAACTATCTTACTGTTTAAAAAGTTGAATTGTTGAATATGTTGAGCTAGCGCACCGTAACTTTTAAAATCATTTGAATTTATTTGTCCGGTGGCAACTGCTTCCCCTTGTCTCCATCTAATACCATAAGAAGGATTTTGTCCCAATTTATTAGCTCTAAAATACGTTGTAAAAGTCGTATTTGAATTAGAATTCCACTTATGATCTAATATCAATTTGGTGCGCAAAGCTTCCGATTTTCTGTATGTAAAATCAGTTAAGCTTCTATAATTTCTACTGTAAAAGTCATCGTCATTCACACTTCCACTCATGTCTGAATAATAATTACCATAAAAAGTAGTGCTTATTAATTTAGTACTTCGTTTAAAAGTATAATCAAATCGCGCATTTATATTATCTTTTTTATAATCTGAAAAGTTTCTCCAAGAGTCTTTCTGATTACTGAAAAGGCCAGAGACATGATAACCAAATTTCCGATAACTTCCGCTCGCGGCTGCTTGTAGTCTTTTATAACCCCAATCATTTAAGTGACTTCCTATTTTAAATTCCGTATTTTCAGTAGGTGCTTTGGAAATCAAATTAATTGCACCTCCAACAGCTTCAGGTCCATATAAAGAAGAAGCGGCTCCTTTTATAATTTCAATACTCTCTAAGTTGAACTGGTTAATTTCTAGTAAGGCATTATGGTTAAAAATCCCCATAGGTCTGATAGACAAACCATCTTCTAAATATAAGTAATAAGCATTAGTAGTCATTGGCTGTCTAATTGACATAGAGTGTTGCTCATTTCCTAAATTCACCATCGTTACACCTGGCGCTTTATTTACAATATCGCTTAGCGAAGTCGCATTCGTTTCTGAGATTGTTTTTTCAGAAATTTTTGATATTGCTAAAGGAATATTCTTTTTTAGAGTAGCAGCTCTATTTGCAGTTACAACAACCTCTTCTAAGTTTTTTATTTCTATAGAATCTCCTTCTTTTTTTAATTCTTGTGCATTCAGAATTTGTGTTATACATAATAACACGAAAAATATATTTTTCATTTTTAATTATTAAAACAATTTAATTAATTCGATTAATTATAAATAGGCACAGAAATAATTTATAATAATTATGCGAAAACAAAATCATCACAAAAAAATAAAATTTTATAAAAATATATCCGTGCTAAAATTGTTTTAGATAAGAGGAGGATGAAAAACTAATGTAGAAAATCTTTTAGTTTTTATGGAATAGTGACTAGTAATGTTAAGCGAATTAGTTTCAATTAAATAAAATTTTTGCAAGGAAAATAAGGGAAGTGTATACACTAATTCTAATAATTTTCTATCCCCTTTTTCGGGAGCTTCCTTACTATTACTATGCAACTTTTTAAGTTGTTTTGCTAAATAACATTTACCTTTACAAGTATTGTTTACTTTTTCTTTTTCAATACATAAAGTCTTTGAAATTTCATCCTGATTAATTTTAAATGTAACCAATAAAGTAACATTACTAATTATAGGAAGTAATAAAAGTAAAGAAATAAATGAAACTGATAGTAGACGCACTTTTAAAAAGTTTATGTAAAATAAATTAGAACCGACGATATAAAAGATGATTTAAATCATATTTAAAAATAATCCCCAACTACTTTCGTAATTGGGGATTATTATTGCTATATATTTCTAAAATTTATTCATTCACTAAAACCCATTCGCCAGAAACTAACATGCTTTCTGCCTTTTTAAATTTCATTGTTTCGCTTTTCCCACTCATAACATGTTTTATTGTTACGGTGTCATTACGATTGATTTTAGGCGCATCTCTAGTGATTGTTTCTGTTACAGAAGGTCTGTTACTTGCACTTTCACCCGCTTGTCTTGCTTCGTTTGCTAAATCGTCACTATCCACATCTTCTTTAAATTCAGTATAATCTTCTTTTTGACGTACTTGTTTAGCTTCTTGAATGTCTGATGGATTTTGAGAAGGTAAATCACCTTTAAATAAGAATGAAATTACTTCTTTATTCACATTATCAATCATTTTCTTAAACAATTTAAACGCTTCAAATTTGTAGATTAGTAATGGATCTTTTTGCTCATGAACTGCTAATTGAACTGATTGTTTCAATTCGTCCATTTTGCGTAAATGTTTTTTCCATGCTTCATCCACAATAGCTAAAGTGATGTTTTTCTCAAAATCAGCTACTAAAGATTTCCCTTGTGATGTATATGCTTTTTCTAAATCAGTAACAACATTTAACGATTTGATTCCGTCTGTAAAAGGAACGATAATTCGTAAATATTGCCCGTTGTTGTTTTCGTAAACATTTTTAATAATTGGAAAAGCTTCCGATGCATTTCTTTCGATTTTATCCGTATAATGCTCTAAAACTGCTTTATATGTTTTTCCGGTAATATCTCTATCTGAAAGTTTACCAAATTCAGCTTCAGTAATTGGAGCACTGATTGAAAAATAACGAATTAATTCAAATTCATAATTTTTATAATCTCCTGCTGCCTTATTTTCTTGAACAACCAATTCGCAAGTGTCGTACATCATGTTTGCGATGTCTACTTTCAAGCGTTCACCATGTAAAGCATGACGTCTTCTTTTGTAAACTACTTCACGTTGCGCATTCATAACGTCGTCATATTCTAACAAACGCTTACGAACACCAAAGTTGTTTTCTTCTACTTTTTTCTGAGCTCTTTCAATCGATTTAGTCATCATAGAATGCTGAATTACTTCACCTTCTTTCAAACCAATTTTATCCATTACTTTCGCTACTCTTTCCGATCCAAATAAACGCATTAAGTTATCCTCAAGAGAAACATAGAACTGTGAACTTCCAACATCTCCTTGACGACCCGCACGACCACGTAACTGACGGTCAACACGACGTGAATCATGACGCTCTGTTCCGATAATTGCTAAACCACCTGCTTTTTTAACCTCAGCAGATAATTTAATATCCGTTCCACGACCAGCCATGTTTGTCGCAATTGTTACTACACCAGGATTTCCTGCTTCTGCAACAATTTCAGCTTCACTTTTATGCATTTTAGCATTCAAAACATTGTGTTGAATACCTCTAATTTTTAACATTCGGCTTAATAATTCAGAAATCTCAACCGAAGTTGTTCCTATTAATACCGGACGACCTGAATTTGATAATTGAACAACATCTTCAATAACAGCGTTGAATTTTTCACGAACAGTTCTGTAGATTAAATCGTCTTTATCTTTACGAGCCATTGGTCGGTTCGTTGGAATTTCCACAACATCTAATTTGTAGATTTGCCATAACTCACCTGCTTCTGTTGAAGCCGTTCCTGTCATACCAGCTAATTTGCTGTACATACGGAAATAATTTTGTAAAGTAACCGTTGCAAATGTTTGTGTAGCTGCTTCGATTTTTACATTTTCTTTCGCTTCAATCGCCTGATGTAAACCATCTGAATAACGACGACCATCCATAATACGACCCGTTTGTTCGTCCACAATCATTACTTTATTGTCCATGATAACGTATTCGGTATCTTTTTCAAATAAAGCATAAGCTTTTAACAACTGCGTCAACGTATGAATACGCTCTGATTTTATAGAGAAGTCTTTGAATAATTCTTCTTTACGCTCTGCTTCTTCTTCCGTAGAAAGTTGCGCTTTTTCAATGTTAGCGATTTCTGTACCGATATCTGGTAAAACGAAAAATTGTGCGTCTGTATCTTGCGATAAATATTGAATTCCGTTATCCGTTAATTCAACTTGATTGTTTTTTTCTTCGATAACAAAGTACAACGCGATGTCAATTTTAGGCATCTCTCTGTTGTTATCTTGCATGTGATGATTTTCAGTTTTTTGAAGTAACTGTTTTACACCTTCTTCTGATAAGAACTTAATTAATGCTTTACTTTTAGGTAATGCACGGTAAGAACGTAATAAACTGAAACCAGCTTCTTTCGTATTTCCTTCTTTAAACAAACGCTTTGCTTCGGTCAAACAATCCGTTGCTAATTTACGTTGCAAGCTAATTAAGTTTTCAACTTTAGGTTTTAACTCATTAAATTCGTGACGGTCACCTTGTGGTACTGGTCCAGAAATAATCAATGGCGTTCTAGCGTCATCAACTAATACTGAATCGACCTCATCGACAATTGCGAAGTTATGTTTACGTTGCACCAAATCTTCTGGAGCATGCGCCATATTATCACGAAGGTAATCGAAACCAAATTCGTTATTTGTTCCATAAGTGATATCTGATTCATACGCTTTTCTTCTTTCTGGAGAATTTGGTTGATGATTATCAATACAATCAACTGTCATTCCATGAAATTCGAATAAAGGCGCTTTCCATGTACTATCACGTTTTGCTAAATAGTCATTCACTGTTACTAAATGCACACCGTTTCCAGTTAAAGCATTTAAGTATAAAGGTAATGTTGCAACTAATGTTTTTCCTTCACCCGTTTGCATTTCGGCAATTTTACCTTGATGCAATACTACTCCACCAATTAACTGAACGTCATAGTGAATCATGTCCCAGGTAATTTCTTTACCAGCCGCATTCCATGAATTTGCCCACACAGCGTTGTCACCTTCAATGGTAATGTATGATTTTGTTGCTGATAATTCTCTATCCTTTGGATTTGCAGTAACTGTAATAGCAGTGTTTTCTTTGAAACGACGTGCTGTTTCTTTTACTACAGCAAAAGCTTCAGCAAGAATTTCATTCAATACTATTTCAGAAATTTCGTAAGCTTCTTTTTCTACGGTATCGATTTCAGCGTAAATATCTTCACGTGCATCAATATCTTGAGTTGCTTCTGCGTCTTTCTTCAAAGCAGCAATTTTCTCGTCTTTTTCAGCACGAGCTTCTTTAATTTTTAATTTAAACTCAGCCGTTTTAGCACGCAATTCATCGTGAGATAATGCTTGTAGCGCACTCTCAAATGATTTAACTTTTGTTACTAAAGGCTGAATGGCTTTCACGTCTTTCTCCGATTTATCTCCTACGAAAGCCTTCAATATGGAATTTATGATACTCATAATTTAATTTTTCTAGTTAGATTGGTAATAAAACCACAAAAAAAGTCTCACTGAAGAGACTTTAATTCTGTTGGGTTTATTTTTTGCTAATATTCATCCTCGTTCCAAAGATAATCTTCGTCTGTAGGATAATCAGGCCAAATCTCTTCCATCAATTCGTAAATTTCACCTTCGTCTTCAATAGACTGTAAGTTTTCCACTACTTCTAACGGAGCTCCTGTTCTGATTGCGTAGTCGATAAGTTCGTCTTTAGTCGCAGGCCAAGGTGCATCACTTAAATAGGATGCTAATTCTAATGTCCAATACATCTTTTTACCGATTTAAAGTTTATGCAAAAATAAATTTATTACTTAATAATACAAGTTATTTTTTGCTTATTTTTTATTATTTTCAAGAACGTCTTTTTTTGTGTTGAAAATTGGTGTTTTATTTCACTTTTAAATGCAATAAAATTTCCAAAAACATCCACTAAACTGACAAGTTAATGCTATTTCCTAGGTATCCATTGTACCTCGTCAGCCTTCAAGTCGTGCGACAATTTTCGTGCCAAGACAAACAGATAGTCAGAAAGTCTGTTCAAATATTTAATAACAAACTCATCTGTAGGTTCTATGTCATTTAAATGCACTGCCAAACGCTCTGCTCGACGACAAACACATCGTGCAATATGACAATATGACACAGTTTGATGACCACCAGGCAACACAAAATGCGTCATTGGAGGCAATGATTCTTCCATAATATCAATTTGATTTTCTAAAAACTCGATATCTGATTCAATAATACCTAAGTTTTGCAAACGCGGTTGACCATTTTTCAACGTTTCCTTTTCTGGCGGTGTTGCTAAAATGGCTCCTACCGTAAAAAGACGGTCTTGCACTTCAACCAACACTTGTTTGTAAACTTGATTGATATCTTGATCACGCACTAAACCAATATGAGAATTTAACTCGTCAACCGTTCCGTAACTTTCAATTCTGATGTTATGCTTTGAAACACGAGTTCCTCCAAATAAGGCGGTGGTTCCTGTATCTCCAGTTTTAGTATATACTTTCATTATTTATATTTTTAAATTTTACTTTTTAAATTTTAATTGAACTTGAATTTGCTATTCCTTCAACTGCTCTCTATAAAAATCAATATTTGCTTTCACTTTAGGATCTAACTCGGGTTCTGTAATATCTGTTAGTGCTTTTAAAGCTTCCCAAATAATTTTTGCAACAATATAGCGCGCAACTCCTTTATCATCTGAAGGAATAATGTACCAAGGTGCAAAATCCGTAGAGGTTTTGTTAATCGCTTCTTCGTAATATTTCATATAATCATCCCAACGTTCACGATCTTTTAAATCGCCCACGCTAAATTTCCAATTGTCTTCCGGATTTTCTAAACGTTTCAATAATCGTTTGCGTTGTTCTTCCTTACTCATGTGAAAGTAAAACTTCAATACAGTAGTGCCATTTTGTGCAATATGCTTTTCGAAATTCACCATTTGCTCCATTCGGTTTTCCCAAAACTGAGGCGTAATGTCTTCCACTTTTTCAATTCCAGGTAGGTTTTCAAGCAAAAGATATTCCGGATGTACTCGGGTTACCAGAACGTTTTCATAATGCGTCCGATTGAATACTGCAAATTTACCTTTTTCGGGCAAAGCCAAATAATGACGCCATAAATAATCGTGTTCTAGTTCCGTTGAATTTGGTGTTTTAAAACTATGGACCACAACACCTCTTGGATTAAAATCTTTAAAAACTTCGCGGATTAAACTGTCTTTTCCACTGGTGTCCATTCCTTGCAAACAAATCAAAAATGCATGCCTATTGTGTGCATACATCGCATCTTGTTTTTCGCTTAATTTTTTCTCAACTTTATCTAACGCTTTAACTTCCTCCTTTTTAGTGGTATCCATATCTAATTCGGTCAGAAAATCAGCTAATTTAATTTGGCCTTTGACTTTAAAATCTTCAATATTTATATTTTCCATAGGATTTTGCTTCTTAATTATGGTAAAAATACTACTTTTAAAAATTATATGCACGTAAAGAAACTATAAACATTGGTAATATTATGGAAAATTTCACACTCACAAATCTCTTCACTATAAAAGGCATTAGCGCTGCTTCGGGCTTATTATTTTCACAAAATGTACTATTTATTATTTCTGATTCGAGTAGTTTTTTGTACCAATATGACATAGAAAAGAATCTTTTACTAAAATTCCCATTGGTAAAAGAACCTGCTGAAAATATTCCAAAACAAGATAAGCTTGATTTGGAAAGCATAATTCAACACGGTAATCAAATTATTATATTAGGTTCGGGTTCGACCAAAAATAGAACAACTATGTTCACATTAGATTTGAGTACGGATGCACTTCAGACGCAAGATCTAAATCCTCTATATCAGAAATTAAAAAATGTTAGTGAATTAAATGATGATCAATTTAACATTGAAGGAGCCATTTATGCCAATGAAACTATGATTTTATTCCAACGAGGGAATTCAGCTGAAAGTCAGAACGGAATTTTTATTGTTCCTAATAATCAAAAAAACAATATCCGTTTTATACCGATAACACTTCCCACTTTAGACGGAATAGAAACTACTTTTACCGATGCTATTTTGGTAAATGATAAAATTTATTTTTTGGCTTGCGCCGAAAACACCGCATCGACTTATGAAGATGGTGAAATTTTAGGAAGTATCTTAGGTGTAATGCATGCACCTACTTTTGAAATTATCGACATTAAACTTTTATCCGAACATCAAAAGTTTGAAGGCATTACCTTATATAAGAATACGGAAGAAGAAATAGAATTTTTATTGTGCGAAGATAATGATACCGAATTGTCTGAATCTATAATTTATAACTTGAATCTAAAAAAAAACTGAACACTAATTACTGAACACTGAAAACTTTTTTCACCTCCCTCCCAACCTTTTCTATTCTTTTCTACTCTATATAAAAAAGCAAGATTACCAATGGATGTAAAACACATACAAGGCTGTAGAAAACAACATCGCGAAGCACAACGCTTGGTGTATGAAACTATGGCACCAAAACTGTATCGCTTATGTAAGCGGTATTTGAAAAAAGACGAAGAAATTGAAGAAGTATTGGCCGATGCATTTTATACTATTTTCACAAAAATCGAACAACTTAAAGAAGATTTAGCTTTTGAAGCCTGGGCTCGAAGAATAACGGTTAATAATTGTTTATTGCAATTGAAAAAGAACCTCAACTTTAATCTTTATTTGGAAGATATCAGTTATTCGTCCCAACCTTTAGCTGATGAAGTAACCGATTTAGAAGAAGAAGATTTACTCAATTTACTGAATTATATTCCAGCGGGATGTCAAACAATTTTCAATTTATTTGTGATTGAAGGCTATTCACACAAGGAAATTGCCGAAAAATTAAGCATTAGCGAAGGAACTTCAAAATCGCAATTGAATGCGGCAAAAGGTAAATTAAAAGAATTGGTAAGAACTTTTTATCAAAAAGCAAAATAGTCATGGGAACAGAAGAAAAATTATATAAAAAAATACAACAAGCGGCACAAAATTCCGAGCAAAAAGATTTTCCAGGTATGGAGAATATTTGGGCTCGTGTCGAAAACAAACTCGAAACACAAACCTTGAAACAGGAAAAACATTTGTGGAAGAAAATTGCTGTAGCGGCTTCAATCGTTCTAGTAGGCACATTAGCGTTTTTTATGCTTCAACCTAAAGAGAATATCATTATTCCAGAAAACATTGTTACTGCAATTGATACTGCTAGAAATAATATTCCAACTCCAGAATCGGCTAATGGTTTTGTAAATACGAATCCTGTGATTAAAAAAGACGCCGAACAAATTTTACAACAACAAATTACAATTCAAAACAATATTGTAATCAACGATACCATCAATTATAAATCAGATAAACAAGTGATTTTTTCAACTCCAATGGCGGTAAAAGAAATTAAGTCGAAAGAAAATGTTAGTTCTGATTTAAAGAACGATACAAGTAATGCTGCTTCTTTAAATAACCAAGGTTACTTTGCAAAAGGAAAGCGCTATGACGTTACTACTTTTGTTGCTGAAGAAGTTACGCAAGATTTCGATAAAAAAGTAAGTAATGATGATTTAATACTTATTGATGGAAAATTAAGCAAAAAAAGAGCTAAAGACATTGCAAATGGTGAATATGAAACAATTACCGAACTAAAAAATCCACTATATTACATTAATAATGTCGCTTATTCGGAAGAGGAATTATATGGAGAAAACCCAACAAGTTCCTATGCGCCATTAAGTAAACAAAAAATTAATACAATTGTCATTTTACTACCTGAAAAAGCAATCCCTATTTATGGCGAAAGAGGTAAAAACGGAGTAGTGATTATTACGATTAAGGAATAAGAAATTTAATTTAAAAACAATAAAATGAAAATAATTCAATTAACAATACTATTTTTGATTTTCTCTTTTACAATAAATGCTCAAGAGAAAAAACAAACTGAACCCATAAAAGTTGAAGCAAACCAAAACACCAAAACCATTTATGTTTTAGGCGGAATTGCATCCGTAATTACAAAAGAAGATTTGGCTTTTGCTAAAATCTATAATTTAAAATTTCATGATTTTGGTTGCTTAGCTCCAGCTAATTTTGAATTTTATGAAAGTAAAAATGATTTGGTTTTTGACTTTCTAAATAAAACGTACGGAAAAAAATGGCAAAAAGAAATGAAACCGAATGCTATGGGTTTTGATAAATGGAAGAAGAAATAAAAGTATAAAAAACATCAACATGAAACAATTAACACAAATAGTGATTCTATTTATTTCACTAACAACATTCAGTCAAGAGAAAAATTTTATTGACAAACCTTATATCGAAGTAAATGGAAAAGCAGATACATTAGTAGTTCCTAACCGAATTTATATTGATGTTATCATTACCGAAAAAGATACTAAAGGGAAAAAATCTGTTGAAGATTTAGAAAGTGATATGTTTGTTAAATTGAAGGAATTTGGAATCGATGTAAACAAAAATGTCTATATGAAAGATATGGTAAGTGACTTCAAAAAATACTTTTTAAAAAATAGCGATATCCATAAATCTAAATCTTATTCAATTTTGGTTTATGACGCCACTGAAACTACAAAAGTTTTTATCGGATTAGAAGAAATTGGAATTTCAAATGTTACTATTGAAAAAACGGAGCATTCTGAATTTAATAAAATCCAATTAGTTACTAATTCTAAAGCTATTGAGAATGCAAAAGCAACAGCAGAAAGTTACTTAGACCCATTAAATCAAAAAGTAGGAAAAGCAATATATGTAGGTCGTATAAATCTTGAAAATCCCCTACAAGGAAGAGTTAACGGAATTAGAATCAGAGGTATTTCAACCCTAAACGATAGTAAAGTTAAAGGTTATATTTCACCTATTGAATTTGAAAAAATAAAAATTTATAGCGAAGTTGGTGTTCGTTTTACAATTGAATAAAATGAAAAAAATAATTATTCTTACAATATTCCTGTTAGCTAATGTATTAACCGCACAAGAAAACAGCGAATTAATGGGCCGGTGGAAAGTCAATAGTGTTTTTGATAATGATTTTTATTATAAAGTTGAAAACGACTCCATAGTTTTATCTGAAAAAATGAAGAGACGTCATAAAAGCGCGGTCGGTCTTCAAAACTATAAAGCGACAATAAGATTAGAAAACAGAGGTAATATTTTTGAATTTAAAGATAAAAATCAGTTTCATTACAGTTTATCAGATAAAGCTATTTATCCAACATTCAAAGGCACTTTTGAAGTAATCAATAACTTAATTTTATTAGACGTAGTTAACCTTGCTAACATTCGAGTGCATAAAGAAGCATCTTTCTATTTCAAAGACAAAAAATTGTATTTAACGATGCATTTAGAAGTTAATTCTCCAACAACATATATCTTGGAAAGAATATAAAATAAGCTCCAAAAGGAGCTTATTTTATTTAAAACTATATTGTTATTATTCAATCCTAAAAGTTATTTATAATTTTTAGGTGAAATTCTAACAGGATTCAATTTTTCAAAAGCAAATCCTATTTTTAATAATTTTTCTTCTTCAAATGGTCTTGATATAAATGTGATTCCAATAGGTTCACCTGTCACATTATAGCCCATCGGAATAGTTAAACAAGGATATTTTGCCATAGCAGCATGTGCTGAATTATAGTTATTAATTGACAAAATTGCATCTAAATTGTATTTACTGATTGGCGTTTCAAAAAATGAAATTGCTTCTTTATTAAAACGATTTTTTAGTTTGTTAAAAGCTGTTTCAGAAATATTCTCGGCCACGATTCCTTCAAACAAAGCTTGTCCATATGGAATACGAACATGTGAATCTTGCTTATTAAATGCAATAACATCCGAAACGTCTTTAAAGCGATTATAAACTGATGAATGAAATTTGAAATACTTAGGCAAATCAACTTTCATATCCGCGTTTAAAAAAGTAATATATCCTTCAAAATTCATTTCTTGAGATTCAATTTCTATAATTTCCACACCTTGTGCTTTTAGTTTTTCAATGGTGTTTTTATAAGACGAATTTTCTAAAAACTCTTTAAACACGCCAAATCTTTTCCCTTTTAATTCGTTTTCAGAAAAACTACTCCAGACATCTCCAAAATTTGAATGACCAATAGTTGTAGCATCTTGAGTGTCTTGACCTGTCATTGCCGAAAGTAAAATACTAGTATCAATAACATTTTTAGCCATTGGCCCGGCAGTATCTAAAGTAGAAGAAATGGGTATTATTCCAGTTCTACTTACTTGTCCAATCGTAGGTTTTAATCCTACCAAAGAGTTTTGACTTGCTGGTGAAATAATGGAGCCAGAAGTTTCTGACCCAACAGCAGCAACAGCATAATTAGCAGCAACTACGACGCCACTACCAGAACTTGATCCACCAGTATCAAATATGGTTCTTCCGTATGGATTCAGGGTTTGTCCACCTAAAGCACTATAGCCGCTTGGACAATTTTCACAAAGGAAATAAGCCCACTCACTTAAATTTGCTTTTCCCAAAATTATAGCTCCTTTCGTTGCGATTTTATCTACAATAAATGCATTATTAGCAATGTTATCTTTTAAAGCAACAGCACCTGCAGTCGTAGGCATTCCTTTTGTATTGATATTATCTTTTAGTAAAATTGGCATTCCATAAATCGGATGCAATTTATTTTTATTCTTATTTAGGTCACATTCTCTTGCCTCTTTAACTGCGTTTGGATTTATAGCAAGTATTGCATTTAAAAAAGTTTCTTGATTACTTTCATATTTTAAAATTCTATACAAATACCATTTTGTTAATTTTTCGTAATTCAAATATTTAGCCTCAATACTATTTTGAATAGTTAAAATATCTTTATCTAAAATATATGGAAGTAACTGAATATACTCATCTTCACTAAAATTACCAATTTGATTATAGATTGATTTAAAAATTTCGTTCTTATCCGAGTTTTTAGATTGAATTAGCTTAAACCGCATATTTTGATCTTGATTAGAAGCAAAGCTCGCTACTTGAGAAGTTTCATCATAAGAAGTCCATGTTTTACTCGATACAATTTTTTTCGAACAAGAAAAAAAAGCGAAGATTATAAATAAGTGATAATATTTCATAATGACAATTTCTAGGTGCTAACAAATATAACAAATTATATAAAAGTATTAAAAACAAAATAAGCTCCAAAAGGAGCTTATTTTATTTAAAACTATATTTTAAAAAATTGATTTACATCAACTATTTCTCTATTTCTTTCAACGATTCCATTTTTTTGTGTGCTAAGAATCCTTTGATATCTTCAAAATGTTCAATTACGCGTTTGTGTGCAAATTCAAAGACTTTTTCTGCTAAACCATCTAAGAAATCACGGTCGTGCGATACTAAAATTAAAGTACCATCAAAATCTTTTAAAGCATCCTTGATAATATCTTTAGTTTTCATATCCAAATGATTCGTAGGCTCATCAAGAATCAGAACATTAACCGGTTCTAATAACAATTTAATCATCGCCAAACGCGTTTTTTCTCCTCCAGAAAGCACTTTTACTTTCTTTTGAATATCATCACCCTTGAACATAAAAGCACCTAATAAATCTTTAATTTTCGTACGGACGTCGCCCACAGCAATTTGATCAATCGTTTCAAAAATTGTCATTTCACCATCTAATAAAGACGCTTGATTTTGTGCGAAATAACCTATTTGTGCGTTATGTCCTACTTCTAGCTTTCCTTCAAAATCAATTTCACCCATAATTGCTTTAATCATGGTTGACTTTCCTTCTCCATTTTTTCCAACTAAAGCTACTTTCTGACCTCGTTCGATAACCATATTAGCATTATCAAATACTACGTGATCGCCATATTTCTTAGTTAAACCTTCCACAATTACTGGATATTGTCCCGAACGTGGTGAAGGTGGAAATTTCAATTTTAAGGCTGAAGTATCTAATTCATCCACTTCAATAGGAACAATTTTTTCTAACATTTTTACACGCGATTGTACCGATTCAGTTTTAGAAAAAGTTCCTCTAAAACGATCAATAAACGCCTGATTGTCTGCAATGAATTTCTGTTGTTCGTCAAATGCTTTTTGTTGGTGCACTCTTCTGTCTTTTCTCAACTCTAAATATTCAGAATAAACGGCTTTGTAATCGTAAATTCTTCCCATCGTAACTTCAATGGTACGATTTGTAATATTGTCTACAAAGGTTTTATCGTGAGAAATTACCATAACCGCTTTCGCCTGATTGATCAAGAAATCTTCTAACCACTGAATACTTTCAATATCCATGTGATTCGTAGGCTCATCCAAAAGAATTAAATCGGGTTTTTGCAATAAGATTTTCGCTAATTCAATTCGCATTCTCCAACCTCCTGAAAACTCAGAAGTATTTCGGCTAAAATCTTCGCGCTCAAAACCTAGTCCTTTCAAGACTTTTTCTACTTCAGATTCGTAATTTACTTCTTCAATTGAATAGAACTTTTCCGATAATTCAGAAACACGTTCAATTAATTTCATATACGCATCACTTTCATAATCCGTACGAATCGTTAATTGCTCGTTTAGTTCGTCAATTTCTTTCTTCATATTCAACACTTCGGCAAACGCTTTAGAGGCTTCTTCCATAACAGTACAATCATCAGAAGTTAGCAAATGCTGTGGCAAATATGCAATTACAGCGTCACTTGGTGCAGAAATCACCCCACGAGTAGGTTTGCTTTGGCCCGCTACAATTTTTAAAAGTGTCGATTTACCGGCACCATTTTTACCCATTAAGGCAATTTTATCATTTTCATTAATGGCAAAAGTTACTTCACTAAAAAGTGTTGTTCCACCAAATTCAACTGCAACGTCGTTTACTGTGATCATAATGTGAAATTAAAAGTTTAAGGCTTAAAAGTTTAAAAAGGTATTCCTTAAATTTTTGAAGGTGCAAAGATAATTTTTAATTCCGAATTGAGAAGAAATCAATTAGAATTCGGAATTCATTTTTAAGTAGTACTTTTGTAATTGAAAAAGCTTTTTTTATACCAATTTCCATCTTACAATTTCAGACATATTTTATATTTATTAAAATATAGTTAAGAATTCGGATTGGTATCAAAAATCTATTAATTTTACGTTAAAATTTTTTAAAATGAAGTTCAGAACATTACTCTTATTAACTGTATTAACAGGAACGACCGCAATGCATTCACAAGACAAAAAAACGATTAGCGCTAATCCATTTTTTAATGCTTATGCTACCCCTTTTCAAGTTCCTCCTTTCGATTTGATTAAAAACGAGCATTTTAAACCTGCCATTTTAGAAGGAATCAGACAACAAGAAGAAGAAATTAAGAAAATAGTTAGTGTTAAAAAGAAAGCCGAATTCAATAATACAATTTGGCCAATGGAAAACTCAGGAGCTCTTCTTTCAAGAGTGAGCACGGTTTTTAATAATCTAAATAGTGCAAATACTAATGAAGAAATTCAAAGTATCGCTAAAGAATTAGCGCCTTTATTTGCTGCACACAACGACAATATCTATTTAAACGAAGAATTATTTCAGCGTGTAAAATATGTTTGGGACAACCAAAACAGAAAAAGACTTACCAAAGAGCAAGATATGCTCTTAGAAAATACTTACAAGAACTTTGTACGAAGCGGTGCAAATCTTTCAGCTGAAGGTAAAAAGAAACTTAGAGAGATTAACGCAGCATTAGCAATTTCAACTTTAAAATCCGGACAAAATATTTTAGCAGAAACCAATTCCTATGAACTAGTAATTTCTAATAAAAAAGATTTAGACGGTTTACCAGCAGGTCTAATTGAAACGGCTTACGCGGATGCAAAAGCCCGTGGCAAAGAAGGCAAATGGGTTTTTACTTTAGCAAATTCTAGTGTGATGCCTTTCCTAAAATATTGCGACAGTAGAAAATTGCGTAAAGAAATCTGGACGGCTTATCAAATGAGAGCTAACAACGGAAATGCGAATGACAATAAAGAATTAGCTGTTAAAATTGCAAATTTGAGAGGTGAAAAAGCGCGTTTACTAGGTTATGAAAGTCATGCAGATTACGTTTTAGAAAAATCTATGGCAAAAAAACCTGAAACAGCTAATAAATTATTACAAGACTTATGGACGCCTGCTGTGAATATGGCTAAAAAAGAAGCGGAAGACATTCAGATTTTGATGAAGTTAGAGAATATTAAGGGTGATGTTCAACCTTATGATTGGAGATATTATACCGAAAAGATTAGAAAAGTACGTTTTGATTTAGACGAGCAAGAAATGAAACCTTACTTTAGTTTAGAACAAACAAGAGAAGGCGTATTTGCAGTTTGCAAAAAGTTATATGGGTTAAAATTCAAACAATTATATACAGTACCAAAATACCATGAAGATGTAACGGTATGGGAAGTGACTGAAGCAAAAGGAACACATGTAGGGATTTTGTATATGGACTTTCACCCAAGAGCTTCTAAAAGAGGTGGCGCTTGGATGACTTCATATCGTTCTCAAAAAACATCAAAAGGTAAACGTGTAGATCCAGTAGTTTCAATTGTTTGTAATTTTACTAAACCGACAGAAAACGCACCAGCTTTGTTAACTTTTGATGAAGTAACCACTTTTTTCCACGAATTCGGACATGCTTTACACGGCTTACTTTCAAATGTAACGTATGAAAGCTTATCGGGTACAAATGTACCTAGAGACTTCGTTGAATTGCCTTCTCAAATCATGGAAAACTGGGCAGCAGAACCTCAAGTAATGAAAATGTATGCTAAACATTATGATACTGGAGTGGTAATTCCGGATGCGTTAATTCAAAAAATGCAAAAAGCATCAACATTTGACCAAGGTTTCATCACTACAGAATATTTAGCCGCTTCATTTTTAGATATGGAATACCATTCTCAAAAACAGGCGATCAAAACGGATGCAGAAACTTTTGAAAAGCAAGCTATGGATAAAATTGGCTTGCCTTCATCAATTATCCCAAGATATAGAAGTACTTATTTTAATCATATTTTTGCTGGTGGATATTCGGCCGGTTATTACAGTTATATTTGGTCTGGCGTTTTAGATACAGATGCTTTTGATGTCTTTAAAACAAATGGTTTATTCAATCAGAAGGAAGCTAGCTCTTTTAGAAAAAATATTTTAGAAAAAGGAGGAACTCAAGATCCAATGGAATTGTATAAAAATTTTAGAGGTGCTGCACCAAGTGTGAAACCGCTGTTGAAAAAAAGAGGTTTAGATAAAGTTCAGTAAAACAGAAAACTCCTGAAATATCAGGAGTTTTTTTTTATTCTTTATTTCTCTGTTGTATTCAAATTAAAGGAGCTTTTGTTTTGCATGAATAAACTAAACTATTGTCATCCTGAATTCATTTCAGGATCTGAATAAGATTATGTTGAACTAAAATTACGTTCCCCATTATTCAACTCATCAAGCTACTTATAAATAAATTAAAATATTAAATAATCTTTAACAGCAGTATTTTCTTAGTATTTTAATTTTCTCACTATCTTTGGATATTAATCTAATAAAATCTTAAACTAATGAAGAAAATAGCATTATTGTTTTGCACATTCGGAATTTTGGCGGTAAGCTGTAAAAAAGAGGAAAAAACGGAAGTTCCAGTAACGACAGAAGTTGAAGCAGGAGCTCTTAAAATCGTTTCAGATTCTACTAAAGTAAGTTGGACTGCTTTTAAAACTACAGAAAAAATAGGTGTTGGTGGAAGTTTTACAGAAATTTCATTAAAAGACACAAAAACTGGAACTACGCCAGAAGCTATTTTAGAAGGTGCAACTTTTTCTATTCCTGTGAGCAGTTTATTTACAGACAATGAAGATCGCGATAGCAAATTAAAAGAATTCTTTTTCGGTGTTTTGAAAAACAAAGAATTAATTAACGGTACTTTAAACTTCAAAGAAGGGAAATGCTTGTTAACAATCAAATTGAACGACGTTGAAAAACAAATGGAAGTAACGCATGAATTCAAAAACAATCTTTTCACAATTAATTCTATAATTGATTTAGTTGACTTTGATGCAGAATTCGCTGTGGCTTCAATCAACAAAGCTTGTTACGAATTACATAAAGGTAAAGATGGTGTAAGCAAAACTTGGAATGAAGTTGAAATAAGTGGTTCTGTTTTATTTGAATAATAACAACCAATTACAATTATAAAAAAAGAGTCTTGATTTATTTCAAGACTCTTTTTTTAGTTATAAACTCATTCTAAAATCTTCTAAAATGGGACTTACTTTTGCGTAATGTTTTTCATCGATAAACAATTCCACTGCTAAATCCGTATTACCAAAACCAGCCAAGCGTGCTGATTGTAAATTGTCTTTTTTGATTACCTCTACACCTATCGCTTCGATTTTAAGCTTTAATCCATCTGCTAAAATCTCACTTCCCGAATAAATCTTCATTACTCCCATAGCTTTTATTTTTTCTATTCTCCTATTAAATAAAGAAGAATTGTTTGTTTATATTTTACTTGCAAAAGAAAGGCAAAGCGCCCAAAACAAGCTCTTACAAATTTAATAAAAAACTTTCGATTTTTAGGATAAAACCCTACAAAACATACTATGCAATTGAAAATCGCTCAATTTTAAGCAATTAAATTTGGGTAATATTTCGTATCTTGCAATACTATATAATATTGGATTTTTAAATTATTCAATTGAAAATTTAAAATGAGATAAAAAACAGAAAGTAATGGAAAATAAAATGAAAATTGAGATCTGGAGCGACGTTATGTGTCCTTTCTGCTATATTGGAAAACGCAATCTTGAAAACGCTTTAGAACAATTTACCGAAAGTAAAGAGATTGAAGTCGTTTGGAAAAGTTATCAGCTTGATGCCGAGATGCCGCAAGTAGCCGAAGAAAGCTATATCGATTACTTGGTACAACGTAAAAGAATGCCAATTGACCAAGTAGAACAAATGCTAGCTGGTGTAACAGAATCTGCAAAACAAGTAGGACTAACGTACAATTTAGATAAATCAGTTTTAGTTAATTCTTTGAATGCGCATAAGTTGTTGCAATTTGCAAACACAAAAGGCTTAGGTAATGAACTGGAAGAACGTTTATTTAGTGCATTTTTCACAGAAGGTAAAAATATTGCTGATTTAGCAACTTTAAGTCAATTAGGAAAAGAAATAGGATTAGATGAAGCTGCACTTCAAACTGCTTTTACAGATGACAATTACGCCTATAGGATAGCGCAAGATATAGCCGAAGCGCGACATATTGGTGTGCAAGGTGTTCCGTTTTTTGGATTGGATAGCAGATATGGCGTTTCGGGAGCGCAACCACCAGCAGTTTTGTTAGAAAATATAACTACAGCTTTTGCCGAATGGAGAGAACGCAACCCTAAAAGCGTTTTAAAAATGACATCTGAAGGACCAAGTTGTACTCCCGATGGAATCTGTGAATAGAAATATTACACCTGCATTTTAAATTTGATCTTTATTACGTACTATTATTTAGCCAATGCTTATGTATTGGCTATTTTTTTATGCGATCTGAAGAAAATTAGTAGCTTTATTCTATAAAAAAGCAGCAGTGATAGGCTCAAAAAAAGAACTGAAAAATATACAAATTTTCTCTACCACCTATAATAAAATACTTCTTAAATTGCGGTAATTAAAAAATCACAATTTTTAATACATCTATCCGATATTTATTTCAGTGAAATTTAGCAAAAAATGTGGTTTTTAACTATCACTTTGGGAATAATATAATTACAAAAAAATAAAATAAGCATGAAAAAACTACTCACTTTATTAGTTCTAATTTCCTTTTCAATGCAGGGAATAGCGCAAGTTAAACGTACAACAACCCAAGCTGCAACTGTGGAAGTTGTAGCAATGGAAGATGATGAAAGCTCAGAAGACGTAATTTCAGATACACTAAAAATAAAAGCTGGAAAAAAGTATGCTATTTTGATAAGTATTGCAGCATATCCTGTGCAAGTGGCAGGTGATAATCTTGGTAACGAACAAAAAGAGCTAAAAGATAATTTTAAAAAACAAAATCTTGAAGTTATTATGGTCCGAAAACATTGTTTTTTAAAATTTGAAAATGGAGAAGGTTTAGATATGACCAATTCAGAAAGACCTTTTCAATCAACCGCTTACTGGAGTGGCGATGTTTATGATGAAGTGGAATTATTTGATAAGCTAACCCACACTACGGAGTTTGTAGCTGCACAAATGGGAATAAAAAAAGAGTCTTCTTATGCAATTACTGCAAGAAAAACTAATGAAACAATAGGAAAGCTAGCAACCTCAAACAACAGTACTGCCAACTCGAAAGTTACCTTAAAGAAATATCTTCAAATGTACCAAACTCCTTTTTTAACTGAAAGTGAAGAATATTGGTATCTTCAAGAAATACCAAAAGTAAAAAATATCAAGATATTTTTTACTGAAAAAGGAAAAGATAAACTATACAAAAATTACGATTTTAATAGTGCTGGACAAATAACCCTTACGACTAATTTCAATAACAAAGGCAAACCTTCAGATCAGCAAAAGTTTGTTTATAAGGATGAAATGCTTACAGAAATAATAAAAGAAGACCACAGTATAACGGTAAATTACGACGATCACAAAATGATTTTATCAGAAAATTTAGGCGATGCAAATGAAACACGAGTTTATTGGATAGAAAAAGATATGCTACTTTCAAAACGCTACATTGTAATGACTGATAATACTTATGCGGACCAAAATTCAGTTATCGAAGATAAAATTGTAGACAATTGCGTAGTAACTTATGTAGACGGCAATGTTACGTTTAAAAATTGCATATCTCCTTATGGTGTTTTTCCATTCACTCACAGCTACATTTCCTATCAATTTAACCCGGATAATCAGAAAAATGAATTTATGCAACTCATCAGGTTCAAGATTATAAAAAACGGGACAAAGAGTTTTGAAAAACAATATTCGAGCGCGCAAAACGAGAAAGAAAAAGACAACTATACCCCTGATACTACATTTCATTTGAATGAAAATAATTTAATCTCAAAAATTACTAACGAAAAAAACTTAGTTAAAATCGTTTATAGTTACTACTAAAAAGAATATTAGTCTGTAAGTTGAATCATTTTTTTGTAAGATTATCTATTACATGCATAAAGTAACTAAATGTCTGTTTTTTTTAAAGTAATTCGAAAACCAAAACTATGAATCAATTTCTTATATATAGCTCATTATTAATCAGTTTTCTGAGCGTTAGAAAAAAGAAAGACTCAAGTGGAACAATAGAAATAGAAAAATGATATTCTTCGAATTAACTGACAGAAGAATTATTGATCTTATTGAAGATCGAGTAGTTATTTCTCGCAAGATATATTGGTTTGAAAGCGAATATTTATTGAGCGATAAAAGAAAAGATTTTACTTTCATTTTCGACGATATTGAATATCCTGAGTATATTGTTGGTGTTGGAAATTAAACGTATAAGTAAACGGAGACTAACAACGAATAGGAGTTTTATGATTAAAAAAGATTCATAAATATATTGCTCAAATAGAAGTTGCAAAGTACTTCACTAAAAAAACGGGAAAAGTTAAAGATGTAATTAATCCAGCCATAGTAACAATTTCAATTAAAGCATAAATATTGTTACTTTTTTACTTAACATATATAAAAGATATTTTTCTCAAAAAAAGTAGTAAGAAATGATAAATAATTTCAAAAAATCGGTTTGAAATAAAAATAAATACAGCATAAAGATTATTATTTGAGTTACATTGTATAAAAGATGGCAGTAATTGTAAAATGACAATAATGAAAGAATTACCTGATTTTGAAATCAAGCAAAATGGAGAAATTTCGAAAGAATTTTTAAGTCAAAATATTTATACATTCAAAGATGCAACTGTATTTATAAAAAAAATGAAATATGGAAGAAATGAAAATAAATCTGATTTAAAAACTATTTTTTCCGACAATTGTGGAACTTGTAGTACGAAACATTCAATTCTAAAAAAACTTGCAGATGAAAATAATTACTCTGAAATAAAACTCATTTTAGGGATATTTAAAATGAATTCTTTAAACACATACGAAATAAGAGAAACTCTAAAAATAAATAGACTTGAGTATATTCCTGAAGCACATAATTATTTAAAATACAAAAATGAAATTTATGATTTTACAAAAACTGATTCTAAACCTTCAGATTTTGAAAATGAACTTTTAGAGGAAATAGAAATATTACCAAATCAAATTACAACTTACAAAGTAGATTATCATAAAGCATATTTAGAAAAATGGCTTAATGAAAATCGCAAAATAGAATTTACGCTAAATGATATTTGGAAAGTTAGAGAAGAATGTATTAAAAACTTAACAGAAGAATGAAAACAACTACTGCCAACAGCCGTTACAAGATATTTGGGTTTTAGGCTAAATTTAAAGATGGTTTTGTACATGGAAAATTTGTGTTTAATGGAAAAATATCACATCTTTAATCCCAAACATCTTGTAGTGCCAAGACGATAACTATTCTTATATCTAATACTCCTTTTCAAAGAAAATCATTGAATCATTAATTAACCAAATGTTATTTGCAGTTGTTATTAATTTTTAATTATTTTTACAAAAGACTATTTTCATACTCCTTTTTAAAAAAGTAAAAGCGAAAAAGTCAAAATCAGTAATTAATCGAGATTATGATATATTCTACTAAAAACGAAAAAAAAATAAGAAATGGATGAGATTAATTTACTGATTATTGTCACTGTCATTTCATTGTTTACATCGCTTCTTCTAGCTTTTTTTCTAATAACGGTTAAAACAAAGCACAAAACTAGTAATTACCTTTTTGCTTTTTTCTTGCTACTAACAGCATTAGATGTTAGCGAGCCATTATTTAATTTATTAGTTGATGCTCCTTCAAATTTGGGAATGCTTCGAAATACTTTTGCTTTCATGCAAATCCCTGTTTTCTATCTTTATGTAGTTTCCATTTGTTATTCAGATTTCAGGCTTAAAGCAAAACATCTAATTCACTTGTTGCCTTTGATCATTGCAAGTGCTGTTTTAATACCTCGATTTTATGCAGTAGATTTTGCATCTAAAGTTAATTTTATAGAAAATCGCCAAAGTATGATTGAGTTACAATTCAATCATATTCTAATACATATTCAAATAATATTATATTTAATAGCCGTTTTTACATTATTAAAAAAAGCTAAAAAACTATACCTGGAAAACTATTCGGGTACAAGTATTAATTCCTACAACTGGCTGTTTCAATTTACAAGTGTCCTCACTATTTTATATCTGATCATTCTCGTCAAAAATATCTTAAAATTTTCAGATTATTCAGAAATTTCGGACTGGATAAAGATTGGTGTACTGTTATCCCAATTGTTTATAATTTGTTGGTACTTACTAAAAGCATTGAACTATCCCAACCTATTTCGAACAATAGATTCAAAATTACAATTAGTGTCGCATATTATTTCGGAAGAAAAAAGCAATGATAATTTAATTCCTACTGAAAAAGAATATGACAAAGATTTGTCGAAATTAAAGAATTATATGCTTGAAGAAAAGCCCTTTCTAAATCCTACACTAACTATTCAAGATGTTGCCGCTTCTATTCAAATTCCTGTTCGTGATTTATCGCTTTTAATTAATCACAAATTAGAACAGCATTTTTATGATTTCATCAACGCATATCGTATAGCGGCTGCAATGGAAATTTTACAAGATGCGACAAAAAACAATGTAACTATTTTGGAAATTTTGTACGAAGTAGGTTTTAATTCAAAATCTTCGTTCAATACCGCTTTTAAGAAACACACAGGAAATACGCCAACTCATTATCGTAAGAGGTTAATAAATAGCTATTTGTAATTATTCGTACTTATTTTTTAAAACAAATGCGTTCGAATACTTTTATTCGGTCGCCTGTTTTTCATTTCTTCAACATCTTTGTATCGTAATAAAGTTTAATCATAAATACGATACAATGAAAAATACTATTTACTCACTAGTTTTACTAGTTTTAATTTCAAGCTGCAAAACAAGCACAAAAGTAATTTTGAACAAAAGAGATTACAGCTTTCTGACGGACAGTTTAAATATTGAACCCAAATTAAAAGAAAACAAACTTCCAGGTTTTAGTCTTATTGTTTTCGAAAATTACCAAATAGTTTACACGAAACAATTTGGTGTAAAATCGGTTAAATCGGAAGAAAAAATAGAAGAAAACACCGCTTTCTCCACCGCTTCCATTGCAAAACCAATAACAGCACTTCTCTGCCATATATTGGAAGAAAAAGGTTTAATTAATTTAGACGATCCAATAGCTACTTACCTAAAAAGATGGAAGTTGCCAAAAAGTAAGTTTGCCGAAAATAATATTCCAACATGGAAGCAATTCTTAAATCATACTGCTGGAACCAATCAACACGGCTTTTCAGATTATTACGAAGGCGACACCATTCCGACTTTAAAACAAAGTCTTTTAGGACAAATACCAAGATATGATAAAGAAATTGAATTTATTTTTGAACCAGGAACCAATTGGCAATACAGTGGTGGCGGTTATACCATAATTCAAATGGCACTAGAGGACAGTTTAAAGAAACCGATTGCTTTACTTGCACAAGAACACATTTTTACACCTCTGAGCCTAAAAAACACAACGATGATTCAGCCGAATGAAAAGGGATTTCTAAAAAATGTTGCGCTTGTTCATGACGAAAATGGAAATGTTATAAAAACTGGTTTACCCATAACACCTCAAGTTGCTCCTTCGGGATTGTGGTCGACACCAACAGATTTGGCATTACTTACAATAGAACTTCAAAATGCATTGCGCAATAAAAACATTAAAGTCATATCGAATACTGTTGCGAAAAAAATTACTGAAGTCACTGCTTTAAAAAATGCCGTTGGAGGTTGGAGTTATGGGGCGCAGAAATCATTTGGCTATAATAATTATGATTGGATTAGATGCGCAGGATCAAATACTGGCGTAGGTAGTGAGCTTTTTGCTACAATGACCGATGGAAATGGCTTTGTTTATATGGGGAATGGTGAAAAAATCAATCGTTTTCCCATATTCAATGAAACTCGAAGAAAGATTTTGTCGCTAATGAATTGGAAGAAAGAAACACCTGACGAAGTTGCGCATGAAATACCTCAAAGTTTAAAAGAAAAATTAATTGGAACTTATGAAGATTTCCTATTTGGGCAAGGCATGGATACGAAAATAGTAGAAAAAAATAATAGAGTTTATGTCGAATCGCCTTTTTTTGAATTTTTTAAAGTAAAAAATGATAATGAATTACTTTATCTTAAAAATGGCTATTTCAAGATTGTAGATTATCCCAATTTATTAAAATTCAATTTGACTGATGGAAAACTGAATTCGGTGACCTTACTAAGAGATAATCTGACGGTAGAAGTGGAATTAATTAAGAAATAGCCATGCTTTGTGTTGTATAAATAAACAGCTTAAACAAAAAACCATCTCAATGAGATGGTTTTTATATTTATGCTTCGTCTTCCATTTCAAAGAAGAGTGGTTCAATCATTATTCGATCCGCTAAAATTTCTACTTTTTCAGTAATTTGTGTACAGAAAAACAGACGCTGTGTTTTATCCACACTTGAAGAAAGTCTGTCAATCAAAGTGTCTTCACGCTTGCGTAACATTTCTTCCACATCATCCACTACAAACATTTTAATAGTGTTCATATTAAATCCGGCAGAAGTAAACATTTCATTAATACGAATAGGTGTTCCAATCAACACATCCATTCCCACAGAAATTAGATTTTTATCGTAATCGATATCGCCTTTTTCGTGCACACCAATAACGCGTAAATTATTGTAATGATTAAATCTTTTAAATTGTTCAACCGCTTCTAACACCTTTTCTTTGTCTTGTACCAAAATCAAAGCGCGTGTGCTTTCCCCTACTGGTTTGTCCATTTTTTGAATCACGTTCATAATGATCGTGGTCGTTTTTCCGCTCTTTTTTGGGCCTTGAATTACTGCATCAACACCACTTTTAATAGCAGAAAACGTTTCTTCTTGCATCTCATTCGCTTCAGTGAAATCATTTTCAATTAAAGCTTTCTGAAGGTTCGGGTTTATTTTTTTTAATTGCATTTTTCTTTTAGTAATTTCGAATTACTTTTTTAATTTATTTACTTGCGAACAATTTTACGTCTTGTTCTGAAATTTCGGGATTACCTAAAATAATTAAGCGCTCTACCACATTTCTTAATTCACGAATATTTCCGGTCCAATCGTATTCTTGTAATAATTTAATAGCCGATTTTGTAAACACTTTAACAGCATTTCCTTGCTCTGATGCTATCTTGGCTGTAAAATGTTTAATCAATTCTGGAATGTCTTCTCTACGATCGTTTAAAGATGGCACTTTAATTAAAATAACAGCTAATCTGTGGTATAAATCTTCTCTAAAACGACCTTCTTCAATTTCCTTTTTCAAGTCTTTATTAGTAGCCGCAATTACTCTTACATTAACTTTAATGTCCTTGTCTGCTCCTACTCTTTGAATTAGATTTTCTTGCAAAGCTCTTAATACTTTGGCCTGAGCTGACAAACTCATATCACCAATTTCATCTAAGAAAATGGTGCCACCATCAGCAGCCTCAAATTTCCCCGCACGATCTTTAACGGCAGAAGTAAATGCGCCCTTTACATGGCCAAACAACTCACTTTCAATTAATTCTGAAGGAATCGCCGCACAGTTTACTTCAATAATAGCAGCGCCAGAACGTTCACTTTTTTCATGTAATTGATGCGCAACAAGCTCTTTTCCAGTTCCGTTTGGACCTGTAATCAAAACTCTAGCATCCGTTGGCGCTACTTTATCAATCATTGTTTTGATGTGATTGATAGCGTCACTATTTCCAATCATTTCGTAGTTTTTAGACACTTTCTTTTTCAAGATTTTGTTTTCTACTACCAATTGTTTTCTGTCTAAAGCATTTCGAACCGTATTCAATAAACGATTCAAATCTGGTGGTTTAGAAATATAGTCAAAAGCACCTAAACGCATTGTGTTTACAGCAGTTTCTAAGTCGCCATGTCCGGAAATCATCACCATTGGAATTTCAGGTTTAATTTTTTTAACTGCTTCTAAAACCTCTTCTCCATCCATTTTTGGCATTTTGATATCGCACAAAACCAAATCGTAATCTTCATTCTTGATTTTTTCTAAACCTTGCAATCCATCTTCTGCTTCTTCAACTATATACGTATCATTTTCTTCCGAAAGAATCTTGATTAAAACTCTTCGGATCGATGCTTCGTCTTCGATAACTAATATTTTCGGCATTTTGCTTTTATGTATTTAAGGTCTAAAAAAATCAAACCTTTATGCTTTTAAACTTCTAACCTACACTATTTTAACCTAATTTGAATATCTCATCCATTTATATAGTTCTTTCCAAGACGGCTTTTTACCATACATTAAAATTCCTATTCTGTAGATTTTTGCTGCAAACCAGACTACAAAGATAAACGTTCCAAACAATAAAACTACAGAAACTGCTAATTGCCATAAAGGAACTCCAAAAGGAATACGCATTAACATTACAATTGGCGAAGTGAAAGGTATCATTGAAAAAACGGTTGCAATTGTGCCATGAGGATCGTTAATTACGGTAAAAAAACCAATGTAAACTCCTAACATTAAAGGCATTAATATTGGTAATAAAAATTGTTGTGAGTCCGTTTCAGAATCAACTGCTGCACCAATTGCTGCATACATTGAACTGTATAAAAAGTATCCTCCAATAAAATAAATAAGAAACGCAATTGACATTGTTGCTAATGGCAGGTTCCAAATTTCGTTCAAATACATTTGGATTTTCGCCATTTTATCAACGCTACCCGTAGCTGCATCCATCATTTCTGGAGAAACACTAGAAGAAGCTCCAATCTGTCCACCTAAAAATGTCGAAGCTATAAAGAATAATAAAGCACCAACAATTGCCCAGATGAAAAATTGCAAAATTCCTGCTAATGAGTTTCCAATAATCTTACCCATCATTAACTGATATGGTTTTACCGATGAAATAATGATTTCGATAATTCTCGAAGTTTTTTCTTCAATTACACTTCGCATTACGAAGTTTCCGTAAATGATAATAAACATCATGATCAAATAACCAGCAAGACCTCCAATAGCAACTTTGATTTCATTTAATCCTTTTAAACTTTCTTCTCCTGAAAATTTAGATAATTTCAAGGAAGAATCGCCTTTTGCTTCTTCAATTTTGGCTGGGTCGAAGCCCAAAACTTCTAAATTATTCTGCGTAATTTTTGTATCAACGATGAATTCCACACGATTAATGAATTCCATACTTGGACTATCTTCCGATATATATTCCACTTTATCCTTTAAATCTTGAATAGCGACAACTTTTGGAATATAAATTAAACCTTCGTAATTTTTGCTTGCCGTATCTTTTGCTATAGAAAAAGGCATGGCTGACAAATTCGTATATTCCGTTTTCTTATCGCTTTTAAATTCGCTAATTAACAAACCTGATTCATCATGAACCGCAATTTGTGTAACTGAATCCTTACTCATTGAAGCAATGTAACCCACCAAAAGAGCCATTCCTACAAACAATAATGGACTCAAAAAAGTCATGACAATAAATGATTTATTACGTACTTTAGCAATAAATTCTCTTTTTATAATTAATGATAATATGCTCATGTTTAATTGCTTACAGATTGAATAAAAATATCGTTTACACTTGGGATTTTCTCCACAAAATGAGTTACTTGCCCAAAATTAGTTAAAATTGCCAATAAATCATTTTGATTGTAGTTACCTAATTGAACCTCTAATTTAAGATCATCATTTAAAGATTTAAAATAGGTTTGTGCAATTTTGAACTTCAATGTCAATTGGAACATTAAACCTTCAACGTCTTTCGTTAAAACACCTACTTGGAAGGTATTTGAACGATATTCACGTTTTACGTCTTCCAATTTTCCTTCAATTATTTTGTTTGATTTATGAATCAAAGCAATATAATCGCACATTTCTTCTACACTTTCCATGCGGTGTGTAGAAAAAATTATTGAAGTTCCTTTTTTATTCAATTCAATAATTTCATCTTTTATTAAATTGGCATTCACAGGATCAAAACCTGAAAAAGGTTCATCTAAGATCAATAATTTAGGTTGGTGCAAAATGGTAACAATAAACTGTATTTTTTGCGCCATTCCCTTTGAAAGTTCTTGAATTTTTTTGTCCCACCAGCCTTCAATTTCAAACTTTTCAAACCAATATTTTAATTGTTTTTTAGCATCTGCGTTTGACATTCCCTTTAATTGGGCTAAATACAAACATTGCTCCCCCACTTTCATGGTTTTGTATAAACCTCTTTCTTCGGGCATATACCCAATATATTGAACGTGCTCTGGTTTTAATTTTTCGCCATCTAACAAAATTGTACCACTATCTGGCATTGTAATTTGGTTGATGATACGGATTAATGATGTTTTTCCGGCACCATTTGGGCCAAGAAGCCCATAAATACTTCCTGTTGGAACTTGTAATGAAACATTATTTAAAGCGGTGTAATCGCCAAATTTTTTCACTACATTTTGCACTTCGAGAATATTGCTCATAGATACGTTTTAGTTTTTGATTTATATATTAGTCAGAAAAAGTAGCCTTTTGTTACAAAAAAAACCCACCCGTTATTGCTAAAGGATGGGAAAAATTGCTATGAAAAAGAAAAACTCACTCTCGTAAGAAAGTGAGTTTCAAATGTATTAAAATTAATTTGATTACGAAAACATATCCTTAACTTTCTCGAAAAAAGATTTATCTGTCTTTTCAGGATTTGGAATAAAATTTTCATCCGTTAAATTATTTTCAAAGAATTGTTTTTGTTCTTTATTCAAAGTTTTTGGCGTCCAAACGTTCACATGAACTAGCAAATCGCCATTTCCGTATGAATTTATACTTGGAATTCCTTTTCCTTTTAAACGTAGAATTTTTCCTGATTGAATTCCTTCTTCCAGTTTAATTCTCACTTTTCCAGAAACTGTCTCAATATCTTTTGAGGCACCTAATGCCGCTTCCGCCACACTGATGTATAAATCATAATGAAGATTTTCACCTTCACGTTTTAAAAACTCGTGTTCTATTTCTTCAATTGCAACAATTAAATCACCGGGAATACTATTGTTTCCTGGAGCTTCGTTTCCTTTGTTAGCAACTTTCAACTGCATTCCATCGACAACTCCTGCCGGAATTTTGATAGAAACCGTATCATCTTCTAACAACATTCCTTGTGCATCTGCTCCTGCTGGTTTTTGATCTAAAATCTGACCAGAACCACCACAAGTATGACACGTTGCTGCTGTTTGCATTCTACCTAAAATGGTATTTGCAATCTTCATAATTTGTCCAGAACCATTACAGGTTGAACAAGTTTTATAGCTTACTCCTTTAGCTTGTATTTTTCGTTTTACTTTAACTTTCTTTTCAACGCCATTGGCAATTTCCTCTAAAGTTAATTTCACTTTAATACGCAAGTTGCTTCCTTTCACTCTGCGTGAACCGCCACCGCCACCGCCAAAACCTCCAAAACCACCACCAAAAATATCTCCAAACTGACTGAAAATATCATCCATGTTCATGTGACCACCGCCACCATAACCACCGCCACCACCATCAAAAGCTTGGTGACCATATTGATCATACTTCGCTTTTTTGTTAGGATCACTTAATATTTCATAAGCTTCAGCTGCTGTTTTGAAACTTTCTTCCGCATCTTTATTCCCAGGATTTTTGTCAGGGTGAAATTCAATTGCCTTCTTTCGATAAGCTTTTTTAATTTCTTCTGGAGTAGCACCTTTTGTAATGCCTAATATTTCGTAAAAATCTTTTTTCATTTTTAGTTTTGATTAAAAGTTAGACGCGAAAAATCGCATCTGTAACGCAAAAAATTATTGACCAAGAACTACTTTAGGGAAACGAATAATTTTGTCTCCTAATTTGTAACCTTTTTCAATAACGTCAACAATTTTCCCTTTTAATTTAGGAGTTGGTGCAGGAATTTGAGTAATTGCTTCAGCGAAATCAGCATTAAAACTGTCTCCAGCTCTCACTTCCACTTCTTCCAAACCTTTTGCCATTAAAGTACTTCTTAATTTGTCATGAATTAATTGCACACCTGTAGTTAATGCTTCATCTTCAGATTTTGAAATTTGAGCCCAAGCTCTGTCAAAATCATCTAACACAGGCAACATTGCTTGTAAGACATCTTGATTAGCTGTTTTGAACAAATCAATACGTTCTTTAGCCGTTCTTCTTTTAAAGTTTTCAAACTCAGCGAAAAGACGTAAAAATTTATCTTTCTCATTAGTTAGATCTAATTGCAATTGCTCTTCTACCGATAATTCAGGTGTAGGAATTTCTTGATTTTCTGAAACATTCTCTTCGTTGATGTTTTCCATGTCTATGTTTTCAGTACTATCTTGACTCATATTTTTGAATATTTTTTTAAACATTTTTACTTTAATAAAGCCAATTGCAAATCTATTGCCAAATATGTAAAAATGTCAAATTGTCAGCCACATTTGCTTTTTTGTCAAAATAGTAAAAATTTAGCAAGTTGTTAAGAGAGTTTCAATATCCTATTTTTTATGTTTGCATTTAATAAAAAAACCCAACACGATGAAAAGAATTATCTTAAGTTTATTTGTATTGGCTACTGTTTCAATGAACGTAGCTTGTAAAGGTGAAAAGAATGAAACTGGCGAAGCTGGTGAAGTAGCAACGGCTTCTTCTGAAAGCACAACTTATGTAGTGAACACTGAAAGTTCTCTAATTGAATGGACAGGTTCTAAACCATCTGGAAAACATAACGGAACAATTAACTTAAAGTCTGGTGAAGTTGCTGTTGCTAACGACGCTGTCGAAAGCGGTATGTTTGTTATCGATATGACTTCTATTATAGTTTCTGATTTAGTAGCTGGTGATGGAAAAGAAGATTTAGAATCGCACTTAAAAGGAACAGGTGATAAAGAAGGAGAAGATCATTTCTTTAATGTAACTAAGTTTCCAGAAGGAAAATTTGAAATTACAAGCATTACTTCAGTAGAAGGAAAAGCAACAGTAAATGGTAACTTAACACTGAAAGACATTACGAAACCAGTAAGTTTTCCTGCAATTGTTACTTATGAAGGTGACAACATGATGTTAGTTTCTGAGGCGTTCATGATAAACAGAACAAACTGGAATGTAAATTATGCTTCTAAATCAGTTTTTGATGATTTAAAAGACAAATTTGTAAATGATGATATTGAATTAGTTGTAAAATTGAACGCAACGAAAAAATAATTCGCATACATAAATAATTAAAGATGCCCCAGTAGTTTAAACTATTTGGGCATCTTTTTATTTCAACAAATCGTTTAAGGCTTTGTCTAAAGATCCAAACTTGAATTGAAAGTTCTCATCTAATAATTTTCTACAACTCACGTGTTGACTCGAGAAAAGCAAGATATGCATTTCCCCAAGGATCAATTTCATGGCGAATTTCGGAATATTAGGTAAGAATAATGGTTTTTCTAATGTTTTCGCAATTGCCTTTGTCAATACTTCATTAGTCACTGGATAAGGCGAAACTCCATTGTAAACTCCAGCACATTTATTTTCAATTACATGATAAAATATAGAAACTAAATCATGCAAGTGAATCCAAGATTGATATTGCTGACCCGATCCAAAAGCAGAACCAATACCAAACTTTATTGGTTTTACCATTTCTTGCAAAGCACCACCGTCTTTAGCTAAAACTAAACCAATACGAATTTTAGCAACTAATATATTCAGTTTTTCAAACTGACTAACTTCATTTTCCCATTGTTTGACAACATTCCCTAAAAAAGAAGTATCAATATCTAAATCTTTTTCGTGATAAATATTAGTTAAGCTATCTGGATAAATTCCAACAGCAGAAGCCGACACAATCTGTTTTACTTGATTATCGTTTTTCTGTAAAGTTTGATATAATAGTCGAGTAGAAAGCACTCTACTTTCAATAATTTCCTGTTTATAAGATTTAGTCCATTTCTTAGCAACAGTTGCTCCTGCCAAATGTACTACAACCTCAACGTTTGTTAACGCATTTAGATCTATTTCGGCTGTTTCTGGATTCCAGTAAAAACCTTTATAATCTTTTTTGGTAACAATTTTATTTTTTGATGTAGATAAGTAGTGAACAACGTGTCCGTTTTCCAACAGTAATTGCACTAATTCCTGTCCAACTAAACCTGTTGCTCCTGTAATTAAAATGGTCATCTTTTTCTGTTTTTCTCAAAGTTACGACCAAAAAAAAAAGAATAAAAGCTAATTAACTTATGTTTAGGAATGAAAATCAAGCAATAAAGTGTGACCGCTTAAAATTAAAAATCACAAAAAATCAACCTCTTACCTTAATAGTCCACTCAAATTGCATTTCAGAAACTTGTTCTCCTTTTTCATTTTTACCTATAGAAGTTAACCATACCGTTTGTCCTTCATTGGTATCAATTGCTTTTTGAATAGTATCTTCAATCAAAGCACCTTGTGTACAACAAAATGTTATTCTTCCTGTAGCTTTTTTGGTAAAGACACTCTTGTTTTGTGCTACTAACATTGAAATATTCTTGCCGGTCTTCTTAATTTGAAACATCATTAAAACACCTGTAGTAAACTCTGCAGCCATCGCTTGTACTGCAAAATACATGGAGTTAAAGGGATTCTGATTAAACCATCTGTGTTTTACTGTAACTTCACACACTTCAGGCGAAACCGATTTTACGCGCACACCACTCCAGAAAGCAGAAGGCAACTTAAAAAAGGTAAAAAGATTTAATTTAGCAGGTGTAAACTCCATAGTTCATTGATTTTTTTGTAAAAATACAAAAAATACTATGCATTCCTAGTATTTTTTAATTTGTTAATTTTGTGTTAAATATTAGTACTATGCATTACATACTACCTTCTTTTAACCTTATCTTTGTATAAGAAAATAATAGGCTATATAGTTTCAATCATCAAATCAATCAATTAGCGCAAGCTAAAAAATCAAAAAATGAACAGTTTAATCAACAAAATCAAAATGAATTATGAACATCGAAAATGCTAAAGCGCAGATGCGTAAGGGTGTTTTAGAATTCTGCATCTTATCTGTACTAAAAGAAAAAGACGCCTATACTTCTGAAATACTTGAAACGCTCAAAAACGCAAAACTACTGGTAGTCGAAGGGACAATTTATCCTTTATTAACCAGATTGAAAAATGACGGCGTATTGAGTTATCGCTGGGAAGAGTCTACTTCTGGACCACCTAGAAAGTATTACGGCTTAACCGAAGAAGGAAAAGATTTCCTACAAGAATTGAACGGCACTTGGAAAGAATTAGCAGATGCCGTAAACATAATAACCAATCAAAACTAACAATCATGAACAAAACAATAAGTATAAATTTAGGAGGTTTTTTCTTCCATATCGACGAAGATGCCTATCAGAAATTATCGCGTTATTTTGATGCGGTAAAACGCTCTCTTGATCCCGATGGTAGAGATGAAATTATGAGCGATATTGAGACTAGAATTGCAGAATTATTTCAAGAACGTCTGCAAAACGAAAAACAAGTTGTAGGATTGTTAGAAATTGACCAAGTGATAGCGATTATGGGACAGCCTGAAGATTATAAAATTGATGATGAAACCAATTCTTCTTCAACTGCTTTTAAAACTTCAAGTGATTATACGAAAAAATCAAAACGTCTTTATAGAGATAGTGATAATTCACTTTTAGGTGGTGTTGCAGCCGGATTTGGCCACTATTTAAATATTGATCCTTTGTGGATAAGAATACTTTTCATTATTTCTCCATGGATTACTTTTGGAACATCAGTACTTATTTATCTGATATTATGGATTTTAATTCCGGAAGCATTAACAACTTCTCAAAAATTAGAAATGAAAGGGGAACCTATCAATATTTCAAGTATTGAAAAAAAGGTGAAAGATGGAATTGATGAAATTGCAGACAAATTAAGCAATTTAGATCATCAGAAAATAGCTGACGGAGCAGGAAAAGTAGGCAATTCAATATCTACCATAATATTAGCTCTAGTTACAATAGTTGGTAAATTTTTTGGTGGCTTATTGTTCATCTTCGCATCACTTTCTTTATTGGGAATTTTCATCACTGGAATTGTAATGATTTTCTCTGCAGCAATGCCTGATAATTATATTTTAAACAACATTAATTCTCCAATTGGATTAGAAACGCCACTTTGGCTTCAAGGTATATTATTTATTTTATCCTTTGGTATTCCGTTGTTTTTCTTGCTAATCTTATCGTTGAAAATACTAATTACCAACTTAAAATCAATTGGGAAACCTGCAAAATACATTTTGTTAGCACTTTGGATCTTGGCTGTAGGAAGTTTTATTGCTTTAGGAATTAACGAAGTAACAAAAATAGCTTACAATGGCAAAGTTATTCATAAGGAAGAATTGATCTTAACACCAAATGACACCTTATTCGTAAAGTTTAAAAACAATGACTTCTATGCAAAAAACAGCACCCGAAATCGCAGCTTTAAATTGACACAAGATGAAAACAGTAAGGACGTAATTTACTCTAACAATGTTTCTATAGAAATAATGGAAACGGATGAAGCCACACCTTATCTTCGAATTGAGAAATTAGCTAAAGGCAAAAGCATCAACGAAGCTAAGAAAAGAGCTGAAAAAATAAAATATGGATATAAGTTTGAAGGTAAAACTTTAACATTAGATGACTACATTCTATCATCGGTTGAAAACAAATTAAGAGGACAAGGTGTTGAGATCTATTTGTATTTACCAAAAGGAACTGTTTTTAAAACGGACAAAAACTTTGAAAACTTTAATCAATCAGATAATGACTATTTTGATTTTAGAAATTCATTAAATAACATCTATCGCGTTGAAAAGAAAACTTCGACTTACAGCTATTCATCAGATAATGGCCGAAGTAACACAATGGAGAACGACACAAACGCCACGATAGTTTTTGACGAAAACGGCATCTTAGTGAAAAGAAAAGTTAAAGAAATGCCACAAGAAGTGGAAAGTGTAAAAATTGAAATCAATACCAAAGACCAAAACAACTAAATCGAAATAATTATGAAAAATAGTCTTACATTAGTTTTAGTACTGCTAGCAATTGGTTTAACTTCATGCAATGGAAGAGTAAACATAGGAAGTGGTAACATAATTACCGAGAAAAGAACGGTTAATGAAAATTTCGACAGAATTGAAGCAAGCACCGGTGTAAATGTAATCATTACGCAAGCAAGTCCAACTGAAATAGAAGTAGAAACAGATGATAACGTAATGAAATACGTGATTACGAAAGTAGAAAATGGTGCATTAGTTATTAAATTAAAGCGCAATACCAACATCATGTCAAGCATTGATGTAAGAGTTCAAATGCCTTCTATAGTTGGATTAAAAGCTTCGAGCGGTTCAACGATTATAACAAAAAACATTTTAAGAGGCACATCACTAGATATTAAATCTAGCAGTGGTAGCGATATTAAAGCTGTTATTGAATATGAAAATGTAAATTGCGCAACATCTAGCGGAAGCACCATGACCGTTTCCGGAAAAGCGTTGCAATTGCAAACGAATTCATCTAGCGGTAGTGATATTGATGCGAATGATCTAGTTGCAAATGAAATTTTCTCAAAAGCATCTAGCGGTAGCGGCACAAGAGTAAACCCAATTGTAAAATTAGAAGCAAAAGCGTCTAGTGGTAGCACTATTGAATATGTGCAAATGCCAAAAACACTTACTAAAAATGAATCTTCGGGTGCAAGCGTAGAGCAAGATTAACCGCTAAATCACTAGTAGTCAAATATAAAAACAGTTAGAATAAACTCCAAATAACCCTTAACCTGCTTCTTACTAAAATAATCTAATAACAAACTAAATACAATCCTTATGGTAAAGTTAGTCATTCAAATTATAGATTTTATAGTTACTCATATCATCAACTTGATAGAAGCTATTTTATAACAGAAAAAAATAATGACATCAGTATAAAACCTGATGTTTTTTTTTTATATTTGTGAAACAAGATTCTAATTAAATAGATATAAATATCACATATTTTTAGTTAATTTGGTCCTAATTAAGTTATCTTTCACCAGAAGAAGTAAAAGATTCAAAAAATAAAACCAGAATACTTAAAAAACAACAAAACGTATTTAAAAGCCATTTGAAAATTGAAATTTCAAAAATTGTACATTAAAAGAATATAATATAATGCTTCCGACAGAAGAAGCACAAACCCAAAATAAACAAAACTTAACCCTAAAATTTTTAAACATGAAAAACATTACAAAATTAGTATTGATATTTGCTATCACTTTAACTGCCTGTAATCCTAACGTGCGCATTAGCGAAGATGTAGAGGGAAATGGAACTGTTGTCACAGAAAAAAGAGCAATTGCTGAAAATTTCAGTAAAGTTATTGCAACCGCTGGTATAAATGTAAACGTAACTCAAGGGACTTCAAATCAAGTAGAAGTTGAGACAGATGACAATTTACTGAAGTACGTTGTTACAAAAGTAGAAAACGGTATTTTAACTCTTAAAATTGAAGGGAATGTTAGTTTTATGTCGACAATTACTGTAAATGTTCAAGCTAATTCATTTGCAGGTTTGAAAGCTTCAGGTGGCGCTACTATTAGTACTAAGAATACATTAACAGGAAGTGCAATTGACTTACAAACTAGTAATGGAAGTCAAATAACTGCTGCAATTGAGTTTGATAAAGTAAATTGTCAAGCATCTAGTGGAAGTTCAATTAACGTTTCTGGAAAAGTAAAACAATTATATACTGATTCTTCTAGTGGTAGTGAAATTGATACAACTAAGCTTGAAGCAACAGAAATTGTACCACAACCGTTAAATTAGAAATTATAGAATCTTGCTGTTTGACGATTTAGTATTATTAAAAAGTGTTGTCTTTAATTAGTTCTTGTAAAATGTTAAGTAACTCTTAATCATAAGAAAAAGGATTATTTTAACAAAAAATTAAGACTGTAATAAAACTCGTTTTATTATTTTTACAAAACCAATGCAAAAAACAAACTAAATTTAAAGCTCATGATAAAGCTAGTCATTCAAATAATAGATTTTGTAGCCACGGTTATCATTAATCTGATAGAAGCTATATTATAACAAACAAATAAGAAACATCAGCGGAAACACTGATGTTTTTTTTATATTTGTACAAACAAAAACCTATTAAAATGTTTAGAAATATCCCATTCCTTTTAGTTGCTTTACTAGTAACTCAGCTAACCTTAGCCCAAAAAAAGGAAAAAATAAAAGGTTCAAAAATTGTAACCGTAGCCGTTAAAGAAATAAACACCTTTGAAAATATAGAAGTAAATGACAATTTCGAGGTTTTCCTAGTGAAGAGTGACAGTCATTCTCTGGAGATAGAAGCTGATGACAACTTACATGATATCATTAATTTCGAAGTTTCTGGAAACACTTTACGAGTAACAGCTTTAAAAACACCTTCAAGCTTTAAAAAATTTGCTGTTCGTATTAACTATTCTGATTCACTAAAATTGATTACTGCCCGAAATGAAGCGCAAATAAAAGCTTTAGCTGATTTAAAATTAGAGAAGATTACGATTAAAAATTATGATTATTCAAAGTCGTTTTTAAATGTAAGATCAGATTATTTTGCTTTAGTTTTAGATGATAAGTCAGAAGCGGAAATCAATGTAAAAGCATCAAGCGTTACGTTAGAGTTGAGTAAAAATGCGGAATTAAAAGCACTAATAGACGCACCCGAAGCAAAAATTGATTTGTATCAAAAAAGCAAAGCGACTATTGAAGGATCTAGCGAAACGGTAAAAATGAGATTAGACAACAATGCAAATCTTATTGCTCCAAAATACAAAATTAAAGAATTGGATTTGACAGCAGAACATTACGTAAAATGTAAAGTACACGTATTAAAAGAAATTACTATTGAAGCATCTGGAAAGTCAGAAATTGAATTAGTAGGCGATGCGAAAATCAACTTGAATAAATTCATAAATAACGCAATACTTTCTAAAAAGGAAAAGTAAACTGTTTTAAACAAAAAGCAAAAAATCCGACTAAAAGTCGGATTTTTTTATTGTATCTATTTTAAAAACTATTCTTTTGAAGCTAAATAACGCTCAGCATCTAAAGCTGCCATACAACCCGTACCAGCTGCAGTAATTGCTTGACGATAAACGTGATCCGCTGCATCGCCAGAAACGAATACACCTTCAATGTTTGTCTTAGAGCTTCCTGGCGTATTTATAATATAACCTGTTTCATCAAGATTTAAGAAATCCTTAAAAATCTGTGTATTTGGCGTATGTCCAATAGCAACAAAAAATCCAGTTGCTGGAATTTCACTTTCCGTGTTAGTTGTTTTGTTTAAAACCTTTACACCTGTAACAACTTGACCATCACCTAAAACTTCAACAGTATCGTGATTCATTAAAATTTCGATATTTGCTGTTTTTCTTACACGTGCTTCCATTATTTTCGAAGCTCTAAATTGCTCGCTTCTTACTAACATGGTAACTTTTGTACATAATTTAGATAAATAATGTGCTTCTTCACAAGCACTATCTCCTGCTCCAACAATTACAACTTCCTGATTTCTATAGAAAAACCCATCACAAACTGCACAAGCAGAAACACCACCTCCTAAATTAAGGTATTTTTGTTCTGAAGGTAAACCAAGATACTTTGCCGAAGCTCCTGTTGAAATAATTACAGTTTCAGCATGTATTTCTTTGTCGTCTTGTATCCAAACTTTATGAACATCACCAGAAAAATCAACTTTTGTAACCCATCCATCACGAACATCTGTTCCAAAACGCTGTGCTTGTTCCTGTAAACCAATCATCATTTCTGGTCCAGTAATTCCTTCCGGATTTCCAGGCCAATTTTCTACTTCATTCGTTGTTGTTAATTGACCACCTGGTTGTGTTCCTTGATATAAAACTGGAAACATATTAGCTCTAGCCGCATATATAGCTGCTGTATATCCTGCAGGTCCAGAACCTATAATCAAACATTTTACTCTTTCAATTGTATCTGACATAACTTTATTCTTTTAAAAGCACAAATGTAAGTTTTTAATTAAAATTAAGTCTCAAATTTAAATTAGAATTAACTATTGAAGATGAAATAGTATTTTTAGATCTTATTAAAAACAAAAAACTCCCTTGAAATAAATCAAGAGAGTTTCGTCGGGGTGGCAGGATTCGAACCTGCGACCTCCTGGTCCCAAACCAGGCGCGATGACCGGGCTACGCTACACCCCGTAATCAGAGTGCAAATATAGAACTAAAATTTAGTGTTGCAAATAAATCAAACTATATTTTTTAAATAATTATATAAAACACTGTACTACAATTTCTTACTTTGGAAAAACTACAATAAATCACAATCAAAAACTTAAATGCAACTATATTTCTTTAGTGTTTATTCTGAAAAAGATTCTCCTGAAAACAAGAACCCTTGGATTATTATTTCTATTTTTGCTAACAGAATCAATCTATCCTTTTTATATGCTAATTATTGGAATTGCCGGAGGAACCGGAAGTGGAAAAACAACAGTTGTACATCAGATTATGAATGAGTTACCTTCTACAGAAGTGGGTATCATTTCACAAGATTCATACTATAAAGAAACACATCATTTATCGTATGATGAGCGTACAAAAATTAATTTTGATCATCCAAGAGCTATTGATTTCGAATTATTAGTGGCGCATCTGAAAGATTTGAAAGAAGGAAAAACAATCGAACAACCTGTTTATTCATTCGTAACACACGACAGAACAGATGATAAAATCATCACACATCCAAGAAAAGTAATGATTGTCGAAGGTATTTTGATTCTAACTAATCCAGAATTAAGAGAATTATTTGATATTAAAGTGTACGTTCACGCAGATTCAGATGAACGACTAATTAGAAGATTAAAACGTGATATTGCTGAACGTGGAAGAGATATGCAAGAAGTTTTAAACCGATATCAAACGACTTTAAAGCCAATGCACGAACAATTTATTGAGCCTACTAAAGCATTTGCAGATATTATTATTCCAAATGATAAATACAACACAGTCGCTATTGATGTGGTTCGTGCTGTAATTAACCAAAGAATTTCATAAAGATGAACAAGTTAAAGAATTTAATCACCAAATATCCGTTCCTGAAATTTTTAGCGAATCGCTATGTTTTGGTATTGATTTTCTTTGCCGTTTGGATTTTATTTTTAGATAATTATTCCTACTTAGAACACCGTGTTTTAAATAGAGAAATTAACGAAATTGAAGATAATATCACTTACTATAAAACTGAAATAAAAAAAGACAGTACCAGCATTAAAGAATTAAAAAACGATGACCAAGTTGAACGTTATGCGCGTGAGAAATATTATATGAAACGTGCTGACGAAGATATTTACATCATCGATTTTGAGGATGATAAAAAAGCTGAAAAAGAAGCTGGAGCCAAAAAAACAATTAGTAACAATTAAAGATAAGAATCGTGACTAACAACAATTTATTTTCCGATTTTGAAGCCGTTTCTTCTAAACAGTGGAAGCAACAAATTCAATACGATTTAAAAGGTGCTGATTACAATGAAACATTAGTGTGGGAAAGTCCAGAAGGCATAAAGGTGAAGCCGTTTTATCACAACGATGAAACTGAAATAAATGCCAATATACTTTCTTCCTCCACTCCTTTTGTAATTGTTCAGAATATATTTGTGCACGATGTTCAAAAATCAAATGCACGTGCTTTAGACACTTTACAAAGAGGCGCTGAAAGCATTCGTTTTACGATTGCAAGTGAATCAACTTCTATTGAAGATTTAATGCGAAACTTGCCTTTAGAAAATACAACTTATTATTTCAATTTACCTTTCCTATCCGTTGAATTTGCTTCGAAAGTAAACGAATTCGCTTCGAAAAATAATGGGAAATTCATTCTTCAGGTGGACCCAATTGGCCAATTAACGAAAGAAGGAAATTGGTTTGAAAACATTGAAAAAGATTTCGAAAAATTAAATACAATTGCATCGAAAACAGCAATTCCCTTTTTAACAATTACTACCGGAATTTATCAAAATGCAGGTGCGAATATGGTGCAACAATTGGCCTATACTTTAGCACACGTTAATGAATATTTTAATAGAATTTCTGATATAAACCAACCTATTACGATTGAAGTAACCGTTGGAACAAATTATTTCTTTGAAATTGCAAAATTAAGAGCTTTACGAATTCTATTTAATGCATTAGCGAAGGAATACAATCATAATTTAGATTGCATTATCATCGCAACTCCAACCAAACGCAACAAAACATTGTACGATTACAACGTGAATATGTTGCGTACAACTACGGAATGTATGTCGGCAATTTTAGGTGGAGCTGATGCTGTTGCGAACTTAGCTTACGACGCTCTTTACCATAAAGACAATGAGTTTGGCGACCGAATTGCTCGAAATCAATTGCTAGTTTTAAAACACGAAAGTTATTTTGATAAAGTAAACAACACGGCAGATGGTGCTTATTATATTGAATCTTTAACGGATCAATTAGCCGAAAAAGCATTGGAGTTGTTTAAAGATATTGAAACAAATGGCGGTTTGATCACCCAATTAGTTGAAGGTACTATTCAAAGAAAAATCAATGAAAGTGCTAAAAAAGAACAAGAATTATTCGATTCGGGTAAAGAAGTTTTATTAGGAACTAACAAATATCCAAACAAAAACGATCGAATGAAAGATGATTTAGAGTTATTTCCCTTCGTGAAGCAATATGAAAGAAAAACATTAATCAAACCAATCATTGAAAAACGATTGGCTGAAAAATTAGAACAAGAACGCTTGCAAAATGAAATTTAAAACTATGAAAAAAGTTATTCTTATCAGTTTTTTACTTATTTCTCAATTCATAGTAGGTCAGATTCTTCATACTACGAGAAACATTGATTCTTATCCAAAAAGTGTTTTTCCTTATCAAGGAACTAGACTTATGTCTGTTGACGAAGTCCACATTCCTGATAGTGAAGAAAATGTATATATTTTTTCTAAAATTGAAGTAAATAAGAATCCAGATTCGCTTTATTTTCAACATTATAAAAAGAAGAATGAAAAGTGGAATAAAGTCAAAAGCATTTCGTTCTCACACAATGGTTTTTTAAGTGTTTGGAAAAGCAGAAAAGCTTTTATGGACGCTGACAAAAATAAAAGTGTTGATGCTGTGTTTATTTTTTCAAAACATAATTCAGATAAAAGTCAAGAATCAGTTCATTTATTGCTTTATAGTAATGAAGAATTTTACTTCATTACTGCCAATAAAGAAGATGCCTACGAATCATCAACATATTCGGATAATTTCAAAAGTTTAAAAGAGACCATTAAATCAGATGTTATAAAGTATTGGAACGCCTTAGATAAAAAATAAATAATTTATCTAAAAAACTAAATACATCTTTAAAAGTATATCATTTTGAGAAAGAACATACAACATATACAGTTAAAATCAGAAGCTAAAAATCAAAAGGCAGCAATTACTCCTACTGAAATTTTTGAAACTGCTGAAAATATAGAAGTTAAAGCAACGTATTCAAAAGAAGATGTTGCTAATTTAGAGCATCTTGGTTTTGGAGCTGGTTTTGCACCAAATCTTCGCGGACCTTACACCACAATGTATGTTCGAAGACCTTGGACTATTCGTCAATATGCCGGATTTTCTACTGCCGAAGAAAGTAATGCTTTTTATCGCAGAAACTTAGCTGCTGGACAAAAAGGATTATCGGTGGCATTTGATTTAGCAACACATAGAGGTTACGATTCGGATCACGAAAGAGTTTTTGGTGATGTTGGAAAAGCAGGAGTTGCTATCGATTCAGTTGAAGATATGAAAGTGCTTTTCGACCAAATTCCTTTGGATGAAATGTCCGTTTCTATGACCATGAATGGTGCGGTTTTACCAATTATGGCGTTCTATATTGTGGCGGCTGAAGAACAAGGTGTTGCTCCAAATTTGCTTTCGGGAACTATACAAAACGACATTTTAAAAGAGTTTATGGTGCGCAATACCTACATTTATCCACCCACTCCATCCATGCAAATTATTGCTGATATTTTCGAATATTCAAGTAAAAATATGCCAAAATTCAACTCAATTTCTATTTCAGGTTATCACATGCAAGAAGCGGGAGCTACTGCAGATATTGAATTAGCCTATACTTTAGCCGATGGTTTAGAATATATCAGAACTGGTTTAGCTGCCGGAATGGATATTGACACCTTCGCTCCTCGCCTTTCGTTTTTCTGGGCGATTGGAATGAATCATTTTATGGAAATTGCAAAAATGCGTGCAGGTCGTATGCTTTGGGCAAAATTGTTAAAACAGTTCCATCCAAAAGATGAGAAATCATTAGCTTTACGAACACATTGTCAAACATCGGGTTGGAGTTTAACGGAACAAGACCCTTTTAATAACGTAGCAAGAACTGCAATTGAAGCTGCTGCTGCTGCCTTTGGTGGAACGCAATCTTTACACACAAATGCTTTAGACGAAGCTATTGCTTTACCAACAGATTTCTCTGCTAGAATCGCTCGAAACACACAAATCTTCTTGCAAGAAGAAACTAAAATATGTAAAACGGTTGATCCTTGGGCGGGAAGTTATTATGTAGAAAGTTTAACCGCTGAGATTGCTGAGAAAGCTTGGGCATTAATCCAAGAAGTGGAAGAATTAGGTGGCATGACCAAAGCAATTGAGGCCGGAATTCCGAAATTAAGAATTGAAGAAGCTGCTGCTAGAAAACAAGCAAGAATTGATAGTAGTCAAGATATTATTGTTGGGGTAAATAAATACCGTTTGGAAAAAGAAGATCCATTACACATTTTAGATGTGGATAATAATATGGTTCGAAAACAACAAATTGAGCGTTTAGACCAAATAAAAGCAACAAGAGACAACGTAAAAGTTACCGAATGTTTAGACAAACTTATAGAATGTGCTAAAACAAAAAAAGGAAACTTATTAGAATTAGCAGTAGAAGCTGCGCGCTACAGAGCCACTTTAGGCGAAATTAGTGATGCTTTAGAAACTGTTTACGGAAGATATAAAGCACAAATTAGAAGTTTTAGCGGCGTGTATAGTAAAGAAATCAAAAACGACGAAAGTTTTGCGAAAGCAAAAGTACTAGCTGATGCTTTCGCGAAGAAAGACGGACGTAGACCAAGAATTATGATTGCAAAAATGGGACAAGACGGTCACGATCGTGGTGCCAAAGTTGTAGCTACAGGTTATGCCGATGTAGGTTTTGACGTGGACATTGGTCCGCTATTCCAAACACCTTATGAAGCCGCGAAACAAGCCGTTGAAAATGACGTTCATATTTTAGGCGTTTCTTCTTTAGCAGCCGGACATAAAGTCTTAGTTCCTCAAGTAATTGCTGAACTAAAAAAATATGGTCGTGAAGATATTATGGTAATTGTTGGTGGCGTAATTCCAGCACAAGATTACCAATTCCTTTTCGATGCAGGTGCAGTCGCTGTTTTTGGTCCTGGAACAAAAATTAGTGAAGCAGCAATTACAATTTTAAATGTATTATTGGAGGATTAATAAAGATTTGTAGTGATGAACTAGTTTCAGCATTTTATATAAACAAAAAACACCAACAGTATTGTTGGTGTTTTTTGTAGCTATATTTTTCAAAGTTCTTACTTCACTTTCTTCCCTTTTACAAAAACCTGTGTAGGTAAAATATTTGGCACTTTTTCAATTGGCATTGTCATGATATCTTCAGAGAAAATTGTGAAATCTGCCCATTTTCCAACTTCTAAACTTCCTTTTTCTTTCTCTTCAAAATTCGAATAAGCAGCCCAAATGGTCATTCCTTTTAGCGTTTGTTCACGTGTTAAAGCATTTTCCATTTGGAATCCGTTAGCTGGGTAATTTTTCAAATCTTTTCTAGCTACAGCGGAATGAAAAGTAAACATTGGATTTACTTCTTCAATTGGGAAATCAGTTCCTAAAGCTACTAAACCAGCTTTATCTAACATCTTTTTGTAAGCGTACGAATTTTTGATGCGCTCTTTTCCTACTCTTTCTTCCGCCCAATACATATCTGAAGTGGCATGTGTTGGTTGAACCGATGGAATAATTCCTAAAGCAAAATAATCAAAATCCTTCTCTTGCATGATTTGAGCGTGTTCAATTTTCCATCTTCTATTTGGCTTGTCTTTCAAAACATCAGCATAAATTTTTAACAGCACCGTATTTGTGGAATCACCAATAGCATGTGAATTCATTTGGTAATCCGAATTTGCAACTTGTTTCGCAATACTTTTAATATCTACAATAGGTGATAATAAGGCTCCAAATTGCTTTGGTTTATCCGAATAAGGCAAATGCAAACAAGCACCTCTAGAACCTAAAGCACCATCTCCCATAAATTTAAACGAACGTACATTTAATTTATCTGTCTTATAAATCCCTTTTTTTGTGTAATAATCTAAGTTTTCTTTTGAAGTTGCAACCATTGCATAGATGTTCAAATCTAAAACTTTCGCTTGTTGTAAACTGTCGATTAATTCAATGATATTTCGATCTAAACCTGCTTCGTTTATAGTGGTAATTCCGTAATTGAAAACATTTTTTTGTGCGTCAATTAAAGCTTGAATTTTAGTCTGTTTGTTGGGTTCTGGAACAATTGAACTCACTAAATCCATCGCATTATCAACTAAAATTCCAGTTATTTTCCCCGCAATAACTTCAATCTGACCGCCTTCAATTTTAGTTTGTGGTGTAATTCCTGCTAACTCTAAAGCTTTCCCATTTACTAGCATTGCATGACCATCTATTCGAGTTAAAACCACCGGGACATCTGGAAATAATTCATCCAACTTCTCTCTTGAAGGGAATTCTTTGTTTTCCCAATGATTTTGATCCCAACCTCTTCCTCTTATGAAATTGGTGTTTTTTTCTTTTTGAAAAGCAACAACTCGCTCTACTACTTCATCAAAACTTTTAGTGTTTCGTAAATTAACGGTTTGCATATTGATTCCTAAACTATACAAATGCGCATGCGCATCATAAAAGCCAGGATAAACGAATTGATTTTTAGCGTCAATAGTTTCTTTTGCTTCAAATTGATCGTTTAGCTCTTGAGTTGATCCGGTAAAAATAATTTTTCCTTCTTGAATTGCAATTGCTTCCACAATTTCAAAAGCATCGTTAACGGTATAAATTTTGGCATTTGTAAGTACTAAATCTACTTGCTCTTTATTGCTTGCGCAAGACATAAAAGTTAGTACTACTAAAAAGGAAATCATTTTTAAAATTTTCATTGCGTTGTTGTTTGAAAAACAAATTTAAAAGAAAAACTTGATTTCCAATGCTAGAAAACTTTATTTATGGAATTTTAAACCTGACAGGTTTTGGAAACCTGTCAGGTTTAAAATTTTTATTACATTTGTATTCAACTAAACGCCAAATAATTATGATACATGCCTTAAAACGTGGAGACACCTACCACATCTACAATCGAGGAATTAATAGTGATATTCTTTTTAAAGAAAAAACTAACTATGAGTATTTCCTACAACTATTTGAAGATCATATTGAACCGATTGCAGAAACTTATGCTTGGTGCTTAATGAAAAATCATTTTCATTTCATAGTACGACTAAAGAAACTTGAAGAAATAAAAACAGAAAAAATCATTGAACCTTCGCAGTCTTTTTCTAACCTATTCAATGCTTAAACTAAATCATATAATAAGAGAAATAATAGAACCGGAGCTTTATTTGAGAGACCTTTTAGGAGAGTTTTAATTAACAACAGTGCTTATTTAAATAATGCAATTGTATATGTTCATAACAATCCCGTAAGTCATATAATTTGCGAACACCCACTTAACTATCCTTGGAGTTCTTATATTTCACTGCTATCTAACAAACCAACAAAAATCAAAAGAAACCAAGTATTAGAAAGCTTCGGTAATCGAGAAAATTTTATTTTGGAACACTTAAAAAACAAATCTGATTATGAAGCGCTAAAAAAATTTGGTTTTTAATACTACAATTAGACCTGACAGGTTTTGGAAACCTGTCAGGTCTAATTGTACAGAATCAATAATTACTTTATAAACTCACTTTTTAATTTATTCTGATCGATGTAAATTGCCATTTGTTTCGCAACTTCAATCGGTCTATCGCTCGAAATAATCATTACACCTGCTTTAACAAGATCTAAATATATTTTATCACCATTAGCAACAGCACTTTTATCTAAGTTACCCATAGTTCCTGAAATACAAGTAATTCCTTGTTCTTTCATATAAACTAAAGTCTCTGGTTTTGGAAAAGAAGTACCTACGAAAGCAACCATGTTTTCAGTTTTGACACCCCTTTGTTGCATACGTTCTACATCTTCCTTACCTCTAGCAGAAACAGACAGCAACATATTAGGAGCCAATTGAGCTACTTCTGCAGCCTGATTTGCATTATAAGTTATGATAATTGAGTAGTTTTCTGCTTTATTTCGTGCGACAGCATCAACAATCATTTTAAAAGGAACGCCTCTTTTCACATCTAAAGTGTAAATTACTTTGCCTTTTCCCCACTGTAAAACTTCGTCAAGCGTTTCAATTTTATAAGTAGTAACGTTGCCTTCCGTGTCTTTTAAGTAAAAACTTTGTAATTCTTTATAGGTATAATTTCCAATATTACCTGTTCCCGTTGTTGTTCTGTCCAACGTATTATCATGCATCATTACTAAAACAGAATCTTTTGTCAACGCAATATCTGTCTCAATAACTGCTGCATTGTATTTGATGGTATTTGCAAAAGTGGCTGTGCAATTTTCTGGAAAACCTTTTGTGGGTCCGCCTCGATGTGCACTCACTAAAGGATAAAAATTACTAGATGCGCTGAAAAAAGTTCTGAAATCACTATTTTTCTCAAAATGAATCGTATGCTCTTTTTTTTGTGCAGTTAACGAAAGAACTCCCAAGAAAAATACTATAAAAGCTAATGTCTTCTTCAAAATAATTATTTTTAAATTTAAAATGCAAAAGTAACTCTTCTTCAGAATGCAAGAAAATATCTAGTGTTAACAAATCGATAAAATAAATTTAAAATCAAGCTAAATTTGGTGCACGAGACTTTCAATTGCCTTGACTCCATCTAAGAAGTCAATACTTTTTACTTCTTCAAAAAAGTCAATTTCTGTTTCGTGAGGTAAAAAATCGGACACAATTCGGACAATGAAATCTTGTGGTTTTTTAAGGTACATAAACGTAAAATCTTCCATATTGACAACCGTTTTTTCTGCCAAATTGCTAGTTCTCACAAATTTATCAGAAGTCAGAGAAGATAAACTCGGTAGGTTTAATTGTGGTGAATTCACAATAGGTTTTCCGTTTTCAAACAAACCACCCTCATAACCATATAAAGAAGCATTGGTGATTTCTATAGGTTTCCCAAAACCTAATTCTGATGGTAAATCTGCTTCCTTTCCGACCAAAGCTGCAAAACCCATTAGCACACAAATATCATGAGAAGGCAAATTCATTAATGTTTTTGCCGTACTTTCTCTACCAATTCCCGAAACTATTACGTCATAAGTATGTTTCAGATTTGGAAGACGAGAAATTGCATCAAGTACTTTCGCTCGTTCAATGTCCATCGGAGTTAGGATAATAATCTTCAAAATGATATGGTTTTAGGTATAAAGTTTGCAAAAGTAAAGAACAAAAAGAGGTTTAAAAAATAGCAGGCATAAATAAAATAAAAATTCAAGATTCTAAGTAATAAAATCCCGTCTTTTTACTAATGGAAATACAGTAATATTTAAAATTACTTGAAAATTCACATTTCAATAGAAAGTCTAAAAATTGATTAGAATCTGAATTTAGATCCTTTGAAAACTTTTTATTACCCTATTTTCATCGCTATAAATCAGTCAAACAACACTTTAATCTATTGTTAACAAAATTGCCTTGAAAAAACCATAAATAATTGTATTTTTACCACTTAAATTTTTTAACATTCAAATGGGTAAAATCATTGCAATTGCCAATCAAAAAGGTGGCGTAGGAAAAACTACAACTTCTATTAATTTAGCAGCATCACTAGGTGTTTTAGAAAAAAAAGTACTTTTAATAGATGCTGACCCACAAGCGAATGCTAGTTCTGGCTTAGGAATTGATGTGGAAAGTGTAGAAATAGGTTCCTACCAAGTATTAGAACACAGTGCTAGTGCTGGTGAAGCAATAGTTTCTTGTTCTGCACCTAATGTTTTTGTTATTCCAGCTCATATTGATTTGGTGGCAATTGAAATTGAATTAGTTGATAAAGAAAATCGTGAGTACATGCTTAAACAAGCCTTGGAAAGCATTAAAGATCAATACGATTACATTATAATTGACTGTGCTCCTTCATTAGGTTTACTAACATTGAACGCTTTAACAGCGGCCGATAGCGTAGTAATTCCTATTCAGTGCGAATATTTTGCATTAGAAGGATTAGGAAAATTATTAAATACTATAAAAAGTGTTCAAAAAATTCACAACCCCAATTTGGATATTGAAGGTTTGCTGTTAACCATGTATGATTCCCGCTTACGATTATCAAATCAAGTGGTGGAAGAAGTACAGAAACACTTTAACGATATGGTTTTTGATACTATTATTCAAAGAAATATCAAGTTAAGTGAAGCACCAAGTTTTGGAGAAAGCATCATCAATTATGACGCTACAAGCAAAGGAGCAACCAATTATATTAGCTTGGCAGAAGAAATTATTAAGAAAAATCAATAATATTTAGAAGATGACAAAAGCCGTAAAAAAGCAAGCCTTAGGAAGAGGATTATCCGCTTTATTGAAAGATCCTGATAACGATATTAAATCGGCAGAGGACAAAAATGCAGATAAGGTTGTAGGAAGTATTATTGAATTAGATATTGATTCTATTGAAATTAATCCGTTTCAACCAAGAACGAATTTCAACGAAGAAACATTACAAGAATTAGCCAAATCGATTAAAGAATTAGGTGTAATTCAACCTATTACCGTAAGAAAATTAGAATTTAATAAATTCCAGTTGATTTCAGGAGAACGTCGTTTGCGTGCTACAAAATTAATTGGTTTAACTACAATCCCAGCTTACATTCGTTTGGCAAATGACAACGAATCGTTAGTTATGGCATTGGTAGAAAATATACAACGCCATGATTTAGATCCGATTGAGGTAGCAATTTCGTACCAAAGATTGATTGAAGAAATCAGTTTAACGCAAGAAGAACTAAGCGAACGCGTAGGGAAAAAACGTTCTACAATTACAAATTATCTTCGCTTATTGAAATTAGACCCAATCATTCAAACTGGAATGCGTGATGGTTTTATTTCAATGGGCCACGGAAGAGCGTTGATTAGCATTGAAGACCTAGATATTCAAAGCGATATTTACCACAAAGTTGTAACTCAAAACTTATCGGTTAGAGAAACAGAAGCTTTGGTAAAAAATCATCAAGAAAGCTTAAAACCAAAAACGGCTAAAACAGCTAAAGATACTAGTTTCGATATTCAGGAAGAAGAGAAAAAAGTATTTGCTAACTATTTTGGAACAAAAGTTGACGTTAAAGTTGCAGGAAACGGAAAAGGAAAAATCACTATTCCATTTCATTCAGAAGAAGACTTTAATCGTATCTTAAAATTAATCAATTCCTAGTGAAGTGCTTTCGCTACATAGCTATTATTGCATGTTTGTTTCTAACTTTAAACGGAAACGCACAGCAAGAAATGCAGTTGCGCGCCGCTGACACCGTAAAAAACACTATAGATCCGAATGCACCTGCACGGGCAGCATTTCTTTCGGCATTAGTTCCAGGTTTAGGTCAAGCTTACAATAAAAAATATTGGAAAGTACCGATTGTATATATTGGTATGGGAGCAGGAATTTATTATTATTCCTTTAACCAAAAAGAATACAAAGGTTTCAGAAACGAATACAAAAAACGATTAGCGGGAACGTCAGTCGGCTCAGCTGATGCAACTTATGGTGATTTTTCTAATGATCAATTGATCAGAGGTCAGAAGTTCCATCAAAGAAATAGGGATTTATCAGCATTAATTACAGCTGGAATTTATATTTTAAACATCGTTGACGCGAATGTTGACGCGCATCTAATGCAGTTTAATGTGAACGATAATTTAACGATAAAACCTGACTTAAAGCAAAATGAAATCGATTATAGGTACGCTTATGGTTTATCATTTACCTTTAATTTTTAACATTAAATTAAGTAACAAACATATTCAAAACGCAACTAACTCATAAGATGAAAATAGCACTTTTAGGATACGGGAAAATGGGAAAAGTTATTGAACAAATAGCTTTAGAACGCGGTCACGAAATTGTCCTAAGAAAAGACCAAAACACTTCGTATGCAGGTTTACAGCAAGCAGATGTAGCAATTGATTTCAGTATTCCTGATAGTGCGATTGCAAATATTTCTGAATGTTTACAAACAGGTATTCCAGTAATTTCAGGAACAACTGGTTGGTTAGCTGCTTATCAAAAAATGGTAGATCTGTGTGAAGATAAAAGCGGTAGTTTTATATATGCTTCTAATTTTAGCTTAGGTGTGAATATATTTTTCGAATTGAATGAATACTTGGCGAAAATAATGATCAACTTGAAACAATATAATGTTTCAATGGAAGAAATTCATCACACACAAAAGTTAGATGCGCCTAGTGGAACGGCAATTACATTGGCAGAAGGCGTTATAAAACATTCAGATTATTCGAATTGGACTTTAGAAACTCCTATTAGTAACGAAATTCATATCGAAGCGAAAAGAATTGAAAATGTTCCAGGAACACACAGTGTATTTTACGACAGTAAAGTGGACCAAATTGAAATAAAACACACAGCGCATAGCAGAGAAGGTTTTGCACTTGGAGCTGTGATTGCAGCGGAATGGTTAGTAGGAAAAAAAGGCGTTTTCACAATGAAAGACGTCCTTGGAATTAAAAGTTAGAAGTTATACAGTAGAAATAAAACATAAGAATTTTAGCAAATGCTAGAGGATTTCAAGTGACCTCCTTTAAAGTTAAATTCTTTTTTCAAACAAAATAAATTATGGATGTATTAGGTTGGTTACTATTTATACTAATAGTACAAATAATTCACGGAATAGGAACTTGGAAATTATATGTAAAAGCAGGCAGAAAAGCGTGGGAAGCATTCATTCCAGTTTATAACGGAATTGTATTGATGCAAATTATCAACCGTCCTAAATATTGGATTTTATTGCTTTTTATCCCAGTAATCAACTTGTTTATATTCCCTATTATTTGGATTGAAACACTTAGAACTTTCGGGAAAAAATCTACGGTGGATATGGTTTTGGGCGTTGTTACTTTAGGATTTTACATCGCTTATGTAAATTATACACAAGAATTGACTTACCACAAAGACCGCGACTTAAAAGCTCCAAATAAAACAATGGAAACTTTAGGTTCTTTATCTTTTGCAATTATCGTGGCAACTTTGGTTCACACCTATTTTATTCAGCCTTTTACAATTCCAACAGCTTCTTTAGAAAAATCATTATTGGTTGGAGATTTCTTATTTGTAAGTAAGTTTAATTATGGTGCGAGAACACCTTTGACGCCGATTGCTGCACCAATGGTTCATGATACATTACCTCTAATAAAAGTAAAATCATATTTAGAAAAACCACAACTTCCGTTCTTTAGATTTCCAGCTTTGGAAAAAATTGAACGTAATGATATTGTAGTTTTTAACTGGCCAGCAGATACATTATTTCATATGTACAAAGCAGCGGATAAGAGATATGACAAACCTATTGATAAAAAAACAAACTATGTAAAACGTTGTACGGCGATTCCTGGTGACCAATTTGAAATCAGAGATGGTATTATTTTTATCAACGGAAAAGAGTCGATACTTCCGGAAAGAGCTAAGCCACAGTACTCTTACAAAGTAGCTTGGGATGGAAAAACAGCTGTTGATTTAGACTATCTTAAAAAAGAGTTAGACATTACAGATGGTTTTGGACAAATTGCAACAGATACTTTAATTTTCAGTGCTTTGCCATACGCATCTGCGGAACGCATGAAAAACATTCCTGGATTAACTAAGGTGGAACGCATTATTCATAAAGAAACTGATAAATCTATTTTTCCTTTCACAAAAGAATGGAGCGTAGATAATATGGGTCCCATTTATATTCCTGAAGCTGGAAAGACAGTGGACATAAACAAAGACAACATTGCGTTTTATAAAAAAGTAATTGGTGAATACGAAGGACATGATTTAAAAATAACCGGAGATGAAATCAGAATTGATGGAAAAGTAGCCACTTCTTACACTTTTGAACAGAATTATTACTGGATGATGGGAGATAACCGTCATAATTCATTAGATTCTCGCTATTGGGGATTTGTTCCAGATGATCATATCGTAGGAAAACCAATCTTCATTTGGATGAGTATTGCTGGAATCAATGATGGTATCAAAAACTGGAGCATTCGTTGGGACAGATTATTCACAACAGTTAGCGGTGAAGGGCAACCACAATCCTATTTTAAATATTTCTTATTTGCATTAGCAGGATACTTTGCTTTCGATTATTTTAGAAATAAGAAGAAGAAAAAAGCAGAAAATCAGTAATTAGCGCATCGTTTTACCAATGAATATTCTCATACATCCTACCTATTTTCCGTCAATAAGTCATTATATTGCAATGGCTAAGGCAGATTTAGTTACGTTTGAAATGGAAGATAATTTCCAGAAACAAACCAATAGAAACAGAATGTATATCTATGGTACAAATGGTTTGCAACTATTGAACATTCCGGTAAAACAAACCGACGACAAACATCAGAAATATAAAGATGTGCGTATTGACAATGAATCGGGTTGGCAAAAAAACCATTTCAAATCATTGGAATCTGCGTATAGAACTTCGCCTTTTTTTGAATATTTTGAAGATGATTTAAGGCCTATATTTGAAAAGAAGCACGAATTTATAATGGATTTAAATTTTGAGACCTTTGAAATAATTAATTCGAGTTTAGGAATTGCTTTTGATATTGAAAAAACAACCGAATACCTTCATGAAGCAGCTGCTTTCACAGATTTCAGACCTTTGGTAAATGGAAAAAAAGATACCACTCAAGTGGAAAAATATACTCAGGTTTTTAATGAAAAACATGGATTCTTAAACAATCTCAGCATCTTAGATCTACTATTTAATGAAGGTCGATATGCCGTGGATTACTTAGAGAAACAATTATTATAACAAAAAAGCCAGAACGTAAATTCTGGCTTTTTTTGTATATCTAAATTCTACTATTCTAATAAAAAACTAACAGTAACTGTAGATGTAATTTCGATTTCTCCTATCGCTAAAGTTTCTCTTGGCATTGCATCGCCACCTACCATTGATTCTTTCATCATAGCATACATTGGAGGTCTTGGATAATTTGTTGAAGAATTATCAGAAATTAAAATTGCTTTCCCAACTTTTTGACCGGCTAAAACTGAAACATAATCGGTTGCTTTTTCCTTCGCGTTAAGCATTGCTTCTTTTCGCGCTTGACGCTCATATTCTTTAATTTTCGAAGATTGGAATTCAACACCTTGGATGTTATTAATTCCCGAATCTACTAAATCCATCATTAATTTATCATATTTCGCTAAGTCTTTCAAATGAATTGAAATTGTCTGATTTGCCACGTAAGAATATTTCTTGGTGTTATAATCGTAGTTTTTATATAAATTCACACGTTGCGATTGAAAATCAGCAGCAGCAATTCCAGCTTGTTTGATCACTTTTAAAACTTTATCAATAGCCTCATCATTTTTCTTCTTTACTTCAGCTGATTCTTTGCCAGTATTTTCTACAGCAACCGTAATTGTTGCTTCATCCGGAATTACCTTAATTTTACCTTCTCCCGAAACACTGATTTGAGGAACTTGTTTCACCTCTTGCGCTTGTACCATAGTTGTAATTAAAGTTAGTACTAATAATAATTTTTTCATATCTAAAATATTTATTGTTTGTTATTGGTCATTATATATTATTATTTTCAACTATTGTGCCAAACTTTCAATTATAGCTTATTAAATTTTAATAAGAAAAATAATGCCACAATAGGAACCAATAAAGCTACAACTGTAATCGTTTCCGATTGAAATAGTTCAGGATCTCGTGCTAATGTAATTACATAACCACCAATTGCTCCACCAAAATGTGCAACGTGTCCAATATTGTCTTTCTTAGCTTTCATTCCGTAAATAGAGAATAACAAATAAGCAAAACCGAAAATATAACCCGGAATAAATCCATACATATACAAGTTAGGCTCTAATAAAATGGCGCTATAAATTATTCCCATAACAGCTCCAGAAGCACCGACTGCTCTGTAATTGTAATCGTCCTTATGGAAATATAAAGTTAGTAAGTTTCCAGCAATTAAACTGGCAAAATAGATGTAAACAAAAAATAAAACATTTAAATTGTCAATTACATAAGGCGCAAACAAATACAAAGTAAACATGTTGAAAAATAAATGCGATGTATCTACGTGCAAAAATCCAGACGTAAGCATTCTAATTTGTTCTCCCGCACGAATACTTCCAATATGAAATTCATACTTTCTAAAGAAAAAAGTGTCATTAAAGGCTTTGTAACTAATCAATGCGTTTACTATAATTATAGCAATCAAAATATAATTCATAAGTCTAATTTTTGGTAAATTTAGCAATAGTTTGGGTATTTACTAAAGGATTAAAAAAGTATATTTGTAAAAAAAAGTGATATGCAGTTACTACTCTATATTATATTGTATCCAATTTTATGGCTAATTTCAATATTACCTTTTAGAATTTTCTATCTGTTTTCGGATTTTATCTGTTTTTTAGTTTACAATATTATTGGTTACCGAAAAAAAGTAGTTCGTGAAAACATCGCTTTGGCTTTACCTCATTTATCCAAGAAAGAGCAACTTGAGGTAGAAAAAAAATTCTACAAGCATTTGTGTGATATGTTTTTAGAAATGATCAAAACCATTAGTATTACAAAAGAACAAATAGAAAAACGCTATACTTTTAAAAACATCGAGGTTTATAAAGAATTAGAAAAAAAGAATAAAAGTGTAGCTTTGTTGTGTGCGCATTACGCGAGTTATGAATGGGCAGTTTCAATGAATTATCACTTAAATTTTATAGGATATGGGATTTATAAAAAATTAGCCAATCCGTATTTTGATAAATTAGTAAGAGATATTCGTTCTAAATTTAAAGCCGTTTTAATCACTACTAAAGAAACAATTCCTACGATTCATCACAATTATAAGGAAAATATTTTGAGTATCTATGGTTTCGCAAGTGATCAATCTCCAAAATTAAATGCAACACATCATTGGGCTTCTTTCATGGGTCATGTTGTTCCTGTTCATACCGGAGCAGAAATGCTAGCCAAGCGTTTTGATATGAATGTGATTTTCTTAAAAACTAGAAAAGTAAAACGAGGCTATTATGAAGCGAGTTTCGAAATTCTATCAACAGATGTAAAATCGGTTCCTAATTACGAAATCACGGAGCAATTCTTAAAGCTAGTCGAAGGTCAGATTTTAGAAGCGCCTGAATTTTATTTATGGACACACAAACGTTGGAAACATAAAAAAGACTAAAACATAAAAAAATGAGATGCTAAATTAAATTAGCATCTCATTTTTTTTCAACCATAATATAAGTGATTATTCAAACCATTTTGCTACCATTTCTTTTTCAGCATTAACGGCTTTCTTATGAACAAACTCATTTGTTTTTGGGTTGTATTCATATTCTTTCGCCCATTCTTGATGATTCGCTGCAACTGCTTTGATGCTTTCGCAAACAAATTGAATTTCTTCAGAAGTTGTTGTTGGGTGAATTGACATTCTGATCCATCCTGGTTTTAAAATCAAATCGCCTGATGAAATCTGACACACTAAATTCTCAGATGTTTCCTGGTCAACGTGTAATAAAAAGTGTCCGTAAGTTCCAGCGCAACTGCATCCACCTCTTGTTTGAACACCAAATTTATCATTTAGTAACTTCACACCTAAATTAAAATGCAAATCATCTACATAAAACGACATCACACCTAATCGATCTTGATGTTGATTCGCTAAAATATGCAAATTATCAATCGAATTTAACTCTGAAAAGATATAATCTACTAATTCATGTTCGCGCTTCAAGATGTTATTAACTCCCATTTTATCTTTCAATTGAATAGCTAAAGCGGTTTTAATAACTTGTAAGAAACCAGGCGTTCCACCATCTTCTCTATCTTCAATATTATCAATATATTTATGTTCTCCCCACGGATTTGTCCAACTAACCGTTCCTCCTCCAGGAGCATCAGGAACATTATTTTTATACAGATTTTTATTAAAAACAAGTACGCCCGAAGTACCAGGTCCTCCTAAAAACTTATGAGGTGAAAAGAAAATAGCATCTAAATAACGTTCGTTGTCAATATGCATATCAATTTCCACATAAGGTCCTGAACAAGCAAAATCTACGAAACAAACGCCATTATTATCGTGCATAATTTTCGCTACATCGTAATAAGGTGTGCGAATTCCAGTTACATTTGAACAAGAAGTAATTGAAGCGATTTTAAAAACTCGATCTTCATATTGTGCCACTAATTTTTTAAATTCATTCAGACAAAACAAACCTTCCTCATTTGCCGGAATTACCACCACATCAGCGATTGTTTCCAACCAAGAGGTTTGATTTGAATGGTGTTCCATGTGCGAAATGAAAACAATTGGTTTAATTGCATCAGGAATAGCCGTGAATTCTTTCAGATTTTCAGGGATACGAAGTCCTAAAATACGTTGGAACTTATTCACAACTCCAGTCATTCCAGTTCCATCGGTGATTAAAATATCATTATCATCGGCATTTACATGCTTTTTAATAATATTTCTTGCTTTGTGATACGCCATTGTCATTGCCGTACCAGAAACCGTTGTTTCCGTATGTGTATTGGCTACAAATGGGCCAAATTGATTCATTAATTTCTCTTCAATCGGACGGAATAATCTACCGCTTGCCGTCCAGTCTGTATAAACAATTTTTCGGGTTCCAAAAGGAGATTCAAAATCTTGATTAATACCGATGATGTCTTTTCTGAACTGATCAAAATAAACTTCTAATTCGGTTTTTGTAGTTGTAGTAGTTGACATTATATTTCTTTAAATTATTCTTTCGTTGGTCTTTCGTAAAGCACTGTTTCTATTGTTTCAAAATCTGTAGGTTTACCTTCCACTACAAAATATTTTACTAAAATTTGTCCCCATAAATCGCCATTTGTAAATTCTGCCACCAACCAACGGTGATTTAAAATTTTTGAAGTATTCACTAAAAAAGCTTTTCCATCAATAGGTTCGTAGGGAATTAATTTATTACCATTTTTATTTTCGTTTAAAACAGCAATATCTTCTTTTACTTTTACAGCAATTTTTTTATAATCCAATTCCTTTTTGTAAAAGTACTCTTGTGCATCTTCGTCACTTTCCAAAGCAAAATAATTCGCCATTGCTAAGCTTGACACAGAATCGCGCGATATTTTTAAACGTTCTTTAGTCTGAAAAACATCCTTTTCTTTTGCTTCTAAGATTTTGGTCGAATTCACGTATTGAAAAATGTTGAACAATACTGAAAAAATTAACGCGTACAAAATTACGTTTTTCATAAAAATAGTTATATATTAATTGTTAAATTATCATACGCTACAAACACGTTATCAGGCAGTTTAGCTTGAATTTCCTCGTGAAATCCAAAAACATGACTAATGTGTGTAAAATAGGTTTTATTAGGTTGCACCAAAGATATAAAATGTAAAGCTTCTTCTAAGTTAAAATGTGTAGAATGATATTCTTCTCTCAAACAATTAATTACTAAAACCTTGCATCCTTTAATTTTTTCAATTTCGGCTTGTTCAATTGTTTTTACATCGGTTAAATAAACAAAATCTCGGATGCGATACCCAAAAACTTGCAAACTGCCATGCATCGCATTTATTGGAATTACTTCTAAATTCTTTACTTTAAACGATTCATTATTGACTACTTCTTTCGCAATTACACTTGGAGCGCCTGGATATTTATTTTCATTTTCAAAAATATAATCAAATCGTTTGGCCAAATTAAACAAAACACGCTGGTGCGCAAATACTGAAATATCGCCCTGTTTGAAGTAATAGGGCCGAATATCATCTAAACCTGCCGTGTGATCTGCATGCTCATGCGTAAAAAGCAACGCATCAATAATTGCACATTTTGAAGTGAGCATTTGCTGTCTAAAATCAGGACCACAATCAATTAAAATAGAAGTATCATCGGCTTCAATCCAAACCGAAACACGCAATCGCTTGTCTTTATCATCAGTACTCAAACAAACCGAATGATTACTACCGATAACTGGTATTCCCTGAGAAGTTCCTGTACCTAAAAAGTAAATTTTCAAAGTTGTTTCTTTTTTACAAAAATAACAATAAATATGGTAATCTCTTGCAAATTGATTAACTTTGCAGTTCAAGTGAAAGCGTTAAATTAGTTGTAAATAATCCAAATTAATGATAAGCAAAATGACCGAGATTAAAATAAGTGGTGATAGAGAAATTGAACATGTTCCTTCTATAGAAGATAAGGCATTAAGAATTAATCTTAACCAAAACATTTATGGAACTTTTGCTGAAATTGGTGCGGGACAAGAAACGGTTCGTAATTTTTTTAGAGCTGGCGCTTCGTCAAGAACTATTGCAAAAGCAATGTCTGCTTATGATAAAGACTTTAGTGATGCTATTTATGGCGAAGAATTTGACGGTCGTTACGTAACTGAAAGTAGGCTTAAGAAAATGCTTACGCACGAAATTAATTTGGTTGAACAACGTTTAAGTAGGGAAAAACATCCTGACAAATTATTTTTTAGTTACGCAAACACAGTAGCAACTATTGATTTCGCCAAACAAAACAAAGGACATGGTTGGGTTGGAATAGTTTACCAATTAGAACCAGATGAGCCATATAACGAAATTACTTTACACATTCGATTTAGAGAAAATGATGCCAGATTACAACAAGAAACATTAGGAATTCTTGGAGTAAACTTAATTTATGGCGCATTTTATAAATATAACGATCCTAAAAAATTACTACGCTATTTATACGATCATTTAGATAAAGACCAAATTGAAGTCGATACCATCAACTTTTCAGGACCACGTTTTGCCGATGTTGATAATCGCTTAATGAGTTTGCAATTGGTTAAAAACGGAATGACAGATGCCGTAATGTTTGGACCTGATGGAAAAAACATTCTTCCAGCAACAGTTTTATACAAGAAAAACATTTTAGCGTTAAGAGGAAGTTTTAGACCGGTTACCAAAGTAAATATGGATATGTATGAAGAATCATACAATATGTTTATCAAGGAAAATAAGGTCGATAAAGAAAATACTTTCGTAGTATTTGAAATTACACTTTCTAACCTAAAAGCAGAAGGTGAAATTGATGAAAGGGACTTCTTAGATCGAGCTGAATTGCTTTGTAATTTAGGACAAACCGTATTGATTTCTAATTTCCAAGAATATTTCAAAGTTGTGGAATACTTTTCTAATTTCTCTAAAGCGAGAATGGGATTAGCGATGGGCGTAAATAATTTAATCGAAATTTTCGACGAAAAATATTACCGTCATTTATCAGGTGGTATTCTGGAAGCCTTTGGGAAATTATTCTATCGCGATTTAAAAGTGTATTTATACCCGATGAAAGATCCAATGGGCAACATCATCACTTCAGAAAACTTAAAAGTACATCCTAGAATGAAAGAGTTATACAAATTCTTCAAATTCAACGGAAAAGTAGTAGATATAAAAGATTACGACGAGAAAAACTTAGATATTTTCTCTAGAAAAGTATTAAAAATGATTTGCAGAAGCGAAGAAGGTTGGGAAGATTTATTACCCGAAGGTTCTGCTGAATTAATTAAGAACGACAAACTATTCTCTTTTGCTTGCGAAGTTGATTTCAAGCAAGAAGCTGAAAAGGTAAAATAAACACAAAATAAAACAGGGCTACAAATTGTGGTCCTTTTTTATTTCAACAATTCTAAAAGTTCGTTTTTTAACTTTTTTGAAATGGGAATTCGTACATTATTACACAAAACAACATAACCTTCATTTTCAAATTCTATAATTTTATTTAGATTTACGATGTAAGATTTATGTGTTTTGAAAAAATCAGTATTGAGTTTCTGTTCATATTTTCCTAAACCATATGAACTAATTATTTGTCGATCAGCATCAATATTTATTTTCGTATAACCCTCATAACCTTCTAAATAGAGAATATCGCTCTGCTCAATTACTGAAAAACCTTTTGCATTTGGTACTAACAATTTCTTCTGATTAGAAATACTTTCCTGCAATAACTCTACTAATTCTTTGTTATGTGTTGATTCATTTTCTTCATCAATAAGTTTAATCGTTTTTTGAATCGCGATTTTTAAATCATCGTCATCAATAGGTTTTAAAATATAATCAATAGCCGAATTCTTTAAAGCTTCTAAAGCATATTCATTGTAAGCTGTTACAAAAATAACTTTAAAAGTTACGTTTATTATATTAGTGAGCAATTCAAATCCGTTAATTCGAGGCATTTGAATGTCTAAAAAAACTACATCAACTTCGTTACTATTTAAAAATAAAATTGCATCCTCTGGCTTTTGAAATCGATCTAAAATAGTCAAATTTGAAAAAAATTGATTTATCTTTTTTTCTAAATTTTTAAGTGATGCTATTTCATCATCTACTAAAATACAAGTTACATTTGTCATAATTTCTTAATTATAAAAACACTTTTATTGCCAACGTAATTAGCTTCTGGAAATGCTATTTCATTAAAGTATTGAACTTCCCAATCCTTAGAAAGATTCAAAAAATGTATTCTATCTTTCAAAACTTGTGAAGATTTATTACTTTTTGATTTTTTTAAAGTTTTTTCAAACCCTACTCCATCATCTATAATTTCAACTTTAATTTCGGAAGGACTAATAGCTATAAAATTTATAGTTATAATTCCTTTATCTAATTTATTAAAAATTCCGTGATTAATAGCGTTTTCAACTATTGGTTGCAAAAGCATCGTTGGAATTTCTCTTTTTTCTAAAGCAGCATCAACATTTATACTATAAGCTAACTTATCCTTAAACCTCAACTTCTCTATTTCTAGATAATTTTTCAGTAACCTTAACTCTTCCTCAATTGATAATTTACTCATGACCGACATATCAAAAAATTGTCGAATTAATTTCGAAAATTTCACTAAATAATATTCAGAAGTTTCAAAATCATTTTCATTAATATAATATTGAATAGCTGCTAATGAGTTAAAAACAAAATGAGGATTCATTTGTGAACGCAATGCTTTTAACTGCAACTCAGAAAATTTTTGCTCTTGTAATATTCTATGTTTTTCTTTTTTTGAGGTCCATCGAATTAAAAACCAAATAATGTAAATTAGTAAACTAAGACCAATAATTATGACCACTATCTTAAACCATGAGGTTTGCCACCAAAGAGGTCTTATGGTAAATTTCAACACTTTATCAATAGCATTTACTCTAATCCGTAATTGATAACTATCTGGTAAAAGTTCATTAAAACTAATAGCATTTGAAGACGTACTTATCCATTCTTTTTGAACTGGCTCCAACTTATATTGATAAGTAAAGTCACTTGCGTTTTCTGAATAATCGATTGCAGCAATTTCAAATGAAAAATTCGATTTATCTTGATAAGTGAAGGTTGAATTTTCTAAAATTACTGAAGAATTATAATTTGCTTTTTTTATATAAACATCTAAAAATTGTTTGCTATCATGTTGAATAATTGGCAGAATTGCAACACCTAAGTTTGTACTCGCTAAAATTTTATCATCATAAACAAAGACATCATTAACATCATCAGAAGGTAATCCATTATGACTATTTATAGTTTTTTGAAATACATAATTTCCTTTACTATAAATATATTTTAAAATTCCCTTATTGGTAGCTAGCCAAACATTATTATCCGCCACGAAAGCATTGTTTACAATTAAAAACTCAGACTTAGGCAATTGTTTAATTGTTTTCAAATCGGATAGATAAGCTCCAAATCCGTCGGTATTTATAAGAACTTGAGCGTCTGAAATTTTATGAATATTGAGTATTGATTTATCAAATTCAGCGTTCTTAAAAATAACATCTTCAATGCGATTATTCTTTAATTTTTTCAACCCATTTGTAGTTGCAATTAACAATTCATCATTAAAAACATATAAAAAATTAGTTCCTTGCTGCGTATATTCGTGCAAAACAGCATATGTTTCTGGGTCGACTTTGTAAATTCCTACAGCGTGAATTCCATAAATAAAGCCTTTATAATAAATTAACTTCTTATTTATATCGCTTTTATTATTTTTTAAATTAGTACTAAATTTTACTGTTTTTTGTACGTTATCTTCAACACTAATCATATCCTGTTTAGACAAGTAAAACGTTGTGTTTAATTCTTTTAAGTGATTTGGCTGGAATAAAAAATAAGGTTTATCTAAAAACATTTTAAAATCCTTACTTTCAAAATCATAACTATAAAATCCTTTATTGTAAACGGTAGCAATTACTTTATTACCTACAAAGTCTAAGTAATTTACTTTTTGATGATTTAAAACGTACTTAATATGTCTTTTTACTTTTGGGAGTTTATATAATCCATTTGAAAAAGTACACAACCATATATTTTGAGAAGCATCAATAAAACCGAAATGTGCATCAATTTCTTCTGGAAAATAATAAGTGTTTTTTATATGGAATTCATCATCTAAAACACCTACAAAACCTCTACCCGAAATTTGTAATTTATTATTAATTAGATTAATACGCGTATGTTGAGATAAGTTTATGTTAATTTGATCTTTTAAATTACGTGTTACAAGTTTTAAGGTATTAAGATTTAATATCTTATAATTATCATCACTAACCCAATAAAACAAACTATCTGTGAGCTGTCCTCTTTTATGCAACTTTATTGAAAAATCATAATTATCTATATATTTTACTATGTTCTTATTTTTATCAATAACGAAAAGCGAATCTTGTTTGTTGTTTACGATAAATTGCGAAATATTTTTATGCTTAATATAATATTTATACTGACCATTATTAAAAGCATTATCAATAACAGTTTTCCATCTTTTATTAATTAAAATATGTGATTTGTTTCCATTAGTTAATATAATTTCGTTACCTACTTGATTTGTAAGTAATGAGGTTAGTATCTCCCCTTTTATATGACTTTCAAAAGCATAAACGCTATCATTTTTAATATAGCCTACTTTTGATGCTTTAGATTGATACCATATTTTACCATCGGGCGTTGCATTCAAACTCCAAATATCATTATTTGCTAATCCGTCTTTTGTGGTAAAGGTTTTAAAATCAGTTCCATCATATTTTACAAGTCCCTTATCTGTTGCTATCCATAAAAACCCTTTAAAATCTTGAATCACTTTATATATGTGATTACTTGGTAAACCATCTTTAGTGGTGTAATTGGTAAATTGTTGTGAAAAACAAAAATTCCATATCAGTAATGTAAGAATAGTGATATGGAATTTTTTATTTTTCAAAAGCATTTATTTAGTGGTGCTATACAAATATAACATTTTGCAATTATAAGAAAAGACTAATCGTTTAATATAGCAATTAATAATCCTTATTTTATTGATCGGCAGTTCTTCGTATTCTTCCTTCGCCAGAAACGGTTCCTTCCAAATTTATGTTAGAAGCATCATAATAAGAACCCGAAAAAGTGAATTCTAAGAAGTCACCAACAGCAGCCGGATGAACAGTAACCACACAAGTTACAGGACTTGTTGGAATAGTTAACGGATCTGAAAAAAATATATGCCCTGGTGTTAATTCACTAAAATAAAAATTAGCTGTTAAACCATCGGAAACTCCCCATGTAAAATTCGTACTATTGCTAAATGCGGTCCACCCTGAAAAGGTGAAATCTCCATCTACTTTAATACTTCCGCCTTGCGTATCTCGAGTGCTGGCTCTAAAAACAAATTTCTTAAAAGGATCAGCAGTTGCTGAAGCGACAAAATATCCAGTAGCATAGGAATCAAAGACTCTCTCTGTGCCATTATTTAAGGTATACTTAAAATATTCTTGAGTATTACCCGTGGGAACAATTGTATCATCATTCCCACACGATAAAAATATAAAAAACCCAAAAATTAAAACAAACTTTATAACAATATTCATTATAATTAATTTTTAATAACGGTTGTACTTAATCTGTAATTACAGTATTTCCTGCTGCAATCAAGGTATTATAATTTGTTATCCCTGATCCTGATGGTGGTGCTGGCACTAGTTGAGAAGAAAGGTCAATATAAACACCACTTATTGCGGGCGTAACGCCAACAAAGACGTTCAGAAAACTATTAATAGCGTTACTATCTAAGTTATTATGGTTCAATTGCATGTGATAAAAATCATTTATTAAAGGCATATTAATTGCACTTAAAATAGCATTATAATGAATACTTAATCCATTTAAACACGTAGTTAAAAGAGGGAGGTTTAGAACAGCTAGTTGATTATTAAATCTAATATCTAAATTAACAGCATTTACTAATTTTGATAAGTCGACATTTGTTAAACTACTATTTCCATAAATACTTAATTCGTTTGATACTATTGAAAGTCCAGATAAATCAATTGTGGTTAAACTAGTGTTTTGAAGAATATTTACTCTTTCACAATTTGTAATTCTACTTAAATCTAATAAAATAAGTTTTGTATTACTGCTAACATTTATTTCAGTATTTACTTTGACCAAGTTATTTAAGGCTAAAGTACTAGAGTTAGTTCCTTCAATCGTAAAATTATTCACTTCGGCTAATGCCGAAAGATCAATTTGTTGCAAAGAGGTTGCATTTAAATTTTCGCTACCATGAATCCTGAAGTCTCCTCGTGAAATTGTTAAATTAGATAAGTTTAAACTATTAACTAATGGATTATTATTGAAAATAAAGTAACTATTAAGCTTAACTAAATTTGATAAATTTAAATTCGTAAGTGCTGCGTTATTACTAATTTGTATCTGTGCTACTTCTGTTAAGTTTACTAAATTTAAAGTAGTAAGTGCAGTTGTATTTTCTACATAAATAAATTGCGTATTGGCCCCTACTTCATTCTGAATTTTCACAATTGCCTCGGCATCTGTAATATTCCCATTAATATAAACGTAAGTCAAGCCAGAATTACCCTGACCGTCAGCACCATTAATTCCGTCTTTCCCGTCTTTTCCATCCTCAACACTACAAGAAAAAAGTGTAATGAAAAATAAACTTAGGACTGTTTGTTTTAATATTGTTTTCATTTTTATTATTTTTTTAGCAGTTAATCTTTTTAAACTAACGATGTTTTTTTTTAATGAAAGAAATCAATTACTACACAAAATTCTGCTTCTAAACTACTTGAAGTAATATCATAACGCATTTCCTGACCCACTGCATTTCCAGTTCTTTGACAAGTAACATTTACTGGATATACTGTTCCACCTAAATTTAATGTCCCAGTTCCAGTAGTGTTCGCCGTTACGACAGTTGTTAGAAACCAAAAGTTTCCAGGATCATCTGTTTTAAATATTTCAACTTCCGGCCCGTTTGTAGACGTGTTAAAAAAATCTGTCGTCAACTCCGTTTCTGGAATTAAAATTTTTGTTGTATTTGAAGAAAGAACATAGCTTAGTCCTGAGTAATTGCATTGATCTTGATTGGCTGCATTGCCATCGTCATTGTTACAATTAAAAAATGCCATGGAGATTAAAAGTAATAAGGATGTTTTAAAAATTGTTTTCATAATTATTTTTTTAGGTTGTTTTAGAATTTAATTTCTAGTTCCAAAACCAAACTTATTTAAATGATTAACAACAAACACACCGCATCTTCTAAAGCGCTCATTTGATTGCTTCAAAAGCGCGATTGATTACTTTACAGAATTTAATGCAAAAAAAAATCTTCAATTTAATTGAAGATTTTTACTATTATTTTAAAATTTGATTAGCATGCTCTTTGGTCTTGACCTTCTCAATTACTTCGTCGATAATTCCGTTTTCGTCAATGATGAAAGTAGTTCTGTGAATCCCATCATATTCTTTTCCCATAAATTTCTTTGGACCCCAAACGCCAAAAGCTTCAATTACCGATTTATCTTCATCAGCTAGTAAAGGAAATGGTAATTCGTTTTTCTCAATGAATTTTGATTGCGCTTTTGCACCATCAGCACTTACACCGAGTATCGCATAATTATTAGCTTGAAAACGTACGTAGTTATCCCTTAAATCACAAGCTTCAGCAGTACAACCTGGCGTACTCGCCTTAGGATAGAAAAAAACCACTAGTTTCTTCCCTGTATAATCTGCTAATTTATGCGCTGTTCCGTTTTGATCTAAACCTGAAAAATTGGGTGCTTTATCCCCTTTTTTTAATGTTGTCATCTATTTTTAGTTTAAATTTGTTTTAAAGATGTATAAATATACGAAAAATGACCAAAAGCGAAAAAGTTACGTTTGTTATAAATACGTTAAAAGAATTATACCCTGAAATTCCTGTTCCTTTAGACCATAAAGATCCCTATACTTTGTTGATTGCTGTATTACTTTCAGCTCAATGCACCGATCTTCGTGTGAATCAAATAACGCCGCATCTCTTCGCGAAAGCGGACAATCCGTATGATATGGTAAAAATGTCGATAGAAGAAATTAGAGACATTATCCGTCCTTGTGGCTTGTCGCCAATGAAATCAAAAGGAATTCACGGTTTATCCGAAATGATGATTGAACATCACAATGGAGAAGTGCCCCAAAGTTTTGAAGAATTAGAGAAATTCCCAGCGGTCGGGCATAAGACAGCGGGTGTTGTAATGAGTCAAGCTTTTGGGGTTCCAGCATTTCCTGTGGATACGCATATTCATCGTTTAATGTATCGTTGGGGATTTGCAAACGGAAAAAATGTGCAACAAACCGAAAAGGACGCCAAACGTTTATTTCCTGAAGAAGTTTGGAATGATTTACACTTGCAAATTATTTGGTATGGTAGAGAATATTCGCCTGCTCGTGGCTGGGATTTAGAGAAAGATATTATTACGAAAACCATTGGACGAAAAACAGTTTTAGATGCGTATAATAACAAAAAATAACACCAACAAAAAATGCCTCAAATTACTTTGAGGCATTTCCTTTAATTAGCGATAATTTCAAAACTTAAATTTCCCACTTTATGAATACTCAGTGCTTTTGAAAAACTGAGTAAAAACGAAATCGTTTCTTTTTTAGGTTTCATATTCTGAATTGCTAATTTTTGTTTAGAGTAAAGTTTTGCCATAGATTTTTATTAGTTTCCTTTAATCTATAACGACAATAATTTACTTTTAGTATTAATTAGTCAAAATCATTTGATTTTTCTCAATTATTTTTCTCAGATTTAATAACGCGTAACGCATTCTCCCAAGAGCTGTATTAATACTAACTCCCGTTAAATCAGCTATTTCTTTAAAGCTTAAATCTTGATACATACGCATTACCAAAACCTCTTTCTGATCGTGAGGTAATTCATCTAGCAAACGTGTTAAATCGCTTTCTACTTGTTCAGTAATAAGCTTTGTTTCAATTGTAGGTGCGTTATCAGACATGTAGTTAAATATCGAATACTCTTCGGTTTCTCTCTGGAATGGCATCTTTTTTGCCTTTCTAAAGTGATCCACCGTTAAATTATGAGCAATACGCATTACCCAAGGTAAGAATTTACCTTCTTCGTTATATGATTTTGTCTTTAATGTTTTGATTACTTTTATAAAAGTATCCTGAAAAATATCATCTGATAAGTCTCTGTCTGCTACTTTTGAATAAATAAATCCGTAAATTTTTGATTGGTGCCTAGTGATTAAAACCGATAAAGCAGATTCGTCACCATTTATATAGTTTTTTACCAATACGGCATCAGGAAGTACAAGATTAGCCATAACAATACCTTTTAGTTAGTTTAAATTATTCTGTTTCTAAAAAAGTATTTTTATTGTATAGGCTTTGTGTTAAAGTTTAAGAGCCAAATTTAACACTTTTTTTTTCGAACTACCAAATTTATATACAATAAAGATTATTTTAAATTAATAACATCGTAAAACTTATAGAACTTCCTTACACAATTGTCACTTTTTTACACATAAAGAACCATAAAACAAGATACTGGAATTGACAATTTTAAAACTAAATAAAACTAGCTATTATAATGTTCTAAACAATTGTTATCTTTGCGATTCCATAATAAAAAACAATGAAAAGACCCGATTTTTCAACATTAGAACCTAAAAAAAACATCCTGATAAAAGGAGCATCTTTGCACAACCTTAAAAATCTAGATGTTGCTATTCCAAGAAATAAATTAGTGGTAATCACAGGTTTGTCAGGTTCGGGGAAATCGAGTTTGGCATTCGATACTTTATATGCGGAAGGACAAAGACGTTATGTAGAAAGTTTATCATCTTATGCTCGTCAATTTTTAGGCCGTTTAGACAAACCAAAAGTAGAATATATCAAAGGAATTGCACCTGCAATCGCCATTGAACAAAAAGTAAATACAAGTAATGCACGTTCAACCGTAGGAACTTCAACCGAAATCTACGATTATTTAAAATTGCTATTTGCTCGTATTGGTAAAACCTATTCGCCCGTTTCAGGACAAGAAGTGAAGAAAGATACAGTTTCAGACGTAATGAATGCTGTTAAAGAATTTCCGGCGGACAGTCGTTGGTTGTTGCTTGCTCCTATTCATTTGGAAGAAGGAAGAGCCTTGGAAGACAAACTAAAAGTATTGATGCAACAAGGTTATGCTCGTATTTTAGTCAAAAATGAAATGGTTCGATTGGATGCTTTGGACGAACATCAATTCGATCACAAAGATATTTTGCTTATCGTTGACCGAATTGTAGTGAAAGATGAGGAGGAATTCTACAATCGATTAGCCGATGCGGTTCAAACTGCTTTTTATGAAGGAAAAGGAAATTGCTATTTGCAAGAAGTTGAAAGTAAAAAACGTTTGGAATTTAGCTCGAATTTTGAATTAGATGGTGTTACTTTTTTAGAACCAAATGTCCACTTATTCAGCTTTAACAATCCATATGGAGCATGTCCAACGTGTGAAGGTTACGGAAGTATTATCGGAATTGATGAAGAATTAGTAATTCCGAATACAGCTTTATCTGTTTATGAAAACGGTATTTATGCGTGGAGAGGTGAAAGCATGAGCTGGTTCAAAGACCAATTGGTAAATAGTGCCTACAAGTTTGACTTCCCAATTCACAAACCTTTCTTTGAACTTTCAGCCGAGCAAAAACAATTGATTTGGGATGGAAATAAATATTTCACAGGACTGAATGCATTCTTTTCGGAATTAGAAGAAAAAAACTATAAAATTCAAAACCGCGTTTTATTATCAAGATATAGAGGAAAAACAAAATGTACAACTTGTAAAGGAAAACGCTTGCGTCAGGAAGCTAATTTCATCAAAATTGCAGAGAAAACGATTTCGGATTTAGTTGATTTACCAATTGTAAACTTGATTGAGTTTTTCAAAGGCCTAACATTAAACGAATACGATGCTAAAGTTGCCAAACGATTATTAATCGAAATTAACAGCCGCTTAGAGTTTTTATATAATGTTGGATTAAGTTATTTATCGTTAAACAGAAACTCCAATTCACTTTCTGGTGGTGAATCACAACGAATTAACTTAGCAACTTCGTTAGGAAGTAGTTTGGTGGGTTCGATGTATATTTTAGATGAGCCAAGTATTGGTTTACACCCAAAAGACACCGAAAGATTAATCGAAGTGTTGAAGGATTTACGCGATTTAGGAAATACCGTTATCGTTGTGGAACATGATGAAGATATTATGAAAGCTTCGGATATGATTATCGATATTGGTCCGGAAGCAGGAACTCACGGTGGTGAATTAGTTGCTCAGGGAACGTATGAAGAAATTCTAAAATCAGATTCACTTACAGCCAAATATTTAAACGGACAGGAAGAAATTGCTGTTCCTTCAAAAAGAAGAAAATTCAAACATCATATTGAAGTTATTGGTGCTCGAGAAAATAACTTGAAGAACGAAAATTTCACCTTTCCATTAGAATGCTTAACGGTAATTACCGGAGTTTCTGGAAGTGGAAAAAGTACATTAGTCAAGAAGATTTTGTTCCCAGCGATGCAAAAGAAATTGGAAGGCGTTGGAGAAAAAGCTGGACAATTCACTGAATTACTAGGCGATTTTTCAAGAATCAAACATATTGAATATGTGGACCAAAATCCGATTGGAAGAAGTTCGCGTTCAAATCCAGTTACCTATATTAAAGCTTACGACGATATTCGTGATTTATTTTCGAAACAAAACGTTTCTAAATTAAGAAACTATTTACCGAAACATTTCTCATTCAACGTTGACGGTGGAAGATGCGAAGTTTGTAAAGGTGATGGTGAAGTGACGATTGAAATGCAATTTATGGCAGACGTTCATTTAGAGTGTGAAGTTTGTCACGGAAAGCGTTTCAAAAAAGAAGTTTTAGAAGTTACATTTGAAGGTAAAAATATTGATGATATTTTAAAAATGACAATTGATGATGCTTTGGTGTTCTTCATCGCAAATAATCAAACAAAAATTAGCCAAAAACTACAACCTTTACAAGATGTAGGATTGGGTTATGTGCAATTAGGCCAATCATCTTCTACTCTATCAGGTGGTGAAGCTCAACGTATTAAATTAGCTTCGTTTCTAGTAAAAGGTACTATTAAGGACAAAGCTCTTTTTGTATTTGATGAACCTACAACTGGTTTGCATTTTCATGATATTAAGAAATTATTAGCTTCGTTTGAAGCACTATTGGATAAAGGACATTCGATTATTGTAATTGAACACAATTTAGACATGATAAAATGTGCGGATTACATTTTAGACATTGGTCCAGAAGGTGGTGAACATGGTGGTAAACTAGTCGCTTTTGGAACACCTGAAGAAGTAGCGAAAAACAAGAATTCTATCACCGGAAAATATTTAAAAGAGAAATTAAAAAAATGATAAACCCTTCTGCAGCTGGATGGATCGAGAAATTTTTTAATAAAAATCAAGATAATTATATTGATTTTAATGGTGAAACTTTGTCTTTTTACGAAGATTGCAGAGCAACTGGATTTATATATGGTTATGTCGTTCGATTTCAATTGGAAACCCAAATTGATGTAACCAAATGGTCTTACGATGAAATTACGAAAGTGGGCTTTTTAAATACTTTATTCTCCGTTTACCGACTTCAAAAACCGGAAGGAAATAAAGAAGATTTTATTGAATTTGTGTACGAATTCTACAAAATAATTCAGCCTGAAAATTTAAATTTCATCAGAAAATTACTTCCCGAAGGAACACATAGTTCAAGATTAGAGAAAGTAATTGACGACAGAATTCAGACTAATAACAATACGATTAGCAAAAACTTTTCGCACATTATTACGAATGCTTTACTATTTATTGACGTATTGGCTTTCGAACAGTATTTAATTCAAGGCGAATTAGCAAAGGATTATTTAAAAAACATTGAATCAGATTGTATAAAAATCATTTCAATTGCTTTAAAAATCAAGGAAAGAAAATCAAAATACGATGAATTAATTGTGAAATTGTTTGAAAATTCAATTCGGTATACCAAATTTAATACGAGTGAAAATATTGCATTTTCTGACATAAAATTCCCAAGATATAATTCTTTATTAGAGCAATTGTATTTATTGGATATTGCCCAAATGGCTTTGTGGAGTGATGAAAAATTAGAGGCAAATGAAACACTTTTCTTAGAAGATTTAGCAAGAGATTTAGGCTTAAACGAATCAATTTTAAAGAAAAGTGAAACCGAAATTTATCTGTTTATTGAAAAATATAAAAAGGAAATTCCGTTTTTCAATTATTCTAATCCTATAAAGCATTTTTATGATCAAGCGAATAAAAATGTTACCAAATTAATCATCCGAAATAAAGATAGATTAACAAAAGAAATCAAGGAAAGTGGTGAATTGATGCAACTTTTAGCCAAATCAACTACTAAAGATTTGAGCAAAGACGAAAAAAAGAAAGTAAAAAAACAGCTGTTAGATGTTTGTAAAACAATTCCATCTTTGACTATCTTTTTACTTCCTGGTGGTGGCTTATTATTGCCTATTTTGATAAAATTTATTCCGCAATTATTGCCTTCGGCTTTTAATGAAAACTTGGAAGATTAACTGAAATAAAGTTGATAAACATCATCTAAATCATCGTTAGAGCTAAAATTCACATCTAAATCAGTTACATAACCTGAGTTTAAACCGTAAACCCAACCGTGTAAATGTAAATCTTGTCCGTTTTTCCATGCATTTTGAACGATAGAGGTTTTAGCTAAGTCTAATACTTGTTCTCTAGTGTTGATTTCTACAAATTTATTGAAACGCTCTTTTTCGTCTGCAATAGCATCTAAATCTTCTTTGTGAAGTCTGTAAATGCTTTTAATATGACGAATCCAGTTGTCAATTACGCCATAGGAATTATTTCCCATCGCTGCTTTAACACCTCCACAACCATAATGACCACAAACAATAATATGTTGCACTTTTAAGACATTGACCGCATAATCGACTACACTTAACATATTCATATCACTGTGAATTACCATGTTGGCAATATTTCTATGAACAAAAACTTCGCCGGGTTGTGCACCAATAATTTCGTTAGCCGGAACACGACTGTCAGAACAACCAATCCATAGTAAAGGTGGATTTTGACTTTCTGCTAAATTTGAAAAGAACTTAGGATTATGCTTCGTTTTTTCTTCGACCCACTTCTTATTGTTGTCTAAAATCTTTTTGTAAAAATCGCTCATTTGTTTTTCTAATAATGAGGTCAAATGTAAATTAAAAAATGCTAGAATCTTAATTTTAGCAGGATTTTTCAAAGAAATCCTATATTTCTCTAACCTTGGCGAAGGAGAAATCTGGATTTAATTCATCTTTTATATAAGTTGCGTCATCATAAAAAGTTACTTTACCCGTTTCTATATCGTGCATTGCGCCTACAATACCTATCTCTCCTGTTTCCAATAATTGTTCTAAAACATAACTTCTCTCGATGATGTTTTTGACACTTCTTTTGACGTTTATAATCGATACATTTTCAACAAATTCTACATTACTAGAGGTTCTGTCGTTCAATGTTTCTGTTTCTTGATACACAGCAGGTTGAATTTTCGATAATAATTCGGTCAAATTTCCCATTTCAATGTGATCACAAGCGCCTTTAATAGCACCGCACTTGCTATGTCCTAATACTACAATTAATTTAGAATTAGCCACTTTACAAGCAAACTCCATGCTTCCTAAAATATCAGTATTTACAATGTTTCCCGCAATTCGAACCGAAAAAACATCACCTAATCCTTGATCAAAAATCAGTTCTGCCGAAGTCCTGCTGTCAATACAACTTAAAATTGTTGCAAAAGGCCATTGACCATCTCTGGTATCGTTTGCTTGTTCCAGTAGATTGCGATTGGCTTTTAGATTGTTGATGAAACGCGTGTTACCATCTTGTAAGAATTTCAGCGCTTTTCTTGGGGTCATTTGAGCTTGGGTTTCTTTGTTGTGTGTCTTCATTTAGTAGTATTTAACTTCATTAATTGTACAATGGTTTAAACTAAATCTGCTTCAAAATAATACTATTTCTTAAAGTTAATGCTCTTAAAATAGGTTTAAAAAGGTGATTTTGACGCTTTGGTAATTTCAAAAAACGAAAATTATTATGCAAATTTAAACGTAAATAATTTAGCATCTTTTAAAAATTAGAATTTTTAGCTCCTAAACAAATGTTAATTTCAAAAATTTACAACACTTATATTTAAATATCAAACAAAAAAAGAGTGTAACTTCTAAAATAAAGCTACACTCTTTTCAAACAAAAAAACTCTAAAAACAGAAATTATCTTATACTTCTTCTTCCATCCATGCTTTAAGCATCCAATTTGTTTTTTCTTGTTCAGCAATAAAGTCACTCATCATCGAATTTGTTCCTTCATCATTCATGGCTCCAGATTTATTTAAAATAACTCTTTCAATTTGTAGCAATGTACTTAATGATTCTAATATTAGCTGAATCGCTTCAACATCCTTAGAAATATTTTTTCCTACTTTTAATTTACTGTTTTCAATATAATCTGAAAAAGTATGCAATGGAACGCCACCTAATGTCAAAACGCGTTCGGCAATCAAATCAATTTTAACTTGACTATCGTTATATAATTCTTCAAATTTAATATGAAGATCAAAAAAACGCTTTCCACGAATATTCCAATGCAATCCTCTTAAATTCTGATAATAGATTTGATAATTTGACAATAATCCATTGAGTTCATTTACTAATTCTTCTGATTCTTTGATAGGCAATCCTAAACTATTTGTTTTCATAACTGTATTATTGTTTTTAAAGTAGTAATCCCAAAATCACTTCGGGTAAACTACCATTTTTACTACTTGTATCTCTCAAATTTACAAAATATCGGACTAAATCCCTATAAACTAAATTGATTGTTTTTATATTTGCATCAAATAAATCAATACTATGACCATTACACAACTTTATTATGTTTTAGCAGTAGCAGAACACAAGAATTTTACTTTGGCCGCTGAAAAATGCTTTGTTACCCAACCGACTTTGAGCATGCAAATTCAAAAATTAGAAGATGAATTGTCTATTTTAATTTTTGATAGGAGTAAAAAGCCAATCATACTTACCGAAATTGGGGAAAAAATAGTAAACCAAGCAAAAAACATAGTTAATGAAGCCGGAAGGATTAAAGATATTGTAGATCAACAAAAAGGATATATCGGCGGTGAATTTAAAATTGGTATTATTCCAACAGTGATGCCAACTTTATTGCCGATGTTCCTGACTAATTTCATTAAAAAATATCCAAAAGTTAATCTGATTATTGAAGAATTAACTACCGAACAAATTATTAAGAAGTTAAAAAATGGTCATTTAGATTGTGCTATTGCCGCCACACCTTTGGAAGAAGATAATTTGAAGGAAATTGTACTTTATTACGAACCTTTTGTAGCTTACATTCCTGAAAATCATACTAGTTTTGACAAAAGCGAAATTGTGATTGAAGATTTAGATTTAGACACTATTTTACTTTTACAAGATGGACATTGTTTTAGAAATGGAATTTTAAACCTTTGTAAAAACAACAAATACATAGCTGATAGTCATTTCCAAATTGAAAGTGGTAGTTTTGAAACGCTCATTAAGTTAGCGGATGAAGGTTTAGGAACCACATTACTTCCTTATTTACACACTTTAGATTTGAATGATAAAAACAAAACCAAATTGAGAGCTTTTAAAGACCCAAAACCTGCTAGAGAAGTAAGTTTAATTTATCCTAAAAACGAGTTGAAAATTCATATTATAAACGCTTTGCGCGATGTAATATCTGGAGTTGTCAGAGGAGCCATTGCATTTAGTGATGTTCAAATTATAAGTCCAAAGACAAAAAGGTAATAAAACAAGAAAGTCCCGATGAAACGGGACTTTTTTTTATAGATTAGTCGATATAAATCAAACATTGTCTTAACTCAGGCTTTTCTTCAGTAAACTGCAAAAGCCAATCTCTTAATTGCTCTATCTCGTAAGGTAGCAGGTTTTTAACTGCTTTTTCTAATTCCTTGCAAAATAATTTAGCATCAAAACTTACTCTTTCCAAAATTGATTTGGTGAAAGAAAACATACTTAGAGGCATATTATTTTAATGTATTTGTTAAATCTTGTTGTAAGAACTCTTAGTAAAGATAAACAAAATAGTAATCGAAAAACATTTGCAAGATTAAAAAAATGCTAAATTTTTGCTAAATTATTATTTAACAAATAAATTCACCTATTTCTTAGTTGCTCGCAACATTTCGCGTTTTCCTGGAGCGCCTGGTAATTTCTCAATTGAAAATCCGGCAGTTAACATTGCCTTTCTAATAGGCGTTCTGCAGGCATAAGTTACTAAAACACCATTGGGTAAAAGTGCGTTATACATTTTCTGAAATATTTCTTCACTCCATAATTCGGGCTGTAAAGGAAATCCGAAAGCATCAAAATAAATTAAATCGTAACAATTTTCATCGGTAATATCCTGAAAAAATTGCTTTCTTTTCGTCAAAGTAAAATTCGAAGCAATTTTATTTGCTATTTCCCAATCACTCGTGTGCATTTCATCAAAAATAGCTTGATCGCTCGTGGCATTTAATTCAGAAACGTAATTCATCTGCTCCACTTCCGCAGCAGCTACAGGATACCCTTCAATACCCACATAATTGATTTGCTCCTTTTGTTTCGCTTCTAAAAAAGTAATAAAAGCATTCAAACCTGTTCCAAATCCAATTTCTAATATTGAAACTGTTTTTTGATCTTGAAATAAATCTAATCCATTTTTGATAAAAACGTGTTTTGCTTCTTGAATTGCTCCGTGTGTTGAATGGTAACTCTCTTCCCATTCCGGAATTCGTATCGTAGTAGAGCCATCTTGTGTAATTATTATTTCTCTTTTCATAGGATATAAAAATGAAAAAGGTTTAAGAAGTTACTCTTAAACCTACTTCGTTGTTGAAATTATATTATTTTATGTATAATTTTTTAATCTTCGGAATAGGTCCGCTACATTTTACTTGATGACATTGAATGCATGCATCAATTCCACTGTTAAAGTGTTTTTTTGCATTTGCTGGATCCTCATAAATAAGTTCTTGTGCTTTTATAAAAATTGCAGCTTGCTCCTTAAAAAATTCATCTTTATCAGTTTCATCTGTCAGTACTGCTTTATGAATTCGAATGAAATGCTGTGGAAATTTACCAATAGTATCTCCTTTTATAATACGCTCTTTCAAACGCTCATTATCAACATACATTTGTTCCATTAAAGCTGCCATTTCAGACATTTCATACATCTCAAATCCTTCCTCATTTAGTTCGGAGTCAACTAATGATGTCGTAGAATCTTTTGAACTATCTAAACTTTCACTTTGTTTCTTCTCACAGGAAAAAAACACGAATCCAAGGAATAAAATTAATAGCGTTTTTTTCATTTTTTCGCGATTAAAACACCGTCAGCCATGAATGAATATCTAACTTCTGGCTTTACAATACTATCAATAAGTGCTTGCGATTTTCCAGCATCTTTTGCATAATGTTTTAAATCAGCAACAGTTTCAACATTTACATACGCTTTACCCTTAACAATAACTTCTTTATCCTGAGCATTCATAGGAACAAAGAAATCATAATCTTTAAATTTAACAAAAAGCTCTTCATCTTCTGATAAATTTAATGACATCCAACATCCTTTTTTCTGACAAACTTCATTGATAGCCGATCTAAATTTAACATCTAGTGTATCACCTGCTTTTAAAGTCGCGAATTTCTCCATCATCTCTTCCTTAGAAAGTGCTCCTTCGTCAGAAATTGAAACACCAAATGAAGCATATTCAACTTTTTCTACTTCTGGTGCTATTTCTTTCTTTTGCTCACAACATACAAAAAGCGCAGTTAAAGCTAAAATTAATATTATTTTTTTCATTTTATAATAGATTTGTAAAGCAAAAATAACTATAATTTTGAGTTATACACATCTTTAAATAAAAGAAATAACTTAGTGCAAAATCTTACAACAAAATATGGAATTGTTAGTTGTTGATAATTATTTTTCGAAAAGAAAAATTAAAAGTCCTTTTTTTTACTAAATTTGCAGAAAATATATAAAATTCAGTGCTTTTACTACTGATTATATAACGACCTAATTTATAACAATTAAGCCATATGGAATTAAAAACATTAAGTGATCTTGAAATTATCACTACTTCAAATTCAAAAATTAACGAAGTCGACTTTGAAAATTTAACTTTTGGAACCGTTTTTACGGATCATATGTTAGTTTGTGATTTTGAAAATGGGAAATGGGAAAAACCTGTTATAAAACCTTATGCGCCATTTTTAATTGATCCGTCGGCAAAAGTATTCCATTACGGACAAGCTATTTTTGAAGGAATGAAAGCATTCAAGGACGAGCAAGATGATGTATGGTTATTTAGACCTGACGAAAATTTTCATCGTTTTAATAAAAGCGCAACTAGAATGGCTATGCCAGAAGTTCCTGAAGATGTTTTCATGGGCGGTTTACACAAGCTTTTAGAAATTGAAAAAGAATGGGTAAAAAAGGGAAAAGGAAACACTTTATATATTAGACCTTTTATGATTGCAACTGGACATGGCGTAATTGCTGCTCCTTCGCAATCGTATCGTTTTATGATTATTTTATCACCTGCTCGTGCTTATTATTCAGGAGAAGTAAAAGTAGTTATTGCAGAACATTTCAGTAGAGCTGCAAATGGTGGAATCGGCGCAGCAAAAGCAGCTGGAAACTATTCAGCACAATTCTATCCCACAAAATTAGCTAATGACCAAGGTTACCAGCAAATTATTTGGACCGATGATGCAACGCATACCAAACTAGAGGAAGCAGGAACTATGAATGTTTTCTTTAGAATTAATGATACCATTTATACAGCGCCTACAAGTGAGCGTATTTTAGACGGTGTAACGCGTAAAAGTGTTATTGAGCTAGCTAAAAAAGAAAATATAAATGTGGAAGTTCGTTCAGTTTTAGTAGAGGAATTAATCGCCGCTGCAAAAGATGGTTCTCTAAAAGAAATTTTTGGCGCAGGAACGGCTGCTGTGATTAATCCAATTGTAGGATTTGGGTACAAAGAAGAGTATTTCGAATTACCAAAAATTGAGAATTCAATGGCATTAGAAATCAAAGAAAAATTAACTAATATTCAATACAAATTGGCAGAAGACACATTTGGTTGGACAGTTAAAATATAATTAGCGCTGCTAAAGTAATTTTCTAAAAGAGCGATTTCAATTGAAATCGCTCTTTTTATTTCAAAATGGCAGTAAAATCAGGCTTAAAGTAATTAGAACCTTTCAAAACTTTACCATCTTCTCTATAAATTGGTTTTCCATTCTCATCGAGTTTACTCATATTAGATCGCTGAATTTCATCAAAAACAGCTTCAATTTTATGTTGCAATCCGTGCTCTACAATTGTACCGCATAAAATATACAACATATCGCCAAGCGCATCCGCGATTTCAACAAGATCATTATTTTGAACGGCTTCTAAATATTCTTCGTTTTCTTCCTTCATTAAATTAAACCGAAGTTCGTTTTTAAGCGGACCTAAATCAGCTATCATTTCAGTACTTACGCCTAATCCGAAGGTTTCATGAAATAATTTTACAGCGTTTAATTGTTTTTGCATAGTTGTCAAATTAATTTTACTAAAATTAGAAATTTTGAATCTAATTTATACCTATTTTTGTAAAAATTTACAATATGTTTTCAGCAGGCCAAAATTATTTTGCAGTCATTTTTTTTATTGTTTTTATTATTACGATGGTAATTGTGTATCGCAGAGATTTAAAATCGTTAAAACCTTTTTATAAAGGAACCTATTGGGTACTTATTGGATTTTTAATATGTATTGGACTACTCTTTGTCATAAAATACTTAATGAAAGGATAAATTTCTTACATTTGGTAAACCAAATCCTATATTAAATGAGAATCCTTAAATATATATTTCTTTTACTAGTATTATTTAGCCTAGCTTTTGTAGTTTTTGTGGCTACTCAACCTGCTGACTATAAAATAACTCGCTCTAAAGAAATTAATATATCTAAAGACATTCTTTTCAACTTTGTAGCAGATTCTACAGCTGTGACGGATTGGAATCCTTGGAAACAAAACGAAGGTGTTTTCAAAAATGATAGAGTACTATCAAAAGATACGCTGACACAACAGCTAATTCTTGATGAAAAAGCAAATAAATCGCTATTCCAATTTAAAAAAACAGAGAAAGGAACGTTAGTTACTTGGGAACTTACCGGGAAACTAGATTTCAAAACCAAAATATTAAATGCGTTGCGAGGTGGTGTTGACAATGTTGTGGGGGACAAATTAAAAGACGGATTAAATAATATAAATCAATATTTAGTAAAAGAATTATCTACTTATAACATTGAGATTGAAGGATTAGTTACAAAGCATGCTACAAATTACATTCAACAAATTGATACATGCGCGGTTGCTGATTTTCAAAAAGAATCTAAACGCTTACTTCAAAATATGATTTCTTTTGTAGAACAGAATGAAATTATAATTACGGGATTACCGTTTATTGTTTTCGAAAATGCTAAATTACCAAACAACAAAATCGCTTTTTCAATGTGTGTTCCAGTGGATGAAGAAATTCTAACCACTGAAGGAAGCGAAATTTCTGGTGGTCATTTTGATGAGTTTTTAGCCATTAAAACTGTTTTAACTGGTGACTATTCTCACAATAAAGAAGCCTGGACAAAAACAGCTAATTACATTAAAAAAGAAAAACTGATTGAAGACGTCACAGGCAAACATATTGAAATTTACAAAGTAAGTTTACCTAAAGAGCGAAAGCCTTCAAAATGGATAACTGAAATATATGTACCGATTAAAAGAAAAGAAGTACCAAAAGTAGTAAGACCAATTGCAACTACTCCTGCCGTAGTTTTACCACCGAGTGAAGAACCGCAAACTGAAGAATAAAAAAAAACCTCTAAGCAAATTAATTCCTTAGAGGTTTTTTTATGAATTATTTTGTTTTCCCTTTTCCTATCAAATGCTTTACAACTGTTTCTGCAGCATATAAACCAAACAAAGCTGGCATCCAACTATTTGTGCCGTAAAAAGACTTCTTATAGTTTTTACCGTCCGTCATTTCAAGACTTTCATGATCGGAGCGCTCATCCGTAAAAACGACTTTCACCCCTTTTGAAATTCCTTCCAACTTTAATCGCTTTCTGATATTTTTTGCCAAAGGACAATATTCAGTTTTACTAATATCTTTTACCTTTACCTTTTCAGCATGATATTTTCCACCAGCACCCATACAACTAATCACTTTAACTCTTTTACGCTTGCAAGCGAGAATCAAATTGACTTTTGGCGTTACACTATCAATGCAATCTAAAACATAATCAAATTCAGCTGTAACGACATCAAAAACTCTTTCAGGTGATAAAAATTCTTCGACGCGTGTCAATTGTAATTCGGGATTAATATCTAGCAAGCGATCACCTACTACTTTTACTTTAGATTGACCAACCGTACTGTGCAAAGCCGGTAATTGGCGATTAATATTAGTGATATCAACAACATCGCCATCAATAACAGTCATTTTCCCAACACCTGCTCTGGCTAAAAACTCAGCAGCAAAACTTCCAACACCGCCTAAACCTACGATTAGAACATTTGCATTTTCTAATTTTTGAATTCCTTCTTCTTTAAACAATAAAACGGCTCTCTCTTTCCACTTTGCCATATTGGTTGACTATTTTTTATATAAATTTCTTAAAAAAGACAAGTCATAACTTGTCACTATGGGTTTATTTTGAAAAATGATGCATAATTCCGAAATACGATTGCCTTCATTTCTTCTACCGAAATTCCTTTGATGAACGCTGCTTTTTCATACACTTCATAAATGGATTCTTCAATGGTATCGGTTTCTAAAAAAATCTTGTTTTCGGGTGCAAATTTAAATACTTTTTCCAATTCTGGGTTACGAAGTAAGTATTTTCCAAAAGATAAATAAAATCCGTTTTTTAGTAGGGAATGCGCAACTTGTTCATTTTTTGAAAAACCGTGAATTATCATTGGATTATCAACCTTTAATTCTTTTTTAATGGCGATAACTTCTTCAAAAGCAGCCACACAATGTAAAATAATTGGTTTATTCGTTTGTTTTACTACTTCCAATTGTTGTTTGAAAACTGAAGTTTGAAGTTCCATCGGGATTTCGATTCGTTTGTCCAAACCACATTCGCCAAGTGCTAAACATTCAGATAGTTTTAATTTTTCTGAAATCTTTTTTAAGTCTGATTCTAGTCGATTTTCGTCAATATACCAAGGATGAATCCCGATGGAATACGTTGGAAGCGAATCATTAAATTCCCACGGATATTGATTCACGACTTCAATCACATCGGATAAATTTGAAAATTGATGCGTGTGTAAATTGATAAATTTAGTCATGAAATTTCTTTACTCCAGCTTTAATTTCTATTGCCAAATCATTCTCCATTGGTACAATTGGACAAGAATATTTATAATTATAAGCACATAATGGGTTATAAGCTTTATTAAAATCGATAATCCACTTCTTCCCTTTTTCAATCTTCATATCTACATAACGTCCGCCGATGTAACTTTCCTTCCCACAAGTTTCATCCGAAAAGGGCAAAAACAAATAGGCAGCAAAACCTGGTTTTTTATTCAATTCAATATTTTGATAAACATTCAATTTCAACTCTTTTCCGTCTATTGTAAAATGCAATTCTCCATATTTTTTATAAATTGGAGTTCGCTCTGTAGTCGTTTTCATTTGAAAAGCTTTTTCTTTTTTAGTACGAATAAAAGTAGCTTCAACGATAAACTTCTCGTTAATTGGATAAAAATCTAAACCTTCGAACTGGCTCAAATCTTCTTTCATTAACGGACTTTTTAAAGAATCCGCATAACTTTCATTTAATTCAGCTTGAAACTTTAAAGCATCCGACAAGTCTTTTTGAGCAAAAGCTAATGTTGAACAAAAAAGAAAAAGTAGTAATTTTTTCATGACATCCTGTTTTTTACAAAAATATATAATTTCTATAACATTTTAATCAAATTGGCTTTTGTAAATTTGCATAATGTTACAACGAGCCTTCCACAAATATATAGATAATTTCAGAGGTTTTTCTCGCGAAATTTGGATTCTTGCCTTAATCACATTCATCAACCGTGCCGGAACAATGGTACTTCCTTTCTTATCGAAATATTTGAAGGAAGATTTGGGTTTTACGTACAGCGAAGTCGGCTGGATAATGGTAAGTTTCGGCTGTGGTTCAATGGTGGGCTCATGGCTTGGCGGCAAACTGTCAGACAAAATTGGATTTTATAAAATTATGATTTTCAGTTTATTAGTTAGTGGAATTGGATTCTTTGTCTTGCAAACAATTACAACTTACCACGGCTTATTATTGGCTATATTCTTAATTATGGCGGTTGCCGATATGTTTCGCCCTGCAATGTTTGTTTCTTTAGGTGCTTATGCCAAACCCGAAAACAGAACTAGAGCGTTAACATTAGTACGATTAGCCGTAAATTTAGGTTTCGCAGCCGGACCAGCGATGGCTGGATTGTTAATTATGAACGTGGGATACAAAGGCTTATTTTGGGTAGATGGAACCAGTTGTATCTTGGCTATCTTAATATTCTGGTGGCAAGTAAAAGAAAAAAAGAAATCTATTTATACCGATAAAGAACATCCGAGTGAAGTTTTAACACATTCCGTTTTTAAAGACGTACCGTTTTGGATTTTCCTTTTTGGAACTTTAATTACAGGTATTTTATTTTTTCAATTGTTTACTACCTTACCCCTTTATCACAAAGAACAGTTCAATTTAAGTGAATTTCAATCGGGTTTATTGCTGACTTTAAATGGTCTTTTAATCTTCTTCTTAGAAATGCCAATAGTGACCTATATTGAGAAACACAAAATCAACAAACTAAAAATACTTGCTTATGGTTGCGTTGGAATGGCAGGAAGTTTTTACATTCTTCTATGGAATGGCTGGGCAGGTTTTTTAGTCATTATGATGCTCTTTATGACTTTTGGCGAAATGCTAGCTTTCCCTTTTTCTAATTCTTTTGCTATGAGTCGCGCCCCCATTGGTCACGAAGGCCGTTATATGGCAATTTTCACCATGAGTTTTAGTATGGCACATATTTTAAGTGCAAAAACCGGAATGGAAATAATTGCTACTTATGGTTATCAGGGCAACTGGTTTTTTATGGGAACATTAGGTTTTATTGGTGTTTTACTCTTTTATTGGGTTATCAAATTGGTTAAAAAAGAACCGCCAAGATACCTATCAACTACAAAAGAAGTTAAATAACTACATAAATAGTTAAATAACTACATAAATAGTTGTATAACTAAAAATATAGTTATACGTTTGTTATTCGATAATTTAGAATAACATAAATAAGCTATGCAAAAGTTAACCAACAAAGAAGAAGAGATAATGCACATTTTATGGAAGCTAAAAAAAGCTTTTGTAAAAGATATCTTAGAGGAAATTACGGAAGATAAACCGCATTACAACACACTTTCTACCATTGTTAGAAATCTTGAAGAGAAAGAATATGTGGGTTATACTGCCTATGGAAAAACGCACCAATACTTTCCTATTGTAAAGATTGAAGAGTATCGTAAAGCATTTATGTCAACGGCTATTGATAATTATTTCGATAGTTCTTATAAAAATTTAGTTTCTTACTTCGCTGAAGAAGAGAAAATTTCGGCATCAGAACTTCGTGAAATTTTGGCTTTAATCGAACAGAAGAAATAAATATGGAAAGCTACCTAATTTATTTCGCGAAAGTAAACGGACTTTTGATTTTGTTCTACTTGCTGTATGTTTTATTTTTACGAAAAGAAACATTCTTTACCTCTAATCGATGGTTTTTATTGGCCGGATTATTTATTTCGGTCACATTGCCATTGTTGACTTTTACTAAAACTATTTTGGTAGAGCCTACTCCGATGCCTGAATTTTATACTGAAAACATAGTGAGTCAGAATTTCGAAGTAATTACAGGTGTTCAAGAAACGCATTTTGATTGGTCTTTAGTTCTGCATAGCATTTATGGAATTGTAAGTCTCTTAATCGTGTTGAAAATTGGTATTGAATTATTATCATTTTTTAAAACACTCAGAACACAAAACATTCAAAAGTTAACTAATTATTCCTTAGTTGAATCCACTTCTAGTGAAAATCCCTTTTCATTTTTCAACTATATTGTGATTAATAAAAATCGATTTTCGGAAAATGAATTGCAACATATTTTAACGCACGAAAGCATTCACGTAGCGCAAAAACATTCGTTGGATGTCTTACTTTCCAAGTTATTCTGTGCTTTACTTTGGGTCAACCCAATTATATGGTTGTATCGAAAAGCCATTTTACAAAATCTTGAATTTATCGCGGATAAGTTGAGCTTCGAACAGATCGAAAACAAATATGACTATCAAATAACCTTATTAAAAGTTGTGACTAATCAACACAATTTAAGTATTACCAATCAATTTTATCAATCATTAATCAAAAAACGAATCGTTATGTTACACACAAATCAATCCCATCAAAAGAATGTTTGGAAGTATGCTTTTATACTTCCTGCATTAGTAGGTTTTATGTTATTATTTCAAGTAAAAACAGTTGCTCAAGTGAAGGAAAGTAAACTCAAAACAGCAAGTTATGCCGTTTCAACAAGTTATTCCTCAATAGTGACTAAAAACACAAGCGATAAAGAATTAAAAGAATTAGAGAAAACATTTTCAGGAGAAAATCATAAGCTGCTTATTTCACAAGTGGAACGAAACAAAAACAACGAAATTATTGCTATTAAATTAGTTTTTGATTTGGGTAGAACCTACGTGCGTGTTTTTGAACGTAAATCTACAAATCCAATTACTAATATTAGAGTTTATGTAGATAAAGATAATAAGGACGAGAAAACCTTTGGTTTTGAAGACATTACTGATGCGAAAGTTGTTGAAGCCATTGAAGTTGATGATTTAGAAGCTATATCGATTGAAGGCTATGAATCAGATAAAAACCAAACGTATTGGAGTTTCGACAATATGAAAAAGAATGGAGAAGATGTTGTGCTAATCATCAATGGAAAAATTAAAGGTGCAACTGAAAAAGTAAAAATTCCATTTAATGAAGAACTTGGCGATATGAAAGAAATAATGCCTGCAGAATTTGAAAAAAAATACAAGCAAAAAGCGGATAAAGAGAAAATATATTATGAAGTTGAAACCGTTAAAGAGAGAATTCTTAGCGGAAGTAGTACTGAGGAATTTAATGCAAAAGAAATTTTAAAACCTGAGGCGAACCGATTATTAATTATCAACGGTAAAGAATATCCTTCAAGTGAAATACCACCTGGTGCAAATATAAAAGCCGATTACTTAGCAACATTAAACGAAGAGAAAGGCATAGAAAAATACGGAGAAAAGGGGAAAAATGGAGTTTTTGAAATTGGTGGAACTTACAGCATTGAAATGAATGGAAAAACCTTATCGTCTGGAAAATCGAAAGTAAATATTCAAGAGGAATTGGCAACTTCCAATAAGCAGAGAGAAATACAAGCTCAACAAAATTCTAAACTTAGTGAAGAAGAAATTGCTAGCCGAACTGAAAGAAGAACTAATATGGAACTTTCTAGAAAAGAAAGAGAAATAGAAACGCAAAAAAATTCTAAACTTAGTGAAGAAGAAATTGCTAGCCGAACTGAAAGAAGAACTAATATGGAACTTTCTAGAAAAGAAAGAGAAATAGAAACGCAAAAAAATTCTAAAATTAGTAAGGAAGAAATTGCTAGCCGAACTGAAAGAAGAAAGAATATGGAACTTTCTAGAAAAGAAAGAGAAATAAAAGCGCTACAAAATTCTAAATTTAGTAAAGAAGAAATAGAAATTCGTGTTGAAGAAAGAAAAAAAATCATTGAAGAAAGAAAAAAAATAAAATTAACTTCAATAACCAAATAACACAAATAAATCCCGAAAAACTTCGGGATTTATTATTTTACTATATTTGCAAAAAAAATAGCAATGTTTAAAGTTTTGGCCAAGATTAATAAAATCATTTTACCAAGTTTCACCAAGCAAGGTTTGAATCCTATTTATGCAAAAAATTGGCAAAAAGCAATTATTGCTTATCGTTATTGGGTCACCGTTAACAGCCTAGATTAATACGTTAAGGCCGCAAAAATTGGTCGTGTTCCTAATTTTTCTCTTCCGTTTAAAAATGCCAACTCCATAATGAAGTTCATTTGGATGATTTCACCGCCTAATTGCTCAACCAATTCACAAACTGCTTTTGCGGTTCCTCCAGTGGCTAAAACATCATCGTGAATCAACACCTTATCTCCTTTTTGAATGGCGTCAATGTGCATTTCTAAGGTATCCCTACCATATTCTAATTCATACGAAGCACTGATCGTTTCATAAGGTAACTTTTTAGGTTTTCTTACAGGAACAAAACCAGCATTTAGTTTTTGTGCTATTAAAGTACCGAAGAAAAAACCACGACTCTCTACTCCTACTACTTTATCAATTTTTATATTTTCAAGTGTTTTTACTAATGTTTCTAAACAAAAATTAGTGGCTTCGGGCGAAATTAATAAAGGTGTAATATCTTTGAAGCCAATTCCTTCTTTTGGAAAATCCTGAATATCACGGATATAGTCTTGTAAGTTCATTTTTTTTATTATTATTTTTAGTTTAGACTTGCAATGTACACATTTATTCCTATATTTGCACCCGCATTGAAGGCCTCGTGGCGCAACTGAATAGCGCATCTCATTACGGCTGAGAAGGTTACTGGTTTGAATCCAGTCGAGGTCACAAAATTAAAACCCTAATATATTGTAAACCAATATTTTAGGGTTTTTTTGATTTTAAAACATATAGATTCTTGTTAAACTATTAAAAAAACATAGAATATCATCCAATTACCAAAGCATCTTGACTAACTACATTGCTGTCTTTTTTCTTAAAAGGTATGATAACACCTTTTATATGCAAACCTTGTAAAACATCTAAGTCATCGATTTTAACAAATTGAAATTCAATATCTTCAAAAGTAATGAAATCAAAATCTAGCAAAATCTCAAAACTGGCAATTTGTCCAATTGTTTTTTGCTTGATATGTAATCCCTTTTCTAATTCAAAAGGTTTAAAATTATTTTTAAATAAAGGAAATAGTGTTTGCTGACTTAGTACATCCTGAATTCTTAATTTGGCAATTTTCTTCTTTTTAAACCATATTTCAATTTGGTTTTTAGGAGTTGGCAATAAAACTATAGTTTCAACATAAGGAACTACTTCTAAACTGTCCCAATTTTCTTCTTTTAGTTTTAAGAAAAAAAACGGATCTATAATTATTGCCGGAAATTCCTTTTTGTAATCGCCAGCAACTACTTCCCATCTCTGCAAAGTAGCAACAGGAAGTTCTAGTTTCCGGTATTCGATTCCCTCACCAAACCAAGTGATTTTAAGTTTATTTTTCAATTTTATTTAGGCTACTAATTTGGGGGTTTGAATGCTTTCGGCTTTTTATAAAAATAAAAGACCTTCATAAAGTACGCAAATTTAGTTGAAAATAAAAGAGTAATTCAACAAGTACCAGAAATAAAATAACCTCAAGTGAAATTATTTTATTTCTGTTTTTATTTATAAAAATGTTTAAACCAGAATATTAAAGTGCATTAGCGGCGTCATATCCTGTTTTTATCGCGTGCGAAATATCAGCAACTTCGCTACAATCCCCGACTTTCACTACTTCAATATTATTTTTAGTTAGTTCGGAAATATCAAATTTTGTTGGACGAGCACCAATAGCTAAAACTACATAATCACAAGCAATTCTTACCTCGTCGTTTTCTTTATTTTCACAGATCAATTCGTCAACTTTAATGCTTTTTACTGTATGTCCTGTAAAAACCTCAACTCCATAAGTGCGATAGTTCTCTAATAACGTTGGTAAAACCGTACTGCTAACACCATCCGCAATCGTATCTTCCATTTCAATTAAAGTGACTTTACATCCTTGTTCTGCTAAATATTCAGCCGTTTCACAACCTACCAAACCGCCTCCAATTACAGCAACACGACCTTGCACTTTTTGTTCGCCCGAAAGAATTTTCCAAGCATCACAAACGTTTTGTCCTTCAACTCCTGATAATGTTGGTGTAAAACTTGAAGCACCAACCGCGACAATTACTGCATCGGGAGATAAATCTATAATATTTTGAATAGTTGCAGTTTGCCCTAATTTTATAGAAACACCTTCCACTTCTACTGCTCTTACAAGATCTTGAACAGCTCGATACATTTCTCTTTTTCGAGGTGGCACATCAGCAATATTCAGTTGGCCTCCCAGCCTATTTTCTTTTTCGAACAAGGTTACATTATGTCCTTTTTTTGCTGCTACTCGAGCTGCTTCTAATCCCGCAGGACCACCACCAATTATTATCACTTTTTTATTTACCAAAGCAGGTGTAACACTTCGAGTTTCTTCAAATCCGTTTTCAGCATTCAGAACGCACGCCACAAAAGCTCGATTTTGGATATTATCAGTACAACCTCTATTGCAAGAAATACAACGTCGAATATCACAAGCTTTCCCTGCAACTGTTTTATTTATCCAATCCGGATCGGCTAATAATGCACGACCAAGTCCAATCATATCTGCTTTTCCGCTTTCAAGTACGCCTTCTGCCATTTCTGGATCAATAATTCGACCCACAGCACTAACAGGAATTGAAACCGCATTCTTCACAACTCCAGCAATATCAACAAAAAAGCAATAAGGTTGAACACCCATTGGTGGAATTGTGTCTGCCAAATTCCCTGTATGATTTGCCTGTGCAACGTGTAACATATCGATTCCTGCTTCTTCAAGCCATTTTGCAAATTGCGGTGCATCAACCTCATCGATACCGCCTTTTCCTCGTTCTGGCGTTACAACCGGAAATTTATATTCCAAAATCATATTCGGAACTGCTTTTTTCAAAGCATCAACTAATAGTAATGCAAAACGCGTACGATTTTCTAAAGAACCACCAAATTTATCGGTTCGGCTGTTCATTTTTGTACTACAAAGTGCTCCAACTAATCGATCTCCGTGAATTTGAATTACATCAACACCCGCTTTTTCAGCACGAATTGCACAATCACACATTTTTTCGATAATCTTAAGTAAAGATTCTTCTGTCACTTCATTGACGAAAAACTGCATATCGTGATGTAATCTTGTTCGCACTTGCTCCATTTTACCATTGTCAAACAAGGTATTTAAAGCTTCACAATCATATTCCGGATGAAAGATTTGAATTCCTAATTTTGCTCCATACAGATGAATACTATCGGCAAGTAAACGAAAACTTTCGATCTGACTGTCTTCAAAAAGCTTAGGCGTAGGTGCAAAACTTCGAATCGGAGCCACATCACCAAGAACAATATAACCCACACCACCTTTTGCCAATCGCGTATAAAAAGCTCGACTCTGCGAAGTGATGCTTCCGTCCTTGTCTTCATATCCGGTAGTAAGTGGCGGAAACATAATGCGATTCTTAAACAAAATGCCTCCGACGGTGATTGGTTCTAGTATTTTCATAATATTTATTCTCAAATGATTTGTAAAATTACAGCTTGAAAAGCACGACCGAAATGACATAAATCATTTTCCGCGGCACTCATAAAACCTATGTAGCTCATTATAAAGCTTATTTCCTACAAAGCTGACACCTTTTTCTAGCTCAAAAATATAATTAACAAAAATTTAAGTTCTGTTGGTTCGGTACTTTGCGAACCAGTTGTATCTTTGTAAAAAAAATAATGGAATCGACACATAAAGAAAGAGAAGAAATAATCGAGATGTTCGGTATTCACTTTGAGTCTGTATTTGAGATTTCACCCTTAGCGGGAAGAATCTTAGGAATTTTAATTGTAGACGGTTGCAGAACCGGATTAACATTCGAAAATTTAATAGAGAAATTAGGTGCTAGTAAAAGTTCCATTTCTACAAATTTGAATCTACTCCTTAAAATGGAGAAAATCACTTACTTCACAATTGCAGGTGATCGAAAAAAATATTACAAGCCAGCACCTTTGAGTGATCGTTTGTCCAGTTATCTTAAAATGCTAAAATCAGAACAGCTGATAATTGATAAAATGATTCATTACAGAGAAAAAACAGTTTCTTGCTCTGAAGAACAATTTAGCTTAGACAATGCTCAATTCTATAAAACCCATTTAGAACAAGTCGAAGATTTAATAGTAAGAACAATAGCCGAATTCAAAGAAACAGAAACCATAAACAAACAATAATAAAATTAACAAAATGATGAAAAAATTAGTTCCCATACTAGCTGTTTTACTTGTTATTTCCTCTTGTGGAAAAAATGAACAACAAGCACCACCTCAAGGTCCAGCACCTTTCCCGGTTCAAACAGTAACAACGCAAGATGCAACAGTATATCAAGAATATACAGCACGTATTGAAGGACAACAAAACGTTGAGATTCGTTCAAAAGTTAATGGATTTATTGAAAAAATTTATGTTGATGAAGGTCAAGTTGTAAAAAAAGGCCAAATCTTATTTAAATTAGAAACACAAACCCTAAACCAAGATGGATCAGCTGCAAAAGCAATGGTTCAAGCGGCGCAGGTTGAAGTTGATCGTTTAAAGCCACTTGTAGAACGTCAAATTATAAGTAGTGTTCAACTAGAAACGGCAAAAGCAAGATTGGCTCAGGCTAAAAGTGCTTACGGAAGTATTGCAGCAAACATTGGCTACGGAACAATATATTCTCCAGTAAATGGTGTTGTTGGAAGTTTACCGTATAAAGCAGGAAGTTTAGTAAATCCTGCAAGTGAAATGCCATTAACTACAGTTTCAGACACTAAAAACATTCGTGCTTATTTCACTATGAATGAGAAACAATTGCTGTTTTTTAGTAAAACTTTTAACGGTGCAACTACAGCAGAGAAATTAAAAGTTGTTCCTGAAGTATCATTGCTTTTAGTAGACAATTCAGAATATGATCAAAAAGGAAAAATTACGGCTATCAACGGTTTGATGAATGCTACTACTGGTACAACCGAGTTTAGAGCAGAATTCACAAACCCACAAGGAATCTTAAGAAGCGGAAGTAGCGGTGTTATTCGTTTACCAATAGTAAGTAAAGATATTATTGTTGTGCCACAAAATGCTGTTTTTGAAGTACAAGGAAAACAAATCGTTTATGTAGTTGATAAAGAAAATAAAGTAAAATCTAGAATCATTGAAACCAATGGAACTTCTGATTTGAATTTTATTGTTACTTCTGGACTTTCGAATGGTGAAGTTGTAGTAATTGAAGGAACTTCGAAATTGAAAGATGATATGGTAATTGCACCTCAGTCAAAAACGGCTACTCCTGAAAAAGTTGAAGTTATTGCTAAAGATTCGGTACAACCAAAAACTACAACTGCTAACAAATAAGAATCAAGATGTTAAAAATATTCATTGAGAGACCCGTTCTCTCCACCGTAATCTCCATCTTAATTACCATTTTAGGTGTTTTAGGATTGATGTCATTACCAGTAGAACAATACCCAGAAATTGCGCCTCCAACTGTTCAAGTTAGTGCAACTTATACAGGTGCAAATGCTGAAACCGTATTAAATAGTGTGGTTATTCCACTAGAAGAAGAAATTAACGGCGTAGAAGGTATGACTTATATGACTTCTTCTGCCGCAAATGACGGTTCGGCTAAAATTTCGGTTTACTTCGAATTAGGAGTTGACGCTGATTTAGCTGCTGTAAACGTGCAAAACAGAGTAGCTCGTGCTACTTCAAAATTGCCTCAAGCTGTAGTGCAAACTGGTGTTACAACCGTAAAAAGTCAGACGAGTGCTTTGATGTTTTTTGCTTTGTATTCTAATAATGACATTTATGATGAAACGTATATTCAGAATTATGCAAAAATCAACCTTGTACCGAAATTACAACGTGTAAAAGGTGTAGGACAAGTTAACGTTTTTGGGGCGAAAGATTATTCAATGAGAATTTGGATTGATCCTGCAAAAATGGCAACATATAACTTAACACCAAAAGATATTCAAGCGGCTTTACAAGAACAAAACGTAGAAGCAGCTCCAGGTAAATTTGGAGAAAATGCAGAAGGTGTTTACGAATATGTAATCAAATACAAAGGACGTCTGTCTGAAGTGAAAGATTACGAAAACATTGTTGTAAAAGCTACAGGAAATGGAAATTTCTTACACCTTAAGGATGTTGCAACGGTAGAATTAGATGCGTTTAACTACGGAACTAAGAATATCGCCATGGGTAAAGAAGGTGTTGCTGTAGGTGTATTCCAAACTTCTGGTTCTAATGCTCAAGATATTATTGACGAAGTTGTAAGTATTCTTAATGAGACAAAACCATCTTTCCCTGATGGAGTAGATTATGTAATTCCTTACAATACTAAAACGTTTTTAGATGCATCTATTAGTAAAGTGATTACAACTTTGATTGAAGCGTTTTTACTAGTATTCTTAGTAGTTTACATCTTCTTGCAAGATTTTAGATCGACTTTAATTCCTGCTATTGCAGTACCAGTAGCTATTGTTGGAACATTTTTCTTCCTACAAATATTTGGTTTCTCTATCAATATGTTGACGCTTTTCGCGATGATTTTAGCAATTGGAATTGTCGTCGATGATGCGATTGTCGTCGTCGAGGCCGTCCACGCCAAGCTTGATGAAGGTGCCAAATCTGGAAAAGAAGCTACCCACTCTGCAATGAGTGAAATTACGGGAGCAATTATTTCGATTACCTTAGTAATGGCAGCGGTATTTATCCCAGTTTCATTCTTAGGCGGACCTTCTGGAGTATTTTACAAACAATTCGCGATTACTTTAGCTATTGCTATTTTAATTTCGGCAGTTAATGCTTTGACTTTAAGTCCAGCTTTATGTGCTTTGTTTTTAAAACCTCACGCAGATTCAGATCATAGTAAGAAAAACTTTAAAGAGAAATTCTTCATCGCGTTCAACGCAGGTTTTGACCGAATGAACAATAAATATGTTAAGTCTCTTGGATTCTTAGCTAGAAAAAAATGGATTACAGTTGTAGGTTTATTAGCTTTTACAGGAATCACTTTCTTATTATTCCAAACTACACCTTCTGGATTTATTCCGAATGAAGACCGTGGAATTATTATGGGAGATTTAACGCTTCCTCCGGGAACAACGTTAGAGAAAACGCAAAAAGCAGTTAAAGAATTGGATTCAATTTTAGCCTCAATGGATATTATTGAAGCAAGAATGAACGTTGTTGGTTTCAGTTTATTAAATGGAGTAAATGGAGGTTCTTATGCCTTTACAGTAATTCGATTGAAAGATTGGGGCGACCGTAAAGAAGCAAATCAATCAGTTGACGCAGTAGTTGGTGAATTATTTGCAAGAACAGCACATTTCAAAGATGCAAAAGCATTATTTTTCACACCTCCAAGTGTACAAGGTTTTGGATCAGCAGATGGTTTCGAACTAAAAATACAAGATAAAGGTGATGACGATTGGGCTACGATGAGTAAAGTAAGTAATGAATTCTTAGGCGAATTAATGAAAAGACCTGAAATTCAATACGCAATTACCAACTTCAACCCGAATTTCCCACAATATCAAATGGATATTAATGTGGAAAAAGCTAAAGATGCTGGCGTATCGGTAACCGATATTTTCAATACGATGCAAGGTTATTATGGTGGATTGTATACGACGGATTTCAATAAATTCGGGAAACAATACCGTGTAATGATTCAAGCAAAAGCATCGGATCGTGAAAATTTAGAATCAATTAATAAGATATATATTAAGAACGCAGCCGGACAACAAGTAGCCATCAGCCAATTTGTAGATTTTGAAAGAATTTATGGACCGGAAGCTGTAGCTCGATTTAATATGCTTAAAGCAGTTAACGTGACTGGTAAAGCGAAACCTGGTTACAGTTCTGGAGACGCCATTAAAGCGATTCAAGAAGTAGCAGCCGAACATTTACCAAAAAGTTATACCTATGAATTTTCAGGAATGACTCGTGAAGAAATTTTAGCCGGAAGTCAAGCAATTGGTGTATTCTTATTGAGTTTAATCTTTGTTTACTTCTTATTGAGTGCACAGTATGAAAGTTATTTAGTACCACTTTCGGTATTACTTTCTCTTCCTGTAGGAATTGCTGGTGCGATTGGATTTGTAAAATTAGCGGGATTAGAAAATAATATTTATTTCCAAGTCGCCCTGATTATGTTAATTGGACTGCTCGCCAAGAATGCGATTTTGATTGTGGAGTTTGCGATACAAAGACGTCGAAATGGAATGGATCTTGTCGCCGCTTCCATTGAAGGAGCAAAAGCACGTTTACGTCCAATTTTAATGACATCATTAGCTTTTATCTTCGGATTATTGCCGTTAGCATTTTCGTCAGGAGTGGGAGCCGTAGGTAACCGTTCTATCGGAATGGGAGCTGTTGGAGGAATGTTAGTAGGAACTATTTTAGGAGTATTCGTTATTCCAATTTTGTTCATCATTTTCCAAAGCTTACAAGAAAGAATTTCGGGAAAACCATTTGAAGAAAAAGAAGATGACGTACCATTTTTTAAAACAAGAAAATGAAAAATAAACTATATAAAGGCGCGCTTTTAGTAATCACCGCAACAATGATGCAATCGTGTTTTGTTGCCAAAGAATACAAACGACCTGAATTAAAAACAGAAAATTTATACCGAAATGAAGTAGTAGCAACTGACACTACTTCACTAGGAAATGTGTCTTGGGATCAGGTGTTTACCGATCCACTTTTGCAAGGCTACATTAAGAAAGGACTGCAAAACAACTTAGACATCCGAATTGCAATGCAAAACTTAGTGGCTGCTGAAGCGACTATGAAACAAGGAAAAGCAGGTTATTTCCCAACTCTTTCTGCTGGTGCCGATTGGACGCATCAAGAATTGTCTAAAAACAGTCAATTTGGAGCATTGCTTTCAGACCGAAGCACCGACCAATATCAACTAGCAGGAAATTTATCTTGGGAAGCAGATATATGGGGAAAAATCAGAAGTAACAAACGTGCTGCTAATGCATCATTTTTGCAAACAACAGCAGTAAACCAAACGATAAAAACGCAATTGATTGCTACTATTGCTTCGACTTACTACCAATTACTTTCTGTAGATGCTCAAATTAAAGTGGCTGAAAAAACTTTAGTCAACAGAGATCAAAGTATTGAGACTATTTTAGCTTTGAAAACAGCCGGAAATGTTACAGAAGTTGGTGTAAAACAAACCGAAGCACAGAAATATGCAACGGAATTGATTATTGCCGATTTAAAAAACAACCTTATTTTCCTAGAGAATACGATGAGTGTTTTATTAGGCGAAGCTTCCACTAAAATTGAACGTAACACTTTTGAATCACAAACGATGCAACCGAATATCACGTTGGGTGTTCCTGCAAATTTGTTGAGAAACAGACCTGATGTTGTTGCTGCGGAATACAATTTGATTACGAATTTCGAAATGACAAATGTGGCAAGAAGTGGCTTTTATCCCACTTTTAAACTTACAGCTTCAGGCGGACTTCAGAGTATTGATTTGAAAGAATGGTTTAGTGCAAATTCACTTTTCGCGAATATCATTACGGGTTTGACCCAACCGATATTTAATCAACGTCAAGTGAAAACGAAATTCGAAATAGCGAAAGCCAATCAGGAAAAAGCTTATTTACAGTTTGAACAATCGTTATTAACCGCTGGAAAAGAAGTTTCAGATGCGTTAGCGCAATACAATAACGAGACTTATAAACTTACGGTTAGAGAAAAACAAGTCGATGCACTTAAGAAAGCTTCTGAATTTTCAGATGAATTATTGACGTATGGTTTAGCAAATTACTTGGAAGTTTTAACTTCTAAAAATGATGCTTTAAACGCAGAATTGAGTTTAGTAGATAATAAATTTCAACAATATAAAGCCATTATCCAATTGTATAGAGCACTTGGAGGAGGATGGCAATAAATTAGAAAAGAAAGTTAAGTTTTGTTTTTTGTTTTGAAAGCCACTGAGTAGAAATACTTAGTGGTTTTTTTTTGTGGTTTAAAGAACTATAGTTTACTAAAATCACAGTCTTTTTAAGCACTTCAACTTTTATAAAAACGACACAAAACATAAAAACCAAACTCGCTTAAATGTCTTTAAATGTGGTTGGTTTTATTACTTTTATCAGGAAATTTGATTTAAAATGATGGTGTGCAACGGTCACCCATGTTGGCAGATGTTTTTTAGATTATTTTACTCCCTTTTTTCCTATTGCAACTTAGGCATAAAAGTTGAATATTTTTTATTGTATTTGCACCTCCCTTTGAAACAGGGATTATATGGTCAAATTCTAATTTTGAATTGCTAAAACAATTTACACATTTCTCTTTGTCTCTTTTCCAAACTGCTACTTTTACATTAGTTGGAATTGATTCTCTTTCATGTTTGCCTGAGTAATGATTATTATCAATCAAGCCTGCATCCAGTAATTCTTGTATTACTTCAGACTCGTATGTTTTTCGTTGTTCTTGTTCTAATATTTTTCTACGAATTGAATCTTTGATATACTGTTCCTTTCTTACTTTATTTTTAATTTTTTCATTATTTTTAATTTTTTCAATCTCTTTTTTGTCTGCAACAATTTTATTTTGTCTTTCAATTTCAAATTGTATTCTTTTTCTATTTTCCAACTCCTCTTCTTTTTTTACTCTTCTTTTTTCATCTTCAATTTTCTTTGTATTGTATTCAATTTTTTCTAATTTTTCTTTTACTTCAATTCTAATTAGTCTTGCATTTTCATTTTTTATTTTTCTGGTTTTTTCTACTTCTGTAAATGATTGCCAAATTGTATAAGCCTCAGATTTTGCTTCTTTTATAATATCGCCTATAATTAGTAAGTCTTCTTCCTCATTTTTAACTTTTGGGTTTTTTCTACGACTATTCATAGTTTTACACTTCTGATTTGTAATTACTTCTTCTATTTTACTAATGACATCAGAACCCCTAATCTTATCTTGAATTTTTATATTATAGTCTTTAATTAATTCTTTTTTTCTAATTTGACTTAAATTACCCCAATATTCTTCACTTAAATTGAGAAGTTTAAAATTAAAATTACTAATTGATTTAATTTCAATATCATGATTTTTTCTATTTTGATTTTTTAGGAAAGGACGTAGTAATATTGCAATTGTATAAACTACTTTAAAAATAATTGGAATTAAAAGTAAATAAACAATTGTAAAAGATTCTGTCGTTATTGCGACAATTGGTATAACAACGTAAATGCTTATTACAATATATGGCCACCAATATACTTCACTTTTTTTCATACAAATTTTAATTTTCAAACACTTTTAAAAATTTGTCTTTTGCTTCGATAAAATCAAAATAATTTTCAAAATAATAATAAATAAATGGCGATTTATTGACATCTTCTTTATCGAACTTATTTATTCTTAAATTTTCTTCATTAACAATTAAAAGTAAATCAGAAATTAATTTTTCATCCCAAAATTCAATAATTGTTTCACGAAAACACCAATTTACAATTACTTCATTTATAATTAAATCATCTGCTTTGTGAAAAAAATCGAAACTCAAAATATTTTTAAAGCTCAAATAGTCGCCTCCATTCTGACAATGTAACGAATAATTTTCGGTTAGAGCATTAAAGTATTTTTCTTGTAAATTGTTAGAATTCATTGTAAATATTTATTAGTTAACTGAATTATTATGTTATGAATTTTACCTACTTCGGGTAAAATGTCTGCCAACTAATAAATATACGAAAGTCAACAATTTAAATTCATAAATATTTATAAAAAAAATTCAAAGTAATTATATATAATTAGTAAACATGATCTCAAAAAAGATTCTAATACCTATTAACACAATGTAAATAAATACTATTACTTGTATTTGCGATGAAATTTATGCTTGTGCAACCAAATGATTCATAGGTAATTACAAAAAATACAAACGATTTATTTTTAAATAAATTTACCGTTCATTTTTCTGGATCGTTTTCTTTTTTTAAAGTTACATGAGGTGAATAACCTAGCAACTGCATATTTTTAAAAAGATAATATTTCGTGTGGAGAACAAACATCAATCTAATCAATTTTATCCCATTTACTGTAACTTTATTTCTTCCTTTTCAACGTATTTATTATATGAAAATCAAAACATATACTTATCCTATTTTAAATTATTCATGGAATTTTAAAAAAACAGCCCAAACGGTAAGAGTAAATTTCGTGTGCTACTTCAATACGAAGTAAAACACGAAATTACATTTTTAGCTAAATGCTTTGAAGGAAAATTAGTTTAGCAGTAATTTCTTGTACTGTAGCGTTCCATTGCAATTAACTTCTAAGAAATAAATACCAGTTGCTTGTGACTCCATGTTAATTATAAATGTGCTTGTATCTTTTGCTATTTGAATCAATTGCCCCATCGCATTCATTACTTTAAAATTTGAATTCATAGGCGATTCCACCGTAAAATTCGAACTGCTAGGATTAGGATATACTTTAATTGCATTTTCACTGGTTGCAAAATCATCTGTTGCTAATGCAGCTGTAGGAGGTAAATAAAAGTTTCCGGTTAGTAAAAACTGATACATTGTTTTTAGCGTATGATTGAAGTAACTATTAGGTTCGTTTAAATTTTTTAAATCGTCATAAGACGCATTCATGTGTGCTTGATTTTCACCCGCAGTTGCAGCGCAAGCAAAGGCACCAACAAATGTAGCGTTGTGATATTGTCCTGAAGGACTTCCATCTTGATTATAACCATCTACAATGTTTGCAGTTCCTCCCAAATTTACACGCACAAAATCAGAACATTTTTTTGAATAGCTTTTTGCTTCTGCCGATCCATACCATAAATAATCAACTGCAATTCTCCAAGGAGTACGAGCCGCATCATAAGTATATTTCTGTCCGTTATTAGCATAACCTCCTGCTTGACTAGAATAGGAGCCGTCTGCTTGGCACCAATCTGACACCAAACCTCCAGCGACATTATTTTGAGTTAAATTAGCATTAATTATTTCGTACGATTTACTAGAAACAGCGTTCCAATAAGCCACATCGTTTGTAAACGTTCCAAAAGCACGATAATATCCCGGTGCAAAATAAGAAGGATTCGTTAAGGAACTACCTCCAAACATATCTCCAGGTTTTAAAACAAATGTATTTGCTTCAACCTCATATTGTTTAATTATCGCTATTAAAGATTCTGCATCCGTTCGGTAAGATGAAACACTATTAGTTCCCCATTGATAATCTGCAACAATTAATGCCATTGCCACATCTAATTCTGCGTCAGTCGCACCATTTTCACCAATTGTTCCAGAGCAGCCATTGATTTTCCAATTCATAACGCCGCGCGCATTTCTATTGTCCTTATAATACAACCACAAGCCGTCAAAAGTAGTTTTGTCTCCCTTGTAAGCCGTTAAAAGCATTCCGTATGCAATTCCTTCTGAAACTGTCTGAGTACTTGCATCAAACTTAACGCGAAAGCGCCCATTAGCACATGCTTCTACGAAATTTGTTTTCCAAATATCATAACTGTTTAAGGCGTCTTGACTGTTTTTTTTAACCGCAACTAAGCCATTACCATAAGCAACATTTGCAGGAAATGGTTTTGTCTGTGCATAAGAAAATGTGGAAACTAAAAAAAATCAGTGCTATGAATGATTTTTTCATTTCTAAGTGAATAGTGTTCATTGGGATGTAATATTTTTACAATAGTACTACAAAATACACCATTTCACAAATTAGAATTTTTAGTTTCTATAACTAGCAGGACATTTTTCTTTACTATTCCAAAAATTCATTTTGATAGTAATTTCAAAATAAAATAAAAAAGACAAAAAACATAAATTGAATATAACAAACACGAAATCAGCATTTTATATACCAAAAAAATGCTGATTTAGAATTACTATCTTATGTGAATTTCTCATAAGATTGCCAATATTTATCTTTAAAAATATCAATTTCTATTTCAAATTTATCTTTGTATTTTAATTGAAATTCATAAAATACTTTTGATGCTTTTCTAAAATCATTACAAGCGAAATATAATTCTCGTTCACTTTCTGCTGTTTGTCTTCCAATATTCAAATTACCTTCTTTATCTTTTAATTGTTCCAACATTTCATCTTCAATTTCATTGAGTAATTTATAGTCGTGATCATTAGGCATTCCGTTTGTTTCCTTTCCATCGAATTTAAATATTATAATACAAACCCAAGGGTGCGAAGCTTTACTGTCCCAGTTTAGCAATTCGGTATTAACAACGGCTAATAACTTATTACCGCTTTTCAACTCGGCTTCAAGCAATGAAAAAGAATCATGCTCAGTATCATAACGAATACCTTCATATTTTTCAATAAATTCCTTTTGACGCCAATTTAGAAAATCTTTTAATTTTGAAATAGGAACAAGCTCTTTTTCAACCTCTTTCTTACCAATTATTTTTAAATTATCAATAGTTGTTAAAAAGTCGATTTCACCTAAGTAATTATCTAAGAAAATATAGGTTCCATTTGCAACTTCGTTTCTATTCTCTTCATTTAAATCATCATGAACTACCTTGATATCAATTTCATCTGGATAGGCTGCATTATCATTGGCATAAAAATAAAGATTGTCAGCACTAAAACTATAATCCCCCATGTTGATGGCTAAATTATCAATATCCACAGGTCTTTTATGCGCTGTTATTTTCCAACCTTCAATTTGTGGTGCATCATTTACAAGCTCTTCTACAAAAACTACATTTTTAGCATTTCCATCTGCAGTTAAAATCAGTTCCGCCGTATTGTCATCAAACATTCCTGTTAGAAAAAAATAACCTTCTTTCAGTTCAGCTAGTTTAGGCGAAAGTTTATCGAAAAAATCCCTTTCGATATTTTTACGACTTTTTACAATTTCATAAAATGATTTCTGATTTTGCTTGAACCAGTCCCAAAATTCTTCATAAGAATTAATTTGTTCCTTCTTATTTCCAAATATATTTTTTAAAAAACTCATTTATTTTAATTTGTTATGTGTTGTTAGGTAATATCTCGCGCGACTATTATAGGATTTGTCATTTGGGATGAAGTTACTAATTTTTAAAAAACAATCAATTTCAAAGTCTTATTAATGTCTGTTATCACAATGTAAGTAAATACTATTGTAAGGCTTTTCAATGAAATTTATAGCGCTACAGCCAAAAGATTGATATAGGAATCCAAAAAAAACAGGTGGCTTATTTTTAAATAAATCTCCAGTCCATTGTTCAGGTAAACTTTCATTTACAACATCATCAAAACTAAGTGGTGCGGACGATGCAGATTCTCCTTCTACAAATATCTCTTCCAAAATTATTTTTTTATTAGCACTTTCCACTATGACTAAATGATTATCATTCAGTAAATAATAGTCCAAATTATTAATTTGGAACTTATAAAGTTTACTGATTTTTGTAGCGTCAATTTTTTCACTTTTCACTTCTTTTGGAAACTGATTAGTTGGGATTTTCTTCCAAATAATGGGTTTTATCTTACCTTGGTTAAATGGATTTTCACTGCCTACATAAACCAAAGCATCATAATAAACGCCCATATCTTTTATAGACAATTTATTTTCCAAATCGAAACCGATTAGATAATCATCCGGATGTATTGGCGCTTCCGCTCCATAAAGCGAAATATGAGCTAAAAGAGGTAATTCTTTAACTTGAAAAGTATAAATAGAATCTAAACGGTAATTGTAAATAAATACTTTATCCGTCTCTTTAATCTTCATAAGTTTGAAAAAACGAGTTCTGTATTTTTCGCTTAAAGTATGAAATTCTCCTATTTCATTATTACCTAAATATTCATCTGCAATAGCTATTGAATCTTTATGTTCGCTCCAAGGAAAAATATCCGTTAAGGGAATAAAACCAGTAGATTTATTGGTGACTTTTTCATAGCTATTCAGTGGATAGATAATTAAATCGCCGTACTTTATTCGAATTTCATCTTCAATATTATCCTCATTAGGAATTGTATCCGTGAGTCTTACATCTTGAAGATTATTTGCCACCACAATAGTTGATTCTTTTTTTTTACAACTACTAAGTTGAACTGAAACAAGTAAGATTAATAAATAGCAAGTACTTTTCATTGTAGACGATGTTTTATAATTATATATGCCCGAAGTTTTACTAACGTTCCAAAGCTTTCATGATGTTCGCAAATCTCTTGAAATTAACATTAGTTTTATTGCAACTTTTGAGAAATCGAACACAAACATAAATTATTTTTCATACAATAAGGCTACTGATTTTAAAAAAGAATTGAAAAGCTTGAAGCATCTTATAAATGTTTCATCACCTCTTTTTCGGAAGATGTAAGTTCAAATTGCTTCATACCTTCATCTTCATGCCATTTATTGGGAAGACTTTTCTCTTCAATCTTTTGCATGATATTAGGATGAATATAATACGATCGACAAACAGTTGGAGTATTTCCTAATTCGTCAGCAACCATCCGAATTAAGGTGTTGCTAAATTTTCTTTTTTTAGTTGCCACTAAAGCTTCTACTGCATACGGATAAAGTTCAACCGCCAATCTACTCGCAACCCAAGTTCTAAAATCTTTACTACTAAAGCCTTTTCCCATATAAGTACGAATATATTCATTAACATCTTCACTATCCACTGCGTGAAATTGTCCTTCATCGTCTTTATATCTGAAGATTTCATAACCTGGTAGTTCAGAAGATTTCTTAATTAACTTGGCCAAATGAGCATCATCAATTTCAACGTGACGCATTTGATTACTTTTTCCTTTGTATTCAAATACGACTTGATTTTTATCGAACGTCATGTGTTTTCTTCGTAAAGTCGTAAGTCCAACGGTTCCGTTTTGACTCGCATATTGTTTGTTGCCAATCCGAATTCCCGTTTCATCCAAAAGCAAAATAATAAGTGCCAAAATTTTATGCTTACTCCATTCTTTTGTAGCGATATCTTCTAAAACTTTTCTTCTAAACTTAGACAGAGATTTTCCGAATTTTTTCATTTTAGCAAACTTCTCTTCTTGTTTTACTTTTTCAAATTCCGAATGATAGATGTATTGCTTTCTTCCTTTTGCATCTCTTCCAATCGCTTGAATGTGGCCGTCATCCCATTTGCAAATATAAACATCGCTCCACATCGGCGGAATAATAAGTCTTCGGAACCTACTTAATAATAGTTTGTCCGTGATCTTATTTCCGTCTTCATCAAAATATTGATAGCCTCTGCCCTTTTTTCTTTTGTGAATTGACATGGCTTCGTCATCAACATGTTTTATTTCTATAGTAGTTTTTTTATCCTTCATAATCAATTCCTATTTAATTGATTAAAGGTAAAACAAAAGTGAATTTGTGTGTTTTATAATTTTTAAAGAATGTTATATAATTGTGCTGCGAATTTATCTTGCTGTCGTTATCTTCGTGCATAAATAATCTATATAAAAAGCGGATTATTACTTTCATCTTATTAATAATCAGAAATTTACACGTCTAACTTTAAAGAATCACCTTCTAAATACACCGCTTTTGATTTGGTTATTTTAATCTTTTGCTCGGCTGAAAATCCAATTGTTTCTCCATGTTTTAATACCACATCTGATCCAATAATATAATCTATAATAAGATGAATAAAATCATACAACTCACTTCCTATCTTTGTACTATTTATAATTTCAATTTCAGAATTGCCAAATTCTTTTAATCCATAGGTATAAGCACTACTGGTAGTTTCCTGGTTTATTATTCCAATATATAACCATAATTGAATTGGAAGTATATCTTGATGTAATAAATCTGCAAAGTCAAGATACACATTTTTTGGAATCAAGAGCGTTTGAGATCCTTGATAAATACCCATGGAATTTGTAGTAGTTCTTAAAATTGATGCATTTAATTTTGTTACAATTTTAAAGCGCTCCACAAAATCAGTTTCACTGGACAAAACAGTCACAATTGCATGATTAGTCATTGCTTTTAATTCTTCTGACGCATCTTTCCACAAATAATTATACTGAAAAATACCTTCTAAATCGCTTTGAGGAATTGGCACCGGCATTATTGCGACAGCTACCGTTTCATCATTAATGTTAAATGTTGCAACCGAATCATCTCCTGAAATATCAGAAATTTTCAAATCCCAGTAAGATTCCAAGTCGTGAATAAGTTTATCCAGTGCGTAATTTTCGTCCGAATTAAACATTGGCATTGAAAGAATTAGATTGCTTTTTTCTGGAGTCTTTTCAATTTTATTCTTACTTTTAAATCTGTCAAATAATCCCATTTTATGTTTTTTATTATTTTTACTGTAAATATTTTCTTTTACGCGCTATCAGTTTACTGAACAAAAATCTTACTTTCAAAACGTGCTTTATCAATTTGTTGTTTACAAATTTCTCTGCTACTAACTGCTCAATTTCACTTAGTTGAATTACTTTATGATTCCTTTTAAAAAGTTGCTTTTATTCGTTTGAAATATAATTTGATCTTTCATTAAATAAATCATACCACCTGTTGCAAAATCGTCAATTAACCAACTTACTTTACCTGAACAAAAACTGAATTTTTATCAATTATTTCAAACTCGAAACTATAATCTATTTTAGAAAACATCTTGAAATAGAAAATAAAAGTAACGATAGTAAAAACAAGCGCTACATCTTTTTCGAACGTAAAATAAAAATACAATCCAAAAGCCAATTTACCGATTAATCCTGATAAAATAGAGTACTGAATTTTATTTATTTATTTCTAAGTGCGATTTTACAGTCGTAAAAGTAAACTATTGCAACAATCTGCCCAAATTAAAAAATCCTGACAGATAATAAATTCTATTATTTAATTAGCTTTCAATTGTTTAATTAGCTTTCAATTGTTTAATTAGCTCGTTGGTAAAAATAATTGCTCCATTTGTACGCAAATGCGCTTCATCGTAGAAGTAGGTCTTGTCTTGGTAAACTTTATTCATCGGATTATAAAAAAGAAATGAAACGTCACTATTAGCTAATTGTTTCATTCTTTTTTCAAATTTTAACGGTTGTATTGTGCTGGTTCTTAAAATGATTATAGCAAAAATAAAACCGTTTTCACTAAAACTCAATCGAACTTCGCTGTAATTAATCCAGTTTACAATTATTTAAATGATTGTTAAGTTTGAAATACCTATTTGTTATTAATATGATAACTTATTTGTCCAATGATAAATAGCAGAAAAGTACCACCAAATAAACTAAGAATAAGATATAGGAAATAGTTCTCTGTTGGATAATTTAAACTTTGCATCATATAAATTGTACCCAAACAAAAAAAGAACATTCCTACGAAAAACATAACATACTTGACGAGAAAATCTTTTTTCGGTAAATAATAATCTTTTTCGGGATTCTCAGGAAGGTAATAAATAGGTGTTACCTCTCCTATTTTACTGGTGGAATTGCTTTTACCTTTTACACGATACGTTTTATCTCCATTTTCACTTTTGTGCGTAAATCTAAAAACTGGGATGTCTAAAGGAGGTGAATCGTCAAGTCCTTTTTCAATTGAAATAGATACAATTGTTGCTTCTGTCATACGACCATTTCTCTTAATTCGCATTTGATTTTTATGTGTAAAAAAAGAAATAACTATTGCTATTGCTCCCATTAAAATCATTAAACCATTCCAAAAATAATCTGACATTAATTCAAACATAATCATTCTCTTTTTTATTATTACAAACTTGTCAATTTTGAGATTCTCACATCACTTTTTTTTGAATGTAAAGTATCTCAGTTTTAAATAGGATGTTGCCCTATGTTTTCATATTTCGTTATATTACTTCTTAATAGCTTTTTTACGATAACAAAAATCCCACTTATCAAACCTATAAACACCATCAAATATTTATTAATTCCATCTATTTTAAAAGTTTCGACTGTAAAATAAAGTAATAATAAAAAAACAATTATCGGAATTAGTACCGTTATTATTGATTTGGTCAAATTTATCTTTTCAGAACTAACCAATTTGAAGTCATCGTTTAGTATAAGTCCCAAAAATTCCATCATTCTTTCAGTAGAATAAAATTCTAAGTTTATCTTTTTATCTCTAAATTTCAAGAGTACTATATGTCCGACTGAATGAAATTCAATCTCTACCAACTCACTAATTTTCTTTAGTTGATCACTCCTAGAATTTGTTTTACGATACTTGAAATCGTCAACAGACTGATAAAATGTATTACTAATTAATATTCGATCATCAATTATTAATACATTTTTAAAATTATTTAATTCAAATCTATTCATCAGTTAGCGATTCTTAGGATATAGTAGAGCTATTATTTACTTATTTTTTGTGAATCAGTTAAATGTAATAAAATTTTGTTAATGACAAAAACCTCTAATAAATATATCTGAATATTGTATAAAACGACGTTTAATGTCTTTACTATTAATTATTTATTTTGACTAGCATGAAACTGAATTTCCAAACATATAATTAGTTAATCTGGTACAACCTATAATTATTTCTCCATTTGAAATCCCAGCTTCTGTAGTTTTCGCTCTATTAGATTCCAACCATTTGTATCTTTTAATAAAACCTTACTTGTATCAAATTTGTTAGATGAAATAACAACATTAAACAATGTTTATAATTTTATAAAATTCAAAAAATTATTCCTGATCTTTTTTAGTTTCTGGATAAACAGGGTCACTAGCATTTATAATCTCGTCTGCACCATATGCTTTCAATATGTAATCATTTGCTGATTTCTTATAGTAGAGTTTAATAGATCGCTTCATAAATAAAAAATAGCGCTCAGTAAACATCCCTTTATCATCAAATAAAATATTTTGTGTTCTCAATTCTACTAAACTATCTGGATAATGTCCATTTATACTTTTAAAGCCATCTAAACCTTTAGCAACTTCACTCAAAGAATGGTTTTCAAATTCACTATTTGAATCTTTTAAATTACTGTTGTTATTAGTAAAAATTAAAAACATAATTAATATGTTAAATAAAATATTTGCTAATCCAATAAATATCATTTTATTCACTTTCTTTTTGAATCCGAAATGAATTAAAAATCCACCAATAATTAATCCAACAGCAGGAATAAAACCAGCAATTCCCAGCCAATAAATACTCTGGTTTTTTGTGATAACTTTGGTTTCTTTTTTAAGTTGAATATTGCTTTCTACACTACTAACAAATTTGGATATATCAGCATCATTTATCCCCGCTTTTTTGATTGTGATTACCGTATTATTTTGCAAACCAACTAATATATAATTTCTTGAGTTTATAATTTTAGTTATTAAATTCCAATCGTACTTAATAGGGTTTTCGACTCCGGCAACTATTCCGTCACTATGTACAGAGATAGACTTTTCACCAATATATAATGGATTATTTCTAACCAATTTATCAGTTTTGAATATATTATAAAAACTTTTCGAAAAAAGTAAAACATTTACAATCATAAAACAAAAAAGAAACATGTTCAATTGAAAATAATTGTTCTTTGTGAAAGCAATCGAACTAATTAATGCAAGTGCAAAAATTAGTAAAAAGCGTTTTTTGTATTCTATAAATAGTAATTCTAGTAGTGATTTTTTATAATCTTTGCGAAACATTTCAAATTCTAGGTTCATTTAATTTATTTATTTTTTGCAGTAAACAAGAAATACAATTCTATATAGAATAACCTAAAGTAGTTCTAAAATATTTACTATTTTTTTAAGATATTTTGTAAAAATATAGCTAAAAAAGCCGTTATTCCTCATTTTATTACAACTATAAATTCAGTGCGAATATAAATATAATAATTTCATCAGGTGCGAAGCGCCTAAAAAAAGAAAAAAACATAATCAAATCTAACAACAAATTAATTTTTATAGTACTTTTGAAAAAAAATAAATGACAATAGAAGAACGTGTTGTTTTAGTAGAGAAATTATTCTACGATTTAGATGTTGAAATAGCTGAATTTCAAAAACAAACAAAATTAGGTTGCGTCGCAGGCTGTGGAAAATGTTGTAATCACCCTGAGCTTGATGCGTCTCCACTAGAATTCCTACCATGGGCTTTCCATTTATTTTTAAATGGGGAAGCCGAAAAAGTCTTAGAGAAGTTAAATACTACAACTTCAAACATCTGCTCAATTTACAATCCTATTTCTTTACTAGATAGAAATCGAGGAAAATGTAGCGACTATAAATACCGTGGGTTAATTTGCCGTCTTTTTGGTTTTGGCGCTAACAACGATAAATATGGAAAATTGCGTTTGGTTACGTGTAAAATTATTAAAGAAGGACAAAAAGAAAATCACGATCATTCCGTAGAATTGATTAATGATGGATTACCAGTTCCGATTTTTACTGATTATTACATGAATTTGTCTCAAATTGATTTTAAATTAGGAAATATTATTGTACCCATCAACAAGGCTTTAAAATTAGCTATTGAGGAAGTTTTACAATATTATGCGTACCGTCCAATGCCGGATGGATTTACGAATTGCGCCTAAACTAAATAGTTCGCTTCAATTACGTTTCTTATCGATTTAAATCCGATTTTATCCAGATCGATTTCGCTTCGTGGTATCCAAATTAATTCCTGAATTTCGTCTTCAGCTTTAATTTTGATGGCATCGGAAGGCAACGCGCATTCGTAAAAAACATCTAGCGTGCGATAAGGTACATTTTTAAATAGGTAATTATTAGGTGAAGTGGTGATGTATTTTAAATCTTTCGAGTAGATCATAACGCCAAGTTCTTCTTCAATTTCTCTACATGCAGCTTCTTCAGCCGTTTCATTCGGATCAATGAATCCGCCGGGTAAATCCCATTTTCCTTTATCGGGATCAATATTGCGAACGGCAAATAAAATTTTGTCTTCAAAAGTAAAAACTACGGCAACAGCAGCAGCAATGTTGTGATAATAGACAAAGCCACAAGCATTACACAAAAAACGTATATTATCCGGAAATGTAAAATGAGTTGAAGTGCAATTGGGGCAATGTTTAAAAAAAGAATCCATAACTAATTATTTTAGCAAATGTAAAAAAATAATTGTGATTGAAAGATAAGGTTGCGTTAGCGGTTGAAGTGGAAATCCTTTTTTGTGAAATTTTTTCAATTTTACAAAAAAGATTGCAACGGAAAACGCGACCCTTGTGGTAACGCCCAAAAGAGTCAGATAAAAACTTTACTTTTGCTTTATGAAACATTTAGTAATCATCGGAAGCGTTTGGCCAGAACCAAAATCGACGGCAGCAGGAAGCAGAATGTTGCAAATCATTGCGTTATTTCAGCGTCAAGATTATGCCGTAACTTTTTTATCTGCGGCATCGAAAGGTGAATTTTCGGCCGATTTAGATTCGCTTTCCGTAACTACAAAAAATATCGAATTAAATGCGGCAAGTTTTGATGCAGAAATTAAGCAATTAAATCCGGACATCGTTTTGTTTGACCGTTTTATGATGGAAGAGCAATATGGTTGGCGTGTGCTTGAAAACTGCCCGAATGCCTTGCGAATACTGGATACTGAAGATTTACATTTCTTAAGAAAAGCACGAGAAGTTGCCTTTAAGCAAAACAGATCGTTGGTTTTTGAAGATTATATTTCGGATGTTTTTAAGCGGGAATTGGCTTCGATTTATAGATGCGATTTGACTTTATTGATTTCGAAATTTGAAATGGAATTAGCTGTTGAAACGTTTAAAATCGATGCTTCGTTATTGTATTATTTACCGTTTTTACACGAAAATAAGCCACTAGAAATCCCTAATTTTCAAGAAAGGAAGCATTTTGTGAGTATTGGAAATTTCTTGCACGAACCGAATTGGCAAACCGTTTTACAACTGAAAAAACTTTGGAAATCCATTAAAAAACAACTTCCGCAAGCTGAATTGCATATTTATGGTGCTTATGTAACCGAAAAAGCGAAACAACTGCACAATGAAAAAGAAGGCTTTTTAATCAAAGGAAGAGCCGAAAGTGTTGCAGTCGTTTATTCAAAAGCAAAAGTATTATTAGCTCCGATTCCTTATGGTGCGGGTTTAAAAGGGAAATTATTTGAAGCGATGCAATTTGGATTACCTTCAATTACCACAAAAATAGGTGCCGAAGCGATGCACGATGATTTGCCCTGGAACGGCTATATTTCAGAAAATGATACTGATTTTATTGAAAAAGCTGTTGCTTTATATTCGGACAACTATTCTTGGGAAACCGCTCAAGAAAACGGTTTTACAATATTAGAAAAAGTCTATAAAAAAGAACTTTTTGAAGCTGATTTTGCTGCTAAAATTGAAGATTTGGTTGAAAATATAAAAACGCATCGCAATCATAATTTCTTGGGACAAATTTTGCAACATCAGAGTTTACAGAGCACGAAGTATATGAGTAAATGGATTGAAGCGAAGAATAGATTTTAGTTTTCAGTTTTCAGTCGCAGTTTGCAGTCTAATTTTGAAGTGATGAAAAATAGTGTTCAGTTGGCAGTTTAAATGGAGTATTTCTAAATATAATAATTTTTTCATTCAAAAACTCAACACTACTTTTTACTGAAAACTGATCACTGAGAACTGACTGACCACTGAAACTTCCTAACCGTGTATCGTTTCTGATTTTCCGTAGCTTTGGATTACTTTTGCTTCAAATTCTAACCATTCTTCCCAACGTTTTTTTACATCATAACCTTCTTCGGCTAATTCATGGGCGAAGTTTAAAAATGAGGTGTAATGACTTGCTTCAGAAATCATAAGTTCTCTATAAAAATCAGCTAATTCTTGATCTTTAATATTGTCTGAAAGCACTTTAAATCGCTCACAACTTCTAGCTTCAATCATGGCGGCAAATAGCATTCGCTCTACAATCAAATGCTTGCGATTGCCGGGTTTCATAAACTTAAATAAGTCGTTTACATAACTGTCTTTTCGTTCGCGTCCTAAAACCCAACCACGTGCTTTAATTATTTCGTGTACTTGCTCAAAATGGTCCATTTCTTCTTTCGCAATCGAGGTTAATTCGGTTGTGATTTCAGTAAATTCAGGCAACATATTTATCAACATAATAGCATTTGAAGTAGCCTTTAACTCACACCAAGCGTGATCTGTCAGAATTTCTTCTAAATTTCCTTCTGCGATATTAGCCCATCTTGGATCTGTTGGTAATTTTAAACGTAACATAAAAAAGAGTATAAATTATAAAGGGCAAAAATAGACATATTATCACGCATTTCCTAAGCTCGATTTTAGAAGCGATTTAGTAATCATTGAATTATACAACAAAAAATAAAAATCATACAACATCAAAACACACAAAAGTAACTACCTTGCACCTATAAATTTAAACTTAACAAATTATGAGAAAGATAGCCCTAACATTCGCAAGTATTACATTTCTAGTTTTAGCGTCATGTAATGATAAGAAAGAACCAGTTGAAGTAATTGAAAAAACTGTAGTTGTAGAGAAAGAAGTAGAAGTTCCTGCAAAGCCAGTAGAAGTAGTGAAAGAAGAACCTGGAACATCAATCAGCGTTGGAAAAGACGGTGTTGAAATTTCTACAAAAGACAAAAAGAAAAATGTTGAAATAGATATCAATACAGGTAAAAAGAAAGACTAAATTTTTCGTAAAACCATAAAAAATGCCCCAAATAGTTTTCAACTTTTTGGGGCATTTTCATAGTTGCATTTTTCGCTATTCTAAATTTTTAATATTCCATTTTTTTGATGGATTATAATTAATTTGTCCATTGCTAATTTCTAAAGGACAATCCACATTATTGGTATATAAACCTCCTGTTCCTAATCCCTGTGGTAATTTACTATTTAAAGAGTACGTAAATTGGGTAATTGCATTTAAGCCAATATTACTTTCCAAGGCTGATGTAATCCACCAACCAATACTTAGCTTTTCGGCAGCAGCAATCCATTCTAAAGTACCGCTAAAACCACCAACTAAACTAGGCTTTAAAATAATAAATTGAGGTTTTATTTTTTCTAATAATTCATTTTTATTTTCAATGCCATAAACCCCGATTAATTCTTCATCCAATGCGATTGGAATTGGCGGATTTTCGCAAAGCAAACGCATTCTTGAAATCTGATTGGCTTTTATAGGTTGCTCAATACTGTGCAAATTAAATTTAGCCAATTGTTCCATCTTTTCAAGTGCATCATCCGGTTTAAAAGCTCCATTTGCGTCTACTCGAATTTCAATTTTTTCAGCATCAAAATTTTGACGTATGAAACGCAATAATTCTAATTCTCTTTTAAAATCTATTGCTCCAATTTTCAATTTAATGCAAGTAAAGCCACTTTCTAATTTTTCTTCTATTTGGGACTTCATGAAATCTTCTTCACCCATCCAGACCAAACCATTAATAGACATGCTTGTAGTTCCTTTTGTAAAGTCGGATGGAAATAACTCAAACGGAGTTTTTGAAACCAACGAAAGAAACGCGGTTTCAACTCCAAATTGTATGGAAGGAAAATGAGTTAATTCAGCCAAAAGTTCTTCTTTTCCTAAGTCAATATTGTCGCAAACCCATTTTAATTTCTCTTCATAATCTGGTCGATCGTCGACAGAAAGTGAGCGCAAAATGCCACACTCGCCTATTCCTGTTTTTCCATTTTCTTCCAGCATTAAAAACCATGTTTCTTTTTCGGTCATTACACCTCTTGATGTGCCACTTGGATGCTTAAAATTAAGTAAATACTTTTTGTAGTTTGCTTTCATATTTTTGTTTTTTGCAACGAGTTCAACTCGTCGCGAAGACAACAAGGCGTAAGGTTTATGCTGTTGGTTTCGCATTTTCCCTTCGCGCTTGAATAATTAATCTAAAACTCTCAAGATTTTCTTGAAATTATCGGTTGCTAATTTATGTTTTTCAAAAGAATTAAAATCTACTTTTACTTGCTCTGTCCAAGTTTTTCCATTGAATAAACTTTCGTGAACATATTTTTTATGAATGACTTTAGCTTCGGAAATTCTATCAGTAAATAGATAAACATGAGCCAAGTTCAGTTGAAAATTTATCTCGGAAGGATTCATTTTTGCACCTTGCAAATACGCTTCCTCTGCTTTTGTAAATTGTTTTGAATACAAATAATAATCCCCTAAGATACCATAATCAATTGAAGTAGCTCTTTTTTTATTGATTATTTCTGTTTGAATTAAGGTAATCGCTTCTTCATACTTTCCATTTTGAAAGCCTAAGAAAGATTTATCTCGAATAATATCATAGAGAACTTTTAATTCACCCGTATTTTTCAAACTTTCTTCAGTAATTCTGTCAAGTGCTGCATTTCTTTCAACCGCTAATAATTGAGTAAATTCACGATAATTATATTTTTTAGATATATTTTCAATAAAAACAGCATAAAATTGCTCTTTTTTGATCAATTTTGAAACAACTGGCAGTTTTTTAGCAAGCGATAGTAATTCATTTTTAGCGTTTTTATCCCAGCCTCTACTCGCTTTATAATCAACCCAGGGCACAACTTCTAAGACTATCTTCTGATTCATTACCCAGTTTTGGCTTTCAAAACCAAACCATAAGTTTGGCAAATTTGTCAAACATAATGAAGAAGATGAAATTAACTTCGCATCTTTATTTACTTTTTCTTTTTGTTCCCAACACGCTTTATCTGTTTTGCCATCTTTTAAAAATGATTTGGCAACGTTAGCCTCCTGAAACAAAGCAAAAGTACATTTATCATTTCCCGCTATGGAAGACGTTAAATGTATTGCTCCCGCAGTTCCTTGGCTAATTCCACTTGGGTCAGGAATTGCTTTTAGCACCGAAACCAAACTTGAAGTCAGTTTTTGATTTTCGTCTAAAACAGTAATTCGGTACACAAATTCTGTTGTCCCTACTGGCAAATCTTCCGCTTTAATTACCGTTCTTTTTCCCGCTGAAAGATTAATTTCTTTTGAAGTTGCCCGTTCTTTATCCCAAAACCCATCAGTTTTCTGAGCGAAAAAACATGTTGAAAATAATAAGGAAAGAACTACGTATGAAAATGTTTTCATTTTGATTTTTAAAAGATAATTACAATTTAGATGCCAAAGAATTATAATTCAATACTTTGTCCGATATCTAATAGCATCAAATCTTTTCCTTTGTCGAAAAATTTGCGTTTGGCTTCTTCGTGGTTGATTTCAATGTATCCGAAAGTATCATAATGATAGCCAAGCACTTTATCGCATTCCACAAAATCTGAAGCAAAAATAGCATCATCAACATCCATCGTAAAGTTACTTCCAATAGGTAAAATGGCTAAATCTAACTTAGTTCGCATCGGAATTAACTTCATGTCCATGCTCAAAGCGGTATCGCCCGCAATGTAAATATTCTTATGTTCTCCTTCAATTACGAATCCACCTGGTTGCCCACCGTATTTTCCATCTGGAAAAGAAGAAGTATGAATTGCATTGACATATTTCACGGTTCCGAATTCAAAATCCCAACTTCCGCCGTGATTCATTGGATGAAAATTAAAACCTTTTTCACCATAATGCGAGGCGATTTCAAAGTTGGAAACGATTACAGCATCAGTTCGCTTTGCAATGGTTTCCACATCTAGAATATGATCTTGATGTGCGTGAGTCAATAAAATAAAATCCGCTTTAAGCGAATTAATATCGATATGAGCAGCCTTCGGATTTCCAGAAATAAATGGATCGACCAAAATATTCACGTCATTTACTTCAATTCCAATACAAGCGTGTCCGTAGAATGTTATTTTCATGTTATTATACTTAAAAATTATTGCAATTTCATAAACTGTTTCTTTCTTCTTCCATCACTCATCATGATAAACGTCCCTAAATTATAAGTTCCGTAAAAAGGTAAGTAATCAGTATTTCCCTTATTGTCTTGAATCTTATTGTATTCTACCTTTCCGTCTGGCGTATAAGTAAAATCATACAGTGAAGAGGATTCGAAGAAGCCTTGCGAAACTTTCGTTCGTCCATCACTTTTTTCGGTTAAATTCTTTCCAGAATTTAAAATCACGTGTAACATATTGTCTTTTAAAAACGCGTTGTAAGATGGATAAAGTGCTCTTTTAAATATACTACGGCCCCAAGTAATTTCGCCTTCTTTATCAAATTTTAAAATTAAAATATCATCGTAATGATAAGTTGAAGTCCAATATCCGCCGCCGTTAGGCCCGGTAGAAACATAACTTTGCGTTACGTAAAACTCTTCAGCCAATACAAATGCATTACCCATATTGTCTCTTATAACATAATCTACGTAAAAGGAATTCAGCTCTTTTTTCTTTTTATCATGTCGGTCTGCTTTTGCATCACCATATAAATCGAAATAAACATCTTTAGGCAATTCGGTATATTTCTTACCCGCTATTTCTAATGTTGCACTATTTATAATAAAATTACAACCTCCCTTTATGTTGCCTTCTCTTGTATTAGAATAAAATCCAATCAAGCTTAATTTATTTTCAAAAAAGTTAATAGATAATGAAGAGATGAAATTTTCGTTCTCTAATCCAATTTTAATGAATTGATTATCTGATTCTGAAATTTTATTCAGTATAAATTCATAATTCGCGTCACGTCCTTTTTTCTCTTTCTTCCCATCTTTATATAATTTACCTAGAGCAAAGACATTTGCTTCATCGTCAATAAACAAATCAATTGGTTTAAAGTAATTTACTTTATCTTCTTGATAGGCTTGGTGGTACAATAAATTCAGTGTTTCTGAATCAAAAACATGCACATTATAAGAGTTTAAATTCTTTTTAATATTGTCCGTTATAATAGCAATATACTTCCCATTCGGCGAAATAGCGACATCAGTTCCTCTTTTATTTCTACCCGTAAACAAGCCTCCTTTTTCTACATCTGCTTTGAACAGTTCTTTTTGAACATGCGTCTTGTTTTCAATATTGAATGTATTACAAAAAACAATTCGCTCTCTTTTGCTTGGTGCTAAAACGGTAATATACTTAATTTCGTTTTCAAAACTGACAAATCCGTTGAACGATTCTTTTTTAGAACTCTTTATATTTTGAGTGGATATTTTCTTTAGGTCTTTATCGAATACATCCAGTAAAAAAGTATTATTACTTGCTCTTACTAATCCCGTCTTACCACTTTCCGTGGTGTGAATAGCTAAAACTCCACCTACTGCAACTTCATCTTTAAATTCTTCACTTTCAGAAACTTTTAACTGAGTTGTAACTTGAGAAATTGCAAAATTAAATGATAAAAGTAGTGCAATATAAATAATTTTCTTCATGGCTGATTCTTGATGATTTTTAATTAAGATAAATATAAACTAGCGGCAAACAAAATACTCAATGCAAATGTGCTTAACGCGACTTTTTTGAGCTCTGGGTCAAATTCTTCATATTTTTTCGACTTTTTAACGGTTCTTAAGTGCATCGCTAGAACCAAAATAATTGGTAAATAAATGTACATTTTTATAGAAAGCATTCCATTGAAAAAGACAAATAAAATCAAGGCTGTGAAAATTAAAGTGAAATGATATTTTTTAGCTTTTTCTAAGCCCATTTTCACTACCAATGTATTTTTTCCGGCCACTCTATCATTTTCGATATCACGCATATTATTTAAATTCAAAACGGCTACACTTAATAATCCAATAGCTATTGCTGGGAGAAATAAAGTCCACTCGATAAAATGAGTGAATAAAAAATTTGATCCGATTACACTTACCAATCCGAAGAATATGAATACAAAAAGATCTCCAAATCCACTGTAACCATAAGCACTTTTACCGACTGTATATTTCACAGCAGCTCCAATTGAACCCACTCCGAGTAGAATAAATATCATGCTAAGTACAAAGTTTTCCTTTCCAAATGCAATATAAATTAAAGCCAACGCCAGCAAAAACGTAATTATAGCTGTGACAATAACGGCTCTTTTCATTTGATCTGCCGAAACAACTCCTGCTGCAACTAATCGTTTTTCACCAATTCTATTTACATCTGTTCCTTTTATTCCGTCGCCGTAATCATTGGCGTAATTAGATAAAATCTGTAAACCTAAAGTTGTTAAAAGGGCTAAAACTACGATTCTCCAATCGGAAAATCCTTGGTAATAAGCAAAAGCACTTCCTACAATTATTCCTGAAACAGAAAGTGGTAAAGTTCGTAGTCGTGCGGCTTGAATCCAGTTTTTCATAATTTTTTTATTCAATTTTTTACATCCAATTTTTATCGGATGATTCCATTTGGTACAACCAATAATTGATTAATTTTTTTATTTCGGTATAATTTGCCGTTGTAAAACTTACAGTTCCACCAGCAGTTGACATGGTCACCGAACCAATATCGGTAATTTTTTGCCAAACAAATTGTTGGGTTTGTATCGCTTGAATTTTATAAGGTTCGATTATCGTTGTATCAATATCCCAAGCCCCATTTTGTTTGATAATGAAATCATTCGATACAAATAATTTATAATTTCTGAAGGAAAACCAAAGCAATAGGCCTGCAAAAACAGAAAATAGCGCAGCATATAAACTGAATTCTTTCCAAGTAAAAAACGCATTATTCAAATTCAAAAGAATAGCAATCGTAAGAGGAACTAAACCCATAAAGAATGTATTTACTCCTAACTTTCGCCAATTAGGTAAATGCACTACTCCTTTTTCAGGCAATTTTGAAAATAATAGTTTCAGAATAGCATTGCTTTCATTTTGTGTGCAACCAGGAACTTCAATTTTATCTTTTTCAGTAACTTTTGTAGCATCGCTGGAAGCTTGACGAACACCAATCGTTGTGACATCTAATTTCTTCTGTAAATAATTTTGAGTGATTTTTACAATTTGTACTTTATTTGGATTTAACAAAGTGTTTTTAGTAGCCAATAAACCGTAAGACAACACAATCGATTGATGGCTTTTCTGTATTGTAAAATCGAAATATTTTAATAGGGTTCGACCTAAATTAACTACTAATACTAAAGTTATTATTATTGCAATAAATACTAAAACCGAAGTAAGAATTGGCAAAGCATCTAAAGTTGTGATTTGATTTTCAACATATTCATCAGCCACATTAAACTGCTTGACGTTTTCCATTATCGTACTGAAAACAACTAATATCAGTGCAAAACTCCTCACATAATTAGATGTAAACCCGATTTTTATTAAACTTCCCAATCCAATTTTTACGAAAGCTGTTGGTTCCGATTCGGTTTCGTTTATAGTTGCTTCTGAAGTTGGATCGAGTTCTGAATAATGGATCAAACGTTCTTTTAAAATCAACGCTAATTCGTGAGAAATGGCACTAATTGAAGCTTCTTTTTTATCACTTCCGGCCGTATCGATTTCTAATTTATGAACATTTACCAAACGTTGAATTAAACTTTGATTGATATTCACTTGTTGAATTTTATGCAATTGCATCGTGATTTTAGTCTTTTTCAAAACACCTTTCTGAATCACAAATTCATTGGTTTCTTCGTCAATATAAAAGGTAAAAAACCAATATTGCAAATACGAAAAAAATCCGATTACAATCAAAAAACCAGCTACACTTCCGAAAACAACTAATTTATTTAAGGTTTCAAATTTTACCAACCATAATAGTAATATCGGCCAAAAAGCACGCACACTTTTTTGCAAAGTATTGACAAACATCACTAGAATTCCGGTGAGCGATTGCCTTTGTGGTTTTGAAAAATCTACCGAATTACTCATCACTTTCTGGGATTATGGTTTCAGGAAAGGATTCTTCTACATGTTCTTGCACTGGAGCTTGCTTTGTCGGATTGATTTTTTGAGAAACCATGTTTTTAATTTGCTGGGCTTCTTCCAATAATAATCCTGGAATTTCTAAATCCGAACTGCTTCCGCCGGCAGTGAACAATTCAATGGAAGCTAATCCTAAATTTCGAGCAATAAATCCTTGGTGCAAAGCCACGTGTTGGACGCGATTAAAGGGTACAACCGTAGTGCTTTCAGAAATTAAACCCGATTTAAAAATGGCATCGTGTGTTCTAAAAGCAAAGCCTTTTTTGCTGAAACTTAATTTTATGTAAAAGAAACTTGCGATGCAAACCAAAACGATCACAGGCAAAATTCCGTTAATAAAAGTAGTCGGCCATTCAAACGGATTTAATATAAATACCAAAATATATCCTATAAAAATAAGACCAAATAACACAAAGAAATTCACCAACATAACTTGGAAATACTTCTTTTGTAAGGGTTTTAGTTTTACTTCTTCAAATCTTGGGAGGTTTTGAAGGTCAATCGTTTCGTTTGAAAAGTTTTCCATAATTAAAATTTAAAGCCTACTCCTAAATTGATTAAATGCACATTTGCTGTTTCATCCATATCCTTAGAGTTCACTGGGTAATATTTATAACTTCCTTCCAAAAATAATAAGTCTGAAATGTGATATTTTAATCCTGGATTTACAGTAATTCCATTAAAGTTCAATTTTTTTTCTCTTACCATTAACGCAGGATCAAAAGGATCTGACACACCCGACACATATTGAAATTTATTAGAGAAAAATGCATAACCAAATCCGAAAAAAGGAGTTAATTTTCCATTAAAAAGACTGGTTTCAATACTAATATTTGGATTCCAAATTAATATGTCATTTTGAAGAAATACATCTCTAGTTTGCAAATAATCCAAAGTTAAACCTGCGGAAACAGCGAAATTTTCATTTTGATAAAAAGCATAATTTCCAGAAACTCCTACAATTCCATTAAATCCGTCACTAATGATGTTGTTATTTCTTAAATTACCTAAATAATGTACACCAACTTGAAACTTCGTATTTTTATTAGTGTCAATCGGCAAATCTTGAGCCAATAATAAACCTGAACTTATAAATAATAATGCTAATAATTTATACTTCATATTTCTGATATTTAAATTAGGAGAAAAGTGCAATTTCAAACTAAAAATTCAATTTCAAAATTGCACTTCTAAATTCTAACTTTTGAATTCTTAATTCTAACTTCTGAATTCTAAATCTTATGGTAAATATTTCTTTTCGAAATTAGGCTTACGTTTTTCTAAGAACGCGTCTCTTCCTTCTTTCGCTTCGTCTGTCATGTAAGCTAAACGAGTGGCTTCACCTGCAAAAACCTGTTGCCCCACCATTCCGTCATCTGTTAAATTCATCGCGAATTTTAGCATTTTTATAGACGTTGGTGATTTTTCTAAGATTTCTTGTGCCCATTCAAAAGCAGTGTCTTCTAATTCAGCGTGAGGAATTACAGCGTTCACCATTCCCATATCAAACGCGTCTTGAGCGGAGTAATTTCTTCCTAAAAAGAAAATTTCACGAGCTCTTTTTTGTCCGACCATTTTTGCCAAATAAGCCGAACCATATCCACCATCAAAACTTGTTACATCAGCATCGGTTTGTTTAAAAATTGCGTGTTCTTTACTCGCTAAAGTCAAATCGCAAACCACGTGAAGCGAATGTCCGCCACCAACAGCCCAACCTGGAACAACACAAATAACCGCTTTTGGCATAAAACGAATCATTCGTTGTACTTCTAATATGTTTAATCGGTGGTATCCGTCGGCACCAACATAACCTTGACTACCTCTTGCTTTTTGATCGCCACCACTACAAAAACTCCAAATGCCGTCTTTAGAACTTGGACCTTCTGCCGAAAGCAAAACTACGCCAATAGACGTATCTTCTTGGGCATCATAAAAAGCTTCAATTAATTCTTTAGTTGTATGCGGACGAAAAGCATTACGCACCTCTGGACGGTTGAATGCAATACGTGCCACACCATCACACTTTTTATAAGTGATATCTTCAAATTCCTTTACGGTTTTCCAGTCAATTTTGCTCATTTTAAATTTCAATTTCAAGCACAAAGACAATATCAATAACAATTTCAAGTGCAATTTCAAGTGCAATTTCAAGTTCAATCATCATGTATAATCTTCAAACTTCTGTTATTATTTTAATTTATTTATTCTCATTTTAGATGTTATTGCAATCAGTTCTTCAACCTCTTTCAATAACCAGTCTCTCTCGTTTTCAAGTCCTTCTTTTATATAAGCAAGAATTCGTAATGAATTTCTAGATTCTTTAAGTTCTTTTATTACTAAAGATAATTTAAAAATATAATCTCTATCCGTAATTGTACCCTGAGATTCTCCATAATTTAACGAAGAACTTCCCGAGGAACGAATTAACTGATTTTTATAATATTCTAGTTCAAAAGTTTTGTTAAGTTTTCTAACAAAAAAAATTGACTCTCCTGCAAATCTAACCAATCTTTCGTCTAAATTATATATTACATTAGTAGGTTCATTAATCTCCATGCTTATTATTTTTTTTAAAAAAATCAATACCTTCTAAACAATTGTCGCTTTTTAAAATTGTACTTGATATTGTACTTGTTCTTGACCTTTATAAAGTTTTGTTAAATATAAATTTCAGTAAAATTAAAGCATTTTTTGCATTATATTGCATCTTCAAAAGAATTACTCGCATCTAAAGAAACTTTTTAGAACACTTTGGCTTTTATCAAATTACTCATTTAAGTCAAAACTATGAATTCCAAGATGTTATTCAAGTATTACCCTTATTTGAATATGAATACTTTACTGTAAGAAGTTCTTGAAGTTTATCAATTACTATATTTTAGAGTCGAAAATGTTTTGTTTACTAAAAAAATTAGGTTTATAGATGGTATTTAAGTCGGAACAGTCCATTTTTAGTTATTTCATTTTTGTTGTTTTGCTAGGAGTTTTCGGTTTTATTGCCGTATTTGCTCCAAACGAAGAAAACAAAGGTGAGAATTTATGGATTCCGCTAACAATAATTGGATTAATTTTCGCTTTTTTAGTTTATTCTATTCTCAACACTTTGTACATTATTTCAGGAACAACATTTTCCTATCAATATGGTTTTTTTAAGAAGAAAATTGATATTCAAATAATACGAAAAATTGAATACAATAATTCTATATTTGTGCCTGTTTCATTAAAATTAGGCTGGAGTCATAAAGGCTTAATTATCAATTATAATCAATACAATGATGTTTATATTTCACCAAAAAACAGAGATCAGTTTGTAGCCGAACTCTTGAAAAACAACCCAAACATCATAATAAAAGAATAAAATTACAATGTTAAAAAATATACCTGTACTTTTTTTGTTTCTATTCATTATCGGATGCCAAAAGAAACCAGACATAAAAAAAGAATCGACTGTAAAAGATATTAAAGGAAATGTTTCTGAATATGCGGTTGACTTTGCTCCTTTGACTACCGTTTATAGAAAGAAAAAAAGAGATGAAATTGAAGCTTTTTACGCTGATAAAATCAATCCGAAAGATTTTAGTGGTTCGTTCTTGGTTGCGAAAAATGGTGAAATTTTATTTGAAAGCTATTCTGGATATGCTTACAAAGAAAAAAATGACTCTATCACTCAAAACACTCCATTACACGTGGCTTCTGTAAGTAAAATTATTACCGCAGTTACTATTTTGAAATTAGTAGAACAAAATAAATTACAATTAGATGATTTGGTGAGCGATATTTTACCAGAATTTCCATACAAAGAAACAACGGTTCGAATGTTGTTGAATCACAGAAGTGGTCTTCGTAATTATGCTTATTTCACAGAAGACAAAGGCGTGTGGAACAAAAAAGAAACGCTTACAAATCAAGATGTTTTAACTCTATTGGCTACTAAAAAAATAGGTTTAGAAACCACACCTGGAAAACGTTTTAGCTATTGCAATACCAATTATGCGCTATTGGCTTTAATCGTGGAAAAAGTTACCGAAAAAACATTTCCAGAGGCACTTCAACAAATGATTTTTGATCCACTTGGAATGAAAAATACCTTTGTTTTTAGCGATATGTCTACAAAAGAAGAAGTGAGTCAATCATATAAAGGAAACTACAAACGTTTGGCTTTTGAATATTTAGATGCCGTTTATGGTGATAAAAATCTATACACTACGCCACGCGATTTACTACAATTTGATTTGGCACTTTATTCTGAGAAATTCTTAAGCACAAAAATGAAGGACGAAATGTTCCAAGGTTATAGTTACGAAAGAAAAGGAACTCGCAACTACGGCTTAGGAATGCGAATGCTCGAATTTGAAACGGGACAAAAGTATTTCTTCCACAACGGTTGGTGGCACGGAAATACCTCATCATATGTAACTTTGAGAAAAGATTCTGTGACGATAATTGCGATTTCAAACAAATTTACACGCAAACCTTACGACACTAAAAGATTAGCTCCTAAATTTGGTGATTATCCGTTTAAATTTAATGATGAAGAAGGAGAATAATCATTTGCAGTTTATTATATGAAAACTCCTTAAAAAATGAAAATAATATTTGAAAAATTAGCAGACGAGATACAAAACGCAACATTTTCATACGAAGATTTCAATGTTTTAGGCAAAGGCTTTTCGAGATTAACTATTTCAACTTACCTATTAGAAGTTTCTTACAAAGGAAATTATATTCGTATAAAAAATGAGTTTGGAAATCATAATCTAGGAACTGTTGAGTTAATAATAAAAAATAGAACACTTCCAGAATTTGAAATAAAAAGTGGTAATCATTTTTTTAATTTATTTTTACCCAAAAGAAAAATGATTAATGTTTACTGTAAAAATTATGCTTTTAAAAAATTTCTCGAAAAAAAATTAATTGATAGTAAACTAGAACAGATTGCACAAAATAACTTATTCGAACCTAAAATCACTAACAATACTTTCGAATTTAATTCTACTATTCAAACATTGTATCATTTAGAATTCGAAGATAAAATTGGTGCTTTAAAAGCGTTAATAAATTTTCACAAAGAATTAATAGATTATTGAATAAGCTTAAGTGGTAATAGCGATTACACAGAAAACGAGGAATTATAATAGTGAATTTTTTGTGAGAAACATAAAATTTAAAATTATCATTTTAGTCCGACGTTCGCATTGCGAGCAGTTAAAAAACGTAAAATCTAAGGCAAAAGCTCCATTTTATAATCACGTAAAATAAACAAAATCGTAATTATATTTAGTAGTAAACCCAACCAATAAAACTTACTATACTCTTCATTTGTAACAGCAATTTCGTACACATTTAAAAGTGGTAAAATCACAACTGCGATCCAAATAGGAATCCAAATCAGCTCCGTTTTCATTCCTAAAAAGGTAATCGTTTCGAAATTTTTTAAAATAGCAACAAAAGTTAGTAGTAAAACTAAGATGCTTAAGCCTAGATATAGTTTGTTTTTAGTTGTCAATTAATTTCAAATTTATTATTAAATATTTTTGGTAATTTTCTGCAACTATCAATAAATTATTTTACTTTTTTAAAATCTTTCGGTCCTAAAAAATTATTAATAAACAGCGTTGCATCAAAAAACTTATATGACTTATATGTTTAAAAGATTTACACCAAATAAATTCCGTCTTCTCTAATTTCGATTAATTGCTGCTTATATAAATGCCCAACTGCTTTTTTGAAGTTCTTTTTACTCATTTTTAGCACCGTTTTAATATCTTCCGGATTCGAATTATCCGTCAATCGTAGAAAACCTCTGTTGGCTTTTAATTCGTCTAAAACTTGCTGTGAAGAAGGTTCAATTGCGTCCACTCCTACTTTGCGAAGCATTACATCAATTTTTCCATCAGGGCGAATATTCTTAATGTAACCTTTGGTTTTCATACCCGGTTTTACATCCGTATATACTTCATTTTTATAGGCTAAACCTTTAAATCTTTGATTGATAATTACGTTAATTCCACCATCAGTAATGTGCGAAATTAAAATATCAACCTCTTCATTTGGTTCCAAATCCAAATTTTCAATACTCAAATACTTATTTGTACGGCTCGATGCTACTAAACGCTTCGTCTTTTCGTCCATATACAAATACACTAGATAACGTTTTCCTTCTTCCATTGGGCGAGCTTGCTCTTTGAACGGAACAAACAAATCTTTTTCCAATCCCCAATCTAAAAACGCCCCAAATTCATTCATATAATTCACCTTCAAATGGGCAAATTCATTCAATTGAATATACGGTTTTATAGTCGTTGCAACAGGTCTGTGTTCGTGATCCAAATACACGAAAACCGTCATTGTATCGCCGATTTCAAAGTTATTTGGCACATATTTATTGGGCAACAAAACATCATCATCCTGTGTTTCTTCGCTTCCTAAAAACAAGCCAACATTTGTATCTCTAAGTATTCTTAACGTATTGAACTCTCCTATATGTAACATAATGAAATAATAATTGGTGCAAAGGTAATGAATTTTGATGGTTTGTAGGAAATTGAATTTTACGATTTTAAATGCTATTTGGGCGTGCCCTTTCAGGTCGTGCTCTGCGTTGCAATCTTTTATTCCGTAAAAACTCCATAAAAGGATTTCCTCTCCGATCACTCACGCAAACTTGTGCTAAAATCATAAATTTTTTTAGATAACACATTGTCATACTGAACTCGTTTCAGTATCCATTCTTAGATGCTGAAACGAGTTCACCATGACAATATTGGATACATAAATAATTAGCAAAGCCATTCTTAGATGCTGAAACGAGTTCAGCAGTACAAGCCTAAGTTATTTATTACAATTTTTAAACCTCACTTTATAAGGATAAATCTCATAAGTCGTCATGTATTTATTAAAGTTTTGCTCTACTATTAATGGCTCAAAATTGCATACGATAAATCTCCTACTTAGGTGCTGCAATTTCCATCAAAAATGCAGCTAACAAAGCCCCATAAGTTCCCGCAACATATCCAAAAACAGCTAAAAGAACCCCGACGCTCGCTAAAGAAGGATGAAAAGCCGAAGCGATAATTGGTGCCGACGCCGCTCCACCAATGTTGGCTTTGCTTCCCACTGCAAGAAAGAAAAAAGGAGCTTTAATCATTTTTGCCACTACAACCAGCAGCAAAACGTGGATTGCCATCCAAATAAGTCCTACTACAAGTAAACCTGGGTTACTAGCCACTGAACCCAAATCCATTTTCATTCCTATGGAAGCGACTAAAATATAGATAAAAACACTTCCGATTTTACTGGCACCCGCACCTTCATATTGCTTAAGTTTTGTGAATGAAAATATAATTCCTAAAGCGGTCGCAATAGTAACCATCCAGAAAAAGCGGTCGCCAAAAGTGGAGGCAAAACTCGTTTGGTCATTTACGATTTCGAAGTTTGCTTTCAATACATCACAAATTGTGTTGCTTCCCCAATGTGAAAGTCCCACTGCTGTAAAAGCTATTCCCAGAATAATCATTAAATCGGTTAAGGTTGGATTTCGCGTTACATTATCAGCATAAGCTGTCATTTTATCTTTCAACTCTTCAATAGAACTGTTATCGGCTTTCAACCATTTATCGATTTTCTCTTTTCTGCCAATACCAAATAGCAAAACCGCCATCCAAATATTAGCCACCACAATATCGACCAAAACCATTGCACCATATTTTTCTTGGTTGTATTTAAATACTTCAAGCATAGCTGCTTGATTGGCTCCTCCTCCAATCCAACTTCCGGCTACTGTTGAAAGACCACGCCAAACGGCATCAAAACCAGCACCGCCAACTGTTTCTGGCGAAAATATTGATACAAGTAATACGGCAATTGGTCCGCCGATAATGACTCCGATAGTTCCTGTAAAAAACATAATTAAGGCCTTTGGACCTAATTTGAACATCGCTTTTAAGTCAATACTCAATGTAAGTAAAACCAAAGACGCAGGAAGCAAGTAACGGCTCGCAATGAAATAAATCGACGATTTCTTAGTAATCATTTCCCCATTTTCGCCAATTTCTGTCCATTCTGGGGAAATGATATTTAATGAACTGAATATAGAAGGAAGCAAATAGCACATTAATAACGATGGAAAGATTACATAGAATTTTTTCCAAAAACCTTCTTTTTGAGAAGAAGTATAAAATACAAATGCCAATAATAGCATTAACAACCCAAAAACAATGGTATCGTCTGTAATAAATGGTGCGTTTTTCATTTTATATAATTTGTTTGCAAAATAGGGGAATATTTATTAAAAATGAAAGGATTTATTTATTGAAAGAGGAGAGTTGAAGGGATTGTTTTATGAGCAAGGATTTTAAAACATTTAGTTATAAATAAACTAATAAAAAGGATGTTTTTACAAAACATAAAAATACAATTGCTTATAACTAGGTTTTTTGTGGAAACAGAGTTAATAGCTACGAAAATTTTGTAATACAAATGCTATTCACTAAAACCTCACTTTATACGGATAGGTTTCATAAATCGCATTATCTTCATTTATGGTAAAACCTTTTTTAGCATCAACTTTAGCTTTCTGAAATACTTCCGCACTTTCCTCCGTCTTACCTAAACGCATCAAGCAAACTGATTTGTAAAATTCTACATCCGAAAATTCAGGATATTGTTTTAAAGATTTATCAAATTCAACAATTGCTTCTTCCCATTTCCCTTGTTCATACTTACTGATTCCGTAATAAAACAAATCTAAATAATGACCTTCTTTAAATTGTATGACTTGAGCTTCAATATCTTTTTTAAAAATTGCTTCTGCTTTTGCAAACTCATTTAATTGTAAATACGAAATACCAATATAAAAGGCAAAAGTATGATCTTGGACATATTGATTACCAAATTTCAAAATGCAGTTTTCAAAATCTACAATCGCTTCTTTATAATTTTTAGCAAAAATACATTTTATAAAGGCTCGATATTCCAACCATCTTTTTTCATCATACTGCACAGCTTTATCAACTAAAGGCATTCCTATTTCATACTTGCTTGCTTTAAAATAAGGCATCGCTTTTTGTTGCCATAAATAGGCAATTGTGCTGTCTTTTTTTAGTCCCGCATCTAAGCAATCTTGATATTCTTTCATCGCATAGCCGAAGTTCATTTTATCTGCACAATCATAAACGTGTTCTTGAACAATAGCATCTTGTCTCACTTTCTTTTGTGCAGCAGTTTCTTCTTTAGTTTTCTGACCTTGACATTGAATGAAGAAAAGCGAAAAAATTATAATGTATAATCTACTCATGGCTATATTTTATTTACCTGCTGTTTTCAATAAATTCTCTTTCATTGCTTCTAACTTGTTGCCATCTAAAAACTGTTCGTTAAAATAAATACCTTTAATGTTAGTCAAAGTTTTCAAATCTTTCAAAGGATTACTTTGTAATACAATAAAATCAGCATCTTTTCCCACTTGTACAACACCATAATTCCCTTTGAAGAAATCCGAAAAATTACTTGTTGCCATTTCTAGAATTTCAGCATTTGATAAATTGGCATTTTTCAATAATTCCATTTCAGTTATCATATTAGCACCGGTCATCATATATTTTCCCGACGCATCAGGACTCAATAACATCTTTATTCCTTCTTTCTGTAATCTTTCAATGATAGCATATTTTTCATCTAAATCTTTGATCTCGCTTGCCACCTCATCTTTGTAAGCTTGGGTTCCAATTTTTTCTCTGTAGGTTTTTGTACTTGCTAACCATTCATTCATAGTGTTTTGCGAAACAAATTGCATTCCTGCCAACTTTGGTAATTCTTCAAAAGTATTTTGACCAGAACCAATACTATACCAACTTAAAGTCGGACACACGTAAATATTATTTTCTTTAATTGCTTTAATTCTTGATACTAAATTCGTTTTTTCTCCAGCCAAACCTCCTAAATGCTCAATTGATTTGTAATTAGAATTAAAAAAAACGTCTTCATTTAAACTAATTCCAGAAGCTAATCTTGGAAAATGACCTCCTAATGGAACATCATATTTTTTACAAAATCGATCAAATTCTATAAATGTTTCATGATTTTTAATGCTTAATATTTTTACAAAATCCATTTTATTGTCTTTTGTGGCTTTTACAAAAGTTTCAATTTGCTCGGTTGTTAAGTCGTAATTTCTACTAATTGGTGGTGCAGAAAGATAAAGTTTTGGATAAAAAATAGTAGCACCATTGTATTTTTCTCGCCATTCGATATGTTTCCAATCGCCACGCATTGAACGCAGTTTTGTTACACCATAAATCAAATTCATTTCAAAAAAACGTTGCAAATCAGCTTCCGCTTCGGGTAAGTGAACATGAGCATCGGCAAGCGAAGGCATAATATATTGCCCTTTTAAATCATATTCTGTAACGCCTTTAAGCTTCGATTTTTTAGTATTTTCAATAACTAAAATTTTACCATTTTTTATGGCTACCGATTGAAGTTCGGTAACTGTGTTCTTATCTAATGAAACAAGGTTTACATTTTTAAATACAACATCATATTTCTCTTGTTGGCCGAAAATGAACTGCACAAGAAGAATTGCAACAAATAAAATAGTTTTTTGCATGTTTTTTGGTTTATAACTTAATATAAAAACCAAAACTAAATAAATAACTGGTATTAAATCATAAAAAAATCACAAATCAAAAAAGATTGACTTGTGATTTTTTTCTAACAGTCGATTAAAAACTATATTCCTATTTCAACTTGGAATCTCACATACCAATTCTGCTTATTACTTCCGTCGAAATAATTTAAATCAGATAAAGTTACTTCGCCTTGTAATTTGAAAGCGTGTTCCCATAAATATTTTGTTACACCTATAGAGTATTGTTTACTATCTGGCGTAAATGCTTTGATATCATTGTGCATATTTTGGGTAGAAAAACGACCAATTATTTCATAATGTGTTGGAAAAGCATAACTCATTTGGTAATCCATTCCACTTCCAACCGGCACATAATTAAATTCCGTAATATCATCTGGATTAATTGCGATCGGATCTTTTGTAGCGCGCGACATATAAGAAGACATCAAACTCCAACCGTTATACTTCAACATCGCATCTAAAAATACTGCTTTGGTAGTTTTTGGTGCAAATAAATCATTTCCCAATTGTCCTTGCGTTCGTTTCGACAAATTATTCTGACTAAAAGCTCCCGATACTAATAATTTTGGCGTTTCTTCTCTTGCAATATCACCTTCAAAATTTGTTCCGTCTTTTTTGAAAGAACCAAATGGCATTAATTCTAATTTTCCGGTTAAGGCAACGCCGTCATCTGCTGACTTTGTCCAATTTCGACCTTCTCCATTCGAGATAGCTGATTTCACATTGTAAGAGAATCTATCCTGATTTTCATTTAAATAATACGCTTGAAATCCAAAATCTCTATCAATTGTAAATTTAGCATTATTAATACTTCTATCCGTTAATTGTAAAGCTCCAGAAGAATTTATACGTTGGCGATTTCCTGGTAATTTGGTTTGTCCAAATACAAAACTCCAATTTTTATTCGGTCTATAAAAAATTGCTGCATCACGAATAATATTTACATTTTCACCTTCTTTCACTTCGCCAACATCTCCAGCTGCAAACGATAATTGAACAACATATAAGAAATGAGGATTTCCTACAAAACCATCAAAACGCAAACGCATTCTTTTCACTTCGCCTGCATAAGAAGCATCTTCACCTTCATTTTGCATAAAAGTAACACGATTTTGCATTCTAAAACGAATATTAAATTGGAACAAACTATCGGGCGAAGTAATTCCCAATCCTTTACCATAATTGTAATACGGAATAGCAGCCAACTTCAAATCGTTATCTTTTGTATTGATTTTTATATCTTGTGCTACTGCACCAAAACAGATTGTAAATACTAAAAAAGTGATAATTTTCTTCATTTGTTATGTTGTTGTATGATTACTGCAAACTTAACATCAAATCAATGTTAAGTATGTTAAGTAAATATTACCTTTGCAAAAAATAATTGTTATGTCAAATATATACATTGGATATCATTTCACAATTGAACCAATTGAATTAGGAAGTGAAATATTAATTGCCGAATTAGGCGAAAAAGCTTTTGAAAGTTTTATTGAAACCGAAACTGGAATTTCTGCTTTTGTTCAAAAAGATTTATGGACCGCTGACATTTTAGAAGATATTCAAATTTTAACCAATCCGGAATTTAAAATTGAGCATACTTTTGCTGAAATTGAGCCAGTAAATTGGAATGAAGAATGGGAGAAAAACTTTGAGCCAATTGACGTTGATGGAAAATGTCACGTTAGAGCACCGTTTCACGAAAAAACCAATGCGGAATACGATATTGTTATCGAGCCAAAAATGAGTTTTGGAACCGGTCATCATGAAACGACGCACATGATGATTCAGCATATTTTAGAAACTGATTTCACAGGAAAGAAAACGTTAGATATGGGTTGTGGAACAGCAATTTTAGCAATTTTAGCTGAGATGAAAGGTGCAGCACCAATTGACGCAATTGATATTGACAACTGGTGTTATTTGAATTCAATTGAAAATGCCGAACGTAATAATTGCAAACATATTTCGGTTTATGAAGGAGACGCTGCTTTATTAGCTGGGAAAAATTATGATATTATTATTGCAAACATCAACCGTAATATTCTATTGAATGATATGGAACATTATGTAAATTGTTTGAATGCAAACGGAACATTATTTTTAAGCGGATTTTATACGGAAGACATTCCTGTAATTACGGAAAGTTGTGCGAAAAATGGCTTAACGTACGTAAAACAATTTGAAAGAAACAATTGGGTTGCTTTAAAATTTGTAAAATAGTTTCAGAAATGTTGTCAAGCTGAATTCATTTCAGCTTCTAGATTTGAAGTATAGAATATTTTATTAATTTTGTAATGACTTTCAAACTTAAGAGAAAATGAGCACGATAGAAAAAATACAAGAAGAAGTTTTAGTTGAAGAAGCCGTGGGCGCTAATCACGAAATCGTCTTACATAATGACGATGTCAATACTTTTGATCACGTAATTAACACACTTGTGAGGGTTTGTAAACACGATGATTTACAAGCTGAACAATGTGCGTTGCTAGTACATTATAAAGGGAAATGCACGGTTAAAACCGGTTCAATCGAAGAACTGATGCCACAATGTTCCGCATTACTTGATGCCGGACTAAGTGCCGAATTGATATAAATAAAAAATGTCCCGATTTTCATCGGGACATTTTTTTTAGCTCATTTTTCCAATAGCGCAACTCATATAAGATTTTGCTTTGGAACCTAAAGAATTAGCTTCTCCATCTTCTGGATAACCTAATGCTTTTAGTTTATCTTTTACTTCCGCTAACTTTGCTTCCGTTTCATATCCGAAAGTTACCGTACTCTCTTCCACATTTACTGAAACATTATTAACAGCTTCAATTGTAGTAATATTCTTTGTAATCGTAGCAGCGCAACCACCACATTTTAAATTTTGTATTTGTATCGTACTTTCCATTTGATGTTCATTTTATATATTACAAATTTACTAAAACAAGTATAAAAGAACTGTCACAATTGTTACATTAACTTAATTTTAATGAGGTAAATTATCTTTCAGTAAACCATAAATATAAGTACCTAGTAAAGCGCCAATAAACACCACCACAACTGCATATGTTCCCGTTCCTAGTAAAATGAATATTGGTCCAGGGCAACTTCCTACTAAAGCCCAACCTAGTCCAAAAAAAGTTCCACCAATAATATAACGCCAAAAACCTTTTTCCTTAGCTACCACTTCAATAGGAAAACCTTTAAAATCTTTTATCTTTTTCTTTTTAATAAGTTGCAAACCTACTATTCCAGTAAAAAGTGCAGTTCCAATGATTCCAAACATATGAAATGATTGAAAATGAAACATTTCGTAAATACGATACCAAGAAACGGCTTCTGCTTTCGTTAAAACAATTCCGAATATAATTCCAGTTATAAAAAATCTTGCGAATTTCATAATTCCTCTTTAATTAAAAATGATAGGCAAAATCAAATGTGCCATTAATAATCCACCAATAAAAAATCCAATTACAGCAACAAGTGATGGCAATTGCAAATTACTCAAACCTGAAATCGCGTGACCTGAAGTACAACCACCAGCATAACGCGTTCCAAAACCAATTAATAAACCACCAATTAATAGAATCGCAAAACCTTTTGGTGTTTGCATCATTTCAATGCTAAAAATAGCATCTGGAAGTAATTTTCCATCCGGCTCATCAATGTGTAATGCTTCTAATTGGGTAATTGTTTCTGGATTTAATTGAACACCACTTCCATCTGACAAGAAATTATAAGCTACAAAGCCTCCAAGAATAGCACCAAGAACAATAGCCAAGCTCCATTTTTGTTCTCTCCAATCAAATTTAAAGAAGTCGCTAAATCTCCCCGCTCCTGCCATTGAACACATAGTTCGAAGGTTTGAAGACATTCCAAAACTTTTTCCGAAGTAAGTCAAAAGAAGCATTATCGACCCAATTAAAAAACCAGATATCGACCAATGCCAAGTTCCATAGATAAATTCCATATTTTTTTCGCAATTTTGTGCAAAAATAGAAATTAAGATCCGCATTTGTAACATTTGTTACAAAATAGCTTAATTTTAACTCTTTAAACACCTTTTATAAATGAAAAAATTCAAAATTGAGATCAAATGGGCTATAGTTATCATGATTATATTTTTAGCTTGGATGACCTTAGAAAAACAATTAGGCTTTCACGATGAAAAATTAAAATGGCAAGTATTCTTCGGTATGTTAATAATTATTCCAAACTTCGCGTTATACTTTTTAGCTATTCGCGATAAGAAGAAAAATTATTATAATGGAGAAATGAATTGGAAACAAGGATTTATTTCAGGAGTTGTAATTTCGTTTATTGTAGTTATATTTAGTCCATTTACTCAATTTATCACTTACGAATTCATCGTGCCTAATTATTTTGAAAAAATGGTAGCTTTATCAGTAGAAAGTAAAAGATTAACCGAAGAAGAAGCAAAAAGTTATTTTAATTTATCAGCTTCTATTTGGCAAAATATTTCTTCAGTATTATCCTATGGCATCGTACTTGGTGCGATTGTTGCGTATATTTTAAAAACTAAAACTCCAATTTTAAATCCTAAAACAAAATAACATGAAATATCTTTTTTCGCTAGCAACACTGTTTTTATTAGCAAGTTGTGTGAGCACAAAATCAACTTTAAAGAATGTGGACAGTACAGCAAAAAGACCTTCTTTTGCGAATAAAATGTATCTCATCACTGAATATGCAAAAGACGGTAAGTATGCTTTTGATGCAGACTATCCTATAAATATTGGTTCTATTAGTGAAAACCAAGAAAATTTAAATGTTCAATATTATTTCAATGGATTAGAAGGACCAAATGGTGAAAAGATCATTTTTAACAAGGTCGATACTTGCTGTCCATTCCCTTCAAAAAACACAGCCATGGGCGCTGGAACCATTAGTATTTACGAGATAACCTTAGAAGGAAGTACAAAGAAATTAACCATGTATTTCAATATCTACGAAAAAGGGCAAATTCTTTGTCCAAAAGGATTCCAGATCAAAAAGCAACCAGTTAAGGAATAAGCATAAAGATTTTATAACTGTGTAACATAAGTAACCTTTTAAACTGCCGTTTAGAAGGTTTTTCTTTTTATCTTTGCAACTTCAAAATCAACACACATGAATTTAAATAGTATTCCACAAATTAAACATACTCAAAGCGGTAACTTCTTTTTATTAGCAGGACCTTGTGCTATTGAGAGCGAAGAAATGGCAATGAGAATTGCAGAGAAATTAATTACTGTAACTGATAAATTAGAAATTCCATTTGTATTTAAAGGATCGTTCAAAAAAGCAAATCGCTCAAGAATTGATAGCTTTTCTGGAATCGGAGATGAAAAAGCTTTGAAAATTTTAGAAAAAGTTTCTAAAGAATTTGGAGTTCCTACGGTAACGGACATTCACACGAATGAAGATGCTGCAATGGCTGCTGCTTATGTAGATATCTTACAAATCCCTGCGTTTCTAGTACGTCAAACTGATTTAGTTGTGGCTGCTGCGAAAACAGGAAAAACAGTTAACTTGAAAAAAGGACAATTCATGAGTCCCGAAAGTATGACGCACGCTGTTCAAAAAGTATTGGATTGCCAAAATGAAAACATTATGGTAACGGACAGAGGAACAATGTTTGGCTATCAAGATATGATTGTTGACTTTAGAGGAATTCCTACGATGCAACAATACGCAACTACTGTTTTAGACGTTACGCATTCGTTACAACAACCAAATCAATCAGCTGGTGTAACTGGTGGTCGTCCAGATATGATTGAAACTATTGCAAAAGCAGGAATCGCTGTTGGTGTTGATGGAATTTTCATCGAAACTCATTTTGATCCAGCTAATGCAAAAAGCGATGGCGCTAACATGTTACATTTAGACTATTTTGAAGGTTTGATGACTAAATTAGTAGCCATTCGCAAAACGGTAAATCAATTTTAATTATTTTATATTTCAGATGAAGCATCCATTTTTAATGGTTGTACTAACTTTTTGTGTTTTTTCACAGTACACCTTTTCGCAAGAAACAGTTGAAAATCCTGAAAAATACACAGCACACAACAAAGGTAAATTTTATGTTTATTGGGGTGGAAATCGTGAAACTTTTTCTAAGTCCGACATTCGTTTTAAAGGAGCGGATTATGATTTTACACTTTATGATGTAGTTGCTCATGACAAACCAAAAGGATGGCATGTTGATTACATTAATCCGGCTCGTATGACAATTCCTCAAACGAATTTAAGAATTGGTTATTTCATCAACGATCATTATAATATTTCTATTGGTGTGGATCATATGAAATATGTTATGAATAACGATAGAAGAGTTAGGTATTCTGGAAATTATCCAAACGCTGGTTCTTATGGAGAAAATCCTGTCGGAAATGAATTAACGTTAACCGAAGATTTCTTATTATTTGAACATACCGATGGATTAAATTATGTGAATACCGAAATTGCTCGTGTAGATGATATTTCAAACTTATTCAGCTTGCCTAATACAGATGTGTTTCAAGTGAATACTGTCGGCGGATTAGGAATTGGGTTGCTATATCCAAAAACAAATACGACCTTATTGGGAAAAGACAGACATGATGATTTTCATATTTCAGGTTTCGGTCTTTCGGCAAAAGCCGGATTAAACTTCACATTCTTTAAACACTTTTTCATCCAAACGGAATTAAAAGGAGGTTATATTAATATGAATGATATAAAAACTACAGAAAGTAGTGCTGATTCTGCTTCTCAAGAATTTTGGTTCTTACAACGAATCATAACTGTGGGTGGTATTTTTAGAATATAATTTTTCAAAAAAAATATAAAAAAAGGTCGCTTTATTCATTTAAAGCGACCTTTTTTATTACAATTTACTTATGAAATTACTGTATAAATCTTTGTATTGGTAACCCGAATCAACTCGGTTTTTGGATAGTTTTTTGTATTCTACCAAAGCCCATAAAATAAATTCTTTCATAAAGTAAACATCTTCAGCGGGAAGTTCCGGCTGGTATTTTTTAACCAAAACATCTAAAGGCTTTACTTCATCTAAAATTTGTTTGTATTCTGAATTCGTAGCGTCATCTAACAATTCGAAGCCGCTTTCGTTGAAAAACCATTCTAGTAAATCGGTATAAGCATTTTTCGCTCCTTCATGTTCTAACTTTTCTATTTTCGGGAAATAACCCGGAAACAAAGTATGAATCGCATCGCCAATTAAATATTGAGCAACCGTTGCTGCTCCTTCTTGTTCTCCTTCATAAACCAATTCTACTTTCCCCGTTATAGCCGGAATAATTCCAATAAAATCAGATAAACGAACAGCAGTAGTTTCTTCGCCTGCTAGCAACGCTCTTCTTTCTGCAGTCGAAATTAAATTTTCGTAAGCCGTAATACTCATTCGGGCTGAAACACCACTTTTTGAATCTACATATTCACTATCTCTAGCTTCAAATCCAATTTGCTCTAATAAATCTTTTGCTAAACTTGGCACATAAACTGTTTCCGATTGATTGCGGTCCAACTTCGATTCTTGTTCCGTAATTGTTCTCGCTATTCTAATACTTTCTGGATAATGTGTTAAAATTTGAGATCCAATTCTATCTTTTAAAGGCGTAACAATACTTCCACGATTGGTATAATCTTCTGGATTTGCCGTGAAAATAAACTGTAAATCTAAAGGCATTCGCAATTTAAAACCACGAATTTGAATGTCGCCTTCTTGCAAAATATTGAATAAAGCCACTTGAATTCGAGCTTGTAAATCGGGCAATTCATTGATTACGAAAATACAACGATTGGCTCTCGGAATCATCCCAAAATGAATCACGCGTTCGTCTGCATAATTTAGTTTTAAATTCGCTGCTTTAATCGGATCAACATCGCCAATTAAATCCGCAACAGTAACGTCTGGTGTCGCTAATTTCTCAAAGAAACGATCGCTTCTGTGCAACCAAGTAATTGGCGTTTCATCTCCTTTTTCCGCAATTATATCTTTCGCAAATCTTGAAATTGGATTCAACGGATCATCATTAATTTCCGAACCTTCTACTACCGGAATATATTCGTCTAAAAGTTCAATCATTTTACGAGCCAAACGCGTTTTAGCCTGACCACGAAGTCCTAATAAATTAATATTATGTCTTGATAAAATAGCACGTTCTAATTCGGGAATTACAGTATTTTCAAAACCATGAACTCCTTCAAAAGTTGCTTCTCCCGCTTTAATTTTGGTTCTTAAATTACTTCTTAATTCGTCTTTTATGTTTTGAGATTTATATCCCGATTTTTTTAATTCGCCTAAAGTTCTTATTTCTTTCATAGTTATCTTTTTTTGCCACAAAGGCTCTAAGTCACAAAGTTTTTTTCTGTTATCTGGAAATCTATTGTCTGAAAATCTAAAATTATTTAATCTTCTTTTTTCTATTGGTTTCATAATCTTGAAAGATCATTTCGCCCAAACCTTTCAATCCGGTGTAAAATGCTTTTCCTTGATTGGCTTCTGTAAACTGATCTATAAATTGCTGCAGATAAGGATCTCGAGCAATCATAAAAGTAGTAATTGGAATGTGCAATTTTCGGGCTTGAGCCGCTTGATTGTAGCATTTATCCACAATATATTGATCTAATCCGTTACTATTCATATAATATTCACCGTTCTTCTCTCGTACGCAACTTGGTTTTCCATCGGTAATCATAAAAATTTGCTTGTTGGTATTTCGTTTTCTTCTCAAAATATCCATTGCCAATTGCAATCCTGCGACCGTATTGGTATGATAAGGTCCAACTTGCAAATAAGGTAAATCCTTAATTTTAATGGTCCAAGCGTCGTTTCCAAAAACTAAAATATCTAACGTATCTTTTGGATAACGCGTAGTGATTAATTCGGCCAAAGCCATTGCTACTTTCTTCGCTGGAGTAATTCTATCTTCGCCATAAAGAATCATACTGTGGGAAATATCGATCATCAAAACCGTACTCATTTGGGATTTATGATGACTTTCTTCCACAACCAAATCACGTTCTGTCAGCATAAACTCACCTACTCCATTATTAATTTGAGCATTCTTAAGACTTTCGGTTAACGAAATTTGTTCGATTGAATCTCCAAAATTAAATTCTCTAAAATCTCCGGTTTGTTCATCGCCAGTTCCAACTTGTTTCGATTTGTGATTTCCTTGTGAAGTCTTTTTTAAATTTCCAAAAATTTGGTCTAAAGCCGATTGTCGAATAGCTCGTTCGGTTTTTGCAGTAATTGCCGTTCCACCCGATCCATCTGGTTTCACTTCGTCTCTGATATACCCTTTTTTCTTTAAATCTTCAATGAAATCATCAATTGTATATTCTGGCGTGGTTAGTTTATATTCCACATCCAATTGGCGTAACCAATCAATGGCTTCGTCAAAATCCCCCGAAGTATGTGTAATTAATTCTTTAAAAATCGGAAATAACTTGTCAAATGGCGATTGAAAAGGTGCTTCGTAATTTTTAAAATAGAATCCTGATTTATGTATTTTATTCATAAACATAAAATTAAGGATAAATCGCTAAAGAAAGTACTAACGATTATTAATGTTTAGTTAAAGGTAACTTGGCTTTGGTCAAATCAGTCGTTTTTTGAAGTAAAGAGTTAAAAATAGGGTATTATTTTAGGTGCTGAAACGAGTTCAGTATGACAATAACTTAATTTTCAATACTAATTTATCGGATTTAAACACTTAAAAAACAACACTTAAGCTTTAAAATAAAAAATAAATCAAAAATATAACTTCTAATTGAAAAACATTTATTTACTTTGCAGTTCAAAGTACTTTAAAAATGGAAAACGAAAAATATCTTAACGACATAACCGAAATAAAAAACTTGATGAACAAATCGTCACGCTTTATTTCATTGAGTGGCTTATCCGGAATTTTAGCTGGCGTTTATGCATTAATCGGAGCTTGGTTTGCCTATAAAACAATTTACTTTGACAATTCATCACTTGGTGCTTACAAAAATTTAGTAATTTCGGAAGAAGCGATTATTAGATTATTAATCATTGCAGGTTTAGTATTGATTGCTTCAATTGCAACAGGAATTATTCTTAGCATTAGCAAAGCGAGAAAAACGCACGAAAAAGTTTGGAACACTGCTTCCAAAAGATTAATCGCTAATTTTATGATTCCGTTAGCGACTGGTGGATTTTTCATACTTTTCTTAATCGAAAAAGAAATGTTGGGATTAGTTGCTCCTTTAACTTTGATATTTTACGGATTAGCTTGTGTAAATGCTAGCAAATATACGATTGGCGATGTTCGTTATCTTGGTCTTACGATGATTGCTTTAGGTTTATTATCGACTTGGTTTTTAGGTTATGGTTTATTGTTTTGGGCATTAGGCTTTGGGGGTTGTCATATTTTGTATGGCAGTTTAATGTATTTTAAATACGAAAGAAATTAATATGAAAAAGCTATTAGGTTTACTTATTATAAGTTTAGTTTTCTACTCCTTTAATTTCAAAGAAGATAAAACTACTGCTTTTCAAGATGGAGATATTATTTATCAATCTTCAAATTCAAAACAGTGTGAAGCCGTTAAAATTGCTACAAAATCAGAATTTTCTCATTGTGGAATTATCTTCATTAAAAATGGGAAAACTTATGTTTATGAAGCGGTTCAGCCTGTAAAAATGACTTTGCTAAAAGATTGGATATCGCAAGGAACAGATTCTAAATATGTTGTCCAACGCTTAAAAAATTCAGATAAACTATTGACTAAGGAAATTCTTAATAAAATGAAAACCTATGGCAAGTCGTTTAACAATAAAGATTACGATTTGTATTTTGAATGGAGCGATGATAAAATCTATTGTTCCGAATTAGTTTGGAAAATATATAAAAACGGAGCAAATATTGAATTATGCCAAACTAAAAAATTGAAAGATTTTAATTTAAATCATCCCGCAGTTCAGCAGATAATGAAAGAGCGTTATGGAAGTAAAATTCCTTATAATGAAGCTGTTGTAGCTCCATCACAATTATATGAATCAGCGTTATTACAAACGATTTACAATAACTTTTAACCTTTTAAACCTTAAACTTTTAAACTATTGCAATGCTAAACATTATCCAAAATATCAACAAAGCCTTTGATCACCGAATTCGTTTGGGAATCATGTCGATATTAATGGTCAATGAAAGTGCCGATTTTAATATGCTAAAAGAACTTTTAGGCGTAACCGATGGCAATTTAGCTTCGCACACAAAAGCGTTGGAATTAGAAAATTATATTCAGATTGAAAAGCAATTTATTGGTAAAAAACCCAATACAAAATATAGTGCAACAAAAGAAGGAAGAATTGCCTTTGCTTCTCACATTGAAGCACTTGAAAAATTAATTAAGAAAAGCTAAACTATTTTTTTATCTATTAACTTTGAAATTCAAAGTACTTTTAAATTAAAATTATGAAAGATTTATTTATTGAAAAAATGTATGAACTCAGCAAAAAGCCTTATCAAAAGTTCATCAAAAAAGGAAAAGCTTGGGAAATAAATATTCCGCAATTAATACAACTTCCTGCAGATAGTTTGGGTTTTCATTTGGGTTGCTTCCTGCTGAAATACAATTTTGAAATCCAACCAAAACTGGAAGATCACGATGTAATTCACGTCTTAACAAATACCGGAATTTCAGTTGTTGAAGAAATTGGAATGCAATATTATCTTTTTGGAAACGGAAAAAGAAGCTTGTATTTACTACTGGTAATTCTTTCGGGAACACTATTCTACCCTACTAAAATATCTTATTTCGAAGAGGAATTTCGCAAAGGAAATCGAGCTCATCAATTTTATGGTTTAGACTTTCTCAATATGCTAACATTACCGCTAACATCAATTCAGGACACTTTTAATATCAATAAAAACTAATACAACTATGGAAACATATTTTTTAAACTTACCTATTTCGACTAAAATCGCTTTTATTTCTTTTTCAATTGGAACACTCTTATTCGGCACGTATTTCCTGATACCAAGATCCAATAATTTGATAATTATCGGTTTGTCTTATACACTAATTGCAATAACAACTAATGGAATTATATTCTTAAAACTCATTTATAATTGGATAAAATCACCTACAAAAAGATTCTCCATCGAAAAACAAGCATTAATAGTACTAGCGAATATTCCAATCGCAATTCTTTACTTTTTTATCATTACTAACAACATTATATCAACTTCACCTTTTTAAACTTTAATAAATTATGGAAAATCAAACAGAAATTCAACCAGAAATTCAACCAAAAACTTCTTTTTTTCAATCTTCGACAGCCAAAATGATGTTGGTCGGAATTTTAACTTTGGTATTACTAATTCCGCTATCCTTAGTGCAAAATTTAATCTCAGAAAGAAGCATTCGTCAAAAAGAGGTCGTTACAGAAACCACTTCGAAATGGGGTGGAAAAATCGCGTTTCAAGGACCAATTTTAAAAATACTTTATACCGATCCGCTCACCAAGAAAAACAATTTTGCGTATTTTTTTCCCGAAGAATTAAAAGCAAACATTCAAACTACAATGGAAAAACCATTAGAGCGAAGCATTTATAAATCAAACGTTTTTACGAGCGAAATGAAATTCGACGGGAAATTTACAAAACCAAATTTCGAAAGTATTCCGGCTGAAAATATCCATTGGAATCAGTCGAAAATCATTATCAAAACCACCAATTTAAAAAGTCTAAAAGACGAAGTAAGCATAAATTTAAATTCGAAGAAACTAACCTTCGAACCAGCAAATACAACTTCTGGCGATAGCATTGAAAGTTTAGAAACCAACTATTTCGATTATGGTTCGAGTCAAAATGAAGGGAATTTCAAATTTGACATTTCATTCAAGGGAAGTCAGCAAATTAAAGTCGTTCCTATTGGAAAAACAACTTCTGTAACTATGAATTCGAACTGGAATTCTCCAAGTTTTAATGGCAATCACGCTCCAATAACAAGAGAAGTTACTGAAAAAGGATTCAAAGCCGATTGGAAAATCCTCCATTTCAACAGACCTTTTGCCCAAAACTATTTTGGCAATTTACCATCGTTATACCAACACAGTTTAGCGGTCGATTTTATTACGCCGGTTGATGAATACCAACAAAACGAGCGAGCTTCAAAATATGGTTTTTTAGTAATTGGATTAACTTTTTTAATCTTCTTTTTAATTCAATCCATCAGCAAAATCAACATTCATATTTTTCAATATTCTATGATTGGAATTGCCTTAATTATGTTTTATACCTTACTAATTTCCATCACCGAACACAGTAGTTTTTCATTGGCTTATGCCATTTCAGGAACTTCCGTAATCGCCTTAATTTCGCTGTATTCCATCTCCATTCTAAAAGATAGAAAATTCCCGTTATTTATCGCGGTTTCACTAACCGTTTTATACACATTTATCTACGTCATCATCCAGCTCGAAGATTACGCCTTATTAGTAGGAAGCATCGGATTATTCTTAATTTTAGCCGCTGTAATGTATTTCTCCCGAAAAATAGAATGGACAAAATAGATTTGGAGCGAATGGCTTGGGCATTTTTTGGTTTCCCTATTCCCGCTGTTCGTTGCAATCTTGCCAAAAAAAGGCAAGGATTTCCACTTCCATCGGGGCTAAAGAGCCAATCATTTGTATAAAAATCAAAACTCCGAAAGAAAATTAAATTTCAATCGGAGTTTTTTTTATTTTTTGAACAACTTATATTTTCAGAATCCTATTTCTCAAATTCTTTTAAAGTATTGATAATAATACCAACACAAGCTCTTAATTCTTCTTCAGTCATTACTAATGGCGGTGCAAAACGAATAATGTTTCCATGTGTAGGTTTTGCTAACAAACCGTTTTCAGCTAAACGAACACAAATATTCCAAGCCGTGTCGCTTTCTTCCGTATCGTTAATCACTACAGCGTTTAACAATCCTTTTCCTCTTACTAACGTCGCGATGTTTGAAGTTGCAATAAATGCATCTAATTCATCACGGAATATTTTACCTAATTTACGTGCATTTACAGCTAATTTCTCATCTGTAACTACTCCTAAAGCAGCCATTGCAACTGCCGCCGCAACTGGATTTCCACCAAAAGTAGATCCGTGTTGTCCTGGCTTAATTACATTCATAATCGAATCGTTTGCTAAAACTGCCGAAACAGGATAAGCACCACCCGATAAAGCTTTACCTAAAATTAAAATATCAGGTTGCACATAAGTTGCCTGTTTTTCACATGTAGCATCACAAGAACAACTTCCACAAACTGCTAATAAAGAACCTGTTCGTGCAATTCCTGTTTGTACCTCATCAGCGATGAATAACACATTATTTGCTTCACAAAGTGCTTTTGCTTTTGCTAAATAATCAGTTGCTGGTGTATAAACTCCAGCTTCCCCTTGAATCGGTTCTACTAAAAATCCAGCAATATTTTTTGATGATTTAATTACTTTTTCTAAAGCTGCTACATCATCATAAGGAACGCTAATAAAACCAGCAGTATAAGGTCCGAAGTTTTTACGTGCATTTTCATCATTTGAAAACGAGATAATTGTAGTAGTTCTTCCGTGGAAGTTACCATCACACACAATAATTTGTGCATCATTTTCATTGATTCCTTTTTTCTCATAAGCCCATTTTCTACAAAGTTTTAAAGCCGTTTCCACAGCTTCTGCACCTGTATTCATTGGTAATACTTTATCAAATCCAAAATAGTTCGTTATGAATTCTTCATAAACACCTAATTTATCATTGTAAAACGCTCTAGATGTTAAAGCTAAAGTTTTTGATTGTTCAATTATTGCATCAACAATCCTTGGATGACAATGTCCTTGGTTCACAGCCGAGTAAGCTGACAAAAAATCGTAATACTTTTTTCCATCAACGTCCCAAACATAAACACCTTCTCCTCTATTTAATACTACAGGAAGCGGGTGATAATTGTGTGCTCCGTATTTTTCCTCTAATGCAATTGCTTCTGCCGAAGTCATTTTTTCTAAAACTGACATAAATTTTGATTTTATTGATTGTTACATCGCAATTCCTTCTTTTATGGAGAGAAATCATCCCATACACTACAAAAATAGAAATTTTACATCATTTAGTTCCTACTTCGAAAAAGAATAAAGCAGAAATAGTATTATCTATAAAGATTCTAATTAACGAATTATAGCAAAGTCGCTTCCGAGGTAATGTCAGTATTGTACAATTTTGAAATTAGACAATTTTTTTCTGCCTTCTTCACAATCTCCTGAAATTTCTCATCAGTAATCCCTTTGATTTTTGCTTCCACTTTTAAATGTGAACCAACAATTAAGAGATCAACTAAGTTAATTTCGCATTTGGTTTCAATATTTTCAATGTCGTAATTTTCTTCCCATAAGTAAGCTGCGATTTGCATGGTGAAACATCCTGAATGCGCCGCAGCAACTAGTTCTTCTGGGTTTGTTCCTATTCCATCTTCAAAACGAGTTTTAAATGAATATTGGGTATTATCTAAAACCTTGCTTTGCGTAGTTAATTTTCCGTTTCCTTCTTTTAAAGTTCCTTTCCAAACTGCTGTTGCATTTCTTTTCATAGTGTTTATTTTTAGTTGTTTCTCAAAGTTATTAATAACCACCAACTTAACAAAATGGATGGTAAAACCTTAATTAAAAATTAACACAATTATTCTTCATACATTTTCAATAAAGTACTAACTGTATTCCAATTTCTTATGGTTGCCACAGTGTTTAATTTTTTCTCAATATATTTTTGATCTAATCGTGTTTTACCAGCACCCACGGCATATTTAATATAAATTCTACTAGAATCAATCGCCGCTTCATCAGTTTTAAACTGACTTATTCTTAAATCATTGACTGCTATAAGCTAAGAATTATACTAATAAAAAAACAGATCTTTACTACTTTTTTGTACTTTTAAACACTTGTACAGGATAATTAGTGAATTTTCATCATCATTTAAAAATATGACCACAGAACAACCCACAGAGGAAAAGAACTTCTATTACAAAATATTTTTAGCCGTTGTTGCAGTGGCTGTTTTAGACATCGCCTATTTATTGTACCGTTCAATGAGCTCAGAAATCTCATTTTATTTTTTCAGCTTAAGCGAAAAAACTATTTTCATCATTTTATCACTAATAGCTATGCCAATCAACTATGCACTTATCGCCCTTACCACTTTATTTATAAAAAAGACAAATAGAAACTTATATATAAGTGCCGCGGTGATAGGCATAACTACCTTATTTATTATACATACTAATACTGCTGCGGCAAACTACAATTACGATCAAGAACAAATAATAGACAGTATGAATTTAGAATATTTTAAGTGGGAAGAAAATAATAATGCACCTTTAGGCTATCCCATCGATGTGTATAGCGGCGGACTTAAGCTCCGAGGAGGTGGCTCTGTAGGGTTAAGTTTAGGAACTTCCTCTGGCAGAAGAGGTTGGGGTTCGTATGGTGCTGGTATGACTAGTGGCAGAAAATCATTACCTGACAGCCTTGACATCACGTGGTTGTCTTATGCTGAAGACACTTTTTATCATATTAACTGTGCTATAGACTATGAAAGAATGCTACATTTATTTCAAGAGGGTTATGATGAAAAGGATGCAGGCGGTAACATAAGACATGAGACTTACAATACTATTATTGTGGGCTATGCACCTGGTGGCGTTGTTGTGGTATGGGTATTTGGATCTAGCAAACAAGTTGAAGTAGGTCGGTATCAAGGTCAAAAAACAACAATTGATCAGCAAGAAATAGATCATTTAGATTATCCTAAAAAACTATTTTTTCAGCAGGCTTACAGAGATGATAAAATGAATAATCAGCATATAGTACCTACTAAAGTTAGAGAAGCCAACAAAAACAAACCCATCCCCTATGGTTTGTGGGACAACTACAGGGTAAAGTATTTATGGCGACCAGTTTTTAAACAAAATAAATTTGATGATTCCACTTTCTCTATGATTAGTGCACGTTTAGAAATGTTTAATGGGGAAATTGAAGAATTATTTGATGAGGGACTTCAACAGAAAGTCTTTACTGCGAAAGCTATTCCTGATGGATTCAATATAATTTGGAGAGATAAAAATGGAGAAGTACACAGTGGTACAGTAGATTTTGATGAGAAGACAGCTTTTGAGGCTTTTAACGAAATATACAAAAATGATAAAGATGGTGAAGCAGAGCTAATAATTAGTGTAAATGTTCCAAATACTTTTATTACCGTAATGCTAAAAAGTAGAGACAAGGAAGTATCATTAAATAACAATGCAAAAGTAAAGGTATTCAAAACTAGCCAAAAATTTAATTAATGGGTATCTCATTTTTATACACTATTTAATAAATAATTTAGTACATTTTTTTTTGTACTTTTAACGAACTTTCACTAGGAAATCAGTGTACAATTATCATCATTTAAAAAATATGACCACAGAACAACCCATAAAGGAAAAGAATTTCTATTACAAAATATTTTTAGCCGTTGTTGCAGTAGCTGTTTTAGAAATCGCCTATTTATTTTACCGTTCAATGAGCTCAGAAATCTCATTTTATTTTTTCAGCTTAAGCGAAAAAACTATTTTCATCAT
>NZ_JBHUOL010000019.1:0-34776 GCF_042686085.1 Flavobacterium ardleyense
GAAGAAAATAATAATGCACCTTTAGGCTATCCCATCGATGTGTATAGCGGCGGACTTAAGCTCCGAGGCGGTGGAACTGTAGGGTTAAGTTTAGGAACTTCCTCTGGCAGAAGAGGTTGGGGTTCCTATGGTGCTGGTATGACTAGTGGCAGAAAGTCATTACCTGACAGCCTTGACATCACATGGTTATCGTATGCTGAAGATACTTTTTATCATATTAACTGTGCTATAGACTATGATAAAATATTGCAATTATTTCAAGAGGGTTATGATGAAAAGGATGCAGGTGGCAACATTAGACATGAAACTTACAATACTATTATTGTGGGCTATGCACCTGGTGGAGTTGTTGTAGTATGGGTATTTGGATCTAGCAAACAAGTTGAAGTAGGTCGCTATCAAGGTAAAAAAACAACAATTGATCAGCAGGAAATAGATCATTTAGATTATCCTAAAAAACTATTTTTTCAGCAGGCTTATAGAGATGCAACAATGGATGATGAAAACATAGTACCTAATAAAGTTAGAGAAGCCAACAAAAACAAACCCATCCCCTATGGTTTGTGGGACAACTACAGGGTAAAGTATTTATGGCGACCAGTTTTTAAACAAAATAAATTTGATGATTCCACTTTCTCTATGATTAGTGCACGTTTAGAAATGTTTAATGGGGAAATTGAAGAATTATTTGATGAGGGACTGCAACAGAAAGTCTTTACTGCGAAAGCTATTCCTGATGGATTCAATATAATTTGGAGGGATAAAAATGGACAAGTATATAGTGGTACAGTAGATTTTGATGAAAAGACAGCTTTTGAGGCTTTTAGCGAAATATACAAAAATGATAAAGATATTGAAGCAGAGCTAGTAATTAGTGTAAATGTCCCAAATACTTTTATTACCGTAATGCTAAAAAGTAAAGACCAGGAAGTGTCATTAAATAACAATGCAAAAGTAAAGGTATTCAAAACTAGTCAAAAATTTAATTAATGGGTATATCATTTGTATACAATAGTGGATCTAGAGAAGACGACAGACCAGAAGACGAATTGCACATCAATTTTGGCGTATTTATCGATGGTACGCTCAACAATATGTACAATACTGACCACCGAACAGCCTTTTCGCGAGGTGGAAAAAACAATCCTAATAAATGGGATCTGACAAACACAGCCATTGAAAAGTTGGAAGATGAGCAATATAATAATATCCCTAACAGAGCTAAAATAGAAAAATTATTAGAAATAGAAAAAAGAACAGCGGAGCAGCAAGCACTACTAGATAAAATGCCCAAAAAAGATGTTTACCTAGTGGCATCGCATAGAGGAATTCAAGACAAAATGGGTACAGACAACAGCTATAGTAATGATTATACTAACGTTGCTCGCATGTGGACTTGTTGCGATGAAGAGTACAAGATATATATAGAAGGTATGGGTACTAAAGAATTAAACCGAGATGATGACGAGGGTTTTCAATTTGGGTCAGGCAGCATATCAGGTATCAGAGCCAGAGTACGAGAAGCTTGTGAAAAAGTAGTTGATAATATAAAAAAACAAAAAGACAATAAAGAAAATCACGGCAAAAAATTAAAAGTAATTACATTAGATGTTTTTGGTTTTAGCCGTGGTGCAGCTGCAGCACGTAATTTTGTGGCAGAACTCAATTTAAACGAAGGTATTTATCCGGCGAAAAAAGTTGCAGAATATGAAGAACCAAAAAAAGAAAAACCAATAGCAGTCATAGTTAAAGATGGAATACAAACTATAAAAAAAATAGATGTAAACCCTTATGCAACAGTTTCTCTTAAAGGGCTAAAGATAGAACCATTTCCGAAAAAAGTAATGCACTCCATTTACGAAGATCTTGATGGTCAGTTAGTTAATGGTAACTACATTATTAAAGGTAATATGCCAAAAAGAGGCCAATTAGGGATTAGCTTGCTTGAAAAAGGTGTAATACAATCTATAGAGGAACTCAATGAAATTGATGTTATCATTCGTTTTCTAGGAATTTATGATACGGTTTCATCTTATGAGGAGATTGGCCCCCTGGGCGGAGACAATACCTTCATTAAAGGAATAAGTCATTTAGCAAAGAGTTATTTTACGGATGATGAAAAACAACTTAATTTGCAAAATATGGGGCCTATTCAAAAGATTGTGCATTTTACAGCTAAGGATGAACACCGCGAGAATTTTGCACTTACAAGAGTAACAAAAAAATATAGTAAAGAGGAAGAAGACGGCAGTAATCGATTAATCGAACGTAATTTTCCTGGTGTCCACTGTGATATCGGAGGTGCTTATCTAAATGAACCTGAAGTAATCGACGAAATAGAAACTACCGCTTTTCTAACCCTAAAAGTTGCTAAAACGGCAAGTGCTGAATTAGCGTATTTAAGGAAAGAATTAATAAGAGCACATTGGTTTTACGATAACGAAATTAAAATAACAAAACCTCTTTGGTATTACCCTGCAAAAGTAATTGAAGTGTTCTCAAATATCAGTTATAATTTTAAAACGGCATATTTAGCGCGTCAAGCAGCTTACGAAGCTCTAAGCAGCGAAAGAAATATAAAAAAAGAATACAGCTATATTCCGTTGCATTTCATGGCGGAATATTGCGAGCCTTTAATTACGACTAAGTATATGCCTCAAAGTAAAAATGTTTTAAATAATTATTCAATTTCTGGTCATTCTGTTTTGGAACAGACTAAATCATACCTAAAAAAGCATGTCTTACAAGACAATAAGGAATGGGATTTTATAAGCGACAAGGAACTTATGACTCATGAAGAAATAATGAATCTCTCCAGAGTAGTCCCTCCAAAAACAGTAATAGAAAGTACCGCACAGCATCGTGTAAAGTTTGATTTCGAAAAACAAAAAGATTTCGAAAAAAACCAAAAGTTAAAAGAAAATAAAGAGATAGGTGCGAAATTTGATCCTCAGGATAAAATTGTACAAAAAGAGGAAATAAATTATAACTCTCAAGAACTGTTAAGAAAACTGCGACATGAATACTTTCATTGGTCTTCTAATCGAGATTGGTTTGGAATGGATCATGCTACTGATAGAATCCGTGTAGAATATCCTAGAAAATAAATAATTATTATTATAATGCCATCAATATACTTTCGGTCTGAATATGTCTTTGCATTGTTTTAGACTACTGGCCTTCGCAAAAATCAAAACTTAAAAGCTTTAGATAGGCTAGTGATATATCTTTAGTTTAAGAAAAATACATGGTAGCACTTTAGTGTACGAAGTATTTAATTAAAATGTTATGCAATCTAATTAACCACAAATTGCAAATGAAACAATATCATAAATACAGTTACTCCAAAAAATTATAATTTAATTAAATCTTTAATTCAAATCTTCATACATTTTCAATAAAGTAATCACTGTATTCCAATTTCTTATGGTTGCCACAGTGTTTAATTTTTTCTCAATATACTTTTGATCTAATCGTGTTTTACCAGCACCCACGGCATATTTAATGTAAATTCTACTAGAATCGATCGCAGCTTCATCAGGTTTAAATTGGCTTATTCTTAAATCATTTAAAGAACCGCTCGATAATTCCTTTCCAATAAAAGCCACATACAATTTCTTCAAATCGCAGTCATTTTCTTTTAAATAAGGATTATTCTTCAGACAAGCTTCTAAAGCTGCTTTATCAATTACAACAACAGGAACTTCGTGTCCAAACACTTTGAAAATTTCTTGTTTTATAGTAAAACCAACGCTCGCGCCGTTTTCTTCTTCCGAATCTACAAATACATTACCTGATTGAATATAGGTTTTCACATTTTTAAATCCGATGCGTTCCAATGCCGTTTTTAAAGCGTCCATTTTAATCATACAATGACCTGAAACATTGATTCCTCGGAGTAAAGCTAAGTGGGTTTTCATAATTACATTCCTAATTTGAAGCAAAAATAGTCGTTTCTATTTAATTCGGTTTAAAATATCGTTCATCATTTCAATTTGCACTTTTTGAATCTCGATTAATTTTTGCTGTTGGTGCATAATTAAATGATCGATTTTATCATCTAAAATTCTAATTTCAGGTTGATTATATATATTTTTTAAAATATTTTGCGCCTCCGCGATATTTTTCCGGATAATCAATATTCGCAATCGCACTTTTGAATGTGTTGCTCATAAGTACACCTATTTTACAAGCTAAATTACAACCAAAATGACTTTTAAAATTTAAAATGCACCATTAATTAAAAAAATACAGTAAAAGAAGAGAACAATTCTTATTTTTGCTCCATGGGAAAAAAGAAAACAGAAAGAATCGTATTCGAAAACGTAAAAATCCTTGATGCAGGTGCAAAAGGTGTGTCGGTAGCAAAAGCGCCTGATGGCAAAGTAATTTTCTTACCAAATGTGGTGCCAGGTGATGTAGTAGATGTCCAAACAGTGAAGAAAAGAAAAGCTTACTATGAAGGTAAAGCGATCAAAATTCACGAGTTTTCAGAACATCGTATTACGCCTGTTTGTCAACATTTTGGAACTTGTGGTGGTTGTAAATGGCAAAACATGGCCTACAGTCAGCAATTATTCTATAAAAATCAAGAGGTTTTCAATAATTTAAAACGTATTGGTAAAATTGAATTGCCTGATTTTGAACCTATTTTAGGTTCGGAAAAACAGTTCTTCTATAGAAATAAAATGGAATTTGGTTTTTCAAATGCAAGATGGATGACCGATGCGGAAATTCAAACAGGTGCTGACTTTGAAGATAAGAATGCATTAGGTTTTCATATTCCTAAAATGTGGGATAAAATATTAGACATCGAAAAATGTCATTTGCAAGAAGATCCATCGAATGACATCAGAAATGAAATCAAACGTTTTGCTATTGCTAAGAACCTAACATTTTTTAATCCAAGAGCTGTAGAAGGCTTGCTGAGAACATTAATGATTCGTACCGCTTCGACGGGAGAATTGATGGTGTTAATTCAGTTTTACGAAAAAGATATAACCGCTATCGAATTGATGATGAATTTTCTGGCGGAGCGTTTTCCACAGATTACGTCGTTACAATATGTAATCAATCAGAAATTAAACGATACTTTATATGATCAAGACATTATTTTGTTTAAAGGTCGTGACCATATATTAGAAGAAATGGAAGGTTTGCAGTTTAGCATTAATGCGAAATCGTTTTACCAAACCAATTCAGAACAAGCGTATGAATTGTATAAAATTACAAGAGATTTTGCAGGTTTAACTGGAAACGAAATTGTTTACGATTTATATACTGGAACGGGAACTATTGCGCAATTTGTATCGAAAGCAGCTAAAAAAGTAATTGGTGTGGAAGCAGTTCCTGAAGCTATTATTGATGCTAAAGCCAATGCAACTCGCAATAATATTACGAATTGTGAATTCTATGTTGGTGATATGAAAAACGTTTTCAACGACGAATTCATTGCGCAACACGGTCATCCGGATGTAATTATTACAGATCCTCCGCGAGATGGAATGCACAAAGATGTAGTTGAACAAATTATGAAAATTGCACCGAATCGTGTGGTTTATGTAAGTTGTAATTCGGCAACACAAGCAAGAGATTTGGCTTTGATGGATGAGAAATATCAAGTAATTCGCGTGCGTCCGGTGGATATGTTTCCACAGACACATCACGTAGAAAATGTAGTTTTATTAGAAAAAAGAAACTAATTCATATGAGAAAATTTAGTTCAATCGTATTGGTTTTACTTTTAGCTGTTTCGTTTTGGAACTGCGAAAAAGATGACATTTGTGCTGAAGGAGATGCCAACACACCTTTTATTGTGATCGAATTTTATGATAGTGCCAATCCTACTGTTTTAAAGAACGTTACGAATCTAAAAGTTTTAGTAAACGGAACAACTACTGCTGTTGTTTTTAATAAAGATTTAGCTTCTGACAATGCAGAGAGATATTTGTCGAATGCTAAGAAGATTACCATTCCTTTAAATTCGAATGCTACGCAATCTGGATTTGAATTCAAATTTAATTTTGGAGATCCCTCAGAAAACACTGATGCAATCACGTTCAAATATGAGAGCTTCGATGTTTATCTTTCAAGAGCTTGTGGGTATAAAAAGGTATTTGAATTGGATCCAACTGAACCCTTTGTTTTTGTTCCAAGTGGAACCAGCTGGATTCAGAACATAGAAGTTACGCAACCTAATATTACAAACGAAAATGAAGTACATGTTAAAATTTATTTCTAGTATCGCTTTAGTGTGTTTTTCATTAGTAGGAACTGCACAAACAAAAGATACTACAAAAGTAGTTTATCCGGAGCGTTACGGTTTGCGAGTTGGTGTTGACTTACACCGTTTAACTAAATCGTTATACGATAGCAATTATAAAGGATTAGAGGTTGTTGCTGACTATCGCTTGACGAATCGCTTTTATCTCGCAGGAGAAATTGGAAACGAAGAAAAAACAGTCGACGACGACCGTTTGAACTTCACTACAAAAGGAACTTATTTTAAAGTAGGTTTTGATTACAACTCTTTTGAAAATTGGTTGGACATGGAGAATATGATTTACGTAGGAATGCGCTACGGCGTAAGCAGTTTGAGCCAGACTCGCAACTCCTATAAAATATATGATGCTTCAAATTATTATGGTGAAACGATCATTACTGATGGTCAAAAATTTGACGGCCTAAACGCAAGTTGGATAGAAGTAGTTGGAGGCATAAAAGCAGAAATTTTTAGTAATTTGTATTTAGGTTTTTCAGTTCGACTGAATTACTTAGTAAGCAACAAAAAACCAGACAATTTTGATAACTTATACATTCCGGGATTCAATCGCACTTATGATGGAAAATTTGGAGCGGGATTAAATTACTCAATAAGTTATTTTATTCCGATTTATAAGAAAGGTAAAAAATAAAATATCATTCAAAGAAGGTTCGCGAAAGTGAGCCTTTTTTTTGTTTTACAGTGTTATTTTAATATATAGTTTGATTGATAATTGTACACAGTCCCTAAATGAACTGCTCTTCTACTCTCAACATGAAAGAGTGTTTTTTCGCTATTTTAAAATAAATTCAGAAAAAGCATTCGAGCAAAAGAAAGAATAGGAATTTAGAACCTTATAAGAAAAGTAACTGCAAAAATAACCAGTATTTCTCGTGTTCACTCTTAAAACAAGGCTTTACTCCTATAAAAATAGTGAAAAACCGATATTCACCGGATTCGAAAATCAAATATTTTAGTGCTCAAGGTTAAGAAAAGTGGCGCTTTCTATTTGTTAAAAAATTGATTTAAGAACAAAAACCCCAGTAAACACTAGGAAATAAAAATGAAAATGTACAGATTTTCTGTAACAGCACTTGGGAAATAGTTGCTAAATTGCGAAAGATTAAAAGCGGTATAGTTATTGAGGCTTCGGGAGGAATTACAAATTTCTATCTCCAGTAGTTTAGTTTCTTAATGAGCGAAGGATTACTTTACAGTACTATTTTTTTTAGAAATGCTTTGTATCAATTACTGCTATTAATTTCAGAATAAAACAGAAAAATAAATATAGAAGGACAATTCCCTATATATTTTTTAAAATATAAAAAAACAGAGTTAGTTATCTCTTGGGTTTGCGAAAGCGGACCCTTTTTTTTGTCCTAAACTTTTCGTTCGAACTTACAATCACACAATAATTACAGACCCTCTATTTTTATTACCACTACAAATTTATGAAAATCAATCGCTTATAAAGTTTATTTAAAATTAATCTAAATAAGCTTGTAAGATTTAAAATCAGATACTACATTTGCATCGTTATTTTAATTAAATCTAAATAAACATGATAAAGAGTTTCTTCAAAATTACAGTTCTATTATTATCCGCGCAAGCTTTTGCGCAAGAAAGCCTATATGATACCAGTGAAAATTACTTCACAGAAAATGATACAGTTAAACGACTTAGAGAAGTTGTGGTAATTGCAAAAAATAATCCTACAAAGTCCTCAGTTAATAGATCGGGAATAAAACCAATGGATTTACCACAGGCAGTGCAAGTAATTGACGCAACAATCATCCAACAACAACAATCTATTCGATTAAGTGATATTATCAAAAATGCAAACGGAGTTTACGTAGGTTCGGCGCGTGGTGGTGCTCAAGAAACATTTTGGTCTAGAGGTTACGATATGTCTTCTAACAATATGTTTAAAAATGGCTTCCGTTTTTCAAGTGGTTCTATTCCGGAAGTTTCTTCTTTAGAAAAAGTGGAAATCTTAAAGGGAAGTGCAGCATTATTATACGGAAATGTTGCGCCAGGTGGCATTTTGAATATGGTTACTAAAACACCAAACTTCAGAACAGGTGGAGAAATAGGTATGCAAGTTGGAAGCTATAACTTCTATAAACCTTCTTTTGATGTTTATGGTGCTTTCAATAAGTCGATTGCTTACCGATTAGATGCTTCGTATGAAAATTCAGAAAGTTTCAGAAACTTCGTAACTAAAGAACGTTATTACTTTAATCCGTCTTTACTATTCAGAATTAACGATAAAACAGATATTACCGTTCAAGGTGATTATATGAGTGACGATTGGACTCCCGATTTCGGTACTGGAATGATTGGAAAAGAAATTGCCGATGTACCAAGAAATGCTTATTTGGGCGCGAAATGGGCTAATGGAACAACGAAACAGGCTACAACTTCGGTATTAGTAAACCACGAATTTAATTCGGACTGGAAGTTGAACTTTAATGGCTCATTCCAAGATTACAACAGAACATCAATCGCAACAGAACGAATTCAACCTGCTGCTAATGGCGACTGGAATCGTCCTTATGGAAGAAATAAAGCAGTAGAACAAATTTTTGCAAATCAAATTAGCTTGCAAGGAAACTTTAAAACAGGAAAAATAAAACATCAGTTATTTACAGGAATTGACACAGAATTAGCAAACGCAGAAGCTTATACTTTTAAATTCTTTGATCCAATTACTGGAGCCTTCGTAATGAATTACGATCAAGTTAATATCTTCGATCCATCGTCATACGATCAAATTAATGAAGGTCCGATTTTACCTTCGAAAGCAATTAAAATTGTAAAAACAGAAACAGGTCGCTATGGAATTTACGCACAAGATTTGATTTCGTTTTCTGATAAAATTAAAGTGTTGGCCGGAATTCGTTATTCGTACCAAGAAGCAAAACCTGTTACTTATGACTTAGATGCGAATACAATAAAAGATGAAAAAACAAAAAATGATCGTGCCTTTTCCCCTAAAGTAGGACTAATCTACCAACCCCTAAAAACACTTACTTTATTCTCAAGTTATTCGAATTCCTTTACTCCTAATTCAGGACTTACTGTTGAAAACCAAGCGATTAAACCTTCAATCATTGATCAATTTGAAGCTGGAATCAAAAATGAATTCTTAAACGGAGTATTATCTACCAACGTTACATTTTACCAAATTGTGAATAGTAATTTAGCGCAAATGGCTGAATTTGATGCCAACGGAAACATTAATACGAACAATCAAGTTAAATCTTTAAGCGGTGAAACGACGAGTAAAGGATTTGAAATCGACATCACTTTCAAACCGATAACAGACTTTAACATCAATGCCGGTTATAGTTACAATGACATGCGTTATACCGAAACATCTGGGTTAACAGGAAGTTTTATTGAAGGCGATCGTTTAACAAGAACACCTCAGCACACGGCAAACTTGAGTTTCTTCTATAAATTACAAGAAGGCATGTTCAAAAATCTTTCTTTTGGAGCAATCGGAAATTTTACTGGCAATCGTGTAGCCGGATGGAATAACCAAATCGATCCATCGAAACCTAATGGCATTAATGATCGTGAAATCCCGCTAAATGGCTACTCGAGCATCGACGCATCAGTTGGTTACGAATGGAAAAACATCTCACTTCTATGTAAAATATCGAACATAACCAATGAATTAAATTATACGGTTCATGAAAACTATAGTGTGAATCCAATTGCACCAAGACAAGTAATGACTTCGGTACGTTATAAATTTTAATCCCAAAATAAATATATAGTTTTTTAAATATGAAACAAAAATTAATTAGAAACATCCACCGCGATTTTGGCTACTTTTATGTTGGACTGATCATCTCCTTTGCTTTTTCAGGAATATTAATGAATCACAGACAAGTTTGGAGTCCCGAAAAATATACTGTTGAAACTAAAATAATTCAAGTTTCTCTTCCTGATAAAAGTCAGATTAGTGAGGAATTTGCAGAAAACTTAGGAAAGAAATTGGGCATCGATGATAAAATGCGTCGTCATAGTATAAAGAAAGAAACGTTCAAGATTTCTTTTGAAAAACACGATGTAGAAATCGACCTGAAAACTGGAGTTGGTGAAATCGTGGCGTTTAAGAAAACACCAATTATTAGCCAAACAATGAAATTGCACAAAAGCACATCGAACTGGTGGATTTACTATTCCGATATTTTTGGAATTTCATTAATATTAATTGCCATAACAGGAACCTTAATGATAACGCATGGTAAAAATACATTCAAAAAACGCGGTTGGAAACTAGCCGTAGCCGGAATAATTTTTCCTCTGATAGTTTTAGTTATATTGAGTTAAGTAATATTAAAGGTTCACGAAAGTGAGCCTTTTTTGTTGATAACTTAAATTGGTAGTTGATGTGGTTTTTGGTATTTTTGAAATTATACTTTAAAAAATGATGACATCTGAAATACCAAAATACAACGAAACATTTAATCCTATTTTGGATATTTTAAAAAATGAAATTATAATTCATAGAAGGGAATTAATCAAAAAAGTGATTGATAAATATTATCTACATTTATCAAAGGAATTATTAGAAGAAAAGATAAAGTCAGGAGATATTTTAATTGAAAATAGAATTGCTTGGGGCATATCTTATTTAAAGCAATCTGAATATTTAGAATATCCAAAACGAGGATTTGTTCAAATTACTTCAAAAGGAAGAGAACAAAAAGATTTACTTACATTAAAAGAAGTTCAGCACGAAATAAGCAAATTAAATATTTATAAAAACAACAAACTCTACAGCAGTGATGAGTTAGAAATTCAAACTTCATCTCCTGAAGATTTAATCGATGAAGGCTTTAACAAGATTGAAAAAGAAGTTAAGAATGAACTTTTAGAAAAACTTAAAACGATCGATCCATATTATTTTGAAAAAGTAATTCTAATTCTTTTAAAAAAAATGGGTTATGGGGACTTTGTTGAAACTTCAAAATCTGCAGATGGTGGTATAGATGGAATAATTAACGAAGACAAACTTGGTTTAGATAAAATTTATATACAGGCCAAAAGATTTACCGAAAACAAAGTAAGAGAAAAGGATATTCGTAATTTTATTGGTGCAATGAGTGGCGACACAAATAAAGGTGTTTTCGTTACAACTTCTATTTTTGATAAAGGTGCCGAGGAAAAAGCAAAAAATGCTCACCATAAAATTATTTTACTTGATGGAAATAAACTTGTTGATTTAATGCACGAATTTAATGTTGGAATTCAAATAAAATCAGTTTATGAAGTTAAACAACTTGATGAAGACTTCTTTGTTGAACAATAATCATCAAGCTAACAGTTGATAGATTTTTAGACTTGATTTTATATATAATTTTATCAATGTAAAAAATCATAACAAAAAAAAACCGCTGAATCACTTCAGCGGTTTAATCGAATTAATCAAAAACCATTATTTTGGCATCACAACTGTATCAATTGCGTGAATTACTCCGTTTGAAGCTGCAACATCTGCAAGGATAACCATTGCAGTTCCTCCGTTAGCATCAGTTAACATAACGTTTCCGTCTTTTAAGCTTAAAACAATCGTTCCACCTTGAACTGTTGTAACACTATATTTTCCATTATTTTTGTTTATTGCATCTACTACAGCAGCAGCATCAAAATTTCCGGCAACAACGTGATACGTTAAAACTGATTTCAATTTTTCTATACTTTCTGGTTTCAATAAACCATCAACCGTTCCAGCTGGCAGTTTATCAAATGCTGCATTATTTGGTGCAAATACAGTAAAAGGACCTTCACTGCTTAATGTTTCAACTAAATCTGCTGCTTTAACCGCTGTTACAAGTGTTGAAAAATCTGCATTTGCTACCGCAACGTCAACAATAGTTTGTGCTGCAACTGGCGCCTCAACTTCAACTGTAGTTGTATCCGTCATGTCTGTTGTTTCTTCAGCTTTCTTTTCTCCACATGAAGCCATAAGTGCTCCTAATAAAACAAATGCGCTAATTTTCTTTAGTAATTTCATAATCAGTATTTTAGTTTAAATTTATAATACAAAGATATACATTAATTACTCTTGTTTAATCTTTTTAACAATTAATTAAACAATGATTAATAAATTTAAGCAAATTACTTATAGATAGCGAGTTAACAAGAATCCTTCTAAAACAAAAAAACCGCCGAATCACTTCAGCGGTTTCTTTAGAATTTAAATATCTTTATGCTTTAACTGGAATGTTCTCTAGAATTTCCAAAACAAAATCCCAGAATTTTTGAGACGATTTTATCGAAGCTCTTTCATCTGGACTATGTGCTCCGTGAATTGTAGGACCAAAAGAAATCATATCCATTTCCGGGTAATTAGTTCCTAAGATTCCACATTCTAATCCGGCGTGACAAGCTACTACTTTCGCTTTTTCGCCATTTTGTTTTTCGTAGATAGAAGTCAAGACATCTAATATTTCCGAATTTACATTTGGTGTCCAACCTGGGTAACTTCCAGCGAAATCCACTTCACAACCAAATAATTCGTAAGCTGAACGCAGTGCATTCGCTAAATCCATTTTAGAAGTTTCTACAGACGAACGTGTTAAGTTTTGGACTGTAATTTGACCTTCTTTTACTATTACTCTTGCAATATTATTAGAAGTTTCTACTAAGTCTTCCATATCCGCTGACATTCTATAAACGCCATTGTGTGCAGCATAAATGGCTCTTACTAGTCCTTCTTGAACGCCTAAATCCATTACTTTAGCAGGAAGTGTATCATTTTTAACAATTTCGATTGTCAAATTCGGTTCTATAGTTTTGAATTCGGCTTTAATATCGCCAATAATTTCTTGCATATCAAAAACATACGCTTCGTCATAAATTGAGGCAATAATTACATGGGCAACACTTTCACGAGGAATAGCATTACGCAAACTTCCACCTGAAATTTCGGCAATTTGCAAACCAAAATTCTCAAATCCGTCAAATAATAAACGGTTCATGATTTTGTTTGCATTCCCTAAACCTTTGTGAATATCCATTCCAGAATGACCACCTTTTAATCCTTTTACAGTAATGGTATAACCTACAGAACCTTCTGGTGTTTCTTCTTCGTTGTAATCTCTAGTTGCAGTAACGTCAATTCCACCCGCACAACCGATGTCAATTTCATCATCTTCCTCTGTATCCATGTTCAACAAGATTTCGCCTTTAAGAATTCCTCCTTTAAGGTTTAAAGCACCTGTCATTCCCGTTTCTTCGTCAATTGTAAACAATGCTTCAACAGCTGGATGTTTGATTGTAGTAGATTCTAAAATAGCCATAATCATTGCTACTCCTAACCCATTATCAGCACCAAGTGTAGTTCCTCTTGCACGAACCCAATCCCCATCAACATACATATCAATTCCTTGCGTGTCGAAATCAAAATTAGTATCGTTATTTTTTTGGTGTACCATATCCAAATGTCCTTGTAAAACAATTGGTTTGCGGTTTTCCATTCCTGGAGTTGCTGGTTTACGAATAATTACGTTACGAATATCATCTTCAAACGTTTCCAATCCTAATTTTTGCCCAAATTCCATCATAAAAGCAATAACGCGCTCTTCTTTTTTAGAGGGTCTTGGTACAGCATTTAAATCGGCAAATTTATTCCAAAGTGCTTTCGGCTCTAAATTTCTAACTTCTTGACTCATTATGTTTGTGTTGTGTTAAATATCAATCCAACAAAGTTACAAAGTTTAATTTCTTTACAAATTGATTTGTGATTATATTTACATTTTAAAATCGCATTGTGAAAAGAAAATTCCTACTTCCTATATTTTTAATTGTCCAAATTATCCTTGTAAAAACTATTGGGCTGTTTCCTGATTTTGTTGAAAAATGGTACAGCAATGGTTTCTATCCGAAGTTGGCTTTTTTATCGCGAAGCATCTTAGGCAAATTACCATTTTCTTTTGGAGACGTGCTTTACTTTGTTCTAATTGTATTATTAGTTCGATGGATTTGGAAACACCGAATTGGTTTTTTTAAGGAATGGAAAAATAATGGATTGGCTGTTTTGAGTTGGGTTTCGCTATTCTACTTTTTCTTTCATTTATTGTGGGGAATGAATTATTATCGAGTTCCATTACACGAAAAATTACAAATTGAAAAAGAATATTCCCAGCAACAATTAGAAGTTTTCATTGAAAAAATGATTCTAAAGACGAATGAATTGCAACTTGCCATTACTAAAAATGATTCCGCAATTGTAGTTATCCCCTATTCTGACAAAGAAATTTATGAAAAATCTTTAGCAGGTTATAAAAATTTGCCTGAAGATTTAAAAGAATTTAGTTACGAAAACAAAAGCATTAAGTCGTCTTTGTTTAGTCTTCCATTGAGTTATATGGGATTTGGCGGTTATTTAAATCCGTTTACTAATGAAGCACAAGTGAATTATTTGAAACCAAAATACACTTCTCCTTTAACTACATGTCATGAAATGGCTCATCAAACCGGAATTGCGAGTGAAAGCGAGTGTAATTTCATTGGATTTATCACGGCTTCTAAAAACGACGATTTATACTTTCAGTATTCGGCTTATAGTTTTGCGTTGCGTTCTGGTTTGAATAATTTGGATCGCATAAAAAAAGGAAGTTCAAAACCTTATCTGGCGAAAATTAACAAAGGTGTTATAAAGAACTTCAACGAAAATGAAATTTTCTGGAATGATTACCAATCGCCAATCACTACATTTTTCGAGTATTTTTACGATAATTTTCTAAAATTAAACCAGCAAAAAGACGGCATGGAAGGTTATAGTAAGTTTGTCGGTCTGGCGATTGGTTATGATGAGAACTAATAACTTATGGCTTTTCTTTTATATAGTCAAAAACATTTTCCAGTTTATACTTATTGCTGTGCTCTAAAAAGACATCAAAATAAGCAGTATGTGTTGCGCCTAAAATAACTAAAACCCGATCGTTTTTTGTTACCGGAATGTCACAGAAATTAACATACATTTTTAAGTTTCTTTTATAAAAATCAGCAATTACATCTACTCCTTCTTGCTTCTCAGTTGTATGCATTGTGGCTAAAAAATTATAAAACTCAAAGGTTTCCATTTTATATTCTTTAGTATTTATTTTATAAAATTGTTGGTATAAAGGCAAGGCATTTACAATTTTATAAGAATTAATAGTGTTTGCCACAGCTAAACTGTCGGATTTATTTCTGTTGGCCAGCTTTACTAAACTTGGATAATCAAAATCATTCTCATAGTCAATTCCATAAATATATCTTACACCACTTAGCCTTCCAGTTTCAAAAGCGATTGAATTTAATTCATCGGAATAATTTAGTCGGTTAGATTGATCAACTATATATTTTTGATATACTTCATTTACAAAAGAATTATCATGAGGTTTCATTTCTACACAAATTATTGTCGGTTTAAAGCTTTTTAAACAAGCAACTAAACTACTTATTTCCTCTTTTACTTTTCTATCGTTCAAATCTCTTGCTGTAGAGTTTGCATCTGTTGTATATGATAAATGTGCTGTTCCAAAATTTAGCACACTGATCTTTTCAGCAGTATTATCTGGTTCTTTCTTTTTTAAAGAACTGCAACTGCAAATTAAAACGGAAATAACGAGTAATAATGAATTTTTCATGGCGATTACTTAAAGCATAAAATTATTTAAACAATTATAGATAGACATTTATTTCACTTCCTACGATAAATATATAGGTTTATTCTCACTTATAAATGCTGTCTCCTTTAACAAAAATAATAAATCCTTTTAAATGGGTAACATTTTTCAAAGTTAATTGATATAAAGTTAGTAACCCTTAAAAGAATAAGATATGAAATAAAAACACTAACACTCTGATTAAACCTTAAAATTAAACAAGCGTATCCCGAAAAGCTTCAAGAGTAGGGAAATTTAAAACTTATAATCATGAAACAAAATTCTTTAAAATTAAAAATGGTAAGAAATGCGATATTATTCGTACTCTTAAATTTATCGATTTCATCTTTTGCACAAATTCAAGTAAAATTTGCGGATACCACTAATGCATTAACGATGACTAGTAGTATTATATCTGACGGTGTACATAATTGGAAAAAACTCACTATTACAATTCCATATTTTGCGAATCATTTAAATGCATTTCAATTTAAAACAGAATATACTCGTCAGGGGTGTGGTTATCCTACGCAAAATTATGTAATGATAAATGTAAATGGCTTCAATTCGCAATATCAAAGTATTTATGATCAATCGAAACAACCGTATTACGACATAACTAATTTGGCAGTTGGTAGTTATCCCTATATTATAAAAAGTATTTGCAATCTCTCTGAGATACCAAACTCTATCGAAAGGATAATTATTGAAGTAGTTAAAGAACCTGCTCCATTATTAAACCTGACAATCGCAAGCAAATGTGGTACTAACAAAAAGGGGCTGTTTACTGGGTATATAGAGTTTAACGCAAGCGGTAGTTATACAAATGCAAGTAAAATTTACATTACAGCAACTAACAGCTCAAATGGATGTCCTACGTATGCTGAAGTTAAGTTGACACAATTATCAAATAATTCTAATTTGCCAAATAACACTTTGTCAAATAGTACTTTTTACAGTTGTAACTCAAACGGAACCTATACTGTTAAATTAACATACAGAAATATTACAATAAAAAACAAACCAATCTCACATCAAATTTTACCGCCAGATAATGGCTGGAATGGCTACACATTTAAAAAATCTTTCCGAAACTGCATGAACGTTATGGATCCTATTCTAGTACCTTTTACACCTCTTAAAGATACAGGCGTAGAACATGAAGCAGGAATAACGATGAAGAATCCTGTACAGAATGAGGTAAGCTTCATCTTAAGTTCAGATGAAAAAGCAAATTATGAAGTTCAAATTTATGATTTTTCTGGATTGCCTGTGAAAAGAGCTAGTTTTAAAGCTATAAATAGCAAAACTACAAATACTATAAATGTACAAGATTTGAAAAAAGGAATCTATTTAGTAGAAATTACAAATGGAGATTCTGTAATAAGAAAAAAAATGATTAAAGAGTAAGCTTCTTTTAAATATGAAAACTCCAGTTCTGCTGGAGTTTTTTTTTAATTTTCAACTCTAGGTTTAATAAAAGAAAGAATCTAATTTGAAACAGACAAAATCAATAAAATTTATAACAATATAATTATTTGATAATTATTGAAGGAAACAGTTTTTCTACAAACTCCTTATCCGTAAAACCTAAATTATCAAAAGGCTTTTTATAAATATTAATTGCGTATTGATCTCTCTTTTTAAAAACCGCTTTAGTTATTACATTCTCTATACCAACGTAAAAGGAATAATCTGTGTCAGGTTCTGTTTTTAATCTATACCGAGTTGCGTCTTTATTGACCGCTAAAAAATCAACTGCAGTCTTTTCGAACTCTCTAGCATTTAAAATTTTTCCATTAATTATAATTTCTTGCTTACTATTTAGCTCTATGTCAAGATATTTGATATGCTCTCTTCTCTTAGTGTTAGCTGCTGGTGATTCTAAAAGACTTTTTTCATGTTTAGAATCTAAATTTACTTGATCAAAGAATATCAGAATATTAAATTTATAAAAATCTTCAATAGTATCTTCTTTCGCTAGAATATTTGACAGTTCGCTAGAAAAATCTTTATAATTGACCTTATCAGAAGTAAATAAAGTAGCAATTTTCTTTTGAAATAAAATCAGTTTTTCAGTTTTTTCAATTTTTGAATAGCAGTTTTTAATCGAATCAAAACTAAAGTAGTTTAGTCTATTGATCTCTTCTAAAAAATTAGTATCTGGGAATAACACTTCTTCATCATTGTTTGCAATACTATTTAATAATTCAAAATAGCTTTTGGATGAATTGTCTTTCAGAGTTTTGTTTAAAATTAATTCATTTTCATAACTTTTAATAGCTTCTTTGAATTCAAACCCTTTATCAGAGCAACTTTCAAAAATGCACTCCATTAATTCATATTCCGCGTTTTCACCTTGATTGTTGCATGAGAAAATCAGCACTATAATAAAAATAAATTGTAAAAATTTAATACTATTTCGCATAACACTATAATTCATCACTTGTAAAACTAATCTGCTTTCTTTTTTTATAGGGACGCATTATTAATCGGGCCTCGCGATCGAAACGAACGTAATTGTAAACCCAATTTAAGAAGACAACGGCTTTGTTTTTAAAGCCGATTAAAGAAAATAAATGTACAAACATCCAAACAAACCAAGCAAAAACACCACTGAACTGGTAATTTGGCAAGTCTACAACGGCTTTGTTTCTACCGATGGTCGCCATTGAGCCTTTGTCTTTATAAACAAATGGTTTCATTGGTTTTTTTGCTAATAAACGTACTAAATTTTCTCCTAATAACTTTCCTTGTTGCATAGCAGGTTGCGCCATCATAGGATGTCCTTGCGGATTTTTATCTGAAACCATTAATGCAATATCACCAATGGCAAAAATATTATCATAGCCTTCAACCTGATTGAATTGGTTGACTTTAATGCGATTGATTCTTGTAACAAAACTATCGGCTTTTAATCCGTGCGGCAAAGCGCCTTGCACTCCGGCGGTCCAAATGACTGTTGCAGAATCAAAAATTAAATCGGAATCAGTAGTTACTATTTTTCCGTCATAACCGGTTACACGCACATTTTTCCAAATGCTAACACCTAAATCTTGCAGGAATTTGTCGGCCTTTTCTGAGGCGTTCTCGCTCATGGTATTCAGAACGCGATCGCCACTTTGAATGAGGTTGATTTCCATTTTACGGACGTCTAAATCGGGGTAATCTTTTGGGAGAATGGCTTTTTTCATTTCGGCCAAAGCTCCGGCTAGCTCTACTCCTGTTGGCCCAGCACCCACCAAAACAAAATTCATTAAACTATGGCGTTCGTCGATATCGTTAGTTAGTAAGGCTTGTTCGAAATTTTCTAAAATTAGACTTCGGATGTTTAGCGATTGCGGAATGGTTTTCATGGCCATACTATTGCTTTCGATTTCCTTATTTCCAAAGTAATTGGTTTTAGAACCCGTTGCAATGACTAAATAATCGTATTTTAATTCGCCAATATCGGCATAAATGATGTTTTTGTCGCCGTCAATTTCACGGACTTCGCCCATTCTGAAATAGAAATCTTTGTATTCTTGAACGATTTTCCGAATTGGGTAAGCAATTGAATCGGGTTCTAATCCGCCAGTTGCTACTTGATACATTAAAGGTTGGAAATTGTGATAGTTGTGTTTGTCTAATAAGACAACTTGTACGTTTTTATTGCGTAATTTTTTAGCTAAAGAAATACCACCAAAACCACCACCAACAATTACAATTCGAGGAAAACTACTACGAGGTACATTCATTTTTTTAAGCACTAATTATAGCTTACGAAGATACGAATTTGATTAACCATTCATTAATTTTTATGCAGGAATGTTGCTTTGAAAAACTAAAAAACTCATAATTTCTTTAGCACTACTATTTCATAGCCCTGATAGTAATGGAAAGCTTTTTATGAAAGAATGCTATTTTTTGTTGTTGTAAAAAAGCGACCTAAGGAGCTCTTTTTAGAACTTGCAAAAAAAGTATTGTTTGTAAAAACTTGTAATGGATAGCAGGAAATAGCTCCAAAAAAGAAGTATACTTGTAACAATATACCCCATTTGACTACTTATTGAATATGAAATCAGAATTGGAAGCACTCTTTGTACAGCAATTAAAGGAAAATCAGAATATAATCCACAAAATTTGTCGGTTATATACTACTGATGGTGATTCGCATAAAGATTTGTTTCAGGAAATTACGATTCAGTTGTGGAAGGCGTTTCCAAACTTCAGAGGGGAGGCTAAATTTACTACGTGGGCTTACCGAGTGGGACTAAATACTGCGATTACACTTTACAGAAAAAAGAAAAGAACGATTGACACAATTGAGTTTGACAATACGTTTCACAAGGTAACGCAGGAGGATTACAATTTTGAGGAAGAGGAGAAATTAAAATTATTATACAGCGCAATAAGTGAGTTAAATGACATTGAGAAAGCGCTAGTTTTCTTGTATTTAGAAGACAAAAATTACACTGAAATATCTGAAACATTAGGTATCAGTGAAGTAAATGCACGGGTAAAAATGAACCGTGTGAAGGGAAAATTAAGAAAAATATTAAATCCTTAATTATGGATGAATTAGAAATATTAAAAAAAGACTGGAAGAAAAACGAAAACGTTTTTGACCAAGTTACAGAAAAAGAAATTTATGGTATGCTCCATAAACGATCCTCATCTATTGTAAAATGGATCTTGATTATCAGCATTTTAGAACTTGTATTATGGAATGTAATTTCTTTTTTGTTCCCTGATGATAGTTACGCAAAAACCACTGTAGAAAATCATTTAGACAAAATAGTAGGCATAATAGAAATCTTTAATTATGTGGTTATTGTATTCTTTATCTATTTGTTTTACAAAAATTATAGAGCAATAAATACAAGAGATACGGTAAAGGAATTAATGAATAGTATTCTAAAAACCAGAAAAACAGTACAATATTACGTGTGGTATAATGTGGGAATGGTGTCATTTTTATTTGTGCTAGGCCTGACTTACCAATTTATGTATGACTCTAATATGCAAAAATTGATTAATCAAGGGACTCAAAGTGAAAATTCAGGTAATTTTCAGTTGATATTCGTCATAACAATTTTTGTTATAGTAGCTTTAATTTTCATTGGCCTTATTTGGTTGTTTTATAGATTACTTTATGGAATATTAATGAAGAGACTTCAAAAGAATTATTATGAACTTAAAAAAATAGATTTTTAATGAAACAGTTATTTTTATTTGTTGGGATTTTTGCTTCCCTATTCGCCAATTCACAGGAATTAGAAAAAAGCTTACTTTGGAAAATTTCAGGTAATGGATTGAAAAGTCCTTCTTATTTATTTGGAACAATTCATGCTACTTGCGACGCTACTCTTGATGCAAAAACGATCAAAGCCCTTGACGACACCGCGCAATTATTCCTAGAATTAGACATGGACGATCCTGCAATGCAAACGGAAATGATGAAGTACATAAAAATGAACGGTGAGGAAAAACTTTCAGCTTTAGTAAGCGCGGAAGATTTTGAAACAATCGACGCTTTTTTATTGAAAAACATGAGCTTTTCAGCTAAGATGATCGAGGAATTTAAACCTTTCATGATTAGTGCTATGTTGTTACCAAAACTTCTTGATTGTGAATTTAAATCCGTAGAATCAGAACTAATGCGCATTACTAAAGAGCAAAAGGAAGAAGTATATGGTTTAGAAAAAGTGGAAGACCAGATGAAAGCTTTTGACGCTATTCCTTATAAAACACAAGCAGAAGAATTACTTAAAACCGCTAAAAATGGTTTAGAAAAAAGCAAAATAGAATTCCAAAAAATGATGGACAGCTATAATAATAAGGACATTGAGGCAATGTTGGCGATGATGGATGATCCTGAAAATAAAATGACTTTTGAAAATAAAGACGTTTTGCTAAATAACAGAAATAAAAACTGGATTCCAGTAATCGCGAAAGTAGCTAAGGAAAAACCTACATTCTTTGGTGTTGGCGCAGCGCATTTAGCTGGAGAAGAAGGTGTTATTAAATTACTTCGCAAGGCTGGTTATAAAGTACAAGCCGTAAAATAATACAATAATATTAATAAAACAAAAGAGAGGCAATTGCCTCTCTTTTGTTTTATTAATATTTCCACATTCTCTCTTTGTCTAATTTAGCTTGCTCGTCTAATATCTCAGTAGGAATAACCTTTAAAAACGAAGGGTGTTGCTCTATGGCGTATTCTATCATTTCTACTACTTCATCTACTGTTGCATTATCATAATCAATTTTCAAAGGCTCCTTAATTACAAAAGACTGTAAAATACCTTTCTTCTTAATTCGCAATCCTTTTCTGTCAAACGAACGGCGAAAACCATCAATCACAATCGGAACGACAATAGGTCTGTGTTGTAAAATAATATGTGCTGTTCCTTTTCTAACCGGTTTAAAAGAACGCGTTGTTCCTTGCGGAAAAGTAATTACCCAACCATCTTCTAGTGCAATTTTGATGTTTTCAGTATCATTAGGATTTACTTCTTTCTTTTCCTTAACATCTTCTCCCTTTGCTCTCCAAGTGCGTTCTACCGTAATGGCTCCAGCATAAGCCAAAATCCTAGGCAACAAACCTTCTTGCATGGTTTCTTTCGCCGCTACATAATACATGTTTAGCTTTGGATTCCACAAATAAAGTACATTATTGATGTTGTTTTCTCTACCTTTTAAACTTGCATTAAAAACGTGAAACATTGCCACAACATCTGCAAAATAAGTCTGGTGATTAGAAATAAACATAACATTTGTATCTGGCAAACTTCTAATAATCTCCGAACCTTCAATTTTTAATTGGTTAAAACTCTTATAACGCCTGTGTGTAACAAAAGCCGCAATGCGTATTAACCAAGTTTTTAAAAACAATATATGTCCAAAAGGATTTCTCTTAAATAACCCCATAATCTATCTTTTTATTAACAAAGCAAGACGCAAATGTAGTAAAACCAACCATTTTTCAAAGGAAAAAAGTATAAATTCCACTATTAATTTAATCCTAAAGTAAAGCACTTTTTATGTTTTCTTTTAACTCACTCATCATCATGGCAGTAGCTCCCCAAACCACATATTTATCCACCATAAAAGCAGGTACCTCAATATCAGTTGCATAGGAAGTACTCATAGTAACTTTAGTAATACTTTTCTCACTCAAGAAATCTTCCATTGAAAATTCTAAAACACGTTTTACCTCGTGTAAATCAGGAATAAAAGTTAATTCTTGTTCTGAAATCCCCATAAATGGCGCGACTAAAAAGTTACTTGGCGGAATGTAAATCTGACTAAATGGTTTGATAATTTCTACTTTTTCTCTGTGAATCCCCACTTCTTCATGCGTTTCGCGCAAAGCGGTTTCTTCTAAATTCAGATCCGACTCCTCCACTTTTCCACCTGGAAAACCAATCTGAGAGGAATGTACACCAGGGTAAGTATTTCTAACGATTAAAGCTAAGTGCGTTACTTTATTTTTTGGATAAAACAACATTAAAACAGCGGCTTGTCTTGGGTTTTTATTTTTGTAATTTTCTTCTTTTAAATACGAGACACGTTCTAAGGGTGCCATTTTTGCATGCGCATCCGTAGAAAGCAATTTTTCTTTTTCTATCTTTGGAATATATTTAATAAAATCTTTAAAAAGCATACCCTTAAAATTTTAGCAATCTTAAAGGTAACAATTTTTTAAAGAAAATAACATTCATAATAAAAAAATATGTTTAGTAAAGAAGAAGCGTTGCAGATAAAAAAAGATTTCTGGATAGCATTTGCCGCTGAATACCCTAGAAAGTGGTTGTTATACAACACAAAAATCAAAGATGTTACTTTCAAATTTCACGTAGACAACAAAAAAGCACAAGTTTTATTAGATATAGAACCAAAAGACGAAAATAAACGTATAGTATATTATGAGAAGGTAGAATCTTTAAAAAATATTCTTGTAGAAGAGTATTTACCAGATGCTATTTTTGAACGCAATTTCTATTTGCAAAATGGAAAAATATTAAGTCGCGTTTGGGTAGAAATCGAAGGAATAAGCATTAATAACAAGAACACTTGGCCAAGAGTTTTTGAGTTTTTCAGCGAAAAAATGGATGCTTTTGAACGCTTTTTCTATGAACATGAAGACTATATTAAAGATTTAGAAATCAACACCTAGTTCAAATAATTTGTAAATTAGTTAACAGAGTATTTGAATTAAAACTATTAATTTTGAAAAAATGTTACCTATGAAAAATTTATTTTTAGTACTTTTAGTTATTACGGTACAATCATGCCAATCCCAAGAAAAAGAAAAAGCAAAAAATATGAAACCAGCAATTGAAAAAACAGATGCAGAATGGAAAGCCCAACTTTCTGATATAGAATACGAAGTATTAAGAAACAAAGGAACTGAGAGAGCTTTTACAGGTGAATATTACAATCATTTTGAAAAAGGCAAGTACGTTTGTGCCGCTTGCAACAACGATTTATTTCTTTCTCAAATGAAATTTGAATCAGATTGTGGATGGCCGTCATTTGATAAAGCTATCGAAGGCTCTGTAATTTATAAAAAAGATATAAGCTTTGGCATGGTGCGTACTGAAGTAATGTGCGCCAAATGCAACGGTCACTTAGGACATGTTTTTGATGACGGACCTAGAGAAACTACTGGACAACGCTTTTGCACCAACTCCGTATCTGTAAAATTCGTTCCTGAGGAAAAATTATAATATGCTAATCCATTTCGTAAAAAACAATTTAGAAGAAAACATAAATTTACTTCGACAGTTGACCAATGCAGAATTAACTACAAAAAATTTGAAGTTGAGTCAGGCTACTATTGGCGAACATATTCGGCATAGTATCGAATTAATGAATTGTTTGTTAGCGAATTACGAAACTGAAATTATAAATTACGACATCAGACAAAGAGAAATTAAAATTGAAACTGATGTTGATTATGCGATTGCGATTTTAGAAAATCAAGTCACAACAATAGAAAAACCAAACAAATCACTTTCACTAGTACACAATTGCTACAGTGAAAGTGAGTTGTTACCTACTAATTACTTTAGGGAATTATTATATAATTTAGAACACAATATTCACCACCAAGCCTTGATAAAAGTGGCCTTATTTAGCTTGCCTCATATTCAAGTTTCTGATTCATTTGGCGTTGCGCCATCAACTCTTGCTTATAGAAAAGAATGTGCACAGTAACTTTTATTCCTACTTCAACCGGATTTGCAATCACTTCTAATCGAGATGAAAGAGTCGCCCGAAAACGTGCTATTGCTCCTATCGCTTATGAAATTTATGGTTGTGAAATTACCTTCCCAAAAGATCCACAAGCCGGTGGCACTTGGATTGCACAAACCGATAACAAAGTAATTGTTTTATTAAATGGTGGTTCAGAAAAGCACGTAATAAAAACTTACTATCGCAAAAGCAGAGGTTTGATCGTTTTGGAATTAGCGAGTTCTTCTGATAGTTTAAACCACTGGGAAAACATCGATTTAAATGGCATCGAACCTTTTACTATTGTCTTGTTTGAAAATAATAAATTGCACCAACTGCAATGGAATGAAATTGAAAAAACTAAAATCGAATTCTCTATAAACTCACCTCACATTTGGTCCTCCTCTACCTTATATTCCAAAGATATTAGAGCCAAAAGAGAAAGATGGTTTACTGATTTTATGACGAATAACCAAAATCCAACTGCGAAAACCATTTTAGATTTTCATCAATTTACAGAAAGTCAAAACACAGCATACGGTTTACAAATCAACCGAAATAATGAATTGAAAACCATCAGCATTACGCAATGTTTGATTACTTCAGAAAAAATAGAAATGTCCTATTTAGATTTAATTGCATAACATGATGAAGTTGAGACTTTTCATTCACAAAATCACGAATTGGGAATATTGGCCGTACCAAGTTGTTTATTTGCCCGTGTATTTTCAGTACCTTTTTTATGCTATAAAAACAAGATCGCTTTTTTATTTTAACGCCTCTAACCCCACCTTTAAAAATGGCGGTTTTTTCCTGGAATCAAAGAAAGAAATTTACGACTTAATTCCCCAAGAATATTATCCCAAAACTCTTTTGATTTCTTCTAGTGAACCAATTAATGGAATCATTACTAAGATTAAAACCGAAAACATTCAATTTCCATTCATCGCCAAACCTAACATTGGATTGAGAGGAACTGCTGTAAAAAAGATAAATACGGTGGAAGAATTAGAAAATTATGTAGAGAAAGCAAAATTCGATATACTGATACAAGATTTGATTCCTTATGAAAATGAAATCGGACTTTTTTATGTAAAATTGCCAAACCAAACCGGAAAAATTACTGGAATCGTTTCTAAAGAATTTATGATTCTCACTGGAAACGGTAAAAACACCTTGCGCGAATTAATTCAACAAGATTTACGTTATTTATTTCAGTTAGAAACACTCGAAGAAGAATACAAAGAACAATTAGCAATCGTTTTAAAGCCTGGCGAAACCATTAATTTAGTTCCTTATGGCAACCATTGCCGTGGCACCAAATTCGTTGATGCAAGCTTTGAAATCACACCTGAAATGACAGAAAGCTTCAATAAAATCTGTCAGCAAATCGAAGGCTTTCACTTTGGCCGAATGGACATTATGTATCATTCCTTTGCCGAACTATCACAAGGAAAAAACTTTCAAATCGTGGAAATCAATGGCGCAATTAGCGAACCTACGCACATGTATGATCCAAAACATTCGTTGTTATTTGGCTGGAAAGAACTCACGCGTCACTTCCATTATATGTATTTGATCAGCAAACACAACAAGCAAAACGGTGCCAATTATCTTACCTTCAAAGAAGGCGTTCAAGAATTCAAAAACCACCACAAGCATTACGATACCATTTTAGAATTTTAGGGCGTGCCCTTTCAGGTCGGGCTTTTCGCTACAATCTTTTTGTTTTTAAAAAGAAAAACAAAAAGGATTTCCACTACTATCCCTCACGCAAACTTGTGGTAAAATCATAATTTAGAGATATTACTTAATTTCAGTAGCTTTTATAATTATTGATTCTTTGATTTTTTTTAATTGACAAATTCGTAGAACGATTTTTAGGATTATAAATTTGTAAAAATTTCCGAATAGTATTGTTTATTTATTATATTTGAAAATAATACGCTAAACAATAGCGGGTATAAACTATTTACCTGCAATTTGAGCGGAAATAGGGATTAAAAGCTAAATTTATTATCATTTTAGAGAAGAAAGATGACCAAATTAAACACATTAGAAATTCAAAATTTTAGACACATTGAAAATCAAACAATCGAATTTGGTAAATATCTAACAATTATTACTGGTTTAAATGGTACCGGAAAATCTTCTATATTGGGGTGGATTGCTCAATTGTGTGACTACAAAGCTAAAGATTTGACAATTTTAGATACATTTTTTAAGGAAGATTATAAAAACGTTTTTAAATTCTGTCCCGAAAATGATTATGAAAAAGAATATGAAGTAACATTTAATTATACATCATCAGGTTCATTATTGGAAGAACGCAAACAAATAGCTACAAGATATGCAGTGAAAACTGAAAAATCTCCCGAAAGATACAGAACTGATTTTGATGGTAGAGGAAAAGCTTTAGATCACCCTGTAATTTATTTAGGATTGAAAAGATTAATTCCTCTCGCAACCGAAAATAAAATATTAACATTTGACTCTACAATTTCGGCAAAATATTCAATTACATACTCTAATCTAATTAGAGAGATATTTGTTCTTATCAATGACAAAGTAAATCCTCAACCTGTAAAATCAACTAATAAAAAATTATTAGCTATTCAAACGGAAACCTATGGCCATTTAGGTAATTCAGCCGGTCAGGATAATATTTCGCAAATAATTTCGGCCTTAATTTCATTTGAAATCTTAAAGGATAAAAAAAAGGAGGAATTTAAAGGTGGCATAATATTAATAGATGAATTAGACTCAACACTATATGCTGCATCACAATGCAAATTAATTGATGTGCTTTTTCGTTATGCTAGAAAACTTGATATTCAAATAATTTTCACAACCCATTCAATAGAAATACTAGAACATTTAAATAACAAATTAGGAAATGAAACAAAAGTAAATTATTTTAATTTAGTTGATGGTAAAGTAAAAAATACATTAAACCCCTCAATCGAATACGTGAAACGGAAAATTAAAAATGAAGTTTCTGAAACAGCAAAAATTGAAAAAATAAATTTTGTTTGTGAAGATGAAGTTGCTCAATATTTTACTCGAAACTTAATCAATAATAGTGACTTAAAAAAAATAATAAATATCGAAAAAGGACCTTTTGCTGACGGTACAATTGTTAGTATGGCAGAATCAAACCACGTAATATTAAAAAAAGTTTATTTTGTTTTAGATGGTGATGTAAAAGAAAAATTTAAGAATAAAAAAACTCCTCCAAGAACTGTTTTTCTGCCTTCTAATACAAGACCAGAAACTATTTTCTACACATTCGTCAAAAACTTATCAGATGAAGATGAATTTTGGGATGACGAGAATAATTTTACAAAATTGACCTGTTTTAATAATTATACTAATGATGGAAAAGGAACGCATAAAAGTTGGTTTGTTGATAGTATTAACAAGCGCAATTTTGGTGTTGGTTACGCTAAAATAATAAACAGATGGAAAAAAGACAACGCGTACGAAGTCGAAGCTTTTCTAAATGATAAAAGGAAAATACTATAAACAAACTGCTGGTAAAACACATCTTGCACCATTTGCGAATTTAGTGGAATTATCGTTTTTAAATCGTATTTTCATTTAGCCGAAAATACTCGTCTTCGTAAGTAACAAACGGCACAATGTGCGAGAACGTTAGCAACTATATTAAAAAAACTATATGTATAAATTATTCTTTTTAGGTGTAATCGGATTACCAACATTAATATTACTAATTGTATTAGTTCTTGTTATTAAATACTTATTCTTTAATAATAACAATTCTAAAACTGAAAACAACTTAAATGAAGTATACAATACATCAAAAAATGTTATCGGAAACAATTTGACAAAAGTCAAAAAAATTGCTGAACAAAATATAAGTAAATCTTACATAAGTAATTATAATTGGCTATTAGTAAATGAAACTGATGAAAATATCATTTATACTTTCAGAAATAATGACGAACTTCTAATAACAATTAATGGTATTGTTGAAAAATATAGTTATGAATTAATTGTAGACAATAACAGTATCTTAATTACAAAAAGCAATATTATTCAACATTATAATATTGTTAATAAGCAAAATGAATTTCTGATTTTACAACTTTTATCAACAGATAATCTTTTAATTTTCGCAAATCAAACAAAATATAAAGATTATATAAAATCAGAATTAAAAGAAATTGCCAAGGGAATTGCGAACAATTAAAATACAACTGCCAAAAGCGGTGACCGTTGCACAACATCATTTAAATTAAATTTCCTGATAAAAGTAATAAAACCAACCTCTTTTAAAGACATTTAAGCGAGGTTGGTTTTTAAGTTTTACAATTTTCATAAAAAGTGAAATGAGTATTTCACTTTTTATGAAAATATGTAGGTCGTATGCCTAAACTACTAATCTATAGAAATTATCCGCTGAAACTAAATCAATTAGATTAACCGAAACAAATAATTGGGGTGCGAAATTCTTTTTTCCTTGCATAATTAAAAATACAAAAAATCGTATTTATCTAAATGTTTTTAGGTATATTTGATAGTTGTGCAACAAGCACAGCGGTTAGCAAAAACCACAAACGCTTAGTTTTTCCTTCGGCAAAACCTCTATGAGTCGAAAAGTTGTTTTATATTTGTTGTGGTTAGTCTTAAACCCTTGTGGCTTTCGATAGCCGCAATCCGTTAGCCAGAAGCTGAAAAAATGAAATTCCAATTAACAATCATTCTGACCTTAATCTTTAATTCTCTACTTGTTGCCCAAGTGGTTGAACCTGATAGATTTTTAGAAAAAGGTGAAATTGAATATCAAACTCTACTTAATCAACTTTCTAAATCTGATTTGAAATTATGGGAGTCGAAATTAATAGAGATTCAATTAGAGTCAGTTAAGCTTACCGATAGTGTTGAGACATATAAAGAAATTTATACCAAAATCAATGCTGAACATCTTTACTCATTTAAATACTTAAATGTTCTCTATGGTTACGTTTTACCCAGAAAAGTTAGAACTATTAACAATCTCAGTTCTAAAATTATCAAGGATTCTATTTTAACGAAATTAATAGTAAAAAGAGATTCTTTAAAAATTTCTTTAAGTAAATATGCCAATACTGAAAATGCTTCAAAATTTGGACGAACATTCAATAAGTATTTATTAGCCAGTAACGAGTTAGACGAAATCAGCAAAAGTAGGGACACACTTCTATCAATAACCTATCAACCACAAGATAATCCGTACGATAAATCATATAATATTCAACATTACGTAATTTATGAATGGAAAAACAAAATCAGTAAACTTTCTGAATTAGATAATGAGTTTACTAACCTAAAAATAGAATTAACCTCGAACGAATATAGTTTGATTAAAGAACCAAATCCAGTTATTCCAACAATATTTCAGTTTGCAACTTTATTGATTCTAATTTCAAATTTACTCGTCAACTTTGGATTTAATTCAAGAACCAAAATTATATTATATATGGTTATTCTCTCTCTTATTACTTCGGTAGTTTTATTATTTATAAGTGAGTACACAATATTGAATTCAGCAATAAACATTGTTGTTCCAGGAATAATGTATCTTATTTATTATAAACGTAATAAGTCATTAGCTAATAAAGAGTAACGATAAACAAAAACACAAAAATCTCGATGACAAATAGGGAGTATAAAAAATCATTTGAAGATGAAGTTGATTGGACAATAATTGACCAACTTCATTCTGCAACTTCAAGGTTTAGTACTGCAAGTATTGAATTGAAAAAAATGTTCATTATTCTGATTGGAATATCAATTCCTGCAATAATAAAACTAACCGATTCTAAACTTGATGAATCTCTTTTTGTTACTATTTATGTATTAACTTTTACCTTTTGGTATTTAGATGGTTTTACATATTTCTATCAAGAGAATTTAAGAGCTAAAATGGATGAAAGATTTGAAAAACTAAAACGCAAAAATACAGTCAGCCCAACTGAAGATGAAAATTCAGAAACTGACGAATATACATTACCTGATAACCGGAAAAAATCGGATAGACGATCACGAGCCTTTTTGAATTCATCCGTAAGGATTTATCAAATATTTTTTATTCTTAACACGATAGCCTTTGTGCTTTTCATAAAAGGACTTATCGGATGAAAATTTTTATTAGCTATACTACTCGAGATAGAAATATCACAAAAGAATTTTTGTTAAAGCTATATAATGAGCTTTCCGAATTTGAAACTGTATATATTGATTTGATTCACAATGATTCAGATAATAAGCAAAAAAGGGTTTTTAAGGAATTAGAATCTGCCGACCAAATTGTATTAATAGAAACAGAAAGTGTTTATGATTCAAATTGGGTTAAAATAGAATTAGAAAGTGCTAAAAGTTTGAAAAAGGGTATCATCAAAATTCCGTACAATGAACTAATTGAATTACTAAAAGCGAAAAAAAGCCAGTGGCTAACAACGTATATAAAAAATAGTGCGAGTAATTACTAACACAAAGGTTCGGGCTTTTTTTGAAAGTCACCAAATTTTTAAGTTTGACAATTTCCTAAAATTAAAAGAATTAGTAAAATTTAAAAATTCGGCTTGTTTTCAACCGAAAAATTATCGCGTATTTTCAGCGCAACTTTTCATATACAAGAGCGTTAGTAGTAATTTAAAAAAAAACGTGCTTAAAATAATTTCACTTATGAATCAGCTAAAAAAAATTCAAAAAATTTTTTCTGTTTTTCATGACGGAACAATACAAAATTGGAAAGGTAATCTTGAAAAACTTCACATTGAAGTAAGTTGTCAATATTTAGCAGAAATAATTGACACATCTTTTGATTGTTTTTATATTGAACTACAAAAAATTGATAAACTTGAATTATTTACTGTTATAGACAATAAAATTGATAACGAAATTAATGAGCCAAAAATAATTCAAAATATAAAAGCAATATTTAATAATGAAATCGATATTTTTCACGCAAAAATTGTAGAAAATTATGTTGAGATTAATTGCTGGCAAATAAACGAACAGGAAAACTATGTTGCAAATAATCTATTATTAAGTTGTAACAATATTAAAGTTTTTAATCAGAATAAAATTGAAATTTCTATAGAAAAATTATTTGAAATAAGTGACTATTACTGGGCTAAATTCTAGGAAGGAAAATAGAAAACTACCGCTAACAGAAGTTAAAAGTAATGGCTAAGGCAAGGGCATACTTCCGAATTTTCTCCGAAAATTCAAAAGTTTACATTATATTTGTTTTGGCTTGGTTTTGGTTCGTCGCCACTTCTTTTAGCTGCAAAACTTTGTGCAACATTTATGAAAAATACGACTATAATTATATTTCTTCTAATATCAAAACTAGTGTTTTCTCAAAATGAGCAAACACAAAAATGTTTTAACAGTGAAAAAATAGCCATCTCTGACTTTGAAAGCAATAAATTAATAGGACATTATAGTCATATTGAAATAGAATTCAATACTGACAATGACTTTGAAATGTTCTATCAATATTACATTTTTTCCAAATATTCAATTCTACTTGAATTTGATTATCAAGCCTACGATGAATGTTATATAGATAAAATGGATTTTTTGATACGTAAAAAATTTGGAAATGATATCTATTCTGAAACTAGAATAAATACTCTTGAAATGCATAAAAATTTAAGTCGAGATCAAAAATCTAAAATGTTGGACATATCAAAATATTATCCCGTTGTTGAAAGCGAAGCCAAATATGCAGGAAATGATTATCATTTAAATAAATATTTAAAAGAATGTTTTACTCCAATTTCAACAGAAAAAAGACCTTACAGAGCAATTGTTTTACTAATTGACCGAAATGGAAAATTAACAGATTTTGAAACTGATACGGATAATTTAATAGAATCTATTAATAAAAAAAGCTTAATTAATATGGTTAATTCTTTTGGCACTTTTATTCCCGCATACATTTTAGATAGAACTGTAAATTCAAAGTATAATATATATTTATTTTAAAAATAACTATTGCTAACAATGGTTTTATAAAATGGCTTGGGCTTGGTTTTTCCTTCGGAAAACCTCTATGAATCATAATTTTTTCTATATTTGCTTTGGTCTGTGATTAATCAAAGCCACTTTATAAAGCCATTAAACGTTAGCAGAAATAGAAAAAAAACTAACGTGAATAAAATATATAAACTCTCTTTTAACATTTATAGAATAGTTTTAATTTCAATTTTACCATTATACTTTATTTCAAAATTTATAGTTGGGATTGGTGGACATAATTCAACTATAAAAAATTCTAAATATTTACTATTAATATTTATATGCCGTACTTTTATTTTCTTAACATTGTTGAATAATACTGAAAAAATCAAAAACACATTAAGAAATTTAATACGATTCTCTTTAGTTGGTTTAATTTCAATAAATATTTGGTTTTTAATTCTTAAACTAAATAATTCTTGGACTCTTTATAAAGAACATAATTTTGGAATTGGAGATAACATTCCTGTCATAATTATTATATTTTTAATATTCTTATGTTCTATACTAATGATTGTAATAGTAAAAAATAAAATCTAGAATCCTAATCGTTCATGAAAAAATGAATTAAAGCAAAACTACTTCTGCCAACAGCGGTGACCGTTGCACAACATCATTCAAAATCAAATTTCTTGATAAAATCAATAAAACCAACCACATTTAAAGACATTTAAGCGAGGTTGGTTTTTACGTTTTGTGTCGTTTTTAGAAAATATGAACTGCTTAAAAAGTCTATTTTTAGGTCATAAAAATGCATTTTTATATAGCTGTGTGCTTTCTGCAGTTCTAGTTGTACATTTTGTGTGGTTTTTTAACGACAAATCGTAAATATTTCTTTAAGTTATAAGTCAAGGACGCCATCAAGACGTGTTTGTTGGCATTTTTGATTCCTCTGGTGTTGACTAGATTACTCACTTTTTTTTATTTTTTTTTGGAGTTCGTGAATGCTGAAGCATTTCATGTTAGTAAAATTTACCAACGTTCCGATCAAAGGTTCGACTGTTTTACTTCGTACTCTAACCATTTTCTTGGTGTATGCCGGGTTTTTATTTAGCTTTTGGTGCATTCGGTCGTAATGCTCTTTGTGGATGCTGTCGTCTCATTTTTTTTCCTTGTTCTTTTTCCTAAAATCAGAAATACTATGATACTTAGGAAATATCGCGCATAAAAGCCATTGAAGCTCAATGTTTCTAACGCATTCTTTTGGCAGTTTTTTAGAACTGCGAAGGCCATATAGATACAATTTGAGGAATATTTTAGTATAAAAACTAGGGCGACATTCAGATTTGATAGTTTGAACCAAAAAACCCAAGGCTTCTGAAGATAAAGCACCTACAAAAGCATCTATAAATCGAATAGGATTTTCTGATGAAATAGTGTCTTATAAACTAGAAAAACACATTTGATTACGCGGTATTCCTGTGATGTGTTGCATCATTAAATATACGACTTTTTATCCTTTAATTAAAATAATTTGACTATTTTTGAAAGAATAAAACGTTAGTTTTTTCACAGACTGACGTTGTACAACATTTTGAATGAGATACTTAATTAAGATAATATTACTAATAATTTTAGTTTCATTTT
>NZ_JBHUOL010000020.1:0-1394 GCF_042686085.1 Flavobacterium ardleyense
GTTGCATATAATCCATTAACTGAAGGAGACGATAATTCAACAGCAGACTCTCCTTGTGAAATTCATTTATACAAAATCAACGGTGGCAATGTTGAAATAGTTAAGAAAATCCAGATTGCTGACAAAAGCATTCTCAGTTCGAAACTTTATTTCAACTCAGGAGTAAATTCGTTCATCACAGTTTCTGACACAAATGGCATGTCAGTAATTACATTGGACGGACAAATCGCTTTTAAAGACAACAACTTAAAGGTAAACGAATACAGCGTTGAGAAAAATTGTCTCTTAATGACAGACAAAAAAACGATATCTGTTTATGAACTTACAGAATAGAAAAACTACCGCTAACAGGCGTTTGGCAAAAGTGGCGGTTCAGTGCTCCGCAGACAATTTTGTGGTTAATCAAAGTTTGGTTCTCCGCATCAACATTTGTGGTGAAAATCGCCACCTTCGCCAAGCGCCAAACCGTTGTAGGCAAGCTATGAAAAAAATTACGCTAAAAGAAGAAAAATCAAATGAACGCTAAAGAAATACAAACCGAATTTATCAAAAGTTATTTAAAACCAACATTGAAAATTTATGGATATCAAACCAGCGGACAAACTTGGTGGAAAAATATGGTTGATTTCTTCATTATAATAAACTTACAAAACTCGCAATGGAATAACAAAGAAGAATTAAGTTTTTGTTTCAATATTGGAATTGCATTAACTGAAAAAATAAAAGATTCGAAAAAAAAGAAAGCAACTTATTTCGATATTTTAACACATACTCGTGAAGAAACTTACTTGAGCGAAAACAGGAAAAAAGGAAAATATAGAGAAAGTGGTTGGTTAGGTTACAGAATAACAGAAAACACTAATTTAGAAGATTTTACAAATGAACTAAAAATAGATTTTGAAAGTGATATTTTGGTAATACTGGAAAAACTTAAAACTTTAAAAGATTGTGTTGAATTTTATGGGAAAATAAAAATTTGGGGTGAAATATTAAATGAACAAATTTTTAAAATTGGACTTAAAGTTTAGCCAGCCTACAACAGCCGTGACCGTTGCACAACATCATTCAAAATCAAATTTCTTGATAAAATCAATAAAACCAACCACATTTAAAGACATTTAAGCGAGGTTGGTTTTTACGTTTTGTGTCTTTTTTAGAAAATGTGAACTACTTAAAAAGGCTGTTTTTAGGTCATAAAAATGCGTTTTGATTAAGCTATGTACTTTCTGCAATTCTAGTTGCATTTGTTGCACATGTAGTGTGGGTTTTTTAACGACAAATCGCAAATATTTCTTTAAGTTATACGTCAAGGACGCCATCAAAACTTGTTTGTTTGCGTTTTTGATCCCTCTCGTATTAACTAGATTACTCACTTTTTTTTATTTTTTTTTGGA
>NZ_JBHUOL010000021.1:0-143227 GCF_042686085.1 Flavobacterium ardleyense
GTTGCATATAATCCATTAACTGAAGGAGACGATAATTCAACAGCAGACTCTCCTTGTGAAATTCATTTTCACAAAATCAACGGTGGCAATGTTGAAATAGTTAAGAAAATCCAGATTGCTGACAAAAGCATTCTCAGTTCGAAACTTTATTTCAACTCAGGAGTAAATTCGTTCATCACAGTTTCTGACACAAATGGCATGTCAGTAATTACATTGGACGGACAAATCGCTTTTAAAGACAACAACTTAAAGGTAAACGAATACAGCGTTGAGAAAAATTGTCTCTTAATGGCAGACAAAAAAACGATATCTGTTTATGAACTTACAGAATAGAAAAACTACCGCTAACAGGCGTTTGGCAAAAGTGGCGGTTCAGTGCTCCGCAGACAATTTTGTGGTTAATCAAAGTTTGGTTCTCCGCATCAACATTTGTGGTGAAAATCGCCACCTTCGCCAAGCGCCAAACCGTTGTGCGATATTTTGACCGAAAATCCTGAAAAATGAAAAATATATTAATTTTTGCTTTAATTTTTAATCTTTTGTCTTGTAAAGCACAAGAATTTGAGAAAATATCTGTTTCAAAAACAGATCCTTCTGAATTATATGTAAATGATGAAGACGCAACAGAACTTTTCTACTATAAATTTGTTCCAAAAAAATATATAAAAGGAGTATTAGTAATTTTACCTTCTGGCGGTGAAATTATCGAAAACACATTAAAACAAATTACTCTTCAGAAAATAGCAGTTGAAAAAGGAATTATGGTAATTTTTCCATCAATTAATTGGGGAACTGACAATCGAGAAGCAGAATTCAAACTACTAGATGAAATTTTCAGTGAAATTGTTGCAAAGCATAAAGTGTCAAAAGATAAATTTATAATCGGTGGACTTTCAAACGGTGCAATGATTTCTTTAACTTATGCTGAAAAGGCAACTAAAAATCCCGAAAAGTTTTTTCTAATACCAAAAGGGGTTTTTGCATTAGACGCACCTTTGGACCAAGCAAGATTTTATAAATATTGCGAAAGGGAAATAGAAAAAAATATCTATAAACCCGCAGTAGATGAAGCAAAATGGATGAAGAATAATTGGGACAATATTTATGGAGGATCTCCAGAAAAGTTTCCAGAAAAATATATAGAAAACTCTATTTATTCTTATGGAGCAAAAGACGGAGGAAATGCAAAATATTTAAAAAATATACCTATTTTAATGTTCACAGACTTGGACACAGATTGGTTAATTAATCAACGAAATAGAGATTTAAACGACTGGAATGGAATTGATATAATCTCAATGATAAACCAATTAAAAATAATGGGAAATGAAAACGCTACAGTAATAGTTAGTCAAGGAAAAGGTGTTCGATTAGACGGAACTAAAAATCCTCATTCTTGGTCGATTATGGATTCTAAAATTTGTTTAGATTGGATTGTAGATTTACTAAAAGAATAAAAAAACATCGCACAACAACGGTTTTATTCAATTTTGCAGGCTTGGTTTTTTTCTATTTTGGAATTTTTTTAATCTAAAATTTGTCTATATTTGTTAAGGCTTGGTTATCAATCAGCAAAACTGAAATAAAGCCGAAAACCGTTACCAGTAATTTTCAATCACGATGTAAAAAAATGGATTTAATAAGAAGAATTATCTTATCACCAGAGAACGAAATGATTAATGACCGTTTCAAAGAATGGTTACGCAAGTCGGGGCAAACTTCACTATTTGAAATCCAACATAAAAACAGAGTTTTTTTTATTTCTATTATAAATTCTTCAAAATTCAATGATTTAATTCTTGAAGATTCTACAGAATGGTTTTATTTACATTCAGAAGATAATCACTTTCAATGTCTTTGTAAAATTATTAATTATAGTGGAAATTTAATTGACGAAAAAAGATATCCAAATATTTCTGCAAGTATTTGGATTCTGAAATCTGACTTAATAAATCTAAAAATTCATAATCCAACTTTAATCTATTCACCAAACAGTTTTGAAAATTCTCTTGAAAAAATCGATAAAGATTTTTCAGAGTTACTGAAGAAGCTGGATAATGAAAAAGTGAAGCTAAGCGAACTTACTGGAAAAAATAAAATAAATGAAACCAAAATAAAGCGAATAAGATAAAACTACTGGTAACAGCAGTTAAAATAAATGGCTTAGGCTCGGGCATACTTCCGAATTTTCTCCGAAAATTCAAAAGTTTGCGTTATATTTGTTATGGCTTGGTTTTGGTTCGTCGCCACTTCTTTTAGCTGCAAAACGTTAGCAAATATTAAAAAAAATGAGAGTAAAATTAACTTTAATAATTACATTCCTTTTCTTTAGTTCAGATTTTTTTTCTCAAGAATCTGATTTTTTAAGTTTTAGAAATGGATTTAGAAATATTAAATTAGGGGAAAATATCAAAAATTATCCTGATTTTGAATTGAAGAATGATCGCAATTTAGAATTATTCAAATTGAGTTTTAATTCTGGTTCAAATTATGTTTATGTTGGTCAAGAAAATGACAAAATAAGTTCAACTAAAATTCTTTTCATTTATCTAAATATTAATAATGATACGATAGAAAGAATACATATTGTGACACAAAAAGTTTCGGGGTTATATTACATTTTGAAGAATGCTTATGGTGACACTTCTACAGAAATTGGTAAAAAATGGATTTGGAGAACTGAAAATATTGAATGTAGTATTGAGGGCGATGATTCTAACATTCCAGGTTATCACATAGTATATAACTATCTTTCGGAAGTTAGAATAAAGTTAAATGAAATAAAATCAAAAAGAAGTAAAGAAGCCCAAAACGAATTATAAAAACATTTGCTAACAGCGGTTTTGCACAATGGCTTAGGCTTGGTTTTTCCTTCGGAAAAACCTCAATGAATTAAAATTTTGTCTATATTTGTTGTGGTCAGTGTTAAATCAAAGCCACTGATGCAAAGCCACAAAACGTCAGGCTGTGAAAAAACCTTGTTTTTTCACAATTTCGCTTTTAAAAGCTCTTGTAAACTTCAATACCTTCGTTCTACGGTACACTATTTTTCAGGCTGCAATTGGTAATTCTTTTTCAATAAAGCCGTTATAATGGCTGTAATAACTCGTTTTAAAACTAAAACAACCTTTGCTCTTGTAAGGTGACTTCCATTTCTTGAGTTTATCTATTAAATCCGGTACGCCCAGTATATTTATGGAGCGTTTGATATTGTACACAAGCATAATTAAACTGTGCTCGCCATTTACTTTTTTCAAACCCGTTAAATTAGTGTGATTATAGCCCCATTGACGCTTAATAGTTCCAAAGATATGTTCGTTGATCTCTTGACGTTTTCGGTACAACTGCTGGTTTTCCTGATACCGCTGATTATTCTCTTCAACAGCATCAGCATACTCACTCCTATCAATCTCTCGCCCGCCTGTTCTACTGGTACAAAGGTGCTTTACAGGACATGTTTTACAAGATGGAGTTCGGTATTTTTTGAATTGGTAACTGTCTTTCTCTCTTGTTTTCTTGTGCCAACGACCCGTGGTTTTTTTTAATGACAAATCGTAAATATTACTTTAGATTACAAGTCAATGATCGTATCAAGGAGTATTTGGTCGCGCTTTTGATTCCTCTCCTGTCGTTTCTTTTAACACAATCAAAACAATCGAATCGATAAACTATAGCTACGAAATTAATTGGCGATCAGAATTAATATTATTTACTTAACCAAATATCGGTATTTTGAAAGAAACAATTGGATTAATGCTCTCTTACCCTTCCTTGTCTAAGTGCTTTTCATTTCCTTTCCACGGAATATATAAACCGTGTGCATCGCCTACTCTTCTATAAAAATTATCTGCTCGAACCAAATGAATTAGATTAAGCTAAACGAATAATTGGAGGCGAAATTCTTTGTTAATTTTAAGTTTCAAGATTCAAAAAAAAAATAATTTTTAATGATAATGTTATTAGGTATATTTAATAGTTGTGGAACAATTACAGCGGTTTGAAAATATTGTTCTATTTGGTAGAATCGATGTAAAAAATTACTTTTACGATAAACAAATTAAAAATAGTTTTCACAAGAAAACAACATTCAACTGCCACCAGAAGTTAGTGTTAATTTTGCGCTAAATAAGAAAATTCCGCAAATAATAAAACTTTAAATAATATGATATTTTTTGAATTAGATAACAATGATAAAATTTATATTTTGAAAGAAAGAATCATTTTATCTGAAAAGATATATTGGACTGAAAATGAATATTTATTAAGTGATAAAAAAAATGAATCTATTTACTTTATTACTAATATTACATATGCTGATTACATTACTGGTACTGGAAAATTGAATTTTAAAATGGAAAACAGAAAAGAAACGATAGAATTTAGTAATTACAAGCACCTAGATGAATTCATTAAAATAATAAATCTTGAAAATTTTCTATCAAAAACCACTAAAAAAGTAGAATTAAAAGATATAATTAGACCACATTTATTGATAGTTATATTTATTCTTTCATTTTCATTAATTATTTATCTATTGTTCATGAATGGCTTTAGCAATACTAAAAAATTTATGCTAGCAATAATAACCGGAGGGTTTGCAGTTTTTTATGCTATTTCTAAAACTTCAAAAATTTCCGAAAAAATCATATATAAAAAAACTACTGCTAACAACGGAGACCGTTGCACAATATCATTTTGAATCTAATTCTCTGATAAAATCAACAAAACCAACCTATTTTAAAGACATTTAAGCGAGGTTGGTTTTTACGTTTTGTGTCGTTTTTATAAAATGTGAATTGCTTAAAAAGACTGTTTTTAGGTCAAAAAAAGCATTTTAAGTAAACTTTGTGCTTTCTGAAGTTTTAGATGTTGTGTGGTTTTTTTTAACGACAAATCGTAAATATTACTTTAGATTACAAGTCAATGATCGTATCAAGAAGTATTTGGTCGCGTTTTTGATTACTCTCCTGTTGACTCTTTTAACACACTCAAAACAATCGAATCGATAAACTATAGGTACGAAATTAAATGGCGATCAGAATCGATATTATTTGCTTAACCAACTATCAGTATTTTGAAGAAAAAAATTGGATTAATGCTCTCTTATCCTTCCTTGTTTAAGTGCTTTTCAATTCCTTTCCGCGGAATATATAAACCGTGTGCATCGCATACACTTCTGTAAAAATTATCAGCTGGCACCAAATTAATTTGATTAACCCAAACGAATAATTGGAGTGTGAAATTCTTTTTTGATTTCAAGTTTGAAGATTCAAAAAAAATACCGTTTTTATAAGAATGCAATTATGTATATTTAATAGTTGTGGAACAATTACAGCGGTTTGAAAATATTGTTCTATTTGTTAGAATCGATGTAAAAATTTACTTTTACGATAAACAAATTAAAAATAGTTTTCACAAGAAAACAGCAATCAAACGCCTCTAAATGTTAAGCGTTTGGTTTAACAAAACGTACCTAAAACAGAACTTTTAAAAAAACTCAAATTTACGAGCTACAAGATGAAAATTATCAGAACATTTTTTTCTAAAACGTATTACTTTTGGTATGTTTCAAGAATACTATTAATTAGTGCTTTTTCAATACCATTAATATATCTATTTGATTTAAATTCAAAAAGCGCACTATTAGTTTCTTCTTTTTTTCTATTCTTAATTCTTTTTATGTTATACTTATTAACATCTGAAGTCTTAAAAAAGAAACCTCTACTTTGTTTACAACTATTTGTAGGAATCATTTCAACCACATTTGGTTTTCTGTTAATCTATTTAATATACTTTTCTGGCGACAAAAAATACAACTTAATAAGTTTGAATTTTTTAATAGTTCCTCTTTGGATTATTTTATATGGTTTTTGGGAAATAATTAGAGAAAAAAAAAACAATAACTAAAGACAAAGGTATTAAAAATTAAAAATCTAGCAAATAACGAACTTTAGGAACGACTTATTTAGCCGAAATCTGAACTCACACAATGAGTAAAAAATTATTAATTTAGAAAAAGGTGAAGTAAAAACGATAAATAAAAAAGCGAACCGCAAGCACCACATGAAAATGATTGCGATTTAATGCTAAAACAAATTTAGTTATCTGTTTGCTGACGGCAAAATAAAAATGCACAGCCAACCTTTTCAAAAAAATTAACGTCTATTAATATGAAGGGGTAGTCGAATGATTATTCCTCAAGTAAAAATTATTAATAATTCAGTTAAAAAAATAATTATGAGATTACTAAAAATAATTTACGCACTTATCTTATTTAGCGTATTATCAAGTTGTGCAGGTTCTAAAATAGATAAAACACTTAAGCAAGGAAATATAGTTCAAAAAGATTTTAAAGTTACAGTGCCATTTGAATACCGTCGTGGACTTATTATCCTAAAAGTAACTATAGAAAACGAAGTTTACGACTTTATTTTAGACACTGGAGCTTCCAATGTAATTTCAAAAGAATTAGCAGAGAAGCTCAATGTTATCCCATTAGGCACTGAAGAAGTTGGTGATATTAATAAGAAAAAGCAACAACTTAAATATACAAAAATAGACGACATTCAAATAGGAGGCATTAATTTTAAAGAAACGATTGCTGCCAAAGTGGATTTAAATAGTGGCGAACTTGCCTGTATTAAAGCAGATGGTTTAATTGGTGCTAATTTAATGCGATTTGCAGTCTGGGACTTCGATTTTAAAAATCAACTAATAACGATATCAAGTGATGAAAAGAAATTGAATATTCCTTCAGACGCTATAGAATCAAAAGTATATATTGGCACAGCATCTAAACTTTCTATGACTACGCAAGTAAATGGAAAAACAGTATTAAAAAATTTGGTTGATTTAGGCAATACTTCAAACGCATATTTATCATACAGTGCTTTTATAAAGCAAAAGAAATCTCAAAAAATAACTAATTATGTAAAAGGCTCAGGTTATACAAGTATAGGCATGTATGGTAAAGCTGAGCCGAAAAATGAGTATTCAGTAAAAATTGACAACATAAAAATTGGAGATCATATTATAACAAATAAGATTATGGGAGTTAAAAGTGGATCAACCAATTTAGGTTTGCCATTTTTTAAAAATTACAGGTTAATTTTGAATTGGAAATCAAAAAGATTAAAAATGATTCAGCAAAGCGCTTCTCTAAATACAGAATTAAATCATTTTGGTTTTAATCCCACTTTTGAAGAAAACAAAATATTTGTTGGTTTTATTTATAATGATACTGAGGCATCAAAAGTTTTACAATTTGGAGACCAAATAGTACAAATAAACGGTATTGATTACACCAACCTTGCTAAAAACCAAAAATGTGATGTATTCATCAGTGGCGCTATACCAAAAGAGGCAGATGAAATAGCAATTATAGTTCTAAGAAATGAGGAAAAAATAGACATCCAGTTAAAAAAAGTAAAGCTACTTTAAACAAAGCATATCCTTTGAATGTTTGAAATCATCTTTGATCAGATTTTAAGAATTTAGAGTTAAAGGCGTTGCATGGTTTAAGGCATAAATAACGAGGACAGAAAAGTGTTTTGCTTTATATGAAGCGAAGAATATACCGAAAACGAAAATTTTCTCCAACCCTATTTTGGATTGGAGATCTATAACATCGAAATTCCGAAGTTATTGAGTATCTAACTTTAGACGATGGTTTTACGTTTTTAATATGTGGAGGAGTATACGGATTTATTTGGTTTGACAACAACTTACTTAAAAGAATAAAACAGAATATCTAACATCGATAGAAAACAATGTGGATGCTTCTTCAATTTGTGCGGAATTCTATAGTATTTGCCATAACTTATTTTATATTTGTTATGGCTACTCTTGAAATCCTAGGCTCTCGCCAGCCACTGAACATTAAAGCTATTTAAACAATGTCGCAAAAGATTTATCAAACAACTGATGGTAAAATAAAAACTGTGTTTTTTGGACAAAAGGAACTTATATTCAGTACTGAAAAAATAGAAATAGTAGTTCAATTTACAAATCTATACAAACACCCTAGCCTAATTGAAAAAGCCACAATAGTAAGATTTGATGAAATTAAATACATTACCTTCATTGAAGACCAAATAACTATAAATGCGTATATAAAAATAGACTCTTTACAGTTTAAGAAAAGTTTAAAACTCTCAAAAAGTGATTTAGAATCTTTCAAAGAACAAATTGAGGAATTACCACATATAAAAAACACTCTTAAAAGAAGAAGAATTCATCGTTTATTAAACCACTACGGAATTCTTGTTTTTATAACGGGAGTTTTATTTACTTATCTTATAGCTACTGAAGCAGATTTCACTACAGTTCAAGGAAAGAATAAGCTTTTTGGATATTTATTTCAAAAAACAATAGAAACTCTAGGCTTCACTACTAGTATATCAATTTCACTTTTAATCACAATTTATTCACTATACAGTATTTGGAAATTGATTAATGCCCCATACAACCAAAGAGATAATAAAATGCAATACAGCAAACTAAAACTAAAATCTGAATCTAAGGACAAAAAATTAAATAAAACCGTAGTTAATGAAGTTGAAAATATTGATTTCGGAGGAACTACTGCTGAACTGAAATTAAGAAAAAACGGAAATGGTTATCTGATTGTAGAGCTGCCACCATTCACTGACGGAGAGGGAAATAACATTGATGGGGACGAAGATTTTCCAGAACTTCTGGACTTTGAAGATTTAATCGCTGAATATATAGGACAAAGAGTAGAACGTCATGATCGAGAAGTTTTCATCATTCCTAATGCAACCGAGCAATCTCTATTAAAAATAAAATATTTTATAGAAAATTATTGGGCCTTAAGAAATGATAAATACAAATAAAAATGCTTCCAATCTATAATAAATAATTGCAGTTTTCTACCAAAAACAAACTTAAATACGCGTTTGAAGATTCTGTTTTTCATGAAAAGAACAAACAATGTTTTTACTCAATTGAATTTGAAATATCAAATTTTTCAACAATAGGTATTGAAAATTTACTGCTGGGGGTGATGATATCTATGGATAACAAAATTTACAAGAAAAAAAGCCACAACAAATTACAGAATTTTAACAAAAATTAGACATTTGAAAATATACTTTTAAAAAATTGATATGAATAGAAGTAATCAAAAAGAACCACTTTATAGAAAAGTAAATACGAGAGCAAGAAATGTACACCATAACTTTGGAGGCGACTTTAAATATTCAAGAAATAAAAAACAAGAAACATTAGAGCAGACCAAAGGAACTATGTATGGTACTAAAGAAAGAGGCTTAGATTACACTCCTCTCTTTAGATTTTTACTATCAAGAGTTGGTAGCGACTGGAATGAAATATTCAGCGAAGCGAAATCAAGATTGGACAAAATAGAGCCAATTTTCATCTTAGTCTCTTTAAAAGAAATCGAAAAAGAAGACATTATTAGAGTTGGTGAGTCTACATATTTTTCGGGAATGTACGTAGACGATGATGGGATTTTACAATTGGCAAAACCAACATTGAAAACAACAGAATTAAAACATTATTGTGAATGCTGTACACACACATTTAATGGAAAGGTTTATTAATAAACAAAAAAGAATGAACAATATCTGTTTCGTAATTCGACGAGATTATTTTATTTTAAAAATTAAACCATTTTATAAATTTAAGTGATTATTAAACTCTTTCATTTTAAATTTCATCACATTTTCAAGCCAAAAACCGTTGTAAATAATTACACAAAAAACGCTGTAAACGCCATCAACATTAATTCTTTCGATTTCAGGTGTTTCTAAATGCTAAAAGAAAACCTTAATTGATAGAACTGATTTGTAAAAAAATTAGTTGGATAAAATGGGCGTTTGTAAAACCGCTACTCAAAGACTGGAAAAAACAATTAAAACGGACGTTTTAAAATGGTGAATTACTTTTCTACTATTTTAAAAAAAAAGTTTTATTTTCTGACTTAAAAAATTATTTAAATGAGTTTAATAAGAGTTGAGATATTTTAACTAAACAGAACTTGGAATGTTATGTGGAACTTAATAGAAATAAAATCTCCAGCCACACTACTATTTTTACTATATAGATCTCCCTAAACTTATTAAACAATTTTGGAGGTCAAATGCTTAGGAATAAAGTAATAAAAAACTTAAAATCAAATTCTTTACAACAAGAACTATCTAACTTCTATTTTCAATTTCAATAAAACAAGAGTACTAACTAAACCAATTCAAAATCTGAAAAGTGATTGTTCTAACTGTAATTTCATAATTTTTTTAATTGATTTAAGTAGAGCTTTAAGATACATAATTATTGTACTACATGAAATCACCACAATCAGTTATTTTTCCTTTAAAAAATCAAAACCATTATTTAAAGTAAAAGGACTTGCATAAGCCTCAAAACGTTAGTTGAATATGACTGCAGAAGAGGAGAATTCAATAACTTAATGGGGAAAAATATTTCCAATCATCGATAGTTTTATCTTTTAAAGTAAGAATGAAATTATTGTAGGCGAAACTAATGGAAAATTCAGTATTTTCTATTAAAAAATACTGTGAAGACGCTTTTAAATCTTATTAACCACTAGTCATCTTAAAAATAATTACCGCAGACCATCCTAGCACTTTTCAATAGCACAGTTTAGAAATACTAAATTCTCATTACAGATTAAATCATTATTAAATTAAATACAAGCTATACATTTAATGTATTTCTCGCGAATTACATAATTATTATACTTGAAGCGACAAAGAACGCCACTATCAATAATATATCATTTTAAGAATTATTATATAAATTTAATTATAATTTATACAAAATTAACATATAATAACACTATAATGTATTTATATACAAAAACTTCATTACATTTATATCAAATAAACTTATTGATCATTTAATAATAATGCACTTTAATATAAAAGTGATTAATTCCTATGCATTTTTCTTTCGCAATAGGACTTGTCATTCTGTGGAACTTTTTTCTAAAAAGGTTCTATACTCAAATTCAAAAAAAGCTAAGTGCTAGCAAATGGGATGAAGTCGCAAAAAGAACATTTTGTTAAATAATACTTTTTAAACATTAAAAAGCTTTTTAATTAAAGATATAGTACCAATTTTCGACGGAATTTAAAACCTATATTCTATCTAAAACGGGCACGTTAACGTTGATTGTAATTAAGTTGCATTTAGCAGAAACACTAGAGCAATAAATATCATTTTATTAAATTTTATTAAACATCTTAAAATCAAATATTTCATTATGGAAAAACTATTACTAGATTTTAAATTAGACAAATCAACTGTAGAAAGTATGGTCGGTTCATATAATGTCTCTTTTAATAATGCAACTACTATTCAGGGACCTAATCAAACTGTGTTTGGCTACTATCCAGAAGGAATTATGTTAGGTAAAGGAGGAAACGCTTCATGTATTATTAGGAATTTGAAACCTAATTCCGATCAATTTTGCATCAATGTCTGTTTCAAAGCAACAGATACAACACCAGATCGTCAAACTATTGTATCCTCTGATTTGTTACCGTTTTCAATTTCTTTAATAAGAGATGGAAATAGTAAATCAAAATTTCATGCTATAGCAGAAGTAAAACCAGACAATCATGATTGGGGTGGTTGCGATACAGAATGGAAAAAAAGTCCCGTTATATTACAAAAGGATAAATGGTATTCGATTTCATTGGTTTATGATGTTGATACCGTTGCACTGTTTCTCGAAGGTCAAATTATATCGGTTCACGCATTTCCCGGCGGAAGATTTGAGAAAACAAGAACTCCAATGAATAAATTGTTTTTCGGAACAGATATAGATGGAGAAAGCAACCCGTTTAATGGAGGTCTCTCAGTTGTGCAATGGTATGATGGTATCCCGTACGATTTTGAAACACAACTTGACAAGCAAAGAACTAGTTCGGAGTGGTTTATTTCCTATAAATATGAATCGATGCGATCAGATGGATTAAATTTGGGAAAAAAACGATTTAATCTGATTAATCTTTTTGATGGAACCGGAACTTATCAAAATTTTGAAACTGGGCTTATTATGCACAACAAAGAAGCTGGCGTTGCATACGAGGTACATGGACCAATCTATCAACATTTTTTATCAGGCATGTTAAGTCGCTACGGGTGCCTTATTAGTGATATGCAAACAATAGGTAAACAAGAAGGCTATAAAATTTATACTGTCAACTGTGGCTTTTACTATTCTGAAAAGACAAAAAAGACCATGGAAGTATGGAATAAAATATACAAAAAATATCAAAGCCTTGGAGAAACTGCAAAATATGGTTTCCCGCTAGATAGCGAGTATAATTTAGATACGTTCAAAGATATTTACCGACAAGATTTTGAAAAATGCAGTATATTCTATAGAAAAAAAGCAGATAGACCGGCATGCTATGTAAGTGGTACTATTTTAAATAAAATTAATAACATCCCTTATTATGCTCCACTCATAGATCCACAGAAATTGATCGATGCAAATCATGTGGTAATTGGAGTATATCAGGAGTTTGAAGAAATTCACGGAAACCAACCGATTGAAAATGTAGCAATATATAGTAAAGAAGGAAAGCAAGACGCTTATGCATTAAAAGGCAAATTCTCACAAAAATACACAAGCATTAGAGGAGCATTAAGTGAATTGGGATTTCCAACATCAGACCGATTAACTATTCCAAACTCTCAAAAAAGTGGATTTGGTCACGAATTTGAAAATGGAAGTATGCTTCATTTTGAAGGAGATTCAGAACCATCAATTGCTTATCCTTTCAAGATTAAACTATTAAGATTAAATACCAAAGAGACTGAAGGTTATCATGGAAAGCAAAATGATTTATATCTCTCAGAATTACACATAAAAGAAGATGGAGTAATAATGAATTCTATACAAAAATATCCTGAAGGAAAATCTGATTGGCCAGATAAAAATGTATCTCAAATCGATTTAATTCTTCCTTCACAGAATGAAAAAAAATATAAAATAATAAAACCAAATAAATTATCTAAAAGTGTTGAATTATATTTTCACGTTTTAGAATGTGATGCGGGTAATGTATACCATAGAGATCCTGATGAAATAGGAAAATACAAAAAAATACTTGACGTATCTAATCTGTGGGGAATGATAGTTACCCGAAATAACAATTATGACTGGATCAGTGAAAAGGGCGAAAACAAAAATGGCATATATGCACTAATATTTGATAAGAAAAAGAGCGATGGACTTAGCAAAGAAAGATTTAAAGGGCTGGATTGGTCAATCATGCCACAAATAGATGCATCGAAACTAACGGAATTAGAGAAATGGTGGGGAGTTAGTAATAAAGATGCACCAACAAGTACATTACAAGTGATTAGCGCTTTTAATGTGAATGGAGACCTTAAATGGTACGACTGGTTAAACCCTCTGGAGTGGTTTCAACAATTATCTATTAAGATGATACAAGAGGCGACTAATAACACAGCGAGATGTTTTGGCATGTGCTTAGAGGCTATATACGCAAGGAAAGGTCATAGCTTATTTAGCATGCCAATCAATAAATACCAATGGAATGACATTGCGAACGAAGTTACTATCAAGCATCTTTATCAGTTTGGCTCAGATAGTGTTACTTATACAATAAATAATTTTTTAGCAGGAAGCACACATAATCCTGTACAGTTGTTTAACAATTCACGCAATAATTTCAATAACAACAATCCGTCTATCTTGAATTTGATAGAGGGATACTGGGGTGGTGGAAGTAAGCACTCTGTTTTTCCAGTAGAATGGAATAGTTCGAAATCACCGTGGACATCTAATATTCTCGATCCGAACTCACCAGGCGCTTATACATCATTAACAGTTGATGCTGACAAGAACGAATTTAAATACTCAAATATATTTAAAGGATCTCGTTGGTTGGGAAGCAGAATGTTTTACATGCCGTACTCTCTACTTAGTACAAAACAAAATTTAAGTTTTCTAGATTCATTTTTTATCTTTCTTTTCACTTTAGGTGATTCAGAAACAGTTTCAATAACAGATTTGGAAGGTAAAGATCTAGATTCATCTGGAAAAAAAGCTGCAGATTCTATCAAAAATGGAAAAACACTGTCTGCTGATAATTTTGTTAAACTGCCACAGTTAAATGGTGGTTCTTCTAATTACGATGTTATGGTTCGAAAAAACATTGCAAATGAATCTCAAAAAAATTTTATTCATACTATTAAAAATAAAGGAAGTAAATTAGAGTACATCGTAAAAACTGCGTATTGCGCTATAAAAATCGAGTCAAACGATATGAAAAGAGATGAGATTAATCGCATTTCTATACGCAATACTGACAGGAACGAAACCCTAGTGAAAATGGACAGCTCCCGATCTAAAAGTGTTACAATTAATATAAGTAATAAATTCGGACTCACAGATTTTGTAAATACGAAAATTGAAAATATTCCACTTGATATAAAAAACGAACTTGATCTAAAAATTCGACCAGGAAACGGAGGAATTGCAATAAAACGCGAAAATATTTCGAATGTAAAATTGAAAGTTACCATTTCAAGTTCTATTAAAAATAGAGCGTTTTCCGAACTGTTTGAGATACCTATTGGAAATGGCTTTCAAATGATTTTTCCAAAAGTTGAAATAGAAAAAAAATTGGTGATTAAAAGATTTGATAATGCTAGTAAATTTACAGGACTAATTAATGTTAATAGAAAACGTCGCACAACAGGATTTTTTCAAATAGACAAAAAGAACGAACTGTTTTCATTTTCTTTGAGAGCTACTAATGGGGTTGTTTTACTCGAGAGTATATCGATGTATAAAAACAAAGAATTATGTCTAAAACAAATAGAAATTATCAAGAAACATGCAACTAGAGAGGAGAATTACCATATACCAAATGATTCATTTCAATTTACTTTGGTCGACGACATGCAAAATAATATAGCAAGAATCGACAAAAAGTATTCTAACAAGAGAAATCGGGATAGAGGTATTAAATCTACTATGAAAAATGTGAAGTTCGCAGACATTATTGACCGCACTATATAATTTTAAAATGCTATTATGAAGCGCTAATAGTTAAAGCCATGAACTTTAAGTAAAGAAATGATGAGATTTGATTCTTATTACGATTGAATTATTACTTAATAATATTGAATATACCAGTATCGAAGTAAAAACTTTCAACTCAATGTAAACACCAAAGAATCAAACACTTTGGAACAAAAAACATAAAACTTCCTATAAAGAAGTCCGTTATTGCGAGAAAAAAAGCAAATAATAATTCTCTACTTTAATAAAACACTATGTAGTTTATGTTGTGTCTTGTAATGGCATAACTTTCGTTTTTAGAAAACTAAAGTTGTGTCATCACGTAGATATTTCGGGAGATTGAATGTTTGCTGGATCACTTACGAAAATAGTGGAGTTTAAAATGATAATTATTTGGCTTGGATAGTGAGTTCAGGCATGAAAAATTAGAATATGATTTAACAAAATTGAATAAAAGAAAATAATATGCAGAAAAACCCTACACTTTCATAATTGCAGATGAAATAGGTGTCGCTTTTCTTGGAACAAACGGATATTGATTAGGGGAAGATTGAAGATGTATAATTTGGTACCTGATTCTTTAGCATAGAAAATAACAGATTTTTATATATTCGGATTTTATCTGGCCGGCTTCACAGGAGATTTATCGGAATTTTACAAAAATTTTATTTCCACAAATATGAAAAGGATATAAACGTAATACATGGCAACCGAGTATTTTCTTCTTATTCGTTTTAGTCGACAAAACACGACAGCATAAAATGATTTAACAAGAAAAATAGCTTCTATTTCTAAAATATGCGAATTACAAAAAGGATTTGCGTAACAATTAGAAGCATAGAATCAAAATTACAGCTTTAACAACTTGCCACCTTTAAATATAAAAGCTTACAAACGGCAATCAAAGAAATCATAAATACTTTATAATAAAAACATTAATTTTGCAAAAAAATAAAATTCATGAAACAAATCTTTACTCTAATTACACTTTTACTAATTTTAACTTTAAACGGACAAAGCATTATTCTAGAATCAAACTTCGGCACAAATGGTATTAAAAAGATACTAGTTGATGGAGAAATAGATGAATTAGAATTTTTAGATATGGACACAAATAGTTTTTTGGTCTATTCAAAAACATACGCTCAAGATTCTAATGTTGTTTATAAAATTAATACAGACGGGACATTCGATAGCACTTTTGGAGCAAATGGAAAATTAAATCTACCGGATTACGCTGGGGAATTTAATGTTTACAAACATATTGACAATTCAATACTTATAATATTCAATAATATTTTACCATTTAGTACTCCTAATAATGAGATAGCTATAATTCGTTATAAATCAAACGGAAGCTTAGACACCAGTTTTGGTACAAATGGTGAAATAAGAATAGAGATTGAAACTATTGGTAGTGATGGTAGATTAGTGATCTTGAATGACAATACTTTTCTGTTTTCCAACTATCAACAGTTTCATAAATATTTAGCAAATGGCACTATTGATAGTAGCTATGGTATAAATGGTATTTTAAATGTAAACAATATTGGACATATGCAAATGAGCAACGATGGCAATTTGTTATTTAAAAATTATTCTAAAATCGAAAAAATGGATCATACGGGTAATTTAATAAATACTTTTGGAACAAACGGTACGTATTTATTTCCTGAAAATAATGACTTTCTCTTAAAATCTAGCCCTAGTAACTTATTTTTTATGGAGGAAGGCGATGCTCCTTTAAAATTTTATGTATTAAATAGTAATGGAACAGTAAATACGAATTTCAACGGTGTTGGAAATGTTGATTTAACTTTTTACAATGGCAATTTAGAATATTATGAGAATTTCATATTCGATAGTGGTTTCTTTTATTTTGTAGGATCAACTACTGATGAACAGCCCTTTATTGTGTGTTATGATGCGGGTGGTAATCTAGTACCTAGTAATAACTTAGATTATTATAAAGAAAATTTAATTACTAATGGCTCCTTTACCTCAATCATAAAGAAAGGTGATTATTTATATGCTGGTGGTGATTATTATGATGAAATTAATAATGAATGGAGTTTTGTCATTGCAAAATATACAAGTGCTACACTTTCTCTAAATCCAGTAATGTTACAAAATAAAATAACTTACAATAACCCAATTGCTGCTGAATTAAAAATCAATGCAGAAAGCAAAATCGATTCAATTGAGGTTTTTAATTTAGCAGGCCAAAAAGTGCAGGTTTCGAATTCGGATACAGTTAATTTTTCACTATTTGAAAAAGGCGTTTATTTAGCAAAAATTAACTTTGAAGATGGTGAAACTAAAACCATAAAAGTATTGAAAAACTAAAACGTTTTGGAACACAAAATAAGGCATGATTAGTTTCTTGGTTCCTGTAAACTAACTTAGAGTATAGCGTATTTATACTATTTCTTTAGTGGCTAAGTTTGATACCTACTAACCTAATTAAACCTATATAAAAGATGGTGGTTCCTTTTTCCACCATCTTTATAACTCTCGAATTAAACAAGATTAAGTTTAAAAAAAACAGTACTTAATGGCACCACACAGGTCAATTTTTATCTTCATCAGCTTTATCATCTTCGTGATCTGCTGTAAAAGTCTTTTTAACAGATTAACTATTTTAAAATTAGGAACTAAAACAACAGCAAAATTAGTTGGTTTAGATCAAACCACCTTTGGTGTTGAAAAAGAAGTGATGTATCGCCCGGTAATAGAGTTTTATGACAATGGAATATTAATTGAGCAAACTTTAAATCAAAGTATGCCAAGTTATATTAATGGAAAGCAAATTTATATTACATTTCTAAAAACGGATGATAAGTATCAAATAATCAATCACGAAACCAAAGCATATTTTCACATTACGATTGCTCTAACCTTTATTTGTGCATTTATTATAATTTATCTATTCGTTAATCATTCAAGTTCTTAAAAAATAAATTGTTGCTAATATTTAATCTAATAAAAACTACACGAATTAAATTTGATTTTGAAAAACCTTATAATCGCCGCTATTAACTAATAAAAAGATAGTTACTAAAAACCATTTGCCTCCATTGTCGTCTTAATAGAATTAGGATATTTTATTATATATTGGTTTTCACAGAAAAATAGAATATTTATAAATCCTAGAAAATTCAAACGAAATAATTTCTTTAGGGCATCTACCGAATGGAATCTATTATATAAAAACAGGAAATAAAGCAGAGTACGAAATGCACAAAATAATAATCAAGCACTAAGCAAACTAAAAGGAAGTTTAATTAATAAGCTCCTTAAAAATAGTCGTTTCGAAAAATAAAATAAAATTCAAATAGTATAACAGTAGATATAAAAAGCAACTTCAATATTTAAAAATGAAATAAAAGACAATTCTTCTACTTTGCTTAATCAGTAGCATTGCATTCGCGCAGGAATCCATAAACGATAATGTGAGCGTTGAGAAATCGATATTTGGAATACAAACTGGACTTTTGGGAATTTGGATTCACAACGAATATGGCTTGTCAAATCAAATCGTTTTAAGATCAGAATTGGGTTTAGACAGTGGTTTTTTTGCCAGTAGTGATGAATTCACGTTTTTAATGACTCCCGTTCTAACTTTAGAGTCAAGATGGTATTATAATTTAGAAAAGAGAAATGCTAAAAATAAAAACATCAAGAATAATAGCGGGAATTTCCTTGCGCTAAAAACCAGTTATAATCCAGATCTATTTACGATTTCTAATGCAGAAAACGTTCGTGTTATCAACCAAATATCAATTATTCCTAAGTGGGCAATTAAAAGAACTTACTTCGATCATTTAACATTTGAAACAGGTGTTGGAATAGGGCAGGTTTTTTATTTAGGTAAAAGCTCGCAATACTTAGCGAAAAAGAGCGAAACCGTGCTAGACTTGCACTTAAGAATTGGTTATACATTTTAAATAATACGCAAAAAATATGCTATCGAAAGAATATTCTTCGAATATAAAGTTTTTGTATATTTGAGTTAATTACGAATTAAAACTGTGAAAGGTGGTCGCGAATCCTGATTGGTTTAACAAAAAAATAAAATAATGAAATTAAAAGCAATCTTCTTATTGGTACTTTGTACGCTATTTGCCTGTAATAATAAAAAGGGGGACACTAAAATCGATGATAACTTACCTCCACTAGATACAATTCAGGTTGAGAAACCTACAGATGCAGACGTTTCAAGTGATAAAGAGTTTTCAAATGAGCGATTTCGTAAAGTAGTTGCTGAAAAACTAACTGATAATAAATTTCGAGTTCAAGGAGAAGCTCAAGTGTTTGAAGCAACTATCAATTGGTCAGTTGAAGATGGTCACAATGTATATGACGAAGGTTTTACAACTGCATCAATTGGCGCACCTGAATGGGGAAAATTTGATTTTACATTCGAGATTAAAGATGCAAATGAAATAGCAGTTTTAAATCTTATACTTTATGAAATAAGTGCAAAAGATGGAAATCAAACGAATGTATTATTAGTTCCTTTGAAGTAAGAACAGATTCATACTCTCCCACTGATTTTAATCATAAAAAAACAGCAAAACGCTCTATGTAGTGTTTTGCTGTTTTTAGTTATAAATAATCTGTTTTTCTTTTCTCGTTTAAATTTAAGCCACCACTTTATCTTTAGTCATTTTATCCACGACCAAAGCAATAGCTCCGTCTCCGGTTACATTACAAGCGGTTCCAAAACTATCCATCGCAATATATAATGCAATCATTAACCCTATCATTTCTTCGCTAAAGCCTAACATAGATTGCAGAATTCCAACTGCTGCCATAATTGCTCCTCCAGGAACTCCCGGTGCAGCAACCATTGCAATCCCTAACATAAATATAAAACCTGCAAAGAGTGTAAAACTAAATGGCATTCCTTCTAAAATCATAAGAGCCATGGCGCAAGCGGTAATTTTCATAATACTTCCCGACAAATGAATCGTGGCGCATAATGGAATTACAAATCCTGCAATTTTTTCTGAAACCCCATTTTTCAAAGTTTGTTCTAAAGTAACTGGAATTGTAGCAGCCGAAGATTGAGTTCCCAAAGCCGTAAAATATGCAGGCATCATTGTCAGTAATAATTTAAAAGGATTTTTCTTTGTGACAACTCCAGCGATTGTATATTGAAGCAATAATAATAAAATGTGTAATGCGAAAATTACTCCGATAATACTGATGAATACAGACAAGATTGAGAATACTTTTCCGCTATAAGACATACTTGCAAATATTCCCAAAATGAATAAGGGTAATAATGGCACAATAACATTTTCTATTACTTGCATTATTATTTTCTGGAAGTCCTTAACTACTAATTTTAAAGTTGAATTTTCTTGATATGAAAGTCCTAAACCAATTACAAATGATAAAACCAATGCTGTCATCACATCTAAAGGCGCAGGAATTATAATGCTAAAATATGGAATAAGTTCTGGACCCGAAGCACCAATTTGAGCTACGTCGCTGGCATAAGAAGCAAGTAATTGTGGAAATATATTTGACGCTGTAAAATAGGTCATAAAACCTGAAAACAAAGTGGAACCATAAGCGATTGCCGCAGTAAGAACCAACAACTTTCCGGCACCTTTACCTAAGTCTGCAATAGCTGGCATTATTAAGCCCATGATAATTAATGGAATGGCAAAATTCAAAAACTGCCCAAAAAAAGCATTGAATGTGGTGAAAATCCTATTTATTGATTCAGGCAAATAAAGCCCGAAGACTATCCCTAAAACTATGGCAAGAAAAACTTTAAACAGTAGATTTGATAATAAACGCTTCATAATTTATGCTGATTAGTGAAAGACAATCCGTCTAATTGTGGCAATTTTTTAAGTCCGCTAATATAAAGATTTTATAGCGTATGAAATAAAAAAACAAAAGAAGATCACTGTTAAACTTGAAGCAATAACAAACTAGCAACTTCTTAAAGCATTTTAAACAATCGAAATAAGAAAGAAATAAGTAAATTAGTAGTTTTAAGAAATAGGTAAAAGAAAAAAGCAAGTCAGCTAATCTATAATCTAAAGAAACTTTTCAAATCAAAAAACCATTAAACTTTACAAAATGAAACTATATTTTATAATTACGCTGCTCTTTTCAAGTTTCAATTTTGCTATTGCTCAAAAAGTGCATTCTGTTACTTACGCAAATCAAGCCGATGTCAAAGTTTTTGTGGTGAACTATGAAAATCAGGCTGATTTAAAGGTTTTCAAAGTAGAGTATGAAAACCAAGCAGGTGCAAATGATGGCAAGTGGTTTTTTACACAATATCCGAATCAAGCGAAGAAAAAAGTGTTTTTCGTGGACTATGAAAATCAAGCCGATTTAAAAATCTATTTTGTCGCATATGAAAATCAAGCAGGCTGGAAAAATGCTGCTAAGAAAAGTTTATTGTATTAAATTAATTTCAGGAAAATGCTATAATAAAAATGCTACACAATAAAATAGCCCCTTATAAAGAGGCTATTCTAATCTAATATATAATTGCTAATGCATTAAGAGCACTTATTTTTAATAAATTCATAAATCAAACGCACTGAAACGCCTGTTCCACCGCTTTGCTTATAACCTTTAGCATCGCTAATGAAAGCCGCACCAGCAATATCTAAATGCACCCACGGATAATCTGTAAAGTGTTGTAAGAATTTTGACGAAGTGCTAACTCCACCTGTCGGTCCACCAATATTCTTTAAATCTGCAATGTCTGATTTCAACAGATCTGCATATTCTTCCCATAAAGGCAATTGCAATAATCTTTCATAAACAACATCACCAGTAGTTTTCAAAGCATTAATTGCATTTTCATCAGTTCCTGTCATGGCAATTCCAAAAGAACCTGTTATTGCTGCTGAAGCTCCTGTCAGCGTTGCGATATCAATAACTAATTCTGGATCAAATTGTTTTGCATAAGTTAAGGCATCACCTAATACCAAACGCCCTTCAGCATCTGTATTTAATACTTCAACCGTTGTTCCATCCATCATTGTAATGACATCATCAACCACTAAAGCATTACCTGAAATTTTATTATCAGTAGCCGGCACTAATCCAATAATATGGTAAGGCAATTTATTTCCCGCAACAGCAGAAAGAAGTCCTACTACTGCAGCGCCACCGGCCATATCTGATTTCATTCCAGGCATTGAACCTCCAACTTTTAAAGAATATCCACCTGTATCAAACATAACACCCTTCCCTACTATTACCAACGGTTTTTTATTAATAGCGTTTTTAGGTTTATAATGAAAAACATTGAACGTTGGCGGCGTATCTGAACCTAAATTCACACTTAAAAGTCCACCCATTTTCAATTCTTGAATTTTTTCTTTGTGTAAAATTTCAGTTTCAAAACCATATTTTTTACCAGCTTCGGTTGCCAATTCAGAAAACTTCAAAGCGTCTAAATAATTTAAAGGCTCATTCACTAATGATTTAGTCATTGAAACTACTTCAACTAAGGTCTGTAATTCTGCTAGATTTTGAACTGAAAAATCTTTTGAAGCAATATAAATGGTATTTATTTCTTCATTTTTCTTCTTCTTATATTTATTAAAATCATAACTGCTCAAAAATAACCCTTCTAAAAAAGCGTAACGTTCTTTGTCTGAAAGTCCGGCTAAACCATTTATTGCTGCGTTAGAAACTTCTTCCTTTTTTAAAGATGCAAATACAGAAGCTCCTACTAATCGAAGTGCTTCCAGTTCCATTTTTGGCGTTGTTACTAAAAAATTTCGCTCTTCTCCGTGCGCTAAAACAACTTTATTTTCTTTCTTTGCAAACGATTTCTCGATGCTATCAGCTACTGAACTTGGGAAATCAAAATTGCTAAATTGCTCTTTTTTTACAATGATCTCAATATTAGCAGCATTTGCGGGAATATCTTCTTTATTTTCGAATGATACGAATTTCACTTTTAAATAATTATTTACCATTTTCTTACTTATGTTTTATGATTACTTTTTTAATTAGCCCAAAGATACAAAATCTGAATCGGTTAAATCCTTTCTAAAATTGATGCAATTTTTATAATGTAATTCTTAGTTACTCTTTTTCATGAAATTATTAGCTAAAAGCTCCTCTTTTAAAACGCGGATAAGTTGCTCTTGCTTTTTTATCCCTAAGTTATTTTTTTCGGCAAAACGAACATATAATAATGAGGCTCTTTTTAATTCTGATTGAATTTCTTCAAAATTAAGCTCTTTGTTTGCTGCAATATGCAACAAGTAATAAACTACACGTTTTAGCATGTTTTCTGCTTCTTCTTTATTATCTAATTCATCATAAGTATTTGCTAAATTATTACAAGATATAATGTAAATCTGTACGAATGGAATTTTCAACCGAATACAATCAGAAATATTATTATTCAGTACTTCTGCTCTATAAAGTGCATCTTTATAACCAGAAAGGCCCTGTCTAAAGTCATTTCTGTTATAATACTCATTGGAAATGGCTGTCAAATCTTTCCAATGTGTTTCTACATGGTTTAAGCAAGAATCACTCATGTTATTTAAGATTTTGATTTGCAAATTCCCAATTTACAATTTCCCAGAAACCTTCTACAAATTTTGGTCGTGCGTTTCTATAATCGATGTAATAGGCATGTTCCCAAACATCAATTGTAAGAATTGGTTTTTTATTTTCTGTCAATGGCGTGTGCGCATCTTTCATAGCAATTATTTCTAATTTGCCATGCTCATCCTGAGCCAACCAAGCCCATCCGCAACCAAACAATTTAACAGCAGTTGTTGAAAACTGCTCTTTAAAATTTTCAAAACTACCAAAATCACGTGTGATAAGTTCCCCAATTTTGCCATCAGGTTGTTTACCACCATCTGGCGACATACAATGCCAAAAGAATGTATGATTCCAGTGTTGGGCTGCATTATTAAACAATGCATGGTTTTTTTCTGCAAATCCTATTTGGATAATTTCTTCAACACTTGCCGCTATTAGTTTAGTGTCTTTTACTAATCCTGCAAGATTATTTACATAAGCAGCATGATGTTTTCCATAATGATAATCGAATGTTTCTTCTGTTATAAATGGATTAAGTGCGCTTTTGTCATAAGGAAGTTCAGGTAAATTTTGTGTGATTTTCATAGTTGTCAATTAATTAAAGTAATTACTTTCTAACGTAATTAGTCTTGCAAAAATAATAATTTAGACTAGACTAAAAAATGTTTTACTGAATTTATTTTTAAATCTTAATCTGGAAGCAATCATTAATGTGCATAAATAAGCTTTTGAGGTAAAAAGTTCGAGCAGCTAATAATGATTTATTGAAAACGATTTACAATTAACTATTAAAATTCTCGTACTTTTGAAGTAGAAAATAAAAGCCTAACGAAGAAATCTTACAATTGACATGAATAAACTAACTAAATCAGCGGCACTCTCTGGTCTAATTTCCGGAGTAATGTTCGCACTAATTATGGGAACATTCGATTATTTTGAAGGACTAGATTTTAATCCTAAAAAAGCAATATTTCAAGTCGTGTTTTTTGGAACATTTATGGGGATTTGGAATTACTTTACTTTAAAACGAAAAGCTAAAAGAGAAAACCAATAAAATTAACTTTTTGGCATTACTATTGTGCCTAATTTACTTAACATTTAACATCGAAAAACAACATTATGAAAGACCTCAATATCAAATCAAAATTAATTAGAATCTCGTTTTTAACTTTAGCAATATTCGCGTTAAACTCTTGTAAAGACGAACCGAAAAACATTGAAATTGAAGAAGAAACAGTCGAAGTACAAAAACCACTTACTTCTGAAGCGTTGTTAGTTGGCTCATGGAAAGACACTTCGCCATCAGCTTTGCACTTTTCAATTTTCGAAGATGGAACGGCAAAATCTGATAATATGAAAACCCTTCTATATAAATCTTGGTCTGTAAAAGATAATAAAATTACATTTATCGTGGAAAGTATTGGGAATAAAACCACTACTACCGACACAATTGTACAAACTATTGAAAAGTTGACAAACAACGAATTAATATTAGTTGACGGAGACATTCGTGAAGCGTATAAAAAAGCCAAAAACTAAAGACAATTACCTTTAGCTGTATCGAAAATTAACTCGTAAACTCAGGTTTATTGCTTAAATTCGTGCAAAATTACAAAACTACACTAATGGAGCTATATAATTTAATCATCAACGACAAAGAAATTGTTTCTTTAGATGACGTTTTCCTAAACGAATACAATCAAAAAAGCATTCAACAACTCATTAAAGAGCATAAATTTGTGGACCAACTTACCCAGTTTGGATTGCCAGTAAACAATAAAATTTTGTTACAAGGAAATTCGGGTTGTGGAAAAACGACTACGGCAAAAGCTATTGCAAATGCTATCGGAAAGCCTATCGTTATTCTGAATTTAAGCAATGTGGTGAGTTCTAGAATTGGTGAAACATCTCAGAATCTGAAACAAGTCTTTGATAAAGCCGGAAGAGAGAAAGCAGTTTTGTTTTTAGACGAATTTGATCAAATTGGAAAATCTAGAGGAAGCGACGATAAAGAAGTGGGCGAAATGAGACGATTGGTCAATACGATCATTCAGATGATTGATTATTATCCGAAAAATGCTTTGTTGATTTGCGCTACGAATCATCCAGAAGTTATTGATACGGCTTTGTTGCGAAGGTTCCAATTGCGCGTGAATTTCGAAATGCCTTCGTCCGAAGTTTTAGACAGTTATTACGATAAATTATTGGCAACGTTTCCATCCGAAATGCAAAATATCGATCGTAAATATGGTGTTTCTTATGCTGAAGCCAAAGATTATGCTTTTACAATCGTGAAAGCAGCTTTAATTGAAAAGTTAGAAAAAGAAGAAAAACTAGACTAAATATGTCGGAGCAAATTTTACATAATCTAAAAATAATTCTGCAACGAATAGAAGATGCTTGTCTGAAAAGCAACAGAAATCCGAATGAAGTTCGATTGCTATTAGCGACGAAAACAGTTTCGGCCGAAAATATCAAAATCGCAATCGCTTCAGGTCAAACCTTAATTGGTGAGAATAAAGTGCAGGAAATAAAAGAGAAATACGAAGATTTGAAATCCGTTTTGCACGAAAATCATTTCATCGGACATTTGCAAACCAACAAAATAAAGGACATTCTTAAATATAATGTTTCTTGTGTTCAGTCGGTTGATCGATTAGATTTAGCAGAAAAACTACATCAACGCTTAGTCTCCGAAAATAAAACCATCGAAGTAATGATTCAGGTTAATACTTCGAATGAAGAAAGTAAATTTGGAGTACATCCAGACGAAGCCATCGAATTAATACAACAAGTCGCCCAGCTAAAAACTTTAAAAATAACTGGCTTAATGACTATTGGTTTGTTTAGTGCGGAAACAGAAAAGGTTCGCAAGTGTTTTCAATTGCTAAAAAGCATTCAAGAAAAAGCGAATTCGCTAAAAATCCCTAACCTAAATTTGAAAGAACTTTCGATGGGAATGAGTGGCGATTTAGAAACTGCTATTGAAGAAGGTGCAACGATTGTAAGAGTCGGAACTGCTATTTTTGGTCAAAGAATTCATCCTGATAGTTATTATTGGAATGAAGGCGAAAAGTAATAAAATCAATCAAAACTACAACCTATGAATGAAAACAAAAAGCCAAAATTGCTATTGCTTTCCGATTTATGGGGAAAAGAAAAATCAGATTGGGTTAGTTTTTACACTGACATCTTAGAACAACACTTTGACATAAAATATTACGATTGCTGTGAATTGGGAAACATTGATAAAACCAATTATTCGGAAGAAGCTTTGCACAATCAATTTATAAATGGTGGCATTGAAAAAGCGGTTGAAAAACTATTACAAGAGGAAACACAAGCGGTAACCATTTTAGGTTTTAGTATTGGCGGACTTATCGGTTGGAAAGCAGGAAATTCTGGTTTAAAAATTGAAAATTTATTTGCAATTTCTTCAACCCGATTACGTTATGAAACTCAGAAACCTTTAGCACATATTGAGTTGTTTTATGGTGAAATCGATATTTTTAAACCTAAATCGGAATGGTTCGAAAAGTTCGACTTAAAAGAAAATTTGTTCGAAAACGAAAATCACGAATTTTATCAGAAGAAAGAAATTGCGGGAATTATTTGCGATAAGATTATCGACTCGTTAAAATTGAAGATTTAATCAGCTTAAAATAAATTTATTATGTTGATTAATTACCGAATTTTGGTAACTTTACTGTAAATAATAAAATTATGGGACGAAATACATCAGTATCATTAGGTGATTATTTTGAAGATTTTGTGGACGAAAGTGTTTCAAAAGGCAGATTTAAAAACGCAAGTGAAGTAATTCGAGCTGGTTTACGTTTATTAGAAGAGGAAGAAAACCGAATAGTTGTTTTGAAAAACGCAATAAACGAGGGAATTGAAAGTGGTATCGATAAAGATTTCGATGCAAAAAAACACCTTGAATTATTAAAAGCCAACAAGGTGAAGAATGGCTAAATACTCCTTAACTAACAAAGCCGTCGTTGATTTATCTGAAATTTGGAACTATACTTATGAAATGTGGTCAGAAGAGCAAGCTGATAAATATTATTTTCAATTACTTCAAAGCTGTCAAGAATTAGCCGAAAACCAAAGTTACGGAAAGAGCTATCCCGAAATAGCTAGCAGTATTTATGGGTATAAATCAAATCTTCATATTATTTTTTATAGCATCTTAAATGCACAAGAAATAGAAATAATTAGAATTTTACATTCGAAAATGGATTTAAAAAATAGGATCGGAGAATAAATTCAATCTAACGCAATTGGTAATGAAATCTTAAAGTTTCATTCTTAATTTGTTATCCTAACTTCTATTTGATAGTTTTGAAAAAATAATTACAGCTTCCTACAAAATTCGGGAGCATTTCTGAAAACAAAATGAACAAAACAGTATTCCATAAAATAAAATCATTTGCCATTCCTTTATTGGCATTGTTGTTATTGGTGGCTCCTTGTTCGGTTCGAAATCAATTAGAAACATCTTTAGGATTAGCGACTACAAAACCGTTAAACCCAGCAAAATCGACTGCAACGCAAACTGCTTTCTGTGCGATTTGGGAAAATACTTCCGAAAAGCAAAACGCTCCAACGTTTAAAAAGCAAGCACAAATAAAAATTCCTGTTGTAACGACAGCACATTTTTTAAGTGTTGAAGAAAACAAAAACACAATACATCTTGTAAATACAAAAGGTTCCAACTGGAATCCACCTTATTATATTTTATATAAAAGATTAAAAATATTTGATTTAAACGACACTCAAATCGCTTAAAAAAAAATTATCTTTTACTTATAAAATATTAAAAAATGCAAAATAAAAACTTATTGCAGTCCTATCATTTGGCTGGACTTTTCACATTGACTTTACGTTTAGTTGTTGGATGGACTTATTTCTCGGCTTTTTGGCGTCGTTTGATTTTAGAAAATAAATTGGATCCCGAAGCAGCGGGTTATATTGGTGAAAAATTTAATCACTTTTTACCAAATGCTTTAGGAATTGGTCCAATGATCGAATACTTAGTTAGTAATCCGGAAGCATTATGGTGGGCAATGGCGGTTTTTACCATCGTTGAAGGAATTGTAGGCTTGTTACTAATGTTTGGATTCTTCACGCGTTTAATGAGTATTGGAGTGATGAGTTTAGCCATGGGAATCTTATTAGGTTCGGGCTGGATTGGAACCACTTGTTTGGATGAATGGCAAATTGGAGTATTAGGAGTTGCTGGTGGATTTACGATGTTCTTATCTGGAAGTGGAAAATATTCTATCGATTATTTATTACAGATGAGAAACGCAAAAATTACGAATCACAAACTTTTCAACTGGTTTGGTTCTGGAATTTTACCAATACAATTCAACGTTTTACATAAAGTAGTATTTGGTGGTGCAATGGCGATTTTAGCATTGACTTTGTTTACTAACCAACATTTTCACGGTGGCGTATGGGGAACCTTACATAACAAATCAGTGAAACCGAAAGTTGAAATTAGTGATGCAACACTTAGCCAAGATCAACTTTCTTTCCAAATATTTAGAGTAGAAGGTGCAGATGTTTACGGTTCTTTCCTAATCGGAATTAAAGTCGTGGACAACAAAGAAAACACGATTTTAGAATTAGATCAAAACGAATTAGCAGTTTTCCCAAAAGAAAACATTGCGAATCGTTATGTAGCGAAAATTAAAAGTGGTAAACACAGTTTAATAATTCCATTAGGTGCAAAAGCGGTTTTAACGATTAAGGACGAGAAATTAGCGAATTTACCGAATGGAATTCACAAAGTAATTTTAACGGATATTAGTGGAACTACTTGGTCTGAAGAAATTAAAATAGAGAAATAAATTAAGAATTCTGAATTAACAGAAGGCTTCATTAGTTCAGAAAAGAATTAATGAAGCCTTCCTTTTTTATAAAAAAAGAGTATATTTATTTTCTGTTAAATAACAAAAATATGAGATTATTCATCTTACTATTCTTTATTGCCATGAATCTGTTTTCACAAGAAATTGACGAAAACAAATATTATGCAACAACTAAAACTGTTTTTATTCCTTCTAAAGTTTTTGATAAAGAAAGAGAAATTCAAATTTATCTTCCCGATGAATATTTTAAAGAACCTGCTAGAAAATTTAAAATACTCTATTTATTTGACGCTCAAAACCAACGCATTTTTAATTATGTGAAAGGAAGTGTAGAGTTGTTGTCAATGAATTATATTGAACCGATGATCATTGTTGGAATCGTTACAGAAGACCGATGGTTTGAGTTTTTACCCGTGAATAATAATGTGGAAACTTTAAAAGAATATGAACCGCCAATTGGTGGCGCTGATACGTTAATAAGTCATATTAAAAATGAAATTGAACCTTATCTAAAAGAAAATTACAGGATTCAAAATTCTAATATTGGGATTGGGCATTCACTTGGCGCAACATTTTTAATGTATTTTAATACTGTTGATTCTAATTTCTTTGACGCATCTGTTTTATTGAGTCCAAATTTCAGTTATGATGATGAACAAATGCTAGACCGAATCAAAAAATATAAAGTCGCTCACCAAGAAAAAGAGTTCTATGTTTTTAGTGGTTATGGTGACACTTATGAAGAAAAATTCAATAAGTCATTGAAGAAAATCAATAAATGGTTTAAGAAAAACAAAACAGAGAACTTAGTTTGGGAATATGAAAGTTTAAATTTACCTGATCACGGAAAAATTTGGCTCGAAGGTGTTTATAAAGGATTATTAAAGATTAAAACGATCCAAAGAAAATAATGAATCAACTAATCTAACGACCGCAAGAATTCAATTGAAAATTAGTGCCTAGCCCAGATTGCAGTGGAAATCCTTTTTTGATTTTCTTTTAAAAACAAAAAAGATTGCAACGGAAAGCTGGACACGAGCTTGCGACTGACGAAGTAAATAGCTCAAAAAAAAGCGTTCTGAAACTAATTCGGGACGCTTTTCTATTTATACTGTTTTTTGACTTATTGTATCATTTGTGATCTTTTTAATCTTGTAAATTTTCTGTCCTATATTTGTAAAACCGTATTTGTTGCCAGCATTTGAATTGTAAGAAAACATTTTGAATTCAAGGCGAGCATCCGCACAGTAAACGTATGGTTTTATTTGCTCGTAAACAGATTCTTTAGTATTTCTAATGTCTTCTTTATGGATTTTATAAAGTCCGGAACCGGTTCCAAGATCTGGAATGGACAACGCCATACTGAAATTTAGCACATCTTCATCTACCAAAAGCGTAGCATATAATCTTCCCGACCAAGAATAACTCGCATTATTCCCGTTTGAGCTCCGCGATTTTACATACTCCTCTCTTTGATAATAAACTGGTTTTATGTTATTAGGAGGGTTTGAAAATAAACTAGTGTCGTATTCTAATTTCCCTTTTCTTAAAAAATATTTGTAACTATCTTTTATGTAAACATATAGCAATTGCCATTTATCCTCATAAAAATACGCGATTGTGCTTGTGTTTTCCAAGGCATTTTGATAATCATAATAAGAACAATGCTTTAATACAAAATTTAGTAATTTATATTTTTCGTTATGAGTCCAAGTGTTGTCTTTATTATGAACAATCATGGGTATTTCACTTGAATCGCCGTCTAAAATCCAATTTTTATAATAGGCTCCGTATGAATTTATAATATAATCACCGCAGACGAACTCTTGGCTTTTTGTACTAAAATCTCTAAACAGTATAGTTTTATCAACCAATTCCCCTACTCTATTTATTTTATGAAGCGTGTGTATTGAACCTCCTTCTTTTATGATTACTTCATTATTTGAACTTATAAAATGGATTAATTCTTTATCGCTTTCAAACAAAACTTCCATCTCCTGATTTCCGAATTTTATTTTTTCGGTTTTTTCTAGCGGTTGATAATTCTTGTAGCTCTCCGGTAGTTTAACATCATGCATCTGATTTTTTAAAGAAGCATCATAGTCAAAAGCATGAAAGATAAAATTGATAATAGTAAGTAGAATTATTCCGGCAATCAAAAGCATTATTTGGTTGTTACTCATCTTTTAAGCTTTTTTGATAAATTACTATTGGAAGCATTTTACTTATTTTTTATGTTTGATACTATTTCTGCTGCTTAAACTAAGTTGCAATTTACACAATCTACAATTACAAAAACGACGGTTTCAAATATCGCTTTTATTAAAAATTAATTAGCAATTCGTTGCTCCAAAAGGTTGAATCGCTAACAAAAAAAAAGCTAAAAATATAAAGAAGAAAGTTATGCAAAAAAGAAATACTTTCTAAAGATTACATTTGGATACAATAAATATATTTTGACATAATTATTGGTCAGTCATTTAATGAAGAAAAAAGCAAATAAATCGATTAAGAAAAACCACTAAGAAAACTTCGTTATGAAATATGAAAGTTTCAATATATCTGATCAAGGAAGAATCTGGTTGGAATGTGCTTATAAAGGATTATTGAAGATTAAAACGATTGAAAAAAATAATGTACTAAGTAATCTCATGATCGAAAATTTTCAATTGAAAACTATTGCCCTAGCCCAGATTGCAGTGGAAATCCTTTTTTGTTTTTCTTTAAAAACAAAAAAGATTGCAACGGAAAGCTGGAAATAGCTCCAAAAAAAAAGCGTTCTGAAACTAATCAAAACGCTTTTCTATTATTTTCTAAATTCTAAATTCAGATTTCTAAATTCTAAATTTATCTTACCATCTGATGATCACACTTCCCCAAGTAAATCCACTTCCAAAAGCCGCTAAAACTACTAGATCTCCGGATTTGATTTTTCCTTGTTCCCAAGCTTCAGTCAAAGCGATAGGAATAGATGCGGCGGTTGTGTTTCCGTATTTTTGAATGTTGTTATACACTTGGTCATCCGTCAATTTAAATTTACTCTGGATGAATTGAGATATTCTCAAATTTGCCTGATGTGGCACCAACATATTGATGTCTGAAACTTCTAAATTATTAGCTTGTAATCCTTCATTAATTACTTCGCTGAAACGAACTACTGCATTTTTAAATACAAATTGTCCATTCATATAAGGATAGTAACTTTCATCGTTTGGATCGTTATCTGCAATAATATCAGTTACCCAACGTTTTCCCATTCCTGGTGCAACTACTGCTAATTCTTCAGCGTGTTGTCCTTCTGAATGCAAATGTGTCGATAAAATTCCTTTCGATAAATCTTCTTCTCTTGAAATTATGGCTGCTCCTGCTCCATCTCCAAAAATCACTGAAACGCCTCTTCCACGAGTTGTCATGTCTAATCCAGTAGATTGAACTTCCGAACCAATTACTAAAATGTTTTTATACATTCCAGTTTTGATGTATTGATCTGCAATAGAAATCGCATATACAAATCCTGAACATTGATTACGAACATCTAGTGCTCCAACGGTTCTTAGACCTAAATCGCGCTGTACTAAAACGCCTGGTCCTGGAAAATAGTAATCTGGACTTAAAGTAGCAAAAATGATAAAATCAATATCTTCTTTAGCAACTCCTGAACGCTCAATGGCAATTGCAGCAGCTTTTACACCCATTGAAGTAGTTGTGTCTTCACCTCTAATTACATAACGACGCTCTTGAATTCCAGTTCTTTCCTGAATCCATTCATCATTAGTGTCCATTAGCTTAGACAAATCATCATTGGTTACTACATTATCTGGAACGTAATACCCTAATCCCGTTATTTTTGAATGGTACATAGTGTCAATTTATTAAATTCTGAGGACAAAAATAAGAAATTAATAATTTAAGAGGCCGATTTTTTAAAAATTAGCATTATATTTTTAATATTATTTTAAATCCACACAATAACACTATGTTATAAATGCACAAATAATTACTTTTTTGTACGTTGTTTTTTAACCATATCAACTGTTATTTTGGTTTTATTATTTCCCCAACTTTCATAGACGTAGGTTAAAATATCTGCAATATCCTTGTCTGATAAATCTTTATGAGGAATCATGTAGTTCTCGTAAGGTTTTCCATTAACCACAATTGGTTCATACAAACCATAAAGCACAATTCTGATGGCTCTGTCTGAATCTGCATTTAAATAATCTGACTTCGCTAAAGGAGGAAAACTCTTAGCAACACCCTCACCATTTTGTTTGTGACACATTAAACAATGTCTTTCATACTGAAGTTTACCATTTGTAAGATCTTGAAAGTAAGCACGATCTTCATATCCTTTAGATTCTTTGTTAGTAAAGGATGAAAGAAAAAAAGCAGTAAGCGATAAGAATGCAATGAAGTAGGTTAATTTTTTCATTTTGAGTTATTAAACATTTATGGTACAAAAGTATGCTAGTATAAAAAATCATTAAATGACAATTATCATTTTTAATTAAAAAAAATAGCCAAACTCACTATCAATCAATAGTAAGGAGCAAATAAACGAATCTGACTTTACGAAATAATTAACAGTAATCCATTTTTTCGATGTTAATATAAAATGTACTTTAGGTGCTTTAATTTTATGCACTTTAAACTATGATCAAAAAACAAACATTTCTATTTCTTTTGATGTTCGGTTGTTTTGCTTTTGCGCAAGAAAACATAACGTATCAGAAGCCTTCTGCTGAAATTTTAGCGTTAGCAGATTTTGAAAGAGCGCCATCAGTGAGCATGGACTCTAAAAAAGATTTTATGCTATTAAGTTACCGAAATACGTACAAAACGCTTGAAGATTTAAGTCAGGAAGAAATGCGTTTAGGTGGTTTACGCATCAACCCAATTACTAATATTTCAAGCACGGTTACTTACATTAACAACTTGAAGGTTAGAAAAATCAAGGACAAAGAACCAATTCAAGTGTCTGGCTTACCAAACAACGCATTAATTACAAACGTTTCTTGGTCACCAAACGAAAAGAAAATCGCCTTTACAAACACTACAACAAAAGGTGTTGAATTGTGGATTATTGATGTAGCGACAGCTTCAGCTAAAAAAATTACAGCCGATGACTTAAATGCGAATTTAGGAAGTCCATACAGCTGGATGAAAGACAATGAAAATTTATTGGTAAAAATGTTGCCAAAAAATCGTCCGGCTTTAATTGACGAAAAAACAGACTTACCAAAAGGTCCGATTGTATCGGTAAGTGATGGTTCAAAATCGCAGAACAGAACGTACCAAGATTTATTAAAAAACAAATCAGATGAAGCTAATTTTGATGTGATGGTAACTTCAGAATTGCATCAAGTTTCAATTTCAGGAACTTCTAAGATTTTCAAAAGTGCCGATATTTATGCTGGGGAAAGCTTTTCGCCAGACGGAAATTATTTGATGATTACCACCATTCAAAAACCATATTCATACATTGTTCCACTAAGTCGTTTTCCACAAAAAACTACTATTTACGATTTAAATGGTAAAGAAGTTAAAGTAGTAAACGAAGTGCCGTTAACTGAAATTATGGCAAAAGGTTTTTCATCTGTACGAACAGGTAAAAGAAATATGGGATGGAGAGCAGACAAACCTGCTACTTTATATTTTGTGGAAGCTTTAGACGAAGGTGACCAGGCAAAAACAGTTGCCTTTAGAGATGAAGTTTTCTTGTGGGAAGCACCATTTAAAGCCAATCCTACAAGTTTAATAAAAACACAACAGCGTTATGCAGGAATTATGTGGGCAAATGAAAACAATGCTATTGTAATGGATTCTTGGTATGATACAAGAAATACAAAATCATACTTATTTAACCCTTCTAATTTATCAATTGCACCTAAAGTAATTGAGGACAGAAATTCGCAAGATATCTATTCAGATCCAGGGAGTTTTGAAATGAAAAAAAATCAATATGGTCGCTATACAATTGCTATTGAAAACAACAAAGCGTATTTAATTGGTTCGGGACATACAAAAGAAGGTCAGTTTCCATTTATTGATGAAATGGACTTCAATACTTTGAAGAAAAATCGCTTGTATACTTCTAACATGAAGGATAAAAAAGAAGATTTACTATCAATTGAAGATATTAAAAAAGGAGAAGTTTTAGTAATGATTCAGTCTAAAAATGAATATCCAAATTACTACTTTAGAAATATCAAGTCGAAAAATAAATTAACACAGATTACTGCATTTAAAAATCCGTTTGACGGTTTAAAAAACATCTACAAAGAAGTTATTACTTATAAACGTAATGACGGTGTGATTTTATCTGGAACTTTATATTTACCAGAAGGGTACGATAGAGTGAAGAAAGATGTGAAATTGCCACTATTGATTTGGGCTTACCCAAGAGAATATAAAGACAAAAATAGTGCAGGTCAAAGCGCACAGAACTCTAATGACTTTACATTTCCAAGCTATGGCTCATTTATATATTGGGCAACTAAAGGATATGCAGTGTTAGATAATGCATCCTTCCCAATTGTAGGTGAAGGAACAACAGAGCCAAACGATACGTTTATTCCGCAATTGGTTGCCAGTGCTGCAGCAGCTATTGATGCTGTAGACAAATTAGGATATATCAACCGCAAGAAAGTTGGTGTTGGAGGCCATTCTTATGGTGCATTTATGACAGCTAATTTACTAACGCATTCTGATTTATTTGCATGTGGAATTGCTAGAAGTGGTGCATATAACAGAACGTTAACTCCTTTTGGTTTCCAAAGTGAACAGCGCAATTATTGGGATGTGCCTGGAATTTACAATACAATGTCGCCTTTTATGAATGCAGACAAAATGAAAACACCTTTGTTATTGACACATGGAGAAGCGGACAACAATCCGGGAACCTTCACGCTACAAACAGAGCGTTATTTCCAAGCCTTAAAGAATTTAGGCGCTCCAGTTAGAATGGTTATTTTACCGAAAGAATCGCACGGTTATGCTGCCAAAGATAATATCTTACATTTACTTTGGGAACAAGATCAATTCTTAGAAAAATACTTGAAAAATTAAGGACGATTAAATAGAAAAAAAATAGCCCTTTAGTGTAAAACTAAAGGGCTATTTTTTTTTAAGGTGAACTAAACTGCCGATTGGGATTTTATTTTCGCTTTCAAAAAACAATTGTTGATTTTCAAAAGTTGCTTCCATCAGATAGTGACTTCCTCTATAATAAGAATTCGAAATCTGCACTTTTAATTCTGATTCTTCTACAACTTTAAGCTGGTGCGGATAAACCAATTGGGAATTCCCTCCAAAAACAAACTCATTTACATCTCCAAAAAGAGAAGCAATATATTTATTTTCAGGCTTTTCATAAATGATTTTCGGATCACCGCTTACGATAATAGTTCCGTCTTTTACAATTAAGACTTCATCTGCAAAAGCTAAAACATCAGTACTGTCATGTGTGGCAACAATACACGTAATATTTTGTTTTTTTAAGTAAGCAAACAATTTCCTGCGAAGGCTATTTTTTCTAAAATTATCAATATGACTAAAAGGCTCATCAAGTAATAGAATTTCCGGTTCTAAAGCTAAAACCTTTGCTAATGCTACTCTTTGCATTTGACCACCGCTAAGCAACTTGGCTTTTACATTGGCGTATTCCGTCATTTCAACAATTTCTAATAACGTTGCGATTCTAGCTCTTTTCTCTTCTGGAAAAAAGTTGGAAAGATATTTTCCTACATTTTCAGCAACAGTAATAAAAGGCATTAAATCAAAATCTTGTGCTAAATATTTAATAAAGGGCATACCTGGAACTAAATTATATTTAGGTCCTAAAACCTGAATATCATTCCAAAAGATAAGCCCTTTATCTAAATCATATAAGCCATAAATTAATTTCAACAAAGTACTTTTACCACAGCCACTTTCGCCAATAATTGCTAGGTGTTTCGCCTTTTCTAAAGAAAAACTGATGTTGTCAATATTTTTTTTATCGAGGTACGAAAAATGTATATTTTGTACTTGTAACATTATTTTAAGCTCAGTATAAGTATAAAAGTATTATTTACCTGCTTCTTTTTCTGCGTCTTGAACCATTTTATCATTTGCAACGATAGCAAACTCAACTCTTCTGTTTTGAGCTCTACCCGCATCCGTATCATTGGTAGCAATTGGTTCAGCTTCTCCCATACCCACAGCATTAAATCTACTCATTACTAAACCTTTTGTTGCTAAATAACTTTTTACAGCAGCGGCTCTTTGAGTTGATAAATTTAAATTATAATCATCAGCACCTTTACTATCTGTAAAACCATAGATTTTAATATCAGTATCTGCATAACTTTTCAAAACAGGAACTAATTTATCTAAATTTTGTTTTGCTTTTGCAGTTAACGACGCTTTATTGAAATCAAAATTTACTGAATTTTCACCTAAAACTAAACGAATTCCCTCTCCTACTCTTTCTACTTGAGCACCTGGTAAAGCTTCTTCAATTTCACGTGCTTGTTTGTCCATTTTGTTTCCAATTAAACCTCCAGCAGCTCCTCCAACAACAGTTCCTAAAACTGCTCCTAAAGCTCCATTTCCTCCTTTTCCTAGATTGTTTCCAAGAACACCTCCTAAAATACCACCACCAACAGCACCGATAACGGCACCTTTTTGAGTGCTATTAGTATTTTTAATGGCTTGACAACCTGTTAAGATTGTACTTGATGTAAAAATCAAGGCTACTAAATAAACGAATGTCTTTTTCATATTGTTTTATTTTTAAAATTGTTTTTTGTTTAATTATCTTTTATCAAATTGATAAACTACATCTGTCATTTTTCCTGCTACATCAATTTTATCAATTAATTGAAATTGAGTTTTAGATTGAGAAACGACTCTTAAGATATAACCAGAGTTTGTATGTTTTGCTTTTACACCTTCCGTTAAAAATTTCAACACCATATTCTCATCCTTATTGATGTACCAAGTAATATTACTAGAATAATTAGTACAGTTAGCGCTATTTAAAGCCATTTGACCTTTATTGTTGTTAGCAACAAAAGACCATTCACTTCCTTCAAAACATTTTGAATCAGCAACATTGAAAGATGTTACTTTAATATAATCAGAACCACCGTAATTAACAGATGATAAAACCCAATTCCCCTTTATTGCGATTTCTGTTGATCTATCCAATTTGGTACCAACTACTTTCTCTTTAGATTTGCAACCCACTGCAAAAATAACTAAAACGATTAAAATTATTTTTTTCATAGCATTCATTAAATTAGTTACTAATAATACTGCAAATATAATACTAAAGAATCATAATAAACGTACACATGGGAATGCTGTAAGAAGAAATATAAATAATATAAAAATACCGACACTTTTACAGATGAAAAACTATTTATTGGCTTTTCAAAATCATTCTGGAGAATACTATTCGAAATACTAATAAATATAAGAACTCGATTTTTAAGCTATCCATAAATAACAAAAGAACCATTAATTTATTTGCACATGCTGGTGGAGGAATCTAAAAAATTAAACCTTTTAACACTGAAGGTGGCAATGACAACGTAATGAATGTTGTTATTGGCTTAATTCCTCGCTCTAAACTAATAAGAGATTTATTTTTTGCTTTAGATACTTCTTTAGTATTTAACATTTCCCAACACTATAATTTTGACGGAACTCCTGCTTACGATACTGTGCCAAATTCTTTCACAGGAATTACTTATAATGTTACTGGAGGTCTTGTTTACTACATAAGAGCTTATTAATAAAAAAGATTTATAAGTAATAAAATCATCCTAATTTACTAAAGTGAATTAGGATATTTATTTTATGTCAATTTGTCATCAATTATAGTTTGGTCTCTCTTTTGAAGTTAGGATTAAATCACATTGTTTAACTTAAATTTTAAAATATGGCATCAGGAAAAATCAACGTTTCTGTAGAAAACATCTTTCCTTTAATTAAAAAGTTCTTGTATAGCGACCACGAAATTTTTCTTCGTGAATTAGTGTCAAATGCAACAGACGCTACTTTAAAATTAAAACATTTAACAACTATTGGCGAAACTGATGTAGCTTATGGCAACCCAGTAATCGAAGTTAAGATTGACAAAGAAGGTAAAAAACTGCACATTATTGACCAAGGTTTAGGAATGTCTGCAGAAGAAGTGGAAAAATACATCAACCAAATTGCTTTTTCAGGAGCTGAAGAGTTCTTAGAAAAGTATAAAGATTCTGCTAAAGACTCGGGTGTAATTGGTCACTTTGGACTAGGATTCTACTCTGCATTTATGGTGGCTTCGAAAGTTGAAATCATAACAAAATCATACAAAGACGAGCCAGCAGCTCATTGGACTTGCGACGGAAGCCCGGAATTTACATTAGTTCCTAGCGACAAAACAGATAGAGGTTCAGAAGTGATTTTACACATCGCTGAAGATTCTTTAGAGTTTTTAGAAGAAAGCAGAATTAAGGAATTGTTGACGAAATATAATAAATTCATGCCAATTCCAATTAAATTTGGAACGAAGCAAGAAACGTTACCAAAACCTGAAGATGCTCCAGAGGATTATAAAACAGAATATGTTGAAGTAGATAATATCATCAATAATCCAACTCCGGCTTGGACGAAACTTCCAGTAGATTTAACGGATGAAGATTACAAAAAATTTTACCATGAATTGTATCCAATGCAATTTGAAGAACCGCTTTTCACCATTCACTTAAATGTAGATTATCCATTCAATTTGACAGGGATTTTATATTTCCCAAAAATTACGGCTGATTTACAAATGCAAAAGGACAAAATCCAATTGTATCAAAACCAGGTATATGTAACAGATAATGTAGAAGGAATTGTTCCTGAATTTTTAGGAATGTTAAAAGGAGTAATTGATTCACCAGATATTCCATTAAACGTATCGCGCTCTTATTTGCAAGCTGACGGAAATGTAAAGAAAATCTCTAATTACATTACACGAAAAGTAGCAGATAAACTAAAATCGTTAATCAACGAAAATCGTGAAGACTTCGAAAAGAAATGGAATGATATCAAAATCGTTTTGGAATACGGAATGCTTTCTGAACCAAAATTCTACGAGAAATCAGCTGATTTCGTTTTGTATCCAACAACCGATAACAAATATTACACGTTAGCCGAATTAAAAGAAGCATTAGCGCCTAACCAAACCGATAAAGACGGAAAATTAGTAGTTTTATATGCATCTAGTAAGGAAGCACAACACAGTTATATCGAAATAGCAAAAGACAAAGGCTATCAAGTAATTTTATTAGATTCTCCGATTATCTCGCATTTAGTTCAGAAATTAGAATCGGATAATGAAAATTTAACTTTTGCTCGTGTAGATGCTGATTTTATTGACAAGTTAATTCAAAAAGATGAAGAAACGAGTTCAAAATTATCAGATGAAGAAAAAGAGAAATTAAAAACAGTTTTAGAAACTATTGTTCCAAAGGAAAAATATTCAGTTCAGTTAGAAAACTTGGATAGCAAAGCGGCTCCTTTTATGATCACACAACCTGAATTCATGAGAAGAATGAAGGAAATGAGTGCGTCTGGCGGTGGCGGTGGAATGTTTGGAATGGGTAATTTCCCAGACATGTACAACTTAGTAGTAAACACAAATTCTGAAATAGCAACGACTATTTTAGCAACTGAAAACGAAGAAGCAAAAACGACCTTGGTAAAACAAGCCTTGGATTTAGCTAAACTATCGCAAGGTTTACTAAAAGGAGAAGAACTAACAGCTTTCGTGAAACGTAGTTTTGAAAGTATAAAATAGACTTTTCCAAGAATAGAAATTAGATTATCAGAAACCTGCAAGTGAAAACTTGCAGGTTTTTTTTATGATTACTAATAAAACAAGCGATTCATTAGAAGATTCATCTCCAAAAAAAGTATGCAACCCTTAATTAATTGAAAAAAATCTAATTGGCACCATTGCATTACTTCCGTCCAAAATCACTATATTTGCGCCCCTCAAAAATTTAGAAAATGTCAAACAACAATATGATCAAAGGAGTGTTTTTAGTAGCACTCGGCGCCACCAGCTACGGAATGTTAGCCACGTTTGTAAAACTAGCCTATCAAGAAAATTTTACGACAGCTGAAGTAACAACTTCCCAATTCATCTATGGAATCACTGGGATTTTAATCATCAACTTATTCCAAAAAATTAAAAACAAAAACACCGCTATAAAAGCAAGTTCTAAAAACATTTTTCAATTGATGTTAGCAGGAACTTCGCTTGGTATGACAAGCATATTCTATTATTTAGCCGTAAAATATATTCCTGTATCGATCGGAATTGTAATGTTAATGCAAACCGTTTGGATGGGTGTTTTATTAGAGTGGTTTTTAGACAAAAAAGCACCTTCATTACAAAAAATAATTTCGGTAATTATAGTTTTAATTGGAACTGCTTTAGCTATTAATATCTTTAAAATCGACTTTGATGATAACACAATTAATTGGCCATTAGGACTTTTATTTGGTTTATTGGCTGCAACTTCATTCACTACTACAATGTTTACAGCAAACAAAGTTGCTCTTGGCATTTCGTCTGCGCAAAGAAGTTTATACATGTTATTAGGTGGTGCGGTAATCGTTTTTACTTTCGGTATAATTACTCAAGTTACGCCATTTAACTTTGAAATTTTTGCCAAATGGGGAATCATATTAGCTCTTTTTGGAACAATAATACCACCTATGTTATTGAATGCTGGATTTCCTCAAACTGGAATTGGATTAGGAAGTATTGTTTCTTCGTTAGAATTACCAGTATCCGTAATGATGGCTTACGTTCTTTTAAAGGAACAAGTGCTATTTATTCAATGGATGGGAATTTTATTAATCATTTTAGCGATAGTCATCATGAATATAAATCTTAAAAAGAAATAAAGTAGTAAATTAGCGGTGTTTAACATCGCTTTTTTTATGCTTGATTTATTTCCCAAAGAAAAAATAACGTTGCCCTTATCGGATGCTATTTTTGAATTTTATCCAAATTTCTTTTCCAAAGAAGAAGCTGATTTACTGTTCGAAAAAATAGTAAACGAGACACCTTGGCAGCATGATGAAATTACGATATTTGGCAAGAAAATCCTTCAACCAAGATTGACATGTCTTTTTGGTAATGAAGGAAAGCCTTATTCCTATTCGGGTTTAACAATGCATCCAAATTCTTGGAGCGAAACTATTTTGCATATTAAAACAGAGGTCGAAAAAACGATTGATCAAAACTTCACGACGGTATTAGCTAATTTGTACCGAAACGAGAAAGACAGTAATGGATGGCACGCTGATAATGAGAAAGAATTAGGTGAAAATCCTATAATTGCATCTGTGAGTTTTGGCGAAGAAAGAAAGTTTCAGATAAGGCATAATTCAGATAAAAATCAAAAAATAACAGTGAATTTGAACCATGGAAGTTTATTATTGATGAAAGAAGGAAGTCAAATCCATTACAAACATCAAATTCCGAAGACATCCCAACCAAAAAAAACACGAATAAATTTAACGTTTAGAACTATTTTGTAATAATATATCAAAAAACAGCTTTTCACCAAGCGAATTTATAAAAAATCCGAAAAAAAAGCGATAAATGTTTTTTGAATCTATTTTTTCTGTAATATTGGTGTGTTAAACCTTTAATAAAGAAAGAAATAGAATTCATCTGATGAAAAACAAGAAAATTTCAGAATTAGACCAACAAACAGTAGAGAAAGTTGTTGTTATGGCGCAAAAGGAAAAAAAACCTTTTGAAGTTTTAAAAAATGAATTTGGGATAACCGAGCATGACATTACAGACTTAATGTACAAACGCCTATCCGAAAAAGAATTTGAAATTTGGAAAAAAAGAGCACTTGCAAGTAAACCAAAACCAAAACCAATCAAGTACAGTAAATTGGAAGACGACGATTTAGATAGTAAATATTACTTTAAAGATAAATTTGAATAAAATCTTAACTCTTGCTCTGCAAGAGTTAAGATTTTATTTCATTTCTCCAGTTATCTACTGAGAATCATAGATTTTGCCTAAATTCAAATTTAAAGTCATAATGAGATGCTGTGGGAAGTTTGCACACCTTTTTAAAAGATTCCTTTTGAGTTTTTGTTTTTATAAACAGGAAATGATTTAAATTGTTTTCGCTTTGATTGCTAGTCTTTGAACTATGGCTAACATATATTCAAAATAGAGCAATACAACAAACAAATATTATAAAAAACTGCATTGACTGATTCAAATTTAAGCTTCAAAGATAAATTCCTCCTAATAAAATCTCTAAGCGTTAACTGTAACAAACAGTACTGTTTTTCGACTAATAGCTAATTCAATTTAGATATAATGAGAAAAATAATTCTTTCCCTAGGATTAGTAGGGTTTTTATGGAGTTGTACTTCAACTCAAAACGCAGTTTCTACAACAAGAAATGATGTTGATGTAACCATCGATTTAATAAATGTAAAAGACGATAAAGTATTGGTAACTATTTTACCTCCTGCTTTTACAACAGAAACAACTACTTTTCACATTCCAAAAACAGTTCCTGGAACCTATTCAGAAGATGACTATGGTCGTTTTATAGAAAATGTAAAAGCATTTGATAGCAAAGGAAATACTTTGAAAATTGCAAAAATTGACGAAAACTCTTATGTGATTTCGGATGCAAAAAAACTAACAAAAGTTACCTATTTAGTGAACGATACTTTTGATATTGAAAGCGGAGAAGGTTTTGGTGAAGGTGATGACGTTTTTTCTCCTGCAGGAACTAATATTAATGCAGGCGTAAATTTCTTATTGAACACACATGCTTTCGTGGGATATTTCAAAGGAAAAGAAGAAACACCATACAAATTAACAGTAACTCATCCTGGTAATTTATTAGGGGTTTCTGCAATGACAGATGCTGATGATAGCGATACTTCTGATGTATTTGTTATGCCAAAATATGCTAGTTTGGTGGAAATGCCAATTATGTATTCAAAACCAGATTTTACCTCGTTTATGGTAGATGATATGGAAATTATTATTAGTGTTTATTCGCCAACAGGAAAATACACGGCAGCGCAAATCACACCTCATATGGAGACGATGATGAAAGCTCAAAAACGTTTCTTAGGTCCGATAAATTCAACTAAAAAATATGCAATTCTATTATACTTATCAGATGTAGAGGCAAATGATGCAAAAGGCTATGGTGCGTTAGAACATCCAACATCAACAACGGTAGTAATGCCCGAAGCAATGGATTTGGAAATGCTTCAAGAACAGTTAAAAGATGTGGTTTCGCACGAATTCTTTCATATTGTAACCCCATTAGCTGTTCATTCTAACGAGATTCAAAATTTTGATTTCAACAATCCACAAATGTCAGAACATTTATGGATGTATGAAGGTGTTACTGAGTATTTCGCCAATTTATTTCAAGTGAATCAAGGTTTAATTGACGAAACTGAATTTTTTGAAAGAATGGCAGTTAAAATCGCACAATCGCGCCAATTGAATGATAATATGAGTTTTACTAAAATGAGTAAAAACGTATTCGATGCGCCTTACAAAGATCAATATTTAAATGTATATCAAAAAGGAGCGTTAATTGCGATGTGTATTGACGTTCAAATGCGTGAAAGCAGCAATGGAAAAAGAGGAATCTTAAATTTAATGCAAGATTTATCTAAAGAATACGGAATAAACAAGGCATTTAAAGACAGTGAATTATTTGACAAAATTACTGAATTAACCTATCCAGAAGTTGGTGTGTTTTTAAACAAGCACGTTTCAGGCGAAACACCAATTCCTTACGAATTCTATTTTGGTAAAATGGGTGTAACTGAAACTACGATTGAAATTGCTGGAAATCCTTTCTTAAAAGGACAAACAGAACCTTATATCACGGTAAACCCAAATACAAAAGAAATTGTAATTCTACCAGAAATTGAATTAAATGTTTTCATGACCACTTTAGGAATTAAGAACAGCGATATCATTGTAGCGATCAATGATAAAGACTATAATTTAGACAACATCTACGATATGATTATGACAAGTATGAATTGGAAAGATGGAGAAGCTATTTCTGTAAAAATAAAAAGAGACGGCAAAGAAAAAACCTTAAAAGGTAAAATAGTAATGCCAAAAGAAAAACAAGATGGCTACCAATCTACTGATAATGCTAAAAAAGCAGTCAGAGAAGCTTGGTTAAGAGGTTAATCTTAGCAAAATAGTTAGCAGAATCCTCAAAGTACTTAGTATTTTGAGGATTTTTTATTTACTTTGCGCACTCAAAACACATAACTAATGAAAAAAATAGGTTTAGCACTACTTGCGGTAGTAGTATTAGCTTCTTGCGAAAAGAAAGAAACCGTTGCAGATGCAAACGTTCACATCACAGGTGATGTAAAAGGATTAAGCCAAGGTAAATTATACCTACAAAAAATAGAAGACACTGTAGCCGTTCTAATAGACAGCATCATTATTAGTGGCGATTCAAGATTTGAAAGTCATATAAAATTAGACAGTCCAGAAATACTGTATTTATCTTTGGATCGTGGACAAACTAATTCAATAGACAATAGTTTACCATTTTTTGCAGAACCAGGAAACATTAAAATTGAAACCACTTTAAAGCATTTCTTTGCTGATGCAAAGATTACGGGTTCAAAAAACCACGATTTATGGATGGAATACAAAGAAATAGGCAATCGTTTCAATGACGAAAACTTAATTTTAATGGAAAAACGATTAAAGAACGAATTAAAACCGAATCAAACTGTCACAGACAGCATTGAAACAGCTTACCAAAAGCTTTTAAAGAGGAAATACAGATATACTGCACATTTTGCCGCGACACATGGAGATGCTGTCGTAGCGCCTTATTTAGCGCTTTCTGAAATAGCTGATATTAACATGTCTTATTTAGATACCATTCAAAAAAGCTTAAAACCAGACGTAGCGAAATCTAAATATGGAAAAATATTTACAAAGTATGTAAAGGATAGAAAAGCAGCAGAAAAAAAATAATGATGTAATTAGTCAATATATAAAAACTACAACCACAAGTTGTAGTTTTTTTTTGTGCCAATTTTTAAAAATTTAATTTTCAAAAAACTGGTAGAAACGAAAAAACCATCACTGTTAAGTGATGGTTTTACATTTGAGCCGGCGGAGGGACTCGAACCCACGACCTGCTGATTACAAATCAGCTGCTCTAGCCAGCTGAGCTACGCTGGCAACTCAAATTCCGAGTGCAAATATAAGATTGAATTTCTAATTTCCAAACATTATTTGCACTTTTTTAAAACTTTCTTTTAGTTTAATTCGTTTATTTTCGCAACAAATTGATTAGCAGCTTCTTCGTATTCTTTACGAATTTGTTTAAAATGTGCTTTTTTGTTTTCAACGTCTTTTTGATTCGCTCTTGTCATTAAAGAATCAAAAGTTTCGTAAATATTGTCAACTAAAATATCAGATGTTTCTGTAGGTTTTCCTCCATTAGTCATTTCCCAGATGTAAACGATGTTTACAATATCACCTAAAACGTAGTTGATTTCTTTTTTCAAGTTTTTAACGCTTGCCATTTCTTTATATTTTAAAATTCCATGCAAAATTACACAATATATTTTGTACTTAGCAAATTATATCGAAATTTCTAATAAGGTAGCTTTACCTTTTAGAATAAACCCAGCGATACATGCCGGAATTAAGATCGTATCTCCCATTCTGTAATGCATTATTTCACCGTTTAAAATTAATTCAAACTGACCGTTTGTACACATTAAAACTGTAAAAGCATCTTTTTTACGCTTCCACGAATAATGTTCATGCAAAGCAATCATATTTGTGGTGAAATAAGGACAGTTTACTAAATTGACTGACTTATTAGCTTCTTCTTCATAAGCTATTTTAGAATCGACAGGTTTATAATTAATAGCATCTAATGCTAAATCTGTATGCAATACTCGCTTATTTCCAGAAACATCTACTCGATCCCAATCATAAATTCGATAAGTTATATCACTAGTTTGTTGGATTTCTGCCAAAACTACTCCGGCTCCGATAGCATGAATGGTTCCAGTTTCTATAAAGAAGACATCTCCTTTTTGTGCTGGGTATTCATGTAATAAATCTACTATCTTATTATTCTCTAAATAGTGCAGATATTCAGATTGGGTGACTTCTTTTTTCAAGCCAACAATTAGACGAGAAGATTCGTCGGCTTGCATTACATACCACATTTCGGTTTTCCCGAAGGAATTGTGGCGTTTTTTTGCTAATTCGTCATTAGGATGCAATTGAATAGATAAATCTTCCTTAGCATCTAAAAACTTAAACAACAATGGAAATTCGTTACCAAAACGTTTAATGCTTGCATTCCCTAAAATTTCTTTAGGATACAATGAAATGATTTCGTTGATGTTTTTCCCTTCAAAAACACCATTATTAACTACGCTTATATCTCCAGGAACGGTTGAAATCTCCCAACTTTCGCCTGTAGTTTCTGAAACTATAGGTTTACTCAGATAGGTTTTCAATTTTGTCCCTCCCCAGATGCGGTCTTTTAATATAGGTGTAAAAGTTAATGGATAAAACTTCATTTTCATTTAAATAAGAATACAAATATGCGAAAAAAAAAGCTAAATACCCCTGATGGGAGTTAATAGCTCCCGATTTTTTTTTCGGGACTATGACGGACAGCAGGAATATGGAAACCAAATAATGCCCGAACCATTCGGTCCTAAGCAACACTCTTTTTTAGAACTTGCAACGCTTTTGTAATGTGATTTTTAGCACTAATGCTGTCGAAAATATAAATGCATTTTCCAGAAGCATCGAAAACATAAGTAACACGACCCGGAATTAGTCCGAATAATGCAGTAGGAACTCCGAATAATTTACGCAATTTTCTATCTGAATCAGAAAGTAAAATAAACGGTAAATTGTGCTTTTTCTGAAAATCTTGATGTGAAGTTGCCGAATCGCCACTCACTCCAATTACTTCGGCACCTAAATCTTGGAAATCCTGATAAGCATCTCTAAAACTACAAGCTTGCGTGGTACAACCTGGTGTAAAATCTTTCGGATAAAAGTAAATTACAACTGGTTTTTCTTTAATTAGAACAGTATCAAAAGAATTTCCATCTTGCTGGGTTGCTTTGAAATTTGGTAAGTAATCACCTATTTGAATTGCCATAATTATTCGCCTTTATAGGTTACAAAATTACGTGGCGTTTCATATAAAGTCACTTCTAAATCGATAGTTACATCAATCAAAACGCGTAGTTTATGCCAAATAATATATGCGATATGTTCGGCTGTCGGATTCAAATCTTTGAATTCTGGAACGTCTTCATTTAAGTTTTTATGATCAAAAGCCTCTTCAATATGTTCTTTAATTAGGTCCGATAAAACTTTTGTATCCATTACATAACCAGTTTCTTTATCGACTTCGCCAGTTACTGAAACGGTTAAATCATAATTATGTCCGTGAAAATTAGGGTTGTTGCATTTTCCGAAAATGGCTTGGTTTTTTTCCATAGACCAATCCTTGCGATACAAACGATGTGCTGCATTAAAATGGGCTTTTCTTGAAACGGTAACTCTCATTTTGAATTTGGAATTTGAAGTTAGAATTTACTTTTATAATTTGTGGTCTTCTAAATAATGATAAAATTTATCAAATATTATTTTAAACCAAACCGTATATAATTCAGGATGTTGACGCATGTCCTCTTTGATGTCTTCAATGGTCATCCACTTCCAACTTTCCACTTCTTCTGGATTAATAATTGGTGTTTCATTAGAATAACCAATCATCACGTGATCCAGTTCGTGTTCAGTTAAACCGTTATCAAAAGGCGCTTTGTAAATAAAATGAAACAATTCTTTCAGTTCTACCACAAAACCCATTTCTTCAGATAATCTACGTTTACCTGCTTCGATATTAGTTTCGCCTGCGCGCTGATGACTGCAACAGGTATTAGTCCATAATAAAGGAGAATGATATTTGTGATGCGCTCTTTGTTGCAACATTACTTCGTTTTTATCATTCAAAACAAACACTGAAAAGGCACGATGCAAGACCGCTTTTTCATGTGCTTCCATTTTGTTCATTACGCCTATTGGTTCATCATGTTCGTTAACCAGAATTACTTGTTCTTCTTTCATATCTTTTTATATACTTGTCAAAAATACGAAAAAAGAAAGGATAAAGAAACTGTTTTAGCGTTTGTGAAAAGTTTAACTTATGTTGAATTTAGGCTAAACCACCTAAAAAAAGGATTCTAAAAAGTAAATGACCAATTTGAAACAACTAAGCAAAATTTAAACTATCTTTGCATTATAGATATTGATAATATTATACTCGTGCAATACTTTGAATCAAAGTACTTTATAAATTTTTAATTTAAGACACAAGTAGGATGTACCTTTATACTTTAAAACAAATATTAATTTTAATTACGTTTATATTTAATGGCTAGACCGCAAGAAACTTTTAACAAAAAAGAACAAGAAAAACTTAGAGCTAAGAAGAAAAAAGAGAAACTAGAAAAAAAGGAAGCTAGAAAAGCAAATCCTAAATTATCTGGTGAAGACATCTATGTGTATGTAGATGAAAATGGTCATTTGACTAATACACCACCAGATCCATCTAAAAAGATTATTGTTGACGTAGACAGCATTGAAATCAATGTATCTAGAAGAACAGAATCAGATGAAGCTCCAGTAGAAAGAAGAGGAACTATTGACTTTTTCAACGACTCTAAAGGTTTCGGTTTTATTAAGGAAGTGGAAACGGGCGAAAAATACTTTGTACACATCAGTGGTTTAATTGATGATGTAAAAGAAGGAAATTTAGTTACCTATGACTTAGAAAGAGGTGCTAAAGGAATGAATGCCGTGAACGTTAAGAAAATATAAACTCACAACATATCTTATTAAATCGCAGTTTTTTTAAGCTGCGATTTTTTTTATTACATTATTTCGGAAAATACAACCATGAACAAACCCCTTATTGTTTCCCTTTTATATTTTTTTATAGTTCAAAATGCAACTGCACAAGACTTTAAAAAAGACACTTTAGACATTATTAAAAAAACATATACGCAAAACTGGGAATTAGACACCCTGCATAAAAAAGGAACTTTTAGGTTGGTTTCTTACAAACCTATATATGTTACCGCAGGAAGAGTTACGAGTAAAGCAAATGAACGACCAACTAGTGAAAATCCCGATTACGAAGTACCGGAAGGGGAAGACTTTAATCCGATTGAAGCTAAATTTCAATTGAGTTTTAAAGTAAAGGTTTTGCAAGGAATTTTAAGAGGAAAAGGTGATGTTTGGGTAGGTTATACTCAAAAAGCACACTGGCAAGTGTACAATAAAAAAACATCCAGAGCTTTTAGAGAAATCAATTACGAACCTGAAATCATCTTAAGATACCCCGTGAAATTAAGAGTATTTGGTGGTGAATTCAAATCGGTTGGAATGGCAATGAATCACCAATCCAATGGTCGTGATGTGCCTTTATCTAGAAGTTGGAACCGAATTATATTTCACGTAGGTTATCAAATCGATGATTGGATTATCACTTTAAATCCGTGGATTAGAAGTGCTGACGACGACGATGAAAATCCTAATATTACGAAGTATGTTGGAAATGGTGAAGTAAATATCAATTACAGCTACAATCGTAGTGAGTTCTATGCAATTGCCACACATCCTTTTAATCAATTTGAAGGCGGAAGTATACAATTAAATTATGTCTTCCCAATAAAAGGACACTTAAGAGGTCACGTTCAGTTTTTTAGCGGTTATGGCGAAACAATGATCGATTACAATCACCAGCAAACCACTATAGGATTAGGCGTTTCTTTTGCCAACTGGTAATTTACTTATTTAAAATTTCTGCAATTTTGATAGCACATTTTTCACCGTCTATAGCTGCTGAAATAATTCCACCTGCATAACCTGCGCCTTCCGCGCACGGATATAAACCTTTTATCTGTACATGTTCCAAAGAAAAGTCGTCTCTAGGAATTCTAACCGGAGACGAAGTTCTGCTTTCTGGCGCATGCAAAATAGCTTCGTTTGTTAAATACCCGCGCATTGATTTTCCAAATTGCGTAAAACCTTCACGCATAATCTGCGCAATAAATCCTGGAAAAACTTCTCCCATTTCTATAGGAGTAGTTCCTGGAACATAAGATGTTTTCGGAATACTCTGAGACACTTTACTTTGTGTAAAATCAATCATTCTTTGTGCTGGCGCTTTCTGAGTTTCTCCCGCAAGATGCCATGCTTTTTGTTCAATGCTTTTCTGAAATTCCATTCCGGCTAACGGCCCAAATTTTTCAAAAGGCTTAAAATCTTCCATTTTTAATTCTACCACAATTCCGGAATTTCCGGTCGGCTGGTCTCTTTTAGAAGGCGACCATCCGTTTGTTACCACTTCGCCCGGACTTGTAGCGCAAGGTGCAATTACACCTCCTGGGCACATACAAAATGAATACATTCCACGACCGTTTACTTGTTTCACAATGGAATATGGAGCTGGAGGTAAAAACTCTCCTCTATAATCGCACGAATATTGAATTTGGTCAATTAATTCTTGTGGATGCTCAGCACGAACTCCTAATGCAAATGATTTTGCTTCAATATGCACGCCTTTTCTATGCAACAATTCATAAATATCTCGAGCAGAATGGCCGGTTGCTAAAATAACTTTACTTGCTGAAATCACATCGCCGTTTCTGAGTACAACACCTTGCATTTCATTATTCTTAATGACGAAATCCGTAACGCGCGTTTCAAACATCACTACACCGCCACAAGAAATAATTTTCTCGCGCATGTCTTGCATAATTTGTGGTAATTTATTGGTTCCAATATGCGGATGCGCTTCTACCATAATATCTGGAGTAGCCCCAAAACCAACAAAAATTTCTAAAATCCGATCTACATCACCTCGTTTCTTAGAACGGGTATATAATTTCCCATCAGAATATGTCCCTGCTCCGCCCTCACCAAAACAGTAATTTGAATCTTCATCCACGATTCCGTCAACGTTAATCGCTTTTAAATCACGACGACGCCCACGCACATCTTTACCTCGTTCGATAAGAATTGGTTTTAGACCCAACTCTATTAATTGCAAAGCAGCAAATAATCCCGCAGGCCCTGCTCCTACTATAATTACTTCTTGTTTGGTAGCCACATTTGGATAATCAGGCAATTCAACACTAGTTGGCGTATAAAGTTCGCCTACTAAAAAAATATTCGCTTTAATATTAAACTTAATTGCTTTTTGACGCGCATCAATTGAGCGTTTCAAAACGACTACTTTTTGAATTTCTTTCGGACTTACCTGAATTAATTTTGCAACATGTTGTGCTAGCAAACTTTCGTTAGCAGCTACTTCGGGTGATACTTGAAATTGAAATTCGCGAGGCATAGTTTATATTTAAAATGAAACGATTTGCAAAAGTAAACAATTGAATCTATTTTTTCTCTTCAAATGCACGCAATGCAAAAGAAGCCAGCCAATGTTCGCCTTCATAATTTCCGTCAACGATTGAAGGTAATGAAAATGCGAAATGCTTATCGGCAATTGGTTTTAAATGTGAAAAAAGTTTTGGATATTGATTAGTCAAGTGATACAGATTCCAAGCTCTACTAAAATTCAAACCATCCAAATGCACTAAATGACCATCCGTTCGATCTGAAACACGAGCTACTTCCAAAGCAAACTTTGTAGAGAATAACTGAGGAGCAAACTTTTTAAGCCAAACTATATAATCTTTTTCACGCAAAATACGTTGCATCAAACCTAATTCATCCATGCACGGCGAAAGAAAATCTGTACCGCTTGGCTCCCAATTAAAAGGACAGTTGGTGTCGTTATAAAAAAGTCTAATTGCCGTTTCACGAATGACTTTCTGCAAATCTTCATTTTTAGAAAAAATAGCATAATCCCAAGCATTAGATAATCCGAAAGCCGTGTTAGCATGTGTTCCTACACGAATTGGATACAATAACTTTGGTAAAAAATCAGCATATCTATCAATAATCAGTTTGGTCAAAGGCTTTAAGTTGGATGCCAAAACTGGAGCAAACTCTTCGTTACTTTTTTCTAATTCTAGTTGCAGTTTTAAAAGCCAATTCCAACCATAAGTCCGTTCGAAAGCTTTTTCATGTGGCTTTAGAAAGTAAACCATTTCTTGCTCAATATTTTCCTTTGACAAGTTTTCGTTTAGCTTTTGAATGATTAGATCCCTGTTTTCTAAATCTGGAAAATGATTCAGCAAATAAACTAAACTCCAATGTCCGTGAACGGAAGAATGCCAATCAAAACAACCATAAAAAGTGGGATGTAACGCTTTTGGCGCTTGCAAATCAGAACCATCAAGCAACAATTGATTCAGTTTATTGGGATATTCTTGTTGCAAACATTTCAAAGGAAGTGATGCCAAATGATTAACTTGTGGCAAGCTAAGTTCTTGAGAAAAAGCAACACAACTCATTATTAGAAAAGTAAAAATAAATTTCATATTGATTTTAGTTTTTTCAAATGTACTAAAAACATACCTTTGAATATTAGTAAGAAAAAAGGAATTATGCGTAAAATAAAATTAATTTGGGATTTCAGAGGCGAAGCTGCAGCTAAAACAGCTGAACATCATGATGTGCATCTGAACGAATATTTAGAGGAAGAGAAAATCACTTTAGAAAAAACTGGTTTTGAAATCATAAACGACATGCACGCAATCGCTTTTATTGTAGTAGAAGAAAAAGATATGATTAAGTATCGTGATATTTTAAAACCACATCGCGGAGAAGTTTTTTAGAACTAAGACGCTCCGAAACAGCCCAACATCGAAGAATAAAAAAGAAAATTGGATCTACTTTTTATAACTTAACTTGTGAGATTTTATATAATTTAGACAAAGAAGATTAGCATCAAAATTATAAAAATCAATAACAATGTAGTAAATAGATATTTTAGTTTGTTACTGCTAAAATGCCGCCAAATCAATTCTAAGCTCATCGCAATAAGCCATAAAAAAGCGATTACACCGCTATAAACAACAAAACCGAACATTGGTCCCATAGTGTGGCGGTGCTCATCTCCATCACATCTTGCATGAGGATCGTAATTGAAAACCACTAAGAAATACAAACCTACTATAGGTATAATTAAAAAAGACAGCCTAATTAATACTTGAATATAAACCGGCTGTCTTTTCTTTACAAGTGTCATATTGATGAATTTTACTAATTTAGACCTGGAAGGCTAGTAATTACTTAATAAAACAATTTATTATAAATTAATATTTAAAAAATGCAAAGTCGGTGAACTTTGCATTTTTTATATTTTATAAATTGTATTGATTTAATTCGCCACTTCACTAATAAACTTAATTCGCATTAAGCGTAATTCCTCTGTATCGAAATCACCATCAAATTCTTTTAAAGCCGCTTCTATTTTATCCGATTGCGACTCCATAAAGTAATCATGAATTTCTCCTTGTTGATCTTCGTCAAGAATATCATCAACCCAATATTTAATGTTTAATTTGGTTCCTGAATAAACGATTTGCTCCATTTCTTTCAACAAATCATCCATTGACAAGCCTTTCGCTTTCGCGATATCATCCAAAGCCAATTTTCTATCTACGTTTTGAATAATATACAATTTCAAACCTGAGTTAGCTCCAGTGGACTTCACCACTAAATCATCTGGCCGCATGATATCGTTTTCCTCTACATAACGAACGATTAAATCTATAAAAGGCTTACCATATTTTTTTGCTTTTCCTTCTCCTACACCATGAACATTGCCTAATTCTTCAATAGAAATAGGATATTTCAACGCCATATCTTCTAAAGATGGATCTTGAAAAATTACGAAGGGAGGAACACCTAATTTTTTCGCTTCTTTTTTACGTAATTCTTTTAGCATTACCATTAAAGCTTCGTCTGCAGTTCCTGAAGATTTTGCAGCCGTTACAATTGCCTCATCACCTTCTTCGTTATATTCGTGATCTTCCGACATCATGAAAGAGGACGGATTTGTAATAAATGCTTCTCCTTTTTTTGAAAGTTTTAAAACGCCATACGTTTCAATATCTTTTGTCATTAAGCCATCGACTAAAGCCTGACGCGTCAATGCCATCCAATATTTTTCGTCAAAACCAGCACCACTACCAAAATAAGGCTGGGTATCAATTTTTTGTGCTTTGATAATAGCATTTACCTTACCCACTAAAGCCAAAATAACTTCTTTAGATTTAAATAATTGCTTGGTTCCTTTTACTACTTTCAGTAAAGCAACTACTTGGTCTTGTGCTTCTACTTTTGTTTTTGGATTGCGAATATTATCGTCCATATCCGCACCATCACCCGTTACATCATCAAATTCCTCACCGAAATAATGCAATAAAAACTTACGTCGAGACATCGAAGTTTCAGCATAAGCTACTACTTCTTGCAATAATGCGAATCCAATTTCTTGTTCGGCAATCGGTTTTCCCGAAAGGAATTTTTCTAATTTTTCAATATCTTTATACGAATAGTAGGCTAAACAATGACCTTCGCCACCATCTCGACCAGCACGACCCGTTTCTTGGTAATAACTTTCTAATGATTTTGGAATATCGTGATGGATTACAAAACGAACATCTGGTTTGTCGATTCCCATTCCGAAGGCAATAGTAGCCACAACGACTTCTACATCTTCCATCAAAAACATATCTTGATGTCTGGCTCGGGTTTTTGCATCTAGACCTGCGTGATAAGGAACAGCACTAACTCCATTTACTTGTAAAACGTGTGCAATTTCTTCCACTTTTTTACGACTTAGACAGTAAATTACACCTGATTTCCCTTTATGTTGTTTGATAAATCGAATAATATCCGATTGAATATTTTTTGTTTTCGTACGTACTTCGTAATATAAATTAGGGCGATTGAATGATGCCTTAAACGTATTCGCATTTGGCATGTCCAAATTCTTCAGAATATCTTCTTGTACTTTTGGAGTTGCTGTTGCTGTTAAACCAATCATCGGCACATCACCTAATTGACGAACTATATTGCGCAAATTTCGATATTCAGGTCTAAAATCATGACCCCATTCAGAAATACAATGCGCTTCATCAATTGCTACAAATGAAATAGGCACTTCATTTAGAAATTGCAAATATTCTTCCTTGGTTAAAGACTCGGGAGCTACATACAAAAGCTTAGTAATTCCGGAGGTAATATCTTTTTTTACTTGATTTACCTCAGTTTTATTTAACGAAGAATTTAATACGTGAGCGATCCCATATTCAGAGCTCAAGCTTCTAATAGCGTCAACTTGATTTTTCATCAACGCAATAAGCGGCGAAACCACGATAGCAGTACCACCTAAAACCAAGGCTGGCAACTGATAACACAATGATTTTCCACCTCCAGTAGGCATAATAACGAATGTATTGTTACCCGTAATTATACTTTTAACTACTTGTTCTTGAAGTCCTTTAAATTGGTCAAAGCCAAAATATTTTTTTAATTCTTTATGTAAATCAATTTCGTGTGGATTCATTCTGTATTAATATGATTTTACCTAAATTTGCAATTATAAAGATACAATTTTCTTTTACACATACAAATTTTTTAATTATTCTATTTTGAGCACAACTGAAACAATTTTAGCCACCGCAAAAAGAACACTTTTATCAGAAAGTAAGAGCATTGAAAATCTAGTAAATTACTTAGATGAAGATTTTGCCAAAAGTGTAACCGCGATATATAACACCAAAGGAAGATTAGTAGTAACTGGAATTGGGAAAAGTGCTATAATTGCACAGAAGATTGTAGCTACCTTAAATTCCACAGGAACTCCTTCAATGTTTCTGCATGCTGCAGAAGCGGTTCATGGTGATCTAGGAATGGTGCAACCAGAAGATATTATTATTTGTATTTCAAAAAGCGGTAATAGTCCAGAAATTAAAGTTCTGGCTCCCTTGTTAAAACGTTTTGGAAACATCCTAATCGGTATGACCGCTGATAAAAATTCATTTTTAGGAAAAGAATCGCATCACATCTTGCACGCTTATGTAGAAGGGGAATCTTGTCCAAATAATTTGGCACCTACAAATAGTACAACTGCTCAATTAGTACTTGGTGACGCTGTTGCAGTATGTTTGATGGAACTAAGAAACTTCAAGACGGAAGACTTTGCCATTTATCATCCTGGAGGCGCTTTGGGTAAAAAATTATTGCTTCGTGTTAAAGATATGCTGGATACTACTCATAAACCAATTGTTGCTCCAGATGCATCGATCAAAAAGGTGATTATGGAAATTTCCGAAAAACGCTTGGGAGTTACGGCAGTTATCGAAAATAACATAGTTATTGGAATAGTTACAGATGGTGATATTAGAAGAATGTTGAACGATCGCGATACATTCTCTGATTTAACAGCAAAAGACATTATGACTAAAAACCCAAAAAATATTAATTCGAATATCTTAGTCGCTGAAGCTTTAAGCGTTTTGGAAAATAATTCAATTACCCAATTGGTGGTAATTGACAATGACGAATACAAAGGGATTTTACATTTACACGATATTTTAAAAGAAGGAATTGTATAATGACAAAAAAGAAAAGCAAAGGTGAGATGTCATTTTTAGAACATCTCGAAGAATTACGCTGGCTGTTAATACGAAGTATCTCTGTTATTTTACTATTAGCAGGAGTTGCTTTTTTCTTTAGCGATTTTATTTATAATGAAATTTTATTTGGGCCAAAGAACCCTGATTTCATTACGTATAAGTTCTTTTGCCAAGTAACGCAATATTTCAATTTTGAAGACCAGGCGATTTGCAATGCCGAAATGCCTTTCAAAATTCAAAACACAAACATGAGCGGTCAAGTTACCTTCATGATTTGGACTTGTGTTACAGCAGGATTTATAGTAGGATTCCCGTTTGTATTGTGGCAAATTTGGAACTTTATTAGTCCGGCTTTGTATACAAACGAAAAGAAAAACGCAGCCGCATTTATCATCGTTTCATCGCTACTATTCTTTACGGGAGTTTTGTTTGGCTACTATGTAATTGTGCCGCTGTCCGTTTATTTCTTCGGAACATTCTCGGTAAGTAAAGATATTATCAATGAATTCAACTTAGAAAGCTATACCGGAATGATCAAAACAGCAGTAATTGCTTGTGGCTTGATTTTCGAATTACCTATTATCATTTATTTCTTATCGAAAATTGGATTAGTAACACCTCTTTTCTTGAGAAAATATCGCAAATACGCTTTGGTTATTGTGTTGATTGTTGCTGCAATCATTACTCCTCCGGATGTGGTGAGCCAAATTATCGTAACGATCCCGATTATGATTTTATATGAAATCAGTATCTTTATCAGTGCTTATGTTGTAAAAAATAACGAAAAATTAAATAAATAAAATGGCAGATTTAGTAAAAGAATTCAACGACTACCGTTCTAAAATGAACGATAAATTATTAGCGGATAACAACAAAGTAATCAAAAGAATCTTCAATGTAGATACGAATGCTTACATGGAAGGCGCATTAGATGTAAAAACAAAAGAACTATTAGGTTTAGTAGCTTCAGCTGTTTTACGTTGTGACGATTGCATCAAATATCATTTAGAAACTGCTCATAAAATAGGCGTTACTAAAGAAGAAATGATGGAATCAATGGGAATTGCGACTTTAGTTGGTGGAACAATTGTAATTCCACATTTAAGAAGAGCGTACGAATTCTGGGAAGCGCTAGAGGAAAGTGTTCAGTAGTCAGTGGTTAATAAAATGAAATAGTATAATTTTTATTTAATAAATATTTTTAAATATGAAGAGATTTAGTTTGTTGGTGCTAACTTGTTTCATCTTTTTTAGTTGCCAAAAACAGTCAGACAATCAGCTAGAGATTGCTACTGTGGCAACTTATACTGATGACATCAAAGCAAATATAGCACCAACAAACGCTATAAATTTTGACACATTAACCAAAACAATTCATATTTATGTGGCGCTTTGCGATAATAAATATCAAGGTATCGTTCCTGTTCCTGCAAAAATAGGTAACGGACAAGATGCTCCAAATAATTTATATTGGGGTTGTGGTTATGGGATAAGTACCTATTTCAAAAAAAGTGCCGATTGGAAGTTGATTAAAACGCAAAAAATCGATTCACTAATCATAGAGCGCTTGATTTTTAAGCATAAAACAAAGAATTATTATTTAGTAGCTGACGCTTATAATGGTCAGTATATAAAAGAATGTACTCAAGATTTTCTCAGAAGTAGTGCCGGAAATAAAAAAGAAGTTTTACATATTGAAGATAAAAACATTGGCATTGGAGGCAATTCGGATCTAGTCGCTTATATTGGTCACGATGGTCTAATGGATTTTGAATTGACAGAAACTTTTAAAAACACCGACAACAAAACAAGAGATGTGATCATTCTTGCTTGTTATAGTAAGTCGTACTTCAAACCTCATTTAGTCGATGCTAATGTAAATCCTCTAGTTTGGACAACTGGTTTAATGTGTCCAGAAGCTTATACTATCCATGATGCTATAAGCGGCTATATCCAAAACGAGTCGAACGAGAAAATACAAAATAGAGCAGCATTGGCCTATTCAAAATATCAAAAATGCTCTTTAAAAGCAGCTAAAAACTTACTAGTAACGGGCTGGTAGAAATAAAATATTGTTAATTTGTTGAACTCTTTAAACGTTTATTTGTTTATTTGTAAACGAATGCTTTTAAACCTATAATCATAATATGAAACTTAGAGCAGAAAATCTAGTTAAAACTTACAAAAAAAGAAGCGTAGTTAAAGGCATTTCGGTAGAAGTGAATCAGGGAGAAATCGTTGGTTTATTAGGTCCGAATGGTGCTGGAAAAACGACTTCATTCTATATGATTGTAGGCTTGGTAAAGCCTAATAGTGGAAATATCTATTTAGACGATATGGATATTACAGATTTTCCGATGTACAAACGTGCACAAAACGGAATTGGCTATTTAGCGCAAGAAGCTTCGGTATTTAGAAAATTAAGCATTGAAGATAATATTTTAAGTGTTTTGCAATTGACTACGCTTTCAAAAGCAGAACAAGTTGCAAAAATGGAAGAGTTAATTCACGAATTTTCTTTGGAACATATTCGTACCAGTCGTGGGGATTTACTTTCTGGAGGAGAACGTCGTCGTACTGAAATTGCTCGTGCTTTAGCGACCGATCCAAAGTTTATTTTATTGGATGAGCCTTTTGCAGGAGTTGACCCGGTTGCGGTAGAAGATATTCAGCGAATTGTAGCCCAATTAAAAAATAAAAACATCGGAATTTTAATTACCGACCACAACGTACAAGAAACTTTAGCGATTACCGATAAAACCTATTTGATGTTTGAAGGAGGAATTCTAAAAGCCGGAAAGCCTGAAGAATTAGTAGAAGATGAAATGGTGCGAAGAGTTTATTTAGGTCAGAACTTCGAATTGCGAAAAACGAAGATTGATTTCAATGCACCGAAAGCAGAATTGGAACAGTAAATTTTATAGATGCAACGAGTTCAGCATTACAAAAGCGTCATGTTATACTTAAAAGAAACGCTGTCAAGCTAAAAATTTGATGGCGTTTTTTTTATAGAACATTAACCAATAGTGATACTATACGAAAATTCAGGAGTGGTTTCGACATTTTTAGAGATGCTGAAACGAGTTCAGCATGACAAATAAATCAATTATTTAAACATAGAAAGTTAAGTAATAGTGATAATGTCCGGAAATCTAGGATTCGTTTCGGTACATTTATAGTTGCTGAAACGAGTTCAGCATGACAAAGCAATCTTATTGAAATTTTAAACTATCAAAGCATTTTTGTTGAAACTACTGAATACATTTCAACAGTAACCTATTTTTGCTACCATTAAAAATATTTACATCTACCATTCCTTCTATTCCTCTTATTTGGGCTTTTTCTGTGAATTGCCAAAAAAGCCAATCGGGTTCTAAATCATTGCGCCAAAAGTTATAATTGGCAATCCATAGCGGATATTCCTTAAACTCTTTTTTCAGGAAGTCGGTGTAATAACTTTCACCTGAATAAATGATAGGTTTTACTTTATAATGCGCTTCAACAATTTGCAACCATCTTCGTAAGCCTACTTTTAAGCTATCAATTGATTGTGTTTTGGGTAATTGTTCAATGTCTAAAACGGGTGGTAAATCGCCTTTCTCCAGCTTTACATGTTTGATAAAGTTTGCCGCTTGCGCGATGGAATTCTCGTTGGGACGATAATAGTGATAAGCTCCACAAATTAGTTGGCGTTCGTGTGCTCCTTTCCAATTTTCTTTAAATCTTCGATCTAACTTATTAATTCCGGCTGTGGCACGAACGAAAACAAAGGATAATTCAAAAGATTCATCAATACTATAGGTTTCTTCCCAATTGATGGTGCTTTGGTATTCCGAAACATCGAAACCAAATGCTTTTTCATCATGCCGATGAAGCACTTCGTAGATTCGAATATCAGCTAATTTTCGTTCTTCGGCAGATAATTCTACTACATTACTATCGGTTTTAAAACCTAAATAATAGAGCATACCATCGCGAAATTTAAAGATACCAATCCCAATGACAAAAAAAAGAAATAAGGAGAGTATCAACCAAAAAGTCTTTCCTGAAAAACTCGATTTACTTTTCTTAACAGGACGTTTTCTTTTTACAGGGCGTGCCATTATTTTTTAATCAAAAACGCATTATTGATTACCGATAAAATCACATAGAATAAAATGATAAACGGTAAGGCTGTAAATGATAAAAGCGCTAACATTACAATTGACACGGCTAAAAAGAACATTTGCAGTTTATTGTTTGCCCAACTGAAGTCCTTGACTTTTAAAGAAAATAACGGAATTTCAGCATTTAACATATAGGCGCTCAACATAGCAATTCCTAATAAAACAAACGGATTATTTAGCACCATCATCAGCCATTCGTAAGTTCCAGCGTATTCAATCATTGGAATACTCATGATAAACAAGGCGTTAGCAGGCGTTGGCAAACCTATAAAAGAATCGGTCTGACGGGTATCAATGTTAAACTTTGCCAAGCGATAGGCAGAAGCCAAGGTAACTATAAATCCTAAATAGGGTACAAACCCCATATACCAACTTTCTTCCGTTAAAAAATACGGAGAAGAACTGTCCATTTGTAGGTTTTCAAACAACTTGAACAACATCAAACCTGGCACAACACCACTTGTCACCATATCTGCCATGGAATCCAATTGCAATCCTAATTCACCTGAAACATTAAATTTTCTGGCAAAAAATCCGTCCCAAAAGTCGAAAAAGATACCCAAACAAACGAAAATAAAAGCTTCGTCATAATATCCTTTAAAAATGGCAATAACGGCCAATAAACCACTGGAAAGATTAAGTAATGTAATAGTGTTTGGAATGTATTTTTTAATTTGCATATAAATTATGATTAGAAATGCCTTCAAAAAGCGCTTAAATAATTTACAGCAAATGTAATACAATAAGTTAATACTTTTAGAGTTTACTAATTGAGAAATTTATTTCATCTTTGTAAAAAAATCAGCGTTGAAAAAAACAGTTATCCTATTTTTAGTTTGTTTTTCAAGTCTAAACTACGCACAAACCGTTCGAAAGTATTCGAATGAATTCATGAATATTGGTGTTGATGCTGCTGCTTTGGGCATGTCTAACGCTGTTGTTTCGCATTCAGGCGATGTGAATTCGGGTTATTGGAATCCGGCGGGTTTATTGAAGTTAGGAGACAAACAGTTTGCGTTAATGCATGCGAATTATTTTGCAAACATTGCGCAATACGATTATGCTGGTTTTGCAATGCCAATAGACGACCGAAGTGCTGTTGGAATTTCGTTAATTCGCTTTGGAGTTGATGATATTTTAAATACTACACAATTAATCGACAGTCAAGGAAACATCGACTACAATCGCATCTCTTTATTCTCTACAGCTGATTACGGATTAACCGTTTCTTATGCCAGAAGTTTACCTATTGAAGGCTTAAATTATGGTGTGAATGCAAAAGTAATCCGAAGAGTTATTGGTGATTTTGCTAATTCATGGGGTTTTGGATTCGATTTAGGGATTCAATATATTAGCGATGAAGAAGATTGGAAATTTGGATTAATGGTGCGCGATATTACAACTACTTATAATACGTGGACCATCGACAAGAAAAAATACCAACAAATTGCAGATGCGATTCCTGGACAAAATCAAGAATTACCCGAAACAAGCGAAATTACATTACCAAAAGCCCAACTAGGCATGTCGAAAAAATGGATTATTCGATACGATTACAGTTTGTTAGCAGCCGGGAATTTAAACATGCAATTTGCGCGAACTAACGATATTATTTCAACAAATACAGTAAGTATTGATCCTGCTTTAGGTTTAGAATTTGGGTATGTAGATTTGGTATACTTGCGAGGTGGTGTAGGAAACTTTCAACAAATTACCCAAATTGACGACTCTAAAAAACTTAGTTTCCAACCTAATATTGGTATTGGGTTCAAATACAAAGGTATCCAAATTGATTACGCATTAACCGATTTGGGCGATCAAAGCGCTGCTTTATATTCCAACATATTTTCTTTAAAAGTAGATTGGGAGTTGTTTAGATAATTACAATTAAGAGTTTCATTCAGATTTATTTAATAACTTTGTCAAGCTAAACTCGTTTCAGCTTCTATTTCAACTTGAATAAATCACCTGATGATAAAAAAACTACTTGCCACTTTATTCATTTTAACGTCATTTTTTAGTTTCGCCCAAAGCCTAACCCTATCAAACGAGGCAAAAGTTAGTATTTTAACTTGTGGCACCGGACCAGAATCTTATGCAATGTACGGACATACTGGCATTAGGATTCAAGACGTAAGCAATGACGTTGATGTGGTTTATAATTATGGCGCCTTTGATTTTAGCACGCCTAACTTTATTGGAAAGTTCGTAAAAGGAGACTTGCAATATTTTGTAACGAACGGTTCTTTTGCTGCTTTTCAGTACAACTACCAAGTGGAAAATAGAGAAATAATTGAACAAGAATTGTGGTTAAACCCAAAGCAAATCAACCAGCTATTTCAACAACTAAACACTTCGGTTTACAGCGAAGACCGCTATTACACCTATAAGTTTATCGATCGCAATTGCACTACTATGGTAGCTGATAAAATCAACACTACGCTTGGAGCTGAATATATTAAAGCTGCAGCAATTGACCAATCTTATCGTGAAATCTTATATCCCTATATGACAGATTTCTATATGAAATTGGGAATTCAGTTGATTTTTGGCGCTAAAGTAGACCAACCTGCAACCCGATTGTTTTTACCTTATGAATTCAAAAGAGCAATTACCGCTACTCAAGTAAACGGGCAACCATTAGAACAATCAAACAAAACCATTCTAGAAGCAAAGAAAACAGAATTACCTTTTAATCTGCTGAACTCTATTTACTCACTAATGGGCGCATTAATACTATTGGTGGTTCTGAACAAAAAATGGTTGAAAATTACCTATCTTATAATTGTTGGTCTGTTTGGAATTTTCTTCTCTTTAGTCGGATTCTATTCGCTTCATGAAGAAATTATGTGGAATTACAACGTTTTACTTTTCAACCCATTATTGCTAGTTTTCGCTTGGTATTATGTCAAAGAAAATAAAGATAAAATCATACTTTGGGGGAAAATTTGCATCGCAATGCTATTCGTGTATTTAGCCTATATGCTGAACAAAATTCACTTGGAAATCGTTTGGCCTTTCATGGTTTTAAATGCCTACTGGATTGGTAAATTAGTTGTAGAAAACAGGTTTAAGAGGTGATTATTTTAATACGTAAGTTCAATCTCTAAGAAAAGAGCAACACAGTTTTAAGAAATTTTAAAAATAAAAAGAAATTGCTTTCGCGTTTTTTCTGTTACAACACCGAAGTGGAGTTATTTACTTTTCAACACTTTACACCTAGTCTTCGCTTGGTATTATGCCAAAGAAAATAAAGATGAAATCATACTTTGGGGGAAAATTTGTATTGAAATGCTATTCGTCTATTTAGCCTATATGCTGAACAAAATCCACTTGGAAATTGTGTGGCCTTTTATTGTTTTGAATGGCTTCTGGTTAGGAAGATTAGTTTTGGAAAACAAGAAAAAAATAAGAGCAACTTAAAACATATAAGTCAGATAAGTTTTAAAAGAAGAGCAAATTCAAAATTACAAAACTTATTCACACCCTAGTGATGGCAATAATTAACTTGAAAACAACAAAAACCGGAGTCAAATTTATGAGATTCTTACAGGATGACAAGATTGTGGGTGATTTTTATTAAGAAACCTCATCGGAATCTACTTCAACTGAACACTGAAAACTGAACACTACTACTGACCACTGATCACTCCTACTGTCCTCTATAGAACAAAACCGTACTCATTGTTTTCAACACTATATTAATATCTAAAAACAAACTGCGGTGTTTGATGTAATACAGATCGTATCGAAGTTTCATCAAGCTATCTTCTAGGTTACTTCCGTAGGAATAATTCACTTGTGCCCAACCGGTTAGTCCGGGCTTGATTACGTGTCGTGTTTGGTATAGCGGGACATTTGCAGCAATTTCGTTTACAAATACTGGTCGTTCTGGTCTTGGACCTATTATTGCCATGTCGCCTTTTAAGACATTAATAAATTGTGGTAATTCATCAATACGCGTTTTTCTTAAAAACTTACCGAAAGGTGTAATTCTAATATCATCTGTAACTGCAAAAACAGCACCGTCTTTTTCAGCATCTTTCACCATTGTTCTGAGCTTGTAAATGATAAAAGGGAATCCGTTTTTACCCACGCGCTCTTGTGCATAAAAAAAGGAGCCTTTGTTTGCGAACAGGTTTATAAACCAAATAAATGGGACTAACGCTATGAAAATAAATAAACCGATAATCGAAAAAACAACATCCATTAAACGGCTATAATACCCATATAATTTATTTTGATTGCTTCTGCTGAAAGGAAAAAATTTATATAATTCTTTACTTTCAAAATCTATAGGTAGTCTGTATGTATTGTTTTCATATACTTCTTTGTATTGTCTTATCACTACGCCACGCTCTAAATGATGTAATAATTCAGTATATAAGGCTACCGAATTATGCTTGTCTTTGATTTGTGTCACCACAATTTCCGATACATAATTCTTGTGAATAAATTCTTCAAGTTGGGTTTCATCCACTAAATCGATTTGAGTTTCTTCCGGATCTTCATCAATTGCAATATAACCGACCACTACGTAGTGCGGATTTACGGAAAACAATTCCGTCACTAAGGCATCGATCTCTTTACTACTTGCAATAAACAGCACTTTCTTCACGAACCGATTAGAGGCTAAAAAGATGATATAGAAGTTGCGCCAAATCAATAATGCTATTAAAATTGCAAAGAAAAACAATATAATTTGCAAACGATTTGAGGGTAAAACTGGTGTAAAAACAGGTGTTAACAAATAAAACAAAGTCGTTAGCGCTGTTGTTAAGACAATACTCTTTGTGACTTGGAAGCGATTACTTGCCACCTGCAAATTGTACATTTCGAAGATGGTGCCAAAAAAATTAAGATAAAGCGCTAGTACAATTGTCCAATAGTAATTAGTAGAAGAAAATTCAAAATAATTAAACTGGAAGAAATGCCCGATTAATACTAAAATTACAATTACAAATGCCACATCCATGCCTCGTAAAAGAATTTTACGTTCGGATATTTCAAAATGAATTCTTTTAGATTTTCGCATGCTTTAGGTTAAGATTGTATGCAAAGTACGTAATAAAAGTAAGATTTTTACGAAAAAAGTCGGTTTTCTATTTCAATAAATTACGCCATTGGTGTTTTATTATTTTCCAATCTAGCAGCTCCATTTTTTTTCTGGCTTTCTTGACCATAACCCTATTAGCTGTTGGATTCGTGATCAACTTTATGATTTTATCCACCATTTCTGTTGCCTGATTATCACCTACGAGAAACCCATCTAACTCATCTTGAATTAAGTAAGGGATTCCACCAACATTTGTACTCACTACTGGCACTCCCAAAGCCATAGCTTCCATAACACTAACTGGTGCGTTGTCAAAATGGGTGGTATTGATAAAAATGTTATGTTCCGTAGCCAGTTTTAACCACGCTTCTTTGGGAAGTTGGCCTGTAAAATTAATAGTGACACCTTTAGATTGCGCATACTCTTTAGTAGTCTGTAAACTACCATCCTTCTCTGGACCCACCATTGTCAAACTTGCATTTGGATATTTTTGCTTTAAACTTAGCAACACATCTACTGCCATTTTAGGATTATAAATTGCCGCGAAGGCTCTTACCCAAAGCAATTTAGGTTCAAAAGAAATCCGTTCTAGAAATGCGTATTCCTTTATCGAAATCGCATTGGCTATCGGCACTATATTGCTATAGCCAAATGCTTCAAATGCATTTTGTAAATACGCTGAAGGTGCAACATTTTTATAGGCGTTCTGAAAGATCAAACGACTTAAATAGGGATTGTTTTTTAATCGTTGGGGTAAATTACCGCCGTGCAAAATAGGAATGTATTTCAGTTTTAAGAGTCTTGCTACTTGACTGGAAAATAAGGCGTACCAAAAAGCTTTGGTACTGTAGGTATCAATAAGAACGTAATCAACTTTATTGCGGTATAAAAACACTGCTTTCACCATATCCATCAGGCGGAAAAAAAACATCTTTTTATCTGAACTATAATAAACCACATAGTCTTCCTGCTCTAGTGCTGGGCCTAAAGTTTCTATGGTAGTTTTGTTATAACCGTGTTTAGCTAGTTTGTTCCCTAGATACAGGATTTTGATTTTCATCTGTAAAAGATACTTTTAATAGTGATAGTGCGTATACAAAAGCTGGCGCTGCTAATCGCATGGCGGCATGATTGATCGTTAAGAGCCAGAATATTAGAAACGCAAGAACAAAGATATTCTGTTTATTATTGAGGTACAGTATCATGGGCGTAAAAAGCAATATGAGTAAAGCAAACAATCCAAACAGCCCATGTTCAGCCAACATCCTCGTGATTTCATTATGAGAGGCTGCATTAACACCTGTAGTTTCTAAACGGTATTCCTTATTTTTCCCTACACCCACTCCAAAAATGGGATTATCTAAAAACATATTTATCTCCGATTCAATTAACACCTCTCTTCCCGTCAATTGACTTGCCTTCACTCTTCCTCTTGCATCTTCATTAGCGTAACGTTTATCAATCAGTCCTCCTGTTTGGACAGAACTATAGGTCCAAACACCAATCAATGCAAAAACCCCCATAAAAACGACGATACTTATTTTTGATTTGGCATACGATTTTGTGTAAAACAACAATAGTAATACTACTACAATAATCATAACAAAACCAGTCAGCACTCCACCTCTTGAAAAAGTGACGATACTTCTAAACGTAACGACCAAGAAAAAAACAGCATTAATCCATAAGATTTTATTGTTTTTTGATTGCAGTACAATTTTAATAAAAAACAAAAAAATACCCAGTCCTAATATTGTAGCTACTTGGTTCGGTCCAAAACCTCCTGAAGTTTCAAAATTTGATTCGGTACTAGTTACAACATCTCTTATGCTAGGCGTGTAGGCAAACATATACACCAAAGTAGCCATTAAAGGATAGGCTAACATATCGATTATATTCAACACTTGTTTGAAGGTGACCTTTCTTTGATAGCAATAAATAGCAGAAACCATCAAAGTTATTGGGCCAACTATATTAAAAGTAACTGCTTTACGGATATCGGTTTCAAAGTTTAAAGTATAGAAGGATAGCACAGCACTAGGCAACAACAAAAATCCAAAAATCACATAAATCCAAGAATTCTTGGAAGTACCACGGTAGATCATTCCCAACAGCAGAATCGCCATCACCATATACTTGGCATACTGCTCAAAGAAATTACCTTCAGTCATGCGCAAAAATACTTCTGCGCCCACTACGTAAGCAGCAACATATAACGCTTCATTATTATGGTTTTTTGTACGTACTACATATCTAAAACCCACCAACACAATAAGAATGGCGTATAGCTTAGCGAGGAAAGGCAAAACGAAAACAGCCCCACCTATTCCGATATGAATAAGGATCCATTTTATATAGAGTGAAGTTGCATTATCTTTCATAGATCCATTTAAGATATTTATTTAATACTGGTTGTTCCGCATAAACATTACAGCTCTCTTCGAATAATTTTTGACCATGACTACTCCTTACAGTAGGATTATTAATTAGGTATATTAATGCTTTTAAAAAACTTATCGCATCATTACTTTTTACTAAAACACCACTTTCATCTGAATTAATCACAGTTGAAACTTCACCCACATCAGTGCAAACAACGGAAAGATTCCCTCTACCATATTCTAGCAAAGCTACTGGTAGTCCTTCAGAAATTGAAGTTAAAACGCCTATAGAAGATTGACTAATAATACTTGAAATATCATTTTTAGAACCGTATAAAAAAACAGTATCGTGTAAGTTTTTAGCCGATATCATTGCCTTAATTTCTTTCGAATAACTATCATCAAAGTCTTTGCCTACTAAATGAAATGTCCAATCAGGGTGTATTTTAAACAATTCTTCTGCAACTTCAATTAATAACTGATGGTTTTTTTGCGGTCTTAAATTGGCCAAACAAAGGATTCTTTTACCGTCTATTCCTTTTAATTTTGTCTTACTGACGACCTCCTCATTTTCTTGAGTGGTAAAATTTGGCAAATAAATTAAGTTTTTACAATACAAGTTTTGTTTAGCCCAGTTTTCAAGATTTCTATTTACAGAAATGATTCCGAAAAGAAATAAGGAAATGAATTTTAAAATCTTATTTTTTCTTATTTGTAGCAATTCACTATTGCCATAATGATCATGCCAAATAATCTGAATTCTTGGCAGTAGAATCTTAATTAGAAATGCAAAAAAAACGGAAGTACTATGAGCGTGTACAATATCGACTTTATTTTGCACCAAATATTTTCTAAATTTAAACAATGCACTAAAATCAATCGTTTTCTTTCTTTTTAAAAACAAATAAGTACCTTGGTTATTAATTTTAAATTTTAAATCCCCTTCTACTCTAGTTGCAACCAATCCTGAGAAAGAAACTAAATTCCCTAATCCATTGGCATAACTTACAGCCATACGTTCTGCACCGCCAGGTTCAAGACTGTCGATTAATTGTACAATTCGCGTAGGTTGTTTGGTTGTCAAATCATATCCTGTTTAAGTGGTAAAAATAGGCAAAAGGATTAGTTGGTACAATAGTTATTTTTCGTGGTTTGTGAGGAAGTGGTTTGTGGTTAGTGGTTAGTTGAAGTGGTGGTAATTGTTGTACTACACTCCTAGAAGTTTTTTCAATTCCTCTTCAAACAAATCGGTGGTGTAGTGTTGGGACCACTGTTGAGCGGCTTTGCTTTTTAGTTGGTAGTCTGTTGGATTACCTATTAGCTCTTCTAAAGCATTGGTGTCTTTTTGAATTTCTTCGGTTAATAATAATCCTCGTTTTCCAGCATCGAGCATGTAGGGCACACAAGAAACAGGCGTTACTACGGGAACACATCCCCAAAACATAGCTTCTGCTACTGATTTAGGCCAACCCTCACTTTTTGAAGGCAAAATAAGAAAATGACTTTTTTGATAAGCTTCTTTTATATTTTCTTTGGTTTGATTGCCTTTTAATGTAACTATATCCGTTAGCTCGTGTGTTTTAATGTAAGCTTCAATTTCATTTCTCAAAATCCCTTCGCCATAAACATCCAAAGAAACTTTTTTACCTAATTTACTCAGTTTTTCTACTAGTTGAATAGCATATATTGGTTGCTTTCCTTTAGACAATGTTCCAACAAAGAGACATTTAATTTCATCTTTAAGTTCGGGTTTCTTACTTCTAAATTCTAAATCCTTACTTTCCTGCTGGCTGTAAGTGGCGGTGAAAAAAGGTTTGATGTTCTTGGTTTGATTGGGCCATTCGCCATAAACTAAAGCTTGCATGTTCTTAGTCAAAAATGTATTGCTTACAATCCATTTTTGCAAGCGATAGCTCCAAGGTTGAATGCTTTTCGGATCCCAATTTCCGGCATATTTAGCAGTCTTTTTCTTTTTAGGAAACGCAATTTGCACTAAAGTGCCCAATAAACTCATATTACCGGGGCAACGCAAATGGATGTGATCTGCTTGTGCCATTGCTTTGTAAATACGAAAGGTATTTATAAATACGAAGGGTATGGCTTTGATTATACTACTAGCATAAGTAGTATCAAAATCTTCTAATACGATAGGGTTCAAAGTTGGGAAAGAAACGGGTGCGATCAACAAACTTTTATCCGCTGTCCAAACAGGGCAACAGAATTGAATAGCGTCGGAATGTTTGGCCCATAATTGCATTTCCTTTTCATACGGACTGTATAAGAAATACTTCTCATTTTTTAAAATCAGAGGCGCTGCAGAAACTACTACTAATTTATTCATATCAAATATATCCTTCTGCTCCTTTTTCAGAAATTTTGATTGCGGGAACACCTAACATCACACTGTTTGCTGAAACGTCTGAATTTACGAGACTACACGCTCCAATTAAAACATTGGACTCAATAGCAATATTGCCAGCCACGACCGCATTTGCTCCAATATATACATTGTTTCCAATACTTGGCACACCTCTTTTATCGCCTACACCAGAAACGCCAATAGTAACTCCTTGAGAAATGTTGCAATTATCACCAATTTGGGTCTTTGCATTTAAAATGATTCCTCCAAAATGTCCGATATAAAATGAATGTCCTATTGCAGTCGAGGCGGGAATTGATATTCCGGTTGTAATTTCAATTCCCTTCTGCCCTATCAAACAAACAAACTGTAAAATTTGTTTTAAAATTGGAACTCGCATTTTATAAACTGCATGGGCTAAACGGTATTGGACAATAGCCCAAAACCCTTGTGTGAAAAATAAAATAGAAATAAAATTTCCACCATATTTTTTATATTTTTTATAATCTGATGCAATAAGACTCCAACACTTCATTTATTGATTTTTGTGTTTCAAAGAGTAAATATACAATTTAAGCTTAGAACAACTGTATTATTTTTTTTTGTAAAACTCATTTAATTCGTTGACCACTTCTTGCACTTCCAAAGCTAGATACCTACAAAATTCTTTTACTGTTAGTTTTTGATGTTTCTCTTTGTTGTATGCTTTTTTAATTAGCCTTACTAGTCTTCTGGCGTAACCTGGACTTACAATTAGAATGATTTCAACGTCTTTTGGTTTAATAATTAATCTTGCCATAATTTTTTAGTGATTTCCATTTCTGGTGTTTTTTATTCCATTATTCCACTAATTTAAATCAACTTTTTTATTTGACCTATTCCGGTATTTTTTCGGCATGTTGATAACTTTTTTTCAACACAAACAGCTTGTGTTGTTTTGTGTCGCTTTGTTGTTTAGGTTCGAATCCCTCTTCCTCACAGTTATTCAAAATGAATCAAAATCAGCTGTTTTTAATTTTTAAAATTGTTGAAAAGTAAATTTACTATTAGGGTTTTGATTCTACGTATTGGTTTTAGTTATGCTTGGGGTATGTATGGGGTTTGTATGGGTAAGCCTCCCCCAGCCCGTCCGAAGGAGGGGAGTAAGATCCAAAATTGTGGAAGTGGATTGGGTGGGATTCCTTCGGGATGACAAGAGCCTCCCCCAGCCCCTCCGAAGGAGGGGAGTAAGAACCAAAATTGGGGAAGTGGATTGGGTGAGATCCTTACAAGAGGACAAGTTTGGGAAGAAGTGGATTGGGTGGGGTTCCTACGGAATGACAAGTTTGTGGAAGTGGATTGGGTGAGATCCTTACAGGGTGACAAGTTTGAGGGGGAAGTGGTTTAGGCGGGGTTCCTATGGAATGACAAAGTTGGGCGTTTTAAATGGACAATGATGTGCTCATCTGGCTCATATCAACACTAACGGAACCACTTAGTTTTTTGATAATCAATAGTGTATTAGTTTTGGAATTGAATTAAGGCCTAGTTCAAAATTATTTTTTATTTTTTAAACTTTACATTTTAATTATCATGGCAAAACAAGAATCCTTTTTAAAAGTTACAGGTACGTTAGACGGCCTGACTTTTTACAAATCGATAGATGGACATTTGGTGCGTACCAAAGGTGGTGTCTCAAAAAGTAGAATTATGAATGATCCTGCTTTTATTCGTACCCGAGAGAATATTGCAGAATTTGGTTCTACTGCTCAATCGGGTAAATTATTACGTACTGCGATTGGTACTATGCTGCATCGTGCAAAAGATCCACGCGTGAGCAGTCGAATGTTGGGCATCTTGAGTAAGGTACGTAAGCTCGACGGCACTTCGGCTAGAGGTCAACGCATAGTGGGTGAAGGAATTTTAAATGTAGCTGGTAAGCAGTTGTTAAAAGGGTTCGATTTTAATAATCGTGCTGCTTTACAAGCTGTGTTTCATGCGCCTTATAGTTTGGATACTATTACAGGGATTGTTAGTATTCCAGACTTTGTTCCCTTAGAACATTTGAATGTTCCTGAAGGTGCTACTCATGTTTCTTTTCGCAGTGCGTTTATTAACTTGGATTTCACTACTGGGAAATTTGATACGCAGTATAGTCCTATTGAAAATGCAGTATTGGATATGAATACATATAGTATTACGTTGGCACCCGCATCGGTTCCTGTAGGAAGTGGTTCACAATTGTATTTGTTGCTAATTGAATTTTTTCAGGAAGTGAATGGCGTGCAGTATCCGCTTCGGAATGGGGCTTTTAATGTGCTGCATTTGGTTGATGTTGTTTAGTTTAAAGGGCTTTTTTTGTTGTCGGTTGTCTGTTGTCTGTTTTCTGTTGAAGTGGATTGTGGAAAGGTTGAAGTGGACTGGAGAAAGGTTGTCTGTTGTTTGTTTTCTGTTGAAGTGGATTGGGTGAGATACAAGAGCCTCCCCCAGCCCCTCCGAAGGAGGGGAGCAGGAACCAAAATTGTGGAAGTGGATTCCGTGAGATCCTTACAGGATGACAAGTTTGGGTGGAAATGGTTTGGGTGGGGTTCCTACGGAATGACAAGTTTGTGGAAGTGGTTTGCGTGAGATCCTTTCAGGATGAAAAGTTTGGGGAAGTTGATTGGGTGAGATCCTTGCAGGATGACAATTTTGTGGAAGCGGATTAGGTGGGACTCCTTCGGAATGAAAAGTTTTGGGAAGTGGTTTGGGTGGGATTTCTACGGAATGACGAGTTTGTGGAAGTGGGTTGGGTGAGATCCTTACAGGATGACAAGTTTGGGTGGAAGTGGTTTGTGGGTGGGGTTCCTCCGGAATGACAAGTTTGTGGAAGCGGATTAGGTGGAACTCCTTCGGAATGAAAAGTTTTGGGAAGTGGTTTGGGTGGGATTTCTACGGAATGACGAGTTTGAGTAAAGTTTATTAATGCACAATGCTAACCCCAACGTTTGTCATCCTGAAAGGATCTCACGCAAACTTTTTCCACAACGCTTATTGCTATAATAAGAGATTGCTTCGCCAGTTCGCTTACGCTCGTGTCCTGCGGAATGACAAGTTTGAGGAAAGAGCCTCCCTTAGCCCCTCCGAAGGAGGGAAATCAGATGAAGTGGATTGGGTGCGATCCTTACAGGATGACAAGTTTGGGGAAGTGGTTTGGGTGGGGCTCCTACGGAATGACAAGTTTGAGTGAAGTTTATTAATGCACAATGCTAACCCCAACGTTTGTCATCCTGAAAGGATCTCACGCAAACTTTTTCCACAACGCTTATTGCTATTATAAGAGATTGCTTCGCCAGTTCGCTTGCGCTTGTGTCCTACGGAATGACAAGTTTGGGTGAAGTGGTTTGGGTGGGATTATTCCCGAAGATTAAGGGAAATAACAAGTTTATAATAATACTTTTTATGTTTTAGTTTAAAATTATTACTTTTAGATTACTAATTTATTCCTGATTTATAATTGAACAGAAGCTAAACGTTAAAAAACAACAAAGTATGATCGAATACACTGAAGGGATTTACACTTTTTATGTTTATATTTTAACCAATAAAAATAGAACCGTATTGTATACAGGAGTAACCAATAATTTGAAATTACGTTTATGGCAACACGAAACAAAATTTAATCCAAAGAGTTTTACTGCACGATATAACAGTCATTATCTAATTTATTTTGAAAAATTTTCTTTGATTCAATTGGCTATCGAAAGAGAAAAATAAATTAAAAACTTATCAAGAGAGAAAAAAATAAACTTAATTAAGGAACTCAATCCTTCGTTAGAGTTTTGGAATGATAAATTCAAAAGATGAGTGTTGTGGGTTGTCTGTTGAAGTAGATTGGGTGAGATCCTTACAGGATGACAAGTTCGTGGAAGTGGTTTGGGTGAGATCCTTACAGGATGACAAGTTTGTGGAAGTAGATTGGGTGAGATCCTTACAGGATGACAAGTTTGGGGAAGTGGATTGGGTGGGATCCTTACAGGATGACAAGTTTGTGGAAGTGGATTGGGTGGTATCCTTACAGGATGACAAGTTTGTTGAAGTGGATTGGGTGAGATCCTTACAGGATGACAAGTTTGTGGAAGTTGATTGTGGAAGTTAGAGAAGGAAGTGGATTTATGACAATTTGAGACTGAAAACTGGACAATACCAACGAATTTTTTCAACGCAACACCTACACTCAATCTTGTCATCCCGACCCAAGGAGGGATCCCACATATAGGCAACAAAAAGTTGTTTGCGAAAGTCGACTGTGGAAGTAGATTGGGTGAGATCCTTACAGGGTTATATTAAACTTATATTTTATAAGGATTTACAGTGTTTTTAGTAAACCTCTGTTTTGACCCCTATAAAACAAGAGTATTATTCTAAATTTCGATTATTAATTATTCGCTTAATTTTTTTATTTAAATTAGATGTTTATCATGGTTCCATTTTTCCATTTGGGTAATGCGTCCTAAAAGTCCATGTAGTCTAGTAGTGTTATAGAAAATCACATATTTTTTTAGTATTAGCTCAATTTCTCCAAAAGTCCCATAATCAACTCATTTAAAAACTTCTTTTTTTACTATTCCGTGGTAGGCTTCAATATGTGCATTTTGTTATTGTGTAGCTACATGTGCAAATTCTTGCTGAACTCCTATTAATCCAAGGTATTCACGAACACTTTTAGCAATAAATTGACTTCCTTTGTCACTTCTTATAACAACACTTTTAGGGTATTGATATTCTGAAAATAAATCAGATAGAAATGTTATTACTTTATTCTGTTTTATTGAGAAAGCAAAGTAATCTTTTAATATTCTACGGGTATAAACGTCTATGATTGATAGTAAATAAGCGTTTTTACCTACACCAGGAATCCAAACCATCTTTATATCCATTTCTAAACATTCAAAAGGTTTAACAGTATTTACTATTCTATATTTTACAAATTTACGGCCCGAACCACTTCTGTTTATTCGGTTTTCTAATTTCAACAAACCCTCTTCTTTTATAATCCTGTACAACTTTTTATGATTAATTAAATAACCATCTCGTTGTAAGTAAGAAATCATTAGGCGGTATCCGCAGTCAATAAACTCATTACTTAAAATACCTTTAACAGAATCAATTACAATATCTTGACTCACCAGTCCTTTAGATTTAATATAAGTAAATTTACTAGGCTTATTTCCTTTTCTACCAAGGGTTGGTCTTCGGTAATAACTACTTTGAACAATACCTACCATAGCAATGATTTGGGCTTTACTAATCTTATGTTTACTAAAAATACGATCAACTAAATCTTTCTTGGATCGGATGTTCCAAACTTTTTTTTTAAAAGTTCACGACTGATTTCTAGTTCAATTTCCTTGTTAGCTAATAATTTGCGTAGAATTCTGTTTTCTTCCTCAGCTTGTTTTAGTTCTTTACTACTAGTGTCATAAGTTACTTTTAAACCAGCTTCCCCATGCTTCTCGTGTTTCTTCTTCCAACTATACAAAGTACCTGTGCTAAAACTGTATTTACGACAAGTTTCAACGATTCCTAACTCTTCTGAAAAGCATAGGATTTCTAGCTTTTCTTCTAAACTCCATTTCTTGTATTTCATATCTCAAATCTACTATTTGAAATTTAAAATATCACTCCGAACTTATAAGGGGCTAAAATAACATCTAGTCAACCAAAATTAAAAAATAGAGATTTAAAAACTTTTTATATTTATAAGAAAATTTTAGCTGTAATAATAAAAAGAGTATTCATGACTAAAGTAGTTTATCCTGGAAAAACCTTTCTAAAAGTTATTTTTTTAATATTTTTTTGCTCAGAATTATTATCCTCTTTGTAATATTGTAGGTAAAGTAATAAATATTTTCGTAAAAAAATATTGTATAATTTATTGTAGTCGACATTCCAATTTTCTCTATTAGCGTTATTTTTTAGGTAGGTAGTGTTTTTTGAAATATTCGTTTTTATTTGTTCTATCTCAAGGTATCTTTTCTTAAAGGAGTCTGTTTTAATTTTTAACTTAAAATCATCTTCGAAATGGATAACTGATCCTTCGTTTTTTTTATCAAAAATTGCATTTTTTGTTTTTAATTGAGGTGTTTTAAAAGATGTTTGTTCTTTGCTTTTTCTTCCTGTACTGTTTTCCATTATCCCCAATAAGTATAAATCTTCTTCTATACCATAATTGACTACAAATCTATTATTTGGATACACAATTTCAAATAAGTAAGTTCTATTGTGCTGCGTTAGTGTATCTAATTGCTTTGCATGTTTTTTATAGAATATTTCTGAAGCTACAACAGCTTGTCTAGATTTAAAACTTTGTCTGTTACAGAAAATAAGTTTCCCTTTATAAAAAAACATAATACCTAATGCTCCGTCTATTTTCTCATATATCTTAGCTTTATATTGTGAAGGTTTAAACTCATCATATAATTGATGCTCTTCAAAGAATTTTTTAAAGGGTCTTGCAATTATATTCCCATTTGTGTCTAATACAAGACCTCTACACCATAATGTTGTATCGTTCCAAAAATGGAATTGCTTGCATTTATCGGTATAATTATATAAGAAGATAGGATATACTGGATGTTTTACTTTCTTAACAATTTTTAATTGTTCTAGCAGTAATAATTCTTTTGGTGAAAATTTTGAAGGGCTGAGGTGGTTTAAAATACTCAACATTTTCCAATAGATTACTTTTTCTGCTTTTTGTCTATCATATAAATCATAGTTATCTATTTCTGAAAAATCAATTTTTCCCGTTTTTATAAGTTCACTACTTTCTATTTTGACTACAAAATAATAAACTCTTTTTGTAATTTTTCCAGTATTTGATAAATAGTTACAAATATGAGGTGTTTTATCAATTTGAGTTTCAGAGATTAAAACGCCTGTTTCTTCATAGGTTTCTCTAATAGCTGCATCAAGAATGGATTCATTTTTTTCTACCAAACCTTTTGGAATGGAATAGAAACCTTCTTCTAGTCCTTTGGGTTTGACTAAAAGTATTTTATCGTTGATGAAGATTGCTAAACCAGAACTTATAAGCATGTTAACCTAGCATGTTAAGATATCGATCTTTCCAATTCCACATCATAACATCTAAGTTGTTTTCTGTTTCGAAAGTTAAATCAATTTTAAAATCAATTTTTTGTTGTGGTTTTTCTTTATCCCAATCCTTATTCGTTAAAATTAAATCTACTTGTTCTTTTAACCAAAACTCTACACCCGCAGTATAATGAAAAACTGTTAATTTGGCTTTAATTTCATAAAGCTCTTTATCTCCATTTTTTAAGCACTCCCAAACCTGAATATTTGATAAATTTTGAATTTCAATTCCCATTTTTTGCATTAATAAGATTTGATTTAAGTTTGCGTTTTTTATACCTCTTATCAATTTATCTTTCATAGAAGACATTTCTTTGTACCAAGGAAACTTTATTTTTATTCTTAAATCGTTTTCGTATTGAATTACAAATCCTTCTAAGTTTGTTATGTTCAAGTTAGATAAATCTTCATAATTTTTTATGTGCCCGTATTGTGGAGTCAAATCTTTACACATTGGAAAACCTATATCGGGCACTGCTATTGCTTTACCTGTTTCTTTATCAATTACACCGATTAAATATAATTCTTCTTGATTGCCGTAATCTATTAAAATAGATGTTTCAGGATAGACCGCTTCAAATATATAGGTGTATTTTTTATTAAATTTACTAAAAGTATGACTGTATTTTTTATGTAAAATTTCGGTTGCTTTTTTTGCCTTCGGACTAGTAAATGATCTTTGGGTTGCTAGTGCAGGTGTATCCTTAATCCAGTACATTGTCGCCATTGAACCATCTACTTTTTCATAGATTCTGAATGGAACATTTGGTATTTTTTGCATTTTATTTTCACTTAACAATAATGTGTCTTCGGACATATATTGTCTGTAAGTCCAAAATTTTTCAAATGGTCTTTCTAAAATAGTTCCTTCTTTATCTACAATTAGTCCTCTACACATTTTAGTTAGTTCGTTCCAAACATTTGGTTTGTCAATACCTCCATTATAATATCCAAAAATATACAAGTCTTCATCTGGATGCTTTTCAAAACAAATATGTGTGTTTTTAGTTAACTCTAAAAGTTCGTTTAAATTAAGCTTCATGTAAAAGTCGATTAATATCGTAAATGATATATGTTTTATTGTAGTTTGTAATTCCAAGAATACTTAAAACTTCAAAAAGGATTATTTGAATACTATTATTAAATCCATCAATAATGTTATTATTGCTTAAACTTGAATTAAAAATAGAATTAGTATTATATGAATTGTAAATTTTTTTACAAATTTGCTCTAATTCTAAACCTGATTCATCTGTATATTCCCAATTTTTAATTGAATCTCCAAAATTTGAATTGAGTGTTTCGAATTGGGCTAAATATAGGTTTTCAAGATCATTAACTACTTTGTAACTTTGCAGTTCTAAATCATTCCAATTTGTATTAGAAGTTTCGTAAGACATGGAAAGCCATTCTTCAAAGAGTAAGTTGGTTATTTTTTTAACAATGTCTTTATTTGGAAATAAAGCTTGAAGTATCTCAATAGAAAAGAATATCCCTAATGACAATCTATATCCTTCTGATAGTTCTTCGTTTTCGTTTAGCTTTAATTCTAAAATGTATTGAGAAAAAATTAATTGAAGCTCTTTAGTAAATGATGTGTCTGTTAGTAAATCATTAATTTGTTGCGTCTTATTATGATAAGGATATTTTGGTTTTAAATTATTATAAAGCTCTGTATTTGAAGTAAAAATTTGATTTAATGTTGGGATGATATGATTCTTAATTATTTCATTTTCTGTCCAAATAGTAATTAAATATTGATTATCATTTAATAGTTTAAATGTAAATTTAATTTTATGCGTAATTGCTTTTAATTTACCTAGTAAATGTATTAGAAAGAGCGATATGAAGTCATCATAGGTAAATCCAGTTTCAATTAGTAATGAAAATTCATTCTCAACAATATTATTTAGAATATCATTTTCAGAATAAAATGTTACAGGACCTCCTAGACTTTCTAAAATTGATTTTACTTCTACTAAAAATAAAGTGCTATTTGAAAAACTATCTTCTAATTTAATGATTTGATTTGAATTACCTAAATGGTTTTTAAGTAGTCCATTTATTTTACCTACTATTTTATTTTTAAGGATAAAGATTGATACTTTACTATGGGCATTTTCAAACTCACTTATTAAACTAGATAATTTAAATAGTTTTTTATAAGTATTACTTGGTTCCAATGATAATAATGAAGCACTTATTACTTCATACATTTGTTGTAGTTTTTCTCCAATTGAATTCGTGTCTCTTAATATTTTTCCCTTCGAAATACTATTAAACAAATCGTGTTCTTGTATAAAATCTATATGTTTTTCTGTAAAAAATAATATTGATTTAGGTAAAAAAATTACTTCAACATCATATCCTTTATTGTTAAAATGCTCAAATGTAAAATAATCATATATTTCATTAATTATTATGACTTGGATGGATTTGACGTAATTATTGTTTATCGATTTAGTTAAGTATGCAGTAGTTGCACTCTGAAAATTCTCATTGATTATATCTATAGCTATATGTAGTGGTTTATTCTTCATAAAATTATTCAGCTTTTTTTTCTTCTTTTGGAATGATTTCAGTATTTCTTTTTCGGTCAAAAGCATGTTTGATTTTTTCAAATACTCTTGATATTAATTTTTTATTTTCAGTAATTATCTCCGCTTGACCTGTCATTTCTTTACTAAAATTAAGTTTATAACCACTATTACTAACTAATCCATTTGGTATTTCGATATTTACTAAATGTAAATTTTGAGTAGGAATCAATGAAATAGATTTTATTGAACCTTCCAGATTTCCAAATTCTTGATAAGGATAAGCGTCTAATTTTATAATAACTTTTTGATTATTTTTCACTTTTCCTGCACCACTAATTGGCATTAAAGCTTGACCAATTATTTTATTGTTTGCAGGGAGAATACTAAAAATAGGTTCTCCTTGATTTACAAATTCACCATTTGAGATAAATCGAAGTAATTCAAAACTTCCATCAAATGGAGCTTTGAAAGTATAATTAGACTCCCAATCATGAATTGCTATTAATATATTTTGATAATTAGTAAACAAACTAATAATTAATTGATCATAAGTTTGATTTTTCTCTACATTGAGACTAATTGATTTGTTTAAGTATGATATAATTGTTTGTCTATCTTTTATTATAGAATTCTCTAGTGAAGCTTTATCGTCCTTTTCTTTTAAAAGTTGTTTTCTTGATAATTCAAACTCTGATTTTATTAGTGCTCCTTTACTTAATAAGATAGAATCTACTTTGTTTTTTTCTTTAGAAATTTCAATGTTTTCATTTTTATACGTTATAATTTCATTACTTTTTGATATCGATTCCTTTATTTTCGTTAATTGATTGTTTAATGATTCTATTTCAATATCATAAACATTATTCCTTTTGTACTGATTTAACTCATACAATGTTTTAAGAAATTTGAAATAATATTCTTGAATATTTCCGATATTATAACTTAATGCAAAAGTATAATCCTCATAGTCAGGAATGGTTTTAAAATTAAAATTTCCTAAAGAATCTTTTAATATTTTAATTTGCTCTTCATTTGCACTATTTTCTATTATGGCAATATATTCATCTTTTGAAACATTGTTATTTATATTATCAGCTATTAATTTTATTTTACCATTTATTTTTGCAACCAATGTTATAGGTGGTTTTTTAGCCGTAACTTTAACTTCTGCAAAAACTATATCAGGTGACTCAATGACTAAACCAAACGCCAACATTGCAATTATAATTAAGGCCAAAAAATAAAACAAATAATAATTTACTTTTGTTGGAAATCTATCAATAATATCTCTAAATTCCTCAGAGTATTTTTTTAATTTTTGTTCTTCTTGTTCCATTTAATTATTGAGTGAATTGGTCTTTAAATAGGTTATAGTAAATACCCTCTGTTTTTTTAACTAGTTCTTTATGGCTTCCTAATTCTACAATTCTTCCGTTATCCATCACTACTATTTGATTTGCATTCATTATAGTACCTAATCTATGAGCTGCAATTATTACCGTTTTATTTTCAAATTCATTCATTAAATTTTCCATTACTATTTTCTCATTTTTAGAATCTAGATTGTTTGTTGCTTCATCTAGGAAAAAGTAGTCAGGATTTTTATATACAGCTCTTGCAATTAGAATTCGTTGTTTTTGACCTTCACTTAAACCAATACCATTTTCTCCAAGTAATGTGTTAAAACCTAATGGTAATTGCGTTATTTCGTACTCAATATTTGCTATTTTAATTGCTTTCAAAAATTTTTCCTCTTCAAATTCATTTTGTCCTAAAACAACATTATTTAATATTGAATCTTTAAAAAGTTTTGTTTCTTGAGTAACAACTCCTATTTTATCTCTCCAATCTTTTAAAACAATATTCTCAATATTTTGTCCGCCAACATATAATTTTCCACTCACAGGATTATAAATTCTAGATAAAATTTTTATTAAAGTAGATTTTCCACTACCACTTGAACCAACTATTGCAGTTATTTTTCCTTCAGGTATAAATAAAGAAAGGTTTTTTAAGATTACATTTGAGCCTTTACCAAATTGAAAGCTAATATTTTCTGCAAGTATTGACCTTTCTTTTGGAAAAAAATATTTAGTATCTTCTGTGAGTGTTATATCTTCTTCTTTTGGAATTCTATCAACTTCTCCCATTCTTTGATAACTAATCATTGCCATTTGATAGGATCTAATAAAAGCAACAATTTCGTTAATAGGGTTTTTCAATTGACCAATTATAAATTGTACTGCTACAAGCATTCCGATCGTCATTTCTCCATTAATGACTAAATAGGCTGATAAAAAAGTCAAGCCTACATCTCGAAGTGTATTTATTAAGTTAGAGCCAAGTTGTTCACTTTGATTTATTCCTAATAATTTAATACTAACATTATATAATTTAACCTGTACTTTCTCCCATTTCCAACGCTTCCCTTGTTCATAATTATTATTTTTTATATCCTGAATATTATTTATCATTTCTATCCAATGACTATGATTAAGAGCTATTAGACTATAATATTGAAAATCCATTTTTTTTCTAATATTCCAGAATAGTAAAATCCATAATACATACAAAGCACTTCCTATAATAAAAATATAAAATAATTTAGGTTCATAAATTATTAGAATAGTTGAAAATACTGTTAAATTAAGTATAGCTAATATAATAGTGAAAGCTGAATTTAACATAAAAGTCTCAATTCTCTCATAATCCATTACTCTTTGAAGAATATCTCCAATTAGTTTATTCTCAAAGAAACTAACAGGTAATTTTAAAAGTTTTATAATGTAATTAGAGAGAAGGGAAACTTTAATTCTTGAAGCAATATGAGTATTAATAGAGGTCCTAATCCAATTGCCGATACTAGTACTTATTATTAATACAATATTTGCTAATAGGAGCACTTGAATAAAATTAATATCTTTTGTAGAAATTCCAATGTCTACAATAGACTGTGTTAATATTGGAAAAACTGATTGTAACAATGTAATAAATAGCATTGTTAAAAAAAGTTGCAGTACCTGACTTTTGTACGGTTTTAAATGAGATGTTAAGTAGCTTAATAAATTATATCCAGATGTCTTTTCAGACATATTTTTATTTTCCTTAAAACTATCTGTAGGTTCTAAAGCAATTAATTTTCCTTTTCTCCATGCATTAGGTTCTCTTAAATGTGCCAACCAACCATTCACAAACTCTTTTTTTGAATATGTGATTAGTCCTATTTCAGGATCAGAAACATAGACTTTATATTTTTTTACTTTGTAAACGACAATAAAGTGTTTTTTTCTCCAATGCACAATACATGGCAATGGAACTTCTTGGTGCAATTGTTTGTAGGAACAATTTACAGGTAGTGTTTTAAACCCAATTGATTCTGCTGCTTTGCAAAGTAAATGAATTGAAGTTCCTTCTTTGTTAACTCCGCATCGATCTCTTAGGAAATCAAGATTAAAGTATTTACCATAATATTTTGATATTATTTGAAGGGATGCTGGACCACAATCTTTAGTATCTAGTTGTTTGTAGAAAGGAAACCTTTTAAGATTCATTGTTTAATATTTTTTTCACAATAGTAATTATATAAGGTTTTTGATAATCTTTAATTTCAAATATATTGAAAATTGAATTTGTCACCCCATAAATAATTGAGACATCCTCCTTTGAAATTAAACAAGAAACTTTATTTAGTTGATTTTTTAAATTTTCAAACTCTTTTGGAATGATATCATTTGTATTCTCAATGCTTTTTTTATATAATATTACTTCTTTGCTTGAAATTGAAATTTTTTTATTGTAATATTTATTTTTTAATTCAATAAGAAAGCTCAATGATTTATCAAGATTACCTGTATTATTTAATAAAATTGATTTTCCCGCAAAAATATAAATTAAATTTTCAATTACAACATTTGAGTTTAATTTTTTTAAAACATCAAAAAATATATAAAATACTATTCCATTTTCTTTTTTAATAGCATTAATTAATAAAAATAGTTTTTCAAGCTCAATAAAAATATTATTATCCGAGACACCTATATGAGTTTTCATATCCATTTGATATGGAAATATGATTTTTGAATCATTTTCAATTATATCATCATCATTAAAAAAAGTTTCCCGTAATTGAGGTATTAATAAGTCTCTAAGTATTTCTTTTTTTTCAAGAATAACATAATAATTCCCTTCATTATTAATATTGTACTTGTCAATTGAAAAACAATAATAATTGATTGATTTGTTTCTTAAGAAACGCTCAATTTTATTTATTATTTTAGAGTTGTTTTCGACAAATATAATCATTCTATCTTCGTATATTTTCGACAAAACTAAATTGTTACTATAATAATTTTTATACCAAATATTGTTTAAATTTAATATTTTCTCTAGTTCATTAATAATTATTGAAACATTTTGTAATTGCATTAGTTTTTTCTTGAGTTTGTATAGTTTTTCAACTAAAGAAAGGTCTAAATCTATGATTTTATTAACTAAGTGCTTTGAACTATCAATATTACAAATTCCAAAATCTAAAAGCCTTCTTGTATAAATGTTTTCAGAAACTTTATTAAAATATATTTCAGCTTCATAAATATTTTTTGACTTAGACATTTTGCCAATAAAAAAAGATATATTTTTTTCTATTTGATTTTTCCATAAAAATTTGTTTTCAGAAATTACAGCCTTTTTAATCTGCGAAATTATTTTTTTTAAAACACCATCTTTATCAGATATTACTCTGCCTTTTGTAAAAATATCAATATAAACCTTTATGAATTTATCTTTTTCTAAATATGCATTAATCTCATAAAGTGGAACAATCATAACATCAAATGATTGATTCTTAAAATAATAAGTTTCTTTAGTAAAAGCGTTAAAATGACTAGAGATTATCAAAATGTCTATATCAGAATTTTCATTATATCCTTCTATATTACTTCCAAAAAGAAGTATATTTGCCTCATTTTTAAAATTTTCTTTTAAAAATGTATTAATTAACTTTTCTTTAATATCTAATTTACCCATGAAATTGTCTAAAGTATTTGTAGTTTTATTCATATTTGTAGTAACTGAAATTTATAGTCAAAAAGAAATTTCTATTGAAGAAATTTTAGAAACTTTAATTTATAATACTGATGAGTACAATACTATACAAAAAAATAGCATTATACAAAATGAAGGCTATAATATTATCAACAATAATTTTTTGCCCAAATTGTCATTAGAGCTGAACGTTCCTAATTATGATCATTCTATAAATGTTATAACACAGCCAAATGGAGATAATGTATTTATTGATAGAAAACAAGCAAATTCATCTGTAGTTCTTGATATAAGCCAACCCATTTTTTTTAGCGGTGGCTATTTTAATATAAAAAGTTCATTAAACAGAGTTGACTTACTAACCAGAAGTCAAGTGGAGTATTCTAGTAATTGGTTTAATATAGGACTTATTCAGCCTATAAATGGTTATAATCAATTTAAATGGATGAAAAAAATAAACGAATCTAACTATAGCTTCAATCAAATGGAACAGAAAAGAGCTATTGAAGATTTAAAAATAGAACTTATTGAACGATATTTTGATATTCTAGTGCTACAATTAAAAACAGAACTAACAACTAAAAATATAAATTTAAAGGAAGAGAAAATAAAAAACTTAAAATCTTTATACGAAAACGAAAGAATTTTAGAAGCAGACCTATTGCAAGAAAAAATCTCTTTAAACCAGTTAAAGATTGGTTTAGAACAACAAAATAATCAATATGACGCGGAAAAAAATAAATTTAAGAATATTTTAAATTTTAATAGTTCGACTTTTACATTATTAAAACCAGAAGATTTTGGCTTTTTAGAATTTGATATAAATTTTCTAAAAGAGCGGATTAAAAAATATGGGATTGATATTTATTTTGAGACAAAACTTCTTGAAGCAGAAAGAGATTATAAAAAAGCAAAAAGCGAAAGAGGTATTCAAATTAATTTACAGTTAGCTTATGGAGCAAATAGTGTAAATAATTCTTTAGATGGTTTATATGAAATACCATCTAAAAGAGAGTTTGCCAATTTAAATGTAAAAATACCTATTTTAAATTGGAATGAAAATAAAAGGAAAATGATTATTGCAAAAGAAAATAAAGAAATTTTAGATAATAATTTAAAAATCACTTCCGAAGATTTAGATTTGAGAGTAATTCAAACAGTTAACTACATGAATTCATTAAAAAATCAGAATGATATTTTTTTGCAAAATTTAGAATTGATGCAAAAAAACTTAGAAGTAGTGAAAAATTTATATGAATTTAATAGAATAACATTGTCTGATTTTGATTACCAACTTTTCAATGAAGAAACAATAAAAGTGGATTATTTAAACAACCTAAAATCTATTTGGTTAAATAGATATCAATTGAGAAAACTTACTTTGTATGATTTTTATGAACAAAAAATAATAAATTAAATTTTATTATTCTATTAAAAAAGTTATTTTTGCTAAAAAAATAATTAAATGAAAAAATTAAATCTAAAGGAACTGGAACTTAAATTACCAAAAATTGATGAGAATTATTCAAAAATTTTGCTCGGAGGAAGTTATGATGATGCTTATGGTGGTTATGATTTAAAAACACCATATTTTGACCTTGATCCAAATCCACTTGATTATGACAATTCACTTGATTTAGATGTTAGTCATGATGGTTATCAAGATGATGGTAGCTACCAAGATGAAGGACAAACTGGAGGAAACAACACAGGCTCAGGGAGCAGTACAGTGCCTGTTTTTACAGTCCCTGCTACGTTGTTAGATGGCATGAATTTAAGTAACAATACACTTTATATTAACACACCAGCAGGTGAATTTACTGATCAACTAAATTTTGTATTACAATCGAATTCAGTCATTGAAAGTGTTTTGAAAAATGTAAATTTACGTCAAGTAGCTTTGACGATCGGGCTTCAAAATATGTCTTCTGGTACAGGAGCTGCTACCCATGATTACTTATACCCAAATTATGTGATTAACTTTAATTCAAATTTTGCTCAACAAGACGGATGGCAATGGGCCCCTTCAGGAACAACAGATGGATTTGATTTAAGTTTTATTGCAAATATGGGTGGTATAACTGAAAACATGAGAGAAGTCATGTATTTAACGCATGTAACCCTTCATGAATCTATGCACTTGAAACATTATAATAACCTTGCTAATGCATTAGAACATATAGGTGCAGATCCTTCTAATATGATGGCAAATGTTACGAGTGATCAACTAGGTTTAGCAAGAGGATGGCTTTTAAATAATGGTTATACTCAAGATTTTGTTGATATTTTTATAACAACTACCCCTAATGCTTCTGGCAATGGATCAACATTCTCACATAATCAAAATGCCGCAGCTGCTTCTCATCTATTTATGGAAGATAGTATTGAAATACAACAAGTTTTTAATAATGCTGTTTTTGAGGTTTTAGAAGATATGCTACAATTACAAAACACCAAAAATAATATGGAATCTTGGTTACAGGAACTTCAAAATAATGCACAACAATATGGAGATGAAACTAATACTGATGGAAGTACTCCAAATGGTCCAAACTGGCCACAGTTATACCAAAATCAGTTAGATCAATATGATTTATTTATTGAACAGTATGGCCATTTATTTGGTCAATAAAAAGCATGCCCAAAAGGCATCTTTTTATTAAGTAGCAAAAACCTTATTATGAAAAGTATTAAATTTTTAAGTATTACATTATTTCTTGTTATTATAAGTTCCTGTATCAAAGAAAAAAAAGAAATCGAAGATCCTAATATATCAAGTGAGGTTTTTAAAAAAAAGAATGTAGAGGAAATTTTAGTTACTTTAAATCAAAGGCAAATAATCGATAGTCTTGATTTATCAAATCAAAACTTAGATGTGCTTCCTGATTTATCAAAGTACCAAATTAAAGTTCTAAACATATCTTACAATTATCTTGACAGTATTCCTTTAAATTATTTGCCAAAAAAAATAGAAAAATTAAAAGCTAATAATAACAGGATTAAACTTTTTGAGATTTTTAATTCTGCAAAGTCTTTTGGATTAGATTTAAAATCTAATAATACTAAAATCAATTTAAACGAAATAGATCTTTCTTATAATAAATTAACAAATTTTAACATATCTTTTTTGGATCAAAATTGTAAACTTGAAAAAATTAATATTTCAAATAATGAACTAGTTCAGATTCAAATAAGTTGTTCTAGTGTAAGATACTTAAATATTTCTAATAATATAAAATTGTCTAATGAAATTGATATAGACATAAATATTGATACTATTATAAGAAATAATATTAAAAATAATTTGCCTATAAAAAAATTACTTCCAAAACCGAGAGAAAGAAAACCTGTCTATTAATTAGTTTTTAGAAAATACTTAATTTTCACATATTGTATGTCATCAAAATTTGTAATAATATTTTTAGCTTCAATTAACTTTTCTATTGCTCAGGATTCATTTGAGTCAACAAACGTAAAGACTGAAAAAATAATAAATCACTTTATAAAAAAAGAGAATGTACCAGGAATGTCTGTATCAATTTCTTACAATGATACTTTGATTTTTTCAAAAGGATTTGGTTATGCTGATATCGAAAATAAAATTATTGTAGATCCTTCTACAACAAAATTCAGAATTGCCAGTATTACAAAAACATTAACCGCTGCAACAATTATAAAAATGTCTGAGCAAGATCTAATAGATATTGATAAGAGTGTATATTTTTATTTAGATAGTCTGCCAAAAAAGCAGTATGATTTTACAATCAAACAAGTAGGCGGTCATGTCTCTGGAATAAAGAGAATACCTAGTGAAGAAAAAATCAGTTGTGATAATATTTACAATAAAAAAGATTTCAATAGAGTTTTTAAAAATGATGATTTATTGTTTAAACCATTATCTAAATTTAGTTATAGTAATTATGGTTATAAATTATTAGGATTATTAATCGAAAAAGTTGCTAATGAAGATATAACTTCTAGTCATAAAAAATACATTTTAAATCCTCTCAATCTAGAAGGAATCATAATTGATAATGGCAATTATGATGAAAATTCTTCCAAATTTTATTTATACAAAGATAATGATTTTAGTATTGCACCATGCCTAGATTGTACATTTAAGTATGCATCTGGATGTTACTTGTCTACTTCTGAAGACTTAGTGAAATTTGGAAATTCTTTTTTATTTATTAATAGACTCTTAAACAAAGAAAGTTTATTACAGCTTATAACTTCACAAAAATTATCAGATAAAAAAAAGACTGGATATGGTTTTGGTTTTACATCTACAAAAGATATAAATGGGAATTTTTTTTATGGTCATAATGGCGGATATGATAGTAGCAGATCTTCTATGAGAATTTATCCAGAATCAAAATTAGTTATAGTTATTTTAATTAATATGCGTATTGATGATATAGACAATTTAGCTTCTAAAATTAGTTGTTTGTATATTAATAAAATGAATAAATAATGTTTTATTTTTTAATTCTATTATATACTATTTGGATTTTTCTTACAATTGTTAAACAGTTTGATAAAAGCATTTTTAAACTATCAAAATATGATATTTTTGCACTCATACCAAACTGGAAATTGTTTGCTCCAAATCCTAAATATTCAGATTATAAGATATTTTATAGAGATAAATTTCTTGATGGTTCAATAAGTGATTTAATTGAAATTGATTGGATTAATAATAAGACTAAAAATTTTTTATGGAAAGGGCAAATGAGAGAACAGAAATTTTTATCCTTAGTTTCAAAAGATGTTTATAAGTATAGGGAGAAAAAAATTGATTTAATGTTTTTTTTCGACATTAAAACCATAATGTTAAAAAACTATATAAGGAACTATAGGATTACTAATAACATTATAACTAGACAACTGATTGTTGTAGAAACATATGGTCACCTTGTAAAGCGTGAAGAATTAATAGTATTTGTCACTGATATTAAGTATAATAAAAATGGTATTAGAAAAATTTAATCTTGTTATAGCTTTTAAGTTATCTTCTATTATCCTAAGTGTTGGTTTAGTTTTTGATACTTTGAATTTTTTTTTAAAAAAAGAATTATATAGTGACACAGTTGGATTATTTCAATATGATAAACTTATTCATGATAAAAGAAAATATTTTAAAAATATTTATCAAAGATTACCTTATCTATTTAGTTTTAAAGGATATTTTGCATTAATGATTATTCGATTAATTTGTTTGCTTTTATTACTTCTATCATTCCACTGGTCCTTATTTTTACTATTATTCATTATCCAATTAATTTTTAATCTTAGAAATATTTATAGCCTTTCTGGTGCTGATCAAATGCAAAATATAATATTATTTGGTTTGTTGATAATCAGTTTTAATATTAATTCTAATATAGCTTCTTTGACAGTTTTTTTTATTTCAGTACAAATGTTACTATCCTATTTTTTTACTGGATTCCATAAAATAAAATCAAAAAAATGGAGAAATGGAGATGCTCTTTTGTTGGTTTTAAATAGTGAAACATTTGGAAATTCTACTTTTCAGAAATTATTATATAATAATAAGTTTATATCTATAATTATTAGTTGGGTTATAATTTTAGTTCAACTTTCATTTATAATTGTATTGTTTATAAATCCTCAGCTTACTGTTTATTTTTTAACTATATTGTTTTTATTCCATTTGAGTATAGCTTTTTCTATGGGTTTAAATCATTTTTTTTGGGTTTTCGTTTCTAGTTATCCGATTATATATTATTTGTCTAAAAATAGTTTATGGAATTATTTGTTTTAATTATTTATATTTTCATTATTTTAACAACAATTTTCTATAATTCAAATGAAAAGTCTCATAAGGACGGAAAGTTTCATTCTTTATTATTTATAACTGTTTTTAAAGTATTTTCTCCTAAACCAATTAAAAGAAATACTAGAATATTTTTTAGAGATTACTATTCAAATAAAAGCTCATCAAATTTATTTGAATTTATGTATTATGAAAGACCATCAATAAAACATGCATTATGGCATTTTGAAAATCCAAAGTTCCAATTAATTTTTTGGTATATTAAAGGAATTGAACATATGATTTTGACAAATGCACCGGAAGAACAAATCTTTAAAAGTAGATTCTATAGAAGGATTGAATTTGAAGTTTTAAAGTTAAAAAAAAATAATGAGACAATTTTTAGACAAATTATTTTTGTAGAACATAACAATAGTATTTTTGAAGAAGAAAATACTAAAATTTATCTTTTAAAAAATGTGCAGTTAAGAAAATAAAATGAATGAAATTTTAAACATCCAAACGACTGTATTGTTTATTTTAATATATGTAATATTAGATTCAATTAATATCCTTATTAGAATTAATGATTATAAAGATAATTTTTCATCATTATATGTTTATCCTGCGGATACAATATTGTTTAGTTATAAACTAAATGAAAAATTTACTAAGATATTATTAAGCTTTCCATCTTTAAGATTAATTATTTTGATTAGATTGATTTTAGCGATGTTAATTATTTTTTTAAAACCATTATCATTTTTAATTTGCATTATTTTTATTATTCAGTTACTAATTCATTTGAGAAATGATGTCTTTTTCAGCATTGCTGATAGATTTGTTTTAACAATATTACTTGGGATTTCCTTTTACTTTAATTTTTTTAATTCCAAAGATATCCAAAATTATAGCTTATATTTTATAGGAACTATTTCAATTTTGTCATATTTTTTTACTGGTTATAATAAACTAAAAAGCAAATCATGGATGAAAGGAATTGCAATTGAACAAGTACTAAGTACTGATTTTTTTGGGAATGAGATATATTATAGTTTTTTAATAAAAAATAAATTCATATCTAGATTATTAAATTATACCGCAATTATTTTTCAATTATTAGCTCCACTAACAATTTTTTCTTCTAAGTTTGCAATTGGTTTTTTTATAGTTGGTTTTATATTTCATTTTTCAATAGCAGTTGTAATGAATCTAAATAATTTCTTTTGGGTTTTTGTTTCTACCTATCCATGTATATACATTTTGTCTTTGAAAGTAGAAAATTATTTATGGAGTTAAGTTATTATTTTAGTAAAAATGAATACTCTATACAGCATAAAGTGTGTAGTGAATTCTTCTTAATTAAACTAATCTATTACTGAATGTATTGTTAATAACATTTTGTTAGATATGCAAATAAAAATTACAGTTTAAGTTAAGCGACATTTTTGTAAATATCATTTTGATTATTAAATTCTTCGATTGTTTTGTAATTTAAAGCACCATGTCGTCTTTTTTTGTTGTACCAAATTTCTATGTACTCAAAGATTTCTAGTTTCATTTGTTCTTTCGTTATAAGCTTATTTCCATAAATTAATTCGGTTTTTAAAGATTTAAAAAAGCTTTCTGCCACTGCATTATCCTAACAGTTTCCTTTTCTACTCATACTTCTGATGATGCCATAAGATTCAATTGTATTAGCAAATTTCTTGTTTGCATATTGAATGCCTCTATCAGAATGAAAAATCAATCCTTTTTGAACGCTTCTGTTTCTGATCGCCATTTTCCATGCTGCAAGAGTTGTTTGCTTCGCCTGTTCGCTATCGCTCGGGTCATCAGTATTCATTCCATTGCTTAAACTCCATCCAATCATTTTTCGATCATATAAATCCTTCTTTAGTTTGAATATACGTTATGTCAGACACCCAAACTCTTGATGGAATGGTGACCATAAAGTTTCTGTTCAATACATTTTCTACCACTAAATAATTGTGTTTTGAATCGGTTGTAACTTTGAATTTCTTACTTAATTTACTTCTTAACCCAAGCTCTCTCATGTATTTTGCTACGGTTATCCTTGAAATTTTGTAACCCAATGCATTTAACTCGATGGTAATTCTTGGGCTACCATATCGCTGTTTTGAAGCGAAATAAATGGATATTATCTGTTGTTTTATTTCGTTTTTTCTAAGTGCTCTATTGGAAAAAGCTTTATTTTTCCATTTATAATATCCACTGGAACCAACCTCTAAAACCTTACACATTTTTTCAATCGGAAATAGATATTCATGATTTTTAATGAATGTATATTTCATCGACCGCTCTTGGAAAAAATGCCGATTGCTTTTTTTAATATATAACGTTCTAGCTCTGCATCTTTTAACTTTTTTTCTAATTCGTGAATATTCTCCTGCTCTGGTGTTAGTTTGAGATTTCCTTTCCCAGAAGACTTCCTTCTCCAAATTCTTCATATTCTTTTCTCCATTTATAAAGCATGGTGACTTTTATGCCCAGTTCTCTAGCGAGTTCTGAAATATTAGCCCTCTCGTTACTTAATTGGACTGCTTTTGTCTTAAAAGCAGGATCATAAATTTTTCTCTCTCGTTTCATATGTTAAAAATAAGATTTTATTCTTAACTTTAACTGGAAGCTAAATTAGTATATCCACCCTACAGGATGACAAGTTTGGGTGGAATTGGATTGGGTGAGATCCTTACAGGATGACAAGTTTGTGGAAGTGGATTGGGTGGTTTTACTCTTTAGGTTTTGACACTAACAAAGAAAACCAACCTGCTATTCTACCCATTGTTTCCGTAAGCGCTTCTTTCTTTTTGGAGGTAGTAAATATATTTGTAGCTCTAATAGCTGTTAATAAAATAGTAATTGCGTGCCATTTTAGCTTTGCTTTAAACGAAGGAATTGGATATTTTACTCGCCAGACGTACCATCCGTTTCTTACTACCATTTTACCATATTGGTACTGATTCGGTCTTCCTGATGCATCGTGGTAATGGCTTAATTGTGCATTTGTATTTAGATATAATTTACCTGCTTTGGATACACGTAAGGTAAAATCAGCATCTTCATACAATCCATACCCTTCGAAGTATGTTGAAAATTGAAATTCTTTAAAAACACTTTTTCTAAAAGAAGAAACTCCGCCCATTAACTGTTCTACTTCATATATTTTTCCCGACGGTGGTAAAAACCCCACACTTCTACCATGAGAAAATTCTGGCGAATATCCGGGTGGAAGATTACTATCTAAACCCGATTTTTTTCGCCAGACAAAACGAGAACCCTCTTTTCGTTTCCAACCGTCATAATAAAATTCATTTATTTTTGGCTGATAGGTTGTTGTTGCTTTTTGCCAAATTGTTTCATTCGATATATAACCTCCAACTCCTAAAGCTTCTGGGAAGATTGCATACGATTTAATAATTTCTTCAAAATAATTGGTTTCTAAAACAGTATCATCATCTAAAAAACAAACTACTTCGCTGCTCGCATCCACTTTTGCTATTCCATAATTGCGCTGTTTGGTTAAACCACGCTCATCAGGAAGAACTTTATAATAGTGTACATCTTTAAAAATGGTATTTTCCAGCATTTCCTTTGTAGCATCATCTGACGAACCGTCCACAATAATGATTTCATTTGGATACAAGGTTTGTTCTTTTACCGAATTAAGCAATTGAAGCAACGGCATAGCACGTTTATATGTACAAATAATTAATGTAAACTGCATTATATTAAACTGTTCTTTTTCCTAATTTCATTAAATTTTTAGCATAAAGTACTGACTTTCTATATTGTAAAATACGGTAGGGGAATTTTATTATCTTTAGGGGTAAGTCCCAAACTTTCCCTTTTGAAAAGTAAAACACAAAATACTTAAAAAAATATTCTCTGACTGAACTTTTATTAAATTGTTTTAAAAACAAGTACATCATAGTTGGACTCGGAACAGGTCGAATATACTTTACAGGCTTGTCCAATTCCCATGGTTGTTTTGTTCTTTTTTTTCCGGTCTTTTTAGATTGAATTCCCCAAAAACGATATCCTCCTAAAGGAGGTTTTAAATGTAAGTTTGCAGAAAAAGGATTAAAAAGTACAGAAACTCCTGTTTTGATTAAGGAAATGCCGAAATCACTATCCTCACCGTAACCTCCATCAAAGTTTATATCATTTCCTTCCAATTGATTAACGAGTTCTCTTTTAACACAAGAATTGGCATTACTAAAGTTAAGAGTTGCCCCCACTTTCCATCTCTTATTTCCTAAAAGTTTTAGTTTATTTTCTAAATCCTGTAAATCCTGTTTCTGATGATCAGCTCGAATATCTAATCCATTACAAGCTTCTGCACTATAGGTTTGTAGTAAGCGAATATGATTTTCAATAAAATTTGAAGAAAATCTAATGTCATCATCACCAAACATAATGTAATCACCATCACATAATTCAATAGCTTCATTGCGCGCTCTACAACTTCCCTTAGAATTTTGCCATTTAAAGACAACTTCAAAAGGATAATCTTCAGGAACATACAAAGAAGTATCTCTTTGATGTTCTGGCGTAGCATCGATTACAATAACTTGAGAAGGTAAGTAAGACTGGTTTTTTAAATCTTGTAATAAGTTTAAAGTAAAGTCTTGACGCAACATTGTTGGAATTATATAACTCACAGTAGGTTTTCCTTCCAATTCTTTCAAGGGCCTAGGAGAAATTATATTATATGAATTACGAAATTTAAATCTCTTCGATTTATACAACGCAATCCATTCATCTAATTTCCAGAAACCCTTTCTGAAATTCATATAAATTGCATGGTCTAATTTAAAGTTTTTTCTAAAAAATACATGTCGATCATATGCACTAATGTTCATAATACTCGATTTCGTATCATTAAACAAACCTTTTACATACAAGGGAATACCTCCAGAATTTTTTAAAAAGTTATATCCAAAATCTAATGCCTGTAAGGACGGATTTAAAATTTCCAAATCAAAACCGTTTAAAGCGTCCCAAGCGGTTTTTCGAATTGCAAAAGCTTTGGGATTAACTCTCCAGCTTACGCATTCATCGAGATTATCAAAATCATTTACGTACCAAAAGTAAACAACAGCAAAATACACAATTTCTGGAAAAGCATTTTTGTATCCTTGCTCAAATGAACTGTGCCAAAGATCTCCTGCGCCTAATGACAAAGTTTCCAATTTATCAAAATTGGGATCTCCTGTATAAAATATATTTTCCCCTTTAGAATTGGTAAAAGTTTTAAATTCGATCATCGTTACATATTTAAAAAAGACTGATAGTAGATAACACTTTTTTCAGCTATAGTTCTATTATTAAAAACGCTATTCACCTTCAACATTGCATTGCTACCAAAGATAGTATTTTGATTTTCATCTTCCAATAAGTGAATTATAGCCGTTGCAAAATTTTCATGGCTTTTAGGATCAACCAGATATCCTTCTTTATTTGTTTCAATCATTTCTTGTGCCCAGCCAATGTTTGAAGCCACAATCGCTTTTTCCATTGCCATTGCTTCAAGCCAAGAAACGGGCAATGCCTCGGCAAAACTAGGAAAAACACAAACAGCTGCCTTTGCTATGTACTCGCGCACTTCTGCATACGAAACACCACCTAGGTATTCAACTTGTTCTAACGCATTATGCGAAAATATTTCTTGCATCATTTTCCATGTAGAATTATTTCCTGAAACGATATCCCTTGTGTCTTTTCCCACTAAAATCAATCGTGCATCTGGTTTTTTCTCAACTATACTATTGAAAATAGAAGCTAATTCCAGCACTCCCTTTTTCCGAATCAAAGTGCCGAAGTATAGGATTGTATCATCTTCCTTCTTTATCAACTGATCTCTTCGAAAATTATCGACATTAATTCCATTTGGAATAATAGTAAAAGGAATAGCCAATCCAAATAGTTTATTAGTAGTATCAGCTGTAAATTGACTCACAGAAATATGTCCATTTGCCTTCACAAGCGCCCTTTTTTCATGGAACCTATTCCACCATTTAACTGGACGTTTATCTAAATGACAAAAATAGGTATCGCTGCCATTTAATCGAATTATTACTGGGCAATTTTCTGGCTGCATAAAAGAGGTGATACCGGTCCAATCTGGAGCTTCAACGATATCAATTTCTTTATTTTTATACAATTCATTAATAATTTTTTCTATTTTTTTTCTAGTAAAAAACCAAGATAAACCTTTTATTTTTACATTTCTAATTTGTTGCACCACTACACTTCCATCGTCAAAAACAGCATCTTCTTTTTGTGCATAAACTAAAATTCGAACAGAATGTCCGAGGTTAACTAAACTTTCTGCTAGATTTTTTATACTCGTCCCAATACCTCCAGAGATTCCAGTTCGTGTGTGCGGATATTCAGGTGTAAGAAATGCTATTTTCATAGTTTTATTATTTATTTATCAGATTGCAATAATCAAGAACCATTCTCTCAATTGAAAACTGTTCTTCGATTAAAGAATACGTTTCTTCTACTATCCCTTTTTCACCAAGATACAACTGTTGTATCAATTGACTTAAACATTCTGGATTTTGAACGGGTATAATAAAACCATTCTTGCCATTTTGTATTACTTCTTCATTTCCACCTACAGGCGTTGTGATCACAGGAACATTGGCACTCAAGCTTTCTAAAATAGCCAAACTAAAACACTCCATGTGCGTAGGTTGTAGTAAATAATCGTATTTATGATATACATCGTATAAATTTGAAACACTCCCTTTGAATATAAAATTTGCAACTAGATTTTTATTTGCAATTCTTTTTTCTAGATCGATCTGATAAGCTCCTTCTCCGTAAACATCAATTTTAATGTGACTTTGAATAGCTGTTGGTACTAAGTAAACTGCTTCAATTAAATCTTGTATTCCTTTTGAAAACCGCAAATGGCAAGCGACTAAAAAAGTGGGCTTTACTTTTGCTCTGTTCCTTCTCTTGGTGAACCGTTGCTGTTCAATGCCATTATAAATAACTATGGTTTTACTACTTAATCCTTGTCCAAAATCTTTTAAAATTGCTTCAACCGTATAGTTAGAAACTCCTATAAATAGGTCAATATATGAAGCATAAAACCAGCCTTTAATCTTTTTTTGAATTCTTTTTTTTATCGGATAACCTTCAAAGGGTCTTGGATTGTGATCAACTGCGATTATTTGCTTTGCCAATTTCTGTTTTTTTACCTGCTTATAAAAAGGCGTGCAAAGCTCTAAAAAATGAGTAAAAATTAAATCAAATTTTTGATTTTCCTCTAAAAAAGTTGCTTCAATACTTTTTCCATTAGCTGCTATACTATTAAAATTTATATAGTCACAATGCCTTTCATTATTAGGGAAAAACCAAGTAACCTCGTGTCCTAATTGCTTACATGCAGCGTCAAACAACCAAAAAAAACGATCCATACCACCGACTCTTTTTTCTGACAGATGGTAATCGCACAGCACCGCTATTTTTTTTATTTTCAACTCCATCTGTATAAAGCTTTAGCTATTCTTTTACTTGTACCTTCTAAAGATGCTCCAATTTGCAAATTTAACAAGTCTTTTTGTTGGGCTGACTTTGCAAATGGATTTTTTAGCGCTTCATTAATCGCATTAATTAAATCATTATTATTTAATGCTAAGTAGGTGGCACCAGAGTTGGTCACATGTTCAATATGTGCATACTTCAAAAAACGTTGATCATTGGCAAGTCCATTTATTTCATCTCCAAAAACCGTATTGATAACAGGTTTATCAAAGATCATGTAATCCAAACTCATAGTTGATAACATATTTATATTCACAGCTGTGTGTTCTAAAACTGATTTTAAATCATTTACATCTGCAATTGTTGGTAATCTTTGTGACCAGGCTTCTTGATGATTGGCGCGTGCTTGTACCCATTGTGGATAATTCCATCTAATAAAAGGATATTTTTCAGCTAAGTATGCAAAACGTTTCGGTTCTTCCGCAGGAGAAGTCCTTACTAATAGGTTCACAGCTGTAGCAAATTCATCATTAGTAATAGCAGCTGCAATACTCTCAATATATACGGTGTCATTTGGACTGGTGGATACGTCGCCACAACTAAATAATAGCGTAGGTCTGTGATCGTCTAATTCAAAACGCTTATAAAAATCAGCAACACTATAACCATAACGAGGCAACACATACGGTTCGAATTGAGGTGTTCCTACAATTTCTACTTGCTCTGGAAGGATGGCTGTGTAAAAATTTAATAAATCTTTTTTCATCAAATCACTCCATACGAGATAATAATCAAAAGCAGCGGCCATTCTACCCTTTGAAGCTAAATTATCCCAGCTAAAGATAAAAGCGATTGTTTTAATGTTCATTTGCGCAGCTGCGAAAACTAGTGGAGCGATGTAAGGAGGACGCTGGTGTGTAAAAAACAAACTATCTAATTCTAGCTTATTAAGTAACTCGCAATATTTTTTTGTAGTTGTATGCTGTCTGAAACTTAGCTGTTGCAATTTGTTATATCTTGCTATCCATTTCTCGTTATTAAAGAAGAAAGTTCCTTTATAAATAACTCGAGTAGCAAATCCTCTCGGTGTCTTAGCTTTTGAATTGTTGATTTTAAAATTGTCGGTGATTCCAAAATTCCCTTTTCTATGCAACTGTAAATGTGCAACCTCTTTCGTTTTTCTGAAAAACCAAGTTAAAAAAGACTCTTCATAAACCTCTAATTCTATAATATCACATTGTAAATTTAAATCCTCGTAAGCTGTTTTTGGTAAACAAGAAAGAATGACAACCTTAGTAAATTGTTGCTCTGCTTCAGCAATGAAATCACTTAAGATAAAATTGCGAAAGCCTACTCCGTCTGTGATAACAATTCCTGTTTTTTTCATCAAATCAAAAGAATTAAATATTTTGAATAATTTTTTTTATCTTCTTTTTAGTTTTGCGAACTTTATTTTTAAAGAAATTAATTAGTGTATGATTATATTTAAATAATTCTCCTTTAAAGAATAACTTATAGTATTTCAATGGGATTTTAAACTCTTTTTCATTGTGACGGATCCATCTTTTAGGAAAATAATCTTTCTCATCATATTTAGAAGCATAACTACCTTTGAAATTTTTTACTGGACATATTACTTTCGTTTTTTCATTTTCTCCTAATCTAGCTAACCACCATGAAAAAGTTGAATTACTTATTATATAATGATCAAATTTAGTAGCTATAGCTAATTGTTCTACTGCATTTAAACCTTCCAAGAAGAAAACATTTTCCAAAAAAGAAAAATGGTATTTGCAATAATTAATATCATCACTAGTGAAAATAATATTATAATTATTAAAGTCAGGAAAATGATTAATAAGGGCCGTAAAATAATATTTATATGATAATTGAAAATAGCCCTCACTATTGACAAAATCTCCTCTTCTTACACTTATTAAAATAGTTGGTTTACTGTATAATTCTTCCCTCTTAAATAGAACCTGTTTTTCAAATTGCTCATTAAACTTAAAAACACTTTTAATATCAATATTTTTAAAATACAATTCCGTTTGCAACCAGCCATTAATAGAAAAATTTTCTTTCGAGATATTCCATTCATAAAAATTAAATTTTTCTTCATTTAGAATCATCCAATCATCATGGCTTAAATTATCATTAAAATTGAAATCAAAATATTTAGAATAATGCCATTTAGGGAAAATAAAGTCGTGCCCATACTGCTTAGCCAATCCCATTGTTGAAGCTATCTGAAACAATTGATTTCCCAAATTTCCTTTGTGTCCAAGTTTTAAAAATGTTAACATTAAAAAAATTGATTATTTCTCACTTTATTTGACTTCTCATTATTTATGCCTTTTTCTATAAAAATCATATTATGATAGAAGTGCATTGACACGATATACTTATCAAAATAAGATTTCTTATAATCTTTTATAATAAATTCCTCCGCATTTAAACAGTCTATTTTGTCTTTAAAATATTTATATATTGTACCAGCTCTTGAAAAATCTTCGGAAGTCCCTCCATAGTCTTGCCAATAGGATGTTTGCGTATCTTCAATTACATAATATCCACCAACTTTAAGTCTTGGAAAAAGAAATTCAAAAGTTTCAATTACATGATTATTAATATGACTCCCATCGTCCACAATTAAGTCTAACTCTCCTATTTCATTTGTCACTTTTTTTAAAAATTCCTGATCAACCTGACTGCCTTTAAAAATTTTAATTCTTTTTTCTTGTAATTTTGACTTGTCAAAAATGTCTATCGAAAATATTTTAGCAAATGGAAAATAAACTTTCCACATCCTTAATGAGTGTCCGCCAATAATTTCATTATCATATCCGCCAACACCAATTTCTAAAAATTTGATTTTTTTAAATCGAAATTTTTTAAAGTGGTGATGATAATGTTGGGTGTAAAAGTGAAAATCATTTTTATCAGTCCTCTGAACCCTCGCAATTTTGTTCAAATCAAAAAAATAAAAAATTGCTATAAACGATCTTATTTTATATTTGATTAAAATTCTTTGATTGTAAGATATTTTCCTTTTGTAAATTGTTTTGATTTTCTGTATCATACTAGATTAATTAAAAATCTCTAAATTGTTTCTGATGACTCACCTCCCAAATATCTGCATTTAAAAGCGATTCTAAAAATAATTGAGCACTATTTCCTTGACCGTAATCAAAAATATTTGGATTTATTTCTTGCTTATCAATAAGTGATAAAGAATTTAAAATATCTTCTGAATTATAGGAAGTATTGATAATGCTTGAATTTGTTGTTCTATTTTGTTGTCTTGTTCCGATGTTTATGACGGGCAACCCATAGTAAGGCGCTTCTCTAATCCCAGCACTACTATTGCCTATGATAAATTGTGCATTTTTTAATAATGTTAAAAAATATTCAAAACGCAGTGACGGAAAAACTCTAAAACGAGGATGGTCTTTTAATAAATGGTAGGTCTTTAAAATAGCCTGACTTCCTAAATCATTATTAGGAAAAACTACAATATAATTGTGATTATCTTGAAGCAGCGCGGCTACAAAACTATCCGCATATTGTTGCATGGCTTTGGCTTCCGTAGTTACCGGATGAAACATAGCCACAGCATAATTTTTATAGGAAATCTCATAATAAGCTTTTGCCGTTTCTAAATCGGGTAAAGTATTTGAAAACATGATATCTACATCTGGAGAACCTATTACAAAAATAGATTCGCTTGATTCACCCATTTGTACCAATCTTTTGCTAGCTGCGTCGTTAGACACAAAATGAATATGACTCATTTTACTGGTGGAATGCCGAATCAACTCATCGATTGTTCCTGATACTTCGCCGCCTTCGATATGTGCTACTAATATATTATTCAAACTTCCCACTATGGCTCCGGCTAAGGCTTCTACTCTGTCGCCGTGAATAATAATCATATCAGGAAGACATGATTTCACATAAGCAGACAAGCCTTCAATGGTTTTGGCTAAGGTTAAGTCCATGGTCGTTTCGTGTGTATAGTTTTCAAACGTGTGAATATTTGAAAAACCACAACGCTCTACTTCTAGTAAAGTATAACCGTATTCTTTTTGCAGGTGCATGCCCGTCACAAAAATAAAAGGCTCAAATTCGGGATGCGTTTCCAAAACTTGAATCAAGGATTTTATTTTACCAAAATCGGCACGTGTACCTGTGAGGAATAGTATTTTTTTTGGCATCTTTAAGATCTTGTAGTAGAATGAAACAAATGTAAGATTTTTTAATACATTTTTAAGCACGAGACCTAACAGGTTTTTAAAACCTGTTAGGTCTAAATTGATTGCTAAGTATTCTAGTAATTAAGCAATATCATTAAAATCCAACTGTTCATCATGTTCTATATTTCTAGTGGCTTTTTTACCTAGTAAACTTTCAAAATGTTCGGCTAAAATCTTACCAGTCCCTGGGCGTTTTACCCAAATATTTTCTTTAGTCAAGAACTCTCCTTTTTGAATTGGTGCTATGGAACAAACTGTTGCAAATGCGAAATCAATAGTAACTTGTTCTTCATCTGCTGGCTTTTTTGTACCTCCTCGCATTAGCGCCATTTCAGAACTGTTTGCAATTAATCCTTTAGTGGCTTCTTCATCCATGCTGCACACAATATCGGGTCCAGTGCGATGCATGTGGTCCGTAAAATGGCGTTCTAAAATAGATGCACCCAACGCCACTGCACCTAAACAAGCATTATTATTCAAAGTATGATCAGACAAACCAAAAACTTTATCAGGAAAAGCCTGATGCATTTCCAGCATTGCACCAAAACGTACTAAATGAATCGGTGTGGGATATAAATTTGTAGTATGCAATAACGCAACAGGGATATTATGTTTATCAAAAATAGCCACGGCTTTCCGAATACTTTCAATGGTGTTCATGCCGGTACTCAAAATGATTGGTTTACCAAACGTGGCGATGTGTTCTAATAAGGGATAATTATTACATTCTCCTGAGCCAATTTTATAGGCAGGAATATCAAACTTTTTTAGGCGTTCGGCTGCAGCTCGAGAAAAAGGTGTGGAAATAAAAATCATGCCTTTGCTTTCTACGTAATTTTTTAATTCCAATTCATCTGCTTCATTTAAAGAGCACCGCTCCATAATTTCATAAATAGAAACATTGGCATTTCCTGGAATTACTTTTTTTGCCGCACCGCTCATTTCGTCTGCTACAATATGTGTTTGGTGTTTGACCACCTCAACTCCTGCTCTATGGGCCCCGTCGACCATTTCTTTGGCGACTTGCAAAGAACCTTCGTGATTGATTCCTATTTCTGCAATGACTAAGGGCGGGAAGTCTTGCCCTATTTTTCGGCCTGCGATTTCTATGTAAGGTTTCATTTTTTATAAGTTTAAGTGAGCAACTTTAAATATCTGTAAACAATGAAGTTTAAAAAAACATCTCTAATCTTTATCGGTATGGAAAATCTTTATAAAAAGCTTATAAATCTCGATTGAAAGCAAACGATTTTCATAAATAAATGAAAAATAGCTTATTTACACAACATTTGATTTATATGAAAAGAACCCTGTTTTCATTACTCTTTTTAATAGGTTTTTTTTTAACCTTCTAAACCAATTTTTTAACGGAAACAATGAGTCTTTGTAAATTTTGTTAGGGGTTACAGAATCATTTGTGTTTTCAAAGACATTAAACACCCTATCAATTCTATTAGTATGTCTTCCTCTGATATCACCATATTCCCTTGAAAACCAAGTATGATACAATATTGCCTTTTTATTTAAATCATAAACAACATTCGTTATTTTATCATCGTCAAAAGGCAAATCAACTTCCAAATACAGCATTTTTTGATTCTTCCTTTTTAACCAAAAATAGAAACAGTAATAAGGCTCGCTCATACTCATCTTATTAAATGGATATTTTAATGTAGATAAATCATCATTAAACTCATCTTCATTTATATAATGATTTTTAAGCATTTCCTTTTTATTCCATATTTTTTTCAATTCCTTAAAATTTATAATTGAAAAAAACGGATTCATGGCGTAAGGACTGCCTGAACGTTCTGGTAAAGAACCCCCATCTCTTACACCTGCTATTATGTAATTATCCTTTTTCATCTTATCAATAATAGGATAGATTAAATCCGAATCTATAAATAAAGCATCCTCATCCATTAAAACTAACCAATCAATTTCTTTATTTTTGAAAATTTTCATCATGTAAAGAATACTATAGATTCCAAACATACCATTTCTGCCATCAAACACATAAGACTGAATCTTAAAAGGATACAATGACGAACTTTTTTCATATAATAAAAAGTTATTAACTGTAGATAATATAGCAATTTTAGATTTATCCATATGTTATTTATTATTATTATTTTCAAGCAAATACTCTGCGTAGTCAAAATCTTCTTGGGTATCAATATCTACTGAAGCAAAGGCATGATTTATTTCTAAAGGATAAGCATCTTTAGTAATAATTTCATTATTTTGAATTACACTCGCTTTTGTTATATAAAGCAAACCATTTTCGTAGTACAAAGGTTCTAAATCTTGACTACGTTGCCCAATATCATAGTTGGACGGAATGAATTTATTACTTATAATTTTGCCTAGCTTCTGACAATTTCTTGAGACAGTAAACAGACTGTCTAGTTGTTTATCTTGGAAAAGATTAAAGGCATCACGCAATAAATCCTCCGGACGTAATGGATTTGTTGGTTGCAACAACACTACATTTTCTATATCTTGCTCAATGGACGCTAAGACGTGTTTCATCGCAGAAATTGTAGGTTCAAAATCACCTGAAATATTTGCTGGTCGATCGATTACTTTAGCACCATAATCGAGCGCAATTTGTTTAATTGCTTCATCATCTGTAGTCACATAAATTGCATCAATAAAATCATACTGTTGTGCATAGATGATACTGTGCGCTAATAAAGGAATACCTCCTAAAAGTTTTCTATTTTTCCCAGGCAATCGCTTGGAATTTCCTCGGGCTGGGATGATGGCGATGGTTTTATTTTTCATTTTCCGGGTTCCAATAAATTTTAGTAGGTACTAAGTTATTATAATTTTCCATTTCTTTTGAAGTGATTCTATTACTTTCTTTCATTAATCTTGGAAAATTCACAATAACATCTAAAATTGCTAATCCTAATCCTTTTGCTGCTCGAATATCTCGTTTAAAAATTTTCGTTTTTAATTGCATCCATAAAGTGTAGGCTATTTTCTTAGGGATACTATTCCATGGATAGAATAGAAAATACAAATACCAGCCGGAACGAAAACTTCTACGTTGACGTTGTGCGTAGTCTTTATCATTTTTCCGAGATTTTACTTCGACGCGATGTTGTACTAATAATTGAGGTACGTAATGTACTTCCCACTGCTTTTTAAACAATTGAAAACTAGCAAAATCTTCTTCCCCATAAAACACAAACCATTCTGGATAATTAGGAATATCGTGCCAAGCTATTAGATTCCATACATGAGCACAACCGACAAAACCTTTTACTCTTGTCGGTAATTCGTTTGTCTGTATTTCTAAAGGCATTTCATAACCCCAAAAAACACGACAAGCAATTACTCCGCAATTTGGATGTGCTTCGAAGTAAGCAACAATATTTTCTACAACATAATCAGATAAAAAATGGGCATCATCATCAAGGGAAATAGCATAATCCCCTTTACATTGATTTAATAAAACATTACGGTTGTGAATTAAGCCAAGAGAGGTTTTATTTTTAAAAAGTTTTATATAAGGATAATTTGTTTCAATAAATTTCACCGTTCCGTCAGTAGAACCATCATCATATAATAGGCACTCAACATCTTCTCTTTGTAATAAAAAATCTATTTTGTGAAGTGTAATTTTAAGCGCTTCAAGTCTGTTTTTTGTAGTTATTAGAAGTGAGAAAGACCTGCTCATTATGATTTGTATAGAATTGAAAACACTTTTTTTATAATCATTTTTCTTAAACCATATAGTTTGTCATTTATTTTGGTATTGAATAAATCATCAGATTGCAGTTCTAATTTTACGCGATTAAACTTAATATGTTGATCTTCTACATTTTTTTTCTGAATAGCTACCATCCAATCCTCTAGATTGTTGCCGATGTGAAATGCAAAATTATTGTACGTTGATAACCTAAGTTTATTTGATTTATCTATTGGAACATCGATATAATTATGCTCTGAATTTCCGCCTACCAATGTTAAAGAAGGGTTTGACGGAGATGTTGAAAATAATATATCTCTATCGATTGTTAGAACTTGATGTGCGCTGCCAACAACTGCTTTAGTTTTATAATTTTCGATAACTGGCCATTTACCCTCATCATTTTGCTCTAAATCCCAATTAATGCTTTCTAAAAACTTATTATAATTGATGTGGTTGTCTGGTATTTCAATAAATTTAAAATTCAACTTTCTTAATAAAATTTGTTTTAAAACTGAACTAGTTCCAGCATACAAACCTGTGCGAATTGGGATTGGAGAAACAGAACCCACATTTTTAAATGCACAAAAAACCTCTTCAACTCGCTCTTGCCAGCCCTTTACAAATAATATATCAGCATCTGTTAAAGTAATGTACTTCTCTCTCGAACCTCTTGCTGCTCCAATTTGCGCATCAATTTTTCCAATGTTAGTGTTGTGAGAAATTAAAGTATCAATCTTTTTTTCTTTTAAATATAAGTTTAATAAATTATAAACTTTCACAAAAGAACCATTATTAACAACCGTTATTGCAATATTAGGATTAGTTGTTGCTATAATAGAATCTAAACACATTTTAAAAACAGCTAGAGAATTTTGATAAAAACCTTCTTCATTTGGTATATAAACTACTACGATAATTCTATGATGAGTATTCATCGTAATTTTTCTTTCCTCTTTTTGAGGATTTATTCCTACTCTCATATTTTTTTTTAAATTTATTTTGCATTCCTAATTTTATAAATTCAGCCGTCAATGCTAAGAATTATTAAGAATTTTATTCAAAGATGTTTTAAAATTATCATCTGAGAAATAATCTCCAAACGGATATACTAATTTATTAGAAATCAATCGATTATTAATTAAATATTCTAATTTATTTTTTATTTCTTCTTTATTACTATGACCTGCAATATATTTTTCATCAAGAATAACGTTTCTCAATTCACTTCTTTCAGGAGAAAGCGTTAATACAGGTTTACACGTTGCCGCTAAAAAAGCAGCTTTACCAACTAAAATATTGCAATATATTGGCCCATTCTCTAAAATAATATTGATGTCTGCAATATTAATTTGCTCATTTGATGAATTAGAAAAATTTAATGTATCTAAAATTATAATATTTGAATCGTTAGAAAACTTTGCTTTTATGGCATTAACTCCATCACCTTTCATTCGTAAAACAAATTCTGTATTTTCTTTAAAATTTAGATTTTCTTCAATTAAACTTTTGTAAGCGTCTAACAAAACTTCTACATTACGTCCAAACATTAATGAACCATGATAAGAAATCGTAACCTTTTTTTGTTTTGAACGAACTTCATTTGTGTCTGAAAGATTGAAAACATCTTTAACATATTGATGTGGCAAAGTATAAAATTTCTTGTGGGCATCATATAAAAACTGTAAATCATTTGACATGTAATGTGCCGAACTACAACAAGTTTTAGCTTGAGAAACAACTTCTTCCATTTTTTTCATGCGAAACATTTCTAAATTTGTTAATTTAGTTCTTGAACCTGGATACCAAAACAAGGGATAGGGATCATGAAAATTAACAATAGCATTTTTTAAAATAGGCAGATTATGACATCCTAATATAATTTCATGTTCCAAACCAGCGCTTCTAATAAAAATATGATCGTATTTTTTATAATCTACTTTAGAAATCTTTGAAGAATAGACGTTATGTATGTATTCTTCTTTTAAAGAAACATGAAATATGCGCCAATAAATTTTATTCAACCACTTGGTTATAAATGGAATCTTTAAATTCAAAACATGAGTTTCGATAGAATCTACTGGTAACAAATGTAATTCATCTTGCGAATCGTACTGTTTAAGATATACTACATCTATAATGGCTTCGGGATAGATTTGCCTTAATTTACCTAGAAAAGATCTAGAAACGATTCCTTCACTAGTACCTGATAGTCGTAAATCTTGAGCTAAAATTAAAAATTTCATAACACTCTTTTTATTGCTTTAATAAGTAAGGAGGCAAACTGCAAAAATCTACCATTCACAACATACAAATTAAAGATTTTAATCCAAAATTGTAATTGTCTTTTATTGTCTAAAATTGTTTTTTCTAAATTAAAATATAAAACCTTTAAAAACGAATTTGAGAACTGCTTTTGATAGTTTTGAATCAGATAAAGATAAAAACCAAATGTCCCTTCATTTTTCTTTACTAGATTATCCTTTCTACTGGTAATATTCTGACCACTATTTCTAAAATAGACTACACTTTTATCAATAGAAAATATCGGATTTAAAACACTTAACTCTATTACTAAAAGTAAATCGCTATACCAAGCTAGCGGTAGATCTTTAATCCCGATTTTTAACAATTCCTTTTTATTAAATATATATTCTGACAAGGAACTTCTTGTCCCTCCCTTTAATTTCCTTTCCAAAAAAGCTAAACCATTTTCTTTTTCTGGATGTGTAAAAACAGTAGTTATTTTTTTACTGTTTTCATTAATTACTTCTGAAGCAAAACGAATTACTAAACTTCCTTCAAGTTCAATTTCTTCTATATTTTCGTAAAAAGAAGCTACAACATTACTCGCTAATACATCATCATCACCAAGAATCATTAACCATTTTTCATTTTGCACTAAAGCTAAACATCTATTCCATTGTTGCACTAAAGACTTAGAACCTAAATTTTTGTCAAAATAATGGTAGGTTATATTTAATTTATCTAGATAAGTAGCCAATAATTCTTCTGGATTATTTAAGCTGGCATCATTGCCGATATAAACATTAAAATTTTTATTGGTTTGATTTTTTAAAGAATCTAACGTTTCTTTAAAAAAATCTATTTTATAATATGGAATTACTATGGCTAAATTATTTTTCATCTTTAAAAAAATTAGCGCTTAAAAAACTAATTATAGATAACAATCTAAATTTCTTTAGCTTACTTTTTACAAAAAATGCAGCTCTGAATGTTTTGCTTCTTTTTATTTCATTTAATTTATTTGCATTATCGTAAGCTCTTTTATAATATCTTTTTGTTTGATGTAGCAGTAGTGATTTATAACTTTCTAAATCCATGTATTTTTCGAAAATCTCCATTGCTTTAAAATGATCTTCTTCAAATGAACGACTTTGTGTTCGACTTTCATTGTGTTTTCTATAGTAACTTAATACACTATCCAAAACCAATGTTTTTGGATTTTTCTGAAACAAACGCAACCACACTAACCAATCTTCTTGGGCCGTAAGGTCACAATTATATTCAATACCATCAAACAAATCTTTTTTAATGATGGCGCTATGAATTGGGATTATTATTCTATCGCCCCAAAACAACAATAAATCATTAAAATTAAGCAAATTAGAATTTAATGTTATGGGATATAAAGTATTATCAACAGTGTTTTGAAAATAATTAGTGCAATTAAATACGATATCTAAATTAATATTTTTCTGAAAACTAGAAATTGCTAAAGTAATTTTATCGGGATGAATTAAATCATCGCCATCTAGAAATAAAATAAAATATCCTGTTGCACGCTTCAATCCCAAATTTCTAGCACTACTAACCCCTTTGTTTTCAGAATTTATAAAAACAAAACGATTGTCCTTAGAAACATATTCGCTTAGAATACTAACAGAATTGTCACTGCTTCCATCGTTAACCAAAACACATTCCCAATTAGAATATGTTTGGCTTAAAACAGAATTTAATGTTTCTGTTAAGTATTTTTCCTGATTATAAACTGGGATAATTATGGAAACTAAATTCATTTTGATTAACTATTAAGTTCGTGCATATTTCATAATTACATATCCTCTCTTGAAATAATACGCTAGATAAAAAGCGAGGAAAAAAGCAATACCTTTATTAAAAGAAAAGTATTTACAAATCATTTTGAATCCTTCATCAGTATTATATGTTTTCTTTTTTTTTAGTGCTAAATCAAATGAAACTTGCATATATCCAGATAAAAACCATTTTATTAATCTTAGATCATTATACACCATCAAATCTTTTGCAGTTTCAAGTTTTAAATTAGCAAAAATTAACATGTAATTTGTCTTGTCTAGTTTATTTTTAATTGAAATCGAATCTTTATGTAATCTTCTATGTGTTACTACTTCTTTTATAAAAATACCATTTAAATGTTGCTGAAATACTTTAATGAAAAAATTATATTCATCTCCGTCAGTTATTGATTCATTAAATACAATATTTGTTACTATTTTTCTGTGTCCTAAAAAATCATCTGTAATCCATCCTATCCTATATAATGCAATATTTTCTGCAGTAAAATCAACATTCGCTTTATACAATGTATTTGGAGAATCTAATAATTCTTTAGTTTCGTGATCAAAATTTATTGTTTCCGTAACAACAAAGTCTAACTGATTTTTGATTAATGTATCATGGGCAATTTCTAGATGATTAGGCAACATGATATCATCACTATCAAACCATTTTATATAGGTGCCTGTAGCTTTGGTAAATCCAAAATTACGACACGCATTCGCACCTTTTTTTAATTTACTAGGTCTTTTATAAACTTTAAAACGATTATCCTTAATCTGATATTCTTTAATAAGACTAAAAGAGCTATCCATACTTCGATCATCAACTAGTATACATTCCCAGTCAGTAAATGTTTGTTTAACAATACTATCCAGTGTAAAAGATAATAAATTTGCTCTATTATAGACAGGAATTATAATTGAAACTGCTGGACTTTTAGACATTTTTTCTTAAATATATTACTACACGTCTTGTGAATTTTATTGATTGCAAAAAATAAAAATTTGCAAAAAATAAAAATTTTACTCTACAAAAGAAAATAGAATCAACCTGATTTATTTTATAAATTAGTTGTTCATATTGCAACAATATATCTCTTCGTTGGAATCGTCGAAATTTATTAATATGCTTGAAAACAATAAATCTATAAAAATCCACCTTGGCATTTATCTTTTCTTCTGTTTTATAATTAGCTCTAGAAATATTCTCTTCGCTTATTCTAAAGCTAACACTTGATGAATTAATAGTGTAAATGTTTTGAAAACCTGAGAATTCAAGCCAAGCTCGGTCGTCAGAGTGCCATGCTAAAGAATAATGCTTAAAGCCATGTTGTTCGTAATTATTTCTTTTGAATATATATTCGGACAATGAACTTCGTGTTTGATCCATTAGCTTTCTGTAAAAAAAATCAGTACTCTTTTCGATTTTGGGATGTGTATAAAGACTAGAAAAAAGTTCATCCTTTTCATTATATGTTATAGTTGCGAAACGTATTACATCGCATCTAAAATTAATTATTGATGGCATGTTTTTATAAAAATCTGCAATACAGTGTTTATTAAGTGTATCATCATCACATAAAACCATCAACCATTCTTCATTATTTGATAAAGCAATACAGCGGTCCCATTGCTTTGTTAAAGTAGCTCCTCCTATATTTTTTTCAAAACGATGGTATTTAAAATCAAAACTTCCTTCATATTTTCTAAGCAAAAAAGTGCAGTCTTCTGGACTGGCATCATTGCCAATATAGACTTTAAAGCGCTTATCTGTTTGATCGGCTAACGACTGTAAAGTAGCCTCAAAGAAAGTTAGTTTATAAAACGGGATGATAATTGCTAACATAAATTATAAGGTTTTTTTTTAATAAATTTTAAAAAACCTAAGAATCCTATCACTTTTAAAAAAGCAACGATTTTGATGGCCAACTTAAATGTAATTGAATTTTTCAACACAGACAATTTATTCTTATGAAATTTAATCTCTGTTTCTAAAGTAGTTATTTGTAAATACATCGCTTTGAATTTACAAATAAATAACTGCTCAAAATCTACTATGTTCAAATGATTTTTGAGATAAATTAACGCTTTTAAAAGATTTTCCTGCATTAAATCTAAATCCTTTGTCATGCTGCTGCAATGAATTCTATATAGAACTAAAGTTTCGTTAAGAAAAACGTAATTAGGATTGGTTTGAAAAATTGATATCCACATTATCCAATCTTCTTTTGCTTTAAGCTCCAACGGAAATCTAAAATTATTGAAAAAACATTGCTTGAAAAGCCCGCAATGAATTGGTATCGAAAACAACACATCCCAATCATATAAAATAGATTTATAATTTAAGTATTCTTGCTTTAAAACGCAGTATGGTTTGCTGGTTATAGTTAACTCTGTTGTAAACATTTCAAAATTTGAGACAACTAATTTTGCGTTATTTACATTAATGCTATTGAATGATTTTTCTAATTTGAATTTGTTCAAAACATCATCACTATCCAAAAACTGAATATAATCACCAATAGCTACATCTAAGCCAGCATTTCTAGCACTACTTAAACCTCCATTTAGTTTTTGAATGTATTTAAATCGAGAATCTTCTGCTAACCATTCATGAGCTACTTCGTGGGTATTATCAGGACTTCCATCATTGACAATAATACATTCCCAATTTTCATAGGTTTGATCCAATACCGATTGCAGAGCCTCGGGTAAAAACTGGGCTTGGTTGTAGCAGGGAACGATTATGGAGATCAAGGGATTACTCATAAAATAATTTTCTATATTCTATTTTAAAGTTTTCTATGTTAAAATTGACAACTGCATATTCTCTGGCATTTGTTGACAAAGAAACGTATAATTCCTTATTGTTGATGAGTTTTTTAATCTGAAAACTAGAGAAGTTTAAAAACTCTTTTGCGTCAACTGGACCAACGAAACCATTTTTATCATTTATAACATGTTCAGCAATATTACCTACATCTGTTGCGATAACTGGAATTCCAAGCTCCATTGCTTCCATTATCACCAAAGGAAATCCTTCACGTGATGAAGAAACAATTAGTACTGAAATTGTAGAAAATTCTTCTCTGATGGTTTTTGGAATATTACAATTCTCAAAATATGTAACCTTTGGAAAATCATTTTTATAAATTTCAAAATTATCACCAATTACCTTGGCTTTACAATTTAAATTTCTTACAATATCAAAAAATAATTCAGGCCGTTTTTCTTGCGAATTTCTACCGACAAAACCTATGGTAAAATTCTCAAATCGACTTTCAATAGTGTTCTCAAAATCTGAAATTAATATGCCATTTGGAATAATTACTATCCGTTCTAACAATTTTAAATCGATATGGTTTTCTTTATATAAATTTTCGTAATCTTTTTTTGTTTTTTCATTAATAACTACTCTTTTGTCGATTAAATCAACAAAAGGCAAGGAAGTAATTTCCATGCCTTTTTCTGGAAATGAAAATGCATGTGTTAAATCTATTGCTTTAACTTTTCCTTTGAGACTTCCAATGAAATTATAAAATGTAACTGTATTACAACCAAAAAGGGTCACCCTAAACACAACAGAAATTACATGAATAAACTGCAGTGCATATTTTTTACTTTTATTAGATTTTATTGAAAAACAATAAGCACTATCTTTAAATTCTTGTCCAATTTCCTCCGAATTACAATTATCAAAAAAAACAAAAGGTTTATTTTTCAAAGATTTAATAATATTTAGGTGTACACGTTCTGCACCACCAATTTGATGGTAGGGAATCGAAAAGAAAATAAATTTATAGAATTTAAACATTTTTTTTTGCTATTATACCCATATACGAAGAGAAATTTCTATGATCAGAAATGTTCGGATACACTAATCTTTTGATTTTCAACAATGCTTTTTCAACAATAAATTTTAATGTAAGAAAAAATCTGTTTTTATTATTATTTTCATTCCACAGTTCATAACCTCCAAAATATTCAGCATTAACTATCTCAAAATTATGCTTGATAAGAATTTTTTTCCAGCTTTCTATATTCATTGATTCAATATTATGCCGTTTATAATTTTCAAAATCAAATAAGTAACGTGGTAAACGTTGAAAAAATCCTCTAAAATTTGGAACCTCTATTATTATATATCCATTTTCATTTACATAGTCAATATGCTTCTCAAATATAACATTCCAGTTTTTAAAATGCTCTATAAAACCAAAACTAACCACACAATCATATTTTTTCTTTGGATTATAATTGGTAAAATCAGCATTTATAAAATGCCCTGCTAAATAGTTGTTATTTTCAAAAACAGTCTTTAACATTTCTATTTCTGGGATAAAATCCAAGCCATTTACTTCTATGCCTTGATTCCCGAAAATTGTTAAATACCTTCCAGGAAAACAACCTATTTCGATACAATTATTTATTTTGGAAAAATTAAAATTGTTTTCTATCCAAACCTTAATAGGATTATTATCAGCAAGATTTAAATTAATATTCCCTTGAGCATTAACCCAATAGTTTTGTTCTGTCAATTTCATTTTCATATATATATATTTTGGGTAAAACCATACCGTTAATTATTGAAGAAGGAGATATTTCTTCTGTAATTATATTCCCGATGCTACTTTCTAATAATTCATAATTAGAATAATGGTCTTTCTTTAAACCGATATCTACTGATAAACTTCCATTAACAAATCCAGGATTAATTATAATTAAATTTATTTCGGAATTATCATTTAACTGAAGTTCATTTTTTTTTGTGTATTTCCCTTCTAATGAAAATTGTTTAACACTATTCTTGTCATAAAAAGCAATATCAACAAAATATCCTATATATTTTTTTTCAAAAATTAATTTTAATTCGAGTTTTTCATCAATTTTCCAATGTTTAATATCATCCTTATATTTTATTGCAAACTTTATCTTAGTTGAATTATCCTTTTGAAGCGTTTGATAATAAAGATCAATACTTTTTCCGACACCTCCATAATGACTTACCGTTCCATTCTCTAATATAATTGCTTTAGAACAAAGTTCTTGAATAGCTGCCATATTATGACTCACAAACAAAACCGTTCTCCCTTCGCCTTTACTCACATCATTCATCTTTCCTAAACATTTCTTTTGGAAATCAGCATCACCCACCGCTAAGACTTCATCTACTATTAAAATCTCAGATTCTAAATGTGCTGCTACTGCAAAGGCTAAACGCACATACATTCCAGAAGAATATCTCTTTACAGGTGTATCAATATAGCGTTCAACTCCTGAGAAAGCTACAATTTCATCAAATTTACGGGTGATTTCGTGCTTCCGCATACCTAAAATAGCACCGTTTAGATAGATGTTTTCTCTTCCTGTCATTTCGGGATGAAAACCAGTACCTACTTCTAGTAACGAGGCAATTCTACCTTTGGTATATATTTTCCCAGTAGTCGGCTGTGTAACTTGACTCAATATTTTTAACAAAGTTGATTTTCCAGCACCATTGCGACCAATAATCCCAACAGAATCTCCTTGATTGATTTCAAAATTGATGTCGCGCAAACTCCACACATAATCACTTTCGCCTTTGCTGCTGCGATCATTTGCTTCTCCAATTTTTAGAAATGGATCTTCCTTGCCGCGCACCTTATGCCACCAGCGTTTCATATCGTCTCGCACGGTACCTGTTCCCACAAGACCTAAACGATACTGTTTTGAAATGTTTTCGGCTTTTATAACTACTTTACTCATTTTTTATTTTTATCAACTTCAAACGCAACACTGATTTAAATAATCTATTTTTTTAAACATATAAGGCATATAAGTCAGTGGAAAGATTCCTAACGGAATAAGGGTATTATGTATAAGGCATTATAAATAAATTTAATTGCATTATCCTCAACCTTATCTACTTCCGCAATTTACTCTACTCGTTCGGAGGGTCTCGGCGAGACTTCCTACACTGTATCCATAAACGTTTTTTGTACTTTATTGAATACTAAGATACCAAAAAATAATACTATTATCGAAAAAACTGCTGGATAAATAAAATCTGAAAAAGCAAATGATCCCACTCCTAAAAAGGCATAGCGCATATAATCAAACAATCCTACTAAAGGATTCATGTTCACAAGCCACTGATAATCTGTTGGTATCGCAGAACTTGGATAAATTACTGGTGTGGCATACATAAACAACTGCATTCCAAAAGAAATCAATTGATTCAAATCCTTATATTTCGTAGTCATGGTCGATAAGATCAAACCAATTCCCATAGCAATTAACGCCATAAATACAATAACTAAAGGTAGTGCTAAGATCCAGACATTCGGTTGAATTTGATTTTGAAAAACAAAGTACAAAACAAAACAGATGAATAATAAAAACTGCACTCCAAATTTCATTAAATTCGAAATGACAATGGTCAACGGCATAATTAATCGAGGAAAATAGACTTTTCCAAAAATTCCAGCATTGGCATTAAAGACTCCTGAAACTGAAGTAAGACAGGTTGAAAAATAATTCCAAAGCGTAATACCCGCCATATAGAATACTACTTTCGGAGCACCATCGGTAGATAATTGCGCTACATTCCCAAAAATAATAGTAAATGTAATAGTGGTTAAAATCGGCTGAATAAAAAACCACAGTGGTCCTAAAATGGTTTGCTTGTAAACAGTTACAAAATCCCTACGTACAAACAAAACCAGCAAATCGCGGTAATGCCATAACTCTTTAAAGTTAATAGCGAAAAGGGAATGTTTGGCTTCGATAACAGCATCCCATTCTTGATGTTCATCAAGCTTTGGTTCAGGCGCTGCAAATTCGTGTTTACTCATAAAAATCTGGGGGATTTTATTTTATGCTATAAAAATACACTATTTCGCCTATAAGTCCAATAAAAGCGCGCGTAATTTCGAATGGAATAGAAAAATTAAGTAAAATAAGAAGATGGGCGTCGAACTCAACGCTACACCCCCTATATTTCCTAGCTTTTTTAAAGTAGCCCGATTTGTACCCTTCAGCTTTTATTCCGTTTTAGCTTCTTTTGATTCTGTTACAGATAGACAAACAACAGCATAAAAGCGATACAAACTTGTTCAATAAGTGACCATTAGTCGCGAATTGCTCTGACCACATGTTCAATATTTAAACTAGTATAAGAACAGAACTCTTCTATGCTCACAAGGCTTTTTCTAGGCTTTCTAAACGATTTTCTTATCTGATTTAATATTCTTGTGCTTTGTCGATAACTTTTACCTGTAATGCATTGAATATCTTTCGGATAGATACACACTCTTTTTGATGTTTGACTCATACTTAATACTTTTTTTTGAGTTAGCTATAAGATAGGTTAAAATTACTTCATTAAGCGTTGTCTTTAACATCGATTAGCATTCTGTTTTTGAGACATTTTAAGACAACTATGTCACTATAGGACATCTGGTATAGCACGCCGTTTTGTTCTTTGATTTGTTTTGCAAGTTTGCATTGTCAATGATTTATAAAGTGTTGCAACCTGGTTTGAATAGTTGATTAAAAAAAATGAATGTTAACTCTAAATTTTAAATGGTATGGCTAGACAGAAAGGCATAATTAAGTTAAAAGGTACTATCGGGGATATTACCTTTTACAAAACCCAAGACGGACATTTAGCGCGAGAAAAAGGCGGCATCGACGCTAGTAGAATTGCTAGTGATCCTGCGTTTCAGCGGACGCGTGAGAATGGTTCAGAGTTTGGTAGAGCAGGGAAAGCTGGAAAGCTTTTGAGAACCGCTTTTAGACCGTTGCTTTTGAATGCTGCGGATGGCAGAATGGTGAGTCGTTTGACGCAAAGTATGATAAAAGTTATACAGGCCGATTTGATTAGTGTAAGAGGATTAAGAAACGTGGTTGATGGAGAAGCCGAATTGTTGTTTGGTTTTGAATTCAATATCCGTGGGAAGTTGGGCACTTCACTGTACGCCCCTTTTGTGGCAAGCATTGACCGCGTTACGGGCGAAATTAAAGTGGATGTTGCGTCCTTTGTTCCAGCAAATATGTTGGCAGCTCCGAGTGGAACTACTCACTTTAAGATTATTTCTGGAGGTGCAGCTGTGGATTTTGAGGCAGAAACTTTTGTTTTAGCTACGTCTGAAACTGCAATTTTACCTTGGGATTCAACACCAACAACGGCAATTAGTCAAGTGAACGTGGTTACTGCGAACTCTACTAAACCCTTGTTTTTAACATTGGGGCTTGAGTTTTACCAAGAGATCAATGGGCAAATGTATCCGCTTAAAAACGGATCTTTTAACCCATTATCGATTGCTAAGGTATCTGGCGTGTAAGATAAAATTTAGATTCTGAATTTAGAATTTAGAAAAATGATTTTATTTTTAACAAGAACTTATTTCCCTGAAGGAACCAACGGAATTCTCCCATGTGAGGGCAAAATCATTTGTAACACCATTGAATTGCCTTGGAAGAAAAATGAAGGAGGCGTTTCCTGCATTCCGGAAGGGAGGTATTTTATTAGAAAGCGATACAGCGTCAAATATAAGTGGCATTTAGAAGTAATGGATGTTTCCGATAGAAAATATATTCTGTTTCATCCAGCTAACAATGCGCTTAAAGAATTGCAAGGTTGTATTGGTCCCGTAACAAAACTTTCTGGTCCTGGTTTAGGCTTGATGTCAAGAAAAGCGTTTACCGCTTTAAAAGACCTTGTCTATACTGCTTTAGACCGAAAAGAAATTGTAGAATTGATTGTTCAATAGCTCCTTAACAGGATGACAAAAAAAGAGAAAATATGAATGTATTAGAACGTGCACAAGCACCCACACCAAAATTTTTTAAAGTACTTCGTACCATTGGACTGGCTTTATTAGCAGTAAGCGGCAGTATTGTTGCCGCTCCAGTAGTTTTGCCAGCTGTTGTCGTGTCTGTCGCTGGTTATGCAGCCGTTGTTGGTGGTGTTCTATCTGCAGTAAGTCAAATTACTGTTGAAGACAGCGCAAAAAAACAACAAGCAACTGATGAAAGATAGTAAACAAGTTCCACCAAGTCTGCTGGACGGAGTGGACAATTCGTTATCTTTAAAGACTGGAACAGTTGGCGGCTTGGCTTTGAGTGTTATTCCTAATTTAACCTCAGCTGATGTCTTAAGAACCATGGTTTTGGCCTTTGTTGGAGCAGTTGTGAGCTTTACTGTAACGTTGTTGTTAAGGCGCTTTACAGCAAAGAAAAAATAAACTCGGTTCTAATTGGTCACCTTTGCCGAGTGGGTATAAGCCTAGTCTAAATTTAGACTAGGCTTTTTTTGTTTCCTACTTTTATTTATTACTAACACGGTTTACAATAGCCTTGCGCAAATAATAAATGAGCTTTATATTCTCGTTAAATTGCTTTAAGTTTTAGCGCTTCCACATTTGCTTGACCTCTGCTTAGAGTTCCTCCATCATTAGTTTAGCTTTAGCCGAAAATTCGTGTTTAAAATTAGTAATTCGTAAAAACGGAATGACAAAATCCACCAGATGCTACAACCACTATTTTGAGCGTCATAAACTGTGTTATAATCCTCCAATTTTATCTGTGCATTTTTCAATTTTTTAGTTCTACTTTCATTTAAAAAAGTATCCTTTTCAACTGAATAAGGTTTAATAAATGAATGAATCATAAAATGTTTTAATTTTTGTGCATATTCTTTTATTGCTGTTAAGTTTTGGGAATAATGTCCTATTGAACCTTGCTGAGAAAAACAGGTTAAATTTGTTATCATTCTCCTTTGCATCCCTTAGTGCAAGCGTTAACCTTTTTAAGATGTAGTTGAGGTTTCTATCAAAGTTTTTCATCACTTCTTCTTCATTAAGGCCCCTTGCTATTGCGAAAAAAAGTGTTTTTTCGTTATCTTGCAAACATCTCCAGAATTTTTAGATTGTTTTTTGTTGACGAGGGTTTAGTTATTTGTCCATTTTTTCTGGATTTTATGTTGCACTTTATCGGCACGCGGATGAAGCGGATTTTCAAGCGCGGGTTGAACGGATTTTTGTTGTTATCGGTTGTCGGTTGTCACGGTGGTTTTAAGCTGTGCTTAAACGGTTGGTCTACTTCGTAGGAGTTGCTTCGGCAAGCTTAGTATGACAAAACAGTGGCATCACCAAATCATGCTATGCTATATTGAGCAATTATCTTTTGTCTCTGGATTCATTGCTGAAGGTGATTAGGTTAAACATTGATCTCATTCGGGAGCGGAGGCGGTTGCCGTAGAGGGCTTCGATTTCACTGGCGGAGAGGTTTGTGGTGATGTGGGATATGGATTGATTTTGGACAAAATCTTCGTAGCGTGAGATGATGATTTCTGCCATTACATTGAGGTCGTTTCCGTAGTGTTTTATGTTTTGTTCGGCTCCTAAATCGTCGAAACAGTAGCCGGGCAATCGCGCTTGTTGGTGTTCTTTTTGGGTATAATTTTGGAGGGCTTCGAAACCATTTTTAGCAAACTCGAACGATATTTCACGACAGGTTTTAATTTTATAATCTTGTTTCGCATAAAAAAAAGGGCGTATTAAAGCCATAATAGATGTTTTTCCGCATCCAATTGGCCCCGTCAATAAAATACCTTTATTGAGGTCTATCTTTAAATCCTGTGCTGCTTTTTCGTCTCTAATGGCATAAATGACTAACTTGAGAATGGCGTTGTAGTCGTTTGTATCAATTTTAAAGTAACGTCCATATTTTATTTTCCCCTGAACCTCAATAAAATTTAGGCAATACTCAAAGTTATAGCCTTTGACTCCGTTTTGAATGACGTAAGTATCTTGGATGTTTTTAAAGTGCTTCTCCATAATTTTTTTGATTTGTTACGTGAAGGTGTTTTGGATTTAAATTAACGGTTCTCGACTCCGCTCGAACTGACAGGGTAGCGTTTTTGTTTTCATTTTGGGAGAACTTTTTTGCGTTTAACATCCAATTTCTTGCGGCGGCTTGCCAATCTTTCATTTTGGTTCTCCCGCCTACCAACCACCCATTGCTTTCAAAGTAATTGTAAAATTTTTGCGCTTCGATTTCCGAAAAACCATTTTCCAGGAAATAGCTTTCTGTTTGGTCGAGTACCGGCTTTAGGTTTTTTGCAATAGTTTTTTCTATTTCGAAAAATTGCGACCCGCTATCGCTCGAATTGACATCCGCAGTACTGTTCTTTTTTTCGCGCAATTTTTTTTCTTCTTCAAATTTCAAATCTGACTCTATACCCTCTTCAAAAATTAAATTTTGTGAATTTATTTCTTTTTCAATTTTTGAAACTTCTTGCTTATCTATGTTTAAACTGTTTTCATTGTTTATTATGTTTATATAAGGTAGTTGTTTAGTACTTGTTTGCTTCTTGTTTAGTACTTGTTCAATTACCTGTTCATTTTTTGATTCGTTTGTCCCTTTTTTTAATTCCTTTTTAGGAACCGGTTTGGTGTAAAAATCTAAGTTGCGTACTTCCAAAATTGATCCTTTAAATGGGTTGAATGATGGTTTATAGCTGACGTACTCCCTTTCGTTTAACTCTTTAATGCATTTGTGATAGGTTGCGGTTGAGGCTATCTTGCTGATGCGCATGAGTTCATCTCTTGAAATGCTGATTGGGTTTTGAAACCGGTTTTGATTCCACTGTTGAAAAATGGCCATGTATAGGCTAATGTGTGTTGGGTTGAGGTCGTAATCGGTACTTACTTTTTCGAAGAAGCCCGTTAGGTGTTTGATGTAGTTCATTAAAAAAAAGTTTAAAAGTTTAAACGTTTAAGAGTTTAAAGTTGGGATTAACGGAATAGGTTTAGGTTTGCTGCTTTTTTTGTGCTGTTCATTAGTTTTTCAATGTCTTCATTCGCGTAGTAATATGTTCCACCTACTTTTGAAAAGGTTAGTATTCCGTTACTGCGGAGGGTCTGAAGTGTGCCTGAGGAAATGTTAAGCAGTTTGACTACTTCTTTTGATTTCAACCATTTTTTTAATGTTGTGTTATCATCAGCTTTTACAATTTTCATTATATCTGCTAGAAGTTCCGTTTTGAATTCTTGAAGATCCTCTTTTGTTAAGATTGCTAGTGTCATAGGATTAGATTTTAATTGTTACTACTTGTTTTATGCTTGCAAAATACCTTCTATTTTATCTGAATTTATCCCAATACGCTTCGTAGTACCGATAAAATTTAACACTAAAAATAAAAGAAGTCAGACTGCATCTGACTTCTTAGTTTTGATTTGGTAGCCTTTGCATTATACTCTGAAGCAACAATCAACTACTTCACTACTATTATGTGTATATGTGCAAAAAAAAAGCAGTAAATACCTATTTTTTATTAGGTTTTACTGCTTTTCGTTCTCGTAGTTACGTATTTAATCGATATCCTCTCTTGCCATTTTTTGTTGCAAGTTGAGTGTTAGTTCCTCTAAAAATTTAGTCTTACTACTTTTCCGTGCCTTGATTTCTGTGTATGTTTTGTATACATTATCCAATTTTATATTAAAAAAGTCTTCAAATGCTGAAGTAATCGCATTGATGTCGGCAGCACCATGGTTGATGGCTCCATTAGAAAATAAGGCATAAATTAATTCAGTCAATGCCGTTTTCGGTCCTGTCCAGACGATTACTTTATGTTTCTTTTCTTCAAAAATATCGGCATCATCTACTTTTAAGCGTTTTAAGGCCTGACGGATATAATGTATAAACCGGTACATTGCTTTTACTTTTGCCCACAGCATATCTTGAGCTGTAGAAAATTCTGGAAACTGATAATAATCCGTCATTGGAGTGAATGGGAAATTATTTCGATGGTTTCGGGTAAAGAACTGATGATCTAAATAGCTATACCCCTGTTCCATGTAATGCACAAAGTCTGCATTTTTATAAAAAAACTTATTTATTTTTCTAAGCTCTTTTTGTAAAAAATCTACTTTATACTTGGTTCCTGCTTTAGGCATCCTCAATTCACACGACCGAATTTCGGTAAAGAAAATCAATAAACTCATTGGAACTGGTTTATTGTTTTTAAAGAATTCAATCTCTTCAGGAACCGTATTAAAGTCCCGCTTATCGACTACATCTTTTAAAAGTGATAATGCTTCGTTACACAAGATAATTCCTTTAGTAGCTTTAGTGAGCATTGTATCATTAGATTCTAAAATTTCGTTGCAATTGGTATTAAATGATTCTATTGTTTTTTTAAACATCATAAGAAAATTAGGTTATAGATAGGTTAATTCACTTTACAATAAAGCCTTATAGTCGTTTTGTGTCGTATACATTACTTCCATAGTATAATTATCGCGCGCTTGTATGTAGGCAACTTTTGGAATAATTACAGCACCTAGTTTTCTTTTTTCGAAAGACGCTGAAACACCAAAATCGATTTGAGGAAAATTTAGTTCATTTGCCCTTTTTATGGATTGACTGGCTGCTTCTTTATTGCTATTGTCTTGTTCCAAGCATAGGCAACCCGTTGTACCAAAATGATACATTTCTTTTCCTTTGATTTGAATTGTCCTGCCCGTTAGTTTTTTATCTTCTGCATTTAGGTGTAAAATTCCTGCATCTTTTGCGTCAGAAAGCACATCGTCCACTGTGTCGATGAAATTGTTGTGTTTGATTTTTGCCATTTTTTGTTTGTTAGATTTGGTTATTTTTTTTAATAAATAGCTGTAATTCAGATTATTTTATTAAAATTCATTATAAATTTTGATATGATTTGCATTAGAATAGTTATTACTCCATTTATGACAAACAAAATTCCCAAATTGACAAGGAATTAACTTTTTTACACCAAATTATCCCAAATTGACAATTATAATAATTAATATTGTTCTTATTTTTGCTAAATTTTAACACCAAAACTCCATAAAACATGATTGCAGCTCATGCACTTTATGAGAATGATTACGCCATCTTTTGGATAGAAAGTGGTATTCTCTTTTTTAAATATAAATCCGATGTCATTATTAATCTAGATGTTGCAAAGCAAGTTGTTGCTGCACGCATTCAGTTTCAAAATGACAAGTCCTATCCTGTGCTTTGTGATACGCGAGGGATAATTGAAACTGATAAAGCTGGTCGAGATTATTTAGCTCAATCAGGCTCCCTATTAACAAAAGCCGTTGGTTTGTTGGTACACCAGAGAGTTTCCATTACTATTAGTACTTTTTATATGCAGATTAGCAAGCCCACAGTACCCACTGAACTCTTTACTGGCGAAGCCGACGCTATTAATTTCCTGAAACAATACCTCTAAACGTTAGTAAATTAGCACTATGGAAAAACAATACAATCAACACCGTCTAGCAGCTTTACATCAAATGTTGTTTGAAATGGCTAGAGGGAATTTTAGTAATCGAATTCCCTTAAGCTTGTATGATGACGAGTTAGAAACCTTGGTTGTTTTAGTAAATATGGTAGCTGAAGAAATGAAAGAGACTATTTTTTATTCTGGATATGTAAATCCACACAATACCTATTGTATCTTAACGAATACCAATTTAGTTTTGAACAAAATGCTTACTATACAAAGCTTTAGCCCTGCCTTAATTACCCTGCTGGGCTATAAAGAATATGATCTGTTAGGTACTTCTCTACAGCATTTTATTACACCTAATTCTTATGAAAAATTAAGTTGTATTCAAGCTGTTGTTGATGATGCAAATTTAAAACAAAGAATATTATCACTTCAATTCATTACTAAAGATCAATTACTAATTGTTGCGGATTGCTCTATTACCTCCTTGATTAATCGTGATGAACTAATTTTGAGTTTTATAACATCAATTTCTCAAAATTTAGCTTATCCAATCGCGGAAAAAAATAGCGATTCATTTGACAAACTTCCAAAATCCAGAAAGGAAGACACCTATTTGATTCAAAAAGTATATGATTATATTCTCGCTCATTTAGAAGAGCCTTTACCTTCTTTGAAAGAATTAGCACGGTATTTTGGTACTAATGAGTATAAATTGAAAGATGGATTTCGTTATTTTTTCAAAACCAGTATTTATAAATTTTATACGGTTGAGCGTTTGAAAAGAGCATTTTTGTTGATTCAAGAAACCTCGATACCTTTAAAAAATATAGCATCGATGAATGGTTTTGGAGATTATCCGACTTTTTCTAAGTCTTTTAAAAAACAATTTGGTGTTTCACCGAAGGAAGTGCCCCGCACTTTTAATTGAGGCTTTCAACTTAAAAAATAGCTATCAAAAAATTTTATCCAAATTAGACAAAAAACCTTCCCGATTAGACAACTGTTTAAATTTTTTAAATGTGAACTTTACTTTATTAAATTAAAACAATTGCGAGATGCGGCTATCAGTTAACATACGGTTTATAATTTTGGAGCTTATTTGTTTGCTTTATATCTTACTTTTTGTATATGCTGCAGTTAGTAAATTGTTGGATTTTGAAAATTTTCAAGTGCAACTTGGGCAATCGCCAATGCTTAGAGAATTTGTACTCTCCATATCTTACGGTATTCCGGTCCTTGAATTAGTTTTAGCGTCCTTACTCCTTTTTCCAAAAACAAAAGTAATTGGTCTGTATGGTGCCTTTGGTTTGATGACCTCTTTTTCAATTTATTTGTTCATTCTTATCACATATAGTGATTATATCCCCTGTTCATGCGGTGGTATATTAGAAAAAATGGGCTGGGAAGCACATCTATTATTCAATATTTTATTTGTCATATTGGCTATAATAGCTATCCGAATATATGGTACTCAACAAACTATACCCGTCAAATCACAACTTAAAATTTTACTAACTCTGTTTGTTATTAGTCTGGGGTTCGTTACTCTTCAATATTTTAGAACTGACGAAGAAAAAGTAGCCCTACAGCATTTTATTAGACACTATCCACACCATCCTATTGAATTAGCAGGGCAAATGGATTTACAATATAATTCCTATTACCTTGCTGGATTTCAAGAGGGCAAAATATATCTGGGTAATGTTACTGCGCCGTTATCTGTTAAAGTGATAGATATTCATACCTATCAACAAGAAAATTACATTATTAACTTACCTACAAGCAATTTAAGATTTCATTCTTTAAAATTACTTGTGGCTGGTCCCTACTTTTATTTTTATGACGGCACAACCTCTGTTGTCTTTAGAGGTTCAATAACTAATTGGAAGGCCAGTCAGTGGTTGTATAATGTTGCCTATTTCACTCACATGATCCCTATAGATTCTTCAACTATTGCCATAAAAGCCTTAAGTAATTCTACAAATGAAAATGTACTAGGCCTAATCAATAAGAAAGATTCCGTAAATGTGAGCTTATATCCAAAAATATTAGAAAAACAAGTAGATGGTGTTTTTGATACTGACGGGATTATGACCTTTAATTCTGCTAATAAACAATTAGTCTATACCTATTTTTATAGAAATGAATTTATAGTTATTTCACCAAGCTTTAAGTCCCATTTAAACTATAAAACTATTGACCAAACTGAAATCGCGCAAGTAAAAACTGTGACATTGAAGAAAAAAAACAGAAAAGTATTGGCTGCGCAACCTTTAACTGTAAATAAAAACTCTACGTGCTCAAGGGATTATGTACTGATTCAAAGTGGCATCATTGGAAATTATGAACCAAAAGATACCTGGAACACTTCCTCTACTATAGATGTTTACTCCCTTTTAAATGGAAGCTATCAATTTAGTTTTTATATACCTCATCAAAAAGGTAAGGCATTGCGTAATTTTTCGATATCTGATTCTAAAATAATAGCTATAAATGGTCAATATTTGACTGTATATCAACTAAAATCACCATTCTAATTCTTAGAAATAAACTCATACTGCAGTGTCAGGGTAACGATCGAAAACCTGTAAAAGAGTAGATCAATAACTTTAAATTATGATATTATGAAAATTTTAAAATCCGTTTTACCGATGGCTACTTTATTATTAGCCGTTTTTGGTGCTTTCGCTTTCAATGAAGCTCCGAAAGATTCAAGTATGAATGTTGACATGATAGGTGTTGTCCCAGGTGCTTGTGAGGAATCATCTACAGTATGTAGCACTATATTTGATGTTCAAAAATGTCAAGAAAGTGGTCAGTTGCTTTATCGCTTAAACGCAGCTGGAACTGCTTGTCCTGAACCACTTTATAGAAAACATTAATTTGTAATGTATACTAGTAATTCAATGCCGGAAATAAATCTCCGGCATTGTTCTTTTACTACTCTTTTAGATAAAAATCAAACCATTTTTTTATTTCATGCGTTAGCACCACTTGGTTTTCTTGTGTATTGATTGTATGGCCTTCCTTTGGAAAAAGTAACAGTTTGTTTATCTTCTTCAATCGTCTTAATGCCATGTGAAAATAAATGCTTTGATTCCAATCTACATTATAATCCTCTTTACCGGTGTAAATTAAAACAGGGGTATTTACTCTGGCTGCATTAGCAATTGGAGAGTTATTTTTATACCCTTCACTGTTTTCAAATGGATTCGATCCCATACGCATTTGCTGTGATTCGAATCGCCATGCTTGTGTTCTACTCCATGACCAATTCATTTGCACATAAAGATTATTTAAATCTGTTATACCTGAACCCATTACAGCTGCTTTAAAAATATCTGTCTGTGTAATAATAGAGGCCACTTGATATCCTCCAAAAGAATGCCCATATATTCCTATGCGGTTTTTATCAACTCGATTCATTTTTAAAACTTCATTCACTGCACTTTCCACGCAATCCTTTGCCGAAAGTCCAGGATTTCCCACCTCATAAACAATATCTGGAAATAAAACAAAATACCCGTCCTGCATGTAATTTGCTATATTAAAACCACCTGGATTATAAAGCGTTGGATTTTCATATTGATGAAGTCTTTGCGATAATTTTTCATAGATGAAAGTAATCATGGGATATTTTTTAGTTTCATCATACCCTATAGGATAGTACAACACTCCATTTAATGAAACTCCCTTCGAATTTTTATACTGAATTAATGCTGCTTTTCTTAATCCGAATTCTGTATAATGCTTATTAGACTGATAGACTACTTTTGATTTAATATCTTTTTTTGATTTAAATACTACTCTCGGAGGAGTTGTTACATCTTCTTCAATCCAAATCATTTCCTGACTTTTGGCAGTGGTTTTAATTCTGCTTGATTTCGAATTATTGTGAATGATTTTGTTTATACCTTCTTTTTCAGTCCAACGATAATATCCCCAATTTTTATTTTTGTCTAATGCCACAATGATAATTCCTTCCTTTTTATCAAACGTGTACGTTAAAAACTCTACACTCCCTCGATAGCACTTATTAACATACAAATCTTCTTCAATTCTAAAAACGGTCGATGAATCCCTTCCGTTTGTAATTCTTACTTTTTCTTTACCATCAGGGGAAATTTTCCAAATGTCATATTCGTCATAAATAAAAATGTGTTTGTTATCCGATGACCAACCTGCACACCCAAAACCATACTTAGGTCCCGCTTCGTCATTTTTGAAGTTTTCAACTGGATACGGTAATTTTTTTGTGATGTTTGTGTGCCTTTTCTTTTTAATGTCGTAAACCCACCAATTTTGATCTCTATAATAGTGCAGGTAATTTCCTTGTGATGATGCTCCAAAGGTTTGCACTTTTTGTGCTTGTTTTTTTAATAACAAAGTGGATTCATTCGAATTTAAGTCAGTTAAATAAACATCCACTGGACCCGAAAGTTCGTATTGAGGTTCGTAATCTAACGGATTGAAAGATATTATATAATTGCTGTCAGGACAAAAAACTGTTTTTGGCTTATCCTTTGAACCTAGTAAACTAATTTTATTCTTTTGTGGCCACCAAACTGCTAATTTGTCTTTTTTTTCAAAATCACCTTCCGTTATCTGCGATGGATATTCAAGAGGTGAGTCATATTCCCAAACCTCCATTTTCAGTTCCTCTTTTTTTGCTTTCTCTCTGTTGTTAAAGTAAAAAAATACTTTATCCTCATGGAGCTCTAGCACTATCCCTTTTTGACCAAAAGGTTTGACTATACTTTTCCCTTTTAATTCAGGAAAATCATTAGCCTGAATGGTGTAATACTTTTTTGTTGCTAAATCGTAATATCCAATTTTATGATTTTGATTGGTACTAGCGATTACTTCAAGATTTTCAAGAAAAGCAAATCCTTTGTTTTGATTCCAAACTACATTTTTAAAGCCATATATGTTCGTAGCAACGGGTATTTCGAGAAAAGGATTATCTGCGGCAAAAAGCACCACCGATGTTTCCTTTAACACCACTAAATCCCCCTTTGGACTAAACTCAAACTCTTTTACTTTTGGTATATGAAGTAGCTTTTTGGTTTTTAATTGCATTATCATTAAAGTATCGTTGTTTGTACGTATTGCAATATTTTTGGCAAGTTGATCTATTTGATATTTCTTAACCTCTTTGAATGCCTCTTTAGTACATTTTTCTAAATTAAAAACTAATAGCTGATTGGTACTATTTAGAAATGTAAACCATTTAGAATCGGAACTGAATTGCCCATTGACACTGTTTGGAAAAACAAACTGCTTTTTGCCCTTACTTTCTTTTACTACCAAAGTATCGTTACCGTTTTCATAACGTACTACAAAAGTTATCCATTTACCGTTGGGTGCCACATTTTCTTCTTCTAAAGTATGCCAGCGCTCATAGCCTTTTTCAGTACTATTTATTATTGTACTTTGACCAAAAGCCAATTGGCAACCTAGGAAAATAATTAAAATGATCTTTCTATCTAGGGTTGTTTTTTTCATTTAATATCCTCCATTTTGTGGTAAAAGATTAGGATTTCGCAGTAATTCCGCTTCAGGAATTGGAAAAACCACCTGCGTATTTTGCCAGTTTGGCTTGATAGGACTTAATACTGCCGCAGCTCTTGCGGTACGTTTTAAATCGAACCAGCGATGCCCTTGTTCCGTAAATAATTCAACTTTCCTTTCTTGCATGACAGCTTCTATAATTCCTTCTCTTGTGGTAGCCAAACTATTAGGAAGTCCTGCTCGATTTCGTACTTTATTAAGATCTTGTAGGGCTTCACTATTTTTAGATTGTTCTGCTCTTGCTTCTGCTCTTATTAAGTACATTTCTGCCAAACGAAATAAAATAGTATACTCTTGTGATGTACCTGTATTTAATGTTTTTTTGTATTTATAACTATGGTTCCACGATTGAGATCCATTTGCAATCGTTCGTGTCCAATTGGTTTTTCTAGAATCATTTGGTTCGAAAGCATTAACTATATCTAGTGCCAAAGCAGGTTTAATTGGTGGTCCCGCCGAGAAAACAAATGTTCTTGCATCTTTAGTATTAAGTCCTGCAATACCCGGATGTAAGACCCAGATTATACCAGGATTCTCTTTTAAAAAAACGTTAGGAATATTCAATTCCCAACTGTAAGCCCCACTATTTATCACATCCGTTGCATATAATTCTGCTTGTTCCCAATTGTCCACATACAAATATTGACGAGCTAGCATAGCTTTCGCCACATTTTTATTAGCTCTAACACGCTCATCTGATGGATAATTTGAAGGCAACAATGCTTCTGCATCTTCTAAATCTTGTACTATGTATTGCTTGATTTGTGCTAAACTGTTTTTAGAAACTATTGCATTTTGCAGGTAGTTCGTAGTAGTGATGTATGGAATTTCTCCAAAGCAATTGGTTAAATAAAAATGAATGTAAGCTCTTAAAAACAAAGCTTCCCCCATTAATTTATCTTTTTCCATTTGTGGGATTGCATTAGTAGCTTCTAAACCTTCGATAATCGAATTCACATCGTACAGTTGGCTATAACTTGAATTCCAAAGAGTTGCAATAAAAGAGTTGCTAGGCACAATTGTATGGTCGTTGAAACTTTGAAAAGTGGCATTACTTCCATAGAAAGACAGTTCATCTGCATAATTTCCCATAATATGTGACAAACCAAAGGCGGTTCCTGTTATCATTCCTTCTTCGCGAAGTCTCGCATAACAGTTTAGTACAGCTGCCGTGGCTGTATTGACATCCTCAAATACAACAGGTCCTACAAGTTGTGATTGTGGCACATTAATTTCTGTAAAACTATCACAGCTGCCTAAAAACATTACAGTAAAAATTGTAAGCCATGTCATTTTATATATTGCTTTCATAAGTTGATTGTATTAGATTATAAATTGAATTGCACACCAAGTGTCCATTGTTTAAGTGTAGGTAAAAATCCTGAAGTTTGATTCTCGGGGTCTGCCCCTTGGTATTTTGTAAATGTTAGTACATTTTGTCCTTGTAAATAAATACGTCCTGAAAATGATTTTGTCCATTGCTTTGGTAAATTATAAGAAAGACTAACGCTTTTTAATCTTACAAATGAAGCATCACTTAAAACTCCATTACTATCGATGTAACGGGAATAGGCTTGCATTGCAGGTGCATTAGCTCCTGAAGTGTAGCTTTGGGAAGTTGCGTTAGCACCATTTTCTGACCAATTATTTAGAGCATCTATTGGTTGATTTGAAAAACTTCCTGCCACTGGAAAGAAATAACCAAAATTTCTCCCTTGTTGTTTTACAAATTGGAATAGAAAATCTACTTCCCAATTTTTATAGCTAATTTGATTGCCTAGCCCTCCAAACCATTCTGGATTTAAATTGCCAATTACTTGGCGGTCATTTGGTGCTGCAATTTGTCCGTCGTTATCATAATCTTGAAATTGATAGGCTCCAGAAATTGGATCAAAACCAGTGAGGTTGTATAATTTTATAATGTTTAAAGGTTGTCCTACTACTAATGAATTAGCATACGTAGATCCCTCCAAGTTTTTAAATTCTATTAGCTCATTTTTAGGTTGAGTAAAGTTTACTGTTGTTACCCATTTAAAATTCTGATTGCTTATGTTTACTGTTCTTAAGTCGATTTCAAGCCCAGTGTTTTGAACGGTTGCGTCAAAATTAGCTTGTATTGTAGGAAAGCCTGTTGTTGCTGGAAGTGGCACACCCACTAATTGATTAGCAGAGCGATTTGAAAAATAAGCAGTGGTAAAAAAAACCTTGTCGTTCCAAAGCCCTACTTCTAAAGCTATTTCTATCTTTTTATTGGTTTCCCAACCGAAATTAGGATTAAATAATCGGGTGGGTTGCAAGCCAATAGTCCCTTGATAATTGTTTGCTGTACTATTATAAGTATCTAAAAATTGATAATCTCCTATTTGGTCATTTCCTGTTGTTCCAAAACTTGCTCTTAGTTTTCCGAAACTTATTACTTCTATATTATTTTTAATAAACTCTTCATTTGAAAATACCCAAGCAGCTCCTATTGCTCCAAAATTCGCAAAACGATTTCCGGGACCAAAGCGACTTGAACCATCCCTTCTACCTGTGAAATTTATTATATATTTTTCGTCCCAATTGCAGTTGAATCTTCCAAAAAAAGCATTGTACTTGTAAATAATTTCATCGTGATTAATTATTTCTCTGATACTTGCTGCCGCTAAGTTATTGATTAGTGCATTACTAGTGAAACCTGATCCCGATTGCACTAATTGTTGCGCTAAGTCCCTTTGGAAAGTAGTACCAATTAATGTATTCAGTTTTAGCTTATTCCAATTGTAATTCCAGTTTACTTGTGGCTCAATAATCCATGACTGTCTGTTGCTGTTGTTTAAGTACAAAGTAGCCCTGTCATTTGTAATTGCATCAAATGGATTATACATTGTGGTTGGGATTGTTCTGCGTTCTACTATTCGGGTGTCCGTATAGCCTACATTAGATTTTAATTCTAGATTCGGCAGCAACTTGTAACCTAATTGAAGATTTGAGATTAGATTATTCGTGTTCGATTGGTATTTTGAGTTTAAAAAACCTAGTGGATTTTCGAAAGAGCCATTTTCCCAGTTTAGTGTGCCATCATCGTGATACAATGCTGGTGCATTTGGTGCTAAAGTGTAAGCATACCGAGTAAGATCTACCCCTGGCAATGTATTTTTATCTGCGCTATAATTAGCACTCAATTGTACATTAAATTTATTATTATCAGAAACGTGATTTATGTGTGTATTTATTACTCCTCTTTTGTAAACGTTTTCACCTGGATACACCGTAGTTTCATTTCTTAAAGTTCCCCCGATGAGGTATTGCGTTTGACCACTGCCTCCCGATACTGTTCCTTGCATACTATTGATGATGGATGTACCTCCTATTAGTTCTTTCTGCCAATCGGTATATCGGTTTTCATCCCACGTCCCATTTATATCATAAGCATTTGTGGGAATACTAGTAATCCCATCATTCACAAAAGCTTTTCGTCTCATAGCCAAATACTGGCTAGTATTCATCAAATCCATCTTTTTTGTTACGGTACCCACCGTTGTAAAAGCCTGCCCTGTGAATTGTGTTTTTCCTTGTTTCCCTTTTTTAGTTGTAATCAACACTACCCCATTTGCGCCTCTTGCACCATAAATTGCTGTTGCATCAGCATCTTTTAACACTTCAATGCTTTCAATATCCGCTGGGTTAATATTGTTTAAAGGATTATTAGTATTGGGTAGAATCCCTGCTATTAAACTGGTATTCCCCAAGGTTTGAGCTGCGTATGGCATACCGTTTACAATATACAAGGGTTCATTTCCTTCGTTTCTAATGCTATTAGTACCCCGCACCCTGATTTTGAAACCCCCTCCTGCAGTTCCAGATTCTTGAGTAATATACACGCCAGTCATTCTTCCTTGCATCGCTGCTAGTGGATTAGCAACGGGTTGCTGTTCTATTTCTTTGGATTTTACTTTTGCTATACTACCCGTTCGTTCTTTCTCTTTAACCGTGTAGTATCCGGCATTTACCACAACTTCTTTGAGCATCGTGGTATCTTCCGTGAGTTGGACCGTTATTATTTGTTGCTCTCCTACAAGTTGTTCTATGGTTTTGTACCCTAAGAATGAGAAAATCAGTACGTCCTTTGGTGCAGCTTTAATGGTATATTTTCCAGTAAAATCGGTTTGCGTGGCTGTTTTGCTGCCTTTTACCTGAACCGTAGCCCCGACCAAAACACCCATAGCATCTGTTAGCGTTCCTGTTATTGTTGCGGTTTGTGCGTAACCTACTGATGCCCAGCAGAGCAGCAACAGTGTTACATATTGAGGCAGTAGTTGTGCACCCAATCGTTTAAAAAATGAATTTTTATTCATACTTTTGATTAGTTAAATGAAACATTAGTTTTGTTTAGTCCGGTCCTCTATTCGTCCGCCAAGAAGATTTAGAGGGCCTTTTTTTTCGCCTTAGTTTTAGTGCCTTTTAGGCTATTAGGCATTAAGTTGATTGCTACACCATACGCATTGTTTTTTTCAGGGTTTAAAATTTAGGAAGATCCATTGCCGTTGCTTGTTGCAGCTGAGCGCAGGCAATGCCCTTCCAACTAACTAAATCAATAAAAATGATTTGCTTGCGAAATTTTTAAAATGGAAACAAGGCTAAGAATTGGGTGAGTTAAGGGCATAAAAAAAGCGTGGAACTCAACTTAATGCGCCGAAGGTACTGGTATACCGTGCAACAATAAGAGAGCCCACGCCCATAGACGTGAGCATCGTACTTATCTTCTCGTTGCTTAAATTACCAGTTTTTCGACGCGAGATTCAAAGCGAATGCTTCAATATTTAAAATGAAGAATCGCAAAATTACATTTTATATGTAATTATCATACAAACATAATAAAAAATATTTAATAGTATGATATATCATACCATTTATTTCATGAAGAAGAGTGAATTTTATCATTAGATAATAAAAAAGTGACGGAAAAAGAAAAATTAGGAAACGAGTTAAGAAAACTTAGAGAAAACACTCCAAGTTCTGAGTATGATAATTTGCATATATCTCAACAAGAACTAGCTGACAAAAATATTGGTTTGACTAAATACTTTATCGGTACAATTGAAAGAGGAGAAGCTAATCCAACTTTAGAAAAATTTATCTTCCATTTAAAAGCTCTTAACTTAAAGAAGTTTAAAATTTTAAATGTAGAAATTGATATTGATAAGTTCATCGAAGAGAACTCTAATATAAAGTAATGAATTGAATTTTATGAAAAATAAATAAAAAAGATGCTTTTACATCTTTTTTATGCTTTATAGCCAAATCTAAGAGGACCAAAATGGATAGTACTAAAAAGGATGATTGGAAGAAGAACAAGTAGTAAAATAAAATTTCGATAACTATAAAAATTTCAATTATATTCGTAAAGAATTTATATTTTAAAAAATAGCACGAATATCGCTTTTTTGACTGTATTTTTATAACCATTTAAAAAGCAAGTGTTTACGGATTTTTAAAATTTAATGGTTTGTGTAAATATGCGTTGGGCGACATTTTGCCGCAAAAAACTAAAAAACAGAAAATCTTTTACAATCAAACCAAAATAAATCACTAAATTTGTATCCGAATGAATACAGTTAAATTAAGTACTTTATTGAAAAAACATCAGAATTTGATAAATGGTTGAGAAAATTGAAAGATTTGCGTGCCAAAGCGAAAATTTTATTGAGAGTACAAAAATTAGAACAAGATGAACATTTTGGAGAATGCGAATCAGTTGGAGACGGTATAAAAGAACTTAAAATAAACTATGCGAAAGGTTATCGAGTTTATTTCAAGGAAAAAGACGGAAAAATTATAGTTTTACTAATTGGTGGTGACAAATCATCTCAACAAAGTGACATAGAAAAGGCAAAGGAAATTTGTAAATTATTAAAAAATTAGAAAATGGAAACATCAAAATTTGACATAGCCGACTATTTAGATAGTAACGAAATGGTTGCTGAATATTTAAATGAAATTTTAGAAAACGGAAACGAAAATGACTTAATTACGGCAATCGGAAATGTTGCTAAAGCAATTGGAATGACTAAAATTGCTGAAAAATCAGGATTAAGTAGACCAAGTTTGTACAAAGCACTATCTGACGGAGCTAAACCTCAATTTTCAACAATTGTAAAAGTTTTAAAAGCAGTCGGTGGACAAGTAACTGTTAATCCAATATCGGTTTAAAAAAACAACGAACACAGAACAGTGGTGACCGTTGCACAACATCATTTTAAATCAAATTTCTTGATAAAATCAATAAAACCAACCACATTTAAAGACATTTAAGCGAGGTTGGTTTTTACGTTTTGTGTCGTTTTTAGAAAAAATATGAACTGCTTAAAAAGTCTATTTTTAGGTCATAAAAATGCGTTTTGAGTAAGCTGTGTGCTTTCTGCAATTCTAGTTGCATTTGTTGCAAATGTTGTGTGGATTTTTTAACGACAAATCGCAAATATTTCTTTAAGTTATACGTCAAGGACGCCATCAAAACGTGTTTGTTGGTGTTTTTGGTTGTAGGTTGAAAGTTGAAGTGGATTGTGGAAGTGGTTTGTGTGGGATCCTTTCAGGATGACAAACTGTGTGGAAGTGGATTGCGGAAGCCTCCCCCAACCCCTCCGAAGGAGGGGAGCAAGAACCTACAAAGACATTACGTGGATACTGGAAGTGGATTGCGTAGGATCCTTTCAGGAAGACAAACTAGACGGGAATAGTTTGTGGAAGTGGTTTGTGTGAGATCCTTTCAGGATGACAAACTGTGTGGAAGTGGTTTGGAAAAGCCTCCCCCGACCCGTCCGGAGGAGGGGAGCATGAACCTACAAAGACATTAAGTGGATTCTGGAAGTAGTTTGCGTGGGATCCTTTCAGGATGACAAACTGTGTGTCGAAACTTTGTGTGAAAGGGTGTGGATTTCACTTATACTAAACTTACCCACAATCTTGTCACCCTGTGAAGGGTCTCTTATGGGTAATGTTGTAGGTTGTAGGTTGTAGGTTGTAAGTTGTAGGTTGAAGTGGATTGCGGAAGTGGATTGTGGAGATACGAGTGGGTTCCCTCCGATGTCGGGATGACAAGTTTGTGGAAAAAGCTTCCCCCAACCCCTCCGAAGGAGGGGACCAAGAACCTACAAAGACATTACGTGGATTCTGGAAATGGTTTGCGTGGGATATTTTCAGGATGACAAACTAGACGGGAATAGTTTGTGTGAAAGGGTGCGGATTTCACTTGTACTAAAGTTACCCACAATCTTGTCACCCTGTCAAGGGTCTCTTATAGGTAATGTATTAAGTTGTTGGCTGTAAGTTGACGGTTGTAAGTTTTAAGTTTTAATTTGAAGTGCATTGTGGAAGTGGTTTGCGTGGGATATTTTCAGGATGACAAACTAGACGGGAATAGTTTGTGGAAGTGGTTTGCGTGAGATCCTTTCAGGATGACAAACTAGACGGGAATAGTTTGTGGAAGTGGTTTACGTGGGATCCTTTCAGGATGACAAACTAGACGGGAATAGTTTGTGGAAGTGGTTTGTGTGGGGTCCTTTCAGGATGACAAACTGTGTGGGAGTGGGTTGTGGAAGCATCCCCCAGCCCCTCCGAAGGAGGTGAGCAACAACCTAAATAAGATATGAAGTAGATTCTGGAAGTGGTTTGCGTGGAATCCTTTCAGGATGACAAACTGTGTGGAAGTGTATTGCGGAAGCCTCCCCCAACCCCTCCGAAGGAGGGGAGCAAGAACCTACAAAGACGTTACATGGATTCTGGAAACCGAAACGAATAATTGAGGTGCAAAATTCTTTTTTCCTCGCGTGATTAAAATTACAAAAAACATCGTTTTATCCAAATATTTTTAGGTATATTTGATAGTTGCGCAACAAGCACTACGTTAAGCAATATTTAAAAAAACACATGAAAAGTAAGTTTGTTTTGTTAATAATAATTCTTCTATTCCAGAAATCATACTCGCAAGAGATTGAATTAAGACATCTAGAAGGACTTGAAAATTGGATTGAAAAAAGCATAAATGATAACCATTTTATAATTGGAACTCCTTCAAGAATTAGTTACACTAATTTTGATTATGATAGCCAAAGCGAAAATTACAAGGAATCACTATCAATATTTCTTAATTTTTATAGAACTGGCACCTATAACATAGATTCCATTGGAAGAACTAAAGATCGGTCAATGTTACAATACGGAAACAGAAAAGGGATTGACACATATTATTACCAAGATAAACCAAACCAACAAAAAGAACTATTTATACAGAGATATTGGTGGAATAACCAAAATGACATTCCAAATGAAATGGAATTATCATTTAATTTAAAAGAAATTTATAAAAACGATTTATTATTACAACGATTCGGTTATGAAAATGAATTGAACTTCATCTATGATGATAAAAATAATTTAACTGAAATAATTTCAAAAATATATAAAAACCCTCATGAATATAATGAAAAAGGCGAGATTCTTAATTTAAAGAATAATTCGACAATTGAATCAAATACATTATTCACGTATAAATATAACACCAAAAATATTCGAATAGAGAAAAAAGAAATAAACTCAGAGTATATTACATGGATTACCAAATATATTTATGATGCATCAAGTAGATTAGTAAAAGAAATAAAACTTGACTATACTGAAGGTGTTTTAATTTATATAAATCCAAAAATTTATCAATACAACTTACAAGGGGATGTAGTTGTATTAAATGAATATTTAAAACACACGTCTCAATTACCATCTGGAAATGATGAGGAAAATATAAAATCATTTTTGTTATTTATTGATGAAAATCCTGATTATTATCTTAGAGAACATAATGCTTATACTTATCAATATGATGAAAATGGAAATTGGATATCCAAAACATTTTATAAAAAAGAAAGCGGTAGTGGTTATGATTATAAATACAAATTGACCAGGCAGATTGAATACAGATAACATTGCCACACCGAGTAGACTGCCCCACTAGAAACTAGCAGGGAGAGCCTCTAACACCACCGAGCCCACAAATCACTCCGATAAAAATAGGGACAGGCTGTACTACTCGGTTCGCAAAGAGAAGGATTGAGCTGGATGTAAAGTTCGGTCAAAGATAGGCATCCTCTTTTCTTCAAGCGTTTTAAAGTTATGGACGTTGCTAAAATTGGGATTTGTGCGATTGCCCACCCTCCTTTCCTCGTTCTGCTCCAAGCATAAGCGTGGTGGTGGTCAATGCCCAATCGTATGAGGTTTTTCCTCTTTCGTTCGGGTTTTTTCCAGTCGTGCCAAATGCAGTAGCGTAGTCGATTGCGTAGCCAGCCGTCTATATCTCGCAGTTTTCCCATGATTTTTGTACCTCGAAAATAGGTTAACCATCCCCGTTGCACTTCTTTTATCTTAGTTATTCGCTCGTCAAATTTTGCTGGTGTGGTTTTTCGGGTAATGCTTTTAAGCCGTTCCTTGAGTCGTTTCCATGCCTTTTCTGCTACTACTAATTGGTATTGATTTTTGCTCCCTTTTTTGTAAACAGGAACAAAACTAAAGCCTAAAATCGTGAAGTTAACGGGTTTTCTAACACCGCTCTTTTCTTGATTGACTGTTAGTTTAAGCTTGTTCTTTAGGAACTTCTCAACAGCAACTTGAATAGCTTTCGCTTGATTATGGCTTTTGCAATAAATACTAAAATCATCGGCATAACGAACGAATTTGTGTCCTCTTCTTGTCAATTCTTTGTCCAATTGATGGAGCAAAATATTTGACAGTAACGGACTTAATGGGCTTCCTTGCGGAACGCCTTTTGTTCGTTTTTGTAGTTTTCCGTTGATTTTAATGGGTGCCTTGAGCCACTTCCGAATGAGTTGCATCGTGGTTTTGCATTTGACTTTTTGGAACACTAAATTCAGTAACAAACAATGGTCTACTTCGTCAAAGAAATTCTTCAAGTCCGTATCTACAATGTGATTTAACCCTTGATGGATGTAGTCCCGTGCTTGTCCAACGGCTTGTCGGGCATTTTTATTGGGTCTAAATCCATAACTGTGGGCGTTAAATTCGGATTCAAATAGTACTGCAAGGTTTTGTGCCACGCTTTGTTGCCATACCCGCTCGGTTGTTGTAGGAATACCTAATAATCGGGTTTTCCCGTTTCCTTTTGGAATTTTAATCCCTAAGATCGGTTGAACTTGATAGTTTCCTGTTTTGATTTGCTCGATAAATTGCAGTTTCATTTCAGTGAATATATTGCGAATTTCACCCACAGAAATGCCATCGACTCCCGCACTACCTTTGTTAGCAATAACGTGACGCAATGCTTTTTCAAGCTGATAAGGATGTACTACGCGTTCAATCATCTTAGTTTTATTTCAATCTGTTTTCGTTAGCTAAAGCTATCTTGCGATTCTTTTAGCCATTGAAAACCTCTTTACGTTCAGTCCTTCCTTGCTTGTGAGACCTGTGCAATTTCTGTTTGCACCTCGTTTACCACAAGTACTATGACCTCTGCTGACTTCTTGACCTAACCAACTCGTAGTTGTCAAGATCTCCCCTGGTAACCGCTTTTTCTTTCCTCCAATTCCTGCATCATCTACAAATTAAAACTTTGGTAATCTTTGGACGTTACGTTGCTGTGGACGCTTATCCGTTTTAACTTGCCTCATATGACATTTCTGTTCGTCAGTACCGGATTTTGCCGTTGCGCTTCCTTCAGTGCATAGCTCACGATAAACCACCTTGCGACGTGCTAATGGTTCGAATTTTTAGTCCGCCCATGCTTGTCCCGATTTCTCGGGAAAGGACTTACACCTTCTAGAAAAATAACACTCCATAATTTTGATTCTTAATACGAAAATTTGTATTTTCGAATTTTAAATCGACACTACAGAGTGTGTCCTGCGGATGCAGGGCACACACAGCGGTTAGCTAAAACCACAAACGCTTGGTCTATTTTTGGAAAGTTTCTTAATAATTCAAAAATTTGTTTATATTTGAAATGGTTAGTCTTAAATCTTTGTGGCTTCGGCTAGCCGCAAAACGACGTCAGGCTGTGAAAAAACCTTGTTTTTTCACAATTTGCTTTTAAAAGCTCTTGTAAACTTCAATACCTTCGTTCTACGGTACACTATTTTTTAGGTTGCAATTGGTAACTCTTTTTCATTAAAGCCGTAATAATGGCTGTAATAACTCGTTTTAAAACTAAAACAACCTTTGCTTTTGTAAGGTGACTTCCATTTCT
>NZ_JBHUOL010000022.1:0-352925 GCF_042686085.1 Flavobacterium ardleyense
ACATAGCGTGGTTCTTCTTGTGCTTTCATAAGGATACTTTTTGTGTATCGCTATTTCAGGACAAGACATTGATCAAAAAAAAGTTCCCGATTTTTAACAATCGGGACCTTTTTTTTAATCTAATTTTCTTAATTTACTTTCGGTTTTTTCTAAATCTAATTGTAATTCTAAAGCTTTACTTTCTTTTTTAAGAATTTTCTCTCTCCATTTTAATTCATCTCTTTCAGTAAGTTTTCCTTTTCTTTTTAGATTGCCATATTTTTCCTGATCTTTTTCTAGCGATTTTTTATGTTTTGCAACTTTGTCCTTTGCTTTATAAATGTTTTTCTGTGCCTTCGCGCGTTGATCAATTGCTTTCTGCTTTTTCATTAATTCCTTCTCAGCTTTTTTCTGCGCTTTTTGCGCATCTTTTAATGCTTTCTTTTGCTCTTTTTCAGCTTTCTCTTTCGCTTTTACGGCTTTCTGGTCTGCTTTAACGCGTTCCTTTTCAGCTTTTATACGTTCTTTTTCAGCTTTAGCACGTTCTTTCTCCGCTTTTTCATTCGCTTTTGTTTGCTTCTGTTCAGTATTAATGCGTTCTTTCTCTGCTTTCTCTGCTTTTTGTTCAAGAATTAATTTTTCTTGTTTCACTTGTACAGAGTCAACAATAATTTCTTGAGCTAATACGCCTTGTAAACTAAACAAGCCGACTAGAATAAAAAGTTTTATTTTCATGATTTCAATTTTATAAATTACCTTTGTAAAGATAACAAAAACTAAGCCAAATAATGATAAGAATCAGCTTATTAGTGCTCATTTTTACAACCTGCTCCTGTAAGTATGTTGAAGTTCCTGAGAGTATTGAAGTGATAAATGATGAAGTTAGTGCTGAAGCAGGTGACCTTTCAGGGAACTTTAATTATATGCCTACTTCAACTACTGGCGCTGTTTATGAACGGGACAGTTATACGTTTTCGTACTCGGAAGAACATGAGCAAAGTGAATGGGTTGCTTACTCTTTAGACGCTTCTGATTGCAAATACACAAATTATCAACGACCTTATTTTGTTCAGGATCCTTTAGTTGAAACTAATTCTGCAGACTGGAAAAACTATAAGAATTCAGGATATGACAAAGGGCATTTGTGTCCGGCTGGCGATCGTAAAGCAAGTTTGAATTCATACAAAGAAACTTTTTATACATCTAATATTTCACCGCAGCTTCATGATTTTAACTCGGGTGTTTGGAATCGTTTGGAGGAAAAAACAAGATATTGGGCTGAAAAGTACGATGGTATTTATGTAATTACCGGTGGCGTTTTAAGGGATGATTTAAAAACAATTGGTAGAGAAGGTGTTGCTGTTCCAAAATACTTCTACAAGATTCTTTTAACCCAAGATCGCAGTAGAATGATTGGTTTTTTAGTGCCTCACAAAAACTCTAATAAGCCTTTGTACGAATTTGTAACGTCTGTTGATGCTATCGAAAAAATGACAGGAATAGACTTCTTTCCTAACTTACAAGATGCAATTGAAAACGAATTAGAAAAAAGTACGGATTATAAGAAATGGAGTTTTTAAATTACCATTCATTTACTTTATTAGCATCTAGCTTAATAAAAATAAAAAGCAGAATGGTAAATGACCACAAACTTGATCCTCCATATGAAAAGAAGGGTAGTGGTACTCCAATAGTGGGAAACAATTTAATGAGCATGGCAATATTTACGAAAAAGTGCGTAAATAAATAGGTCGCCACGCAATAGCCGTAAACTCTACTGAATTTTGTTTTTTGATTTTCTGCCAGATAGATTATCCTAAGAAACAGCGCAACGAACAAAATAATTACGGTGATACTTCCAAAAAAGCCCCATTCTTCTCCAACAGTTGTAAAGATGTAATCCGTATGTTGTTCAGGTACAAAACCTCCTTTTGTTTGGGTTCCTTCTAAATATCCTTTTCCAGTTAAGCCGCCAGAACCAATCGCAATCATTGATTGATTTAGGTTATAACCCTCACGCTTCATATCCACATCATCACCAATTAATACATTAATACGGTCTTTCTGATGCGGTTCTAAAACAGATTCGTACACATAGTTTACAGAATAGGTAAAGGCAGTCATTGCCAGGTAAATCAAAATATAAATAATAGGATTTCGGGTGATTTTGCGATTAAAAATATAATGAATAATCATCACAACGGCTAGTCCTATAATTATGTAGGAGGGTTCGGTCACTAAGGACCCGAAAAATAATCCAATAGCAGTAATTCCGGAAATAAAATACCATCCAGGCAAGCCTTCTCTGTTCAATACGAAAATTAAAGAGAGGAAAATCATTGCACTTCCAGCATCGGGTTGCATGAGGATAAGAAAAATAGGGAAACCAATAATTGCTAATCCTATAATTTGATGCTTGAAATATTTAAAATTGATTTGGGAGTAACTGATGTACTTCGCCAATAATAAAGCAGTTGATATTTTGACAAATTCGGAAGGTTGAAAGCCAAATCCTCCAAATTGATACCAGTTAGTTTGTCCTTTTTTAGCTACTCCAAAAACAAATAAACCTAGTAAAAGTAGAATTCCAATCGCATAAAACACAAAGGATAAGCGTTCGAATAGTTTAGCATCCGTAAATAGAATAATGAGAATTAATGGAATCGTAAGTCCAATAAATAGCATTTGACGACCGTAAGTTTGGGATAAATCAAAAATAGCTGTTTCTTCAACCGGAAGAGACGCAGAATAAATAGTCATCCAGCCTAAACCCACTAAAATAACATAAAGTAGTATTGTGAACCAGTCAATTCTATTTCCTACGCGTTGATTTCTCATTTTAATTTACTCTTGTTCTTCAATTTTAGCGTCATCTATTTCTTTTTTGATAACTGTTGCTGTTTCGTCTCCTGTTGTTCGTTCCGGAACACGTTGACGTATTATATTTTCAATTTTTTCGTATTCAGGAAGTAAACTTCCAGTTAACATTCGTTCTTCTAAATCTTTACGAGTTATTACTCCGTTTACATATTTTTCAACCATTAAAGTAGCAATTGGCCCGGCCCATCGACTTCCCCAATATCCATTTTCTATAAAAACAGCAATGGCAATAGTTGGGTTCTCTTTAGGTGCAAAGGCCACAAAAATAGAGTGATCTTTTAATTGATATGTTTTTCCTCCAACTCTAATCTTATTTTCAGCTGTTCCCGTTTTACCGCAAATTTGTAAGTCTTTAACTTTCAAACTAGATGCGGTTCCTATATTGTAAACATCGGCTAATCCCTGAATCATAGGTGGGAAATACTGTTTGTCAATAGTACTGTAATGTTTGGTTGTGAATTTTTTATCTAAGGCTTGACCTTTAATCTTTTTTACGATATGAGGTGTATAATAATAACCTTGATTCGCAACTACTGCCATCATATTTGCTAATTGTATAGGCGATGTCAATATTTCTCCTTGTCCTATAGAGTTCGAAATTATATAGGAGCTTCTAATTGGTGCGCCTTTATACCATTTTTTATACATTTCTGATGTGGGTACAAGTCCTTTAGCACCAATTGGCATATCAGTTCCTAAATATTGTCCGAGACCAAAACTTCTGACATGATTTGCCCAATTATCAACACTATAATAAGAATCTTTATATTTTTCAATTGTTTTTTTGTAGGTGTTTCCGAAGTAACTATTACATGATTTGTAAGTTCCATTGCTCAATTGTAGCGAGTGTAAACCGCAATGGCATTTCATAAATCGACCAAAGTTAGCTCCACCATTACAATAAAAAGTAGTTCGCTCATCAATTACTTCCTCTTGCATACCTATTAAACCAGTTACGATTTTGAACGGTGAACCTGGAGGATAAGTTGCCTGTAGTCCCCTGTCATATAATGGTTTAGCAATAGAGTCGTTATAAAGCGCAGTATAATTTTTTGAACGTTGACGACCCACGAGCATTGCAGGATCAAATGTAGGTGCTGAAACTAAAGCTAGTATTTCACCCGTTTTTGGTTCAATTGCAACAATTCCACCTCGTTTATTAATCATTAATTCCGTGCCATATTTTTGTAATTCATGGTCAATCGTTAATGTTAAGTCTTTTCCTTGCTGGGAAATTGTGTCAAACTCTCCGTTTTTATAGGGTCCTATAATTTTATTATGCTTGTCGCGAAGTAGGTATTTTACTCCTTTTACACCTCGAAGTATTTCTTCGTATTCTTGTTCAACACCTTGTTTTCCAATTAAATCACCTGGATTATAATACGAACTTTCGGCAATGATTCCTTCGTTTACTTGCGTTATAAATCCAAAAATATTAGCGCCATCTTTAACTTGATAGTCTCTTAGGGCTCGTTTTTGCGTATAAAAACCTTCGAACTTTCTTTCTTTTTCCTGAAAAGCCGCGTATTCTGCTTTGTTCAATTGAGACAAGAAAACAGAAGGTAATCTTGGGCTATATCCTTTTGCCTTTTGTAATCTTTTAATGAAATCAACTTTTGTAATGCGAAGCAAACTGCAAAACTCAGTAGTATCAATTTCTTTGATTTCTCTTGGAACCACCATGATATCATAAGAAGGTTGATTAGCGACAAGGAGCATTCCGTTTCTATCATAAATATAACCTCGCTCTGGAAAATCAAACACTTTCTTTATTGCGTTATTCTCAGCTTTCAGTTTTAAAGTTTCATCAATTACTTGTAAATAGAAAATCTTTGCAATCAGAATGATAGCGCTTACAATAATTACCGTTGGTAAAATAAATTTTCTCATCGTTTGTTTGGCTTAATTAAATAGATGATAAGTATCGAAATGATGAAAGTAAACAATGTACTCATTAAAGTTCTCTTCAAGATATCGAAAATTAAGTCTAATCTTAAGAACTCAAAAAAGAACAAGATGAAGTGGTGTATAAATATAGCTAGCAAAAGTAGCGTAATTCGCTCAGGTGAAATTTTATCAGCAATTTTTACAGTTTGGTATTCATAACTCAAACCAAATGCAAATTTAAATAATGAAGGTCTGTAATATGCTAATGTTACGGAAGCCAGGGCATGAATTCCACCAGAATTTAAAAACATATCCAATAGTATTCCCATCGCAAAACTACTTAACAGTAAAATTGTTTTGTTGCTGTTTACGGGGTATATAAGAATAAATAGAATGTAAGGATAGGGATTTAAATACCCAAACATATTGATGTTGTTGAATAGTAAAATTTGCAGTGCTAAAAAGACTACAAAACGAATGCTATTTAAAAGATTGTTATTCACTTATTTTTTTGGTGCTGCTGTTTTAATTTCTAATTCGTCTTTTTCTTGCTTCATTTTATTCTCGATAACATAAACATAGCCGATAGCAGTCATGTCATTAAATAAGCGAACATTTATGGTGTAATAATTGGTTTTCTTGTCAATAAAAATTTTGTCTACTTTACCAATAGGTACATTTTCTGGAAAGATAGCCGAGTTTCCTCCAGTAACAATGGAATCGCCTTTTTTTAGTGAAGCCAATCTTGGAACATCAATTAATTGAGCAAATCCAACATTTTTTCCATCCCAAACTAAAGAACCAAAGTGATCTGAATGTTTGATTTTGGCATTAATCTTAGATCGGGTATTCAAAATACTCTGTATAGTAGAAAAGTTTGATGATGTTTTTTCAATTAAACCTACAATCCCTTTATCATTCACAACACCCATATCAGTTTTTATGCCATCTTTTGTTCCGGCATTAATTGTGATATAGTTTTCTTTTTTGTTGAATGAATTCTTGACCGTTTTAGCTACTACAACATTGAAATTGTTTAAGTCGCTTCTAAAAACTGTTTTGGAAGTAAGTAAAGTATCTTTTTTATTAAAAAGTAATTCTTTCAGTAAAGCGTTCTCTGAAGCTAATTCTTTATTCTTTACTTTTAAACTAAGGTATTCGTCAGCTTCGTTAATCTTCTCGTAAACGGTTCCAGTTACTGCGTTTGCAGAGTTCACATATTCACTTCTGTGATACGAATGTGACTTAATTGTAAGCGTTAACGATATAATTAAAAGCAGCAAAAACAGCAATCGATTGCTGTTTTTTATGATAAAATTAATTATTTGCTGCATGAATTATTTTTTATTTATTCAGAATTCCTTTGTATTTGTTTATGTTCTTCAGTGCCATTCCGGTTCCTCGTACTACGGCTCTTAGCGGATCTTCAGCAATATATACTGGTAAGTCCGTTTTCAGTGAAATTCGTTTGTCTAAACCTCTTAACATCGAACCACCACCAGCTAAGTAAATACCGGTGTTGTAAATGTCGGCGGCTAATTCTGGAGGAGTTTGCGATAAGGTTTCCATTACAGCATCTTCAATACGTTGAATTGATTTGTCTAAAGCTTTTGCAATTTCACGATAAGAAACATCTACTTGCTTTGGTTTTCCTGTAAGTAAATCTCTACCTTGAACTGACATATCTTCTGGAGCGTTATCTAAATCTTCTGTCGCGGCTCCAATTTGAATTTTAATTTTTTCTGCAGTTGTTTCTCCAACAAATAAATTGTGTTGGGTTCTCATGTAGTAAATAATGTCGTTTGTAAAAACGTCTCCGGCAATTTTTACCGATTTATCACAAACAATACCGCCAAGAGCAATTACTGCAATTTCTGTTGTTCCTCCACCTATGTCAACAATCATGTTTCCTCTAGGTTGCATAATATCTACACCAATACCGATAGCTGCAGCCATTGGTTCGTGAATTAAATATACTTCTTTACCATTTACACGCTCAGCAGATTCTTTTACAGCACGCATTTCCACTTCTGTAATTCCAGAAGGAATACAGATGATCATACGAAGTGCAGGTGTAAATAATTTTTTCTTTAAAGCGGGAATACTTTTAATAAACATTTTAATCATCTGCTCCGAAGCATCGAAGTCAGCAATTACACCATCTTTCAAAGGACGAATGGTTTTTATGTTTTCATGCGTTTTACCTTGCATCAAATTGGCTTCTTGCCCAACTGCAATAATTTTTCCGGTTATTCGGTCTCTTGCGACAATAGAAGGAGCGTCAATCACAACTTTATCGTTGTGAATAATCAATGTGTTTGCTGTACCAAGGTCAATTGCGATGTCCTCAGTCATGAAATCAAAAAATCCCATAAGTATGATAAGGGTTTAGCGTTTTGTGAAAAAAGTTTTCAATTCACAAAATTATAAAAATTATCCGGATTAACTCCAAATAAAAGCGCTTTAAAATAAATTATTTTAAAGCGCTTTGGAATTCTATTTTTTTAACTAAAAATTAATGTTTAAAATGACGGATTCCTGTGAATACCATTGCGATATTATTAGCGTCACAATATGTAATGCTCAATTCATCTTTAATAGAACCACCTGGCTGAATCACCGCGGTAATTCCTGCTTTATCAGCAATTTCTACACAGTCTGGGAAAGGAAAAAATGCATCACTTGCCATCACTGCTCCTTTTAAATCAAATTCAAAAGAGGTAGCTTTTTCAATAGCATGTCTTAAAGCATCTACTCTTGATGTTTGTCCTGTTCCTGAAGCAAAAAGCTGTCTGTTTTTAGCAAAAACAATCGTATTCGACTTTGTATGTTTACAAATTTTTGAAGCAAATAATAAATCTTCAATTTCTTCTGCAGTAGGAGTTGTTTTAGTAACTGTAGTTAAATGTGCTTTTGAATCAGTAACATTGTCTTTATCTTGAACTAAAACACCGTTTAAACAAGTACGAACCGTCGTTTGTGGTAAGTCAATATCATTTAAAACTAAAATGATTCTGTTTTTCTTTTCTTCTAAAATAGCAATAGCTTCAGGCTCGTAAGAAGGAGCAATTACTACTTCACAAAATAAATTATTAATTTCTTTTGCTGTTGCTACATCAATTTTTCCATTTGCAATTAAAACACCTCCAAAAGCTGAAGTTGGATCTCCCGCTAAAGCATCTAAATACGCTGCAACCATTGTGCTTCTAGTCGCTAAACCACAAGCGTTATTGTGTTTTAAAATAGCGAAAGTAGGATCTTCTCCTTTAAATTCATTCATTAAATTCACAGCTGCGTCAACGTCTAGCAGGTTGTTATATGATAATTCTTTTCCGTGTAATTTCGTGAAAATCTTATCGAAATCGCCATAGAAAAATCCTTTTTGATGTGGATTTTCTCCATAACGTAAAACTTGTCCATTTTGCTCACTAATTTTTAAAACAGGCTCTTCTTGTTCTTCATTGAAGTAGTTAAAAATAGCTCCGTCGTAATGAGAAGAAACATTGAAAGCTCTTGCCGCTAATAATTTTCTGTTTTCTAAAGTTGTAGCGCCATTGTTTTCAGTGTAGAAATTTAAGAAAGGAGCATATTGCTCTACCGAAGGAACAATTACCGTGTCTTTAAAGTTTTTAGCTGCAGCTCTAATTAATGAAATTCCACCAATATCAATTTTCTCGATAATGTCAGATTCACTTGCTCCTGATGCAACTGTTTTTTCAAAAGGATATAAGTCAACAATTACTAAATCGATTTGCGGAATTTTAAATTCTTGCATTTGTTTTACATCACCTTCGTTGTCTTGACGGTTTAAAATACCACCAAAAATCATTGGATGTAATGTTTTTACTCTTCCGCCTAAAATTTCAGGAAAAGAAGTAATGTCTTCAACAGCTATTACTGGAATCCCTAAATCTTTGATGAAAGTTTCAGTTCCTCCTGTAGAATAAATCGTTACATTGTTTTGGTGAAGTGCTTTAACAATTGGTTCTAAGCCCGTTTTGTCAAATACAGAAATTAATGCCGAAGCAATTTTTTTTGTTGAGTTCATTATGTTGTGTTGTTTTGTGGTGCAAAAGTAGTTATACTTCTTAAAACATTCAAACATAATAGGAAGTGATTTTTAGAAATATTTTGTTTTTATAATTACGAGGTTTCTTATAATAAAAAAATCCCGAAACCATTGATTTCGGGATTTATATTTCAAGAATAAACTGAATTAATTTATTCTTTTAAATACTTTTGCTTTCGTAATTTCAACACCACCACTGGTTTCAGTATAATATAGTTTTAAAGTGGTTTGAGTTAATTCTTTAATAATGTCCTCTCTTGTTTGACCTCCTTGGGAAATAATTAAAGAATTTCCAGATTTTGTGTATGTTGCATCAATGATTTCAGATAAACAGTTAGTTTCATAATAAAATGTGGTTGAAAGAGTGCCGTCTTCTCTAATTTCGGTAAAGTCTTTTGAACAACCGTCAGTATATGAGGAGAATTCAAGACTTTCTACATTGTTAACCACTACACCTTCTTTAAAAAATTCCCATTTGCCCACAATATTTCCTGAAGGTCCATCATCATCTTTACTGCAAGATGTTGAAACTAGAGCTAATATAAGAACAGAAACGAATAATGAAATTCTTTTTTTCATAATAAATTGTTTTTAACTTTTGCAAATAAAAAGAAAATTTACTTTTAAAAAAAAATAATTACTGAACAATTGTTAATTTTTTTTAACTGTTATGTTTTTTACTTAATAATTTATAATATTGTTCGTTAATCTTCACGGTTTTTTTACGTAATTTTAGAGTTCTAAACCATTACACTATGAATACTGTTTTTCAAAATCAAAAAACCTTTTTTAATTCGAACCAAACTAAGTCAGTCGAGTTTAGAAAACAGCAGCTTCGAAAATTAAAAAAGATTTTAAAAGAAAATGAGCCATTATTATTCGATGCGATTTATCTCGATTTTAAAAAAGCAAAATTTGAAACCTATACTACAGAATTAAGTTTATTGTATAGTGAAATCGAAACGGCACTTTCAAAGTTGAATTCTTGGTCAAAAAAGAAAAGAGTAAGCACTAACTTGGCCAATTTTCCTGCAAAATCATATATTATTCCAGAACCTTTAGGAACCGTTTTAATTATTGGTGCTTGGAATTATCCTTATCAATTAGCCATTGCTCCAGCAATTGCCGCTTTAACCGCTGGAAATACGGTTATTTTAAAGCCAAGTGAAATTGCGGCTCATTCTAGTGCAATTATGGCGAAAATCATAAACGAAGCTTTTGATGCAACTGTTTTTTATGTGCAAGAAGGTGCTGTTGAAGAAACTACAACACTTTTGGAATTACCTTTTGATAAAATTTTCTTCACGGGAAGCACTCAAGTTGGAAAAATAGTATATCAAGCAGCGGCTAAAAATATTACACCAGTTACTTTAGAATTAGGAGGAAAAAGTCCAACATTTATATGTAAAGATGCCAATTTAAAAATGGCTGCGAAACGAATGGTTTGGGCAAAATTTTTAAACGCCGGACAAACCTGTATTGCACCCGATTACGTTCTGGTTGAAGAAACAGTGAAAGATGCTTTTTTAAAAGAAGTAATACGCGAAATTGAAAAAATGGACTATTGCATTGCCAATGAAAATTATGTACAGATTATTAACGATAAAAATTTTGAACGTTTAGAAAAATTAATCGATCCTTCTAAAATTTATTTTGGTGGAAAAACAGATAAACCCGAGCGGATCATTTATCCTACAATTTTACACAATTGCACTTTTGATGATTTGGTGATGCAAGAAGAAATTTTCGGACCTATTTTGCCTATTATATCTTATTCAAATCTTGATGAAGCTATTGGGAAAGTAAAAGGAAGAGAAAAACCTTTATCTTGCTATGTTTTTACAAGTTCTAGTGAGATTCAAAATAAAATTGAAAACGAACTTTCTTTTGGTGGAGGTGCTATAAACGATGCCGTTATGCATATTTCAAATGATAAAATGCCCTTTGGTGGAGTTGGTGCAAGTGGAATGGGCAACTATCACGGGAAATTTGGTTTTGATACTTTTTCCCATTTTAAAAGTATCTTGAACAAACCAACTTGGCTAGAATTTGATTTTAAATATGCCCCTTATACGGATTGGAAGCAGAAAATAATAAAAATGTTATTGGGTTAAAGTTTATAATTATTTCTTTTTTCTTTCGAAATTTTTTACTGAGTTTTTCTTTAAAAAAGACATCACTTCTATGCTTTATTAATTTTTCCGTGTTTTTCTCTTTATTTAAAAGTTTTTGGGAAGGTGCATTTTCATCAATATTATAGTTTACACGGACTAATGATTTTTATTGCAAGGTAAAAATCGTCACTGAAATCGCATTTCATCGTCTTTAACTGTCGTACAACTGATATCTTCTTCGGAGGATGAGAAAAGATTTAGTTTTGCCACCTTAATTTAATATTTCGAAATGAAAAAAACTCTACTCTTAGCTTTATTTAGTGCGTTTATTGGAAATGCACAAACTGTTACCGATTATGTTACTGGTATAAGTTCACCATCTGGAATTGTATTTGATGCAACGGGAAATCTATTTATCGGAGATTACCTAAATTATAAAATAATTAAGGTTGATTTATTAGGTAATAAAACCACTATAACTAGTAGTTTAGCAGGATCGCCAAATCAAATTACTTTGGACAGTAATAATAATATTTGGGCTTCTTGTGAGATTTCTTCAAAATTAACTAAAGTAACGCAAGCTGGTGTTCAAACTTCATACCCTGCACTTGGTAATGCTTATGGCGTGGCTATTGACGCACTTGGATTTGTGTATTTTTCGGAAAATGGACCTGGAAATATCAATAAACTTGATGTTGCAACTGGAACTATAACTGTATTTAAAACTGGATTAATTAGACCTCGAGGTCTTGTTTTTGACGCAAATGGCGATTTAATTGTTGCTTGTGGAGGTTCAGCAAATAAAATCATTAAAATAACACCTTCAGGAGATGTGACAGATGTTGTAACTGCAATAAATAGCCCATATTATTTGGCGTTAAATAGTAATGGAGATTTATACATTTCGACTAATTCAAGTGGAGGTATTTATCAATTCTTGAGTGGTGCAACAAATGGTAGCCAAGTCTTATACGCAACAGGTTTAGGTACTACTAATGGCTTAGCAATCAGAAATAATGAATTATTTGTTGCACGACAAGGTTCTGGACTGAATAAGATAAGTAAAATCACTTTACCTACTTTAGGATTAAATGATGTCGCTTATGAGAATAATGAGATTTTGGTATACCCAAATCCGGCAACAGAATTCGTATGTGTTGAAAACATAAGTGCTGATGCTAATGAAATAGAATTATTTGATCTTAATGGGAAATCGGTTAGATCGTATAAGGCTTCGGATGTAAATGCTGGAAAATTGATAATTACAAATTTACAATCTGGTAATTATATTTTAAAAATAGATACTATTTCAAAAAAGATTATAATTAAATAATTTTTTTTTAATATCGTGTATACGATAAACAAAAATGACTAGGCTCAATTAATCTTTTTAAGATTTTTGAACTAGTCATTTTTTATTTTATTAAGTTTTTTAGCCTTATTTAAATGATTTATAATTGTAAGGATTAATCAAATTTATCTTTTTTTCATAAAATATATTTAGGTATTTATAGTAAATAAGTTTCAAAGAATATGGTAGTGATGTCTAAAAATAATTAGTTTATGAATGTTTAAGTTATATCTTTTACAATTCTTTGTAACATTTTCCCTCATTCGTCTACTTATTTAGTATACAACAAGTATTATGCTTTTATATTTACGATTACTTTCAGAGAGTTTCAGTTTTGCTATTAATGCTTTGCGCAACAATAAATTGCGTACGCTTTTGTCTTTACTAGGCGTTACCATTGGAATTTTTTCAATTATTGCTGTTTTGGCGGCGGTAGATTCTATGGATAAAAAAATTAAGGCCGATTTAAGTGACATGGATATGAACACGATATATTTGATGAATAGATCATTCGGATCTTCTGATATTCCACGTTGGAAACGCGATCAGTTTCCACCAGTAACTTATGAAGAATATGAATTCATTAAAAAAAGTGTAAATGGTGTAGATAAAGCAACTTTCAATTTATTTGCACGAAGCGAAAACATAAAATACGAATCTAAAACTGTAAATTCTATTCGTGTAAAACCAGCAACAGACGAACTTTTTGATATTACTCCAGTAAAAGTAGAATCTGGAAGATTGTTCAATGCTGCCGAATCAAATTCTGGAACTCCAGTAATTGTAATAGGTAGTGAAGTTGCGTCAGGTTTATTCGAAGGAAGTGATCCAATTGGAAAAAAAATACGTTTGTACGGACAAAAATTTACAGTAATAGGCGTTCTCAAGAAACAAGGACAAGGAATGTTTGGTGATAGTAGTGATGTAGCTGTCTTCTTTCCTGTGAACTTTTTAAGAAAATTATACGGAGATAATAATAAAACGTTACGTCCAGCCATTTTAATTAAGCCCGAAAAAGGAATTGATATGGATGAATTTAAAGCTGAATTATCTCAAAAATTAAGAAATTATAGAGGCGTGAAAACAGGGGAAATTGATAATTTCTTCATGAATGTCTTATCTGGTTTTACTGACTTTATCGATAATATTATTGGCCAAATGAATATGATTGGTTGGATTATCAGTGCATTTTCGCTTTTAGTGGGAGGCTTTGGAATCGCTAATATTATGTTTGTTTCCGTAAAAGAACGGACGAATTTAATTGGAATCCAAAAAGCACTTGGTGCTAAAAACAGATTCATATTGTTTCAATTCTTGTTTGAAGCAGTAATTTTATCTTTAATTGGCGGAATTTTCGGAATGTTTTTAGTTTGGATTATTGCTTTTGGATTATCAGTTGCTTTAGATTTTGAATTTATTTTAAGTGCTAGTAATATGCTTTTAGGCTCTGGATTAGCAGCCGTGATTGGTTTGATTTCCGGAATTATTCCTGCAATTACAGCTTCCAAATTAGATCCAGTTGAAGCTATTCGAAGTGGTATGTAAGTAATTTTTATATCTTTGGATAATTCAATCTAAAAAAATAAAATAGCTTAATTAAAAATGAAAAAAACCATTTTTTCAGTGGGTTTGTTTTTGCCTTTTCTAGGCTTTGCACAAACGCCAAAAGATACTACTGTCACTATATTAAAAGAAGTAGTTTTGACGCCAAATCGGTGGAAACAAACAGCTAATGAAGTACCACAGAAAGTAACTGCTATAACCTCAGCTGCAGTTGCACTTCAAAACCCACAAACCGCTGCTGATTTATTAGCTATTTCTGGTAAAGTTTTTATGCAAAAAAGCCAGCAAGGTGGTGGAAGTCCCATGATACGTGGGTTTGCAACTAACAGATTGCTTTATGCCATTGACGGTGTTCGTATGAACACTGCAATTTTCCGTGGTGGGAATATTCAGAATGTAATTTCTTTAGATGGCTTCGCAATAGATAGAACAGAAATTGTTTTTGGTCCAGGTTCCTTATTATATGGTAGTGACGCAATTGGTGGGGTTATGAGTTTTCAAACGTTAACTCCTAAATTTTCTTTGGATGACAAAGCACTTGTTTCTGGTAGTGCAGTTTCTCGATACTCTTCAGCAAATGATGAGAAAACAGCACATTTTGATGTGAATGTTGGTTGGGGAAAATGGGCGTTGGTAACCAGTATTTCATCCAATGATTTTGGGGATTTACGAATGGGAAGCCACGGTCCTGATGAATATTTACGTCCATTTTATGTACAAAGACAGAATGGAGTAGACGTGGTTGTCGCAAATGAAGATCCTTTAGTTCAAAAACCAACCGCGTATTCGCAAATTAATGTGATGCAAAAAGTCCGATTTGCGCCTAATGAAAATTGGGATATTCAATATGGTTTACATTTTTCTGAAACTTCAAGTTATTCAAGATATGACAGGCATATTCGATATGATAATGCGGGATTGCCGCGCTATGGTGAATTTGATTATGGTCCGCAAAAGTGGGTCATGAATAATTTAATGCTTTCTAATAAAAAAGCAACTGCATTATATGATGCGCTTGAAGTTAGAGTAGCGCATCAGTTTTTTGAAGAAAGTCGAATAAGTCGAAACATCAACAAATCAAAACGTCAAATCAGAATAGAAAAAGTAAATGCTTATTCAATTAATGCTGATTTGACAAGGAAAATAAGCCAAAAGAATACTGTTTTTTATGGTATAGAATATGTGCTAAATGACGTTAATTCAGAAGGGATTAATAAAAATATAACAACCGGAGTTAGTGAGGCTGGTCCTGCGAGATATCCACAAGCGTCTTGGCAATCTGTTGGTGTTTACATGAATAATCAATTTAAACTATCGGAAAAGGCTATGTTTCAAGCGGGTTTAAGATATAATCATTTTATATTGAAAGCCGATTTCGACACCTCTTTTTATCCTTTTGCGTTTACAGAGGCAAACATTAACAAGGGATCGTTAACCGGAAGTGCTGGAATTGTTTATCGTCCAACGGACAAGTGGGTGATTAGTTCTAATTTGGGAACGGCGTTCCGTGCACCAAATGTGGATGATATAGGTAAGATTTTTGATTCTGAACCAGGTGCTGTTGTAGTTCCGAACCCTGAATTAGATGCAGAATACGCAAGTAATTTAGATGTAAATGCAGCTAGAATGTTTGGAAAAAATTTAAAAGTTGAGGTTTCAGGCTATTATACTTTACTACAAAATGCTATGGTAAGAAGAGATTTTACTCTTAATGGTTCGTCAGAAATTATGTATGATGGCGAATTAAGTCAGGTGCAAGCAATTCAAAATGCTGCGAAAGCAAATGTTTACGGAATTCAAGCTAGTATCGATGTGAAATTGCCATCGGGATTTAATTTTTCAAACGATTTGAATTTCCAAAAAGGGGAAGAAGAATTAGATAATGGTGAGAAAAGCACATCGCGTCACGCAGCACCTTTCTTTGGGATTTCTAGAATTGGCTACGGAACAGCAGACTTTGATTTTCAAATAAACGTACAATTTAGTGATGCAGTAAAGTTTAGCGAGTTGGCAGAAGAAGAAAGAGGGAAAACTGAAATTTACGCTAAAGACAAAGATGGAAATCCGTATTCGCCAAGTTGGTACACGTTAAACTTCAAAACAATGTACAAATTGACTGGTAATTTTACGATAACAGCTGGATTAGAAAACATCACAGATCAGCGTTACAGACCTTATAGTTCTGGAATTGTGTCGCCAGGAAGAAATCTAATTTTAGCTTTAAGAGCTAAGTTCTAAACAAAAAAAATCCCGATAGATACTATCGGGATTTTTTGTATTATCTAATTTGTTGATTTAAAATTAAATCAATGTATAAATTGATTTTGCTTTTTAATTCTTTTCGATGCACAATGAAATCTAAGAAACCGTGCTCTAATAAAAATTCTGAAGTTTGAAATCCTTCTGGCAAATCTTTTCCTGTTGTGTCTCTTACAATTCTTGGCCCAGCAAAAGCAATTAAAGCGCCTGGTTCACCAATATTGATGTCTCCCAGCATTGCGTATGAAGCTGTTGTTCCACCCGTTGTAGGGTCTGTGCATAATGAAATGTATGGAACTTGCTCTTCTGCTAATTGTGCTAGTTTTGCTGCGGTTTTTGCCATTTGCATTAACGAATACGCTGCTTCCATCATACGTGCTCCACCTGACTTAGAAATCATTATAAATGGAATTTTATGTTTGATAGAGTAGTCAATTCCTCTTGCAATTTTTTCTCCTACAACTGCACCCATTGAACCACCAATGAAAGCAAAATCCATACAAGAAACAACAATTTCTCTTCCCTTAGATTTACCAACACCAGTTCTAATAGCGTCTTTCAATTTGGTTTTATCCATAACGTCTTTTAAACGCTCGCTATATTTTTTAGTGTCTTCAAATTTTAAAGGATCTTTTGAAGTTAATTTTGCATCAAGCTCTACAAATTCGTTATCATCAAACAAAATTTCAAAATATTCTTTACTACCAATTCTTACGTGATAATCGTCTTCTGGACTTACCCATAAATTTCTGGCCAACTCATCTTGATCAATAACTTTTCCTGTTGGCGATTTATACCATAAACCTTTTGGTACGTCTTTCTTATCTTCAGTTGCGGTAGTAATACCTTTTTCTTTTCTTTTAAACCAAGCCATAATTAAGTTAGAAGTTTGAAGTTAGAAATAGGAAATAATGTCCTGTTCTAAGTTCTATTTATATTAATTTTCTAGTTTTAACCCTTTTACACTTCGTACTTTTTATAAAGTGTTAATGTTATTCAAATCGGAAAACGCTTGCTCTAATCTTGTGTTAAACGTAGCTTCACCTTCACGCATCCATTTTCTAGGATCGTAGTATTTTTTATTTGGCAATTCAGAACCTTCAGGGTTTCCAATCTGTGTTTTTAGATAATCTACATTTGCGACTACATAATCACGAACACCTTCTGTAAAAGCAAATTGCAAATCAGTGTCAATATTCATTTTTATTACACCATAACCAATCGCTTCTCTAATTTCCTCTAAAGAAGAACCTGAACCACCGTGGAAAACAAAATCAACAGGATTGTCTCCAGTTTTGAATTTATTTTTAACGAATTCTTGCGAATTTTTAAGGATTTTAGGTGTCAATTTTACGTTTCCGGGTTTGTAAACACCATGAACGTTTCCAAAGGATGCTGCGATTGTAAATCTTGGACTAATTTTCATTAATTCTTCATACGCATACGCCACTTCTTCTGGTTGCGTATATAATTTTGAACTATCTACGTCAGAATTATCTACACCATCTTCTTCACCACCTGTAATTCCTAATTCAATTTCTAAAGTCATTCCCATTTTGCTCATTCTTTCTAAATATCTTTTAGAAATCTCAAGATTTTCTTCAATAGTCTCTTCAGATAAATCAATCATATGAGAACTATATAGCGGTTTTCCTGTTTCTGCAAAATGTTTTTCAGACGCATCTAATAAACCATCAATCCAAGGTAATAGTTTTTTTGCGCAATGATCTGTGTGTAGAATTACAGTTGCACCATAAGCTTCAGCTAAAGTGTGAATATGTTTTGCACCAGCAACCGCTCCTAATATAGCTGATTGATGATTTTCGTTTGACAAACCTTTTCCTGCATTATATTGAGCCCCACCATTTGAAAACTGAATGATTACCGGTGCATTTAATTTAGCTGCAGTTTCTAAAACACCATTTACAGTGCTTGAACCCGTAACATTTACAGCTGGTAATGCAAACCCTTTTTGTTTGGCATACTTAAAGATTTCTTGTACTTGATCTCCGGTAGCAACACCTGGCTTAATATTGTGACTCATAGTTGTATGTTTTAATATATAAGAAAGCAAAAATAAGAATTTATAAAATTAGAATGGATAATTAATTCCAAAATTTAGCACCGTTTTGCTAAAGTTGATGCCTTTGAACCATCTATCACTGGTTTCGCGTCCTGGATCGTAAGTTTTATAACCTAAATCAATTCGGAAGACGAAGAAGTCAAAATCATATCGAAATCCAATTCCTGAACCAACTGCTAAATCTTGTAGCGATTTGATTCCTGTAAACATATAACGTTCATCTTCTACGTTGTCTAAGAAATTCCAAATGTTTCCAACATCTACAAATAATGCGCTGTGGAAATTGCCACTCACTCTGAATCGGTATTCTGAACTGAAGGCTAATTTAAAGTTTGCCTCATTGAAATCGTTGATTCCACCACTTCTTCCGGGTCCTAAACTATACGCTTGCCAACCTCTATTGTCATTAGAACCACCAGCGAAATAACTTCGTGAAAACGGAATTGATTTGGCATTCCCATAAGGAATAGCGATTCCTGCAAAAGTGTGCATTGCTAAGGTGTTTTTCTTGCCAAAATCCCATTGCTTCACATAATCGACTTCGGTTTTTATATATTGTGCATACTCTATTCCGAATAGCTTTGTATTTCCCGCAGCACTTTCTTCTTTTGTAAGTTTTAATCCACTTCCTACGAGAGATAATAAATTACCAGCAGATTCTATTTTTGCTTTAAAATTGTAAAAACTTCTATCGTGCATATTTAATTTTGTACTTCTGTTGAATGAGAAGCTAGATGAAACAATTAGATTGTCTTCAACTAAACGAACATAACGTTCTGATATGCTTAATATAGTTTTATAATCTTGATCGTCAATCGTTAACCCCGCAGCGCCAGAAAGCACGTCTGAAATGAAATTTAATGTTCCCTCGTCAGTTAAATTATTTGTAATTGGATCGATGTTAGCAGGATCTGAATAAATTACTGCCAATTGATTCAAACGATTATAAGAAGTTTTGTAAACATTAAAATAATTACCAGCATTAAGGTTCCGAACGTAGTTGATGTTTAATAAGTCAAACCTAAATTTGTTTCTTCCATCTGTAGTAGACCAATTATAATTAATACCTCCAGAAAGACTTTCCTTGTCTAATCCAATGTTTTTTTGATTGGTTAAACCCGTACTAATTTGGGTAGAAGGAAACATATCTTTTCGAATTATACTTTTGGTATTCAGCGGGAAGAAAATTCTTGGAATATTTAATTTTATATCCCCTCCAAATTCAAAGATATTGAAGAAAACGTTTTTTGGATTTGCAAAATCTTTTGAAGAGCCGATATTTCCACGGGTTGAAATTTCTAAATTTTCAGCACGTTTAAAAACATTTCGCCAAGTAAACGACATACGACCACTAATTCCAAATTGTTGAATGTCTGAGGTGGTAACGTCTATTGATGGCCGCCAAGCAAATTTCTTTTTGTTTACCAAATAAATATTGGTAATCAAAGAGGTTTTCGTAGAATCGCTAGGGTCTTCAATGTATTCAATATTTGGGTAATTGAAAACGCTTAAATTGTTTAAAGATTTTGACGTTAGCGCTCTATCGGTATCGCTAAATACCTTTCCTTTTTCTACGAAGATTGAATTTAACAATGCCTTCGGTTTATATTGCATTTTTCCGGTACTATAAAAATTATAGCCATTGTAAGCAATACTGTCATTTAACTGATTTCTGATTTTTCGTGAATTGCTATTGGTAAAAATGTTGACCTCACTGATCTTATAAATTTTAAAAGGTCTTTTTACTAGTTCATCTTCAACCTTTATACTTCTGTCGTCAATTTTAAGAATAATACCTAATTTATGATCTTTGTCGTTTTGAATGGCGATAAAATTCACATTATTTTCTTGAAAATGATAAACGCCGCTATTTCTAAATTGTTTAGTAATACGTCTTCTCTCGTTATCAAAATCTGAGCTTAAATAAGAATTAGTTGGTTTTATGAAAGACTTTCTTTCTTCTACAACATATAAACTATCTAGATCTGGTGTTTGAATTTCACGCGACAAAGAGTCAATTGTGTAAACTACTCCCGTATTAATTGTATAGGTAACTTTTCCTTTCTTAGTTCCTATTGAATCAATTTTTGAAGTTACTGTATTTTTTAAGAAACCATTTTCATAATAGAAACTAGACAAACGGGTTTCAGATTTTGCAATTCTTTTCTTATCGATAATTACCGGTGGTTCACCTGTATTTTTAAGAAAATTATTAAATCCTGATACCACAAATGACTGAGCTAGGCGTTCCACTTGTTTTTTAGATAAAATTGCGTTTAAATTGTCTCTTCGGTTTGGCGTTTTATCTAGCCAAGCGCGATAGGAAGAATCGGGATTTTTCCTAGCCAAATTATATAAACTCAAGCGCAGCGGATAGGCAATGAATTTATTATTTGGTTGTTGCGTTAATAAATTATTTACGCGCTCTTCCTTTACTCGCTTGTCATTAGCGAATATTTCGTTTCTTACGAGCAATTGTTTGTTATCGGGAACGCGCTTCACTAGGGAGCACGAATAAAATAATGTTCCGATTACAAATAATAGTGTTATTTTTGTTAAAATATTTTTCAAAGTCCTTTTTAAAAAGTTAGTCAAAAATACAATTTTTATGGTTAGTAAAAACCAAATTAAGCTAATAACGAGTTTACAGCAAAAAAAATATAGAAAACAGGAACAACTTTTTTTCGTTGAAGGCGTAAAAGGTGTTCAAGAACTGCTTGATTCTAATTTTGAATTGCATGAATTATTCACTACAAAAGCGGATTTTCAGTCAATTGATAAAAACAAAGTCTATTCAATATCAGATGCTGAATTAAAAAAAATTAGTGCTTTAACGACGCCTAACACTTGTTTGGCTATTTTTAAAATTCCCGCAGCAATCAAATTTGAGGAAAAAGGTTTGTTAGTTGCATTAGACGATGTGCGCGATCCAGGTAATTTAGGAACAATAATTCGACTGTGCGATTGGTTTGGTATTAAAACATTGTATTGTACTGAAGCAACTGTTGATATTTATAATCCAAAAGTAGTGCAAGCAACAATGGGTTCAATTGGCAGAGTTAATGTTTTTTATGGCGATTTAGAAAAATTATTAACTGCAACTAAATTACCTATTTTCGGAACTTTTATGGATGGAAAAAACATCTACCAAGAAAGTTTACCTAGTGAAGGAATAATTGTAATGGGAAATGAAGCCAACGGAATTTCGAAAACCATTGAAAAATTAGTTTCAGAACGCATTGCTATTCCAAGATTTGGAGATTTACAAGCAACAGAAAGTTTAAATGTTGCTACGGCGACCGCAATAATTTTGAGCGAGTTTAAAAGAGGAAATTAATGGAAGGCAAAGTTTACGAAAAAGCCTCTTGTTTTCATGGCATCAACGTTTCCAGTCCACGGACTTCCGGCTGTGTTGTCTCTAATTAATTCGTCATTCATACTGAAAACACCTCTAATAGAAGGCGAGAAAATAAAATATTCCGTATAAATATCAATTCCAAAACCAGCTTCATAAAAGTTTGTCCACTTGGTCATTCTAAAGCGTTCGTTGTAATTGTCATCTGAAGCGTCCGAATTACTTCCTAAGTTTAGAGCCGTTGAAACTCCTCCTATTAAAAAAGGTCTGACGTTTCCAGCTCGTAAAGCAGAATATTTTATTAGTAAAGGGAAGAAGATATAAGTAGATTTTACTTCTCTTAATTGATCACTCGTACTTAAAATATTTGGATATGTTAAATTTCTTTGCGTAATATATAATCCAGGCTCAAAGCGAAAATCAAAATATTCACTAAGTCTTAGGTTTCCAATCAATCCCACATTAAAACCAGTTGTAGTTCCCACTTGAACATCTTCAGTAACTGACAAATAATCAAACTTGAAGTCTAATTGGTTAAAACCTAGGTAATAACCCCAATGAACACGTTGTTTGTTCCAGTTTTCTTGATTGATAATAGGGTTTTTATCAAATATACCGCCTTGAGCGAAAATGATTTGGGAGAAAAGTAAAAACGCGAATATTTTCTTCATTTTATTTTTTAGATGCGTGATAAATGGTTGCCACTCCAAAAGTTTGGGGTAAGTGTGCTACTTCTATAAACCCAACTTTTCTTAAAATATTGTTCAAGACTTCACCAAAAGGAAATTCATTTGCCGAATCTGATAAATATTTATAGGCAGATTGGTCTTTTGAGAATAATCTTCCTACTAGTGGAAGTATTACTTTTGAATGAAAAGCATACCCTTGTTTAAATGGAAATTTTGTTGGAACCGAAGTTTCTAAAATAATAAATTGGCCACCAGGTTTCAATGTTCTTAAGATTTCTGACAGTCCTTTTTCAAGATTTTCAAAATTTCGAACACCATAAGCTACCGTAATTACATCGAAATAATTGTCAGCATAAGGGATGTTTTCACCATCACCTAAAACCATTTGTATTTTTGACGATAGCTTTTGAGCTTCAATTTTTTTCTTTCCAATATCTAGCATGCCTTGCGAAATATCTAAACCAATAATTTCAGTGGCAGAAGTGCTGGCAAATAAAATAGCCAAATCACCCGTTCCAGTTGCAATATCTAAAATTGAGGTTGGTTTTTTTGATGCCACCATTTTTAAGATCTTTTGCTTCCATTTTGCATCGGTTCCAAAAGAAATCACACGGTTTAATCCATCATAATTGCCTGAGATGTTATCAAACATTTGAGCAACTTGCTCTTTTTTGCCTAATTCCGAGTCTTTGTATGGCTTTATATTTTTAGACATTTTCTTAAATTTGAATCACAAAAGTACGATTAATAATCAATAACCTAAAAAATTCAACGTTTAACATACGTTAAATATGTGAAGTCAAAAGCGTGCTTTTCATCTTTAGGATGAAACTCTTCAAAAACCAATTTCCATCGCTTTAAATCAAGGACAGGGAAAAAAGTATCAGCTTCCACAGAAGTGTGCACTTTTGTAATTTCAATCTTCTGAACGATGTTGATAGATTGTTTATAGATTTCCCCACCACCAATTACAAATACTTCTTCGTTTTTAGGACAAAGTGCAATCGCATTCGTTAGGTTATTAACTATAAAACATCCTTCCGGTGCTTCATAATCTTTTTGTCTTGTAATAATAATATGCGTTCTGTTCGGTAAGGGTTTTGGAAAACTTTCAAATGTTCTTCGGCCCATAATAATATAGTGACCTGAAGTCAAGGCTTTGAAACGCTTGAAATCATCGGGTAAATGCCAAACCAATTGGTTGTCTTTTCCTAAAGCATTGTTTTCCGAAGTGGCAGCAATTATGGTTAGCATTTTAGTGTGTTTTAAATAGCAACTATTCCTTTAATATGCGGATGCGGATCGTAACCTTCCAAAGTAAAATCTTCAAATTTGAAATCGAAAATATTTTTTATTTCTGGATTTAAGATCATTTTTGGTAATGGACGACATTCACGCGAAAGTTGTAATTCTAATTGTTCGATGTGATTGTTGTAAATATGTGCATCTCCAAAAGTATGAATGAATTCGCCAGCTTCTAAATTGCAAACTTGTGCCACCATCATAGTGAATAAAGCATAAGAAGCAATGTTAAAAGGAACGCCTAAGAAAATATCAGCACTTCGTTGGTACAATTGACAACTCAATTTCCCATCAGCAACATAAAATTGAAAAAAGGCGTGACACGGTGGTAAAGCTGCTTTTCCTTTGGCTACATTTTCTGAGAATGATACAGAAGTATCAGGTAAAACACTTGGATTCCAAGCGGAAACTAACATTCTTCGGCTGTTTGGGTTTGCTTTTAAGGTTTCGATTAGTTCAGTGATTTGATCGATTTCTTCGCCATTCCAATTTCTCCATTGGTAGCCATAAACCGGACCTAAATCGCCATTTTCATCTGCCCATTCATCCCAAATTTTAACTCCGTTTTCTTGCAAATATTTGATATTGGTATCGCCATTTAAAAACCATAACAATTCATAAATAATCGATTTTAAGTGTAATTTTTTGGTCGTTACCATTGGAAAACCTTCACTTAAATCAAAACGCATTTGATGTCCAAAAACACTAATAGTTCCCGTTCCTGTTCGGTCGCCTTTTTGGGTTCCGTTTGCAACTACGTGTTTTACTAAATCGTGATATTGTTTCATTTTTCATTTTTAAAGTTTATGTGTTTTAAAGTTTAAATGGGCTTGAGTTATTTTATCTTTGAAAAATAAGCTCCAATATTCAATCCTAAGGCAATTGACACTACTGCACCCGCAATCAAACTAAATCTTCCTGAATCTGGAAAAGATACTAACAAATAGAAAGATGTTAAAAAAGCAAATAAACTCAAGAAGAATAATACTTTAGATGTATTCAATGTTTTCATAATAATTTTATTTTATTTACAAGCTAAATTAGCCAATCATCATTCCGGCGATAGTTGCGGATAATAATGAGGCTAAACTTCCACCAATTACGGCTTTTAATCCAAATTCTGATAATGTTTTTCTTTGGTTTGGAGCTAATGATCCAATTCCGCCAATTTGAATTCCAATAGAGGCGAAGTTGGCAAAACCACACAACATATAAGTTGCCATAATTACTGATTTGTCATAAGTAAAATGGATGTTACTCGCCATGTTTTTCAATTCAGCTAATTGTATATAACCTACAAACTCTGATGCGGCTAATTTTACACCTAATAATTGGCCCATTAACATCATATCTTCTTTTGCCACACCAATTAACCACATCAAAGGCGAAAATACAATTCCTAGAATCGTTTCTAATGAGAATGCTTTGTAAGGTGTATTGTTTGCAATAACATCGTTTAAGCCTGTCCAGCCACCAACCCAACCTAAGGTGTAATTGATCATGGCGATAAAAGCGATGAATACTAATAACATTGCTGCTACGTTTGCTGCTAATTTTAAACCTTCAGTTGTTCCGGTTGAGATTGCATCTAAAATATTAGAACCAATTTTTTCTTTTGAAACTTCTACATCTGTAACGATTGATTCTGTTTGTGGATATAACATTTTAGAAACTACAATTGCTCCAGGTGCTGCCATTACTGACGCTGCTAATAAATGTTTGGCAAATTCTAAACGTAGAACAGGATCATTTCCACCAAGGAAACCGATATATGCTGCTAGAACTCCACCGGCAACTGTTGCCATTCCACCCACCATAACCAATAACATTTCAGACTTATTCATTTTTTCTAAATAAGCTTTAATCATTAAGGGTGCTTCAGTTTGGCCTAAAAATATATTTCCGGCAACAGATAAACTTTCCGCTCCTGAAATCGATAATAATTTTGTCAACACCTTTGCTAATCCTTTAACGACAACTTGAATTACTCCTAAGTAGAATAATAACGAAGTTAAAGCAGAGAAAAAGATAATTGTAGGTAATACTTGGAATAAGAAAATGAATCCAAAACTTTCAATGTTCATCATGCCGCCTAAAAGGAATTCACTTCCTGCTCTAGTAAAATCAAGTACTAAAACAAACAAGTTTCCAACAAACTCAAACCCTGCTTTTACAAATGGAACTTTTAAAACACCGACAGCTAAAATTAATTGAGCAGCAATTCCGATTCCAACTGTTTTCCAATTAATGGCTTTTCTGTTGCTACTGAATAAATAAGCAATTGCTAAAAGCGATATCATTCCTAAAATACCTTTCCAGACACTGGTAAAAGACATTCCGTTGCTCTTGATTAATTGAACATCTGTGGTTTTTTCAATTTTTTTGTTTGATGCAAAAAAAGAATAGGCTTTCCCTTTGTTTTTGATAACTAAAGTAGAATCTGTTTTTGTTTCAATGATGAAACGTTTTGTAGGAGAATCTGAACCATTTTCAAAAAGAAAAATGAATTTGTCTTGTACTAAATAATCGCCTTTTTGATTTAAACTATCTGTTGAGAGTTGTAATTCATAACTACCACCTTTTAATTCTAGGTAATCTTTCTCTGAAGAAGAAAGTTGCCATTTTTTTTCAATTTCTTGAGCAGCCGTAGTAAAGCTAAAAAGTATAGCGATTACATATAATATATATTTATGCATAAGTTATTCTTTATATTTTTTAGGATTCCTTTTTTGAAATTTCGTCTCTAATTTTTGCTGCTTTTTCGTAATCTTCGTTTTGAACGGCTCCTTCAAGCTTTTCGTATAATTCTTTTAAGGAATAACCAGAATAACTATCTGCTGGAATTACAACTGCATCATCTTCTAGTCCAAAAGTTTCTGGAGTAGAAAGGATGTCGTCTGAATCTTCATCTGATTTTTCTGCGTCAGAAGGATTGATGTTTAAGTAAATTCCGGCTTTGTCTAATATGTTTTTGTAGGTAAAAATAGGTGCGCTAAAGCGAAGTGCTAATGCAATGGCATCAGAGGTTCTAGCATCAATTATTTCTTCTATTTTATCGCGTTCGCAAATGATGCTCGAATAAAATACGCCATCGACTAGTTTATGAATAATAACTTGTTTGACTACGATATCAAATCGGTCTGCAAAGTTTTTAAACAAATCGTGAGTTAATGGGCGAGGTGGTTTGATTTCTTTTTCAAGTGCTATCGCAATTGATTGTGCTTCAAAAGCGCCAATTACAATTGGAAGTTTCCTGTCGCCATCCACTTCATTTAAAATCAATGCGTAAGCGCCATTTTGCGTTTGGCTGTATGAAATACCTTTTATCGTTAATTTTACAAGACTCATTTTTCTAGTGTTCAGTAATGGGTGTTTGGTTTTGTGTTTTATTTTGATAGTCCAAGAATTCTTAAATACTACCTTTTAGCCCTGATTGAAGCGGTATCCTTTTTTGAAAAAAAAGATTTAGCGTAAAGCAGGAATAGGGACGGCAAAAATACGCAAGCCATCTGCTCCAAAAATAAAAAATTAGAGCTACCTAAACAAAGATAACTCTAATTTTAATATAATTTATTTTTTGAACAGCTATTAATTACGAGTTGCTCGCTTTAAATGCTTTTAATTTTTCAATTAATTCTGGAACTATGGTAAATGCGTCACCTACAATTCCATAATCTGCTACTTTAAAGAAAGGTGCTTCTGGATCTGAATTGATAACAACTTTTACTTTAGAAGAGTTGATTCCGGCAATATGTTGAATTGCACCAGAAATTCCGATAGCAATATATAAATTAGCCGCAACTGGTTTCCCTGTTTGTCCAACGTGTTCGCTGTGAGGTCTCCATCCAATATCTGAAACTGGTTTTGAACAAGCAGTTGCTGCGCCTAAAACTGAAGCTAATTCTTCGATCATTCCCCAGTTTTCTGGACCTTTCATTCCACGACCTGCAGAAACAACGATTTCAGCATCAGCAATAGTTACTTTTCCTGAAACCTTTTCTACACTTTCCACTTTGATACCGAAATCAGCATCATTTAATGTAGGAGCAAAACTTTCTTCAGCTAAAGTTGAAGCTGATTCTACCAATCCGAAAGAATTTTTAGCAATTCCCAATACTTTTACTGCAGTAGCAATTTCGGTAACGTTAAATGCTTTATTAGAAAATACTGTTCTTTTTACTTGGAAAGGCGATGTGCTTTCTGGTAAAGCAACAACGTTTGATACATAACCTGCTTCTAGAGCTACAGCTACAAGTGGCGCTAAGTATAAACTGTTTGTAGAAGATGAAACTAAAACAATGTGAGTTCCTTCTTTTTTAGCTGCTTGAACAATTACATCAGCATAAGCTTTTGCGCTGAAATTGTTTAACTTGTCGTTTGTTACAGTTAATACTTTATCAACTCCGTAAGCTGCTAAAGCGCTGTTTTCTGCATTGTTAATAGTAACTGCAGTAACAGTTGTTCCCATTGAAGCAGCCACTTTTTTTGCATAAGAGGCTAGTTCAAATGCTACTTTTTTTATTTTTCCTTCTGCGGATTCCGCATATATTAATATAGACATGTTTTTAAGTTTATGAGTTTAAATGTTTAAGAGTTGGTGCTAAGTAGAAATACTCAACACTAAAAAATGAACACTGAATACTAGATTACTTTCGCTTCGTTGTGTAATAAATTGATTAATTCATCTAAATTATCAGCGTTGATCAACTTAACAGCAGATTTTGATGCTGGTTTTTCATACTTCACTGCTTTTGTAGCTGCGGCGTCTCCAGTTGGTTCCACTATTGTTAAGGCTTTAGATCTAGCCATCATAATTCCTCTCATGTTTGGAATACGTAAATCTTTTTCTTCAACTAATCCTTTTTGTCCACCAATGATTAAAGGTAAGCTTGCTGAAACAATTTCTTTTCCACCATCGATTTCTCTAGTTACTTTTGCTTCGTTTTCGTTTACATCGATACCAACGCAAGCGTTCACAAAGTTGTATCCTAATAAACCAGCAACCATTCCTGGAACCATTCCACCATTATAATCTAATGATTCTTTCCCAGCAATTATTAAGTCATAACCACCATTTTTAATTACTTCAACTAATTGCTTCGCCACAAACATTCCGTCTGTTGGTTCTGCGTTGATTCTAATTGCTTCGTCAGCTCCAATTGCTAGGGCTTTTCTTAATGTAGCTTCTGCAGCTGGGCCGCCTACATTTACAACCGTTACATTTGCGCCTTGTTGCTCTTTAAACCATACTGCTCTCGTTAAGCCAAATTCATCATTTGGATTAATTACAAACTGCACGCCGTTAGTGTCAAATTCACTGTCTCCGTTTGTGAAATTAATCTTTGAAGTAGTATCAGGTACGTGACTGATGCAAACTAATATTTTCATTTTGTAAGTATTTAAAGTTCTATTATACAGGTACGAAAATACAAAATAAAATTAAATAAAACTATGCGTGCATAATAAATATTTTTTTTAAAGTGTAAATTATCAAACAATTTTTTTATATTTGATAAAATAATTGGTTTATAACAGCATTAACAATGAACAGCCGAAATCAGATTAAAACTCATTTTGACAACAATATAATTATTTTCTTTTTATTCTTCTTTATATTTTCCTGCGGTTTACTGGCTTTTAAAAGTAGTAAGGAGGAGAAATGTTTGGTGAGTGAATTTAATGTGGAGGTTAATTCTTTTGAGGAAGGAGCGACTTTGGTGTTTTCTGACTCGTCAAAAGAGTCGTACTCTTGGAGTTGGTATTTCGGGGATGGAACTGACATGGAATACAAGTCAAAAGTTAAGCATATTTTCAGGAAAGCCGGAGATTATAAGGTGAAATTATTAATTAATAATAGCTGCAGTCTTGAAAAGACAATAAAAATTAAAAAAAGCAATAAACTTGAAATAAAACCTGTGGTAGAAAGTAAAATAATTGTTAGTTTTACACATCCGGAAAAGGTTTTTAAAGATGAAAAAATTCAGTTTTTTGACAAGACAGCTAATGCTGTTTCTTGGCAATGGAAATTTGATGAAAATGAGTCTATAGGAAGTAAAGTTAAAAATCCTACGTACACATATAAGACGACAGGGTTGAAGACCGTTACTCTAATTGTTAATGGTGATAAGAAATATACACTTTCAAAAGTTGTTAACGTTATAGAGCAAAATGCGCCTGTAGAAACAAGACCTGCTCGTCCTGCCAGACCTAGTGCGGTTTCTGCGCCAGTTGCAGTTGAACCTGTTGTGAAAGATGATAAAAAATTAATTACGGAAGGTGAGATAGGTGAGTTAATATATATCATATCAAAAGGTAAGTTAACCTATGAAAGTTTTAAAAACAACTTTTGTAAGGACCAACTGCCGTCAGTGCAAATAAACAGTAAGTCTGCTATGTCCCTTAAGGATTTCTATGACCTTGTTGGCACGAAACGAATGAAGATTAAAAGTATTAAGATTAAAAGAGAAACCAATACGTGTGTCAGCTCTATATATATTAAGGTATAAAGTGATACATTTTTAAAGCAATAATTTAAATAAATAAACAGCATGGCAAAAACATTTTCTAATAGTTATGGAATTGGTGGTAATGAAGTTAGAGTTGAAGGTCAGGAAGGTATTCTTGAAATTCCTCAAAATAAAACTTTAATTGCACAGAAATTCACAGTTAACACTCCAGTTAAACCGGAAATTGTTAAGGGATTAAAAAATATGGATGAAGTTTTTGAACATTTTGATCCGAAAGTAAATGTAACTTTTGAAGATGAAGTAGGGCAAAATGTAAAAGAAGAATTAAAATTTAGAACTGTAGGTGATTTTTCTATCAATGGAATTACACAGCAAAGTGCTTTTTTAAATGATCTAAAAACAAAAAACGAGCAGTATCAAAAAATGATTAAGCAGTTAAAGACTAATAAGATTTTAAAATTAGCATTGCAAGATCCGGAAGCAAAAAAATCCATTATAGAAACTTTAGAATCTTTGATTTCTGAAATTGATCAATCTGATAAATAATAACATAATATGGCAAATCAAGAAAGTAGTAAAGCATCATCCCATAATGAGCAGGTAAATAAGGCACAGTCGATTGAACAAAGCTTAGAGAAGTTTATTCAATTTGGTGGGTTTGATTTATTAGAAGGATCGATTGATGGTGTTCAAAACTTAAATCCAGAGCGAAAAGCTAGGAAAAATATTTTTTTATCTGAATCAAATAAAAAAGCAGAAAGAGATACACTTAAGAAAGTTCTAAGCTTATGGGTTGAATCTTTAAAGTCATCAGATGATTTAGTTGATTTAGTAAATGAATCAACTTTGAGATCAGAGGAGACTAGTAAGACATTAAAGAAGAACTTAAAAATAGCTATTGACGAGACACATGAGCTTGAATCTAACTACAGATCGATATCACTTTTTTATAAAAATACTGAAGAAAGTAAATTAAAAAACATATCTTTAATGAATGCTGAATTAGATCAGTTAAAAGATTTGGATAATTCAAGATTTATTGATAATATTGAAGAAGAATTAGTTCAAGGTTTTGACAGATTAGATTTAAGACAAAATTATTCTCTTTTAGTGATACCAGGTTACCTTGGTTCTAATAAAGTTGTTGAAAAATGGTCAAAGATTGCATATGAAAACAAGGTAATGCTAATTACCGATTTCCAACATTTAGACGAACCGGATGATGTTATGGAAATGTTTGAATCTGCAAACCTTACGGGAGGCGATACTTATCGTTCAAATGTAATGATGACTTGTAACTGGTTAGTGGGAAGAGGAAAATATGATGAAATTGACGAAGAGGAGAATTTATATGTTCCACCTTCGATGGCTTTAGCTGGTAAAGTATATAATACATTAATGTCACAAGTAACTGCTGGTAAGAAGTTTGGTGGGATTAATGAAGTTGACGGAGTAAAATTTGATTTAAAGAAAAGTGAAATTGCTAATTTAGAGAACTTAGGGTTAATTCCTATGGTTAATGAATATGGTAAAGTGATGGCTTTTTCTGGAAAAACACTTTTCAATGGAGATAATTTAGGTTTGCAAACCTATTCTGTTGTACGTGTTTTTGATTATGTTACAAAAGTTTTGATGGATTTCTTAAACAGAAGAGCCTTCGAAAACTTTAATGCTAAAACAAGAAAAGAAATTTTAAATCAAATTGTGAAATTCTTAGATAATGTTGCTGGTCCAGATAACTTAATCGAAGATTTCGAAATAAAAAGATTTGAACAAGATCCAAATCAGAAAGATAGAATATTCTTAGACGTGAGATTAAAGCCGTACTTTCCTGCAAAGAACTTCCTTATTAAAATGGATGGTCAAAAAGGAGATGATGGAAACGACTGGGATACTGAATATGCTGATGCATAGATCTTTTTTAAAAAAACGCACGTGTTTTCGTGCATCAAATAGTGTATTAACTTTAAATAAATAAATATGTCATTTAAATCGAAATTGAAAGTCGGAGGAAAAGAATTGAACGTGTTAAGCGCTTCTTATGATCTTAATCAAGAAGTAGACGCTAGTGGAAGACCATCTTCTGTTACAAGAGGAGGAACTATTTTTTTAACAGTAGAATCAACTGGTGATTCATTCTTTTTTGAGTGGATGACTAATAACTTCGAAAGAAAAGATGGTTCTATTCAGTACGTTAAACGTGATACTGATGCTAAATTAAAAGAACTTGTGTTCAAAGAAGGTTATTTAGTAAAATACAAAGAGTCATTCGACGCTACAGGTTCAAACCCATTAATTGAAACTTTTACAATTTCTGCAAAAGAGATCTCAATGGGCGGTGGAGAACATGTTAACGAGTGGGTGTAATCCCAATAACGTTAGTAAAATAATGATAAGGGGTTTTTTACCCTTTATCATTAATTATTTTTTAATAACCTAAACTTTGTAAATATGTCCTTTTTAGCAAAACTCGAAATAGACGGGGAAGTAATGAATGTGTTGGAATTCCAATTTTCTGTTAGTCAAGATATCGACAAAAGCGGAAAACCTTCTGCAGACCCAAATGGAGGAAGATTTAGACTTGTTCTAGAATCCACTAAAAGCACAATGCTTTTTGACTGGATGATTAGTAATAATCAAACAAAAAATGGAAAAGTAACATTTTACAGAAGAGATGCTGTTTCAAAAATGAGAGAGCTTCAATTTAATGAAGGTTACTGTATCGGATACGATGAGGTGTTTTTAGCTCAAAGCAATACTTCAATGAGTGTAGAAATTGTAGTTTCTGCAAAAGAAGTAATTATGAATGGATCAAAATTCACTAGAAACTGGCCATTAAAATTCTAAAACAATAATAATGGACGAATTAGAAGCAAATTTTTTCGTAGGTTTAAGTATTCATTTTGGTGGGCCAAGTAAGCCATACATGTCGGGAACGGCAGGTGTAGGTGTGACCAGAAATTTTAAAAACTTTTCACCAGGAGCTAATGTTGCTGTTAACTTTTATAATGGTGGTCTAGGATCATTATCTGGTAATGATTCATTCAATATTGATACTGTTATTACTGCTAAACTAACTGCTGGAAGTTCTTCTACAGGAGGTCCAATGACGATTAATCCTTTACATTTAAATAGTGGTTCAGGATTAGAAGATAATAGAAAATTCTCTGCTACAATTGGAACAAATTTTATTGTTAACAATAACAATAGAAATCAACAAGTGGCTTTTTTACAATTGAGAGCTGATAACTTTAGTTTTCAGACGTATAATGATTTTCAAGGTGCTAAAAAAATTGGTTTAAGCGATGGTTATGATCGCTGGTGGACAGGTGGAGGTAACTTTACAATTGGAAACAATAATAGCCCTTATCAATTAGTTGTTGCAAGTGACGTTTTTACAGCGGATACTGACAGTAATAACAAAATTGATGCACAAAATGCTCAAAGTAATCTAAACGATTTCAAAGCAAATAATCCTAAATTTTTAGACAGGTTAAAAAACAGGGTGACTGATTATACGCCAGCTACGGCTACTGAAGTTGATCAAACATTTTTAGATGAATTTAGAGATGGTACTTTATGGACGTCAGAGCAACATTCATTTGACTTGAATCAAGGACGAACCTCTTTTAGATTAAAAACTCCCCAAGGTAACGTTGGAATTAATAGTCTAGGTAATAGTAATATGTATTCTCAAGATGGAATTCACAGATTAATTAATTTTCATCTTATACCTTCGGAAAGACCAAATTATTGGGAAATTCAGAACACTGCTACTTTTGATAAACAATTTTAGCATGAAAATTATTTTTTCATTAATATGCATCTCTTTTATGTTTTTTTCCTGCGGACCTAAATTCTATAGTAAAAAAGATTATACATTTTATGATAGAAGCTTTGTGTTGAATGAAAATTCGGCTCTGCAAACTAATGGATTTTATGTGCTAGAAAGTACATGGTCAAAAAGAGATGATATAATAAAAAAACCTACTAAATTTGAGGTGTATAAATTTTTTAAAGAAGGACAATCGAACTTGCTTTTGGTCGATTCCTTAAAAACTTCGGCAGAGTATGTTGCAGCAATGCAAAAGCAATTTCAGGAGTATGGAAAAAATAAAAATGAATATACACTTTTTCAAGGCTATTTTAAAGTTCAAGAAAGTAAGATTATAATTCAGGAAGTAAATGTGGTTATAAGGCAGTTTACTTATAGATATGGTTACATAGAGAACGATAAATTAATTATGGTTAAAAGTACTACTGAAGGTAAAGGGCAATTCAATGATAAGTACTTTACTGACTATTTCAAATCTACCTATGTTTTTGTTCCGTACGAAAAAGCGGATGCAGAATTAGTTCCTAATTGGTAGTTACTGAAAATACTGAAGGATTAAACTCAGAATTTCATTATTTAACTAACGTTATATGAAAAGATTCATATTATTCTTTTTTTTTTAATTAGTTGTGAAATTCATCACACTTCTACTCACGCATTTCCACAAGAGAAATATAAATATTATTCTAAGAAAACCCAACTATCCTCATGCTCAAAACTAAGGACAGATGGATTTTATTTTAAAGTTTCTGACGAGCAATTCAACTATTATGTTGAAAATTACGACAAATATTATTCAGAAAAAGATCATCCAGCTTTAAAGAACTTAAAACCAACAAAAGATACTATTGTTCACTATTCTAGATTTTTTTATCTTCATTTTACAAATAAAGGTACTTGGAATCAATCAGGAGGTTTTTATTCTAAGAAAGAAATGATAGATGATTTTAGAAGTAAAGTAGAAGATGGAAGTCGGGATTTATATTTAATTTCAAATGATACTCTTCTTTTAGAAGCATACAATTCTTATCGAAAAAAATTAGAATATACTAAAGCCATTATTAAAAAAGACACACTTTTTATAACTAATATTAAAAGTATCGGAAATGAAATTCCCTATGTTTTTATGAAGCTTTAAAAATAAGTTCAGTTTTACATTTCAGAACTTTAAACATTAGCTAGAAAATACTATATGAACGCTATTTACGTTTTTAAATAATATACCAAATTAAAATTATGAAAATTTTAAAATTATACTTATTTGTAATCTTATCTCTTTTGTTTAGCCAGCAATTTTTTGGACAGGTTATGGAGTTTAGTGATATTGATGATGTTTTTAAAAATGAATTAGTTGTTGAGAATCGTGCTTTAACAAATCGAATAAGTAACTTCCCACAGGTAGCAAAAGATATAAATTCAAAAATATCAATTGAAGTTAGGCAGAAAAAATATAAAGAAGCCCTTCTTTTAGCAAATAAGTTAGATAGTATTTTACCCAACAATGCAGATGTAAAAGAATTTAAAGCTAAAATGCACATGAGATTAAACGATTATGATGCTGCATTAAGTTTGTTTACAGAGGCAATAAAATTGTCGCCTAAAAGTAAATGGTTTTATGTGAATAAAGCTAATTTGTTGTCCGAGATGGGCAGATATGAGGAAGCGCTAGTAGTGAGTGAAACTCTGATAAAAATAGATAATAAGTGGAGTTTTTCTTATTTTTTAAAAGCAATAATTTTAGCTAATCAAAACAGAGACATTGAATCAATTAATGAATTTGAAAAAGCAATTAAGCATGAGCCTAAAAGTGCTATGATTTATCTGCGCAGAGGCGATTTGTATTTAAAATTGGGAGAAAAGAAACAGGCAATTTCAAATTATAATGAATCGCTGAAAATTCAACCTAATTACGTTTTGACGAAAGAAAGATTAAAGTCGCTAAAAGAGTAATTAAATGAAGTAGGTTTATTTTGATGTTTCTCATTGCAAACTTCTCCTCTTTATTTGTCATTTTTTTCCGTGACTAGCATGAAGTAATAATGGGAGAGTGCGCCTCAATATAAAGCAAATATGATGAAGGTTTATATTATTTTGGACTTTTTGAAAATGCAATATTTAGATTGTGTTTTTTTTGCTTAAAGAATTTCAACTCAAGTTGTAAAAATATATTAGGTCTTAAAAGATTTAAAAAGGGTTTAATAGAATAAACACATTAAGTGTAAAAGTCGCTGCGGTTTTTAATATTCTAAACGACCCTTTGATAGCCACAAGTCAAATATTAAGGTAAGTTTAAAAAAAAATAAAAATGATTGTCGGAGTAGTTAGTTTTAGCATTAAAATTATCAAATGGAATTGATTAATTTTTAGTGATATAAATATTTAATTCTATGGCGTAAAAGTATTTCTTACAAGCTCATATTCTCTTTACATATTTTATAGGCTCTTTTGTATATATTTTTTCTATATTATTTTACTTTATTAGAATGACTATCGGTATCACATTTCTAGTAGATGTGATGAAGACCAAGATTGTTATTTAATTTAGGATTTAAGCGGTAAACTAAATAATGATACTTTAAATTAATACAATATTTATTAAAATGATTAAAGCAGATTACAATAAAAAAGTAAGAGACTTTGATTGCGCTAATTTTAGTATGAAATTTAAAATGGATTCTTACGTACTGCTTTCTTTTTGAATATTTTATTAAAAGGTATTAAGCTTAATTTTATTTTATTTTTTCACATATAGAGTAAATTATCATTTAAAAACGGTTAATTTTCATTAGATTTACTAGACCATTGCAAATTTTTATTTGCGAATAACATTAAAATTTCTTTTTTATGGCAATAAGTACCAAAATCAGCATTACTATTGGGGGCGAGACACTTACGCGCTTTTCAAAATTGGTTATCAATCAAAAAGTGCATACGCACCATACGTTTTCTGTATTGCAACCTTTGCCGAAAGAATTTGTAAATCAAGCGATCGATAAAGCACAAAGTTATATTGGAGAGCCTATTAAAGTTGAGATTTCGGCTTCAAGCCTTAGTACAACTGCACCTTTAATATTTAACGGAATAGTTACGGAAGCGCAAATGATTCGTACTTCGGGTGCTGCCGGAGGAATTATAATTAATGGTTACAGTCCCACAATTGTTATGGAGGGAATGCCGAAAACGTTATCTTTTTCAGACCAGTCGTTAGGTGATATTGTTAAGAAAATTACTTCAAATTTCGGCCAAAAGGAATTACAACCTACTGTCAAAGTAACTAATGATAGTCCAATGCATTACACGGTGCAATATCGCGAAAGCGATTTTGGCTTTTTAGCACGGTTAGCCCAAAAGAGAGGGCAATGGTTCTATTATAATGGTGAAGAATTAATTTTTGGCCAACCCACTTCAAAGAATTTTACTTTAGAATATGGTCGCTCTTTGCATAGTTTTAATATTGAAATGCGAACTAAACCACTTGGATTAGAGTATATTGGTTATGAATCAAGTAGTGCTGAAACGCAGAAAGCCAATACCTCAGAAATAAATTACCAGCCCGAAGGTTATGCAAAAGTAGCCTTTGAACGTTCTAATAAATTGTTTCCAGAAACGGCAACAATGCTTTATACGCACGCCATTGAAGAAGGAAGTGCAAGAACTCATTTAGTAGATAGAGTTACGACGCAATTGCATTCAAGGGCTTCGGATTTAGTTACTGCTAAAGGAGATAGTGATGAAACGGGATTGCGAATTGGAGATGTTGTTTCCATTCAGGAACCTGCTTTTTCGTTAACTGGAAATTTAATCGATGGTTTACAAGAGCAAAACTTCGGAAGTTATATAATTACAGATATTACGCATGTTTGTGACGAATCGGGATCTTATCATAATAGTTTTCAGGCGGTTCCACAAGATGTTTTAGCGCCTCCTTACGGAAATGTACACAGTCATCCGACCGCAGATACACAAACCGCTGTGATTACAGACAATAATGATCCGGCAGGATTAGGAAGAGTTCAAGTCAAATTTGCTTGGCAAGAAGAAAATACGCCATGGATTCGTATGACAAATCCACATGCAGGCGCTGGAAAAGGAATGTATTTTATTCCAGAAATAGGAGAGGAAGTATTAGTAGCTTTTGAAGCCGGAAATGCAGAGAAACCATTCGTTTTAGGAACAATGTATAATGGAAGTGAGAGTTCGAGCTATGCAACTTCAGGAAATGACAACAAAGTGATCCAAAGTAGAAGTGGCACAAAAATCATCATGAACGATGCCGAAGGGAGTGTTTTCATTGAAGACCCAAGTGGAAATACTTGGATGATGGATGGGAAAGGTAATATTAGTGTGAATGCGCCAAAAAACATGACCATCAATGTTGGTGAAAACTTAGATATAAGTGTTGGTAATAATATGACAACTACAATTCAGAACAATAATGATACTTCCGTTGGGGCAAACAATATGTTAGCTGTTTCAGATTTACACAAATTGTCTGCAAAAAATTATAATCAAAATATAGACGAGAATAAAACGGTTAAAATAATTGGGGATTTATCAGAAACAACTGCAACAACAACGCATAAAGCGGAACAAGGTGATATTTTATTTAAAAGTGCAGGAGTGGCCAAAATTCTTGGTGCTATTGATGCAAAAGTAAATAAGGGATAAGTTTTTAGTATTTTGACAGATGGAAAAGTTAATGAATTAGAATGAAAAATAAGTTAAAAACAATCATGAAATTATTGGTTTTATATTCAGTACTTAAAAATCATAATAGCAATTTTACTCAAAAATTTTAAAAATATTATTTTAAATCAAATTATAAAACACTCTATTTATATCCTAAAAAGCAATAAATGAAATACTTATTATTTATTATATTAGTAACACAATTAGGTGCTTGTCAAAACAAGCATATAGAAAAACCACCAATAGAATCAAAAAACATGCAAACAACACAACATATAAAAACAACTTTCCAGTGGTCAGAAGGACTAAATGCACCACTTGGATATCCAGTATCGGTATATAGAGGAGGATTAGAGTTGTCTTCTGGATTCGTTGGTCTTTCAGGCTTAGCTACTGCGTCTGGTTTTGGAGGTTGGGGAGCTGAAGGAAATGGTATGTCTAATGGTATAAAATCATTACCTAAACGAATTAACTGTATTTGGTTATCTTATGCAGAAGATTGCATGTATGAAATAAATTGTGATGTAGATTATGAAAAAACCTTAAAACTTTTTAATGAAGGTTTTATAGATAGCAATCGAAAGAGAGGTCGAAAAATGGATACCTACAATAAAATCATGGTTGGTTTTGCGCCTGGGGGTGTAGTTGTTTTATGGGCTTCAGGTGGAGATAAAAAAGTAGAAATAGGAAGATATCAAGGTGAAAAAACGATTGTTTCACCTGAAGAAATTGCGAAGCTAGATAGTCATGAGAAATTGTTTTTTGATCCCGCCATGCGAAAACATGTAATGGATAATCCAAGAATTGTTCCGCCAGAGGTTCAAAAATTGAATAAAAATAAACCCATTCCTTTTGGATTATGGGATATTTATCGCGAAAAACATTCTTGGCGACCAATCTTTAGTATCCCGGATGAGGGTAAAATGAATGACAGGGTTAGAATTGAGAAATATAATGGAGAGAATGAAACCTTGCTATACGAGGAGTTTTACGATAATAAGTTTGCTGCACGTGCTATTCCGCAAAGAATCAATTTTGGATATTGGGATAAAAACGGTCAAGGTTACGGATGTAATGTTATATTAAATGAGAGCGAAATTTTTGACGCTTTTAATAAATTATCAAAGGAAGAATCAGGTGGAAATTTGGAATTATTGTTAAAGACAAACAAGACAAATTCTTTTATAGTCGTTTCTTTAAAAGGTAAACAAAACGAGATAGCACTTATAAAAAGTACAATCGAGGTTTTCGAATCAAGTAAGCTAACAAAAGAATTTAAAGTAGAATAAATTAACACCAACACTATGAGTACAACTTTTGTTTACAATACGGGAGAATACAAAACGGAAAGCAAAAATTTAGAACTTGTTTTTGGTGTGTTTATTGACGGTACGTTGAATAATAAGGACAATACTGACTTAAGAAATAAATTCGCTCGAACTTCTGATTCTGGTATCATTGATTATGAATTAAGCGATGATGAAATTGCGAAAATAGAAAAGGATTCGTATAAAAAAGTAAAAAACAAAGGTAGAATAGAAAAACTCTTAGCAAATAGATATAGAACACCTGAAGAACAAAAGGAATTAGATAGTTTCTCTCAAAAAGATAAATATCTTGTGGCATCGCATAGAACTTTTATGGACAGAATGGGAACTGACAACAGCTTTGGTAACGATTACACAAACGTTGCTAGAATGTGGAAGTACTGCGAGCCTAATTATGCTGTTTATGTAGAAGGAATGGGAACTGACAAAGAAAGTAGAGATAGTCAAGATGGTTTTGCTTTCGGAGCGGGTTTAACGGGTATTAGAGCTAGAGTACGAAATGGATGTGAACAAGTTGCTGACTTAATTAAAAAGGAGATTAAAAAGGATAATGAAAAATCATTAAAAAAAATTACTTTCGATGTATTTGGGTTCAGTCGTGGTGCTGCTTCAGCCCGCAATTTTGTGCATGAGGTTCAATTAAAACAAGGCTATGAAAAAGCCAAGGATTTTAAAATACCAGATGGCTATCATACTTTTGATTCCTCTACTAATGACGACATGCCTCAGAGAAAATCTCGTAAAGCGAAGGTTGACGCAGATGAATTAGAAGTTGATGAAAGTTTTCTAGTTGATGACAAATTACCACAAATGGGCCATTTGGGCTATAGTTTGCTTTTAAATACAGATTTAACTTTCGAGGATTTAAATGATATTCAAATTGTGGTTCGTTTCATAGGTATTTACGATACTGTTTCTTCCTATTATGAAAAAGGAGGTTTAGGACAATATGATGTGAATGGTAATCTGAAAGATGATGGAGCTTTCGGTAAAATAGCAAATGAGGCCATCTCTACAAATTTCGACAGCAACGTCGAACCATTAAAGTTAAATAAACTCGGCGCGTATCAGAAATTAGTGCACTTCACTGCGAAAAATGAGCACCGAAAAAATTTTTCATTAACCCGTGTTCCTGGTGCAAATATTGTAAATGAGCAAGGCAAGATTAAAACGGTGGAACGAAATTTCCCCGGAGTGCATTGCGATATAGGTGGTGCTTATTTAACTGGAGAGGAAAAGGTTGATGAAATTGGCACGAGTTTAAGCGATAGTGGTTACAAAACTAAGTTTTGGGATTATGTAATTCCTGGTGCTTTGCTAATCAAAAAAAGAGGTTTAAAAGCTTTAAAGCAAGATTTATGCGATGAATCCTGGTTCAATGATCTTGAATTAGAGATTAAATGGCAAATAGGCTGGGTTCCTCCTTTTACAAGCTTCAAAAAATTGACAGGAACCCGCAAAGAAGTGAAAAAAGAGTACAGTTATATTTCACTACACTTTATGGAAGAATATGCACGAGAAACAGCGATGGAAGCTTATTTTACTGATTCTATAAAATCTTGGTTTTCAGTGGAAGGTTTCTTGCAAAACGTAAAAAATCATATGAGTCCTTATGCTAAAGGTGAGCACAACGAAGAGTGGGATTTTACCAGCGATCACGAATTAAAAAAAAGAAAGAATGAAAGAGAAAAGCAAGAAAGTTTAGAAAATGAGTTAAATAGAAAATCGGAAAAAGATGGTGCAAATAATTTTTCTGGAACTTTAATCGAGGAAGAAACTTTTGAAACAGTAGCGCTTGATGAAGTAGTTGTTTATGCTGATCAACAAATGCTAAGAAGATTAAGAAATGAATATTTACATTGGTCGTCTAACAGGGATTGGTTTGGAATGCAACCTAATACAAATAGAAAAAGAAAAGAATTTTGATACATATTAATTTAGTAAACGGACTGAAATATTTCACCTTAGAACCAGTACTCGATAAAACATATCATTACAGGTTTGAAACGATAGTGGAAGATTTCTCCAATTCTAAAAGAGTAAAAAAGATAAGTTACATTAGAAATGTGGAAGTAACACTTTATGAGAGAACTGAAATTATAGCAAATTTTCAATTATTTCTCTCCAAAATGTATATTGAAAGCAAAACCACTGAGCCTAACGAGTTTTTAACAAAACAGATGAGTTACGCGTTCGATGAAATTGAAGTAGGTGTAAATTACAAAGGGCAAATACTTTATGTTTACAATATGAAAGAAATGAGCGATCGTTGGGAAAAAACGAAAAACGAACTCCTTATTCATAACAAAGGGTATGCTGTTGCCGATGCTTTCGAGACAATAAGTGATTTGTTAAGAAATGAAGAGGAACTAATTTTGTATCTTTCTGATTATAAGATGTACGGACTTTATTTTACAGGTTTTTTTGGGAAATATAATTTATGGGAAATGCCCGTAATTAGAACTCAAAGTATAGTAGATTTCAAAAATTCAAAAATAGAAGAAAGTATTTATCCGGAACAAAAAGACAAAATATATTATACCATCTTCGGAAAAACCAATACTGAAAGAAAACCTATTGAAAATGGTTTTGATGTGTATAAGGGAGAACTTTCTTATGTGGATTTTCAACTAGAGGAAGCGTACTTAGAAGTTCAAAATGAAGAAAAGAGAATACAATATAATGTCCTTCTACGAGGGTAATTAATACAGATAAACGCATGGCAAAACCAGACAATAATGATAAGCGCGAAGCACGTCAGGAAGAAGAAAAAGCAGATGATAAATTATTAGTCGTAATTGACGGAGCCATTTTAGAATGCAAATTATGTACTGTTCCTATTGGGATGCTAAAAGTAAATTTTGACACGCCTACTACACAAGGAAAAAAAACTGCCACAGTAATGGAAAAAGATAGTAGCAGTCTGATTTTCATGGGAACGTGTATAAAAAGCCCCAATATTGCCGTTCCATGTGCAGCGGTAATGCAATTAGGCCAGTGGAAAGACACAGGAACTGTTCTGATTCAAGATCAAAAACCATTGTTGAAACAAAGCACTATCATGTGTAATTATGGTGGTTCAGAAATAAAAATAACTGACCCGGGTCAAATTAATATTCCTAGTACTATTGAGGAAATTGTAAATAGTCCAAAAGAAATAATAAGTGCAACTTGGATCGATAATGATACTAAAAAAGAAATACAAGACGCAAGCTTAGGTGACAATGTTAATATTTTAGTACAAACAAAAAATTATAAAGAGGGAGATTTCGTTTTTCTTGACATAACAGAAAAAGATGGAGGAGAAGTAAAAGAGGGTAAAACTTTAATTACAGTAGCTGGAATAGTAAAAGCGGATGGAACTGCAGAATTGAAAAAACCTCATACATTATAATTTTATGGCAACATTAGAGATAAGTGGGAGAAATGGATTTAAGGGACAAGAATTATCTGTTAATACTGAACAGTATAAATGTACTCACTGTGAAGAAGAATTCACCTTAGATTTAATTAAAAATACAATAGGTATAAAAGTTCTTTCTAGTACACAAACAAAAAATATTAATTTAGTATTACCTTATTTAAATAGTTATCGAAAAGATTTCGCATTGGATACCTGCTTAAGAAAAGCTCATTTTATATCTCAAATTGGCGTTGAAAGTGCTAATTTCAAAACTTTTGCTGAATACGAAGATTATTCAAACCCACCTGGAGTATTTAGTTCATCACCAATTGTAATAAATAAGACAATAGTTGACTCACTTAAAGATAATTTGACCTCAATATTTTCAATTTTGGATGCAAAAGGAGTTGAAATTACAAAAACTAATGATCAATTAAGCACCATATTGTTAGAGGAAAAGCCATCAATTGTAGATAAACAGCTGTACGGCAAATATACAGGTGAAACAGATCCAAAAGATAAAAAAAAGAAAATCTCTAAATTGATTAAAACAGTTCTAAAAGAAGATAAATCGAAAGATTATGAAATTTATTTAAAACCACATACTTATTTTGGTGTTCCCCTACTCTCAAGAGCATATGCTCCATATACAGGAGATAAACGAGGCCTTGGTAACGGCGATGAATTAACAAGGGACGGTTGGAAGTTTAAAGGTAGAGGTTTAAAGCAATTAACTGGTCGTGGTAATTATGTTTCATTTACTGATTATAGAAATAAAACTACATTCACTGGCGACACATCTGGAGCTATTAATTTTACAGAAGAATTACCTGGTAAAGCATTGAAAGGAAAATATTTATTACTTTCTGATAATGAAATGTATGCAACACAGTCTGCACTATATTTTTGGAACGACGGAACGAAAAAAAATAAAAAATTTGCCAAAGACCATGCCCAAGATGATGACATTGATATGGTCATCAAATGTATCAATCAGTATGATACTGTAGCAGGAAAGACAAACAGGAAAAATAATTATAATCGTGCAAAAGCTGAAGAGGTTTTTAATATTATTAGACATTTTGATCTTATGCTTCAAAATGGCACCGATGTGCAAAAGATTGAAGCTAAAGCTTATTTAGAAAAACAAGTGCTGAAAAAAGATGCGAGAGCTAAAAAAATTTTAGAAGACTATGAAAAAGAGAATCCAACTCCCAAAACGTAAGATAATGACAAACAATGACTTTTTAAAATTAGTATTTACGTTTGTTTTATTTACTTCATTGACCGCTTGTAGTCAGACAGTAATTATTATAAAAGATTCTGTAGCATATAAATCAGAAAAATTTATAGTAGAAGAAGTGAAATTTCCATTAAAAAATCGTCAATCAATAGCAATTCAAAATCAAATTCACAATGCAAATGAAATTTTCAATAAACCAATTTATGAGTCTTCAGAACAAAGACTACGAGCTAAAAAAGACACATTGCAATATTTAATTAAAAATGACGAGCTGATTCATTACAATTATGGTTTCGAACACTATACCGTTTTATATCAAAACAATAAATTTCTTAATCTTTCCATTCAATTGCAATCGTATGGATCTCCATTCGAATCTGTTAATTATCTCGCATTTGATAGAACCAATGGAAAAAAAATAGATGAAAAATATTTTTTAAATACGGAAAAAGTTAAAAAATTAATTAAAGAAAAATTAAAATCACAAGGACAATCCATTATAGTATCTGACAAAAGTTTATCAAGTTTTGTAATAAATGTTGACTCTGAAGATAAAATTTCGGGAATAACTTTTATTATTTACGATGAAGAAAATTACAGAAACAGCGGCTATGAACGATTTGAAGCAAATTTTAAATGGGAGGAAATTGAGCCACATATTTCAAGTATCTTTAAAAGTATACTTTTGAATTGAGTTTGAATTTAATTTTTCATAACGCCATAATCCTTTTAAAATACGATGAGATGCGTAATATTTATAAAAATTTTATGTCATAATTTATAGTGCTATATTGCTTTATTTTTTTATAATTTAAAAGGGAAGTAGTCCTAGGAAAGAGTTTATTGATAATGTCATTAATATTTAGATGCTGTGCTAAACTCGTAGACACAAAAAAATTAATTCGTAATACAAAATTTATAAGTATTTATGAAGATGTTGCTCTATATTTGGGATTAACAAATTAATAGTCATATGTCTAAAACAAAACAAGCAACATTATTTATCTCGATTATATTGTTAATCAGTTGGTTGTTTTACAAATTTGGGTTTTTAATTGTTCTGTCGCTGACGGCACCAACTCAAGAGGAAATAGATAGAAATGAAATTAATCTGTTTAATGAAATAAGACAAGAGTTAAATATTAAAGAAATTGAAAGAGCTCCAAGATATAATATAGCAGAAGCTCAAGACACGATTAGTTATGATTTATTCCTAAAAGATATTGATTGTGAAAAATATAAAGATAGTTTAGAAGAAATTGCAATAACAATTGCAACCAGAGCGAATAATCGTATTTCGTTAAATAAAAATGTATACAAAATCGAAATTGTATTTCAATGCGAAAAAACACCACCAATTAGTTTAAAATATAAATTTTTCAGAAATGATTTATAAGTTCAGCTTACATTTTATAAAATTGTAAAAATTAAATCAATTTAAAGATGCAACAATTAGGTCCTTCATGGAAATAGAATTGATTCTACTGGATAATTGAAGTATTATAATTAAAACAGAAAGTTGATACAACTTATTAATATTAGTTTGAAAGAATATGAAGACCCGCTTAATCATCTTTTTTATTTTTGTGCTCAATCAAACTACATCGGGTCAACAGTTTAATGACGTTATTGTTTTGAAAGAAGAAAAGCTAGACAATATCGTTATATTTAAAATTTCATCTCAAAGCAAAGAGTTTATATCTCCTATTGCTTCAAAAAAAGAATGTCATCATAAAACCAATAATAAATTCCCTATTTTAGATAGTTTAGCTTTTGCAAGATTACCAGAAGAGAATTATTTACCAAAGGGCAACGATGTATTTCAAAAAATAATAAAACATAAAGATTCGATAGTCCCAGATCTTGTTGAAAAATTATTAGATACTACACCAACTAATCTAAGAATATCGGATAGTTATAATTATAAAGTTGCAGATATTAGTTTATTAATTTTGCCTTACGCTTCTTCGAAAAATATTGATATAAGAAAAATTCTTTTTAAAGAGTTTAAAAATGAACTTCAGTATAAAGACGAAGAATATTCCCTGTTTGAACAAGTTTACTATGAATTATTTTTCTCAAATTCTAATGACGTTAATTATAAAAATAGAATTAGGTTACATAAAGCTTTAAAGAAGGAGTAAAAAACACACATCATCTTGATTATTGACAATATAATATCAAAAATAAAGATCAAATTAACTATCTTTATTATGATAAACTGGATGGAAATAGTAATGATTTTTCATGTTATGACAAACTTAAAGGGTATTGTTGACGTGGGATAAGAACAAAAAATCATATTATATTTTCGGCAAAAAACTACTATGGAAAGAAACCTGATAACTCAAGGCTTTGATGTGTCTAAAGGAGAACTTTGTTTTTTAAATTTCCAATTGTAGCAAAATTATTTAGAAATTAAAAAAGAAGGAAAAAGGATGCAATATTCTGTCCTTCTAAAGGGATAATTAATAAAGAGAGAAGCATCTCAAAACTATACGATAACGCTAAGTGAGGAGAACGCCAGCAAGAAGCTTGCAAGATTTAGAAAAACCAGCAATTGAAAGAATAGAAAAGCATTGGAGTAGAAATAGTTCACATAATGTAAAAAATTAATAACGAAATATTTAATTTACATATAAAAGAAATAAACATTAATTAAAATTCAATGAATGAACTTTAATTAATATTCAATACCAATTGTTCATGGGGAAGAGCAGTAAATCCAGGTGTTTTCAAGAAAAAATTTATTATAATCTTGGTTTTTGTGATGTTTCAAACGGTTATATATTTAGTCGAAAATGGAGATATTTTGATGCTATAATTGATAAAGTAGATGAAGATTTTAAATAAACATCCGCACATAAATTTGGACATACAATTTTAAGAAAATATGTTGGTAAGTGGTATTCTTTTACACATGATGATTCTTCATCTATACTGCAAAACCGTAACGGGAATCAGAGCCGTAAAAAACAAAAAAGCAATATAGGAATTAATTTAATGCATTATTTCAAAGATGATCCATCACAATCACAACATGACTATAATATAATTGTTGCATCTGAGGATGATGATTTAAGCTTGATGTGGTTAACTAATATTGAAATATAAAGAAAAAAGAATAACCTTAATGTTTTTTATAAGCTTGTTAAGTATTGGATGTAAAAACTATGCTTATGTTTTTGATGAAAATGAAGGACTACAATTAGAAGTAGTGTTAGTAATTGATTTAAATGATAACTCTAATAAAACATATACGGACAAAAACTAAAAAATTTTCATTTTATGCAATGTGGAAGTGTTTTAAAAACTAAAAAACGGTTTCAAACAGATACTTGAAAAGATTATGGTTGCAAACCCGACCCATATTGTTTTAATGGAAAATTTTTTTATATGAAGAGAGAAAATGTAGTTTATTTTAAAGCAAATACTTTTTGGTTTCACCCTGAAGGAGACACTTCGTGTGATTTAACACCAGTAGTTAACAATGTATTATTTACTAGTCATAATGTAAAAGATATAATAGAATTGTACTTTTTACAGATAAAAAAAAATATTAATCTACAACTACTTAAATATTTATGCTGGAGTTTTAGCAACTAATTATGGAATTAAAGTTCAAGCTTCTTTACCAGCAACATATTCTGAAATAAACCCAAGCTTTAGAATTGCACCTTCAACTATGGCACATGTAACTTTATATAGAAAGCACTCAGAAATAGAATTAGTTGAATCAAATTACGGAATATATGATGATACAGTTAAAATATTAACCCTAATTTATAGTAGTTAAAACAATGAAAAAATCCATAGTTATATTTATGTTATTTGCAGATATATGTTTAGTTAATGGACAAATCAAAAAGATTTATTGTGGTACTTTAGATAGTATTGTAATAAAAACCTATTCGTTTCATGACAAAGAAACATCTGCAATTAATGATACTACCGATCAAAGTATAAAACTTATTGGCTCTAAAAAAATTATTAGTAAGGAAATGGAATTTTTAAAAATAAAGTTCAAAAAGAAGAAATCATATAAAAAGCAAAGAGCATTGCTTTCTTACTTTAATATTAAAATTTTTTATTATCATAAAAATCAAATTATTCAAGAAATGGTACTGTCAACTTTAACTAAAAACATTACAATTTTTAGGAATGAAATTCGTGTTTTTAAAGGACAATACACACCTTATATTGAAGATGATATCACGAAACTCATAAATTAAAATTCAAAAAAAGATACCAATTCAAATTATATCGTAGAGAATCAATTACAACAACCTAATGCTGGTTTGGAACATTAGTAATATTAGCATCCTAGAAATAATCTACTGATGATGTCGATATTATTCGAATATTAACTCTTAATTATTTAAGAATGGATAGAGATCATTTTTACTTCGGTAGAAACGAATTTTTCTGTGCACTTTCTAGCGGTGGTCTGTTTTAAAAAAAAAGCAATGAGTTCTTAAATCTCATTGCTTTTAAATTCACCACTAGTAAAATGATAATACTACTTTGTACTATTAGAAATTATCCGTTTATGGCTTCCACTATAATGTCGTTATCTTTTAACATATCTTTTAACATGTTTTCAATTCCATTTTTCAATGTAAAAGTTGAAGAAGGACAACCACTACACGCACCTTGTAAAATTACTTTTACTCTTTTTTCAGTTGCGTCAAACGATTCGAATACAATGTTTCCACCGTCACTTTGTACCGCTGGTTTTACATATTCTTCGATAATGTTGATGATCTGTTGTGAAGTTGTATCTAATTTGTCAAAATATCCTTCTTGTTGTTTTTGATGGCTTTCGGTTTTAACAATTACCGTTTCATCAATTGCAACATTTCCGTTTTCAAGATATTCTTTAATGAATGTTCTTAATTCTAAAGTAATTTCATCCCACTCTGTAACGGCAAATTTCGTAATCGAAATATAGTTTTCGTCAATAAAAATTTCTTTAACAAATGGAAATTTGAAAAGTGCACGCGCAATGGGAGCAGCGGCTGTTTCGTCAATGTTTTTACACTCAAGCGCCGTTTTTGTTAGTAGCTTATTACTTACAAATTTTAAAACTGACGGATTTGGTGTCGTCTCAGCATAAATTGTAATTGGTTGCTTTTTGTTTTTAGAAGGGTCAACGTTTAAAATTTCACCACCACCTGCTATAAATTCGTTAATTTGAGTCGCAACATCTTCTTGAACGTCTTCCCATTCCACAATTGAAAATTTTTCAATGGCAATGAAATTACCAGAAATGTAAACTGTTTTCACAAACGGTAGGAAGAATAGTTGTTTTGCTAAAGGCGATTCCTTTGTCTCATCAATATTCTTAAATTCGTAATTAGCTGTTTTTATAATAAATTCATCTAACTCAAATTTAACTATCGAAGGGTTATTCGTTATTTTTGTAGAAATTACTTTCATTTTGTATATTTTTTACAAAGATAGAAACAATATATTTTCAAATGTTTATATTTGTTTTTTTAAACGAAATTTAACTATACGTTAAGAAATGAGCAGTAATAGCTGTGATTATTATTGAAGCTTTTGTTATATAAGCAAATAAATAAAGTAAATAGTTAATATTATATTTTTATTTTGTTAAAACTATAGTAGAAAAATTAAATAAAGATGCAAATAGAATGAAAAATTTATATCTTTGACCGATTACGTATGTTTAAGGAAGTGATTTTAGCGCCTTTTTACATATTTTATAATAAAACAAGAACGACCAAAAAGAATTTTAAATCGCATTTTTATAAAACGATACCCTACGATGAATTTTAAAAAGAGTTATTTTATTTTAGCATTTTTAGTAGCACAATTTACTTACGCTCAAGAAGGTGTTGCTGTTTATTCTGATTATTTATCAGATAATTATTACTTAATACATCCTTCCATGGCTGGTGCTGCAAATTGTGGTAAGATTAGAATTACTGGTCGTCAACAATGGTTTGGTCAAGATGACGCTCCTGCTTTGCAAACTGTTAGTTTCAACACATCAATTGATGAAGACGGAAAATCAGGAGTAGGGATGATTCTTTTTAATGATAAAAATGGTTATCATTCGCAAAGAGGTGCAAAGTTAACGTATGCGCACCACTTGAGATTTTCAAGAACAACTATTGATTTGAATCAATTATCTTTTGGATTAAGTACTGCATTTGTGCAAAGCACATTAGATGGTTCTGATTTTACAGGTTTCGATCCAGTAATTGTTCCAGGTGTCATTCAAAAAGATTCGTATTTTAATATTGATTTAGGAATTTCGTATCACTATATGGATTATTTCACTCACGTTACAGTTAAAAACTTTTTGGCAAGTCAAAGAAGAGAACTATATTCTGCAGGTTTTGAATCTGATAACTTACAAAAATACTTATGGAGTGTTGGAGCTGTTTTTGGAAATGAAGAAAGATTGTTGTTTGAGCCGTCTATTATGTATCAAAATACACCAGAAACTAAAGAGTCAGCGATCGATTTAAATATGAAAGTTTATAAAAAAATGGACTTTGGTAGATTGTGGGGAGCTGTATCATACAGAAGAAGTTTTGACAGTGCTGATTATCCTGGTGCTAAACAAAATTTGCAATGGATCTCACCAATTATTGGTTTGAACTACGATAAATACATGTTTGCGTATACCTATTCTCATGTAATGGGAGATATTAAGTTTGATAATGGTGGCTTTCACCAAATTACATTAGGTATTAATATTTTCTGTAAAGACAAACTGTGGGATTGTAATTGTCCAGCAGTAAACTAATATTAAAAATTAATTATCAATATACTGTCCCGATTCATCGGGACATTTTTTTAAGTACTATGTTAATAAAAGAAGTAAAAGGGAAATATCCGCAAATTCCTGAAGATTGTTATGTTGCTGAAAATGCCACTATTATTGGAGATGTTACTTTCGGCGCCAATTGTAGTGTCTGGTTCAATGCTGTAATCCGTGGAGACGTGAATTCAATTTCGATCGGTAACAAAGTAAACATCCAAGATGGTGCTGTCGTTCATTGTACGTATTTAAAACACCCCACAGTGATAGGTAATAATGTTTCTATTGGGCACAATGCAATCGTGCATGGTTGTGTTATAAAAGACAATGTTTTAATTGGAATGGGTGCTATTGTAATGGATAATTGCGTAATCGAAAGTAATTCAATAATAGCTGCAGGTTCTGTGGTTACCCAAAATACCACTGTTGAGTCGGGATGTATTTATGCGGGAATTCCTGCAAAAAAAGTGAAAGACATTGATCAAAGTGATTTTGCTGGAGAAATAGGACGCATTTCGAACAACTATGTAATGTATTCGAGTTGGTATAAAGAAGAGTAATCTTTTAAAAATCTTCGTAAAGAACAGTTTCTTGCTTTGCTAGAATCGTTTTTAAAACGCCAGCATCGCTATTGGTATAAAACAGTTGTGTGCTATTTCCTTCTGACTCATTTAATATTTCTTTTTCCTTAAGAATACGACGCGTTTGTTTAGCAACCGCTTCCCCTGAATCAATTATTTTAATATGGTTGGGAATGATCTTTTTTATTTTTGGAATAAGATAGGGGTAGTGGCTACAACCTAAAACTAAATAATCTATATTCTTTTCAACCATTGGCTTTAGATATCTTTCTAACAGTTCCATTATTTCTGGTGTGTCAATTTGGCCATTTTCTATTAACTGAACCAAGCCATAGCCTATTTGCTCAATTATTTCCACTTCGGGATGCTTGGCGACACTTTTGTGGAATAATTCGCTACTAAGTGTCCCTTTTGTAGCTAAAATACCAATGCTTTGTGTTTTGCTGTGAAGTGCAGCAGGTTTTATAGCAGGTTCAATTCCTATAAAAGGAATGTCGTATTTTGCTCTCAATTCTTTTATGGCATTTGTAGTAGCCGTGTTGCATGCTACAATAATCACCTTGCAGTTTTTATTAAGTAAAAATTCTGTGTTTTTGCAACTTAGTTCAATAATCTCTTCTTTAGATTTAAAGCCGTAAGGCGCATTTTTGCTATCGGCAAGATAAATTGTGTTTTCATTTGGCAATAAAGCGTGAACTTCTTTCCAAATAGAGGTACCGCCAATTCCAGAATCAAATAAGCCTATGGGATTTATGTTTTTCATTTAAAAACAAAAATAAAAAAAAACTGCTCAATCTTACTATAGATTGAGCAGTTTTACGTTTTTATCTCTAATTAATTAGAAACCTAATTCTTTTTTAACTGCTACTAATAAGTCTTCACCATCAGCTACAATTACACCACTACCAACAGTTGCATCTAAAACGTAAGTAATTCCTTTTGCTTTAGCTACTTTTTTGATAGCTGATTGTGCTTTTTCCATGATAGGTTTTAAAAGATCCATTTCTTTTTGACCTAATTCTTTTTGTGCATCTTGTTGGAATTTTTGAATACGACCACCCATATCTTGCATTTCTTTAGAACGAGTTTCGTTTAAAACATCTCCTGCAGTTGTAGATTCAGCTTCGTACTTTTGCAATTTTGTTTGATATTCAGCCGCCATACCTTTAAAATCTTTATCATATGACTCTTGTATTTTCTTCATCTGATCTTGTGCAGTTTTCATTTCTGGCATCGTCGTCATCAAAGCTTGTAAGTCTATATGAGCAACTTTAGACTGTGCTGTTACTTGCATTCCAACTAAAAGGATAACTGCGATTACTAAGGATTTTAATTGTTTCATTTTCTAAATTTTAATTTTGGGTTATTTAATCTTGTTTTTCTGTTTTTTGTTCTTTTGCTTTTGCAGCTGCCTCTCTATCTTCAGCTATTTTTTTCTTTTGGGCGTCAATAGCTTTTTTACGATCGGCTAATTTTTGATTTCTATCATCAATCGCTTTTTGTCTAATTTCTTCTGGTGTAGCTTTTTTCTCACCACTGTCAGTACTAACTTTAGGTGTTGCAACGTTATTTTTGTCGTCTTCTTTATTATCCTTTTCAATTACTGTGCCATTTTTCTTAGCATCTCTTTCTTCTAGTAATTTCTTGCGTTTAGCAGCTGCTTCTGTTTTTCGATCTTCTATAGCTTTTTGACGTTCTTCAATTGCTTTGTCTCTAGCTGCTTTCTTTTCATCTAAAATGCGTTGACGTTCTTCTACTGCCGGATTGTCTTCTAATGATTCTTCAAGAGCTTCTTTAGCATCTAATGCTTTTAGTTGTTTCTTGCTCATCTCTTCCCTTTTTTGAGAGGAAGTAAGTTTGCCAACTACAAATTTACTGATATCGTGTTTTCTGTCTGCAAAAAGCATGGTTAAGTCAGAAGATCTATCAAAAATAAAATCGTATTTTCTTTGTTCTGCGACATCTTGTACTATTGTAAAAATTTGATCTTGGATAGGTTTTACTAAAACCGTTTTTTGAATTATTAAATCTCCTCTGGGACCAAACCTTTTTTCCTGATGCTCTAAAAGTTCCTTTTCTAAATAAGCAATTTCTTCATCACGTTCTTCAACCAACTCTCTTGTCAAAAGAACACGTTCTGACTTTAAATTATCTTTTAATATCGTTATTGCAGCTCGCTTCGTTTCAATTTCTTGTTTCCATTTTTGTGCTTTTTGTTCTAATTGATTCATGGCATCTGCATAATCCGGAACTTTTTCCAAGATATATTCCATGTCAATGTAACCAATTTTTACCCCTCTAGCAGTTTGCGCTTGCGCAGCGATTGAAAGGAACGATATAAGTAAAAATAATTTTTTCATGTACTTTTAATTTTGTTGTTAGGAGTAAAGACCTAATATGTTATTACTGATACTCTACAAACGTAACAAATATCAAAATATTTTCACGAATTTAACAAAAAACGACTAACTATTTTTAAAATTGTTGTCCAATGATAAAGTGAGTTTGCCATCCACTTTTAGCTGTTTCACCTGGTATTGCATCAAATCCATGAGCGAAATCAATACCTAACAATCCAAATGCAGGCATAAATACACGTAGTCCAACTCCAGCAGAACGTTGTAATGTGAATGGATTATAATCTTTAAAGTCATTAAACGCTGCTCCAGCTTCTGCAAAAGTTAATGCATAGATAGAAGCTTGTTGGTTCAATGTAATTGGATATCTTAATTCTAATGAGAATTTGTTATAAACCGTTCCACCATCAATAGATGATAAAGAGTTGTTTGGATATCCTCTTAATTGTATCGTTTCTCTTCCGTCTAAAGAGAAGTTAGCTAATCCGTCTCCACCTAAATAAAAACGCTCAAAAGGAACTAAACCTCGATCTGAATTATAAGCACCCATAAATCCAAATTCTCCAGAAGTACGTAAAACTAGTTTTTCATAAAGTCTAGTGTACCAATCTGCCTTAAATTTAATTTTGTAATACTCTAACCAATTAAATCGTTTTTGGTCATATTTTGCTCTGTCTAAAGATGCTTGTTCCCAGTTGTTTCCAACTGTTTCGTAAATACCTGAACCTTCAGATGTTTCTTTTATATAATCGCCATTTAATGGAATTTGTCCACTTGAATTAGGTTGTGTGTTTAATCTTGCACCAGAATCATATTTTAATTTATATCCTTTGTCATTTTTTAAAGCAATATAATCGATACCGTTTAATAATGAATAAGGTAAAGTGAATTTTCCAGTAACACTAAACTCTGAACCGTATGTAGGGAAAATTGGGTTAATACCTTTACTGTTTCTAGACAATCCTACTGTGTATGCTAAGTTTCTTGAAGCACCATTTCCAAAAGTAAATAAACCTGTATTGTAGTTGTTCAAATCGTAATATTGAAAAGAAACCGCTTGTGATAAAACGAAGAAATCGTCTGGCACAGTTAATCTTCTAGCAATACCTACAGATAATGAAGTAATGTTAAAACTTTGACTTCTTGTAACATCTCTAGTAGCATAGTTGTACAAGAATTGCTTACTGTGGGATAATGAAGTAGAGAAACTTACTGGTTTTTTACCACCAAACCATGGCTCAGAAAATGATAAACTGTAAGTTTGGAAATATGAACTTCCTTGTAAACGCAATGACATTTTTTGACCATCTCCCATTGGAAGTGGTTTGTATGCAGATTTCTGGAACATTTTTCTCGCAGAGAAGTTGTTGAATGATAGTCCTAAAGTTCCGATGAAACCTCCACCACCATAACCTCCTTGTAACTCAATTTGACTAGATCCTTTTTCCACTACGTTATATTCAATGTCTACAGTTCCTGCTTGAGGATCTACATTTTTAAAATCTGGTTTAATAGCTTCTGGATCAAAGAATCCCAATTGACCAATTTCACGAATAGAGCGAATTAAATCTTCTTTACTATATTTTTGACCTGGTTTTGTTCTTAATTCTCTATAAATTACATGATCGTTTGTCTTATCATTTCCTACAACGGTAATTTTATTGAAATAAGCGATTGGTCCTTCTGTAATTCTAATTTCAAAGTCGATAGTGTCATTTACTGTGCGCACTTCAACTGGGTTAATTGTAGAAAACAAGTAACCATTATTTTGGTATAAGTTGGTAATATCTTCTCCATCAGGTTTAGATACATCCGCAATTCTTTGCTGTAAAAGTGTTCCGTTGTAAACATCTCCTTTTTTGATAGACAATAGAGAATTTAATTGACGATCTGTATAAATTGTGTTACCTAAATAACGAATGTCTCCAAAGTAGTATTTTCTTCCTTCTTCAATGTTTACTTTAATAGCAATTGTATTGCTGTTTTTATCATAAGAAACAGAATCAGAAACAATTCTAGCATCTCTAAATCCTTTCTCCTTGTATTTAGTAATTACACTAGTTAAATCTTCTTTATATTTTTCTTTAATATATTTAGATCTTTTTAGTATTCTTATTGGGTTTTTCTGTTTTGTGTTTTTGAAAGCTTTTCTAAGTTTAGCATCAGAAAGCAAAGAGTTACCTTCAAAATCAATACTTTTTACTTTTACTTTTTCGCCTCTATCAATGTTAACCACCATTTTCACATCTGCAAAAGTAGAGTCTTGCGTAGTGCTAATAGCTACTTTAGAATTGTAGTAACCGTCTTTCTTATACTTATTTTCAATATAGTTTTTTGTAGTCGTTAATAAGTTTTCATTAACGATTTTACCTTTTTTGAGGTCATTTTCTTTGATAAGCTCTTCCGCTTTTCCTTTTTTCACACCCTGAATCTTCACATCACCAAGTTTTGGTAATTCGTTCAATTCTAGTTCTAAGTAAATGCTGTCTCCAACAATCTTGTTAACGTAAAAATTAACATCAGAAAACAAGCCTAATTTCCATAGTTTTTTAATAGCTATACTTATATCTTCACCGGGAACCATAATGGTTTGTCCTTTTTCTAGACCAGTAAACGTAGTTACAGTTTGCGCATTATAACTGATTTTACCTACAACATCAATTTCAGCCAGAATGTATTCTTTTCCACTTTCTAATGTAGTTTCATCTTGTGCAAAAATTGCCGTGCTATTTAATACAATAAAAATAGTAAGTACTTGTAATCCTTTTTTAAACATTTTGTTAAGGTATAATTTGTTCGCTTGTTTTTCCAAATCGGCGTTCTCTCTTCTGATAACTGATAATTGCTTCATATAAATGGTCTTCTGAAAAATCCGGCCAAAGCACATCTGTAAAGTAAAACTCGGCATAAGCAATTTGCCATAAAAGGAAATTACTTATTCTATGTTCGCCACTAGTTCGTATTACTAAATCTACATCGGGTAAATTGTGTGTGTAAAGATGCTGATTAATAATTGATTCGTCAATAGCCTCTTCAGAAATTATATTATTTTTAACTTTATTGGTAATTTTTTTAACAGCTTGAATAAGCTCCTCTCTAGCGCCATAGCTCAGGGCAAGGGTAAGTGTCATTCTAGTGTTTTCGGCAGTTTTCTGAATAACTTCCTTTAATTCTTTCTGAACACTGCTTGGTAAATTTGTTAAATTTCCAATCGCGTTTAGCTTGATGTTGTTTTCTTGTAATGTCTTAATTTCTTTCTTTAAAGAGGAAATTAACAACTTCATTAGCAAGTCAACTTCTATTTTTGGGCGGTTCCAGTTTTCGGTAGAAAAAGCATATAAGGTTAAATTCTTAATTCCTAATTTAGCGCAACTTTCCACAGTAGCTCGCAGAGATTTGGTCCCGCTCTCGTGTCCAAAAGCGCGAAGCAATCCTTTTTGTTTTGCCCATCTACCATTCCCATCCATAATGATGGCTAAATGTTGAGGCAAATTTGCTTTATTTATTTCGTGTACTAATTCCATTAATTTGCGCAAAAACAAGGGTTCTGACCAAAAGTGTAAGTAAGTGTCAAGCCGGTAAATACATACCAATCCTTACTGTTTAAATTTCCAAAACGCAAGGTTTCCAAATTGTCATTTTTCGGATTGCTCCCGTCTAAATTATCTGTAAACGTATAGCGAGCACCCACTTCAGCGCCAATAATAAAATTACCAAATAATCTAGCTTTTACACCTACTATCATCGGTATTGCAAAAGTGCTATGTCTGTAATCTATTTCGCTTTTATTGTTCTGAATGTAAATTTCATTATAAATAAAATAATTCAGACCTGTTGAAACATAAGGAGTAATCACTTTATCACTAGTATGAAGATCAAAATCCATAAAATTGAATTCCATACCTGCTGAAAATTCCTTTATATTATTTTTGAATGAATTGTTTCTTAAATAGCGGCTTGCAACGTCGCTGTCTTTATCTCTTGCAGTAATACTTCCTTGAAAATAGGAGAATCTATAAGAATGACGAGTGCTTCTGTTCCATTTATAGATGACTCCAATAGCAAATTCGTCTGGTGCAATATAATCCGTAGGACCTACATCACCAATATAGTTTATACCGCCCACAAAAACACCTAACTCATTGATTTGTGAATTAGCATTCAAGGCGCAGAATAGCAAGCTTATGTGTAATAAAAAGCGTTTCATTTTTTAAAATAGTTTGCAAATATAACAATAATGAGTACTTATCCCTATTTTCGGGGATATTTTTGTTACATTTAGTTGTGCTTTTAAAACGCAAAAATGGTAGAAATAATATAAGGTGGGCTTAATTTCTTTTATCTGCACCCCAAAGTAGTTTTTTTCGAATCGTATTTAAAAAGGATTCTTCTTTAAATTCAATGATCGAAATAGTGAAAGGTGTTTTTTTGATTCGCACAACCGTGTCTTTTCCAACAGCGGCAATTCGCGAATCTAACGAAATTAAATATTGCTCTTCTCTTCCCGTCACTTTGAGTTCAATTTCAGTATCATCAGTGATCACTAAAGGTCTAGCGTTTAAATTATGTGGTGCCATCGGAGTAATTACAAGGCTATTCACTTCTGGCATTAAAACAGGTCCGCCACAACTTAAAGAATAACCGGTGGAGCCAGTAGGAGTAGAAACAATTAAACCATCAGCCCAGTACGAAGTTAAATATTCCCCATCTAGGGAAGTTTCAATCGTAATCATGGAAGTCGTGTCTTTTCTTGCCACCGTAACTTCATTTAAAGCAAAGTCTAAAACTGCAAAATTTTCATAAAATGGAGTCGTTTCGATACTTAATAAACTTCTTTTAGAAATGTAATAGTCTTTAATTAATACTTTTTGCAACAATTCCCCAATTTTATCAAACTGAACGGTTGCTAAAAACCCTAACCTTCCGGCGTTAATTCCAATAATTGGAATATTTTTATCTCTAATAAATGTCGCAGCTTTCAAAATAGTTCCATCGCCACCAATACTTATTAAAGCTTCCGTGTCAATTGGTAATTCTTCATAGCTCGAATACGTTTCAAAGGCATCCAAAATAATTTCCTTCTCCCTTAAAATCTCTAAAAAAGTAGCTTCAAATAATATCGTAATATCATTTTTCTTTAGAAAATCGACCACTTTAATCGCAATTTCTGCCGTATTGCTTTGGTAATATTGTCCGAAAACAGCTATTTTCATATTCGATTATATATTAAGGTATTTATCTAAATAATCAGAACGTTCTTTCAAACTGTTCAAATACGAATCTTCTTGATGTTCTGAAATAATCTCATATTCATATCTTCTAAAAGTCTGAATAATCTCATTCATTCCACTTTGACTAATCTTCAAAGTAATTTCAACTTTTTTATTCGCAATGTCCGAGATAAATAAACCTAAAACCTTTGCATTATTACTTTCAACAATTTGCGCTACTTGGCTCATCGAAAATTGATCCACTTCTTTTCTCAAGATAATAGTGCCACCTTCTTCTTTCATAAAAGGTGTTTCTTGTAAAAATCTAATCACATCTTCTAATTCGTAATAACCTAAATAGGCATTTTTATCATCTAAAACCGGAACTAAATTGGCATCGCTTTTCGCGAAAACTTCCAAAACATCCAACCATAAAATAGAAGAACGAACAAAAAAGCGTTCAAAATGAAAACGACTTTCATTCATTAGTGCATCAGCTTTTAGAAATTCTACTGCATCTCTTCCTACGCAACCAATATAAACACCTTCTTCAGTAACCGGAAAGTGCGAATACGGAAAATCTACAAAAATATCCTGTGCATCTGCCACAGTATCCGTGTGTTTTATAGGTTTTATGTCGTTATTGATGTAACTTTCTAGACTATTCATTTAGGTAGGTATATAATTCAACCGCAAAATAATCAAAAAATACCATATGTTACCTAATTTATACTTTGTATTTTTGCTAAAATAAAATTTAAGAGATGACAAAACTATCGGTTAATATTAATAAAATTGCAACATTGCGCAATTCAAGAGGTGGAAATACGCCTAATTTATTGCAGGTTGCAAAAGATATTCAGCAATTTGGAGCACAAGGAATAACGATTCATCCACGACCAGATGAACGCCATATTCGGTATCAAGATGCACGCGATTTAAAGCCTATTGTTTACACAGAATACAATATCGAGGGAAATCCACAACATAATTTCATTGAATTGGTGCTGGAATGCAAACCAACTCAGGTTACTTTGGTGCCGGACGCGATTGGTGCTTTAACTTCAAATGCAGGTTGGGATACCATTAAACACAAAGATTATTTAACCGAAGTGATTCAGGAATTTAACCGAAACGGAATCAGAACAGCGATTTTTGTAGATGCCGATGAAAAAATGGTAGAAGGAGCAAAAGCAACCGGAGCAGACCGAATTGAATTATACACCGAAAGTTTCGCACACCAATACGGATTAGGAAATAAGGCAGGAATCGGACCGTTTGTAAAAGCCGCCTTGAAAGCAAATGAACTAAATATCGGAATTAATGCCGGTCACGATTTAAGTTTGGATAATATCAAATTCTTCAAAGAAAACATTCCGAACCTTTTGGAAGTTTCCATCGGTCACGCCTTAATTTCTGAATCTCTATATCTAGGATTGGACAATGTGGTGAATATGTATCTTCAAAAACTAAAATAATTTGGGCGTTACCACAAGGGTCGGGCCGTCCGCTATATCTTTTTTGATGCAAAAAAAGCACCAAAAAAGGATGCCACTTCCGTCCCTAACGCAACATCCCATAAAATAGAAAATATGATTTTAAATTCAAGAATAGAAGGAGAAGGCAAACCAATGGTTGTCATCCATGGTTTTTTAGGAATGAATGACAACTGGAAATCCCTCGGAACACAATTTGCAGCACAAGGTTTTCAAGTCCACGCGTTAGATTTACGTAATCACGGTAAAAGTTTTCACTCCAGCGATTTCAGTTATGATATTATGGCCGAAGACGTAAAAAAATATTGCGAATTTTATCAACTAACAGATGTAGTACTTTTAGGACATTCTATGGGCGGAAAAGTCGCAATGCTTTTAGCATCAACTTATCCCGATTTAGTTTCTAAATTAATAGTTGCAGATATTGGTCCTAAATATTACGCACCGCATCATCAAACGATTTTAGAAGGGTTGAGCGCTATTGATTTCTCAGAAAAACCGAGCAGAAGCGATGCCGAAGAAATATTGTCAACCTTCATCAAAGATTTTGGAACAAGACAGTTTCTATTGAAAAACCTGTATTGGGAAACACCAGAACAATTAGCCTTCCGATTTAACTTACCTGTTTTTATGGAGAAAATAGACGTTGTAGGAACTGCTTTGCCTTTTGAAAACACATTTCCTAAACCCACATTATTCCTAAGAGGTGATAAATCGGATTACATACAAAATGCTGATTTTGAAACGATTAATCATCATTTTCCAGATTCAAAAATTGAAACAATTAATAATGCCGGACATTGGTTGCATGCAGAAAATCCTAAAGATTTTTATAATGCAACAATGAATTTTTTACAATAAACCTAAAAATTAAGTATGCATGCATAATTTTTTTGTTAAAAAAATTGTAAAATTCATATTTTGTTTTAAATTTGAACTAATGATTTTATAAATACAGATAAAAACTAACACTTATTACATTATGAGAAAATTACTTTCTTTAACATTATTGGCTTTAGCTGGCTCTACTGCGTTTGCAGGTGGATACCGAGTTAGTATTCAAGGTCAAAAACAATTAGCTATGGGCCACACTGGTGTTGCAGTAGTTAATAGTGCAGAAGTTGCATTCTTCAACCCAGCAGGTATGGCTTACTTAGATAAAAAATTCAACTTATCTGTAGGAGGTAGTGCTTTGTTTGCTACGACTAAATTTCAAGAAAGTGTGTTCAATACCACTGCTAAATCAGAAAATTTGGGTACACCATTTAGTGTATATGCAACTTATAAATTAAATGACTGGCTTTCTGCAGGATTAGCAGTTTACACTCCATACGGAAGTGCAGTAGAGTGGGATCAAAACTGGCAAGGAGCTTTTTTAGTAAATAATATTGATTTGAAAGCGATATTTGTTCAGCCAACAGTTTCTGTTAGAGTTGGTGAGCATTTTAGTGTAGGTGGTGGACCAATTTACGCAACAGGTTCTGTAAATTTTAATAGAAATTTATATGCGGCAAATGGTACTTTTCAAGTTAATGGAGATCCAACTGATTTAACGATAGATGCAAAAGGAATCTCTGCTTGGGGATATACTTTAGGAATGATGTTTAATCCTACGAATACTGTTAGAATAGGTATGAATTACCGCTCTGAGATTATAATGGAGGCTAAGGACGGTGAAGCAACATTTAACGATGTTCCTGGTTTCGCAACGTCTTTGTTAACAAACACAACTTTCGATGCTGAATTACCTCTTCCCGCTGAGCTAACAGCAGGGCTTTCTGTACAAGTAACTGATAAATGGTTACTTGCTTTTGACTACAACTATACAATGTGGAGTGTATATAAAAGTTTAGATGTAAAATTTAATAATGGATTACCTACTTCAGTGAATCCTAGAAATTATAAAGATGTTTCTACTTATAGATTTGGTACTCAGTACAAAGCAAATGATAAATTTACTTTTAGAGCTGGATATTATTTTGACGAAAGTCCAGTACAAGATGGTTACTTCGCGCCAGAAACTCCAAGAAATGACTCAAATGCATTTACAGGAGGTTTAACTTACCAAATTAGCGATAAATTTGGTATTGACTTCTCTTTCTTATATATTCATTTTGATGAGATTGAAAATTCTTATGATCACAATGCTAACGGTGATTTTGGTGGAACATATAAATCTGTTGTGTTCTCTCCAGGTATCGGAATAACTTATGGTTTTTAATTTTAAATAAAAATACAAATGAAAAATAAATTTATATATTTAGCTATAATAGCGGTTGGTTTTGCTTCATGTGAACCAGAATTTGAGAATCCGGTTTCGGAAGATTATTCTGCAGGAGAAGCAAATTTTTCATCTTACGTTGCTGTTGGTAACTCATTAACTGCAGGTTACATGGATGGGACTGTTTCGAGAGTTGGTCAATCATATTCTTTTCCTAATCTATTGGCGCAACAATTTGCTCAAGTGGGTGGTGGTGTGTTCACGCAACCTTCTTATGCGGATGACGTTAATAACTTAGGTGGTTTATTGCTAGCTGGAAATCAAATAGGCGCAACTCGTTTGTTAATTGATGCTTCGGAAGGAAAGCCGGAAAATGTAGTTGGTACTCCTACTATTGAGGTGTCTTCTTTACAAGCTTCGGCATATAATAATATGGGTGTTCCAGGTGCAAAATCATTCCATTTAGGTGTTTCTGGTTACGGTAATGTTGCTGGTGTTGCAACGGGAGCTGCTAATCCATATTTCGTTAGACATGCAACTTCTGCTACTGCAACAGTATTAGGTGATGCAATGTCAAAAAATCCAACATTTTTCACTAACTGGATTGGTGCTAATGATATTTTGTCATACGCAACAAATGGTGGAGCGAAAGCTGATGGAAACACACCTGCAGAAGATCATAATACAACAGGAAACGCAAATCCTGCTACTTATGGTCCAAATGACATTACGAATTCAATGGTATTTGAAAGTGTATATTCTACCATTATTACAACTTTAACTAGTGGTAATGCTAAAGGAGTAGTAGCAACTATTCCAAGTGTAACTTCAATTCCTTATTTCACAACAGTTCCATTTAATCCACTTTCCCCAGCTAAATTAGGAGGTGCAGCAAATATCGCAGCATTAAATGCACAGTTATATGGTCCATTAAATCAAGTTTTTACCGCGTTGGGAGAACCAGACCGTGTTAAATTATTATCAGCAACTTCTGCTAATCCAATTTTAATTTTTGATGCTGATGCAACTGATAGATCTGCACAAATTACGGGAGCATTAACAGGAACTTTAGGTGCGCCAACAGCAGCTGCTTTTGGAGCTGTATTTGGAAAAGCACGTCAAGCAACTGCTGCTGACTTAGTGGTTTTGCCAGCTTCTTCTGTTATTGGTACTCCTAATGCATCTTCGCCATCTCCCTCTATTAATTTAAATGGAGTTACGTTTCCAATGGCTAATAAATGGGTGTTGACAGTTAACGAAAAAACTAAAGTTGCAAACGCAACTACGGCTTACAATAATTCAATTCGTTCTATTGCTGCGACTAAAGATTTAGCAGTTGCTGATATGAACGTGATTTTGAATCAACTTGTTTCAGGTCTAAGAGCAAATAACGGAACTATCTATACTGCCAATTACTTTAACGGTGGTCCTACAGAGTTTGGAGTTTTGTTTTCATTAGATGGTGTACATCCAAATGCAAGAGGATATTCGGTAATTGCTAACGAGATAATTAAAGTAATTAACACGCACTACAATGCTAAATTACCTTTTTTAAATCCTAATAATTTCCCTGGAATCAATATTGTAGGTTCAAACTAAGATTTTCGTATAAAAAATTAAAAGGCATCATTTTTGGTGCCTTTTTTTGTAATTTTAATTTTTAAACTTTATCACATGAATTTACTTATCAGACTTTTAGTTAGTACAATTATCGTCTTTGCACTGGCTTACTTTTTACCAGGCGTGCATGTTGCAGATATGTCAACGGCTCTGCTAGTAGCGGTAGTTTTAGGACTTTTAAATACTTTTCTAAAACCAATATTGGTTATTCTTACCATTCCAGTAACCATTCTTACTTTAGGTTTGTTTTTGCTGGTTATTAATGCGTTTATAATCATGCTTTGCGCTTACTTTATTAGGGAGTTTACAGTAGATGGCTTTATAACAGCATTAATATTTAGTGTTTTAATGTCAATTAGTCAGTCGGTATTAAATGGATTATTCGTTAGCGAAAAATGATTTTATAGCGAATTGAATTTCAATATCTTAAAAACTTGTTTGGGTTGTAAAAATTCTATAATTTTGCAACCCAATTTTTAAGGTATTTAAACAAAAAGATAATGAATATTACAAAAACGCAAATTGATGCATTAAATGCTGTTATAACGATAGCAATTACTAAAGAGGATTATGCAACTCAAGTAGACAAGAAATTATACGATTATAAAAAAACTGCAGCTATTTCTGGATTTAGAAAAGGAGCGGTTCCAATGAGTGTAATTCAAAAGCAATATGGAAAACCAGTTCTACAAGAAGAAGTAAATAAAGTTTTACAAGCATCATTAAGTAAATATTTAAGTTCAGAAAGATTAGACCTTTTAGGAAATCCAATTCCAAGAATGGATCAAACTATTGATTGGGATCAAGATGAATTTTCTTTCGATTTCGAAATTGGTTTAGCGCCTGAGTTTGTTGTGGATTTATCTGCTACAAAAAATGTTACAAGATATACGATTATTGCAGACGATAAAATGCTAAATGATCAAGTAGATCGTATCGCAAAACAATACGGAAAATTAATTTCTCAATCAGAAGTAAAAGAAGATTTCGAAGTTAGAGGAACGTTTACAAACGAAGAAAACGGGATTATTGCTCCAGCAAACTTCGGTTTAGATATTTTTGCAAATAAAAAAGTAGCAAAAGCATTCATCGGTAAAAAAGTTGGTGATGTTGTTGCTATCGAAACAAAAGGTTTATTTGATGATGACCATAAATTAATGGATTATTTGAAAATAGGTCATGATGATGTGCACGGTTTAGATATAACTGTTGATTTTACAATTGAAGAAATTAATGCAATTGAAAAGGCAGAATTCAATCAAGAATTATTTGATAAAATATTTGGAGCTGGAATTATTTCTTCTATCGACGAATTGAAAGCTAAAATCAAAGAAGATGCTGAAGTGCAATTTGCACAACAATCAGATCAAAAATTCTTAAATGATGTTACTGATTCATTAATCGAAAATACAAAATTTGATTTACCTTCATTATTCCTTAAAAAATGGATGAAAACGATGGGCGAAACTCCATTACCAGATGATCAAATTGAAGAAGAATATGCGAAAGCTGAAAAAGGATTACGTTTCCAATTAATTGAAGGAAGAGTAATGGCTGAAAATAAATTACAAATTACTTTCGAAGATTTAAAAGCGCATACCGCCGTAATTATCAAGAAACAAATGGCTCAATTTGGTCAGTTAGATCCTTCTGATGAAGAAGTTGCTGGTATTGTAGCACGCGTTATGGGTAACCAAGATGAAGTAAAACGTTTGTCAGAGCAAGTAATGGGCGAAAAAATGATTGGTCTTTACAATGAAAAAGTAAAAACTAAATCTAAAGAAGTAAATTACGATCAATTCGTCAAAGAAATGTACGGAGAATAATATCTCGTAAAAAATAATTATCTTTGAGCGTCAAACTAGTTTTGGCGCTTTTTGTTTCGAGTCATTTTGTCAGACAGAATAAAAGGCACGACCTTTGTAAAAACATTAATGGTTTTAAATTTAATGCATTTTAAACTTTTAAACATATAAACTTTTAAACTTAATTTATGAATTACGGAAAAGAATTTAAAAAATATGCTACTAAGCATCACGGAGTAAACAGTTTATATTACGATAAAATTGTTGGAAGTATGACACCTTATATCATTGAAGAACGTCAATTAAACGTAGCTTCAATGGACGTGTTTTCTCGTTTAATGATGGATAGAATCATTTTCTTAGGAACAGGTGTTGATGATTATGTGGCTAACATTATCCAAGCGCAATTGTTGTTCTTAGAAAGTGTTGATGCTTCAAAAGACATTAGTATTTATATCAATTCACCAGGTGGAAGTGTTTATGCTGGTTTAGGGATTTACGATACAATGCAATTTGTAAAGCCAGATGTTGCTACAATTTGTACAGGAATGGCAGCTTCAATGGGAGCGGTTTTGTTATGTGCAGGTGCAGAAGGAAAGCGTTCGGCATTACCTCATTCAAGAGTTATGATTCACCAACCGTCTGGAGGATCGCAAGGTGTCGCGACAGATATGGAAATCAACTTAAAGGAAATGTTGAAATTAAAGTATGAATTATACGAAATTATCGCTAAACATTCTGGTCAGACTTATGATAAAGTACATAGTGATTCAGAACGTGACTATTGGATGATTGCTGCTGAGGCAAAAGAATATGGAATGATTGATGAGGTTTTAATAAGAAAATAATGGAGTGTTGAGATTTGAAATTTTCTAGTTGTTTAACTTAAATTTTCAAACTTTAAACCTGAAAGGAAAAAGATGGCAAAAGAAGTATTAGAATGTTCATTCTGCGGCAGAAAAAAACCTGAGACCAGTTTATTGATCGCAGGGATAAATGCGCATATTTGCGACAAATGTATTGAACAAGCACACGGAATAGTTGTAGAAGAGATAAAACAAGCAGGAAATTCAGATTTAGCTGCTGATTTAATCCTATTGAAGCCAAAAGAAATTCGTGCATTTTTAGATGATTATGTTATTGGACAAGATCAAACTAAAAAAGTAATGAGTGTTGCGGTTTATAACCACTACAAACGTTTGATGCAAATTCAACTGGATGATGAAGTAGAGATTGAAAAATCTAACATTTTGATGGTTGGACAAACAGGAACTGGTAAAACTTTAGTAGCTAAAACCATTGCAAAAATGTTAAATGTTCCGCTTGCAATTGTTGATGCAACAGTACTAACAGAAGCAGGTTATGTAGGAGAAGATGTGGAAAGTATTCTAACAAGATTGCTTCAAGCAGCTGATTACGATGTAGCTAAAGCAGAACGTGGAATTGTTTTTATTGATGAAATTGATAAAATTGCTCGCAAGAGTGATAATCCATCTATTACGCGTGATGTTTCAGGTGAAGGTGTGCAACAAGCTTTGTTGAAATTATTAGAAGGGACTGTTGTAAATGTGCCACCAAAAGGAGGTAGAAAACATCCAGACCAGAAATTCGTAGAAGTAGACACGCAAAACATATTATTTATTGCAGGTGGTGCTTTTGACGGAATTGAAAGAATTATTTCAAAACGTTTAAACAGACAAGCAGTTGGATACAGTTCGTCAATTGGAACAGATAATATTGATAAAGATAATTTATTGCAGTATTTAACGCCAAAAGATGTCAAAGACTTTGGATTGATTCCTGAAATTATCGGGCGTTTACCAGTTTTAACACACATGGATCCTTTAGATGCTGAAACTTTAAGAGCTATTTTAACCGAACCTAAAAACGCTATTGTAAAACAATACAAAAAATTGTTTGAGATGGACGAGGTAACGTTGGATATCGAAGAAGAGGCTTTAGATTATATAGTTTCTAAGGCGTTAGAATATAAATTAGGAGCAAGAGGTTTGCGTTCATTGTGTGAAGCTATTTTAACCGACGCTATGTATGAATTACCAAGCTCTAACGAGAAACACTTGCAAGTAACAAAAGAATATGCAGAAAATAGTTTGGATAGAAATTTATTAAAACGTTTGAAAGCAGTTTCTTAATCATGTAACCGAAACATAAAAAAAGCTCCAAAATCATTAGGTTTTGGAGCTTTTATTTATAAGAATATTTTATAGAATTCTAATAGTTCAATTCATTATAGTTTTAACATAGTGCTAAATTTGTTCTAACTTGTGTTTCCATTTTCATTGGTTGTTTAACCTCTTTTACTTCGCATCTTCTATAAGGGCCGCATTTATAACGTCTTGGTCCACAGGAAAACAAAGAAGTTAAAACGGTAATTAGCAACACCAAAACGACTATCTTTTTCATAAATTTCAATTTTATAATTGCAATAAACTTTCTAAATAATTTCGATCATTTGAAAGTCTAGGAACTTTGTGCTGGCCACCTAATTTATCTTGCTTTTTCAGCCAATCGTAAAATAGATTTTCTCTTCCCACTTGCAAAGATAACGGATTTAAAGTCATATTGTTATGACGTTTTGCTTCATAATCAGAATTTACACCTTGAATGTTTTCGTCAAGGGCAATGCGGAACTTCTCAATATCATGTGGCGCATTCTTGAATTCAATTAACCATTCATGAGATCCCTTTTGATTGTCCTTCATAAAAATAGGAGCAACCGTATAATCTACGACCTCGCAATTGAATTCTTTACAGGTTTTTGCAATCGCATTATCGGTGTTTTCAACCATTAACTCTTCTCCAAAAACATTAATGTGATGTTTTGTTCTTCCCGAAACTTTAATTCGGTAAGGACTTAATGAGGTAAACCGAATCGTATCACCAATTAAATAACGCCATAAACCTGCATTTGTAGTAATAACCAATGCATAATTTTTATCCAAAACAACTTGATTCAAGCGAATAACTTGCTGATTCAATTTGCCAAAAGTATCCATCGGAATGAATTCATAGAAAATCCCATAATCTAACATCAAAAGCAATTCATCGGAATCATTTTTATCCTGAATAGCAAAGAAGCCTTCAGAAGCATTGTAAATTTCGTAAAACTTGAAATCGTCTTTTGGAAATAATTTTTTATATTGTTCTTTATAAGGATCAAAATTTACACCGCCATGAAAGTAAACTTCGGCATTTGGCCATAATTCATGCAGATTTGATTTGCCTGTCGTTTCTAAAGCTTTGTGAAGTAAAACTAACATCCAACTCGGAACACCGGCTAAACTAGTAACATTTTCGTTAATAGTTTCATTTACAATGGCCGGTAGTTTGGTTTCCCAATCGCCCATTAATGAGGTTTTGCTACAAGGTGTAGAACTGAATTCTGCCCAAATCGGCATGTTGTCAATCAAAATGGCAGATAAATCACCAAAAAAAGTATTATTATCTTCATACAATTGTTTGCTACCGCCCAGTCGAAGACTTTTTCCTGTAAATAGTTGCGAATCTTCATTATTGTTCAAGTACAAACACAACAAATCTTTACTGGCTTTATAATGACAGTTTTCTAAAGCTTCTGTACTAACCGGAATAAATTTACTTTTAGCATTGGTGGTGCCGCTTGATTTAGCAAACCATTTAATAGTAGAGTTCCAAAACACATTTTGTTCGCCTTTGCGGGTTAACTCAATAGTTGGCTCTAAATCTTCGTAGGTAGAAATAGGGATTCTTTCACTAAATTTAGTGTAGTTTCGCATGGAAGAGAAATCATATTTCTTTCCTAATTGTGTGTTTTCGGCAGCTTTTATTAAGCCAAGAAGCAATTCATCTTGCACTTCATGTGGATATTTTAAAAACAATTCCATTTGATGAATTCGTTTCTTCAAAAACCAAGTGGCAACAGAATTTATAATTTGTAACGGCATTTAAAGTAGCTCTAATTTTGAATTATTAAATGGTAATAATAACTTTACCAAAAATAACATTTTTTTCAAATAATTCTTCACAAAAAGAAAATCTTTATACAAATGAACTACCAAGGCACACTTTCAAAAATGCAAACTGAATTAGGAAGTCCTATTCAATATTATTTGGTTTTTGAAAACAGTTTCTTAAACGTCAATCAGCTTTTAGGAAAAAATATCGAAATTGAATTTAAAGGCTACCAATGTTTGAATTGTAAAAAAGCCAAGAAAGTTTTCCGTCAGGGTTTTTGTTACGACTGTTTTATGAGTAGTCCTGCTGTGGGCGATTGGATTATGCGACCAGAATTGAGTACGGCGCATTTAGATATTGAAGACAGAGATTTGGCTTATGAGAAACGAGTGCAACTTCAACCTCACGTAGTGTATTTAGCCTTTTCTAGTGAAATAAAAGTGGGTGTAACCCGAAATACTCAAGTTCCTACTAGATGGATTGATCAAGGTGCAGTGCAAGCCATTCCAATTGTTGAAGTTCCCAACAGATATTTAGCTGGAATCACAGAAGTTGCTTTGAAAAATCATTATGCAGATAAAACCAATTGGCAAAAAATGCTAAAAATGAATCCTGAAACTTCTGAGCCGCAGGTGGATTTAATTTTAGAGCGAAATAAAGCTTTTGAGTGGTTGCCAAATGAAGTAAAGGATTATTTTCCGAAAGAAGAAAAAATCATCCAAATGGATTTCCCTGTTTTGCAAATTCCTACAAAAGTAACAAGTCTAAATTTAGATAAAACGCCAAATTTCACAGGAAAATTATCAGGAATTAAAGGACAATATTTACTATTTGAAGATGGAACTGTATTCAACGTTAGAACTTATGAAGGCTATGTAGTAAAAATGAGCTTATAGAAAAATAGTACTTTGTCATTCTTTTAAGAAGTTCCAGAATTGTTTCAGAAAACCTATAGTATTTTTAAAATTTGTTAAATGAGAAGCTGAAACAAGTTCAGATTGACAAGATGATTCTATTTTAGTCTTCAAAATTATTATGTTATAGATGGCTATTTCAAAAACAAACAGATATAAAACACAAAACCCTTTCAAATCTGAAAGGGTTTTGTATTACTTATAATTTCGTACTTCGTATTTCTAACTATGTACTTCTAAACTATTCTTTTTTCTTCTTCTTACCAAAGATATCTTTTAAAGCATCCGTTGCTTTGTCTTTTACTGTGTTTTTTACATCCTCTTTTGGCGTAGTAGGAGTCTTTGTAGTATCCGTTGCCGTTGGTGTTTCAGGATTGTTTCCTTTTCCACCGTTAAGTAAATCTTTCAAAGCATTAGTTCCTTGATTGACTAACTTGTCTTTTTGCATTTTCACTAACTGCGTAGCTAAATTTGTAGTAGCTTGCTTCATATCTGTCGTTATTTTTGGATTACTGAAGTTTCCACCAAGCAATGCTGTAATTGGAATATTCTCAATCTTAGTTTGATCGGCAGGCGTTAATTTTGCTAATAAGTTAGTTACTTCGGTTCCTAAATATTTTGCAGGAACGTCAAACTTCACGTTGTAATTCATAGTTTGGTCAAAACCATGTGTTCCGCCTACATTTATAGTAATATCCTGATATTTTAAATCAAAAGGTTTTACGTTCACTTTTCCGTTATCAAAAGAAAGCGCAGCTTTAATGTCATTTAAATTAACTTTACTAAAATCTAAAAACGATATTTTTGAGTCTAGTGAACTTAATAAAGTTGAATTCTTTTCATTTATCGTAGTCGATAGCAATTCACCTATTAAGTCTCCCGTGATTGTTTTTAAACTTGGCGTCATATCTTGTTGCAAATCTCCAGATAATTTTATGGTAGAATTCAGCTTTCCATTCACAACTCCAGCTATAGGAGCAATTGATTTTAGCATATCTAACTGGGTAAATGTTTCTGAAATATTTACTGCATTTAATCCTAAGTTCATATTGAATTTTGGCGTTTTTCCTTTTGTAGAAACTGTTCCGGTTAAACCGATGCTTCCACCAAAAATATCCATTTTCAAATTATTTAAATTTACGGCTTCGTCTTTGATCAACATCGTACCTGAAACATTTTTCAGATTCAAATTATCATAAACAACTGTTCCTGCTTTTGCATTAATTGTACAATCTAAAAACGAAGGAATTTTAACTGCTTCTGCCGTTTTATTACCGTCTGGTGTTGTAGTAGTTGTCGGTGACATAAAATCAGAAACCACTAATTTTGTAGCATTCATACTGAAGTTCCCTTTTAAGATTTGATTCTTAAATAAGAAACCATAAAAGTTGTCTAAAGTTCCGTTTACTTGAAGATCAGAAGCACCTGTTTTTGCATCAAACTTACTTAATTCGATGTGGTTTGGATTAAATGCCACATTAGCCTGAATGATTTTAAAAGGTTTTGCCATTTCTGGACCTTCATAGTTGAAGCCTGTGATACTAGCTGTTCCTGAATTTTGAATATTTTGGTATTGAGATGTTTCAACTGATTTCATATCGAATTTAGTTTTTACATCTGCTTTTAAAATTCCAGTTAATGGTTTGTCTAGTTTAACAGGATATGCTTTCGTTACATTAGCTAAATTGATCACACCATTTAATTGTGCGTCAACTAAAGCATTTGTTGCTAGGTTTTTAATATTCGCCTTAGCGTTAAATACATCTTGATCAATGGCGAAAGATAATTTGTTTAAATTAACATAAGTATCATTCATCAATCCCGTTTCGTTTATAATATGCGTGTCAATTATAATATTTTTAACTCCTTTAGGTAAATCTGGATATTGGAACGACGCATTGTTTGACGCAATTTTAATATCAAATGTAGGAACAGTAGTTTCGGTTAAATTTCCTTTTACTTTTCCATCCACTGAAAACTGTCCAGTTGTTTTTACTTTTTCAATATCACCTGAATATACCGCAGGAATTAGTCCTAAGAAGTTTTTGAAATCTGAAGTTGGTGTTTTGAAGGTTAAATCAAATGTTTGACCTGCTTCAAGCATTTGTACAAAACCATTGAATTCTAAAGGTAATTTGTTGATTAAAGCTTTGTTGTCTTTAAATTCATATTTGCCTTTGTCTAAATCAATTCCTAAAATTGCATCTAACGAAATGGTAACATTATTCATGTAATTTACCTTTTCCATATCAAAAGATAATTTAGCAGTAGTTTTGGTGTCCAAATCTAATTTTTGAGCTGCAAAATTTCCTTTTCCTTGATGATTGATGCTGTCTAAAACCATTTTCATGTTTGAACCTTCATCTTTGTAAGTGAATTTTAGATTCTTAACCTCATAGTTTTGAATGTTTAAAGCAAAAGGCTTGCTGTCCGATGGTTTATCGTCTTTCGCTTCTTTCAAAGCAATATCAAAATTCCCAACGCCATCTTTGTTGAATATAATATTTACTATTCCGTCAATAGTGCTGAAACTTTCTAAATTCATAGCTTCTCCATCGCCTTTGAAAAGTTCTTTTACACTCATGGTTAAATTAGTTTCACCTGAATATAAAAGTGTATCATTTTCAAAAGGAGCTTTAGTTACAATGCTAAGATTCTTAATAGAAACATTCGCTTGCGGGAAGCTTTTAAATAAACTTAAATCTACATCTTTAAAAGCAATTGTAGCATTTACGTTTTCATTCAAAGTTTTCGCCACCAATTCCTTGATTTTGTCTTTGAATAAAAAAGGTGCTGCTGCCAAAGCAATGATGACAACTAGTAAAAATATTCCAATTCCTTTTAAGATTTTTTTCAACATAATGTTATTTTTTGAAGAGTAAATTTTTGTTTGCAAATACTTCTACAAAGCCGAAGTAATTAATAGTAGCAAAAGTAGTACCAAAAACCTAAAATTTATGGCAAAGCAAAGTTAAACTTACAAAAAAAATCCCAAAAACGATTTGTCTTTGGGATTTTAATTATTTGTGTGTTGCTATTAATGAATTTCTAATTCAAATGGCATTATAGCTTGGATGCCTTTTCTGCTTTTTACACGTTTTATTTGTTCTAGCATTTGGAATCCTTCTTCCCCAATTTGCTCTTTTATCAATTGCTCTTTTGTTTTAAACATTGCCATTCCTGTGAAATTAGCTAATAAATCTTCAAAGCTTTTTTCATACTCTGGGAAGTCTTCTGTACGGTAAGAAGTAGTTTTACCTAATTTTGCTGCGTATTTAATAGCATCTTCTAATCCACCAATTTCATCCACTAAACCTAATCTGTGTGCATCAACTCCAGTCCAAACTCTTCCTTGTGCAATTTCATTTACTTGTTCTTTTGTCATTTTTCTACCATCAGCAACACGTTTAAGAAATGTATCGTACGTTTTTTCAATACTTTCTAATACCATTCCTTTGAAGTTTTCATTGATTGGTTCAAAAAGACTATAACCGCTTGCATTATCATGTGTTTGCACCTGCTCCGCATTAATTCCAATGTTTTTAGCTAATTCACTAGCGTTTGGTAACATTCCAAAAACACCTATTGAACCTGTAATCGTATTTGGTTCTGCAAAAATTCGGTCTGCATTTGCTGCAATATAGTAACCACCAGACGCTGCATAATTCCCCATAGAAACTACAACTGGCTTAGTTTTTTTAGTGATTTCAATTTCTCTCCAAATCAATTCAGAAGTCAATGCGCTTCCTCCAGGACTATTTACTCTTAATACAATTGCTTTTACGTTGTCGTCTTTTCTAGCTTCTTCTAAAGAACGTTTGATTGAACCTTCTCCAATTACATTTACAGCACCTTCTCCACCAGAGATTTCACCTTGAGCATAAACAACTGCAATGATGTCTTTTTTAGAGTAATCATTAACCGTTGATACTGCTTTTTTAGCATAATCTTTTACACTTACAATATTGTACTTGTCCTTTTTGTCTACTTTTAATTTAGCTCTAATTGCATCATGATACTCATCTTCATAAGCCACTTTGTCCACTATTTTGTTTGCCAAAGCTAATTCTGGAGTTCTAGCTCCTAATGTATTTGCAATTACATCTAATTGTGCCACTGTTATTTTTCTGCTTTTAGCGATGTCTGCAACAATAGTATTCCAAACCGAATTTAATAAAACGGTCATCTGTTCTCTGTTCTCTGGACTCATTTCTTGAGCTAAGAAAGGCTCAACAGCACTTTTATATTTTCCATGACGAATTACTTCAAACTTCACACCTGATTTTTCTTGTAAATCTTTCATGTAAAGAATTTCAGAAGACAATCCTTTGAAATCTACTTCACCCATCGGATTTAAATATACCTGATCTGCTACTGAATTCAAGTAATAATCGTTCTGCGTGTAATTGTTCGAATAAGAATATACAAACTTTCCTGTTTTTTTGAATTCTTCTAATTTATCTCTAACCGATTTATTTTGGGCTAACCCTAATCTAGATTGATTGTTTAAAATTGAAATTCCTTTAATTTTTTTGTCTGTTTTTGCAACTTCAATCGCATTTAAAATATCAGTCACACCATTATGATGTGCCTCAAAGTAATTAAAGTCTTTGTAATTTGTTTTTCCGGAATAGTCCAAAGTTACTTTTGATAAATCCAATTCAATAACTGAATTATCTTTTACACTTACTTTGTCTTTGTCTCCACCAAAAATGGCTCCTATGATGATTATTCCGAAGAAAAACATCATGATAAAAATAAATATCCCAACAACAGTTGCGATTACATTTCCTAAAAATTTCATAGCAATACTTTTTATTAATTGACTATAAGTAGTAGAAACAACAAATTTGTTACATGTTCATAAAAAAACAGAAAAGGTAAAACTTAAGTCTAAAATTGTTTGTTATTTTGCCATCATGGACCAACACCAAGTTATATTATCATTAGGGAGCAACCAAGGAGACCGTTTAGCTGCGATTTTGTCTTGTATTGATTTGATTCATAACGAAGTAGCCGTTGTAGTTAAAGTGTCTAAATTGTATGAAACTCCTGCGTGGGGATTTGAAAGTGACGCATTTTATAATTGTGCCATTCTCGTTCATACGTCAAAATCAGCTCAGAAAATGTTGAGTCAGGTTTTAAAAGTGGAAAAAAATTTAGGAAGAGTTCGAAAAAATGAAGCAGGATATCAAGCTCGAATCATTGATATTGATATTATTTCGTATGATGAGGAGATTATTGCAACAGAAAACTTAAATATTCCGCATCCTTTATTGCAAAATAGAAAGTTCGTTTTGCAACCCATGTTAGATTTAGGTCTGAACTGGGAACATCCAAAATATAAAAAATCGATTGCTGAATTATTACTAAACTGTGAAGATAGCAGTGAATGTAAAGTAATTCAAAATTTGATTTCTCCTATTGAGAAGTTAAGTTTACACAACTTCAATTATATCGCGATAGAAGGAAATATTGGTGCAGGAAAAACGACACTTGCCACAAAATTAGCAGCTGATTGTAATGCGAAATTAGTTTTAGAACGTTTTGCCGATAATCCTTTCTTGCCAAAATTCTACAAAGACCAAAGCAGATATGCGTTTCCTTTAGAAATGTCTTTTTTGGCGGATAGATACCAGCAATTGTCTGATGATTTAGCACAATTTGATTTATTCAAAGATTTTGTGGTTGCCGATTATCACATCTTCAAATCGTTGATTTTTGCCAAAGTTACACTTCAGGAAGATGAATTTCGGTTGTACAAAACGATGTTCGACATCATTCACAAAGAAATGCCTAAACCTGATTTGTATGTTTATCTTTATCAAAACACCGATCGATTGTTGCAAAACATCAAGAAAAGAGGAAGAAGTTACGAACAAGAAATTCCTGGGGAATACTTAGAGAAAATCAATCGCGGTTATTTAGATTACATCAAAACGCAAACCGATTTAAATGTTTTGGTTATTGATGTGTCTGATTTAGATTTTGTTAAGAAACAAGAAGACTATGTGTTTTTGTTGAATGCGATCAATAAGAAGATTACAACTAAATAAACTGAATTTTGTCATAATGGATAAGTTAAACCTAATTTTATCCTGCTAAACTCTTTTTCAGTATCTCGCTCTCTACTTCAGATGTTGCAATAAATAAAGCACGCGGATGATACGGATGCTTCGCATCACTAATTTATATGAATTAACTCAAATTTGTCCTGCTGAACTCGTTTCAGCATCTCGCTCTTTACTTCAGATGTTGCAATAAATAAAGCACGCGGATGAACCGGATGCTTCGCATCGCTGATAAATCTGATTTTGTCATGCTGAACTTGTTTCAGCAGCTCCGTTATAATTTCATGCCATAAATTAAAGCAGTTATAAAAAACTTATATGACTTATGTGTTTACGACATTTTCTGAAACAAATCCCAAATTACAATTCCAGCACTAACAGAAATGTTTAAGGAATGTTTGCTTCCTAATTGTGGAATTTCAATCACGCCGTCACTTAAATTAATAGCTTCCTGCGAAACGCCTTTTACTTCGTTTCCGAAAATTAAAGCATATTTTGAGTTCGGTTCGGTTTGGAATTTATCTAACATAATCGCATTTTCAGTTTGTTCTACTGAATACACCTTTATATGTTCCGACTTCAATTTATTGACAACTTCTAAAACGTCTTTTACATATTCCCATGTCACGGTTTCTGTAGCGCCAAGAGCAGTTTTGTGAATTTCCTTATTGGGAGGAACGGCCGTAATACCACATAAATAGATTTTTTCAATTAAAAACGCATCCGAAGTTCTAAAAACCGAACCAATATTATGCAAACTTCTAATATCATCAAGAATTACAATAATTGGTGTCTTTTTAGCGTCTTTAAATTCATCTACATTTTTACGTTCTAATTCTGCGTTGGCTAATTTTCTCATGTTGCAAAGATATTTTATTGTAACGAAGATTCAAATAGGATTTCTAGATTTTTGGATTTTTGGAACGCCGATAAAACGGATGCAATGCAACGCTGATTTTATAGATATTTAAAATTAGTATTGAATTCTCCCATTGTTTTGTCCTTGAATTTTGAAAGTGTAATTGCTATTGAATTTTGCCATTGCTATTGCTTTGGTTTTTCTTACCTTCGCAATTGTACTTAAAATCTAAAAATTGTGGCTAAAAAAGCAGAAACTTCTTCCGATATAACACCAAAAGAAACGCCTTTAATGAAGCAATACAACGAGATAAAACGCAAATATCCCGATGCTTGTTTGCTTTTTCGTGTAGGCGATTTTTATGAAACTTTTGGTGAAGATGCGGTCCGTGCTGCAGGAATTTTAGGTATTACATTGACCAAAAGAGGAGCTGGTTCTGCAACCGAAACGGCGTTGGCCGGATTCCCTCACCATTCCATAAACACTTATTTACCTAAATTAGTCAAAGCCGGACTTCGTGTTGCAATTTGCGATCAGTTAGAAGATCCGAAAATGACAAAAACTATTGTTAAACGTGGAGTTACCGAGTTAGTAACGCCAGGAGTTTCAATGAATGATGAGGTGCTGAGTTCGAAATCAAATAACTTTTTAGCAGCAGTTCATTTCGGAAAAAGAAATATCGGTGTTTCATTTTTAGATGTTTCCACAGGTGAATTTTTAGTTTCGCAAGGAAATGAAGAATATATTGATAAATTATTGCAAAATTTTCGCCCTAGCGAAGTTTTAATTCCAAAACAATTTAAGAACCAATTCACGTCGGTTTTTGGCCCTGATTTTCATACTTTTTTCTTGGAAGATTGGGTGTATAAAGAAGATTATGCGTTAGAAAGTTTAATGAAACATTTTCAAACCAATTCTTTAAAAGGTTTTGGCGTAGAAGAATTAAATGAAGGATTAATTGCATCAGGTGCGATTTTATTCTACTTGTCAGAAACTCAACATAATAAAATCCAACACATTACAAGTATTCAGCGGATTGCCGAAGATGCTTATGTTTGGATGGATAAATTTACGATTCGAAATTTAGAATTATACCACAGTTATAATCCGAATGCAGTAACGCTTTTAGATGTAATTGATAAAACGCTTTCGCCAATGGGAGCCAGACTTTTGAAACGTTGGTTGGCACTTCCGTTGAAGGATATTGCTAAAATTAGAAGTCGTCACGAAGTGGTTTCGTATTTAAAAGATAATCCTGATATTCTTCAAAAAATCCAGTATCAAATCAAGCAAATTTCGGATTTAGAACGTTTGATTTCTAAAGTTGCAACAGGTAAAATTTCGCCAAGAGAAGTTATCTTCTTAAAAGATTCATTGGATGCGATTATTCCAATTAAGACATTGGCTTTGGACAGTAAAAACGAAGCGTTGCGTGTAATTGGTGATAGTTTACACGCTTGTGAATTGTTGCGCGAAAAAATAAAAACTACCATTCAAGAAGATGCTCCGGTGAGTATCAATAAAGGAAATGCAATTTTGGTTGGTGTTCATTCGGAATTAGATGAATTGCGTAGCATTTCTTCAACAGGAAAAGGCTATTTAGAAGATTTAGAGAAACGAGAAAGTGCTAATACCGGAATTCCATCGTTAAAAATATCATTTAATAATGTATTTGGTTATTATATTGAAGTTCGTAATTCGCACAAAGATAAAGTGCCAACCGAATGGATTCGCAAGCAAACTTTGGTAAATGCTGAACGCTATATTACCGAAGAATTAAAAGAATATGAATCGAAAATATTAGGAGCTGAAGAAAAAATTCATCAGTTAGAAACCCAATTATTCGAACAATTAGTGAATTGGATTGCGACGTATATCAAGCACGTTCAGTTGAACGCCAATTTAATTGCTCAATTAGATTGTTTGAATTCGTTTACGCAATTAGCGATTGATAATAAATACGTTTGTCCGATACTGGATGATAGTTTTGAATTGGAAATAAAAGACGGAAGGCATCCAGTAATTGAAAAGCAATTGCCTGTTGGAACGCCTTATATTGCAAATGATGTGTATTTGGATAGCGATACGCAACAAATCATTATGATTACTGGACCGAATATGTCCGGTAAATCGGCTATTTTGCGTCAAACTGCTTTGATTGTGCTATTGGCTCAGATGGGAAGTTTTGTGCCTGCGGAAAGCGTTAGAATGGGTGTTGTGGACAAAATCTTCACTAGAGTAGGAGCGAGTGATAATATTTCGATGGGTGAATCTACTTTTATGGTCGAAATGAATGAAACCGCTTCGATTTTGAATAATATTTCAGACCGAAGTTTGGTATTGTTAGACGAAATTGGAAGAGGAACTTCAACCTATGACGGAATTTCGATTGCTTGGGCGATTTCAGAATATCTGCACGAGCATCCAAACAAACCAAAAACGTTGTTCGCGACCCATTATCATGAGTTGAATGAAATGGAAGTTACGTTTGAACGCATTCACAATTACAACGTTTCTGTGAAAGAGTTGAAAGATACTGTTTTGTTTATTCGTAAATTGGTAAAAGGTGGAAGTGCGCATAGTTTTGGAATTCACGTCGCAAAAATGGCTGGAATGCCTCAAATTGTAATTCAGAAAGCACAAAAACTCTTGAAGCAATTGGAAAAAAGGCATTCAAGTGAAGAATTATCGGGCATTAAATCGGCAAATGATGAGTTGCAATTGAGTTTTTTCAATTTAGATGATCCGTTATTGGAAGATATTAAAGAAGAAATAATGAATATCGATATTAATACATTGACTCCTGTGGAAGCTTTAATGAAGTTAAATGAGATAAAACGGATGTTGGTAAAAAAATAATTTAAAAATAATTAATTAGTTATCAAAAGGTTATGAAAAACTTTGAATTTTTATTTAGAAAGTACTTGCAGGAATAAAAATATGTTCTATATTTGCACTCGCAATACGGAACAAGTATGGCGACGTTCTTTTAAAGATTAAGATTGAAAACGCGAAAATAGCTCAGCTGGTAGAGCGCGACCTTGCCAAGGTCGAGGTCGCGGGTTCGAGCCCCGTTTTTCGCTCTATACCAAATAATTTGCTTGAGTGGTGGAATTGGTAGACACGCTGGACTTAAAATCCAGTGGGTAGTAATGCCCGTACGGGTTCAAGTCCCGTCTTGAGTACTAAAAGCTCCGAACATTGTTCGGAGCTTTTTTCGTTTTTATATGTTTGTAAATAAAAATTTCAAACTTGAAATTTTTAGTATCTTTAAAAAATCCTTTTCTTTTGAAAGGAAAATAAAATCCAATTGAATTAGTATGGGGACATTTGTGATAGCGCAAAGGCTTAGTGGCGCTTATAAATATGAATTTGTATCCCGAAAAGGAAAAACAATATTTACAAGTAACGATTTTGAATTGCGTTTTGAATGCGAGGAAGAAATCGAAGTGCTTAAAAATTCTTTAGAGAAATGTGTTTTTATGCGTTTCAAATCTTCTGGTGGTAAGTTTTTCTTCCGATTGATAATGGATGAAAAAGAAGTTGCGTTAAGTAGAAGATATACTACTCAATTATTACTTCAAAAAGGAATTGATGAAATCATAAAATATGCAGATAAAGCAGAGTTTTTAGATTTCTCATCAGCAGAAGATATTTTTGGAACTTCGTAGGTTAAAAAACTAACTCTACTATTCAATATTTTTAAAATTTTCTTTTAGTATTTTCCTAATTCCTGAAAATTGGAGATTTCCTTTTTAGAGCTCAATGTTTATTTAAAAAACTTCAAAAGTTTCTTCTATTATTTTTGAAATAATAGTACCACTTTATTACTTCCTTCAAAGAAGTAAAGCAGCGCATTTTCTTACTTAAAACCTTTTTTTAATTAAAATACATTAACAACGTGCTTAGTGTTTACTGTTTATACAGTAGAAAAAGTCAGAAAGAACTTCTTTCATTCATTTTAGAGCAAAAAAAAGCTCCACAATGTGGAGCTTAATTTTTTTGTCGGCAAGTAATTAGTTTGCAGGTGCAGCTTCTTCAGAAATAACTGGAACTTCAACTTCAACAGTAGTAGAGTCAACAGTAACTTCTTCAGTAACTGGAGCTTCAACTTCAACAGTAACTGAATCCATAGTATCATTTCCTTCAGTAGCAGTTTCTTTACAAGAAACGAACATAGCAGCAACAATTGCCAAGCTTAAAACAACTTTTTTCATCTTAAATAAATTATAAAAGGTTAATTATTAATTCGGAGCAAAGATATAAATTTTTTGACATGACAAAATGTTTTTTCACATTTTTTTTAATTTATTTTCTTAAGCCTCCAAAATGCTATATTTCAAATGTCGTGCCAAACTTTTTAGTAGCCTAAAATTTTCTAATTATTTGGCTTTTCGTGACTTAGGGTAGATAATTGTCATCTCATCAATTAGGTTTTTTGCACCAGCAAATTTGTCAATAATGAACAAAATATAACGTGAATCTACCATAATATTTCTACAGATTTCTGGACTGTAATAAATGTCGCTCATTGTCCCTTCCCATACTCTGTCAAAATTCAATCCAATCAGGTTTCCTTTAGCATCTAAAGCTGGACTTCCAGAGTTTCCTCCAGTAGTATGATTCGTTGCAATAAAGCATAATGGCATTTTTCCGTTTTTATCTGCGTAGTTTCCAAAATCTTTTGCATTGTACAAATCAACTAACTTGGTAGGAACGTCAAATTCATAATCTCCAGGAATGTATTTTTCAATAACGCCATCTAAGTAACTTACTGATTCGTATTGAACTGCATCGCTCGGTTTGTAACCTTTTACTTTTCCATACGTCACACGTAAAGTACTGTTAGCATCAGGGAAAATTCTGTCCTTAGGGAATAACTCAGTGATCGCTTTCATGTATGTTCTTTGTAAAGCACTATTTTTTAAGTTGATTTCATCAAACTTAGGAGCCACATCTTTTGTAAAACCATCCGCTAGGGTTTTAACCAATTGGTAAGCTTTATCTTGATTTATTTTTTTTAGAACAGTTTTTGCATCACCTTTTAGTAAATCTCTTAAACCAGTATAGTTCGTTAGTTTAGAAGAACTAAAAATAGAAGTAGTTAAAGCGGAAGCATTAAGGTTGTTTAAACTTTTAGGTAAAAACTGTTTTGGAGATTTTTTAGCATACAAGTCGATAAGCTGTTCAAAAACCTTCTCGTCTACTTCTGGACTATAATCTTTATATATTGCTTCAAAACTACTTATTAGGTTGTTCTTGCGATCTGTAAAGGCTTGTTCTCCCTTTGAGTTGTAAACTTGCTCTAATTGATATAAACGGTATCCGAAAGTTAAAATTTCAGCATTTCTTAATACTACTTCAGAAAAATAGTCTCTTGCTAAAGCATATTCTTGAATATCGGCATAGTTTTTTTCGAAATCAGTTAGAAGCGATCCGTATTCTGGTTCTTTTCCTGCTTTAAGAACACGTTGTTGGAATTTTTTTTCAAATTCTTTTTTAACGGCTACTGCATTTGATTTTTTTAATCCTTTAGTTTCGCCAATCCATTTCTTATAATAATTCGCAACACCTGCGTATTTCGAAGCATATTGAATTTTAATAGCATTGTCTTTTCTCATGAAACCATCTTGCACTTTTAAAGCAGCATCACGAATTTCAATTTTTGCTGGATTTAAATCGTTTACAATTTGTTCCACTGCGAAAGAAGGTAAATATTCTTGCGTTCTTCCAGGATATCCCATAACCATAGTAAAGTCATTTTCCTGAATTCCTTGTGCAGAAACTGGCAAATAGCGTTTTGGTTTGTAAGGAAAGTTGTCCTTTGAAAATGCTGCCGGACGGTTGTCTTTATCTGCGTAAATTCTGAATAAAGCAAAATCTCCAGTATGACGTGGCCAAACCCAGTTGTCTGTATCTGATCCAAATTTTCCAATTGAACTAGGTGGCGCACCTACTAAACGAACGTCTTTAAATGTTTCAGTAACAAATAGTAAATATTGGTTACCGTCATAAAAAGCACGAATCATAGCATCTTGCCAAGCTTCTCTTGTGAAATTCTTACTTACTTCTGAAATGTTTTGTTGGATCTTCTTTTGTTTATCGCTCTCAGTCGGAAGATTTAAAACACCTTCAAATATTTTATTGGTCACATCATGAATTTTGATAATGAAAGTTACCGTCAAATCTTTGTTAGGTAATTCTTGCTCCATGTTATATGCCCAGAAACCATTAGTTAAATAATCGTTTTCAACAGTAGAATGACTTTGAATGTTGTCATAACCACAGTGGTGATTAGTTAGTAAAAGTCCTTTTGGTGAAATCATTTCAGCTGTACATCCACCATCAAAATGGGGAACAGCATCTTTTAAGCTAGAATGATTGGCCGAATAAATATCGTCGGCACTGATTTTCATTCCTAAAGCTTTCATTTCTTTCTCGTTGGCACCTTTTAATAAGGATGGAATCCACATGCCTCCTTGTTGTGCTTGCAGCTGTACTACAAATAGTAATACAATTAATTTGATAAATTTCATAGTTGTTGTAAATGTTAATGAGTGCAATTTACAAATTTTTTAATCTTCCTGAAAATTACCTTTCATCATTTCTAATTACCGTTCGTCATTTTCTCGAGAAATATAGAAAGTTTTGATGCTACTTTTGAAATATCAAATTAACAAATCAAACAACTAACAAACTTAAAACATAGTAAACATGGCAACATTAGTAAGTAAAATTATTCAGTTTACCGCAGTAATAATTCAATACGTAATAGAAAGCATCATTAATTAATAATATAAAAGATACATAAAATGGAAAATTTAATAGGAAAAAAAGGGAAAGTAGTAATGAGTGGTATTTTAGGGTTTTTTATAGGCTTTGGTCTATTTTATTTTCTAAAAATTGTAATTTACTAATCGGGGCTTGCGAAAGTTAATGATTTCGAGTAATCAATATATGTAGGATTTTAAAGAAAATATAGAAACGCTCGAATAACAAAATAAAAAAAAATAAACCAAAAAAATTAATACTATAACAATATGAAAAAATATATAATAACATTAAGTACAATTGCATCCGTGTTTTCTTACGCTCAAGAAAAGCAGCAATTAGCCCCTTCAAAGTCAGTGACTGAAACTTATTTTGGAAAAACGGTAGTAGATAAATATAGAAATCTAGAAGATTTAAAAGACGAAAATACTTTGTCTTGGATGAAAGCTCAGGCAAAACATACTGAGTCTGTATTAAATGCAATTCCAGGAAAGCAACTTTTAATAGATAAAATGGTTGATATTGACAGCAGAGCAACAGAAACTATTTTTTCTACTCAAATATTAGAAGACGAAACCTATGTTTATCAGCGATTAACACCTAGCGACCAAGTAGCAAAATTGTATAAAAGAAAAGGTATTAAGGGTAAAGGCATTTTACTTTTTGATCCAGAAACTTATGATAAAAATAGTAAAGATATTTATACTATTAGTTCTTACACGGCGAATAAAATAGGAAGTCATCTTGCTATCAATCTTTCAAAAAACGGAGGAGAAATGAACGAAATGATAGTGATGGATTTAAAAACCAATAAGATATTAGCAGATAAAGTAGATAAATTACGCTTTGGCGGCGCTAATTGGCTAAAAGACAACAAATCGTTTATGTATCTGCAATCGATTACTTCTGATATACACGATAATAAAGCGCAGTCTGATTTATTTGCGAAAATCCACGTATTAGGAACAGATCCTGCAACTGATAAAGTTGTTTTTTCAAAAGGAATGTATCCTGAATTAGAAATTCTAGATGAAGAAATTCCTTTTATGTCATACGACATAACAAGTGATAAATTGTATATGATTCCATATACAGTAAATCCAAATCTTAAAATATTTATAGCGAACGCGTCTGAGCTTATGAATAAAAAAATCGATTGGAAATTACTTTGTGATCGAAAAGATGAGGTGAGAAACTTTTTCATAAAAGACAATAACGCTTACTTTTTAACTACATTAAACGCGCCAAATTTTAAAATAATCAAAACATCTTCAAACAATATTGACCTGAACAAGGCGCAAGTTTTTATTGAAGAGGATAAGAATTATAAAATAGAATCTTTTACTTATAATAAAGATGGGATCTATTTTACTACAAATAGAAATGGTATCGAAACAAATTTTAACTATATAAATTTTGATGGTAGCGGTAGAAAAGAAATTAAGTTACCTAAAAAAGCAGCTACGATTGGAGTAGTTGTTAGAGGTGTAGATTATTCGGATATTTGGGTTGTTACTACTGGCTGGACAGCTTCAGGAGAAAAATACAGATATGACTTAAAAAAGAATACTTTTAAAAGAGAAGAATTATCTACGATAGTTGAATATCCAGAATTTGAAAATTTCGAAGTAGAAGAAGTGATGGTTAAGTCTCATGATGGTGTAGAAGTTCCTTTGTCTTTAATATACAAAAAAGGAATGAAAAAAGACGGTACTAATCCAGCATTAATTTATGGTTATGGAGCTTATGGAATGTCAATGCGTCCTGCTTTTAACCCTTCGCACTTATTATGGGTAGAACAAGGAGGGGTTTTAGCAGTAGCACACGTTAGAGGTGGTGGAGAGTTAGGCAAAGGATGGCATTTAGCAGGTCAAAAATCAACAAAACCTAATACGTGGAAAGATGCAATTGCCTGTACTGAATACTTAATAGCGCAAGGCTTTACAAATAATACAAAAACTGCAATTTATAGTAGAAGTGCTGGTGGAATCTTTGTAGGAAGAGCAATTACAGAAAGACCTGATTTGTTTGCCGTGGCTATTCCAGGTGTAGGAAGTATGAATACTTTAAGAATGTCCAGTTCACCAAACGGACCGGCGAATATGGCAGAGTTTGGTAACCCAGAAATTGAAGCAGAATTTCATGCTTTGTATGAAATGGATTCGTATCACAATCTTAAGAAAGGTGTAAAATATCCAGCAGTTTTAACGACAGCAGGTTTTAATGATCCAAGGATTATAGTTTGGGAACCTGCTAAGTTTGCAGCAAAACTTTTAGAAGTAAATACTTCGAATAAACCAACCTTGTTAAAAGTAGATTATGAAGCGGGCCATTTTGGTGGAGCCTCTAAATTAAAAAGTTTTGAAGAAACGGCAGATATTTTAGCCTTTGCTTTATGGCAAGTAGGGCATCCAAGTTTCCAGCCTAAAAATTAAATAAATAATTTTAACTTTGGCAAAGCTAATTAGGGCTTTGCCAAAGTTTATTTAAATATTAAAAATGAAATTAATCAACAACAATAAGTATCATCTCCTAAATTTAATCGGTTGGATTTTATATGTATTATTTACCTTAACTTTTGCTAAAGTATCATATGGTGTTTTTGCTGTCGAAAAATGGAATTCAGAGCAGATTAATGCTTTTTATTATTCTATTATTGAAGGAGTGTTGTGTGGTTTTTTAGGCTTTATTCTATCTTATGTGATATTGTTTTATTATGAAAGATTAATTAATTTCTCAAAATTAGAAACAAAAAAAATCACAGTATTAATTGGGATTTTTATTGTTGTACAAGTAGTTTATCATCTGTGCCTTTGGCCAATGTTAGCAATACCTCAAGATTATTATTATGGAATTACAGAACGGTATGCTGAGATGATTTTTATAATGAAATTAGCAAATGTCCCATTCTTTTTCGTGGCTTTTTTAGTTTGGTTTTTTATTGTTTCCGCAATTAGGGTCTTCGAATATCTAAATCAGGTAAAAATCAATAGGCTTGAGTTAGAGTCAACCTTAAAAGAGTCGCAATTAAACGCTTTAAAAGGACAGATTAACCCGCACTTTATGTTTAATAGCCTTAATAATATAAGAGGATTGATTCTTGAAAATCCCGAAAAATCAAGGGAAATGATTACTCGTTTGTCTGAAATGCTTCGGTATTCATTAACAAAAAATGATGTCAATGCCATTTCCATAGAAGAAGAAATTGAAGTTGTAGATAATTTTATAGCTATTTCTAAAATCCAATTTGAAGAGCGCTTGTCATTTGTAAAAGAAATTCAACCCGAAACCTTAAAAATGCAAATTCCACCTATGGTAATTCAGCTTTTGGTTGAAAACGCTGTAAAACATGGAATTGCAAACATCAAACAAGGCGGAATTATAGAATTGAAAACCAGTATTTTTGACGATAATTTAGTAATTGAAGTTACAAACTCTGGTAAATTAGTCATCGATAAAAATTCAACGCTATTAGGATTGCAAAATATTAAGGAGCGAATTTCATTACTTTATGGCGAAAAAGCTTCTTTTAATTTAGAAGAAATAGACGATACTGTAAGAGCAACTATTAAGCTACCAATTAGTTAAAATCATGAAAAAGATAAAAGCAGTTATAGTGGAAGATTCTCGTTTAGCACGAAATGAGCTGAAAGAATTACTCAAATCACATCCTGAAATTGAAATTATTGGTGAAGCCGAAAATGTAGATGAAGGTTATGAATTAATTAATAAAACACAACCTGATTTGTTGTTTTTAGATATTAATATGCCTGAAAAAGATGGTTTTCAGCTGTTAGAGATGCTTGATAATGTACCAATTACAATCTTCACTACAGCTTTTGATGAGTATGCAATAAAGTCATTTGAATACAATGCACTCGACTATCTTTTAAAACCGATTAACTCAAAACGATTTGCGCAAGCAATTGAAAAGGTAAAAGATAATCTTGAAGAAAAAGTAATTAAAAACAGTCAGAAGTTAAATTTAAGCAATCAGATTTTTATAAAAGATGGCGAAAAATGTTGGCTGGTAAAAATTGAAGATATTTATTTATTTGAAGTGGATGGCAATTACACAAAGGTTTTTTTTAAAGATGAAAAAGCTATTATATCAAAATCTTTAAACCAGATTGAAGCCAAACTTCCAGAAGAATTCTTTTTTAGAGCCAATCGGAATCAAATTATAAACATTCAGTTCGCCAATCAAATTGATCCTTGGTTTAGCGGAAATTTACTAGTGCATTTGCCAAAAGAAATAAAAGTCGAAATATCGAGAAGACAAGCAAGCGCCTTCAAAGAAAAATTGAGTTTATGATTCTTTGACGGAAAACTTCATCAGTTTTCGATTGTGAAACTCAAATTTGTTTGCAAGATATAATTTTTGAGCATTTTCATTATGATCTTCAACTTCTAGATAAAGTAATTTTAAAGATAATTTTGAACTTTCCTTTTGAATAAATTGAATGGTTTCTTTACCAATTCCTTTTCCTCGGGCCGATTCTTTAATGAATAATTCGTCCACAAAAGCAATTTTCCCGCCATATTCAAAGCTAAAAATGTAGGTTAGAATTACATAACCAGCAATTTCATTATCGGCATAAATTAGCCAAGCTTTTCCTGAATGTTCATTGAAAATAAATTCGTAAAACATTTTTTTAGTTGCCTCAGCTTCAATCGGATAATTGTCAATAGCATAAAAATCTTGCATCATAGCAGTTATCGCGTCAATGTCCGAAATTTCAAGAGTTTTAAAAGTAATCATTAGTTTAGTATATGATTGATAATTGTTTGTGTAGCGCCTTTATTCATCTGCACGAAAGTGCTGCAAATATGTCCTTTTTCTAATCTCTCGTCTTCGTTTTGAAGCAATAAATCAAAAGCTTCATTCATTTCGTTTTGATTTTGAATGGAAATACAACCTTCCATGTGAACCAAGGCAGTAGCTTCTGCAAAGTGCGAATAATTAGGTCCAATAACAATCGGAATTCCAAAAGTGGCTGGTTCTAAAATATTGTGAACACCCGGATTCCCAAAACCACCGCCAACATAAGCGATATCGGCGTAGGAATAAATTTTGGTCAAAATTCCAACAGTATCAATAATGAAAACATTGCAATCTAGTAGAGTCGGCATTGATCGCGTCTCTACATTATGGTTGTATTCCGAAAACAAAATTGTTTTTTTACTGATCGACTTCTTTAATTCCTGAATTTGTTCCGGTTTGATGTTGTGCGGTGCGATAATAAACTTTACATTGTCCGAAGATTTATTGATATAATCTACCAATAAATTTTCGTCTTTTGGCCACGAACTTCCAATAACGATTGTGGTTTTACTATCTTTAAATTTTTCAATAAAATCAAGCGAATTATCTCGTTCTAAAATCGAAACTACTCGATCAAAGCGTGTATCTCCTGAAACTTTTACATTATTGAAACCAATACTTTGGAGTAATTTTTTCGAATTTTCATTCTGTACAAAAAAGTAATCAAATGTTTTCAAGGCATTTCTGTAAAAACCGCCGTACCATTTAAAAAAGGCTTGATTTTCTCTTAAAATTCCAGAAATTAAATAGGTTTTAATCTGATGCTTTTTTAATTCATTCAAATAATTCGGCCAATATTCATATTTAATGAAAAACACCATTTCTGGATGAACCAATTGGATGAATTTTTTCGCATTGGAAATTGTATCTAAAGGCAAATAAACCGTAACATCAGCAACGGTATTGTTTTTTCGTACTTCATATCCTGATGGCGAAAAAAAAGTTACAACAATTTTATGCGACGGAAATTTTTGCTTAATCACTTCAATTACCGGCAAACCTTGTTCGTATTCGCCTAAAGAAGCCGCATGAAACCAAATCGTTTTATCGTTTGATTTGATCTTATTCGCTAAAGTCGAAAAAACAGTTTTTCTTCCGTCTACAAAAAGTTTCATTTTCGGACTGAAAAGTGCTACTAACTTTAAGATCTGCGAGGCGAAAAGGGTAATTATGTTGTACAAAAATAGCATAATTGAATTTTATGGTGCTAAATTACGTTTCTTTTTAAGTTAGATAAAATTTGTGCCTATTATTTCTTATTTTTGCTACACTTAATTTTATTCCTAATGAGAAAATTACAAATGGTTGACCTTAAAAGTCAATACGAAAAAATAAAAGTGGAAGTGAATGCTTCTATTCAAGAAGTTTTAGAAAATAATACATATATAAACGGACCTTTGGTTCACCAATTTCAGGCTGATTTAGAAAAATATTTGGGTGTAAAACACGTAATTCCTTGTGCAAACGGAACAGATGCGTTGCAAATTGCAATGATGGGATTAGATTTAAAACCTGGTGATGAAGTTATTACAGCTGATTTCACATTTGCCGCTACAGTTGAAGTGATTGCTTTGTTGCAATTGACTCCGGTTTTAGTAGATGTTGATTTGAATAATATGAACATTTCTTTAGACGGAATTCGTAAAGCCATTACACCAAAAACGAAAGCAATTGTTCCGGTTCATTTATTTGGTCGTTCGGCTAATATGGATGCGATTATGGAAATTGCTCGCGAACATAATTTATATGTAATTGAAGATAATGCACAGGCAATTGGAGCAGATTATACTTCAAAAGACGGTTCAAAATCTAAAGTTGGAACGATTGGACACGTTGGTGCTACATCATTTTTTCCTTCTAAAAACTTAGGTTGTTACGGAGATGGTGGAGCAATTTTCACCAATGATGATGAATTAGCCCATAAATTAAGAGGAATTGTAAACCACGGAATGTACGAAAGATATCATCATGATGTTGTTGGCGTAAATTCTCGTTTAGATAGTATTCAAGCCGGAGTTTTAAAAGCGAAATTACCTCTTTTAGATACTTATAACAAAGCGCGCCAAGATGCTGCAATGAAATACAGTACAGCTTTAGGAGTGAATACTAACATTTGGGTGCCAACGATTTGCGATACTTGTGATTGCCACGTTTTTCATCAATATGTAATTCGTATTTTAAATGGAAAACGCGATGCATTATTAGCACATTTACAAAGTAAAGATATTCCTTGTGCGATTTATTACCCAATTCCATTGCACAGCCAAAAAGCATATGCTGATACAAGATATAAGGAAGAAGATTTCCCGGTAACGCTTCAGTTGTGTAAAGAAGTTATTGCATTACCAATGCATACAGAATTAGACGATGACCAAATTAAATTTATCACAGAAGCAATTTTAGAATTTGTGTAAATAAAAATCGGTCGTTCGCGTCTAAAAACAAAAATAAAATCAAACGCAATTTATTCTGAATGAAACAGAGTAAATTGCGTTTTATAAATATAAAAGACATGAAAATTGTTGTAACAGGCGGTTTAGGATTTATCGGTTCGCATACTGTTGTTGAATTGCAAAATCAAGGATTTGAAGTAATCGCAGTTGATAATTTATCGAATTCTTCAATCGAAGTGGTAGATGGAATTGAACGAATTACTGGTAAAAAACCGATTTTTGAAAAATTAGAATTACGAGATAAAAGTGCTGTTCAAGATTTTTTTAAACAACACCAAGATATTGCGGGAGTAATTCATTTTGCCGCTTCAAAAGCAGTTGGCGAAAGTGTTGAGAATCCTCTTTTGTATTACGAGAACAACATTAATACTTTGGTTTATTTGCTGCAGGAATTACAGCAAAAAGAAACAGCAAATTTCATATTTAGCTCATCTTGTACGGTTTACGGTCAAGCCGAAAACATGCCAATAACGGAAAATGCAGCCGTTCAAACAGCAATGTCGCCTTATGGGAATACGAAGCAAATAGGTGAAGAAATTATTACTGATGTTGCAAAAGTGACGAATATCAATGCGATTTTATTGCGTTATTTCAACCCGATTGGGGCGCATCCAACCGCTGAAATCGGCGAATTACCTTTAGGAGTTCCTCAGAATTTAGTGCCATTTATCACGCAAACCGCAATGGGACTTCGTGAAAAGTTATCAGTTTTTGGAAGCGATTATCCTACGCAAGACGGAACAGCAATTCGCGATTATATTCATGTTGTTGATTTGGCTAAAGCGCACGTTGTTGCTTTAAAGCGATTATTAGACAAGAAAAACCTTGATAAAGTTGAAACTTTCAATTTAGGAACTGGAACAGGAAGTTCGGTTTTAGAAGTAATTAGTGCTTTCGAAAAAATTTCGGACAATAAACTGAATTATCAAATTGTAGGTAGGAGAGAAGGTGATATTGTTGAAGCTTATGCAAATACGGATAAAGCAAATGAGGTTTTAGGTTGGAAAGCACAATCAACCTTAGAAGAAAGTTTAGCAAGTGCTTGGAAGTGGGAGCAGAAGATTAGAGGTTAGTTTTCAGTTTTCATTCGCAGTAATCAGTAATCAGGAACTTTTTAACTGAATATTTTTTTAAAATAAGTAAGAATAAAATTGTAAATTTGGATGTAAAATATTGATTATGAGCAATGATAAATCAAATAGTAGGAAGGTTGAAGAACCTGCGACAGCATATAGATCGATTCCAAAGCAAAAAGGAATTGGACTGGATTTTGATTTTGAGAAAGAGTCTAAAAGCGGTTATACTCCAGATGAGTTTTTAGTGGAAATGAAGAAGAGAATAAGTAAGTTTCCTTGGAAAAAATAATCTATCGAGAAGATGTATTAGACTATTTTGATGATTTGGTCTATTTGCGTTTCAAAGAAGAATATTTTTCTTATTTGGAAAACGCCGAAAACTATTTAGAGAAATTAGTTGAATTTGTTTCTCATAATATTAAAGATTTTCCTTCGAAAAAGTCTCCAAAAGAATTAAAACAACTTGGTTCAAATTATATTTTTTACAATTCCTCTAAAAGAACAACATGGTATGTTCTCTTTGAAAAATTTGAAAACCGTTATTTAATTACTGCAATATTAAATAATCATTGTGAAGAAGCTAAATTTATATAAAGCATCAGACTTAAAATCACTATAAATCACAAAGCATTAAAAATGCTATAAAGCAACTATGAGTTCAAAACTTGATTTAAAATTAGTTCTTGCACTAATCATTGTCGGAATTGTTTGGGGAACCACTTATCTTGGAATTCGGATTGCAGTGGAAACGATGCAACCTTGGTTCGTAACTTCAATCCGACAAGGAATTGCCGCTTTGATTGTTTTCGTGATTTTACTATTCAAAAAAGAATTGGCTTGGATTGGTTGGAGAAACTTCAGAATCCAATTGCTATTGGCGGTTTTAATACTAGTTTTTGCTAATGGTTTTACTACCGTTGCTGAACGATCGATTCCTAGTGGCTTAACGTCGATTATGAGTGCAATTTCTCCTGTAATTATATTTATTGGAAGCGTTTTGTTCGGAATTCAAAAAGCAACTTGGAAAGGTTTCTTTGGGATTCTATTCGGATTTACTGGAGTTGTTTTTATTTTTAGAAATGGATTGTCGGACATCCTTGATCCTGATTACAAAATCGGAATTTTATTTTTAAGTGTAGCTATTTTGAGTTGGGCAACGGGAGTTTTAGTTTCTAAAAAACATTCGCACGAATCTAATAATATCACACTTAATTTATTCTACCAATTCACTTTTGCAGCAATAATCCAACTGGTTTTAGCCTTCATAATTTATCCCGAAGCTAAGATTAGCGAATGGAGTATGCGAAGTATTTTAGCTACCACTTATCTAGCAGTTTTTGGATCTGTTGTTGCTTTTTTCTGCTATTATTATGCGCTAAAACGAATTTCTGCGGTTCGTGTTTCGATATTGAGTTATGTCAATACTATTATTGCAATCTTCTTGGGTTGGTTGGTATTAGATGAGGTTATTACATCTGATTTTATAGTTGCATCCGCTTTAATTATGACCGGAGTTTTCATCATCAATTACAAGCGTAAATAAAAAAATCCTCATAATACTATTATGAGGATTGTAATTTGTAAATTATTTTAAATCTTTCTTTACTTCGAAAGTTCTTCCTTTTCGTTCTTCTTGTTTATTTCGTCTACTTCTTCTTTCGCATCTTGCAAGGTTGTAGCTTCAAGTTTGACTTCAACAATATGAATTATTTCTGCATATTTTGAAGGTTTAATTGAACTTCCAAACTCAATTGCATAGCATTTCGCGAAAAGCGCTCCTAAATATAAGATTACGGACGAATAATAAACCCAAACCATAATAATAACTAATGATCCCGCTGCGCCATAAATTGTCCCTAAAGACGATTGCGAAATGTAAAATGAAATTAAAAACTTTCCTACCATAAAAAGAATAGCCGTGGTAAAAGACGAAACTTTTACTTGTTTCCACGTAATATCTGCATCAGGTAATATTTTAAAAATCACAGCAAATAACAAAGTAATAATCGTCAGCGTAACTAATGTTTGTCCTATGAAAACTGAATAAACTGCAGCTTCAGAAAAATGCGCAAATAACTTTTTATTCAATGAATCTAAAATTGTTGACAAGCCTAAAGAAGCTAACAGTATAAAACCTAAACTTCCAATTACACCAAAGGAAAGTAATCGTGCTTTAAAATATAGCCAAAAACTCGACCTCTTTTTAAGACGGATTCCCCAAATGGAGTTAATTGAATCTTGAATTTCTGCAAATACAGAAGTTGCACCAATTATTAGCGTACCAATTCCAATAAGCGCAGGAAAGCCGCTTTTATTAGCAAGCGCAATATTCTTTATAATTTCTTGCAATTGAATGGCTGATTGCTCACCTAGAAAATCTCTGAGCTGATAAAATATCTCCCCTTCAATAGCTTCGGTTTGCCAGAATATTCCAATTAAATAGAGCAAAACCATAAGAAGTGGCGCCATTGAGAACACTGTCGTGTAAGCCAATGCTGCACTTTTTTTCATTATTTTGTGCTCGCCAAATTCGGAGAGTGTGGAACGAATTACCTTCCATAAATCTTTAAAATAACTTTGTTGAGCTTCTTCCACTTGAAATTAGGCTGAAATTGTTGCTACTTCCTTATTGATTTTTCCAACCAATCCAACCAATACTTTTCCTGGTCCCACTTCCGTGAAACTTGTAGCGCCGTCAGCAATCATTTGATTTACAGACTGCGTCCATTTTACAGGAGCAGTTAATTGAATGATTAAGTTTTTCTTAATTTCATCTGGATCAGAAACTGCACTTGCCGTCACATTTTGATATACTGGACAACTTGGTGTAGAAAAAGTAGTCGCTTCAATAGCTGCGGCTAATTCTTCTCTAGCTGGCTCCATCATTGGTGAGTGAAATGCGCCACCAACAGGTAAAATTAAAGCACGTTTTGCACCTGCTTCTTTCATTTTTTCACACGCTAATTCAACCGCTTTGTATTCGCCCGAAATCACTAACTGTCCAGGACAATTGTAATTCGCTGCCACTACAACACCGTCGATCGATGCGCAAATATCTTCTACAATTTTATCTTCTAAGTTTAAAACCGCTGCCATTGTTGAAGGAGCAATTTCGCAAGCTTTTTGCATCGCTAAAGCTCTTTTTGAAACTAATTTTAAACCATCTTCAAAAGATAATGTTCCATTTGCCACTAATGCCGAAAATTCCCCTAATGAATGTCCCGCTACCATTTCCGGATTAAAATCGGCTAATGTTTTGGCTAAAATTACCGAATGTAAAAATACCGCTGGTTGCGTCACTTTTGTTTCTTTTAATTCCTCAGCCGTGCCTTCAAACATAATATCGGTGATACTAAAGCCTAAGATTTCGTTTGCTTTTTCAAACAATTCTTGTGCTAAAGGTGAGTTTTCATATAAGTCTTTACCCATCCCTGTGAACTGAGCGCCTTGACCTGGAAATACGTATGCTTTCATTTTTCTAGTTTAAAAGTTTAATGGTAATACCTCAAAAGTGAGAGTTAAACCGTTGCAAAAATAGTATTTTTTTTTGGAGCGCAATGGCTTGGGAATTCTTGGTTTCCTTATTCCCGCTTTTAGCTCTATCTTTTTTGAGTTTACAGGTTTTTACAAACCTTGAAAACACAAAAAAGGATGCCGCTTCAATCGGGGCTAGTGAGTTTTCTTTAGGGTCTTCTTGTAATTTTTTGGTTGTTAAAACGCAATTGATTCAATTATTTCAGTCAACTGATTTTTAAACTCTAAGTTAGTAATTCCTTTTTCAGCGTCGAAATTATCTTGGAATGTCGGTAGTGAAAAACTACTTAGCACTTTTCCACCCTGAAACGGGAATCTGTTTTTAGCGATTTCTAAAACAGTGCTGCCGCCTCTAGGACCGGTAGATGTGGCTAATAAAAACATTGGTTTGTCGTGAAAAGTATTCCCGTTGATTCGAGAAGCCCAATCTAATATGTTTTTAAAAGCACTAGAATACGCACCATTATGTTCGGCAAAAGAAATAAGAATTAAATCAGCACTTCCTAATTTGGCATAAAAATCGTGAGCCAATTGCGGAATTCCATTCACTTTCTGCTTGTCCACAGAAAAAACTGACATTTCATAGTCGTTTAAATCTAAAAGTTCCACTTCCACATTCTCAAACTGATGTGCTGCGTAATTTGCTAACTGTTTATTAATAGAATTCTTACTAGAAGAAGCTCCAAAAGCGATTATTTTCTTCATATTTTTATACAATATCTTTAAATTCTGGAGTCTTTTCAATCACGCTTTTTACAAACGAACAAACTGGAACAATTTTATAATTGTGTGCTCTTGCAAATTCAACTGCTTTTAGCACTAACTTTTTACCAAAGCCTTTTCCTTCATTTCCAGGATTCACTTCCGTATGATCAATTGTCATTTTATTATCATCCGACATAAAGAAAGTCATCATTGCTTCTTCATTTCCATCTACTTCAATATAAAAAATACCGGTTTTATCGCTAATTGTAAGTTGTACTTCTTGGTTCATAATTTATTGTTTTTGTTCATTATTATTTTTCAGAAAGTCTATTGCATTAAATTCTCCATTAGATTTAATATCTAAAGTTTGTATTGGGAAAGGTATCGTAATGTTGTTGGTTTTATATGCCTTTGTAATTTTTATAATCGCTTCGCTTCCTACTTCGTTATAAGTGGTTTGTTCGGGCGTATTAATCCACATACGAATGGAAACGTGTATAGCGCTATTTCCTATTTCATAAAAATACACTTTAGTTTCATCTTCAGGAGATAAGGCTTCAATATCGCTTACAGCTGCTAAAGTTACGTCATGTACTTTTTCTAAATCTTCGGTTAGTAAGACTTTTAATTCTAAATCGAAACGTCTTTTCTCAAGATAAGAATAGTTTTCTATTGGATTTTGAAACACTTCTTTATTAGGGATAATCACCGTTTTGCCCTGAAAAGTTTGCATTACGGTATCTCGTAAATTAATTTCCAAAACCCTACCCATATAACCTTTTATTTCTACAATATCTCCCACTTTTAGAGGCTTTCTAAACGAGAGAAAAATCCCTGACATAAAATTCGAAGCGATGTCTTGGAAGGCAAAAGCTAGTGCCAAACCTAAAATTCCGGCACCTGCTAAAATGGAGGTAACTGCTTTATCGAGATTTAAAATTGTTAATACTGTAAACAGCACAACACCTAATATTGTAAAATGGATAATGGAACCAAATAAGTTTTGGAGCGTAACATTTTTGGTGATTTTAGAGACAATTTTTACCGCTATTCTTTTTATGAAACGGGCAAGATATATTCCTAAAACTAATACAAGTGCTGCCAAAAATATATTAGGCAGTAATTTCACAATGGCTTCTAACCAGAAGTTGAGCTTACCGTTTATTAAATCAGTTATTTTATTGAAGTCGAAATTCATAAACGTCCTATTTGAGTCTTGCTAAAATAAATAATGATTGTGGTTCTGCCAACTATTTTAATAAGAAATTAAGGAATTATATGTTTTTAATTGCAGTTGCTGCTATAGTGCTTACTGTAATTCTATAATTATTGTCATTATGTATTTATTCTTCCATCGGGATTTCCATTACTAAAAATCTCGATCGGGAGATTGCTTTTATTTCAATCTCTGGTGTTGCCCATATTCCTACAGCATCTCTTCTTGATAATGCTGTACCATTTACTTCAATTTCACCTTCAATGTTCATAATGTAAAAACCATTTCCTGGTTTCTTTAAAGCTAGTTTTTTAGAAAAATCATCATCAAAATCACTCAGATAAAACCAAGCATCTTGATGAATCCAAACACCCTCATCATCTTCATTAGGTGAAAGGATTTGGGCAAAATCATTTTTTTGTAAGGTTTTGTCTAAAGTAATTTGCTGATATCTTGGTGCTACATCGCGATATTTTGGAAACAACCAAATCTGAAATAATTTCGTTCGTAAAGCCGTATTTGGATTAAATTCGGAATGTTCTACGCCCGTTCCAGCGCTCATTACTTGAATGTCGCCCGTTTTAATCACAGCAGAATTCCCCATACTGTCTTTGTGTGCCAAATCGCCTTCTAATGGAATCGTGATAATTTCCATATTATCATGTGGATGCGTTCCAAAACCCATGCCACCGGCAATCGAATCGTCGTTTAAAACGCGTAACACGCCAAATTGTACTTTTTCAGGATTATACCAACTCCCAAAACTGAAGCTATGATAAGCATTTAACCAACCATGATTGGCATTTCCTCTTGATGTTGCTTTGTGTAAAACTATATTGTGCATCGCATATAAATTTATAATTAATAAGATGCAAAGCTATAGCAGGTAAATAGTAATAGCACTTAACCTAGATTAAGAAATTACTTTTTGAGCATTCGGGCTTTCATTTTGCTAAAGAATTCAGGCGTTACTCCTATGAACGAAGCAATGTGCTTTTGTGGAATATTCTGAATCAAGCTTGGGTATTTCGTACAGAATTTCTCAAAACGATCTTCAGCCGTCAAGGTCAAATTCTCCATTAAGCGCTGTTGATGAGCAATCAAAGAATTTTCGGCCAAGATTCTGAAAAACCGTTCTAATTTTGGGATTTTCTGATACAGTTCTTGGTGATTTTCTTTGGATAAAATCACCACTTCTGCATCTTCTAAAACTTCTATAAAAAGATTTCCAGGTTTTTCTGAGATATAACTGTACATATCGCCGATCCACCAACCTGTGCAAGCGAAATGCAAAACGTTTTCAATTATATTGTCGTTAATATAGAAACTTCTCAAAATCCCTGAATTCACAAAATAGGTATGTTTTACAACAGTTCCAGAATGCAATAAAACGCTTTTTGCTTTGACTGTTTTAGTTTCCGTTTTAGATAAAAACAAAGCTTGTTCTTCTGGAGTTAAAGAAACGTGTTTAGAGATATTTTGTATAATAGGTTGCATAGTTTCAAAATTACAAATTTTAAAGCTAGAACCATTTATTTTAATCTTTTGAATTTGTGTTGTTAATGCCACAAAATAGCATGAAGCTATTATTTGTAAAAGTTGCACAAATAATAACTTCATTTGATTTTTACTAAAACTTTTTGCGCTTTGTAGTGTTAAATAGCTCTAATTGATATTTCATTTTCTAACTGAGCAGTTTGACGTTTTACTTAAAATTGTAGTTCAGACCAAGTGTTAAGTACGATTTATCTTGTCTAAAGTAACTGTTAGACAGGTTTTCACTGTAGCCATATTGCAATTGTAATTTGAAATTATCAAAACCACCTTTGATCGTTAGTGCTGGTTCAATAAGGAAATTTGAGGAGTTGTCTTTCAGATAGTCAGATTGAGCAACCTCATCATAGATTAAATCCCCTTTTATATTGTTGTAATTTAAGTTGACAATTCTAGAAGAAACTGCCACAGAAAAATTTTTGGTTTTGTAACCAAAATTAGGTTGAATACCATATCTAAGAACGCTTGCCGAAATATCACCCGTAGTTCCAGGATTTTCCTGAATGGTAGAAGGTCGATGATTTTCAACAGAACCGAAACCGATAATTCCGTAAACTTCAAAAACAAAATCAGTACTGACTGGCATGAAATAGCCACCACCAACTTCGAAAAATTTTCCAGAACCGCCATTTCCATTATTTTCATCTGTAGGAATAAATGCACCTCCATTTGCTAATACTGCAAATTTGTTTGTAACTGCATAAGCGCCCTGAAGTTCTATTTGAGTAGCACTTCCTGCTAGAGTAAGATTGGTTTCGCCTTGTTCAGAAAATAGTGGTACATTATGTGAGTTAGGCGTATAATATCTTGGGCTACATCCAGTTAAAACTAGAACAATAAGGATTGAAAGAATCGATAAGTTTTTCATAGTATTTTATTTAAATTAATAAAAAAAATCAAATTGTCGAAGCTTAAATCACTTACAACTAACTACTAAGTTAGCTTTTTTTTAATAAAACGCCGAAAAAGCATTTGTTTTTCTAAAATTTTGGAGCGAAAAAAGCCAAATCGAAATGAATTTGGCTTTTTTATGAGTTAAATCAACAATGGAATAGTGCTGATTCTATATCTTAACGTCAATTATGATTTAATGTAAATGATCTTCTTCAATTTCGAATTCCGCATCTTTTTCCCAAATTTCCATTTCGCAAGGCTTGCAGTTGAATTTTAGTTTGTATTCTAATTCACCTTGCTTCAAAACTAAAGGTTCTTTTAGTTTTTCTCCCATTTTATCTTTCTGGTGAATTGGACACTTTTCTAATTCGTATTTAATACAATATTTTGTAGTCATTACACGAGATTTTCCTGGATCCCATTGCAATTCAAAGGCTTTTTCGATTTCAGTAACACCGTGACGTTCGTAGAATTTACGAGCTGATTTGTTGGCAACGTTATACATAAAATCCAATTTTTCTTCTGGATAAGGATGCGATGTTTTTACCAATTGGTGTTCTCTGCGTTTATAGTTTTTTAAACGAATTTCAGACAACTGTTCGAAAACCGTACGTCTCATTTCATTAATTTTCGAAATAGGAAGAAACCAATTTTCAGAGAAATCAACGTTAATTTCGTCAGCTGTATAAGGTGTGAAACCTGTTTTTGCTAAGTTAGTTTTGAAGTTTTCTTCGATGGATTCGTTGTTTTTAGTTCTTTCTTTTGGATGAACTAATTTCGCTACGCTAACATTTCCATCTTCATCTCTAGCGATTAATTCGAAACCTTCTTCGTTTTCAGCTAATAATAAAGTTGTGCTTATTTTTCTAATTGCACTGTCTTCTCTTTCTACGATTTTGATAAAACCAGCATCGTTATTTCTGTAAATGAATGTTCCGTCTTTGATTTCTTTTAGGACATTTGGATAAGCAAAACCATTTTCGGCTCTGTTTACATAAATTCCTTCGGCTTCATTGTTTTCGTTGATGAAACACAATCCATCGCCATTGTTTAGTAATTCTCCGTTTTCGATTTCGTAGGAGTTTCCGACGGTTCTAATTAGTTTTCCAATATATTGACCTTTTGATTTTGGACTTTCCCAAGAACCAATCGCTTGATGTCTTTCATTTACGAAATAATCAGTATAACCACGATTAAATGATTTGTCTAAAGAAGAATCAAAAGTAAAGGTGCATTTTCCCGAAGAAGCTTTGATGTATTTATCGCTATTTTCTTCTAGGAAACTGTCTAACTTTTTACGCAAATAAGAAACGTTATTTTTAACATAAACGATATCTTTTAAACGTCCTTCAATTTTAAAGGAAACAATTCCGGCTTCGACTAAATTTGGAATTTGGTTCGAAACATCGAAATCTTTGATCGAAAGTAAGTGACTGTTTTTAATTAAAGTATCGCCATTTCCATCGATCAAGTTATAGGGTAAACGACAGTTTTGTGCACACGAACCTCTGTTTGCCGAACGTTCGCCATTTGCAACACTCATATAGCAATTCCCACTGAAGGAAACGCACAAAGCTCCGGTAACGAAGAATTCCAATTCCACATCACTTGCTTGACTAATGGTTTTGATTTGGTGCAAGTTTAATTCGCGGGCAAGAACCACACGTTTCATTCCGGCATCGGCTAAGAATTTAATTTTATCGGCATCACGATTGTTTGCTTGTGTGCTGGCGTGCAAAACAATTGGAGGTAATTCCATTTCCATAATTGCCATGTCTTGAATAATCAAGGCATCGACACCAATGTCATACAATTTCCAAATCATTTGACGACACGATTCTAATTCGTTATCGTATAAAATCGTATTGATTACTACAAAAACTTGGGCATTGAATAAATGGGCATATTTTACTAATTCGGCCACATCTTCAATGGAGTTGGTAGCGTTTGAACGAGCTCCATAAAGCGGTGCACCAATATATACGGCATCTGCACCACTATTTATAGCGGCAATTCCTTGTATTAAATCCTTTGCGGGTGCAAGTATTTCAATCTTCTTCTTCATTTTTAACACTTTAATTCTTTGGGTTTTATCCGAAATAATCTGCAAAGTTCTTATAAAAAAAGGAGGTATTCTAATTGTTGGTGTGATTTTTTGGATTTAAGTGGATTGTTGTCGGTTTTCTGTTGGAGGTTTGACTATTTTTGATAAGAAATTAGTAATTGTGTTTTTCTGATTTTTAAAAATAATTATGAAAAAACTGATGACCGAACGCTGGGTTAGGGACACGAACGGCATCCTTTTGTTCCGTTTTTTCGGGACAAAAGATAGAGTGGATGGCCCGCCCGAAGGGAACCCCAAAAAAAATAACCAAAAAAAATACCTCAAGAAATAATCCTGAGGCATTTTATATAATTTTTGAAAACGAATTAAGAAACTACTTCCTTAATTCTTCTCATTGCTTCGGTTAATAAATCTTCACTTGTGGCATAAGAAAAACGAATACAGTTTGGGTTTCCGAAGGCGTCACCTGTTACGGTTGCTACGTTTGCTTCGGCCAATAAGAACATTGAGAAATCGGTTGCGTTTTTAATTTCGGTTCCTTTGATGGTTTTTCCAAAATAAAACGATACATCTGGAAATACATAAAATGCACCTTCTGGAACGTTTAATTTGAATCCTGGAATTTCGTTTACTAAGCCAACTACTAAATCTCTACGGTTTTTGAAAGCGGCTACCATTTCGTTTAATACGCTTGGATCTGCTTCAACTGCGGTGATTGTAGCTCTTTGTGCAATTGAATTTGCTCCAGAAGTAACTTGTCCTTGGATTTTTGTACATGCTTTTGCAATGAATTCAGGTGCTCCGATGTAACCAATTCTCCATCCAGTCATAGCGAATGCTTTTGCTACTCCGTTAACGGTGATTGTTCTTTCTAACATTCCTGGAATTGATGCAATACTGCAAAATGTTCCCGAGAAGTTGATGTGTTCGTATATTTCGTCCGAAACGATATAAACGTTTGGATATTTTTCTAGTACTTGAGCTAATGCTGTTAATTCTTCACGATTGTAAACCGAACCACTTGGATTACAAGGTGAGCTGAACCACATCATTTTTGTTTTTGGTGTGATGGCTGCTTCTAATTGTGCGGGTGTGATTTTGAAATCGCTATCTACAGAAGTAGGAACTTCAACTGGTGTTCCGCCTGAAAGCTTGATGATTTCGTAGTATGATACCCAGTAAGGTGCTGGTAAAATAACTTCGTCACCTTCGTTTAACATTACTTGTGCAATGTTGTACAACGATTGTTTTGCACCCGTAGAAACTACAATTTGAGATGGTTTATACTCTAAATTATTATCTCTTTTGAATTTTTTGCAAATGGCTTCCTTTAATTCTAAATACCCTTCTACTGGAGAGTATGTGCTGTAATTTTCGTCAATCGCTTTTTTAGCAGCTTCTTTAATGAAATCAGGCGTGTTGAAATCAGGTTCACCTAAACTTAAACTGATAATGTCTTTTCCTTGTGCTTTTAATTCTCTTGCTAAAGCGGCCATTGCTAAAGTTTGAGATACTGCTAAATTGTTAATTCTTTCCGATAGCGGGTTCATAGTTTGTTAGTTGTTATAGTTAATACAAAAGACGCGATTCCTCGCGTCTCTTAATTTTATTATGCTAATTGTGGTTTTCTTCCTAATTCTCTCAAGTGATTGAAGTGGGAATAAATTGCAGCCCTTGTAGTTTTGAACTCGTGATAAGGCAAGTTGCATTCTGCGGCAGTTTGTTTCACAATTTCCGAAATTTTATTATAGTGAACGTGACTAATATTTGGGAAAATATGGTGTTCAATCTGATGATTTAATCCACCTGTGTAATAATTTACCAACCAATTTTTAGGTGCGAAGTTTGCCGTAGTGAACAATTGGTGAATTGCCCAAGTGTTTTCAATTTCTCCGTGTTCGTCTGCAACCGGATTAACTGTTTCTTCCACAACGTGAGCCAATTGGAATACAACACTCAAAATTACTCCAGCTGTGTAATGCATTACTAAGAATCCTAGTAAAACTTTCCACCATGTAACTCCTAAAACCATCGGTAATACTAACCAAATCGAGAAATAAATCACTTTTGTAATTACTAAAGTAGTCCATCTGATTGAAGGTTTTTTGAATTCACCATACGATAAGTTTCTTTTTAAGTAACGTCTCATTTGAAGGAAGTCGGTAGTAATCGCCCAGTTAAACGTTAATAAACCGTATAGAAACACAGAATAAAAATGTTGAAAACGGTGATGTGCATACCACTGAGAAGTTTTAGAAAAGCGTAAAATTCTTCCTGCTTCTAAATCTTCATCATGACCTAAAATATTAGTATAAGTATGGTGCAATACATTGTGTTGTACTTGCCAGTTGTAAACGTTTCCAGCTAAAATATAGATGCTTCCACCCATGAATTTGTTTACCCAAGATTTGTTTGAGTAAGCGCCGTGGTTTCCATCATGCATTACGTTCATTCCAACTCCTGCCATTCCAATTCCGATTACTACGTTTAATAGTAAATACGTCCAGAAAGGCATATCCATAGCTAGCAAAAAGAAGTATGGCGTTAAGAAAAGCGCAAACATCACGATAGTTTTAACGTGAAGTTTCCAGTTTCCAGTTTTGTCGATATTATTTTCTTTAAAATAATCATTAACTCTTTTATTTAGTGTCCTAAAGAATTTTAAATTATCACTCTTAGAGAAAATTGGGGCTGTGTTATTCATATAGTTGCGTTCAATTTGCACAAAGATAATTATTATAATTTTTTGATTTATGATTTACGTCATATTTATTCATTTAAAACCCTATTTTTGTGCAAAATTTAACTAATGGAAGAGATTTTAAGACAATTTCCTAATTTAACTGAAAATCAGCGCATTCAATTTGAAATGTTGCAATCCCTATACGAAGATTGGAACTCGAAAATCAACGTGATTTCTAGAAAGGATATTGATGAATTGTACACAAGACACGTATTGCATTCGCTTGGAATGGCTAAGATAATAGAGTTTAGACCAGGTTCTAAAATTATGGATGTAGGAACAGGTGGTGGATTTCCAGGAATTCCATTGGCTATTATGTTTCCGGAAGTTGACTTTTATCTAATCGACGTGATTGCGAAGAAAATCAAAGTAGTAAATGAAGTGGCGACAGCTTTAGGATTGAAAAATGTAAAAGCAGAGCAAAAACGTGCCGAATTAGTAAAGCAAGAATTTGATTTTATCGTGAGTCGTGCTGTAACTAATATGACAGACTTCGTAAGTTGGGTTGATGGAGCAATATCTAAAAAGCAAAATCACGAAATAGGAAACGGAATCTTATATTTAAAAGGTGGTGATTTAACGGAAGAATTAAAAGACTTCCCAAATGCAACGGAATATAATTTATCTGAGTTCTTCAAAGAAGAGTTTTTTGAGACTAAAAAAATAGTGCACGTTCCATTGAAGTATAAAAAATAAATAGGACCTGAATTTATAACAATAAAAAAAGGGATTCAAATTTTGAATCCCTTTTTTGTATCTATTATTTTCGTACTTATAATAAAATAAATTATAGGTTGATTATCCTAAGAAAGGATATTTATAATCTACTGGAGTAACGAAAGTTTCTTTAATTGTTCTAACTGAAGTCCAACGCAATAAGTTTTGAGAAGAACCCGCTTTATCATTTGTTCCAGAACCTCTAGCTCCTCCAAATGGTTGCATTCCTACAACAGCACCTGTTGGTTTGTCATTGATATAGAAGTTTCCGGCAGCATTTTGTAATGCGATAGTTGCTTCTTCAACTGCATAGCGACATTCGCTAAATACAGCGCCTGTCAATGCGTATTCTGAAGTTTCATCAACTAATTTTAATGTTTCAGTCCATTTTGCATCTTCATATACATAAATAGTTACAACAGGTCCGAATAATTCAGTTTCCATTGTGCTGTATTTAGGATTTGTAGTTAAGATCACAGTTGGCTCTATGAAATATCCTTTAGATTTATCATAGTTTCCACCCATTATAACTTCAGCATCGCTATCTTTTTTAGCTTGGTCAATATAACGTGCTAATTTGTCAAATGAAGTTTCAGAAATTACTGCAGTAACGAAATTACTCATATCTTCTGGCGACCCCATTTTCATAGAAGCTAAATCTGATTCTAATTTAGATTTGATTGCTGGCCATAAACTTTGAGGAACGTAAACACGAGAAGCTGCGCTACATTTTTGTCCTTGGAATTCAAAAGCTCCGCGTGCAATTCCTACAGCAACTTGTGCTGGATTTGCTGTTGGGTGAGCGATGATGAAATCTTTCCCACCAGTTTCTCCAACAATTCTTGGATAAGTATTATAATTGCTGATGTTTGTTCCAATTTTTGCCCAGATATCATTGAAAACTCCTGTTGAGCCTGTAAAGTGAACTCCAGCAAAATGTTTGTTAGATAATACTACTTCAGAAATCATCGCAGAATCTCCCATTACCATATTGATAACACCATCAGGTAAACCTGCTTCTTTGAAAACTTGCATAATCACATTAGCAGAATATACTTGTGTTGCAGCTGGTTTCCAGATTACAACGTTACCCATTAATGCAGCACTTGAAGGAAGATTTCCAGCAATAGCCGTAAAGTTAAAAGGTGTAATTGCATATACAAATCCTTCTAGAGGGCGATATTCAACTCTGTTCCACATATCTGAGTTAGAAGCTGGTTGATCTGCGTAAATTTTAGTCATGAATTCTACGTTGTAACGTAAGAAATCAATCAATTCACAAGAAGCATCAATTTCAGCTTGGTGTATTGTTTTTGATTGTGCAATCATTGTTGCAGCATTTATTTTTGCTCTGTAAGGTCCAGCGAATAATTCAGCAGCTTTCAAGAAAATTCCAGCTCTGTTTTCCCATGACATTGCAGCCCATTTTGTACGCGCTTCTAAAGCTGATGCAATTGCCTTTTCAACTAATGCTTTGTCTGCTTGATGATATTTTCCAACAATATGCTGGTGATCATGTGGTGCTGACATTGTTTTAGTATTTCCTGTTTTAATTTCTTCGTTACCTATATATAACGGAACTTCCATTTGAGAATCCCACATTTCTGTATAAGTTGCAGCTACTGCAGCGCGCTCTGGAGAACCAGGAGCATATGATTTTACAGGTTCATTAACCGCTTTCGGAACATTAAAAAATCCTTTTAACATGGTGTTGTATTTTGAAAATTAGACATCTTTGTACTTCGTTTACCAAATTAATTGTAAAGAATTGCAAAAATACAAAGTATATTTTGAAATATCGTTAACAAAAAGTTACTTCTAAAAAAGTTTTGTGATAAAGTAATTATGTGTTGTGTTTATTTAATTGATTGCAAAAGGAGCACTTAATTTAAATGTAGGAATTAGCACTTTAAAACTTTTTGTTGAGGTGAAATTCACCATGTTGAAATAGCCTTTCATGGCGCCAATAGGCGAAGAAAGTAAACATCCAGAAGAATAAGAGAAAGCTTCTCCAGGTTTTATTACGGGTTTTTTGCCAATTACGCCTTCGCCATCTACTGTATCAAGATCATTTAAGGCATCATAAATTTCCCAATGACGCGAATTTAATTGCACAGAATCTTTACTTTGGTTCTCAATAGTTATTTGGTAAGCAAAAGCAAAATTAATCTTGTAGTTCTTGAAGTAAGTACCTTCAAAACTAGTTAAAACTGAAATTTTTATGCCTCGTGTAATTTGACTAACCATAAATTAAAAAAATGCTGTTCCTAAAAACAAGATAAATAATATGCAAATTAATGCAAATGGAAAAAATAAGAAGTTCAAAAGTATGAATTTAAAAATGGTTTTCCAACGGCTCAAACGATAAAAATTTCTTAAAGATTTATATAAATAAAAAGGGAATACTATTGAAAACGAGATGCTTTGTAGAAAACGAGATGCAGGTGTTGAGATATAGTCCAATACATTAAAGATAAGTAATCCTAAAAATAGAAATGTATAAAATGTGTAGGTAAAAACTAAATGTTCTGTGTAGTTTTTAGATTTTGAATAAAACACGAGCCAAAACATTATCGTTAAAATGGGCAGTGAAACAAAAATTAGCAAAGGAAGCTTTTGGTAGAAATAATCTAGAATTTCTGAAAAAGTTTCATTTGATTTAAAGTTTTTAGCTTTGTCAAATAAAGTGCGATTTATAAAATTATTTTCATAACCAAGTGTTGTTAAACTGCTTTCAGTTGATTTTTCTGGAAATTTTAAATGATAATTTCTAAAAGACGTAATTGTGTATTGCGTTTTATTTTCTGCTTCTGATAATTCGTTCTTTGTGTATATAGAATCTTTATAAAAGGGAATGGAATCCTTTTTTGAATTATTTTGAATACCATATAAAACCGCCAAGCTATCAGCTTCTCTTTGATATTTAATATTATGTTCAATTTCTTTTTCAGCCAGGAGCGTATTAATATCTTGTTTTTGATTGCTAAGATTGATTACAACAAATAAAACTAGAGAAACACTTAAAAATAAACGAAAAGGATTTGCGAACTTTTGATGCTTTCCTTCATTAAATTCTCTAGCTAAGACGCCGGGTTTTGTGAAAATATAAATAATAGAATTGCGTAAACGCGAATCATAAGCATAAAAGTTAGAGAAGAATTCCTCGAAAAAATCTCTAATTGTTAATTTTTTGGTTGAATTTAATTGACCACATGAGTGACAATATTTTTCACTGATGTCTAATGAAGTGTTGCAGTTGAGGCATGAAGTGCTTCTGAATCTTTTGTCTTTTATTTTCATAAATTAATTGCGAATGACTTCACTATTTGTATTAGCAATTCCAATAACCCTATCATATCTGTCACTGTTTCCTTTGTAATATATAATTGCAGTATAATTGTTTTCGGTCTGGTAAAAATTACCATCAATTGCATTTTCAAAATCGATATTCCTTTTTTTGTCTGTTAATATGTACTCGAAATTAGTAAAACCCTGTTTCATTAAAATGGCTTTTTCATGCAAACCTGTTTTTCTATTGTATTCCATTCTAAAGTCATCGGTAAGTGCATAATTAGTAAACATTCCGGCAATGTAAATGGCTCCTTCGGTAAAAGTTGGCGCTTCTAACGCGAAATATACCCAAGAATAATCGGCTTCAATTGCCGCATTTTGAACATTCGCATTGGTAATGAAAAAATTACCATTTATGTCTGGAAAATAAGTGTAAGGTTGGTTTTTTCGTGGTGTGTTTGTGTATAAATAAGTGTTGTAAATATTTTCTCCAGAAGTTACTTTTGCTACGGTGTTGTTCGTAGTCCTGATGATTTTATTGTCAATTGTGTAAGATTCATTACCGCCCCAGAACTGCGTTTCTTCATTATAGCGGTAAATCAGCTCAGATCCTAATGTGTATTGTGGTTTGATGTTTGAAATGCTTGTTTTCCAATTCCCATTTTTAAATAAAGTAACTTTTACATTTTGAATTGGGTTTTGCAATATTTTATCTCCATAATTGATTTTCATTTCTATGTTTTGCTTGGTGTCTAATCCTCCAAAATCCCTAGATCTTCGGACTAACAGACCGACATTTACTTCTTCTTCGTAGATAATTACTTTTCGTGAAAACACCACTTCACGATCATCGTTTAAAATGCTAAATAAATAATTGCCACTTTTTGTAATTTGATTCAATTGATTAGGAAAGCCTTGTCTGTAATGTGAGTACATCTGCAAAGTATTGAACGAATTGTCGTAAGTGATAATTCGTTGATTGTCCATTCCGTCTAGATATTCTGCTTTGGATAAATCAGTAGGAGCAGACCAATTGTAATTGTATTGTTTGATGTCATAATAGTAATCTGCTTCGTTGCCAAATAAATCATCAAACTGCAATTCGAAGGGGTCTCCTAGTTTAAAAAAGGGGATTACGTTATTTCCATTAACAACAAATGAAATGGTTTTAATGTTAAACGGTGGCTCTTTTTCTAATTCTTGTTGTGCAAAGAGAAAATTCACAAAAAATAGAATGGATATAGTGATTATTTTGTTCATTTGGTTGTGTTATAATTCGTAAAAATAATAAAACTTTTAGTCAATTTTATCAAAACACAATTATAATACCAAAGTTTAATTTAGAATCTTTATAAATAGGAGAAGTCGTGACCTTTATTTTTGGTATCCTAGATTGTAAATGATTAAATTTGCATGTTTTATAGTAATTTTTTAACAATCATATCTTCAAAAATATGTCAAAAGACATTCGAATTAAAAAAGGTCTAGACCTTAAGCTGAAGGGTGAAGCGGAAAAGAAAGTTTCTGATATCACTCGCTCGAAAGTCTATGCTGTTAAACCTTCTGATTTTCATGGAGTTACTCCAAAGATGGTCGTAAAGGAAGGCGAGAACGTTAAAGCTGGAGAGGTAATTTTCTATTCTAAAGCAGATGAGAGAGTTAAGTTTGTATCCCCAGTAAGCGGAAAAATCCAAGAGATTAAGCGTGGTGAGAAAAGAGTGATCTTAGAAATTCTTATTATTGCTGATTCACAGGATGTTTTCGTAGAGCATAGCAAGAAAAACCCAACTGATTTATCAACGGAAGAAGTAAAAGCACATTTGTTAGCTTCTGGATGTTGGCCTTTTATCAATCAACGTCCTTATGATGTGATTGCTAGTGCAGCTGATACGCCAAAAGCTATTTTCATTTCAACTTATGCAACGGCGCCTTTGGCTGCTGATGTCGAGTTTGTTTTGGAACACAAATTAGAGGCTTTTCAGGCAGGAGTAAATGCTCTTGCGAAATTGACTACTGGTAAAGTTCATCTTTCTGCAAAAGGAAAAGGAAAATCAATTTTTTCTGATATCAAGGGAGTTTCTGTACATCAAGTTTATGGTCCACATCCTTCTGGGAATGTTGGTGTTCAAATTTCAAAAATTGACCCAATAAATGCAGGTGAAAGAGTTTGGACTGTTGCCCCACAAGATGTTGCTAAAATTGGAGAATTGTTTTTAACAGGTAAATTTAACGCTACAAGAACAGTTGCTTTAGCAGGTTCTGAGGTGAAAGATGCACAATATTATAATGTTATTCAAGGAGCGCCAATTGCGAGTTTAGTTGATCATAAAATCAAAGGAGATAATGTAAGAATTATCACTGGAGATGTTCTAACTGGTAAAAAAGTAAGTGCTGACGGATATGTTGGTTTTTACAGCAATACAGTAACGGTTATTCCTGAAGGAAATGTATATAGAATGTTTGGATGGATGCCATTTGCAGCGCCAAGTATTCATACGGCTTCAAGAACTGGATTATCTTGGTTAATGCCAGGTAAAAAATACGCGCCTACAACGAACTTAAATGGAGAAGAAAGAGCTTTAGTTGTAACTGGTGAAATGGAAGATGTGATGCCTTTAGATATTTTTCCTATGCAATTATTGAAAGCTTGTATGGCTGGCGATATTGATAAAATGGAAGAACTAGGTATATACGAAGTGGCTCCAGAAGATTTCGCTTTAATTGATTATACTAACACCTCTAAATTAGAAGCTCAGGAAATTATTCGTGGAGCTCTTGATTTAATGATTAAAGAAGTAGGATAAGCTATGAAGTTTTTAAGAAATAAATTAGACCAAATTAGAAAGCCTTTTGAGAAAGGGCAGAAATTTGAAAAATATGCACCAGCTATTAATGCTTTAGACACATTTTTATATGTACCTAATCATACTACAAAGCATGGAGCACACATCAGAGATGCTGTCGATTTAAAAAGAACCATGATTACTGTGGTTTTAGCTTTACTTCCAGCATTACTTTTTGGAATTTATAATGGAGGTTATCAGCATTTTATTCAATTAAATGATGGTGTTTTACCTCCGTTTATGGATGTTTTCTTACACGGATTGTGGAAAATATTACCTATGATTATTGTATCTTATGCAGTAGGTTTAGGTATTGAGTTTGCTTTCGCAATTTGGAGAGGACACGAAGTTAACGAAGGTTACTTGGTAACTGGATTATTGATTCCAATGATTATGCCTATTGACCTTCCTTTATGGATGTTGGCAGTTTCAGTAATTTTCTCTGTTGTAATTGGTAAAGAAGCTTTTGGAGGAACAGGAATGAATATTTTCAATCCTGCTTTATTAGCGCGTGCCTTTGCATTCTTTGCTTATCCTTTATTTATGTCGGGAGATAAAATTTGGGTTAGTGAAGCTACAACTACAGATGCAATTTCAGGAGAAACAATTTTAGGAGCCTTAGCAAACGGTAAAGAAGTAGCATATTCTTCAATGGATATGTTCTTAGGATTTATTCCAGGTTCCGTTGCAGAAACTTCAACATTAGCTATATTGATTGGTGCATTAATACTAATCGCAACAGGTGTTGGTAGTTGGAAAATTATGCTTTCTGGAGTAATTGGAGCAGCTTTAACTGCTTTGATGTTTAATGCTGTTGGAATCACTACTATAATGGACTTCCAATGGACTGATCATTTAATTGTAGGTGGTTTTGCATTTGGTATTGTGTTTATGGCAACTGATCCAGTTTCTGCGGCACAAACAGATACAGGGAAACTAATATACGGTGTCTTAATCGGATTCTTCGCGATGACGATTAGAATTTTCAATCCGGCTTACCCAGAAGGAATAATGTTGTCAATTTTATTAATGAATGCATTAGCTCCTACTATTGATCACTTCGTTGTAAACGGAAACGTAAACAGAAGAAAGAAAAGATTAGAGAAGTCTAAACAATTAAAATCTGCATAGTCATGAATAGAGAAAGTAACGGATATACGTTTTTGTTTGCGATTATAATGGTAGTGGTAGTAGCATCAGCTTTGGCTTTTGCATCATCTGCACTTAAACCAAATCAGGAAGCAAACGTAAAGAAAGAGAAAATGCAGTATATTCTAAAATCATTTGGAGTAGCTGTAGAAAGAAATGATTCTGAAGAAGCTTATAAAAAACACATCACTAGTGAAGTAGTTTTTGACAAAGACGGAAACGAAATTGGCAAAGATGCTTTTACATTAGATATTGCAAAAGAAAAAGGAAAATTTCCAATTTTTAATGCAGAAAAAGATGGTAAAAAATTCTACGTTATTCCTGTAAGAGGAATGGGATTATGGGATGCTATTTGGGCTTATGTTTCTGTTGATGAAAATTTGAAAGTGGATGGTATTGTGTTTGATCACAAATCAGAAACTCCAGGTTTAGGAGGAGAAATTACGCAAGATTATTTTCAAAATAGTTTTATCGGCGAAAGTGTTTTTGATGCTAATGGTAACCTACAAGGCTTAAAAGTTGTTAAAGGATATAAGGGCGGAAAAGACAAAGCTGATGGTGAAGTTGATGCTATTTCAGGAGCAACTTTAACTGGAGACGGAGTTTCAGAAATGTTAGTGAGAGGTTTAAAACCTTATGAAAAGTATTTAAAATCTAATAAAAAATAATCGTCATGGCAGAAAACAATAAAGAAGGATTATTTTCAAAAAGTAATATAAAATTAATTACAAATCCCTTCAATGATGATAACCCGGTAACGGTTCAGGTATTGGGAATTTGTTCGGCTTTAGCAGTAACAGTTCAGATGAAAAACGCGCTTGTAATGGCGCTTTCAGTAACTGCGGTTATTGCATTAAGTAACGTTATTGTATCATTAATTAGAAATTTAATTCCGAATCGTATTCGTATTATCGTTCAATTAGTAGTAGTAGCTTTATTAGTTATTTTAGTTGACCAAATCTTGAAAGCCTATGCTTACGATGTAAGTAAACAACTTTCAGTTTTCGTAGGATTAATTATTACTAACTGTATTGTAATGGGGCGTTTAGAGGCATTTGCTTTGGCAAACACACCATGGAAATCATTCTTAGACGGAATCGGAAACGGTTTAGGTTATGGAATTATTTTGATCATTGTAGCATTTTTCAGAGAATTATTAGGTTCAGGGAAATTATTCGGAATTGAAGTTTTAGGAAATTCTGTAGAAAAAACTGGTGCTTACGCTCATGGTTATGTAAACAACGGATTTATGTTATTAGCTCCAATGGCACTGATTACAGTGGGTCTTATTATTTGGGTGCAAAGAAGCGTAAATAAAAAATTAATTGAGAAAAAATAATAGCTATGTTTGAATATATCAATATATTTTTAAAATCCATGTTTATAGAAAACATGGTGTTTGCATACTTCTTAGGAATGTGTTCTTACTTGGCTGTATCTAAAAAAGTATCCACGGCTATTGGATTAGGTATCGCTGTTACATTTGTTCAAGTAATTACAGTTCCTTTAAACTATTTAATTTATAAATATGTTTTAGAAGCAGGTGCTTTATCATGGTTAGATTCCTCTTTAGCGGAGATTGATTTAAGTTTTTTAAATCTTATTATCTACATCGCCGTTGTAGCAACTTTAGTACAGTTAGTAGAGATGATTATTGAGAAATTCTCACCATCTTTATATAATTCCTTAGGTATTTTCTTACCGCTTATCGCTGTAAACTGTGCAATTTTAGGAGGTTCATTATTTATGCAATTGCGTGTAGATACAGGAACTTATGAAAATATTGGACATGTAATAACTTTTGGACTTTCATCTGGTTTAGGTTGGTTAATTGCTATTGTAGCATTAGCAGCGATCAGAGAAAAAATGCAATATTCAAATGTGTTAGCACCTTTGAGAGGTCTTGGTATTACATTTATTCTAACAGGATTAATGGCTATCGGTTTTATGAGTTTTGGTGGAATTGACCTTAACGCATTAAACGCTAAACCTCAAGAAACAGTTGTAGTTCCACCGCCACCAGCGCGTACGGAAATTGAAACTTCTTCAGTTGATTCACTTCAAATAGAGTCAATTGCTGCTGAGCAAGAACCAATCAATGCAATTGAATAATAGTATAATATTTAAAAATTGAAATTATGTTTGAATTAATTACATATTCGATTTTAGCTTTCTTAGCACTGATTTTAATAATGGTATTTATGCTATTGTATGCTAAATCGAAATTAGTAAACTCAGGTGCGGTAAAGATTAAAATTAACGGAGACAATGAAGTTGAAGTAAACGGAGGTGATACTCTTTTAACAACTTTAAGTAATAGTAAAATCTTCTTACCATCAGCTTGTGGTGGTGGTGGTACTTGTTTACAGTGTAAATGTATTGTATTAGAAGGTGGTGGTGAACCATTACCAACAGAAATACCTAACTTTTCGCGTAAAGAATTAGCACAAGGTTGGAGATTAGGTTGCCAGGTTAAAGTAAAACAAGACATGGTAATTGAAGTTCCAGAAGAAATTTTTGGAATTAAAAAATTCGAGGCAAAAGTATTCTCTAACTATAACGTAGCTTCTTTTATTAAAGAATTTATTGTTGAGTTACCAGATGATATGCATTACGAAGCAGGTGGATATATCCAAATTGAAATTCCTAAATGTGAAGTAAAATTTACAGATATGGATATTACAGCGCATCCAGAAGAACATCCTGGTGATCCTGAAAAGTTCAAAGCGGAATGGGATAAGTTCAAATTATGGCCGTTAGTTATGAAAAATGACGAATTGGTTGAAAGAGCTTACTCAATGGCTTCTTATCCTGCAGAAGGAAGAAAAATTATGTTGAATGTACGTGTAGCAACACCTCCATTTGATAGAGCTATTAACGACTGGGCAAAAGTAAACCCAGGAATTGCATCATCTTACGTTTTCTCAAGAAAAACTGGAGATCCTGTAGTTGTTTCTGGACCTTACGGTGAATTCTTTATCAATGAATCAGAAGCAGAAATGTTGTATGTGGGTGGTGGAGCAGGTATGGCGCCAATGCGTTCGCACTTGTATCACTTATTCCGTACAGTTAAAACAGGAAGAAAAGTAACTTATTGGTATGGTGGTCGTTCTAAGCGTGAATTGTTCTACACAGAACATTTTAGAGCTTTAGAGAAAGATTTCCCTAACTTTAAATTCTACTTAGCATTATCAGAACCACAACCTGAAGATAACTGGAAAGTTAAAGATGGTGTTGATGGAGAAGGTGACGGATTCGTAGGTTTCATCCACAATGTGGTAATTGATAACTACTTATCTAAGCACGAAAATCCAGAGGATATGGAATTATACTTCTGTGGTCCACCAATGATGAACAAAGCTGTTCAGAAAATGGGTGAAGACTTCGGGATGGATCCAGAAAATATTCGTTTTGACGATTTTGGAGGATAATCCAATGTTTATATATCAAAACCGATTCAGAAATGAGTCGGTTTTTTTATTGGAATTAATCTTGTGAAAACGTTAATGAAATAATAAAATATATATATTTTTCAGCTAAAAGAAAGTTTCCGTAAAATATTATTACTAAATTTAGATAATTAACCATAATTAATTTCTCAAACTATGAAAAGATTTTTTAAAATTGCGGCAGTTGCCCTTATAATGTCGATAGGATTTGTTTCTTGTAAAAAGAAAGTTGTTGAACCGCCAGTGGAAACTCCAATAGAAGTTGTTACTCCAGAAGTAGAAACCCCAGTTGTTGAGACGGTTTCACCTGTTGCTCCAGATGTTGTGCAAAAAGTTGCTGATGCATTAAAAGATTATCCAAATGTGAAAGCTGAAGTGGTGGATGGCGAATTGACAATAACGGGTAAAGCTACTCCAGAGCAAGCTAGAAATATCAAAATGTCTATCGATGCTTTACAAGTTGGAAAGGTGAATTATAACTACACTAAATAAATTAAAACAATGACATTACAAGAAAAATATAAAAGTGTTGTAGCGGCTGCTGAGGCGGCTGCGATAAGTAAATTAACTATTACGGAGCAAGAAGGTATACTATATATTGCAGGAACTTCTACCAAAAACGAAGCAAAAGATGCTATTTGGAATGCGCTCGGCGAATTAGATCCTTCTTATTCTGCGAGTGACATCAATATCAATGTTCAGGTTGCAGGTCTTGCAGTTGGAACAGCATTAACAGTTGCGACAGAAAAAAGTAATTTAAATATTAGAAAAGAACCATCGACAGAAGGTGCAATAGTTGGTAAAGCTGCAAAAGGCGAGTTTGTTGTCTTAGTAGATCAAACATCTGATGAATGGTGGAAGGTTAAAAACAGTAAAGGAGAAGAAGGATATGCTTACTCACGCTACTTAAAGGCGTAATTTTGCTAAATCACTTTACGAGTAAACATAAGTAAATTAAAGTTAAAGTATCTTAACCGATTCAGAAATGAGTCGGTTTTTTTATGCTTAATTATTAATATAAAGCTATAAATTGTATAGCTAGATTTATAGCGATTCTACGTAGTACCTAGTGGTTTAACGTAGCGTTGTTTTTTTATTTAATAAGTATATTGAAGTCCTAAATTCAAAAATCCTGATAAAGTATTCATACGATTTTGTTGTACAAAGACGGGATCGATTAGAATGGAGTTTTTTTGATTATTATCTCTAACGTTTAGTATATTGCTAGCGTGAATATTGCATTTTAAATTAGCACTAAGTTTATAGATAACATTAAAACCGATATCGATAACGTCAGTATTAGCGAACAAGTCAGATTGAAAATAATAATAATTGGAATTTATCGACCAATTTATTCTTTTGTTCAAAATAAGTCCATCAATATTCAGAAAAGGACTGTAGGTTGCTAGCTTACCTTTGTTAACCGAGTTTTGTATTTTATTTGTTGTGCTCGAAGCTAAATATTCAACTCCTGCATTAAAATTGAAGTAACTGTTTTTAAAGTATGATTTTAATCCAAATGTAACTTGATTCTGAAGTATAGTGTTATTGCTTTTTTCACCATTTAAAAATAAATTATTTTGTATGCCAGTGTTAATTGAGCTAAACTTCAAACCATATGGCATTTTGTATAACTTTTTTTCCAAACTATAGATCAATGAACTGGAATGTTGGTTTTCTAAATAATTGAACTGTTGCGATGTTTCAAAAGTATTGTTGGTAAAAGTTTTCCCTAGTGCTTTTGAAATATTGTTGTGGGAAATACTGAGTATGGAATATAGATTTTTTTTGATATCAATATAGGATAAGCTAACGTTGTATGTATTTGTAATATTCTTTTTTGGTACTAAATTGTTGCCTAATGTTTGCGTTCTGTAGTTGTTTATAGAGTTGTTTCTTAAAAACATAAGAGATGAAAATGATGCAAGGGATGTTCTATAGCTCGTCGATACTGTTGTTTTAGTATTAAGTTTGTAAGATATGCTAGCATAAGGCAAAGCAACGTTAATTTGTTCGGCAAATTTAGAGCTCAAAGTATATTTGTTATTGTTTAAGTTTAATCCAATAGAATAATTTAGCTTTTGATTGAAGTAATTCGAGTTGTATTTTATGTCGAAATTGTTTTCAGTTTTAATAAATCTATCTAGAAAAGTATAATCGGTTCCTATTGAGTTTTGGTTTTCAATAGTTTCGTTTTCTACAAAAGATAGTAGTTTGAAGGATATTCCTCCTTTTGTTAATTGTAGCGTTGCTTTTGCTTGGGCGCCAAAACTCATCCAATCTATTTTATTACCTTGATTAAAGTTGTTTTTATCATGATTAAACCAATCAAACACTAGGTTTGAATTAAAATGTTTTAAAGTATTGGTTGTCATGTAGTCGTAAAAAAAAGTGCTTTCAAATAGAACTTTGGCGGAAAATTTATTTTTAAAATAGGTGTTAAGACCAAATTTTGTGCTGTTTAGTTTTGAACTATTTATAAACTCTTTTTCTGTTTGATTTGATAGTAATAGATTAGAAAGATTTTCATTTTGATGATCTATACTTTTTAAAAAATAGGAGTTTAGTTTTAAGTAAGTATTCTCATTAAACTTATTTTCATATTTAAATACGTTTGAATTGTACAACGATTTACCTCGAATTTCTTCGCTATTAACAGCATTTGTATTGGTGTTGTCGAAATAACTTTGAAAGCTGTCAGTTTTTTCAGTTTGTCTCGTTTGATTAAAAATTGAGATTAGCTCTACTCGCTCTTTTTTGTTTAACTTCTTACTAAAATGAAGCGTAGCATTTTGTAAATCTATTGTGTTAATATTATCTGTCGAAAATAAGAAAGGTGGTAAATCATTGTCAGTAGAACTAAAGTTACCATTTGAAAACTGTTCTTCGATGGTTTTCTTACCCGTGACATTACGCATCTCCAAATAATCTGACAGATTGAAGATGGTTTTATTTAAGTTATTCGAATTTGTTAGTAGATTAAATTTGTTTATTTTGCCAAAATTGTACAAGTTATTATTTAGTCCATAACGCTCCTTTAAACCCGATTCTATAGCAACGTTGCCTTTGTAATGTTCTTTAAATTCATCTTTAATGCTAATGTTTAACGCACTTTTTCCGCTGTACTCAAATCCTTTAATAGATGAAAAGTCCTGATAATTTTTTAGTAAAACTATATTCTTAATCATTTCGGATGTTAAATTTTCAGTCGCTATTTGGTGATTTTCTTGGAAAAACTCGTCGCCGTCTATTAAAAGATGATCGATAATACTTCCGTTATGTCTTATTTTTCCATTGGCGTCAATTGAAAGTCCAGGCAATTTTGCAATAACATCCTTTAGCAACAACTCAGACCCATTAAGCAATTTATTTAAGTTATAAATTAGGCTGTCTTGTTTTTCTTCTACATCAAAAAGCTTTCCTTCAACAATAACGTCTTGGAGGATGCTGACTCTGGTTTTCAGCTTTAGATTTAAAACTTCAGTAGTATTAATTGTTTTTTCTAAAGTTTCAAAAGTTATGTGAGAAACTTTAATTGTCATAGGAAAAGCGTTTCCTTTTGTTTCTAAAAAAAAGACACCATCAGCATTTGATTGCGTATAAGACACAATTTTTTTTTCTTTATTAGTAAGAAGTTGAAGTGTCGCGAATGAAATAGGATTATTTAAAGAGTCCTTTAAAGTACCAGTTATTTTTTGACTAAAAAGAGATGGAGTAAATAAGTATAAGCTTAGTACTAAATAAATAGTTTTCATTTATGGCTTGCGTTATTAAAAAATGTCAAGATTATTTCCCCAATGCTTCTAGGAATGTATATGTTTTTCCTTTAAATATGGGCGCTTCAATTGCTTTAGCCTCTTTTGTGAAAGTAATAGAATTTGCTATAATTTCTAAACCAGGTGTTTTTACATACAATATTAGGCCTGGTAAACCATCGTATTTTTCCGGACCAGCATTAACAGGAATCTCATCACTATACCAGGCTTCAAAGTGCAATCCCATCAATTTTGATATCGCCTTTTTACAAGTATATCCTGAAATTTTTTTTGTATCGTCTGTTATTTCCCAATTCCATTCAAAAGGTTTATCTACTATTTGTGTTCCATTTGTACTTCCGCCAATTAAGCAAAGCATTGTATTTTTTTTGAAGTCTTTATAATATTCCTTTTCCTTTGCTAGTAAAAAACTTTTATAATCAACTAAAGTTCCAGTATTTATAGTTTTGTTACCCATTTCGTCTTCATCTCCGTTTTTTTCTTCCTTGAAAAACTCTTCATTTTTGATACCTAATTTAGAAAAATCATCGTTTTTATAATGAGTAATTCCATTGCTGTATTCTAAATTGAAAATAAAAGTATTTTTCTCGTACAGAAACTGTAAGTATTCTGGAGTTTTTTTTAAATTTTCTAAATTAATTGTGCTGTTTTCAAAATAACTAACTTTTAGATTTTGGGAAAATGTAAGATTACTTAAAAATAGTAATATAATAACAAGTCCGATTTTTCTCATACTTTGAAATTATTAGTGATAATGTGTTAAAACTTAACTCGATTTTTATTATGTTTCAAAAAATAAAAGCGCTACTATTGGTAGTGCTCAAACCAAGTATGTCTGCTAAGTCCTTCTGTTATTATTTCTAGATATAATTGTTTTAGTAATAAATTCTCTATTGAAAAGCTACACTTCTGAGGCGCAACCTACAAAAAAAATTCGTTGCTTGTTCAATTTTAACAAAATGTAATTTTAATTTTATGTTGAATCCATTAAGTGTTTTACTTTGAAAGTATCATACTTTAACATGAAGAAGTTGTAAATATTAGCGATTTGGATGATTTTTATTTTTAGGGAATTTATAGTTTTTAAATTTAAACTGCGAAATCAAAATGATAAATATAATAATAAAGTCTTAAGATTTTATGATTTTCAATCGTTCTATTTCCAATTTTAATACCTTTGCATCATGGAAGAATTATCACAACAAGACTTACATAATCTGGCGATGAATCATGTGGGGAAAGAACTCGAAAATCACGGGTTTGAATTCCTTGCGGTAAACAGTCAATTAAAGAAACATCCCCAATTTGTTTGCGTAGACAAACCCACAAATACATTGCATTTTGTAATGGTTCAGGCGGTTACTTATCCTAATAATCCGGCGGAATACGATACGGTTTTTATGGAAACTTTTAAAGAACACGCCAAAACCAAAAATGCGAAAGTTTTATATGCTGGGATAGGCTTCGCTAATGCTCAAGATTACGAAAGCCCAATTTTTAAAAATCAAGATTATATAATGAATTATGAAGGAATTACAGAAATATTGTAGCATTCTAGTTATCGCTTTACTAATGGTTTCTTGTAAAAACGAACCTAAATTTCATACCATTCAAGGAGAAGCACAAGGGACAACTTATGCCATAAAATACATTGCAAAAGAAGAACTGGTTTCAAAAAGACAAATCGACTCTTTATTGTTAGCATTTGATATGTCGCTTTCAACGTATCGCAACGACTCGAAAATATCCAAAATCAACTCGGGAGATACAACAGTTGTAGTTGATGATTTATTTATCAAGAACTGGGAGATTTCAGACGAAATTTATAAAGCAACAAAAGGGTTATTTGATCCTACAATTGGCGTTTTAGTAAATGCTTATGGTTTCGGCCCGAATAAAACACGCCAAAACCCAACCTCAAAACAGATTGATAGTTTATTGCAATATGTGGGCTTTGATAAAGTAAGAATAAATGCGGACAACACCGTTTCAAAACAACATAAAGATATTTATATCGATTTTAATGCAATTGCGCAAGGTTATTCTGTGGATGTTGCAGTTGATTTTATGAAGTCTAAAGGAATTGAAAATGCTATTGTAGAAATAGGAGGTGAGTTATACGCTTTTGGAAAGAATACAATTGAAAATAAAAATTGGATTGTAGGAATCGATAATCCGCTTCAGAAACCAGAAGAACGCACGTTAATTGCAAAAGTAAATTTGGAGAATTTAGGAATGGCAACTTCAGGAAATTACCGTAAAGTAATTACTGATGAAGAATCAGGTGAAAAATTTGTTCATATTATCAATCCGAAAACAGGATTAGCACAAAAAAGTAATATATTAAGCGCAACTATATTGTCTAAATCAGCTGGAATTGCAGATGGTTATGCAACAGCTTTTATGCTGATGAGTTTAGAGGAAAGTAAATTGTTTCTTCAAGCGCATCCTGAGTTATACGTGATGCTTTTGTACTCCGATTCGCACAATGAAATGCAACAATTTATAACGGATAATTTCAGTGAATTAATTCAAAGTAATTCTAAATAGGAATTTAATTGTTAAAAATTATATAATAAGTAGTTGTTTTTAGAGTTATACTAATAATTTTATAGAAACAAAAATCAATTTATATGAAGACAATTACAATTGCCGTTTCATTCTTGCTTTTAGTGCCTGCACTATTTTTTGCGCAAGATTTGAAGCTAGACAATCGCATTCCAACGGATCCAAATGTGAAGATTGGGAAGTTGAAAAATGGCCTAACTTATTACATTCGTAAAAACGCAAAACCAGAAGATAAAGTAGATTTGCGCTTAGTTGTAAATGCAGGTTCTATCTTGGAAAGCGATGAACAGCAAGGTTTAGCGCACTTTATGGAGCACATGTGTTTTAATGGAACAAAACGATTTCCTAAGAATGAATTAGTCAATTACCTACAAAGCATAGGTGTAAAATTTGGTCAGCATTTAAACGCTTACACTAGTTTTGATGAAACAGTTTACTTCTTACCAATACCCGCAGACGATAGTGAAAAACTAGAGAAAGGATTTCAAATATTAGAAGATTGGGCATTCAATACTACACTAACTCCCGAAGAGATAGATAAAGAAAGAGGAGTAGTTTTAGAAGAATACCGTATCGGATTAGGAGCAAGCAAAAGAATGATGGGTCGTTTTATGCCTAAAATGATGTACAATTCGGTTTATGCTAAACGTCTTCCTATCGGACAAAAAGAAGTTTTAGAAAATTTCACACATGATAAATTAACTAGTTTCTACAAAGACTGGTATCGTCCTAATTTAATGGCGGTTATTGTTGTTGGTGATATTGATGTTGCCGAAATGGAGAAGAAAATCATAGCACATTTCAGTAAATATAAAAATCCAAAAAACGAAAAACCACGTAAACTTTACGAAGTTCCAAACCATAAAGAAACTTTAATTGCAATTGAGTCGGACAAAGAAACGCCTTACGCTCAAGTGCAATTGATGTATAAAGATTATGATGCACCAAAGAAAGTAGTTACAATTGGTGACTTCAAAGAATATATTTCAGAAGGTTTATTCGCTACTATGCTAAATAATAGATTAGCCGAATTACAAAACAGCCCAAATCCTCCTTTTAACTATGGTTATACCTATCATGGAAGTACTTTTGCCCGTACAAAAGGAGCATTTCAATCGTTTGCGATGGTTGCGCAAGACAAACAAGTGGAAGCGCTTAAAGTTTTAGTAAAAGAAAACGAGCGTGTAAAACAGTTTGGTTTTAGCGAAGCAGAATTAGATCGAGCAAAAGCTTCTTTTTTATCGCAATTTGAAAGACAATATAACGAAAGAAATAATAGCGAGTCTGAAAACTTCGTATCAGAATATCAAGGTAATTTCTTAACTCAAGAGCCTATTCCAAGTATAGAATGGACTTTCGATGCAATTAAAAAAATGTTGCCAACAATTAGCGTTGAAGATACCAATGTTTTAATTGCAAAATATTTAAAAGAAGACAACAGAGTTGTTATTTTAACGGGTCCTGAAAAAGACGGATTGGTACAAGCTACAGAAGCAGAAGTGTTAAATTCACTGGCGGTTAATAAAGATGAATTAACACCTTATGCAGAAACGGCTTTGGCGCAAAGCTTAATTAGAAACCCAGTTGTTGCAGGAACAATTACTTCAAAAGTTAAAAACGATAAATTAGGAACTACTACTTTAAAACTTTCTAACGGCGCAACAGTTGTTTACAAGAAAACTGATTTCAAAAACGATGAAGTGATTTTTGAAGCGATCAGTTTTGGTGGATCAAATACATTCTCAAATGAAGAGATGGCGAAAGTTTCTTTAGCAATGGGAGGTTTATCAGAAGCAGGTTTTTCAGGAATGTCTAAAAATGATATTAATAAATTCATGACAGGGAAAATTGCACGTGTTAATCCTTTCGTTTACGGAATTAATGAAGGGCTTAATGGTTCTTCAACTCCTAAAGATTTAGAATATTTAATGCAAATGACTCACGCTTATTTTACAGATTTAAATTTCGATAAAGAAGCTTTTAATGGATTTGTAACCAAGCAAAAAGGATTTTTGAGTAATATGATGTCACAACCAGCTACTTATTTCTCTAATGAGTTTTACACTTATCTAAATAAAGAAAACCCTAGATATACAGGTTTTCCAAAAGCAGAAGATTTTGACAAAGCAGATTATGACTTAGCTTATAAGAAATACAAAGAACGTTTTGCAAATGCTGCAGACTTTAATTTCTATTTTGTTGGTAATTTTGACGAAGCTCAATTAGAGGCTTATGTGGCTAAGTATTTAGCTTCATTACCGTCAGATGTTGCTAAAAAAGAAAAAGCAATAGATTTAGGTTACAGAATGTTGAAAGGATCACATAAGAAAGTGGTTAATAAAGGAAAAGATCCAAAAAGTAACGTAAACATCATGATATATGGTGATACTAAATATGATGCAAAGGAAGCTTTCGCACTTAAAGCCTTAGGTGAAGTTTTGACTATTAAACTTATTGAAGAGCTAAGAGAAAATGAAAGTGGGGTTTATGGAGTAGGAGCAAGAGGAAGCATGAGTAAAGTGCCTAATGGAAGTTACAGCTTTACAATTTCTTTCCCATGTGGTCCAGAAAATGCAGAAAAATTAACAGAATCTGCACTTCGCGAATTAAATAAAGTAATTGAAAAAGGTCCTGAGCAAAAAGATTTAGATAAATTTAAAGAAGCTTCAAGACTTGAGTACAAAGAAAGTTTAAAAGAAAACAGATATTGGATGGCAACTCTAAAGAGAGCTTATACCGAAGATGTTAATCCGGAAGAAGTATTCCAGTTTGAAGCAAAACTTAATGCTTTAACCGTAAAAGAACTTCAAGATGTGGCTAAAAAATACTTATCGAAAGACAAAGTAATTGGAATGTTAATGCCAGAAGAATAAAAGAAATTAAATAAAGTTAAAATCCCGTAATTGTAAAGATTACGGGATTTTTTATTTTTAATGCTATGTCGAAACTGCGAGATCATTGCATCATCGAAAGCAGTATCTAAAATGATTGAGCTTGCAAGGTAAATTATAGTGATCTTTTGTCATGCTGAATTCATTGTAGCATCTCTAGCAACTCCAGAAACAACCTCAAAACTTCATGACAAATTTATTTATAGCAAACCGGAATAATCTCCCCTTTTGCTAAACAATATTTCTCTACTAATTCAGGTGCAATAGTTTTCGTGTAATCAACTTCATCCACCTTAAAACCTATGCTTCTTAATTTGTCAAAGTAATCTCTTCCATAAACTCTAACGTGATCATATTGCCCAAAAATCTTAGCGCGCTCTTTTTCATCCGTAATTGAATCATCTGCAAAAGTAACTTCACGTGATAAATCTTGTGGGATCTGAAAAATTCCCATACCACCCGGTTTCAAAACGCGATACAATTCTTGCATCGCTTTGGTGTCATCCGGAATATGTTCTAAAACGTGATTACATAAAATAATATCATACGAATTAGCTTCAAAAGGCAAATTACAAATATCCGCTTTCACATCGGCCAATGGCGAAAATAAATCGGTCGTTGTATAATCTAAATTGCTTTGTTTCTTGAAACGTTTGTAAAATTCTTGTTCGGGTGCAAAATGCAATACTTTCTTTGGTGCAGTAAAAAAATCAGTTTCGTTTTGAAAATATAACCACAACAAACGATGTCTCTCTAGCGAAAGCGTACTTGGCGATAATACATTATTGCGTTGCGTTCCATAGCCATAAGGCAAAAACATACGAAAGCTTTTCCCATCAATTGGATCCGTAAAACGTTCACCTTTCAACAAAAAAGCCAAAACCGGACGCACCACAATACTCATTCGAATTAAAATCGGACGAGGAATGGTATTTAATATAAACTTGAATATTTTCTTCATTTATTAAAACACTAATTTCACGAATTAGCACGAATTATTATAATATTATTCTTTTGTACTTTAAACTGTCTTCGCCAAAATTTACTAGTAAACCTAAATTGCATTTAGAAGCTGCTAAATAATTTAATACTTGTTTGGTTTCACTTGAGGTAAGAGTTTGTATGGCTTTGATCTCTAATATGATGTTATTGTGTACGGTGAAATCTGAGTAATAATAGCTTGGTAATTGAATTCCTTTATATTCAATCGTATATTTTTGCTCTCTAATATATTAAATATTATTTAACTTAAATTCAAATTCTAAGGCATCTCCATATACTTTTTCATTATGTCCTTTTCCAAGAATATTATGAACCTCCATACACAAACCTACTATTCCATATACTTCCTCTTTATAAATTAAATCATTCATAATTAGTGATAATTAGTGAAATTCGTGTTTAATTAAAGTATTAATGCTTTTTGTCGCAACCCATCTTCCTCATTACTTATAATACCCAACGCTTCATAAATATAAGCGAAAGTCGATAGTAATTCGGGTTTACCGTTTACAATCGCCACATTGTGTTCAAAATGCGCACTTGGTTTACCGTCAGCCGTAGTAATAGTCCAGCCGTCTTTGTGTTGTTTGATGTTTTTTGTGCCTAAATTAATCATCGGCTCAATGGCGATAACCATTCCGTTTACTAATTTTTTACCACGTCCACGCTTTCCATAATTTGGAACTTCCGGGTCTTCGTGCATTTTTCTGCCTAAACCGTGTCCGCATAATTCACGAACCACGCCATAACCATGCGCTTCACAATATACCTGAATCGCATTTCCAATATCTTCCGTACGATTTCCTACTTTCGTAGCACGAATCCCTTCATAAAGCGATTCCTTCGTAATTTTTAGTAGCTTTTTCGTTTCTTCCGCCACTTCACCTACTTCAAAAGTATAAGCGTGATCGCCATAAAAACCATTTTTCAACGCACCACAATCTACCGAAATAATATCGCCATCTTGCAATTCAGTCGCATTCGGAATCCCGTGAACCACCTGCGTATTTGGACTCATGCATAGTGAGTTTGGAAAGCCATACATCCCTAAAAATCCAGGTTCCGCACCGTGTGATCGTATAAAATCTTCTGCTAATTTGTCTAAATATAAAGTAGTAACGCCAGGCTTAATTTCCTTAGCAATCATTCCTAAAGTCTTCGAAACAATCAAAGCACTTTCGCGCATCAATTCAATCTCTTCAAGTGTTTTAATTATAATCATAATATAAAATTTCAGTGCAAAAATACAATTTTATATCGTTTTTAGGAGCTATTTCCAGCTGTTCGTTCTATCTTTTTTTATACCCAGCAGTTTTGTGCAAACTGCTGGGTATAAAAAAAGGATGCCACTACCATCTGGGCTAGGGCATTTGCTTTTTCATAGTGATTAAATTACTTTAGAAATAGTCACTATTTGCTTTGAGAAAGAGAGTTAATGGTTGATTTAAATTTGTTTTTGCCACAATTTCAAGTTTTATTAGCATTGTTTACGCAACCTAAAAATAATTGCAACATGCTGGTAAAGCTAATAATTCTGCTGTCAGATTTAAATTTAGTTAGGGCTTTGCATAGTAGTTCCTTTTCCAGTACCTGGATCTATAACAAAGTCTGCAACTGCAATTCCACAAACCACTAGTATTCCAAAACCAATAGTCTTAATAGTTGAGAATTTTCTAATTTTCAGATTTTTAATATCATCTTTTTTCAGGTTCATCGTGTCTTTTTTAGTGGCGAAAACAACATTAGAATCGTCTTCAGACATAAATTTTGCTTTCAGCTCTTTGTCGTTGTAAGTCATTTTGTATGTCTTGCCTGCTTTTAATTCATTGCTGTTTGTAGCTTTATAAACATTACAGCTTTGTAGTGTAAAAAATACTGCAAGTATGATAATTAATTTTTTCATGAGTTTAATTTTATAGAATATGCATATTATTCTGTAAAGGTAACTGGTGTGTTTATAGTTTCAATTACAGAAAATCTGTACATTTTTATTTTTTTTTCATGCTTTCATTGGGTTTTTTCTTTTTATTTTTCGGTTTGTTTTAAAAAGGACAGAAAATTGACGCTATAGAAATTCTAATTTTAGATTGTTTTTAGAAGCTATTCCAGCTCTTCGTTCTATCTTTTTTATACCCAGCATTTATTTGCAAAATGCTGGGTATAAAAAAAGGATGCCACTACCATCTGGGCTAGGGCATTTGCTTCCTCTTTGCCATTTATTGATTAGTGTTTTATAAGTTATTTCTTTCATCAAAATTGTTTATTACCGCTGTAAAGATGAGAAATGTCATATTTTATCTTTAAATTTAGGGTTAATTTTGAAGAATAAATTTCAGTAGGTATGGGAAAATATGTTACCGCAGCAGAAGCTGTACAAGTAGTTAAAAGTGGTGATAGAGTTTATGTGCAAGCAGCAGCGGCTACACCAACAGTTCTTACAAACGCATTAACAGACAGAGCATCAGAACTTAGAGGTGTAGAAATATGTCATTTACATACAGAAGGAGAAGCACGTTATGCTAATCCAGAATTAAGAGAAAGTTTCCATGTAAATTCCTTTTTTATTGGTGCTAACGTGCGCCATACTATAAAAGCAGGAAACGGATCTTACACGCCAGTTTTCTTAAGTGAATTGCCTCTTTTGTTTCGTAAAAAAGTGCTATTGTTAGATGTGGCTTTTATTCACGTTTCACCACCAGACAAGCACGGCTATTGTTCTCTCGGAGTTTCGGTAGAAGCTAGTGTGGCGGCAATCGAAAACGCAAAAATAGTTGTGGCTCAGGTCAATAAAAATATGCCAAGAACTTTTGGTGATGGAATTATCCACGTTTCTGAAATCGATTATTTAGTAGAAGCAGATGTTCCAATTCACGCCCATAATTTGGCAGCATTCACAGAAACGGAAGAAAAAATCGGAACTTTCGTTGCTTCGCTAATCGAAAATAAAAGTACACTTCAAATGGGAATTGGGTCTATTCCAAATGCCGCTTTGAGTAAGTTAACAAATCATAAAGATTTAGGACTTCACACCGAAATGTTTTCAGACGGTGTAATTGACTTAATTGAAAAAGACGTAATCAATTGTAATTATAAAGGAACTTCAAGAGGAAGAGCTTTGGCTACTTTTTTAATGGGTTCAAAACGTTTGTATGATTTCGTAGATGACAATCCCTTCATCGAAATGAAAGAATCTTCTATAGTAAACGATACAGCAAGAATTCGTAAAAACCCAAGAATGGTTTCTATAAATTCCGCAATTGAAGTCGATTTAACCGGACAAGTTTGTGCGGATTCCATCGGAAGTTCTATGTATTCTGGAGTGGGAGGTCAAATGGACTTCATTCGTGGTGCTTCATTGAGTGAAGGTGGAAAAGCAATTATTGCCTTACCTTCTATTACAAAACGAGGTGAAAGCAGAATTGTTCCGTTCTTAAAACAAGGAGCAGGAGTAGTTACAACAAGAGCCCACGTGCAATACATAATCACGGAAAATGGAATTGCCGATTTATACGGTAAAACATTAAAACAAAGAGTAACAGAATTGGTTCGAATTGCACATCCTACGCATCAAGAAGCAATTGAACGTTCGTATTATGAAATGATTGGTTGTATGTAAATAAAAAACCTAACTATATGAAAGACAATCGAAAGGTTGTCTTTTTTTTGTTTTATATTCAATTTAATAAGCTACATTTGAAAGTATCTAAACTCTCAATTATGTCTATAATAAATAGAAAACAAGCCTTTAATCTTTTAAAGAAAACGTTAGATAATTTTAAATTAAAATCTGAGAATTGCGCTAATGAAGCTCAAACAAAAAAGTTTTTGATCGATCCTTTTTTTATGTTGTTAAATTATGCGACAGAGGATTTAATACCTGAATATGAAGCCGATTTTGGCGATAGAGTTAGTCATAAAGTTGATTATGCTATCAAGCTTAATAGAAAAGATATTATAATTGTTGAATGTAAAAAGTTGAATGGTAAATTAACTGATAAGGAGGCGGGACAATTGAGTGGTTATTTTCAAAACGCAAAAAATTCAAGAGTTGCGATTTTAACTAATGGAAAAGAATACCGATTCTATTCAGATGTAGTTTTGACAAATACTATGGATTCCAAACCATTTTTTGTTTTCAATTTGGAGCAATATTCAGAAAAAGATATTGAGGATTTATTAGATTTTGACGCTAGGGTTATTGATATAAGTAAGATTATTTTAAAAGCACAAGAATCTGTTTTTATAGAGGATTTTGAAAATACGTTTTTTAAAGAAATGGCAACTCCATCTCCTGAACTTCTAAAGTTAATGCATAAGAAAATGTCTTTCAAGACAAAATATAATGAGGAAAAGATGAAAGATTTGATGAATTCTTCTTTATTCAAATCATTAGCAGATAAGATTTTATTGCATGAAACTAAAACTAATTCAAAATCTGCTGGAATTATTACTACCGATGATGAAATGCAAGCATATCATACAATTAGAACTTTATTAATTCAAAATAAGAAAATACCGAGTACTAGAGTTGGCTTCAAAGATTTGAAAAGTGTTTTTAACATTACCTTGGATGATAATCAAAAGAAAATTATTTGTCAATTGAAATTTACAGATCATTCAAAAAAGATTTCTATTGGCAGCAATGACTATATATTAGATAGCATTGACGATGTTTTAAAATATAAAAATGAGTTGATAGCTAAGGCTTTAGAAGTGCTAGAATAGATCTTCTCTAAGCTTTGAGAAAGCAGTTTGAACTGTCTTTATCAAACTAACCCTTTGAGTGTTAATATTTTGCCAAATTTGGCTGCTTTTGGAAAATAAACTCAACTTTACGCTTTTTACAACATTTAATAACTTACCTTTGTAGGGAATTAAATTTTTCATAGATGAACATTTTTGTAGGAAGTCTTCCTTTCAGTGTAGAGGAAGCAGATTTAAGAGGTTATTTTGAAGAGTATGGAGCTGTTGAATCAGTTAAAATTATCTCGGATAAATTTACAGGAAGAAGTAAAGGATTTGGATTTGTTGAAATGGCTAATGACGCTGAAGCTCAGAAAGCAATCGACGAATTAAACGGTGGAACTATCGAAGGTAGAAAAATCGTTGTTAACAAATCTGAACCGAAACCAGAAGGCGAAAGAAGAAGCTTCGATCGTAACGCTGGTGGAAACAGAGGTGGTTTCAATAGAGACAACAACTCAAGAGATCGTTACTAGTATTTTTTAAAATATACAACGAAAAAAAACCTTCGCATTGCGAGGGTTTTTTGTTTTAATTACTTCTCGCTTTTAACAGAAAGCAAATTAAATTCATACTTATTATTATTTTCGAAAGTAAGCTTGCGAAAATATGTTTCACTAAGCATTCAATGCAATCCTTTATGTTACGGTTTCTTCCCTTGTTAGTGTAAATTATTACCTCACTATTTTTTCTGTATTTATTTATAACATCGTTGCTGGAATTATTTAAACAATTACTTTTACTGCAATTGTAAGGATCGATATATTAATTTGCGCTAGAAAATAAGTTATATAATAATCGAAACCTCAAACTAAGCAATTTTCGCATCGCACCCAATTTGTAAATTATTGCTTTGCCTTGAACGGAAGTTAGTTGCAGTAGCAAATAAACGGCGCACGACTTAATACGTGTAAAACAAAAAAACCTCCGCAGTGCGAAGGTTTTCTATTTATCTTATCAAACTAAAATGTCCTCTAAATTCTTTTTTAATATTATTTTTTGTGTACTCAATTGTAAACCAATAATCCGTTGAAGGAAGTGGTTTGCTATTTAAAGTTCCATTCCAGCCTTCGTTATCTGGAGTAATTACTGTAATTAGTTTTCCATATCTATCGAAAATTCTAATAAGTGCAACGTCTAAAGCTGTACTAATATTGATGTTCCAAGTGTCATTAAAACCATCAGCATTTGGCGTGAAAAATTTAGGATAATCAATAACTGTAAACGCATCACTAACATCTCCACAGCCATATTTATTAGTAGCAGTTAAAGTATAATCGCCTGGAGGAATGTTAGTAAATATATTACTTTCTTGAAAATTTGTACCATCAATACTATACAGGTAGTCGGTTGAAGCCGGAATAGCATTTGCTACAATTGTATTTTCAACTCCAAAAGCGATTAATTCGTTTGGTGTCACTGTTACAACATTAGGCACAACGGAATTTTTCGTACTGAAATTAAATACCGATGCACAATTTGCAGCATTGGAAATGTTTGTAACTTTCACTGAATAAAGTCCAACGTTCGCCGTTGTAAATGAAGAACTTGTTTCACCTATGATTTCATTACCGTTGGTAGCGTCATTATCCGTGTACCACTGAAAAGTATAATCGGTACTGTTTAAAGATGTTTTGATCGTTATAGGATACGTAATATTGTTCTGTTGATCAATACATATAGTGTAAGGCTCTACTAGAAGATTATTTTCAGGAAATGGTCGAACGTAAAGGTCTATTTCTAAAATCTTAAAACAAGGCAGTCCAGTTTCACTGTCAATATTTGTCTTGCTGTTTAGTTTTACATAAATTTTCTGGAAATTAACTGTAGTGTTTCGGAAGTTATTTGGTGAAACGATATGATTTATACTTCCACTTGCTAACGCTTCGGATAAATCCTTATAATATTTAAAGTCGATTGAAGCTACTGGAGTTGGACCTGCTAATTCCAATTCTCTAACAGTTAAGTCAAAATAGTCAAATCCAGAATCATTACAAATCTCTATCGGTGTTGTATTGCTGTTGCTCACAGGAAAACTCATAACTATCAGTTCTAGATCAACTAGTGTTTTACATGAACTGTTTGTTGGATCTGTTACCTCACAAATTATTGTTGTTGAAATGCTTGTATATGTTTCTGGATCTGTAATTGGCGTTCCAGCTATTAAATCAGCGTTATTTGCATAATACAACACTTGGTAATTAGTATTGCCGTTAGTAATTTGATTAATTCTTGCGTTCAAATTAAAGGTTGCTGTTACATCACCACAAATTTTAATTGGGGAAGGAGCTACAGCTGTTGGATTTGGAAACACATTTAAATCAAAAGAGACAATCGATAAACATTGGGTGAGCGTGTCATATAATCTTGCGAAAATAGTTGAAGTGCCTAATGTTAATGCGCTTGCGTTATTTTTATTAATAATTGCTATATTATCCTTCGCGTTTTCAAAGCTATTAAAATAAGACACAATTACAGTTGGATCTTGACCAAGCAAAACTTCTGCATCTTTAGTGTTTAAAAAGAAATTCTCTAATAAACATAATTCCTCATTCTCAATAGCATTTTGAACAGGAGCTTGATTAACAATTACTTCAAAAGTTCCTATGCCTTCACAACTTTTAGATACAGCTGAAATTACGCGAGTATATACAGTTGTTGTTCCTGTTGGTATTTGACTTAAATTGGTTAACTCGTTTAATCCTGTTGATGCATCTGACGTGTTTAAGTGAAATGAAATAGCAACAGCAGCACTTGGGAAATAAGTATTTTTTATTAGAATACGATGTGCATTAAAATCAATATAACCATAATTTTGACCAAGTTCTGGACAAATAGCAGGAATGTCTGGATAATTTGCAACGCTTGTTGGATTAATTTGGAGCACAAAACTTCCTGTATTTAAAGAAGTGCAATTTGGAATTAAATTTTCGTTGATAAGATTAACATAAATAGTCTGTAAAAATGGAGACGCAGTGTTTAAGTAATTTGTTGAATTAGTTATAAGTTGAGTTAGTGCTATGTCAGTGTAGAAATTAAGAGTTAATCCTGCTGTAGAATTAGTGAAATAATCGTACAGCTGTGACAAGTTAGTTTCAGCAATTCCATCAAGTGTATTGTCAATATAATCACATTGTTCAAAAATTGTTGAAACAGTATTTACAATTGGTAAAGCATTAATAGTGATTTCAACTGTGTTGGAAATATTTGTACAAGTTCCTTGTTCGGTAGTTTCTAAGTAATATTGTGATGGTGTGTTTAAGTTCTGATTAGAACTATTTACAGTATAAGTTGCATTCGTGGCTCCAGCAATAACCGCACCATCTTTATACCATTGATAAGTTAGGGTGTTGTTTAAACTTGCATTTGCATTAGTTGATGTGATAGTAAAAGAATCACTTTCACAAATAATACGATCTGAAGAAATCTGAACATTAGGATTTGTAATGATTCGAATTACATTTGAATCCGTCGAAGAACAAGGTGTGTTTGTTGCTTTGATGTAGTAGTCACCAGGTTGCGTCGGCGCGAATGATGTCGTCGTAGCTCCAGTAATAGGGTTGTTATTTAAAAACCACTGATAGCTTAAAATATCTACTGACGGATTTAAATCGGTGTTGTTTGTAATAGTTGAAGTTAATGTCGGATTATCAGTTAAACAAACCGTATTAGCGTTTGAGATTTGAACAGCTGGTTTTATATGGAACTTCAAATTAGTAGAAACCTCACTTACTCGCAAGCCAGTTAAATTTCCTGTAGGATTTACGGTAATATCGTATGCAGTTGTAACTACTTTATAGATACCACTATCACTAACGTTTAAGCTGTTTTTTGACAAAGTTGAATTAGAAACAGCATTAATTTGAATATTATTTCTAAACCACGTGTAGTTAAATCTTAAATTACTTGGTACGCCGGGGAAGTCAGTAATATCAATTTTTGCTACTATTTCTTTAACTTCAGGCTTGCAATAGTTTAGTACGGTTAAAGGTGAGTTGTCAGGGTTTTGCAAACTTACAGATGATAAAAAGTCGCAGTTTGTTGCTCCATTTCCTCCTGTTTGAGAAATTCTAATTTTCCCAGGCTGTCTAGAATAGTTATCAACCACAAGTATGTATAAATCTCCCGAGTTGCTATAAGGAATTCTTACAGTTTCAATTGCGTCAGGCAAATAGCTGCAGTCTACTTCTTTTCTTTCATCTAGTTGCGAACAAATATTATCTAAATTTCTGAAAGGTCCCCATAATACAAAATCAACATCAGTGCCTACGCCCGATAAATTCTCCTGACTGATTTGTAGAACTACATTTCCAGGAGTGTCAATTTCTATAAAAAACCATGTTGGTGCAGTAAAACGATTAGGGATACAGCTTGTGCTGTAGCGTTCTGAATTACTTCCTGTTGCGCTGGTAAAAGGAACGTTAGTAGCACATGATTGATAAGCTAGTGGATTAGCAGCCAATTCAGCACATGATGACGCGCCTCCTTGTGCGTACATTATAATACTAAAAAATAAAAAAATAAAAATAGAGACTGTTTTGTTCATTTTACTGAATTTAAGGCGCTAATTTATTACTTTTTTATGCATAAAAGTTTAAAAGAAGCAATTTAACTGCTTTTTTTTCTATAGATAAATGAAATATTTTCAGGTAATTCAACTTTTCGATGAATTCTACTCGAAGAAGTAGCTTTCGCCAATTTAAAACAACTTTCTTTAGTGTGTAATAAATGGTGTAATTCGCCAAAAAGTTAGATACGCTCTTGCTAAATTTAAAATTGACTTTTTTTTAGTTTTCTGGGTACGTTCATCATATCTTTTTGGTTAGTGTAAATTTGATTTTTCATTAAACACGAAAGGGAAAGCATTGCTTTCCCTTTCGTGTTTTTATATGTAGTATTACAATAAAGAATGACAAGTCATTACTGCGGGTTTTTCAATACCCATCAATTCTAATATTGTTGGAGCTACATCGCCTAAAACTCCATTTTGAATATTTTTTAATTCTTTATCTACTAAAATTATTGGTACAGGATTAGTGGTGTGAGCTGTGTTTGGTGTTCCATCCGGATTAACCATCGTTTCGCAATTTCCATGATCTGCAATAATAATGGTGGTGTAATTGTTTGCTAAAGCTGTTTCAACTACTTCTTTGACACAAATGTCAACTGCTTCGCACGCTTTTATAGTTGCTTCCATAATCCCAGTGTGACCAACCATGTCGCCATTGGCAAAATTTAAACAAACAAAATCAACTTCTCTTTCTTTTAATGCAACAACTAACGCGTCTTTTAATTCAAACGCACTCATTTCAGGTTGTAGATCATAAGTAGCTACTTTTGGTGAGTTTTTTAAGATACGAGTTTCGCCAACAAAAGGTTCTTCTCTGCCACCGGAAAAGAAAAACGTAACATGAGGGTATTTCTCAGTTTCTGCAATTCTAATTTGTTTCTTATGTGCTTTTTCTAAAACTTCACCCAGCGTTTCAGTCACATTGTCTTTGTCGTAAATTACATGAACATTTTTGTACGTTTCATCGTAATTTGTCATCGTTACAAAATATAAATTCAATTTATGCATGTTGAATTCATGTAAATCTCTTTGTGATAAAACTTCCGTTAATTCTCTTCCTCTGTCCGTTCTAAAATTGAAGAATATAACAACATCATCGTCTTTTATTGTAGCAATTGGCTCTTGTTTTTCATCCACTAAGCAAATTGGTTCTATGAATTCATCTGTAATGTTATTTGAATAGCTTTCCACGATACTTTGATAAGCGTTAGTGCTTTTTGTTCCAAAACCATTTACTAGTAAATTATATGCTAATTTTACGCGTTCCCATCTTTTATCTCGATCCATTGCATAATATCTTCCTATTACAGAGGCTAGTTTCGCATTGGTGCTTTGCAGATAATGTTCCAAGTCTGATATATAATTCATTCCTGATTTTGGATCTACATCGCGACCATCAGTAAACGCATGAACAAACATTTTCTGATTCCCGTTTGCTTGTGCCACATCAATTAAACCGCGTAGGTGAGAAGTATGAGAATGTACGCCACCATCGGAAACCAAACCTAAGAAGTGAACAGGTTTATTATTTTCTTTTGCGTAATTCAAAGCATCCATAAGCGGTTTTTCCTGACTCATGGTTTTGTTGGATACGGCTAAATTCAATTTGGCTAAATCTTGGTAAATAATTCGGCCAGCGCCTAAATTCATATGACCTACTTCTGAATTACCCATTTGACCTTCGGGTAAACCCACATTTAAACCATCAGTTCGTAATTGTGCGTTTGGGTATTTCGTATATAAACTATCAATAAAAGGTGTGTTTGCGTTGTCTATAGCAGAAACTTTCGGATCTGGAGATTTCCCCCAACCGTCTAATATCATTAAAATTACTTTTTTGTTCATTGCAGTCGTGTTTGTACAAATATACGGATTTACAGAAGCTAAGAATCAAAAATAGTTGGGAAATTGATGAGGTAATTTTAATCTTTTTTCAGCCAGTTTTTTGCCTGATTATAATCAATAAAATAACGCACACTAAACGATAAAACGTGACTCAAATTGTTGTCAAATAAGTTGGTAAAATTCGAATTGAAGTTTTTATTGATAGTACGATCAAACGTAGCAGCATTGTTTCTGTATAGAATAGACATCTGACTTCCCGGCGCAAACCACCAAGAATAAGATAAATCCAAATTCCAACTGCTTAAATTCGAATTTTTGTTAACTGTATAAGTATTGTAAGGAGATAAACTTCCGTCTGTATTTAGAGAATTTATTTGATTATTTTCAGCCAGCGACCAATAGTGTCTAATCGCGAGATTAAAATTCATAACACTGCTAATTGAATATTTTCCCGTTAAAGAATTCGTATAGGTATCTCTATCTCTACGAGCAAAAATAATGCTCGAATTTTCAATAGCTATAAACCCAACATCATTTTTTTGCTTGTAATAATTAAAACCGTAAACCAATGAGAACTTGTCGTTAAATCGATATCTAGGACTAATATCTATTCCAGCCTCATAGCGATTTTCTCCTATAACATGAGCTATAGAAGGTTCAATGTCAATTGCGAATTTATTGTTATAGTTCGAAGAAAAGAATCCAGAAACACTAATCGTTTCAGGGTTTACAAAAAATCTATCCGCTATTCTGGGTTCATAATAGTCGTAATTTTTAAAAGGGTTAAAATCTATCCCAGCACCATAAGAATGGTTCTTCTTGTTAGACATGCTAGTATTGATATTGAAATTGCTAGATTGAATCTGATTAGTAGGCGTGTAAAATTCAAAGTAAGAATTTAGGTTAACCCGAAATGAATTAAAAGTTTTATTGGGATTTAAAAGGCGATAATTACTGTTGCCCGAAACACTATAATAATTGGTTTTATAATTTATTCCCAAATCATTAGGGTCAAAATCTTTAGAAATATACTCAACACCTAAACTATGTCTGAATTGACCAGTTGTTTCTGCCATATATAAAGAGGTGTTGAATCCGTTTGTGTTTTCAACATCTCTAATACTGCTAGATTTAAAACCTCCAAAAAAATTATACTTATTAGAATTGTTGAAGATATCAAATAATAGTCCGGTTACATTCGCATCCCTAAAACTTCCATTTCGAGTTACGTTCGTATTAATAAAGGTGACAGAGGAATTTTTATTAAAGCGTTGATCAAAAACCGTAACATTATAATTGGTCAATGGGGAAACAACAATTTCTCTTTTAGAATCATCATCTTCGTTGATTACCGTAGCTGTGGTTTTTTCAGTAATTGCATTAAGAAAGCCTACGCCTAATCCGCTTTCGTCTCTACCAGAAATCTTCATTGCATTTAATAAATTAATAGCTCCAGGATAAACTGCAAAATCTTCATTGTTAGCTAAATTTAGATTTAAATCAGGCGTTTGACCAATTCTTCTAGAATATAATAAATTACCTTTACTAAACAAATCGGTTCCTTCTGTGAAAAATGGACGATTTTCGTTGAATTGTTGTTCGAACGGACCTAAATTCAAAACTACATTGTCAAATTTGGTTTGACCAAAGTCTGGAACTAAAATCGCATCTAATGTAAATGCATCATTAATACCATATTTGATGTCTAGGCCTCCTTTGAATTCGCCTTTTGTTTTCTGTGTGTCGCTTGCGTTCAAGTAAAAAGAAGAGTAGGGAATTAAAAATAAACGGGTCGGGGTTTGTATGTCTTCAATTCCTGATAAAATTCCCGCTTGTTGTGAAAATGTACCAAGTGTATTGTCAATAGGATTCCAAGTATATTTTTGACGCTCTCTTTTTACTTCTCTAAAAAAATTTATGCCCCACGTTTGGTTTTTTTGTTCTGGAAAACGAAGTGCAGCATAAGGTATTTTCATTTCTACCGCCCAACCAAATTCTGTTATTTTTGCTTTGCTTTGCCAAATTGCATTCCATGAACCATCTTCGCCTTCGGTAGAAGTGAAATTAGTATCAACCTGACCGTCTGCTGCTGAAACATAAAATCTAAACTCTTGCTGGCCATCATCATAGCCGTTGATCATTACTCCAAACAGATCAGAAATACCAATTTCATCTCTTTCTACAATTTCTTTTAAAATTTTTGAAGGAGCTGGATCGTATAACATGGCGCCAATATAAACCGCGTCATTCGTATAAATAATTTTTACTTCTGTTGTAAATTCGGCAGGAATTGGAGTTCCGTTTTTAGGTTCAAATGAAACAAAGTCAGTTGCAACCGCAGCATTTTTCCATGCCTCTTCACTTAAGTTAGCATCAATAACAATAGATTCATTTGTTTTTTTTGTGGTGATTATCTTTTTTGTTTGTGCAACTGATAAAGCACCCGTTGTTACGCATAAAATGAAAGCAATGCAAAACTTAGTTGTCATAAGTGGAATTTAAGTTGCAAAATTATAAGATTAACACATTATTTGGTATTTTTTATGCAATGTTTAACTTTTTTGCATTTTATCGACGAAATGCATAAAATTTAGATAAAAAACACTTTTTATATTTGTTTTTATTAAAAAAATAAATACATTTGGCCCAGACATAACCCCCACAACTACTAGATTAACAATGATTTATAAAATCTTACCGTTCGTTTTAATAGCAATATTCTCCTTCAAGCCTTTAAACACCGCTGATGCGCAACAAAAAGGAGTTGTTGACACTGATCCAGAATTAATCGCAGCAAACAGCAAAGCATCATTAGAAACGAAGTGTAAAACTTTATATAGTGCAATAGATGATAATAATTTATCATTACCAAAATTTGATAGTTTTCTTGCCGCTTTTCAAGGTTATGAAGTTTTAAAATTACAAGGAAAGATTTCTAATGAAATTTTAACTATCGTAGATTTTAGCCTTTCTTCTAGAATGGAAAGAATGTGGGTTATCAATATGAAAACTCAAAAAGTGATTTTAAAATCATTAGTGGCGCATGGAAGAAATTCAGGAACTGAATTTGCTACTAAATTTTCAAATACAAATGAATCTTTTCAGAGCAGTTTAGGTTTTTACGTAACTGGCGAAGAATACCAAGGGAAACATGGAACTTCATTACGTTTAGATGGAATGGAGTCAGGGATTAATGATAATGCAAGAGATAGAGCTGTAGTAATTCACGGAGCTGATTATGTAAGTGAGAAATTAGCTAATGCGCAAGGATACATCGGGAGAAGCTTAGGATGTCCTGCGGTTCCTTATAAAATACATAAAGAATTGATTGAATTAATTAAAGATAAATCGTGCGTCTTCATTTATCACCCATCGAGAAATTATGTAGCTAAATCTAAATTAGTTTCATAAATTTAGATTTCATTTTTAATCTCACTTTGATTTTATCGTCTTTTCTTATCAATGTTTGTTTTTGCAACATTTAATTAATCGCGATTTCTTAATTTTTTATATAACGCTTTGTCAAGTTGATAGATATCGGATCTAAATTGCAATTGATCTTTTTCTATCCAACTCGTCCAGTAAAAAATATAAATATTTACAGATTCCTTGAGGGAAACGGTTTTTGTTTTCTCTTCCTTGATAATGGAATCAATTTCTGAAGAAGCCCATTTTTTTTCATTTTCCTTTACTAAAATTTGCTTTACTAAGACTAGTGGGTTTTCTACTCGAACACAACCAGAGCTCAAAGCACGATTGTTTCTAACGAAGTAATCTCTATGATTGGTGTCGTGTAAATATACAAGATGACTGTTAGGAAAATTGAATTTTACCAAACCTAAAGAGTTGTTGTACCCAGGTTTTTGTACATAACGATAACTATTAGCTCTTGCCGGATTCCAATCTTCTGGCCCAACTTCTGATCCCTTATTGTCATAAATAGTCAATCTTCGAGATGGGAAATAGTTTCTATTTTTTGAAGCGCTTGGAGTCAAATCTTCTTTAATAATAGTCGGAGGAATCGTCCATGTAGGATTGAAAACAAAATTAGAAAGCTTAGAAGTCAATATAGGTGTTTTTCTTTTTGCCGTTCCCACAACAATTCTATGCGATGCTATTGTATCATTATTAACTACATAATTCAACATGTATTCCGGAAGATTTACAATTAAATATTGTTCTCCTAAATTAGTTGGATACCAACGCCATCTTTCTAAATTGGCTATAATTTGTTCTTTTCTTTCTTCTTTTGTGGTATTTAAAGCGCTTAAAGTTCCTTTTCCAATTATCCCATCTTCTAATAAACCGTGACGTTTTTGAAATCTTTTTACTGCTTTAAAAGTTAGGGTGTCATATTTCCAAGTATAAACACTGTCTCTATTTTTAAAATCACCCCAATAACTCAAACGTTTTTTTATTTTTACAATTTCGGCAAGCGTGTCATTTAACTGAATTTTATCTTTTTTACTTTCAATTTTCTTAAAAGGAGTGTTTGGATAATTCTCTAATTCTCTCAGGCTTCTTTTAAGTAATCGATAAACAAGGTGTTTTGGTTTTATTTCTTCAAAAATCGACGCTACTTTTTGATCTTTAATTGCGGGAATTAACAAATCAGAAAGAGCTATTTTTTTAGCTTGTAAATCCCAATCTTTATATAGTTCTTTCGGATTTAGTTTTCCTTTATGCAAATGAAGCGCTAATTTTTCAAAAGACTCGGTAAGTAAAATGTCATATTTAGCGATTTCATTATCAGATAATTGCGTTCGTTTTTTTTCTAAATTCCCAATGGTTTCAAGGGAATAATCCATTGGGTCTAATCCTTCAGAGCCAGATGATTTAATTTCGTTGATTAACGCTAATCTGTTTTCATCTAAATACCAAATTTCATGAAAATCAGCTTTTTGATAATATAACTTCATACTGTCTGACTTATCAGCAAGTAATTCAGGAGCAACAGGTTTTATAATTACGTTGTGAATTGTGTCTCTTATAATAGAATTGTCAAAAGCAGCTTCGTTTTTTCCTTTTTTACAAGAAATAAGTAAGAATATAGATAATAAAATAGTAATAATTTTCATAGAGAAAACCCGTTTAAGTGGGTAAAAGTAGTGAATATCTTTTTAATCTTTTTTATGCATTACAAAATGAATGCCAACATCAGGAATGTTAAAGGAATCACCAAGAATTTTATAATTAGATTTCTTGTAAAATGCAACTGCACTTTCTCTTGCATTGAACCAAATTACTTTTGCATGCTGCGTCCAGCAATATTCTTCCGCTTCTTTTAAAAGTCGTTCTCCAAATCCTTTTCCTTGAAATTCTTCTAAAACTGCCATGCCTCTAATTTGAAATTGATCACTTTCAGTAAAGAGCGTTGCAGTTGCTTTAAAGATAGAAACTACGCCAATAATACGTTCATCTTGAAATAATCCAAAATGTGCCGTGGTTACATCGTCGTCCCCATCAAAATAACATGTTTCGATAGATTTTCCTTTCCGTAAGACCTCTTGTCGCACTAAATAGGTCTCCGCTGAACTGATTTTTTTAATATATATCATTTTGTAACTATTTGCTTGTTAATCAATTAACGACTTATATTCAAGTATTAATAAATTTTAAACAAAGGAATGGAAAAAAAATGTCAAAAAACTTGCAATTAAAATATATTTTGAAGTATATTTGCACCCACAAAATGAGTGTATTGTTGCACTGATTTAGAATGCGGAAGTAGCTCAGTTGGTAGAGCTCCAGCCTTCCAAGCTGGTTGTCGCGAGTTCGAGCCTCGTCTTCCGCTCCAAAACAAGATAAAGTTTTAAAAATTATCACCTGCGGAAGTAGCTCAGTTGGTAGAGCTCCAGCCTTCCAAGCTGGTTGTCGCGAGTTCGAGCCTCGTCTTCCGCTCCACACAAAAAAAGCCTTGCAAATTTGCAAGGCTTTTTTTATTTCAAATCCTTAAGTTCTGTTTCTGGTGTAACTTCATAAGGAATTTCATTTCTTTTGAAAATTCGAGCGGTCAATTCTCCTTTTAATTTTATAGACTCTCCTTTTACGGCTAACCAACTTCCTTCTCTTAAACCAATAACAGGTTGCGGATTAAAATGATGAAATTCATTAATTCGGGTTTCGCGCGTTTCTCCCATATGTGTGGAGCCAGCAATTGGGTCTAAATAATGGGGATTGATATTAAAAGAAACAAATCCTAAGGTTCTAAAACTTGGAGGGTAAACAATAGGCATATCATTAGTAGTATGCATTGTTAAGCCGCAAATATTACTTCCCGCACTTGTTCCTAAATATGGTGTTCCTGTTTTTACAACTCTTTCTAAGGTGTCAATCACATTATTTTTATACAACTGGCTAACTAATAAAAACGTATTGCCACCACCCGTAAATATACCTTTTGCATTTTTAATAGCTGTAATTGGATCTTCAAATTCGTGAATACCCTTAACTTGAATATTAATTTTCGAAAAAGCCTCTCCTACTTTTTGCGTATAGTCATCATGCGAAATGCCACTTGGACGTGCGTAAGGAATAAAAATAATTTCGGAGCATCCACCGAAAAAAAGCTGCAGTTCAGGTAAAAGATATTCTAAATAACTGCCGTTATGTAGGGTTGATGTGCTTGCGATTAATATGTTTTTCATTTCAAATTTTTTACAAAGTTACATTTTTGTATTAACATAAGTTTATCATCTTTTTGGGATTTCCTTTTGAAAGGTATAAACTACATTTACAAAAATATACCAAAAAAAAATAAATGTTTAAATCTTTACTCTTCTTTTTTCTGCTTTTACCACTAATTCTTTTTTGTCAAAAGGATACCATAATAAGTGGTAAAGTTGTTTCGCAATCTATTAATTTAGAAGGTATTCATGTCCTTAATATTTCTAAGAAAACGGGAGAAATCACCGGAGATCGCGGTTATTTTAAAATAAAGGCGCAAGTAAATGACACCCTTCAGTTTAGTGCAGTTCACTTAGAAGCTACACGATATGTTATAAAAGAAAGTGATTTCAAAACCGAATTAATATTCGTAGAAATGAAATCATTAACCACTCATTTAAAAGAAGTTACGCTGACAGAATATAAAAATATAAATGCTTTTTCGCTAGGAATTATCCCAGCAAGTACAAAAAGTTATACTCCAGCAGAGCGCCGATTAAAGAGTTCAAAATCTGGTTTTATTGAACCCGTGTTAAACTTGATTTCAGGAAGAACAAATACCCTGAAAAATGATGTGGGAATAGAAAAGAAAGAATTTCTTCAAATTAAAACTTCAAATTATTTTGAAAGAATTTATTTTACTCAAACGTTACATATTCCTGAAGAACACGTCGATGGTTTTTTATTTTATGTAGTTGAAAATGAAAATTATGCTAGAGCTATGAAAGATAAAAATAAAACTATGGCTACATTTCTTTTGTCAGGATTAGCTGTGGAATATCTAAAATTAAAAGAGTTGTAAAGTAAACTTTCGTCCGTCTGCAATAAAGGTTTTATTTTTGAATTAACACAAGTTTACCATCTCTTTAGGATTTCCTTTTGAGAGCTATTGGCTACATTTACAGAAACATACGAAATCTTAAATAAATGATTAAACCTTTACTTTGCCTTTTATTTCTGTTGCCTTTACTAGTTTTTTCTCAAAATGACACCATAATAAGTGGTAAAATTGTGTCTGAATCTACTAATTTAGAAGGAATTCATGTGCTTAATATCTCTAAAAAAACGGGAGGAATTACAGAAGCTCGAGGATATTTTAAAATAAAGGTTGGAGTTAATGATACCCTTCAGTTTAGTGCGGTTCATTTGAAGGCAACGCAATACGTTATTAAGAAAAGAGATTTAAAAGCTGAATTAATTTTAGTAGAAATGAAATCCTTGATCAGTCAACTCGACGAAATTACAATCACAGAATATAAAAACATTAATGCAGTTTCTTTAGGAATTGTTCCTGCAAATCAAAGAACTTATACGCCTGCAGAGCGAAAGTTATATACTGCTGGTGACTTTAAATGGTACAGTCCTTTGTTTATTCCTCTTGGCGGAATGGATGTTGATGGGATGATTAATGCCATAAGCGGCAGAACGGCAATGCTAAAGAAAGAGTTTGTTGTAGAAAAAAAGGAGATGCTACAAGCAAAAACTTCCGATTATTTTGAACAAACTTATTTTACTGAAACCTTACATATCCCAGAAGAATATGTGCAAGGCTTTCTGTTTTATATAGCTGATAATGATGCTTACGCGAAGGCCATGAAGGCTAAAAATAAAACTATGGCTGCATTTCTTTTGTCAGGATTAGCTGTAGAATATCTTAAATTAAAAGAACTATAACTCTAATTATTTATGAGAAAAAGCTACATAATTTTACTCTTAATTTGCATCAGTCAAACTATTTTTGGACAAGAAATTGGTCGAAAAATATTGCGTGGTCGCATTGTTGCCGATTCCATCGAAGTAGAAAATCTTACAGTTTACAATATTTCATCAAATATTGGTGCAATTACCGATTTAGATGGTAAATTTTCAATAAACGCAAGGGCTACTGATACTTTGTATATTCAGGGTTTGTCTTATGATTCTAAGAAATATGTATTAACCGATAAGGATTTTTGGCTTCCGGTTTTAGAAATTAAATTAAAGGTAAGAATAACAGAATTAAACGAAGTGATCATAACTCCTTATACTTTAACAGGGATTTTAGAGGTAGATACCAAGCGCATTCAGGTGTATGGAGATGGGTTTTCAAAAATTGATGCAAAAGTTGTTAAAAATTATGAAGACGATGTTAGAACTAAAGCTCCACTTAATATAGCTTTATCAAATAATTTAGCACAGACAGGAGTTAATTTTATGCTTATTGGAAAAGGAATTGCAAATTTGCTGGGAATTAAAGGAAATTCAAAAGCGAATTCCGAACGCGTTTTCGAACAAAGGAGAATTAGATACATTCAATCTAAATCCTTTTCAGAACATATGCATGAAAGATTTTCCAACAATTTTTTTACTGAGACGCTGAAAATTAAAAACGAGTCTATTCCAATGTTTATGAGTTTTGCTGAATTAAATGTGTATGAGCTTTCGCCACTTTTAAAATCGGAAAATGAATTAAAATTGATTGAATATTTAGTCATAAAAGCCAAAGAATTTAAATTACAATAATAATGTTTAATTTTGTCCAATGAAAAAGAGTGTTTTGCTAGTATTTGCTGTGCTGTTCTTGAGTTCGTTTGCTGTACATAAATTTTATGTTTCGGTAACGCAAGTGGATTATGTGCCTTCAAAAAAGAGAATTGAAATTACTTCCCGAATTTTTATTGATGATTTTGAGAAAGCGTTGAATAAAAGATATAATAAAAAAGTAAATTTAACTTCAACAAGAGAATTGCCTGAAGCTGAAGAGTTGATTAAAGCATATTTGAAAGAAAAAGTTAAGATTTCAATTAATAAGAAACCACAAGAAATTGAGTTTTTAGCCCGAGAACTAGAAGGCGATGTGTTAATATTGTATACAAAAATTGCTATCTCAAAAAAAATAAATACCTTCGAAATCTATAACTCATTATTAACAGAAGTATATTCTGATCAACAAAATATAGTTCATACCAATATAAATGGTAACAAAAAAAGTCTTTTGATGACTAATACGGCATCAAAAGAAAAGATTGACTATTAAACGACCCGTACTATTATGAAAAAATCAATTGTATTCAGTGTATTTTTATCACTATCTGTTGCCTTTGGAGCAATTGCTCAAGAAGCGAAGAAGGATGAAAAGAAACAAGGACATTACAACGAAAACAAGTTTCGTCAAATGTATCAGGAAATGGCAACTCCTAATATGTTCAGAACGGCTTCTGGAGCACCAGGACCGGCTTATTATCAGCAAAAAGCAGATTATAAGATCAATGTAGAATTAGACGATAAAAATAAAAAAGTATCGGGGTCAGAAACCATTACTTATTTTAACAATTCGCCAGAAAATTTAGAATATTTATGGTTACAATTAGACCAGAATATTGAAAGAGCAGATTCAAAAACACCATTAATTGGAAATGAAGTCCTAGCTAAAACAATGACGACTGATGGTTTTGCTCAAAAATTCATTGAAAACCCTTTTCCAGGTGGATTCAATATTGAATATGTAAAAGATGCAAAAGGAAATCCATTAAAGTATACGGTGAATCAAACGATGATGCGTATCGATTTAGACAAACCTTTAAAGTCAGGTCAAAAAATTTCTTTTTCTCTTAAATGGTGGTACAATATCGTTAACTATCAAGTGCAAGCAAACAATGGTCGTTCCGGATATGAAGAATTTAAAGATGGCAACCGTTTGTATGTAATTGCACAGTTCTTTCCAAGAATGGCTGTTTATAATGATGTAGAAGGATGGCAAAATATGCAATTCTGGGGTGGTGGAGAGTTTGCTTTAGCTTTTGGAGATTATGAAGTTAATATTACGGTTCCAGCGGATCACGTAATGGAAGCAACAGGATCGTTACAAAATAGAAGCGAAGTTTATACGCCGGCTCAAGTAAAACGATGGGAATTAGCAGAAAAAACATTTGACAAACCAGTAATAATTGTAACGGAAGCGGAAGCAGTTGCAAAAGAAACTAGTTTTTCAGACCAAAAGAAAACATGGAGATTTAAAGCACAAAACGTACGGGATTTTGCTTTTTCTTCTTCAAGAAAATTTATGATTGATGCAATGGCGGTTGATTTACCAACTAACAAACCATTAGCAATTTCAATTTATCCAAAAGAAGCAAATCCACTTTGGGGAGATTTATCTACTAAAGCAGTAGCACATACAATTAAAACGTATTCACACCATACGTTTGATTATCCTTATCCAAAAGCAGTATCAGTTTCTGCAGAAGACCAAGGAATGGAATATCCAATGATTTGTTGGAACTACGGTCGTCCTGACGAAACTGGATTCGTAAGTGATAGAGTAAAGTATGGAATGCTTGGTGTAATTATTCACGAAGTAGGACATAATTTCTTTCCAATGATTGTAAATTCAGATGAAAGACAATGGACATGGATGGATGAGGGATTGAATACATTTTTAGAATATCTAACAGAAAGATCTTTTGATCCAAATTTCCCTGCAACAAGAGGACCAGCTAAAAACATTGTGCCTTACATGAAAGGAAATCAACAATATTTGGAGCCAATTATGTCAAACTCTGAAAATATTTACAATTTTGGTGCTAACGCATACGGGAAACCAGCAACAGGATTAAATATATTAAGAGAAACAATTATGGGTCACGAGTTGTTTGACCACGCTTTCAAAACATACGCAAATCGTTGGAAATTTAAACATCCAACACCGGAAGATTTCTTTAGAACAATGGAAGATGCTTCTGCAGTAGATTTAGATTGGTTTTGGAGAGGTTGGTTCTATTCAACAGATTTTACAGATATCGGAATCAAAGAAGTAAAACAATATTACGTTGTAGAACAGGATCCTAAAGATGCTAAACCACAATATAACAGAAGAGGAAGAAAGATTGGTGATGAAAATCAACCAATGCTTAAAATGGTTCTAGAAGGTTCAACTGATTTCAAACCAGAATTAGCAAAAGGATTTGATGCTTCAAAAGTGAAAGGTTTAAATGATTACTTGAATGACAATTATTCACAAGCAGAAATTAGTGCTATGCAATCGCCTAAATTCTTTTATGAAGTAGAGTTTGAAAAACCAGGAGGATTGATAATGCCAATCATTGTAGAGCTTCAATTTGAGGATGGAACTAGTGAAACACAAACGTTCCCGGCCCAGATTTGGAGAAAGAATAACGATTCAGCTAAAAGAGTTTTTGCTACCGCGAAAAAAGTAGTAAAATTCCAATTAGACCCTAAATTAGAAACAGCCGATATAGACGTAACTAATAATTTCTGGCCAAACGGAGCAGTAGAATCTAAGTTTGATAAATTAGATAAAAAATAATAAAAATGAGACTATCTTCGGGTAGTCTTTTTTTTTGATAGATTTAAGAAAATTAGTCTTTAAACTTTGTAACTTTGTGCTCTAAAATTTTCTATTATGTTTGATGGATTTTCAGAAGTATTACTAATTCTTGTCGTAGTATTGATGCTTTTCGGTTCTAAAGAAATACCAGATATCGCTAGGTTTTTAGGCAAAACAATGGCGCAATTAAAAAATGCGAGTAACGAGCTGAAGAGTGAAATACAAAACAGCGCAAAAGACAGTGGTTTAGACATAAATGAAATAACGGGCGGAATTTCAGAAGAAATAAACAAAGCCAAAGACGGTATGAATAAGATGATGAATCCTACGGATAATATAGACTTAGGCTTTCAAAATCCTATTGATAAAGTAAAAGAAGACATCGAAAGCATTACGGGACCCATTAAAAGACAACGCTAATTTTGGAACAATTACTTCAGTTAGACCAAAATCTATTGGTTTTTTTAAATGGATTAGGATCAGAGCCTTTTGATGCTTTTTGGAAAATAATAACCAAACAAGCGTACTGGGCACCATTTTTTCTAGCAGTTTTTTTTCTAATTCATAGAAAAGTAGGTTCTAGAAAATTTATAATTATTATTGTGTTCTTGGCATTATTAATTGCCTTTACAGATCAAATGACGAATCTTTTTAAATATACATTCCAAAGATTAAGACCTTGTAATGTGCCTGAATTAGATGGAATTATTCGTAAAGTCGTTACTAGAAAATCTTTTAGTTTCTTTTCTGGTCACGCTGCAAATTCTATGGCGTCAACTGTTTTTATTTTCTTAATTATTAGAAAATATTACAGAAACACATTTTTGTTATTTGCCTTTCCTTTAATTTTTGCTTACAGCAGAATTTATTTGGGATTACATTTTCCAGGAGATATTTTATCGGGTTATTTATTTGGAGCTATTGTTGGAATCGTATTTTATAAATTTCACGAACATTTTAGTGCTAAATATAAAATTACAAAACGCGAGTCACCGTTAGTCCATCCCTAATAGGCAATAAAACAGTTTCTACTCGTTTATCTTCGTTGATTAGCTTGTTGTAGTCTAATAATATTTGCGTGGTTTTATCGCTAGATTTTACTTCTTCAAGTACTTTTCCGCTCCACAATACATTATCGGATAAAATTATTCCGCCTTTATTCATTAAAGGAACAATCATATGGAAATATTCGATGTAATTTTCTTTATCTGCATCGATAAAAACCAAATCAAATTTTCGGTTTAAAGTCGGGATAACATCTAAAGCATCGCCTAAATGTTGGAAAATTTGATCTTTCCAAGGTGAAACATCAAAATATTTTTTCTGAAAATCTACTAATTCTTCGTTTACGTCAATCGTATCTAAAGTTCCATTTTCCGTTAAACCTTCAGCTAAGCATAAAGCAGCGTAACCAGTATAAGTTCCGATTTCTAAAATAGTAGTTGGTCGAATAATCTTCGACAACATACTCAAAACCCTTCCTTGAAAATGGCCACTCAACATTCTTGGTTGCAACACTTTTTGATGTGTTTCTTTGTTTAATTTGGCTAATAATTCAGGTTCAATTTGGGAGTGATTAGCAACGTAATCTTCTAATTCTTCAGATATAAAATGCATAAAAAATAAATTTCAGTAGGCAAAAATACAAATTCCAAATCTTCTTAGTTCTAATTTCTTCCTTCTAATTTCTAAATTGATTACTTTTGTACCATGCAAACGGAGAAAAAAGACATACGAGCACTTTCGAAAGAACAATTACGCCAATTTTTTGTTACAAACGGAGACAAACCCTTTCGTGGTAATCAAGTTTATGAATGGCTGTGGAGCAAACGCGCTCATACTTTTGAAGACATGACAAATCTTTCAAAAGAAACACGTGCCATTTTGGAAGAAAACTTTGTAATCAATCACATTAAAGTCGATACGTTACAAAGAAGTGAAGATGGAACCGTTAAAAACGCAATACGTCTGCACGATGATTTAATCGTAGAATCTGTTCTAATTCCGACCGAAACTAGAACAACAGCTTGTGTTTCTTCACAAGTGGGTTGTAGTTTGGATTGTAGTTTTTGTGCTACAGCACGATTAAAACGCATGCGAAACTTGGAACCAGGCGAAATCTACGACCAAGTTGCCGCGATCGATAGCGAAAGCCGTTTGTATTACGACCGACCTTTATCAAATATCGTTTTTATGGGAATGGGCGAGCCGTTGATGAATTATCCAAATGTAATGAAAGCGATTGATATGATTACTTCAACCGAAGGTTTGGGAATGTCGCCAAAAAGAATCACGGTTTCTACCTCAGGAATTCCAAAAATGATTAAAAAAATGGCCGATGATGAGGTAAAATTCAAATTAGCAGTTTCCTTACATTCAGGAATCGAAGAAATTCGAAACGAAATTATGCCTTTTACAAAAAACTTTCCGTTGACAGATTTGCGCGAAAGTTTAGAATATTGGTATAAAAAAACAAAAAGCAAAATCACTTACGAATACGTGGTTTGGAAAGGAATAAACGACGATAAAAAATCGATTGATGCCTTAGTGAAATTTTGCAAATATGTGCCTTGTAAAGTAAATCTAATTGAATACAACCCGATTGATGATGGCAGATTTCAACAAGCTTCCGAAGAAGTAACCAACGCTTATATTGCCGCTTTAGCTAAGAACAATATCGTTGCAAAAGTCAGAAGAAGCCGTGGAAAAGACATCGATGCAGCTTGCGGTCAATTGGCAAATAAATCTTAATTTATATTAGAATTTCGACGATTTTTGAATTTAGTAACTATTGTCATTCTGAACTCGTTTCAGAATCTAGTCAATAGCATCTATTTATATTAAAATCTCACTGGTTTTGTCATTCTGAATTTAGCAACTATTGTCATTCTGAACTCGTTTCAGAATCCAGTCAATGTTCTATATTTATTTTAGAACCTCACCGATTTTGTCATTATGAACTCGTTTCAGAATCTCTATACTTTTAAGTTGAAGCCAATCCAGCTATCCACTATATCTTTTTTAAATTGCCTCGGGTTTTAGCAACCCAAGGCAATTTAAAAAAGGATGCCGTTCCTATCTGGGCTAAAAAACGGGTATTGCTTTGTTCTCATTGTTGTTTTAATTACTTTTGTAATCACAATGAAAATAACCGAACAAATAAAGCTACCGATAGCCGCTGAAATGGAACTTTTTGAAGAGAAGTTTCGCGATTCAATGTCTTCAAAAGTGGCGTTGTTAAACAGAATTACCCATTATATCGTAAACCGAAAAGGAAAACAAATGCGACCTATGTTTGTTTTCTTAACCTCAAAAATGGTTTCCGACGGACTGGTCAATGATCGTACCTACAGAGGCGCTGCTGTTATTGAATTAATTCATACCGCTACTTTGGTGCATGATGATGTTGTAGACGATAGTAACAAACGTCGTGGTTTCTTTTCATTAAATGCACTTTGGAAAAATAAAATTGCTGTTTTAGTCGGCGATTATCTACTTTCAAAAGGCTTATTACTTTCAATTGATAATAACGATTTCGATTTATTAAAAATTATATCGGTTGCCGTTCGCGAAATGAGTGAAGGCGAATTGCTTCAAATTGAAAAAGCACGCCGACTTGATATTACAGAAGATATTTATTACGAAATCATCCGTCAAAAAACGGCTACTTTAATTGCAGCTTGTTGTTCGCTTGGGGCTTGTTCTGTAGTTCCAGAAGATACTGTTGTGGTGGAGAAAATGCGAAAATTTGGGGAATTAATCGGGATGGCATTTCAAATTAAAGATGATTTATTCGATTATACGGATGAAGCCATCGGAAAACCAACCGGAATTGACATCAAAGAACAAAAAATGACTTTACCGTTAATTTATGCTTTGAACCATTGTACGCCTAAAGAAAAGAAATGGGTAATTAATTCGGTTAAAAACCACAACAAAGACAAAACACGCGTAAAAGAAGTAATCCAATTCGTAAAAAATAAAAACGGACTACTTTACGCGGAAGAAAAAATGATAGTCTTCCAGCAAGAAGCACTTGTACTATTGCAAGACTTTCCACAATCACCTTATAAGGATGCTCTTATTCTTATGGTGAATTACGTTATTGAAAGAAAGATATAAGCAATAATAAATTAAAACTTCAAAAGATTCTACGATAGTAAAAGTGGAATTTCGAATTTTTTTATCAAAATTTATATCTTCATGCAACCTTTTTAAATTCATTCTCGTCTATATAAGTAGAAGCAAGATTCTAAATTCAGAATTCTAATTTCTAAATTCACTAATGAAGGTTATACAATTACATCAAAAAGAAAAGCAATTAATTGAATTGGCTGTCGAAAATAATCGGCAAGCGCAACAGCAGATTTATGCTAAATTTTCTCCAAAGATGTTGAGTGTGTGTCGACAATATATAAAAGACATTCACCACGCCGAAGATGTTATGATTACCGGATTTATGAAAGTGTTTACAAATTTGAAAAGCTTCGAACATAAAGGCAGTTTTGAAGGTTGGGTCAGAAGAATTATGGTTTTTGAATGTATTGATTTTCTTCGTGTTAAAAAGAATGATTTCAACCACAAAGACATTGAAGATGTCACAATTAATGAAAGCGAGTCGGGATATGAAATGGAAGAGTTTTCAGTAGATGATATTCAAAATCTCATTGATAATTTACCCGATGGTTATAAAATGGTGTTTAATTTATATGCAGTGGAAGGATACAAGCATCAGGAAATAGCTCAAATGCTCAAAATTAGCGAAGGCACATCAAAATCACAATTATCGCATGCAAGAAAAGTGTTGCAAATCCAAATCACCGAATTAAAAAACAAACAAAATGCAGTCAAATAAATTAGATAATCAAATACGAGAAAAGCTGAATGCTAGAGAAATCGTGCCTAGTGCAAAATCTTGGGACCGATTAGATGCCATGCTTTCTGTTAAAGAAGAGAAGAAGCCTAAAAAAGGATTCCTTTGGTTGTACATCGCCGCTTCTTTTTTTGTGTTCTTTGGCTTAGGAATTTTTCTCTTTAATTCAGACGAAACTTTAGAAGTTAATCATCAAATCCCTGTAATAGTAGAGGTTGAGAAGGCTATTGAATCTGATGAAACGACTAAAACTGACAAGATTGTAATTGAATCGCAACAACCTGTTTTAGTTCAGAACGAAAATAAATCAGTTAATAAAGACAATTCAATTAAAGACGAATTGATTAAGAAAAGTTCAATTGCTTCGAATATAACAGATCATAACCAACAGCAGCTAACCGACAACCGACAACTGATAGCTAAAGATTCTTACAAATACGTATCACCAGAGAACTTACTAGCGGAAGTACAGAACGAAGAAATAACATCGTATTCTGCGAGTAAAATCAATCCTAAATCATCGGTAAAAGTAGATGCTAATGCTTTGCTTTCTACTGTTGAAAAAGAATTAGACGTTTCCTACAGAGAAACAATTTTAGATAAATTAAACAAGAATTTTAAGGTTGTGAAAACAGCAATAGTTAATAGAAATTACGACTAAATGAGGCTTTTTATAACTTCATAAATCAATCATCAATAAATCAATCATCAATCAAAAATCGAACAATTATGAACAAAGTTATCCTTTACATCGTTATTCTCTTGTTTTCATTTATTACGAAAACAGTAGCGCAAACAGTAGCTATCAAAGATTCAGTAAGCTGGAGTTTCAAACAAAATGAATCTCAAAGTTATGAAATTGGCCCAACAAAAGATCAAATTTATTCCAATCAAGAGGTTTACACAATAAAATCGATTAAATCAAAAATTGAAAGATTTGGAAATATAATGAAAACTGTAGATGCTAATCCATACCAAGGGAAAACAGTTAAAATGACTGGTTATGTTAAAAGTGAAAACGTAAAGTCATGGGCCGGAATGTGGATGCGTGTTGATTTCTATTCAAGTAAAGAGCTTGCTTTTGATAATATGCAGCAAAGAGGAATAAAAGGAACAACAGACTGGACAAAGTATGAAGTTGTATTATTCGTTCCTGAATTTGCAACATCTATTTCTTATGGAGTACTACTAGCTGGAACAGGCCAAATTTGGATGAAGGATATTTCATTAGAAGTAGTTAGTGATACTGTAGCAGAAACTGGAACTATTAAGGGAAGAAATCAAAAATCACCCTCGTTTGAAGATAGAGCTAATGAAATTAGTAATCAAATTGAAGAGATTACAACCAAAGAAAAAGAGGCGCTTAAAAAAGAAGTTGAAGAAATCGACGCTCAAATAATTGCAGGTGAAATTTCAGCTGAGACAGGGAAACAATTGAAGACTAAAGCGGCTTCTGAAAGAGCAAATAACATAGAAACAAAAGTAGCTGTTGAAGAAGCTAAGTTGGCTCAATTGGTTAAAGACAAAGTCGATGGAAAGCTTTCAGATGCAAATGATTCTTCAAAAAGAGGTGGAACAACAATTTATCTAGGTGGAAACTCTAAAGATTCGATCGGAAAAAACAGAACTGAAATTAATATTGGCGGAATGAAAATTTACAAAGGAGAAGAAGATAAAATGGAGCGAAAATCCAGAAGAACAACTTCTCAATTTGTTTTTGCAATGGGTATTAATAATGTTATTACAGAAGGAGAAAACCTAGAGAATTCAGATTTTAGAGTTTTAGGTTCGCATTTTTATGAATGGGGAATGACTCTGAATTCAAGGATTTTAAAAAACAACAATTTATTACATGCTAAATATGGTTTGTCATTGCAGTACAATAATTTGCGTCCAACTGACAATCGTTATTTTGAAACGAATGGAAATCAAACAGACTTAGTTGTGGCAACAAATCATTTAAATGATTCCCGTTTTAGAAGTGTCTATTTAACGGCTCCAGTTCATTTAGAGTTTGATTTTACACCGAAGAAACTTTCAGCAGACGGAACAAAAACATCTTTCAGAATACACCAATCATTTCGTTTAGGAGTTGGAGGTTATGCAGGTGTTCGCCTGAAGTCAAAACAAATTATAAAATATGAATTAGACGACCTTAAAATCAAAGACAAACAAAAAGGAGATTTCAATGTTTCCGACTTTAATTATGGATTAAGTGCGTATGTTGGTTACGGTCAGACAAGTCTATATGTTAAATATGACTTAAATTCAATGTTCAAGAACAATAATATAGAACAGAACAACGTTAGTTTAGGTATACGTTTCGATTTCAACTAATTAAGAGTATAAGTTATGAATAAATTAGCGGGAATTATAGTAGTTTTTCTACTTACAAGTTGTGGATTTCAACATATTAAATTTAATGATGAAGACGAAATTAAAAGAGCTGTAAAAGTAGGAGATGATTATCATAACGAATTAAAGCAAAAACAAGAAATAACTGATTTTAAATTAGTTTCGGTAGAAAATACTAAAGTTTTTGTTGGTAAGGGAAATGACACTATCAAGCAAGTTTATGAAATGATATATGAAATTGAAAATGACAATAAAAAAGAGAACGTTTTAGTAAAGTTTAAAAAGACAAAAAATAAATTTGAAGCAAAATCAGAAGCCATAAATTAAATTAATGAGTTAGTTTCGATTTAAGATAAATTTGGGTTAGGTTAAGTTATCTGTTTTGAAAAAGCACTTCTTTAATGAGGTGCTTTTTTGTTTTTGTCAAGGTTTTTGTTTTCCTACTCATTTACTATTTAAAAACTTTGTAACTTTGAAATCGATTTTATGGAACCTTAAAATCCAAATTCTGAAATCTCAATATCCCGAAAAATTTGATTACAAAAGACACTATAGAAAAAGTATTTGAAACCGCCCGAGTAGAGGAGGTAATTGGTGATTTCGTACAATTAAAACGTGCTGGAAGTAATTTGAAAGGATTAAGCCCGTTTGTAAACGAGAAATCTCCTTCGTTTATGGTTTCTCCTGTAAAGCAAATTTGGAAAGATTTTTCATCTGGGAAAGGCGGAAATTCTGTTACTTTTTTAATGGAACACGAGCATTTCACATATCCAGAAGCTATAAAATATTTAGCAGCAAAATACAATATTGAAGTCGAAGAAACCCTTCAAACGGATGAAGATATGGCTCAGGCCAATGAAAAGGAAAGCATGTATTTGGTTTCCGAATTCGCACAAAAATATTTTCAGCACACTTTATTAGAGTCGGAAGAAGGAAAAGCAATTGGACTGTCTTATTTCAAAGAGCGTGGTTTTACTTCCGATACTATTAAGAAATTCGGACTAGGTTATTCGCCTGAATCTTGGGATGCTTTTACTAAAGAAGCCCTTGGGAAAGGTTATAAATTAGAATTTTTAGATAAAACAGGGCTTTCAATTGTAAAAGAAGACAAACAATTTGACCGATTCAAAGGTCGTGTGATGTTTCCAATTCAAAGTATGAGCGGTCGTGTTTTAGGTTTTGGTGGAAGGATTTTGACCAATGATAAAAAAGCAGCGAAATACCTGAATTCACCAGAAAGTGATATTTACCACAAGAGTAAAGTATTGTACGGAATTTTCCATGCAAAGCAAGCAATGGCAAAGCTAAATAACTGTTATTTAGTGGAAGGTTATACTGATGTTATTCAAATGAATCAATCTGGAATTGAGAACGTAGTTTCTTCTTCAGGAACTGCCTTGACTGCTGATCAAATTCGTTTGATAAATCGTTTAACACCAAATGTTACCGTACTTTTTGATGGTGATGCAGCCGGACTTCGTGCGTCGATTCGTGGAATTGATTTAATTTTGGAAGCAGGAATGAATGTAAAAGTTTGTTCGTTTCCTGATGGTGATGATCCCGATAGTTTTGCGAGAAAAAACAATCAAGAATCACTTTTAGCTTATTTTGAAGAGAATTCGAAAGATTTTATTCAGTTTAAAGCTTCTTTATTAATGCAAGATGCCAAAAATGATCCTATAAAAAAGGCAGATTTGATTCGTGATATGGTGGTTAGTATTTCAAAAATTCCAGATCGCATTAAGCGTGAGGTATATATCCAAGAATGTTCCAGAATTATGGATATTTCCGAAGATGTACTGTTTAATACGCTAGCGCAATTGGTTAAAAAAGATTTAACTGAAGCCAATAAAGAATATAAGAAAGATCAAAAAGCTTTTGAAGTAGTAAAGAATGATAGTTCTCAGTCTTCTGCTAAAGTTGATATTCAGTACGAATTAGAGCAAAAGATAATAGAAATTCTATTGCTTTATGGAAGCAAAGAAGAGCAGTTTGAAGATATTGTTTTAGCTAATAATGAAGAAGGTGCATTGGTTGAGGTGAAAGAAACCAAACCTTACAAAGTGTACCAACGCATTTATTTAAGTCTGCAAGAAGACGAAGTGGAACTAGCGAATCCAATTTTCAGAGCTATTTACAATCACTTGATTGCTTATTACAATGAAAATGAAAATTTTGAGCTGGACAAATATCTTATGCATTTGCCTGGAGAATTAGCGCAGGAGGTTACTTCCGTTCTAATGAACGAAGAGCGCGAAGTATTGCATAATTGGGAAGTGCAACAAATTTATGTAAAGCAAAAAGACGCTACTATCAGTCAGTATGTTACAGAAACAATTATTACGCTTCGTTGGTATTTGGTAAATAATATCATCGATGACTTAAAGAAAGATCTTGTAACAGGTGAAAATTCTGATAACAGAGAAACATTAGAAATGGTTATGGCTTATTTGGGGCTAACGCATATTTTCTCTAATAGTTTAGGAAGAGTATTATCCAGATATAATTAAATCACATCTAAATCTTTAGCTTTCTTCAATAAATCTACTAAGTTACTAACGTTTAATTTGGCTAACAATCGCAGTTTATAAGTACTAATCGTCTTCTCGTCTAAGCCTAAAATTTGTGCTACTTCTTTGTTTTTCTTTCCGTCATTTAAGTAACGCAAAACTTCAATCTCTCTAGTAGATAATTTCTTGAATAAGCGATCTGCTTTTTTTCCTTTGCCTAAAAATTCAATTGCTTTTTTTACTGAATCACTTAGAACTACTCCATTTTCAGCAACTTTTATAAGTGTGTGTTCTAGATCTTTTAATTCAGTGTTTTTTGGAACGTACGCAGAAACCCCAGCTTTTATGGCTGTTGGAGCATACATTTGTTCTGAAACCGAAGTAAAAAGTACAATTTTTGTTTCAGGATAATCTTTGATTAAACTTTTAACATCTCTTATGCTGGCTAAACCTTCTAATTCGATGTCTAAAATCAAAATAGCACAAGATTTATTGTTTAAAAGATGCAATAAAGATTCTAAATTTCGAACCGAAGCTATAACTTCAAATTTGGAATTCCCATAAAAATACGACTGTAGTCCGTGTGCTACAACCGGGAAACTATCTGCAATACATATTTTTATCATAGTTAAAAGATTACATTAATTACAACATCTTATCAAAGTTAGTGAAAAAAATGTATTTTATGTTTAATTATTTTTTAAATTATATAAAAATTCTACAAATAGGAATGGGTTGCATTTTGTGTTGGTTAATTGTATTTAGTCTTTTATATATTTTAAAAACTTCGGCTTCTCGTCCTTCGAAATCATTTAGTGTTTTCCCGTTTTCATCATTATGCATCGCCCATTCTAATTCGTCATAATTCGCGCCAATTTGATCTTCATCACTTCGATCATCGCCAAATAATCCATCAGTTGGTTTGGCATTTAAAATGCTTTGTGGTACTTCTAAATAAGCCGATAATTCGTGTACTTCGCTTTTCATTAAATCCCCAATCGGACTAATGTCAACGCCACCGTCACCATATTTTGTAAAGAAACCTACTCCAAAATCTTCCACTTTATTTCCGGTTCCTGCAACTAGTAAACTGTGAATTCCAGCAAAATAGTAGAGAGTCGTCATACGTAATCTTGCACGAGTATTTGCTAGAGACAAATTCAAAAGTGCATCATTTTCAGAAGTAGGAACTGCCATTTTAAAGCTTTCGAAAATTGGAGTTAAATCTGCTTTTTCATTGGTTACATTTGGAAAGCGCTCTTTTAATTGTGCGATATGTTCATTTCCCCTGCTTACATGACTTTCAGCTTGATGAATTGGCATTTCCACACATAACGTAGGTAAACCTGTTTGTGCGCACAAAGTAGAAACCAATGCGCTGTCAATACCACCCGAAATTCCGACAACAAAACCTTTCACTTTTGCGTTAATAGCATAATCAAGTAACCATTCAACAATGTGCTGATTTATTTTTTCGGCCTGGAAACGAGTAGAATTTGTCATTATTTTATGAGAATTTGTGAGTCGATAACTGTATATTTGCAACCGATTTTAGATTTGATAAAAATATAAAAATACGCTTTATGAAACAATTATTATTTGTTGTTATTGCAGCTTCCTTTTTTTCGTGCAAAAACGAAACTAATGTAGAAGAAGTTGTGGCAAAAATTCCTGCGGAATTCAAAGTAGAACGCTTTGATCAAGTTTTTTATGGCTCCAAGCCCGAAGATTTACCGCAAATTAAAGCAAAATATCCTTTCTTTTTTCCGGAAGGCAATCAAGATTCAGTTTGGGTAAACAAATTGAGCGATCCATTATTAAGAGAATTGTACACGGAAGTGCAGCGAAAATATTCGAATTTAGATAAAGTTGAAACGGATTTAAAGAAATTATTTCAGCATGTTGAGTATTATTTTCCAAAATATAAAACGCCTAGGGTTATTACTTTAATCAATGAAGTAGATACGGAAGCGAAGTCTTTTTACTTAGATTCATTGGTTTTGGTTTCTCTAGATTGTTATTTAGGTAAAGACCATCGCTTTTATGTCGATTTTCCTGAATTTAAGAAAGTTGAATTGGAAGAAAGTCAAATCTTACCTAATTTAGTTTCGAGCTTTAGTTATGGAAAAATAGCAACACCCACGGATAGAACTTTATTAGCAGCAATGATTTATTACGGAAAAGAATTGTATCTTAAGGATAAGTTGATTCCTGAATATTCTGATGCGAATAAAATTGGTTACACGGATTTGCAATTGCAATTTTGTGAATTAAACGAATATCAAATGTGGAGTAGTTTAGTGGAAAATAAATTATTGTACGATTCTAATCCTAAAAGTGAACAGCGATTCATCAATCCGGCACCATTTTCAAAATTCTATTTAGAAATAGATAATCAAACTCCGGGGAGAGTAGGGCAATGGCTAGGATGGCAAATTGTTAGAAGCTATATGGAGAATAACTCCAAAACTACTTTAGAAGATTTATTAGCGTTAAACGCGAAGACAATTTTTGAAAACTCAAAATACAAACCAAAGAAAAACTAATATTTTTCACTTTATAATAATCCTGCAACATTGTAAACAGTTGCACTAAAATCATCATAAATATGAAAACATCAGATATAAAAATCACCGTAGGTTTAGACGAAAATAATGTGCCTGACAAATTATTGTGGACAGCAGAAGACGGTGGCATCGAACAAGAAGAAGCAAAAGCAATTTTATTGTCTGTTTGGGATAGTAAAAAGAAAGAAACACTTCGTATTGATTTGTGGACAAAAGAAATGCCAGTAGATGAGATGAAGCAATTTTTCCATCAAACGCTAGTGGCAATGGCTGATACTTTTGAACGCGCCACAGCTGACGAAAAGATGTCTGACACAATGCGTGATTTTTGTGAATATTTCGCAGAAAAGCTGGAGTTAAAAGCATAACAAAAAAAGTCGTTAATTTTGAATTAGCGATTTTTTTTTGATTTTTGATTTTGAACACAAAGTTTAGGAAGGTTGATTTTGTTTTGTTGTTTTGTTTTTATTTCTTTGGCGCTAGGTTTACAGCATAAGTTCGAGACAAAATCTTAAAATAATCTATGAAATATATAATTGCTATAGTGTTAATGTCCTCTTTTTACTCTTTCTCACAAATAAAAAATGGAGTGGTTACATATGGAGTACAAAAAAATTTAATCGAAGAATTTAAGAATAAAGAATATTTAAGTGAATTTGATAGAGAGGCTACAGAAGTGGCGCCTTCAATAGTATTCAATCTTTTTTTTAATAAGGCAGAAGTAGGTTTTAGTGTAAAGGAAATTACTTTACCAGAAAATCAAACTGTTACTGATATGACATATCTCATTGGTTTTACAGAAAAAATTTATGAAAACAAGAAGAAAAAAATCTATCGTACTTATTCTAATAGTTCTAGAATAGGAGAGGTAGTAAATGTAGATTCCTTACAATACAAGTGGACAATAACCAGTGAAACCAAAGAAATTAATGGTTATAACTGTTATAAAGCAACTACTCCACAGTTTGGGGATAATGGGGCAATAGCGTCGAAATATGATATAACCGCATGGTTTACACCTAAAATACCCGTTCCTTATGGTCCTAATGGTTATGGAAATTTACCCGGATTAATCTTAGAATTACAATCTTTTTATAGTGTTCTTTATGTAAAGACAATCGATTTAAACTTAAAGGAAGATCCTAAAATTGATAAATTAGAAAACTATCCGCAATTGACAGAGGATGAAATAATTAAATACATGACGAGTACTTTGACGCCAGAGCAGAAAAAAGCTGTGATGGATAGTAAACGAATAAAATAATTTTATGAAATATACATTAGCTTTAGCACTTTTTTCCTCTTTTTTTTGTTTTTCACAAATAAAAAATGGAGTGGTTACTTACGGGATACAAAAAAATATAAACGAACTATACAAGAATAATGAATATTTAAGTGCAGGTGATAAAGAAGCTACGGATGTTGCGCCTTCAGTGGTATTAAGTCTTTCTTTTAATAAAACGGAAGCAGGATTTAAGGTAAAAGATATCGAATTACCAGAAGGTAAAGCTATTGATGACTTTAGTTCTTATCTTGATTTTAATGAAAAGATTTATGAAAATAGAAAAAGAAAGATTTACAGAAGTTATTTTAATAGTCTTAGACTTGGAGAAGTAATAAAAACAGATTCTTTGCAGTACAAATGGACAATCACTAGTGAGACAAAAGAAATCAACGGTTATATTTGTTACAAAGCTACATCTCCAAAATATAGAGAGGGAGAAATATTAGACTCAAAATTTACAATAACAGCTTGGTTTACACCTAAAATCCCAGTTCCTTATGGTCCTAATGGTTATGGAGAATTACCCGGCTTAATCTTGGAATTACAATCTTTCACAAGTGTTCTTTATGTAAAGACTATCGATTTAAACTTAAAGGAAGATCCTAAAATTGATAAATTAGAAAACTATCCGCAATTGACAGGTGATGAAATTATTAAATACATGATGAGTTCTTTGACGCCAGAGCAGAAAAAAGCCGTGATGGATAGTAAACGAATAAAGTAACAGAAATTCAATAAGATTTTTATTTAAGTAAAACTCTTTCTAATAATATTTTTTACAATTCAATAGATAAGATTGTTAACTTAAAATTAATCAGGTTATATTTGTTAAAATTTGGTTAATTGTTTTAAAATATCATTTTTTTTTTTTCAATTTTGAAGCGTTATAACAAAAAAACAAATTTTAAATTTTACAAAAACAAATTATGAAAAAAATCATTTTTACAGCTTTTGCTGTTTGTGCATTTTCTACTGCTACTTTTGCAGTGGAGGTAAAAGAAGTTGCTGTGGATGTTGTTGTTAACCCTGGTTGCGATGCAGCGTGGATTGCAGTTTATCATGACTATTACACTAGTGGTAGTACACGTCAGGAGGCAAGGGATAAAGCTGATATGGTAGAAAGAGCTTGCAAAAATGCGCTTAAAAAAGATGCTGGAGTGGAAGAAGCTTCTGATTCAACAACGCAACAATAAACATAGGATTACTGGCTTTAATTTTTAGAGCCAGTAGTTTTTTAAAAATAATTTATGAAATATATATTCACTTTAGCCCTTTTAACCTCTTTTTACTCTTTCTCACAAATAAAAAATGGAGTGGTTACTTATGGGATACAAAAAAATATAAACGAACTATACAAGAATAATGAATATTTAAGTGCGGGTGACAAAGAAGCTACGAATGTTGCACCTTCAGTGGTGTTAAGTCTTTCTTTTAATAAAACGGAAGCCGGATTTAAGGTAAAAGATATCGAATTACCAGAAGGTAAAACAATTCGTGATTTTAGTTCTGATCTTGATTTTAATCATAAGATTTATGAAAATAGAAAAAAAAAGATTTACAGAAGTTATTTTAATAGTTTTAGAATTGGGGAAGTAGTACAAACTGATTCTTTGCAATACAAATGGACAATTACCAATGAAACCAAAGAAATTAGCGGTTATATTTGTTACAAAGCAACATCTCCAAAATATCGAGAGGGTGAGATATTAGATTCAAAATTTGCAATAACAGCTTGGTTCACACCGACAATCCCAGTTCCTTATGGTCCTAATGGTTATGGGAAATTACCTGGTTTAATCTTAGAATTACAATCTTTTAAAGCTGTTCTTTATGTCAAGACTATTGATTTAAATTTAAAGGAAGATCCTAAAATTGATAAATTAGAAAACTATCCGCAATTAACAGGCGATGAAATCGATAAATACAGTATGAGTTCTTTGACGCCAGAGCAGAAAAAAGCCGTGATGGATAGTAAACGAATAAAGTAAAATAGTGCTGACAAGAAGATTTTTTTATGTGGTTTTATTTTTTTTTATTACTTTTTTGATGTCTTCTCAGAGCAAAATAGTCGTAGGAAAAGTTGTTGATTCTTTAAATATACCATTGGAAAATGCTACTATTATAGCGAGTTCAATGCTTAATAAAGATGATTTTAAATTTGCAAGTTCAAATAGTAAAGGTGATTTTTCTTTGGATTTAAAAGTGGGCATTTCCTATAAAATAGCGGTTTCGTACATTGGTTTTATAGATTATGTTAAAGAGATATATCCAGAACAACAAACTAACTCTTTACTTATTAAATTAACACCTTCCACTGAAAGTTTAAGAGAAATTGTTATTCAATATAAAGTTGAACCAATACTTATTAAAAAAGATACGGTAGTTTTTGATGTTTCAAAATTTACAAACGGTAACGAACGTAAATTAAAAGATCAATTGCAAAAATTACCAGGGATGCAAGTTAGTAAAAACGGAACAGTAACTTATCAGGGCAAACAAGTGAAAACTACACTCGTAGAAAGCGGTAGTTTCTTTGGGGGTAGTTCTAAAATAGCAGTAGAAAATATTCCCGCTGACGCCGTTGATAAAATAGTTTTATTAGATAATTTCTCTGAAGTTGATTTCATGAAGCAGGTAGAAGAAAGCGGCGACCTGATTATGAACGTAGTGCTAAAAAAAGAGAAAAAAAAGTTTGCCTTTGGCGATATAACCGCTGGTCATTCAGATAACAACTATTATAAATTACATTCTAATCTCTTTTACTATTCGCCAAAAAGAAGTTTAAGTTCTATAGTGGATTTCAATAATAATGGAACAAATACGCTAGAATTCACTGATGTTTTTCGATTAGAATCTGGGATTTTTAGCAGTTATTCAAAAAACAAAAAAAAAATTGATAATAACCTATTTCAGTTTGCAGTAAGTAATGATAGAGTAACTAAAACAAATGGGAAATTTATAGCTACAAATTATAATGAAAAAATAAATGCTAAAACAAGTTTAGAAACTTACTTTATATATGGTGCAAGTAATAATCTAATGCAAAACGATTACTTTATTCAGTATGCAAATAATAGCAATTTAAATAATGAAACGAGAAATACGTTAGACAGGCAAAATTCAGATTTCATTCTTTTTAATCTTAAGATAAACACGAAGCCAGCTAAAGATGTGAATATTAAATATGTTTTAAATTTAAAAGATTCAAATGATAAAAGCGGAAATAATATAATTTCATCTTCGGATTTAGCGACAAATTTTTTCGATACAAATAATATAAATGAAAGTAAATCTTTTAATCATTTTTTCGAATATAACCGCAAGATAAACAGCAGAAAATATCAAACTTTTGTAATTAATCACGCCTATAGTGAAGGAGTAATTGATAAGAACTGGTTATCGAATGCGCCTTTTTTGCAAGATTATTTACCGCTGCAAAACGACACTTCATACAGTTTAAATAAAGAGGTTGCGCTTAAAACAAATTCATTTGATATTACCTATTCATCCTATTGGAAGCCTAACAGTAGGAATACATTCACTATTTCGGCTCTTGGAGATCTCAACCTTCAAAATGTTGCAGAAACAGACAGACAAGTATTAACTGATAACTCTTTTGTCGCTTTTTATCCTAATGTATTTGGAAATAAAATTGCTAATAAAGACGTGAAAATAAGTACAAACCTTGAATACAAGTTGCAGGTTAAGAAATGGACGAATACTTTCAGTTTCGAGTTGGAGAATATCAATAGAAAATTTAGAAATTTTGACCAAGAAATTGATATACAAAAAGTCAATTTTAAGCCTAATTATAGGAGCGATTATAAATTTAGTGAGGCGCATTTTTTACAGTTTGATTATCAGTTTTTAAATAACTTAGCTAGTTTAGCGCAATTATCAAAAGGTCTTGTGATTAACTCTTTTAACAGCGTTTATGAGGGTAATGGTAATTTGATGTTTGAGCAGGCTCATTCTTTCGCTCTCACGTACAATAGAAGAAATGTATTTAAAAGGTATTATTTCGATTTGTTTTCTTTTTACAATCGTACCAATAATCCGATACGAAACGGTGTTTTATTATCAGGTATTAACCAATCATCGCAGCCGATTTATATAAATGCACCTAGCGATAACTTTACTTTTAGAGGTAGTTTTACTAAAAATCTAAAGAATTTTGATGTTATACTCAGTTCTAAATTAAGTATGTTGAATTACACACAACAAACGAATGATATGCTTTCAGCCGTCAATGTTAATAATAATACGTTTGGGATTACTTTAAAAACTAATAACGTAGAATGGCCTCAAATTGGCGTAGGTTATGAAAAAGGTTACAACACTTATAAAAGTAAATCAGAGACAGAATATCAAAGTGATTTTTTATTTGCGGACATAGAAATTGAGTTGCTGGATAATTTAATTTTTAAAGGTGATTATAACTATACTAGTAATGAAGTTAATGACTCTAAAAATTATTACCAATTAGCAAATGCGCAACTAGAATATGGTAAAAGTAATAATCCGTGGTTGTTTAATCTTGGCGTTACCAATGTTTTTAACTCGAAAACAATTAATTCAAATTCGATATCAAATTATGTTTCAGCTTACAGTTCAACTAGAATATTGCCAAGAATTGCTATGTTAAAAGCTACTTATAAATTCTAAATTTTTAAGTTTTGAATATTTTCTTTTAGAAAAGCTGGAGCTTAAAGCATAAAAAAAATCGCTAATGTTGAATTAGTGATTTTTTTTTATTGGATTGATTTTTTGTCTAAATCTTTTATAATTTTATCTAAACAGCCTATCAATAAGCCAGTTGAAGATTTTGTGAGTGTGATGTCGTTGCTGTTATTCTCTGGATTTCCAGCAATACCAAAAGCGTTTTTAGAATAAATAAGCTGTTGTGTGTTTAAATCATAAATTACAAGTTGAATCGATGCTTCGTTTTTCAAATTTTTATTAAAATTTTTAGGAGTTGCATCAATAACACCAAGCTCGTTTTTAGAATTTCCAGATTTTACTTGGATAAAATAATCATAATTAGAACCAATTTTTATTTGCTTTAGTTCTTCGGCATTTAACAAGAAATTACTGCTTTGAGGCACCAAAACCTTTTCAGAATAAACTGTACTAAATCTGTTTCCTAACTTTTCAGTAAAAAAAGCAGTCGTTTTTTTAGTTAATTGTTCTTCGGTTGCTTTGGAACTTTCAATTCTATTTAAGAGCCATTTTCCTTTTGTGAAATCAACTCCTGTTGTAATAGAATCGTCCTTAAAGTAATATTTTGGTAAATTACAAGAAGTTAATAAAAAAGTTACGATAAGTATTTTAAAAACCTTCATCCTTAAATAAATCTTCGTTGATTCCACCAATGTATTCTAATATAGGCTCTCTTCCCACTGCATCTAATGAAGAAGTGATGAAATATGGAGGCATTTCTGCCCAATCTCCAGCTAACATTTGCTTCTTGTAAGCTTCAACGTGACCGTGAACTTTAGTTTTACCAAGTTTGTCTGATTTGGTGAAAACAATTGCAAATGGAATTTCGCTTTCGCCTAAGTATTCCATAAATTCAAGATCAATTTTTTGTGCTTCCAATCGAACGTCAATCAACACAAAAGCGCAAACTAGTTGTTCTCTTTGTTCGAAATAATCCATAATGAATTGTTGGAAAACAGCTTTCGTTTTTTTAGAAACTCTCGCATAACCATAACCAGGTAAATCGACTAAAAACCAATTGTTGTTGATTTTAAAGTGATTAATTAATTGTGTTTTTCCAGGTCGAGATGATGTTTTTGCTAGATTTTTATGATTAGTCAACATATTAATTAATGATGACTTTCCTACGTTTGAACGACCAATAAAAGCATATTCTGGAATGCGCTCTTTCGGACAATTATCAATTTCAGAATTACTAATTATAAATTCGGCTGTATTAATTTTCATATGTGTAAAATAAAATTCCCCATTCGGGGAACTGTTATATGTTATGTTTTTGGAACCAATTATTAAGAATTTCGTTAAATTGATTTGGGTGTTCCATCATTGCTGCGTGGCCACATTCTTCAATCCAAAACAATTCTGAATTTGGTAACAATTTATCAAATTCTTCAGCAACATTTGGAGGTGTAACTTTATCGTTTCTTCCCCAAATAATACAAGTTGGTGTGGTCATCTTAGGTAAATCCTTCGCCATATTATGACGAATAGCACTTTTAGCAATGGTTAAAGTTTTTATCAATTTTATTCTGTCATTAACAGTTGCAAAAACTTCATCTACTATTTCTTTGGTGGCAATTGCAGGATCGTAAAAGACGTCTTCTGCTTTCTTTTTGATGTATTCATAATCGCCACGTTTTGGGTAACCATCGCCCATAGCGCTTTCATATAAACCTGAACTTCCTGTAATCACTAGCGCTTCTACAAGTTCTGGATACATTTTTGTAAAATATAATCCAATGTGTCCTCCCAATGAATTTCCTACAAGAATTACTTTATCAAACTCTTTATAAGTGATAAAATCCTTTACAAATTTTGAAAAGGCTTTTACGTTTGTTTTTAATATATTTTGGGTATAAATAGGTAATTCTGGAATGACAACTTTATATCCTTTTGGTGGAAAAAATTCGGCTACACCGTCAAAATTACTCAAGCCTCCCATTAAGCCGTGCAGTATAATGATTGGTTTGCCTTCTCCGGCTTCAAAATAGGTATATTTTTTTTCTTTCTTTAACATAAATTCCACTTAATATAATGAGTTCTCACGCGCAACAAATATACTATATTATTAAAGAAATTAAACAATAAATTATCTGCTTTTTTCAAACACGCTATTTGCGCCTAATTTATTAGTTATCAACAAATTTGCATTAAAATAGGTGTTTTTTAGGATGGTTTTTGTTGATTTTTAATTTCGATTAACATTCGTTTTTTCTCGATTTTGCAAATAAAGCTTTGTTAAAACTGGAAATCTTCGTTTTAGAATACCAAAAACTTATCAACAAAGTGGTATTATGTGGTAAAAAGTGGTAAAATTTTTCTAAATTTGTCCCTATTCTTATAGATATAACAATTGAAGACATTAATCGGAACATACGAATGTAAAGTGGATGCCAAAGGAAGGCTGATGCTGCCTACGTCGCTAAAGAAACAATTGGGTTCTTTAGAGGAAGGTTTCGTGTTGAAAAGATCGGTTTTTCAACCTTGTTTGGAGTTGTTTCCAATGAGTGAATGGAATAAGATGATGTTGAAAATCAACAAATTAAATCGTTTTGTAAAAAAGAACAATGATTTTATTAGAAGATTTACGGCAGGAGTTAAAATGATTGAAATCGATGCTACGGGAAGACTTTTGATTCCAAAAGATTTGGTGGTTTTTGCAAAAATTGATAAAGAAATTGTATTGAATTCTGCAATCAATATCATTGAAATTTGGGACAAAGATTTATATGAAAATGCGGTGGATGATGCTACAGATGATTTCGCAGATTTGGCAGAAGAAGTAATGGGTAATTTAAATGACGACGAAGATGGAATATCATAATCCGGTATTGTTAAAAGAAACGGTTGACGGATTGAATATTCGTCCTGATGGAATATATGTGGATGTTACTTTTGGTGGCGGTGGTCATTCAAGAGAAATAATGAGTCGTTTGGGCGAAGGTGGAAAATTATTTGCTTTCGATCAAGATTTAGATGCTTTAAAAAATGCACTTGACGATGAACGATTTTTATTGATCAATCAGAATTTTAGATTTATAAAACGTTTTTTACGTTTTCACGGAATAAAACAAGTAGATGGAATTTTAGCTGATTTAGGTGTTTCGTCGCATCAGTTTGATGTTGCAGAACGTGGTTTTTCAACCCGTTTTGAGGCAGAATTGGATATGAGAATGGATCAGAAAGGTGAAATCAGTGCGTATAATGTTATAAATGAGTACGATGAGCAAGAAATTGCTCGTGTTTTGTTTAATTATGGCGAATTGAAAAACGCAAGAGCAATGGCAACTGTGATTGTGGCAGCGCGTCAAGACACCAAAATTAAAAATTCAGAACAGTTAAAACAGATATTAGCTCGATTCTTACCAGGACATAAAAGCAATAAGATTTTAGCACAAATATATCAAGCGATTCGTATTGAAGTGAATCAGGAAATGGATGTTTTAAAAGAATTTTTAGAACAATCGTTAGAGATTTTAAAACCGGGTGGCCGATTGAGTGTGATTTCATACCATTCGTTAGAAGATCGACTGGTGAAAAGATTTGTAAAGAACGGAATGTTTGAAGGCGAACCAGAGCGCGATTTCTTCGGAAATTTCGAAGTGCCGTTTAAAACCATCGAAAAGTTAATTGTGCCTTCAGAGGAAGAAATCGCAATTAATAACAGAGCCAGAAGTGCAAAATTAAGAGTAGCAGAAAAAAAATAGTTCATGAAAAACGGAATCTACAGTTTATTAAAAGCAAAATTTCTTATTAGTGATGACGCTCTTAAGAACTGGAAATTTATTGTTTTTTTGGTAATTCTAGGAATGTTTATGATTGCTAATAATCATCAATATGATGCTAAAAATTACCGCATAACTGAATTGGCTAATCAAGCGAAAGAACTACGGTCAGAATTTGTAGACCGACGTTCTGAGTTGATGAAATTGAAAATGGAATCCACTGTGGCTAAGAAAATGATAGCACGGGAGATTTTACCCTCAGAAGTACCTCCTGTGAAAATTGTAGTCGAAAGTCAAGAAAATAAAAAGAGTTTTTGGGATAAATTAAAAATATGGCAATAGAAGATAAAAAAATATCGTATCGCACTTATTTTGTAGCTGTTATGTTTTTCATAATGGCGGTTTTTGTCTTGGTTAAACTGAATAATATTCAATGGGTTGAAGGTCAATATTACCGTCAACTTGCAAAAGAAAGAACGGTTAAGAATTTTACAATTCCTGCAAACAAAGGAAATGTCTATTCTGCCGATGGAAGTTTGTTGGCAACTTCTATTCCAGAATACAGTATTTATTTTGATGCGGTAGCGCCTTCAAATCAACACTTCAAGGAACATGTAAAAGGACTTTCGGATTCATTAGCAGTAATGTTTGATAATTCAACCGGATTCTATCAAGCGAAATTACAAAAAGCTAGAGCTAATAAAAGTCGGTATGTATTCTTGGCAAAGAAATTAAGTTATACGGAACAATTGCGAATGAAAACGTTTCCATTGTTTGATAAAGGAGCGAACAAAGGCGGATTAATAGTTGAGCAAAAAATTGTTAGAGAACATCCAATCGGTTTAGTTGCAAAAAGAACGATTGGTTATGAGCGTTCAAATGAAGATGGTAAAGGTTTAGAATACGCTTTTCGCGATTATTTAAACGGCAAAAATGGCCATAGAATGATGCAGCGAATTGCAAAAAATCAATGGAAACCTATTAGTGACATTAATGAGAAAGAGCCGCAAGATGGTTATGATATTATCTCAACAATAGATGTTTACGTACAAGATATTGCGCATCATGCTTTACTGAAACAATTAGAACACTACAGCGCTGATCACGGTTGTGTAGTGGTTATGGAAACAAAAACCGGACACATTAAAGCGATTTCAAATTTAGGAAGAGCTTCAGATGGTTCGTATTATGAAACTCAAAATTATGCAATTGCAGAATCGCAAGAACCCGGCTCAACTTTCAAATTAATGGGTTTAATAGCGGTACTCGATGATAAAAAAGCGGATACAAGTACGGTTTATGATTCAAATGGTGGAATTATTACTTATTACAACAGAAGAGTGCGTGATTCAAAAGTAGGCGGTTACGGAAAAATTTCTTTGGCAAGTGGTTTTGAAAAATCGTCAAATACAATTATTGTCCAATCGGTTATGAATAGTTACAAGGATAATCCGAAATTATTTGTGAATAGGATTAATAGTTATGGTTTGAATAAACCTTTAGGTCTTCCGATTGAAGGAGAAGGAAAACCTTATATACCACAACCAGGAACGAGTGGATGGTCTGGAACTACTTTGCCTTGGATGGCTTTTGGTTATAATGTTTCAATTACACCTTTGCAAACCTTGACTTTATATAATGCGGTTGCAAATAACGGAATAATGGTGAAGCCAATTTTCGTAAGCGAAATTAAAGAATGGAACAAAACGATTAAGAATTATAATACGCAAGTAATTAATCCTAAGATTTGCTCGCAAGAAACGCTAGATAAAGTACATGCAGTATTAGAAAATGTGGTTAAAAGAGGAACAGGCTCAAAATTGTACTCTAAAGATTTCTCAATGGCAGGAAAAACAGGAACTGCTCAAGTGAATTATAAAGACAAATCTAAATTATATTATGCGTCTTCTTTTGTAGGTTATTTCCCTGCAAAAGAGCCAAAATATTCCTGTATTGTAATTATAAATAAACCGAACGTCGCCGCTGGATATTATGGAGCTGATGTTTCTGGACCAGTTTTTAAAAGAATTGCACAAAAAATCTTTACAGATTCTCCATCAATGAATCATGTAAAAGATATTAATGCAAAAGTTGACGCGCAAGAAAAAAACTATGCTACTTATTATAAAAAAGCAGCAATAGAAAACAGTATAGTTCCTAATGTAAAAGGAATGGACGGAATGGATGCCATTGCCTTATTAGAAAATTTAGGATTAAAAGTAAAAGTTGTTGGACTTGGAAAAGTGAGAACACAATCATTAACATCAGGTCAAGTCTTCAATAAGAATCAAACCATAACAATCGAATTATCGTGAAGCTTTTAAAAGACATATTATATAAGGTAGGAATTGAAGCGGTTCATGGAGCCACGGATATTGCTATTTCAAAAATCGAATTTGATTCAAGAAAAATTGAGTTGAACGATGTTTTTGTGGCAATTAAAGGAACACTTTCAGACGGTCATAATTTTATTGATAAAGCATTAAGTCTTGGAGCAATTGCAGTAGTTTGTGAAGAGTTTCCTGAAGTAATTGTTAACGGAGTTACTTATATTAAGGTAAAAGATACGAATGAAGCATTAGCTTTTTTAGCAGCAAACTATTACGAAAATCCATCGGAAAATATCAGATTAGTTGGTGTTACAGGAACAAATGGAAAAACAACCATCGCTTCTTTATTGTACCAATTATTCAAAAAAGCAGGTTATAAAGTCGGTTTGCTTTCTACTGTTAAAATTATGGTAGATGAAACGGAATATAAAGCTACGCATACCACGCCAGATTCATTGACTTTGAATTATTATTTAGACCAAATGATTCAGGAAGGTTGTGAGTTTTGTTTTATGGAAGTGAGTTCGCACGGAATTCATCAAAAACGAACAGAAGCTTTGCATTTTACAGGTGGCGTTTTTACCAATTTATCGCACGATCATTTGGATTACCACAAGACGTTTGCAGAATATCGCGATGTTAAAAAGGTATTTTTTGATAATTTACCAAAAGGTGCATTTGCGATCACGAATGTAGATGATAAAAATGGAGCGGTAATGCTTCAGAATACAAAAGCTAAAAAATTGACTTACGCATTAAAATCGTATGCTGATTATAAAGCACATATTTTAGAAAACCAACTGTCAGGATTGTTGTTAAAAATCAACGATAATGAAGTTTGGGTGAAGTTAATCGGTTCTTTCAATGCTTATAATTTATTAGCAATTTATGGAGTTGCCGTAGAATTAGGAATCGAAAATGTGGAAGCTCTACGCTTGCTTTCAGAATTAGAAAGTGTTTCAGGTCGTTTCCAATTTATTGTTTCTGAATCAAATATTACAGCAATTGTAGATTATGCTCATACGCCAGATGCATTGGAAAATGTATTAAAAACCATTGAGGACATTCGTACAAAAAATGAACAATTGATTACGGTTGTGGGTTGTGGTGGCGATAGAGATAAAACCAAAAGACCGATTATGGCACAAATCGCCTCTTCATTGAGCGACAAAGCTATTTTTACTTCCGATAATCCACGAACTGAAAATCCGGAAACGATTATTGAAGAAATGGAAAAAGGAGTTGAGCCTCATAATTTCAAGAAAACGATTTCAATTTTGGATAGAAAACAGGCAATTAAAACGGCTTGTCAATTCGCAAATCCAAATGATATAATACTAATCGCAGGAAAAGGACACGAAACCTATCAAGAAATCAACGGCATTCGTCACGATTTTGATGATTTAAAAATGGTAAGCGAATTATTACAACAATTAAACAAATAGTAGCAGTGAAAAAGTTATTGGTGTCTCACTTTTAATCTTTTAAACAGTAAACTTTTAAACTCATATTATGTTATACTACTTTTTTCAATACTTAGATAATGCATTCGATGTTCCAGGAGCAGGAGTGTTTCAATACATTACGTTTCGCTCGGCTTTGGCGTTTATTTTGTCATTGCTTATTGCTACTATCTATGGTAAAAAAATAATAAATTTTTTAAGAAATCAGCAAGTAGGAGAAACAGTTAGAGAATTAGGTTTAGAAGGTCAGACTCAAAAATCAGGAACGCCAACAATGGGTGGAATCATCATCATTTTGGCAACATTAATTCCTGTTTTTTTATTGGCAAAATTGAACAACATCTATATTATAATGCTAGTTATTACCACACTTTGGATGGGAACAATTGGCTTTATTGACGATTATATTAAAGTATTTAAAAAAGATAAAGAAGGTCTAAAAGGTATTTTTAAAATATTTGGACAAGTAGGATTGGGAATAATTATTGGAGCAATTATGTATTTGTCGCCAGATGTTACGGTTCGAAAAGACACCATGACTTCAAGAGTGAAAATTGAAAACAATGTAAAGCCTTCCGAATTACAAGAAAAATCAACGGCGACGACTATTCCATTTGTGAAAAATAACGAATTAGATTACGCAGAGATATTGTCATTTATGGGTGATGATTATAAAAATTATGCTTGGTTGATTTTCATCCCAATGGTAATTATTGTAATCACTGCGGTTTCAAATGGCGCGAATCTTACGGACGGAATCGATGGTTTAGCAGCGGGAACTTCCGCAATATCCGTGCTCACATTAGGGATTTTGACCTTCCTGTCTGGAAATATTATTTTCTCAGATTATCTCAATATAATGTATATCCCCAATTCCGGAGAAATGACGATTTACATCGCTGCTTTTGTGGGAGCATTAGTTGGGTTTTTATGGTACAATACTTATCCAGCATCGGTTTTTATGGGTGATACTGGAAGTTTAACAATCGGTGGAATCATCGCTGTAATTGCAATTTCCATTCGAAAAGAATTATTAATTCCTGTAATCTGCGGTGTTTTCTTAGCTGAAAATTTATCAGTTATGATTCAAGTGAGTTACTTCAAATATACCAAAAAGAAATATGGCGAAGGAAGACGGGTTTTCTTGATGTCGCCTTTACATCACCATTATCAGAAAAAAGGATATCACGAAAGTAAAATTGTAACGCGCTTTTGGATTGTCGGAATTTTGTTAGCTATTTTCTCACTCGTTTCTTTAAAATTAAGATAAGATGAGACTGGTAATTTTAGGCGGGGGCGAAAGTGGAGTAGGAACCGCAATATTAGGAAAGAAAAACGGGTACGAAGTTTTTGTATCAGATTACGGAAAGATAAAAGAGAATTACACAGCAGTTCTGGCACTTAATGGAATCGATTGGGAAGATGAAAAACATACAGAAGCATTAATTCTGAATGCTGATGTAGTAATGAAAAGTCCAGGAATTCCCGATAAAGCTCCAATCGTGCAGAAGCTAATCGAAAAAGGAATTTCAGTAATTTCTGAAATAGAATTTGCCATTCAGTTTACCGATGCAGTCACAATAGGAATTACCGGAAGTAACGGGAAAACAACAACGACACTTTTAGTACATCATTTATTAAAACAAGGAGGATTAAATGTTGGTGTAGCTGGAAATATTGGAAAAAGTTTCGCTTGGCAAGTTGCTGAAAACAAACACGATGTTTATGTGTTGGAATTAAGCAGTTTTCAATTAGACGGGATTATAAATTATAGACCACATATTGCAATTATTACAAACATAAGCCCAGATCATTTAGACCGCTACGATTACGATTACAATTTATATATCGAATCGAAATTCAGAATAACAAAAAACCAAACTGAATCTGATTATTTGATTTATGACAATGAAGATGAAGCGATTCAAAATTGGTTAAAGAATAACAAGATTAAAGCAAATAAAATACCTTTTTCACTGACAACAAAACCAGAAAAAGAAGGCGCATTTTTAGAAGATAACAATATTAACAGCACAATAAATAACGAACAATTTACCATGCCAATCAACGAAATAGCATTAGAAGGAAAACACAACATTAAGAATGCAATGGCCGCAACAGCTGTTTCTCAATTGTTGAATATTAGAAAACAAACGATCAGAGAAAGTTTGACAAATTTTCAAGGGGTAGAACACCGTTTAGAAAAAGTGTTGAAAATTCAAGGCGTTCAGTATATCAATGATTCTAAAGCTACGAATGTAAATTCTGTGTTTTATGCATTGGACAGCATGACTTCGCCAACAGTTTGGATTGTGGGTGGTGTTGACAAAGGAAATGATTACGATGAATTGATGCCATTAGTTCGTGAAAAAGTAAAAGCTATTATTTGTTTGGGTGTTGATAATAATAAAATTATCAATTCATTCAACAATGTGGTGGATATTATGGTAGAAACAAGTTCAATGTCGGAAGCAGTTGAAATCGCAAGACGTATTGCAGAAAAAGGAGATAGCGTTTTGTTATCACCAGCTTGCGCAAGTTTTGACTTGTTTGAAAGTTATGAAGACAGAGGAAAACAATTTAAGCAAGCGGTTTTTAATTTATAATCGGTTGCAATAGGATTTCAGAATAAAGATTTATAAAACAGATACAATGTTTGATTTAGTTGGTAAAATAAGAGGGGATAAGACAATATGGGCAATGGTTTTTCTATTGGCTATTGTCTCGTTTTTGCCTGTTTATAGCGCCAGTACAAACTTGGTTTATGTGATTGGAAAAGGAACCACTTTTGGCTATTTATTTAAGCATTTAGTACATGTTTTGTTTGGGTTTTCAATCATTTTCGTTGTTCATAAGTTGCCGTATCATTACTTTAAGGCCTTTTCTATTTTCGGACTTCCTTTGGTGATTTTATTGTTAGGTTACACTTTGTTTAAAGGAACTATTATAGGCGGATCAAACGCCAGTCGATGGATTCAAATCCCATTTGTAGGCATTAGTTTTCAGACATCAACAATCGCGTTTATAGTCTTAATGACCTATGTAGCCCGGTATTTGTCTAAAGTAAGTGATAAGGAATATTCGTTCGCGGATTCATTATTAGAACTGTGGACACCTGTTTTTTTAGTTTTGGTATTAGTGCTTCCGGCTAACTTTTCAACCGCTGCCTTGATTTTTTCAATGGTTTGTATGTTAGTTTTTATTGGACAATATCCTTTAAAATACTTAGGTTTTATCGTCGGTGCAGGAATTGTTAGCTTAACGATGTTTATTTTGGTGGCCAAAGCATTTCCAGACGCAATGCCTAATCGTGTGGATACATGGATGAGTCGTATGGATAGTTTTATGGACGACAAACCAAATGAAGACGATTACCAGATTGAAAAAGCTAAAATTGCAATTGCATCCGGAAAAATATACGGATTAGGACCTGGGAAAAGTGTACAGAAAAACTTTTTACCACAGTCTTCTTCGGATTTTATTTTTGCAATTATTGTCGAAGAATATGGTTTAATTGGCGCCGTTTTAATATTGTTCATTTACTTATTATTACTTGTTCGCTTTATTATTAACGCACAAAAAGCTTCGACGTTATTTGGGAAGTTGTTGATAATTGGACTTGGGTTTCCAATTATTTTTCAAGCTTTGATTAATATGGGAGTTGCAGTGGAATTACTTCCGGTCACAGGGCAACCTTTACCATTAATTAGTAGTGGTGGAACTTCAATTTGGATGACTTGTATTGCCATCGGGATTATATTAAGCGTGACCAAAAAAGAAGAGGAAGTTGCGCTAGATTTAGAAGATAAACGCAAACGTGATGAAGCGTTGCAACAAATTATAGATGCGCAAGTAGCGATAAACGAAGAAAATGAAGTTGATGAAAATCAGCAAAAGATAAATTCGATGAAAAGCTCCATAAAAGAGTCGTTAATCGAAGATGAGAATGGCGATGTTTTGGTAAATGGAGAAAACCCAATGAACGCTGTTTTAAATAAGAAATAAATGAAAAATCCAAGATTCATAATAAGCGGAGGAGGAACTGGCGGACATATTTATCCGGCAGTAGCAATCGCGAACGAGTTGAAATCTCGTTTTCCCGAAGCTGTATTTCTTTTTGTAGGTGCCAAAGATAAAATGGAAATGCAAAAAGTGCCTCAGGCAGGTTATGCAATTAAAGGATTATGGATTTCAGGAATACAACGAAAATTGACAATTGATAATGCTATGTTTCCTATTAAATTGGGTTCAAGCATGTTCAAATCATATAAAATATTAAAAGGTTTTAAACCTGATGTGGTGATAGGAACTGGTGGTTTTGCAAGTGGTGCCGTTTTGAAAGTAGCGTCGATGCTAAATATCCCAACAGTTATACAAGAGCAGAACTCTTATCCTGGAATTACCAATAAATTATTAGCCAAGAAAGCCAACGCAATTTGTGTGGCGTATGAAAATTTAGAACGATTTTTCCCGAAAAATAAAATGATTTTAACGGGAAATCCTGTGCGTCAAGATTTATTAGCAGTTGAAAGTAAAAGAGAAGAAGGAATTGCGCACTTTAATTTAGATAAAGATAAAAAGACATTGCTTGTTTTAGGCGGTAGTTTAGGTTCTAGAAGAATCAACCAACTGCTTGAAAAAGAGCTGTTTTTCTTATCAAGTCAGAACATTCAAATTATCTGGCAATGTGGTAAATTATATTTTAATGATTACATGAAATATAATGAAAAAGAAAACGTTCAAGTAACAGCGTTTATTGATCGAATGGATTTGGTTTATGCGGTTGCCGATGTGGTAATTTCTCGTTCAGGCGCTTCATCAGTTTCGGAATTATGTATTGTGGGAAAACCTACGATTTTTATTCCATCACCTAATGTAGCAGAAGATCATCAGACTAAAAACGCAAAAGCTATTTCAGTTAAAAATGGTGCTATTCTAATGAGAGAAAAAGAATTAGATACCCAATTTGAAAACGTTTTTTCGGACTTAATTTCAAATGAAAGTAAGCAAACCGAATTAAGCGAAAATATTAAAAAATTAGCGATGCCAAATGCCACAAAGCAAATCGCAGATGCTATTGTAAAATTGATAAAATAAATTAATAACAGTCGCAATCTTTAAGATTTACGACAAGTTAAAAATAATAATTTAAAATAGGACTTAAAGTCTTTTTGATATAAAAAATATGAAACAATTCTGGAGCTTTATAATCATAGTTTTACTTGCGTCGTGCAATAGTGCAACAGAAAATAAAACTGTTGAAAGTTCTCTAGAAGAAAGTAAGATTATAGAAGAGAAGCCTAAATTACACGTTGATACATTAAGTTTTGTTGCTTATAATGATGACGGCGATTATTTTTTATTATATGCAAAAAAAAATAAGGAAGATTTTAGTTTTATAAATGATAAGAACGATGATAGAAGCTTTTTAAAAGGTGATGTTATTGAAGTCATTTGGAAAAATGACACTATTTATATCGCAGGAGATGGAGAAACGCCAGAACTGGCAGAATGGGTTGTTTCCACGAGAAAAATTAAGGATGGTACCGTGTCTGCCTTCAGAAAACATTATAAAAAGGAATTAAAATATAATTGGTCGAAGGAATTTGAGTATTCGCAAGGCTATTTAGATCAGTTGTATTTGGTTGTTGAATATTATATTGCAAATTCACAAAATCAGCTAATAAAAGAGGCTGTAGAAAGTAAAGAGCAAATAGAGTATTCAATTGAAGAGCAAATCAGGAACAATAAAGAGTATACAGTTATTGGCATTGCAACTGTTTCTGAGCATAAAGTTAGTACTATCCAGTGGCTATATTACCAGCACGGAGATGCTCTTGAACTTTATGAGTATGATTTGCCAAATGATGAGCTTATTAAATTTGAATAAAATTCAATTTAAGTAAAAAACACAATGCAAGATTAGTAATAAGAGAACAAAACGAACAACTTGGCGCCTTGTCGTCTTTGTGGCAAAAAAATATATATGAACTTAAATCAAATACATAACGTTTATTTCATCGGAATCGGAGGCATCGGAATGAGTGCTCTTGCTCGCTATTTTCAAAACATTGGAAAGAAAGTAGTTGGGTACGACAAAACACCGACGCAATTAACGGATGAATTAAAGAAAATTGGTTTAGAAATTCATTTTGAAGATAATGTTGATTTAATTCCGGAAGATTTTAAGATGGAAAATACGTTGGTAATTGTAACGCCAGCAGTTCCTGTTTCGCATTCAGAATGGAATTATTTTAAAGCTAATGGCTTCACAATTAAAAAACGTGCAGAAGTTTTAGGGATAATTACTAAAGACACGTATTGCTTCGCAGTAGCGGGAACGCATGGAAAAACAACAACATCGAGTATTTTAGGTCACGTTTTGTATGAAAGTAGCATAGATGTAACTGCTTTTTTAGGTGGAATTGTTGAGAATTATAATTCTAATTTAATTGGCTCAGGAAAAACCGTTACCGTGGTAGAAGCTGATGAATTTGATCGCTCGTTTTTACACTTGCATCCAAATGTTTCTTGTGTAACATCTATGGATGCAGATCATTTAGATATTTATGGCGATGCAGCTAGCATTGAAGAATCGTTTAGAGAATTTGCTGCTAAAACGCCTGATGAAAATCTGTATGTAATTAAAGGATTAGAATTAAAAGGAAATACGATCGGAATTAATGATGATTCTGATTTTTCCGCACAAAATATTTGCATCGAAAACGGGTTTTACGTATTTGATGTAAAAACACCGACTCAGGTAGTAAAAAACGTAAAATTCGCATTGCCAGGTCATCATAATCTAACGAATGCACTTTTGGCTTTTGCTATGGCTAAATCTTATGGTGTTTCAAACGAAAAGATATGTAATGCTTTAGCAAGTTTTAAAGGAGTTCGACGTCGTTTTTCTTTCCAAATTAGAGAAGAAAAATTAGTTTATATTGATGATTATGCACATCATCCCACCGAAATCAACGCAGTGCACCAAGCCGTGCGGGAGTTGTATCCAGGTAAGAAAGTAATTGCTGTTTTTCAGCCGCATTTGTTCAGTAGAACCAGAGATTTTATTGATGGTTTTGCTGAAAGTTTAGCCAAATTTGACGAGATCTTATTGTTGGAAATTTATCCAGCAAGAGAATTGCCGATGGAAGGTGTCAATTCGACGTGGTTGTTGAATAAAATTGACAACGCAAATAAAAAATTAGTAAGTAAAGAAGAATTGTTTACTGTGTTTGAAAATTCTGACGCAGAGGTGTTTATAACTATTGGTGCTGGAGATATTGGTGAGCTGGTAAAAGATATTAAAAAAGCGCTTCATGAAAAAGTTTAATTGGCATACTATTCGCTTGATACTAGTAGCTTTTGCTATGGTTTTCCTCTATTCGTTTTCTTCAAAAAGAAACAGTGAGCGCAAAATCAGCACTATAGATATTAGATTTGAGTCTGATGAGAACATGTTTTTAACACATGAAATGGTTAATAACTTGTTGATACAAAATTTAGGAGGCAGTGCAAAAGTCCAAAAAGATAAAGTAGATTTGAATACTTTAGAAACTGTTCTCGATGATCACGAGATGATTGAAAAAGCCCAGGTTTTTTCAACAATAGATGGTTCACTAAATACGCGTATTACTCAAAAGACCCCAATCGTTAGAGTTATTACAGGGAACGAAATTTATTACCTTGATTCTAAAGGAGATAAGATGTCGTTGTCTGATAATTTTTCGGCACGAGTTCCACTAGTTACTGGTGCAATAAGTGTTCGGAAAAGCAAACCGTATTTGTTTTTATTTAACGAAATCAAAAATGATGATTTCTTAAGTAAAAATATTACTGGCGCTAGCATTACGGCTTCTGGCAATGTGGTTTTGACCAACAGAAGTTATAATTATAAAATAGTATTTGGGAAACCAATAAATGTAGAAAAAAAACTTAAGAATTATAAAGCTTTTTTTCATCATGCTATTAAAGATACATTGATTGAGAGTTATAAAGAGGTAAACTTGATGTTTACACAACAAGTAGTTTGTAAGAAATAGAGTAAGGTTATGAACAAAGACAACATTGCAGTAGGATTAGACATTGGTACAACTAAGATTGTAGCAATGATAGGAAAGAAGAATGAATACGGTAAGCTGGAAATTCTAGGAATAGGAAAGTCCAAAAGCTTAGGTGTTCATCGAGGAGTTGTGAATAACATTACACAAACTATTCAGTCAATACAACAGGCTGTAGCAGAAGCAGAAAATAACTCAGGTTATAAAATTAATGATGTTGTTGTTGGTATTGCCGGTCAACACATACGCAGTGTGCAACACAGCGATTACATTAGTCGTCCAAAACCGGAAGATGTAATTGGTGATGCAGATATTGATGCCTTAATTGGCCAAGTTCATACATTAGCGATGTTGCCAGGTGAAGAAATTATTCACGTATTGCCGCAAGAATTTAAAATTGACGGTCAGTCTGAAATTAAGGAACCAGTTGGAATGTATGGCGGCAGATTAGAATCTAGTTTTCACGTTGTCGTGGGACAAGCTGCTTCTATTCGCAATTTAGGAAGATGCATCAAAAGTGCAGGTTTAGAGTTAGCGGATTTAACATTAGAGCCATTGGCATCTGCAGACGCCGTATTAAGTCAGGAAGAAAAAGAAGCAGGTGTTGCTTTAATTGATATAGGTGGTGGAACAACAGATTTAGCCATTTTTAAAGACGGAATCATTCGTCATACTGCTGTAATTCCTTTCGGAGGAAATGTAATTACAGAAGATATTAAAGAAGGTTGTTCTATTATTGAGAAACAAGCTGAATTATTAAAAACACGATTTGGATCCGCTTGGCCAGGAGAAAATAAAGACAATGAAATTGTTTCTATTCCAGGGTTAAGAGGTAGAGAGCCAAAAGAAATTTCGCTTAAAAACTTGTCGAAGATCATTCACGCTAGAGTAGTGGAGATTGTAGAGCAAGTTTATGCAGAAATTAAAATATATGGACATGAAGATCCAAAGAAAAAACTAATTGCAGGTATTGTTTTAACCGGAGGTGGCGCACAATTGAACCACATCAAGCAACTGGTAGAATATATAACAGGGATGGATACTAGAATTGGGTATCCAAACGAACATTTAGCAGGAGATTCAGAAACAGAATTGTCTAGCCCATTATATGCTACGGCGGTTGGTTTAGTGATTAAAAGCCTAAATAACAATTCAAGAAGCAGTGCTACTCCTTTCCTTGAATTGAAAAAGCAAGAAGAAGCAGTGATCCAGGCACCAGTAATAGTTCAAGAAACTGTTATAGTTGAGGAACAAAAACCTCAGGTTGCCAAACCAGAAACAACAACAGATAAAATCAAACGTTCGTTTTTGGATAAATACATTGATAAGATTAAAGAATTTTTAGATAACGCAGAATAAAAGGAGATACTATGTCAGAATTTGGAAACATTTCATTCGATTTACCTAAAAACCAATCTAACGTAATTAAAGTAATTGGCGTTGGAGGTGGAGGTAGTAATGCCATAAACCACATGTTTAAACAAGGCATCAAAGGCGTTGACTTTGTAGTTTGTAATACTGATTCTCAGGCATTACAAAGCAGTCCGGTGCCAAATAAAATTCAGTTGGGTTTACACCTTACAGAAGGTTTAGGAGCTGGTGCAAATCCTGAGGTGGGGCAACAATCCGCTATAGAAAGTATTGCCGAAATCGAGAAAATGCTTGACGGTAATACTAAAATGATTTTCATCACTGCTGGTATGGGTGGTGGAACAGGAACTGGTGCAGCACCTGTTATTGCACAATTAGCAAGAGAACGTGATATTTTAACCGTTGGTATTGTTACGATTCCTTTTCAGTTTGAAGGAAAAGTTCGCTCTGAGCAAGCGTTAGCCGGAGTAGAACGTCTTAGAAAACAAGTCGATTCTTTAGTGGTTATCAACAATAATAAATTACGTGAAGTTTACGGAAACTTAGGTTTCAAAGCAGGTTTCTCAAAAGCAGATGAAGTTTTAGCAACTGCATCAAGAGGAATTGCCGAAGTAATTACACACCATTATACACAAAATATTGACCTTAAAGATGCTAAAACCGTGTTGTCAAACAGCGGAACAGCAATTATGGGTTCATCAACAGCATCAGGACCAGACAGAGCTAAGCAAGCAATTATGAATGCTTTGGATTCTCCGTTGTTGAATGATAATAAAATTACAGGAGCTAAAAATGTATTGTTGTTAATTGTTTCTGGAGCAGATGATGCAAATGAAATTACAATTGACGAAATTGGAGAAATCAACGACTACATTCAGTCAGAAGCTGGTCATAATGCAAATATCATTATGGGCGTTGGTGAAGAAGAAGCTTTAGGAGAAGCTATTTCGGTAACGGTTATTGCTACAGGTTTTAATGTAGAACAACAAGCTGAAATCGTAAATACAGAACCTAAAAAGATTATTCATACGTTAGGCGATGAGCAAAAAGTTGTTCATGAACTTATGAATAAAACAACTTCAAATATGATCGGTAATAATCCTCTTTTTGAAATGCCAAAAAAAGAAGAAGTAAAAGCTGATATCATTAACCCAATTAGTGACGAAATAGAAAAAAAAGTAGTCTTCACATTGGAGGAAGAAGTGGAAGCTCCGAAATTTGAAATATACTCACCAGTTGCGCCAGCAATGGACTTAGTGCCAACATCTGAATTTATTAAAAACATGGATGTAACTTTTGAAGTTGTTTCATCTAATGTTGCCTCGTCATTTGAAATCATTACACCTCAAATTAGAGAAATTGAAGTAAAACAACCTGAGTTTGTTGTAGCTAAAGACGATTTTAATTTTTCATATGATTTGTTTGAAACAAAGCCGGTTGCAGAAAAGAAAGCGCCACAGACTATTGTTTTTGAACTGTGTGAAGAAACACGTGAAATGGAAGTAATAGAGCCAATCAACGTAATTCCTGTAACTGAAGTAAACGAAAGCGGTGTAATTAGATATTCTTTAGAAGATTATTTCGATAAGGAAACTGAACCAGTAGCTGCAAAACCAGTCGCTAAAATTCAAGAACCTGTTGATGAAGAGCTAAACTTTACCATGAAAAAGTCAGAGGAAAAGTTAGAAAGCAACACAAAATTTGAAACGATTTCGCCTTTAGATATGTCAATTGAAGAATCATTGAAATTCAGAGCCGAAGAACGCAAAAGAAAAATGAAGGATTTCAATCACAAATTTAACAATATCAATGCGCATATTGACGAAATTGAGAGAGAACCAGCTTATAAAAGAATGGGTATTGATGTAACAACTACACCAAATACAAATAGCAATCAATCTAGAATGTCATTAGGAGTTGATAGTAACGATGATATACAACTTCGTTCAAACAATTCGTTCCTACATGATAACGTAGATTAAATCTATAATAAACTTACCTACCTTATTAAACCCGAAGAGCGATTTTCGGGTTTTTTTATTACCTTTGCATAACTTGTTTCTTGGACCTATTTCCAGCTATCCGCTATATCTTTTTCAATTGCCTTGGTTTTCAACCAAAACAATCAAAAAAGGATACCGCTCCTATCTGGGGTAAGCCTTCAAAGACGCAACAATTACCAATTTACATTTCACATTAAAACATACAATATGAGTTTAGAAGCAAATATTATGGACCACATGAAAACAGCCATGAAAGCTAAGAACACTGTGGCATTAGAAGCATTAAGAGCTATAAAGGCTGCTATTATCATGGCAAAAACGGAAGCAGGAGCAGCAGAAGGTTTAACAGCAGATCAAGAAATCAAAATGTTACAACGTTTGGTTAAAATGAGAAAAGATAGTGCTGAAATTTTCACTACTCAAAACCGTCCTGATTTAGCAGAACCAGAATTAGCACAAATTGCAGTAATTGAAGAATTCCTTCCAGCACAATTATCAGAAGACGATGTAGAAGCAATTATTGCTAAAATCATTGCAGAAACTGGCGCAAGCGGCATCGCTTCAATGGGAAAAGTAATGGGATTAGCTTCCGCTCAAATTGGTGGACAAGCAGAAGGAAAAGTAATTTCTGGAATCGTTAAAAAGTTATTAGTATAATGTTATATTTACGGTCTTACTAATTCCCCTTCGGGGGTTAGGAGGCTTTAATGGCTTCGTAGTTCAACTGGATAGAATATCAGATTTCGGCTCTGATGGTTACAGGTTCGAACCCTGTCGAGGTCACAAAGTTGTCTAAAATTAGAATGTTTGTAATTCTGAACTTGTTTCAGAATCTAAAAATCAAAAAGATACTTATAGGTCATTTGATTTTTTAGTAAACTCTAATTTTAGGCAACTTTTTTATTTTATACTACTTAATTTAGCGTTATTTGTAAACATGATAAGTAACTTAATTGCATTGACCAAAGCCGTAGAAAACGAAATGGTTTTAGCAGATTATTTTTTAATGTTTTTCTTGCTTGCGCCATTCGTTGTTATCACGTTATTCTTTGCGTTCTATGTAATTGAAATAATCTACCTCCGCAACTTTAAAAAGCCACTATTTGTATTTGCGAATGTGATTTTTCGTAAATTGAACGACGAACAAAAAGCGGTATTAGTTGCTAATTTTCATTTTTACAACGAATTAAAACCAAAGTATAAACGCTATTTCGAACATCGGGTTTATAAATTTATATTCAATTACGAATTTGTAGGTAGTGATTTTACAGTTACAGAAGAAATGAAAATTACAATTGGCGGCACTTATACTATGTTGACCTTTGGAATGCGTCATTATTTAAATCCAATGTTCAAAAAAATTCTGCTCTTTCCAGATATTTATTATTCAGAACAAACCCAAAATTACCATAAGGGAGAATTTAATCCCCGTCTTGAAGCGATTATTTTCTCTTGGAAACATTTTGAAGAAGGAATTGAAGTAGCAAACGACAACCTTAACTTAGGACTGCACGAATTTACACACGCTTTTCATATTCACTCTTTAAAAAGCGAAGAAACTTCAGCGGTTTTGTTTAACGAATCACTGCAAAATTTATTCCGAGTTGTTTCCCATCCGCAAATGAAAGAAAAATTAGTAGCATCCGGATTCCTTCGGGATTATGCTTATGAAAATCAGTTTGAATTTGTGGCAGTATTATTGGAATACTTTTTTGAATCACCGCAAGAGTTTAAAACGCAATTTCCATCCATATTTCTAAAAGTGAAACAGATGATTAACTACAATGAAAATTATTATAAGAAAAAAATAATAGATTAGCTGATAAGTATCATAGTTTGATTCGCTTATAATGCGTATTTTTATACCTTTAAATACCATCTATTATGAAACAGAATGTTCCCGTGTCAACTATAATGACAAAAAATGTAGTAAAGTTAAATCTATCAGACGATTTAACTAAAGCAGAAGATTTGTTTAAAAAACATCAAATCCGTCACATTCCTGTAGTTTATAGTAATAACATTGTTGGAATGTTGAGTTACAGCGATTTGCTTAGAATTTCATTTGTAGATTCTATTGACGACGAGGAAGTGATTGATGCTACAGTTTATAATATGTTTACTTTGGAACAAGTAATGGTAAAGAAACTTGTAATGATAACGCCAGAAACTACAATAAAAGACGCTGCTGAGATATTAGCTTCTAAAGAATTTCATGCATTACCTGTTTGTGAAGGAGATTTATTAGTAGGAATTATAACTACTACTGATTTGATAAAATACTTAATTGATCAATATTAATAAGTTGCAATGACCTAAACGGTTTTGAAGAGCTATTGATCTTATTGTATAATAAGCAACAAAAAAGGGATAGATTCTAAAATCTGTCCCTTTTTATATATTATATCTTTTCATTCTGAACTTGTTACATATTCTGCAGCAATGAGAAGCTTAACTAATCCCGAAGTTTCAGGAAAGCTTGACAATATTTATCGTGTAAGTACTTTCAAATCGGCAATAGTTGACACAGGGTTTTCTGCACTAAAAACGTAACTTCCTGCTACTAATACATCAGCACCGGCATCTACTAAAGCTTTTGCGTTGATATTCGTAACACCGCCATCAATTTCGATTAACGTGTTTGCATTTTTCTTTACAATCAATGCTTTTAGTTTGCGTATTTTGTCATAAGTATTTTCTATAAAAGACTGTCCTCCAAAACCTGGATTAACACTCATAATACAAACCATGTCAATATCCTGAATGACATCTTCTAGTAAATCTACAGAAGTGTGTGGATTCAATGCAACACCAGCTTTCATTCCTTCCGCTTTAATAGCTTGAAGTGTTCGGTGTAAATGAGTACAAGCTTCGTAATGAACAGTCAATACATCAGCGCCTAACTTCTTGAAGGTCGAAATATAACGATCTGGATCAACAATCATTAAATGCACGTCAATTGTTTTTTTTGCATGTCTGTTAATAGCATCTAAAACCGGCATTCCAAACGAAATATTAGGAACAAAAACCCCATCCATAATATCAATGTGAAACCAATCGGCTTCACTGTTGTTAATCATTTCAATGTCGCGTTGCAAATTAGCAAAGTCAGCTGCCAAAACAGAAGGAGCAATAAGTGTGTTTTTACTCATTTTTAATTGTTTTTTTTCAGAATTCGTAAGGTACGATTTCATTTTGTTGTGTTGTTGTTTGTGCAAAGATACTATAAAAACAAAAAAGCTCCTTTGTTATTACACAAAAAAGCTTTTAAAGAATCTTCAAGAAATGATTAATCTAATTTAGATAAGTCAAGTTTCTTCATGTATGATTTTAATTCATCTAAATCCATATTGTTTCCTTCAAGAGTAACACTAAACCTTTCTTTATATAAAAAAGTTATGGTTGAACGTATTTGGTTTGGATTTGTATTATTTTCTGTTAAACATTTTATTCCATTAAAAGTTTCAGTCTTTTTGGTAGTTGTATTCTGAATAGATTCCATTTCCATAGCTAATGATAAATAGGTCATATTTATCATTGCGGTTCCATATTCACCAGCGCCGTCAAAGATTGATAAATTAAGACTTTTATTTGAATTTTCTTCTTTGTATTTTGCTTCGCCAGAGCTCAATCCTAGTGCTGAAGTCGCACCAATTGAAAGATCTGTTCTAGTTAAATCATCTAATCGATCCGCAAATACTTCTTTATAAATATCGTTAGAAATAGGTTCTAATTTTTTTAGTTCTTCAATTCTTTTTTCAAAACCTTTTATAGCATCACCGGCTTTAGTGATATTTTGAATTTCGTCCATAGTATCCATTAATCCCGGTTCTTCACTTGTTACTTCATCTTTTTTGCAAGAAATAACAGCTAACACACAAAGTAGTGATATAAATTTTTTCATCTTTTTTAGTTTTATTTTAAGGTAAAAGTATGATAAGTTAATTTATATCACACTATTTTTTAGATATAATTCGAAATTACAAGACATGTATTGTTTTTAATTATATAAACAAACCAATGTGTTACCAAGTGCTCAAATTCTCTCTTCGGAAGTTTGCGGGTTAAAAACTTAAACTTTACAACCCAATATTAGTACGTTGTCAAAGTCTCTCTTCGGAAGTTAGCAGGTTGAAAACGTAAACTTCACAACCCAATATTACCACTTTCTCAAATTCTCTCTTCGGAAGTTTGAGGGTTAAAAACTTAAACGTTGCAAGCCAATATTGCCACGTTCTCGAATTCCCCCTTCGGGGGTTAGGGGGGCTTTTCCTTAAAAAGTAAAACCTCGGAAACCCGAGCTTTTGCGAACAGACCGATGTTTTACTTCCTTAAAAAGTAAAACCTCGGAAACCCGAGCTTTTGCGAACAGACCGATGTTTTACTTCCTTAAAAAGTAAAACCTCGGTAATCAGCCGAGGTTTCAATCATCAATCAAAAAACGAACAGTTTAAACTGTTGTTATTGTCTATTAGGTATTATCCTAAATATGTTTTTAATATTTTACTTCTAGAAGTGTGTTTCAAACGTCTAATTGCTTTTTCTTTAATTTGACGAACACGTTCCCGTGTTAGATCAAATGTTTCTCCAATTTCTTCTAATGTCATTGGATGTTGATCTCCTAAACCAAAGTATAAACGAACTACATCAGCCTCTCTTGGAGTTAATGTTTCTAAAGCTCTTTCAATTTCAGTTTGTAATGACTCATGAATTAATTCTCTGTCTGGATTTGGAGATTCACCTGAACGTAAAACGTCATATAGGTTAGAATCTTCTCCTTCAACTAAAGGAGCATCCATTGATAAATGACGACCAGAGTTTTTCATAGACTCTTTTACATCATTAACCGTCATGTCTAATTCTTTTGCAATTTCTTCAGCAGAAGGAGGGCGTTCATTAGATTGCTCTAACAAAGCATACATTTTGTTGATTTTATTGATAGAACCAATTTTGTTTAATGGTAAACGAACGATACGAGATTGTTCTGCTAAAGCTTGAAGAATCGATTGACGAATCCACCAAACAGCATAAGAAATGAATTTAAATCCACGTGTTTCATCAAAACGTTGGGCCGCTTTAATTAATCCTAGATTTCCTTCATTAATTAAATCAGGTAGTGTAAGTCCTTGATTTTGATATTGTTTTGCTACCGAAACAACGAAACGTAAATTAGCTTTTGTCAATTTCTCCAAAGCTCTTTGGTCTCCGGCTTTGATTTTTTGTGCTAATTCTACTTCTTCGTCAGCAGTAATAAGGTCAACTTTTCCAATTTCTTGTAGGTATTTGTCTAAGGAAGCAGTTTCACGATTTGTAACCTGCTTGGTAATTTTAAGTTGTCTCATTTATTTTCTCCTTACATTTAAAGTTCTAGTAGTTATACGCAAGAAGTTACCATAAAGTTACAAACATTCTCAAAATAATTATTCAATGACGTAATTTTCGATTTTATTTCGGTAGAATTCGATCTTTTGATAGATGCGATTAAAGAATATTTTCCGATCTTTCTTTCCGGATTTATTTAAAGATTTTGAGTTTAGTAATTGATTTTCAATGTATTCTCGTTGTTCTTCACAGGCTTTTATGTCTCGAGTTGCATAGTATCCTAATGCATCATAAGGTAAAAAGAATATCGATTTTGGCTTTGAGGTAAATAACACAGAATTATTCAAAATCAGCAACTCATTATAATACATTTGGAATTCAGGCGAGTCAATTTCGCATTTTTGTTCCATGTTTTCAATAATTAAGTTCAAGTCTTCTAAAATGTGCAGAGCATTTTTGTAGTGTAACAAGCCCGATTCAAAGAAGTAAAACAGCTGTTGCAAAGAACTATTAATCGTGGTGTCATTCCATATTTCGATTCTTTTGGTACTATTGAAGAAGTGCTTTAAATCTGTATGGTCAATAAAGACCGATTCTTCAAAAATAAAAGATTCAAAATTAATCGTTTGTTGTTTTGTTAATAGATTGTACCAAACGTAAAATTTGAATTTCGAATAAAGCGATCCTGCAGCAGCATAATTCATAGGAATATCCTTGGCAGCATAATAAACAGTCGTTTCTTCGGGCTTTAATTCAGATAATAATCCTTTGGTTGTTTCAAAGTACGATTTGAAATCTTTTAAAGTTTCAATTTTTTTGGTTTTTTCAATAATCAAGTTCTCTTTATTTCCAAATAAGCGATCCAGTGAAATGGCATAATGCTGACACAATTTAACGGTTTCGTCTATCGAAAATTTACTTTTTAAGGAAATCCGACGATGAGCAGCATCGTAACTAATATCCAACACTTTTGCGATTTCTTCGTTCAACGAAATGTTTTTAGGAATAAGATTTCTTAGCTTATTTAATAGTATTTCTTGTGGATTCATTTTGCGATTTTCACAAATATATAAAAATAATTACCCAATAGTCGCATTTTTATTTGTGAAAAACGGAATAGTTTTGACTTCATAATTCAATCCTATGAGAAAAATAAGTAGCGAGTCTTTAGATTCTTTTCGAGAAGAAGATTTAAAGAAATATTCAAAAATGTTGAATCTGTATTTTAAGAGAAAATCACGCTTCATATTTGTCTTTTTTCTGGCTTCATGTAGTGTTCAAAATCATGTTAGTAAAGAAGATTATCGTAAGGTTCCTAAAAACTTAACTGTTGATTTTTATTATAAACTAGATACGGTTTACTATAACCCTAATACTGATTTTTTCGCAAGAAGTTTTGTTAAGGATTTTACGGAGATCTCCCACATTGATTATAATGTTCCCATGCAATTACAAATAAAGAATGATCTTCTTTTTTTAAAATTTTCGGATAAAAATAAAAAGCAGTACGTACTTCAATTTTATGGTAAGAGATACAAGAAAAAGTTTGTGTTTTATACCAATTATAAGACGATTACTTTTCCTTTTCTTTTTATGACCAAAGAAGTGACTAAATATTCCATTTATTTACCAACCGACAACGATATCGCTTTTCATAACCAGAGCGTACATGAAGGGATGTTATTACTGTTTGGAGGTAGTAGCAGTTCCGGATTTAACTATCAATATAAAATTTTAAAAGATGAATAAATTATTTTTTATAGTCTTTATCTGCGGTTCTGTAGCTGCACAAGACACAATCATTTTTCCAAAGATTGATGTTTTTAAACGAAATATCATTGAGATAAGTTATGGGATTCCATTAGGCGAATTATCAGATAAATATGAGAGTTCCATTAATACTGCATTTTATGTGAGAACTAAAATTGGAAAGAAGCAGTATATCGATTTTGGAGCCGAGCTTAGCGGAATTGTGAAAGGAAAACCAATTGAATACGAAATAGAAGGAGAAAAGCAGTTATTAGACGGCAGTAAATCGGCTTTCTTATTAGGTTTTAGATATACAAGATTTTTATACCAATCTAAGAATGAAAATTTCCATATCGAATCAAATACGGGAATTGGTTGGAAATATTTGCATTATAGCCTACCGGAAGATGAGCTTTTCGAGGGTGTTGATTTAAAGCCAACATTACATACAATTGCCGCTACCCAAGGTATGAAAGTCATGTTTCATGGTTTTGGTGTTCATTGCAGTTATCAGTATTCGCCTTATACTTTATTTAATTCTAGAACTGAAAATAATTTTGGTGGCGCATCATTTAATTTTGGCTTATCTGGAAGCTGGAATTTTTGATCTTACTAAATTCGAATTAAATTTTAAAACACAAAAAACCCCGATTAGAAAATGCTCTAATCGGGGTTTTGCTTATTATTCTAAACGCTTATAATTGCAACAATCATGCAATTCTTCGTATTTTTTGTCATCTGCTTTTACAAGCGTTGTGTCGTGCCCAGCATTTGCAATGGCTTTTGAAACATCTTCAACTGAACATTTATTTTCATCGATAATTACGTGAACATCTAGGCAATCTACATGCCATTCTGCACTTTTAACTCCTTTTACAGAGTAAGCAGCTTTCTCAATTCTTTTTTCACACATGCCACAGTTTCCTGCTACTTTTATAACTATTTCTTTGTTTTTGCTTTTCTTCTCTTGTGCAAGCATTGTAAAAGAAAATAAACTTGCTAATACTACTAAAATTAATTTTTTCATGATTTCTTTTTTTTATTGATCGTGTTCTTCGCCTTCTATATGGTCGTGCCCTTCATGAGCATCTTTTTTATTTTTTATTTTAAATCGCAGTCCAACATAATACATCGAACCAAATGTTGGGCCATAAATCATACTACTATCAAAATAAGTACCAAAAGGGTTTTCATTTTGAATTATTCCATTAGTTTGTTTGAAATTCCCAATATTTTCGCCACCAACATACATTTCCAATGCACTCGAAAATGTTCTGGTAACTTGCATATTCATCACCGCAAATGAAGGCGCATATTCCTGCATACGATAAGCTGTAGGATTTGAAGCAGTATTTGGTAAACGTTGTTCTCCTAGCCAATTGTAAGACAAATCAAATTTCCATTGCTGTCCTTTGTCTTTAATATGGGTTTCATAACCAACATTAGCAAAAAATCTATGCTTCGCTTGTAAAGCTCTTTGCAATTGACCCGTTTGAAACTGCGATTGAACGTCGTAATATTTGTACGAAGTTTTAAAATTCAAGTGACGAATCAGTTCAATATTAAATTCTGCCTGAAACGAATTAGCAAAACTTTTTCCATCTAAATTATAAAATAAAACTTGTTGAGCATTCGCATCAATATCTACAATAGCCTGATTTTGGAAATCTGTTCGGTAATAATCCAGTATTAATTCCGAATCTTTTCCAGCAATTTTGAATTTTTGAATGAAACTTAAACCATAATTCCAGGCAGTTTCAGGATTCAGACCGTATAATTTCCCATCGGTATTTAAAATTGAAAACTGTCTAGATGAAGCAAGTAATTGTTGATTCTCGGCAAAAATATTTGCTGCACGTTTTCCTCTTCCCGCCGAAGCTCTAATTACTCCTTCTTTCCAAGGATTGTAACGAATGTGAAGTCTTGGTGTGATAAAAGTTCCCAAGCGATTGTGATTATCCACACGAGCACCAGCAATAAAACTCAAATTATCAGAATTGTCGTAAGTGTATTCGAAAAATGCACCAACTGAATTATCAATTCTTGAAAAATCAAGATTAAAATTCACTGCTACAAATTCGTTATAATCATCATAAGTGAAGTTAATTCCAGTTGTAAATTTGTTTTTCGTATTGTTGATAATAGAATTAAAAAGTAAATTCGAATACAAACTTTTTTGATGAATATTATATTGGTTTAACCCAAAGTAAGAATTTTGTTTGTGCGATTGAAACGAGTTTTGAATTCCAAAACTTTGGTAAGGCATATCTGGAAAAACATAACCTGTTTTGTTCGAAATTTCAATCTTTTCGGTATTGATTTCACTTCCCCAATAATTGGTAGTTAATTTATCAGTATCCGGATTAAAATTTACTTGACCCGCTTGTTTTTCATCGTTCATATAACGAACATTCAAGAAACTCACAATGCCATTTTCGGCATCGTTATATTGCCAACGGTTTAAAATGTTAACTTGTTTTCCAATGGGTCCATCTAAAAATCCATCTTTATTCATATCGTTTTTTGCCGAACGCGTATTGCCGTGCAAAAATAGAGACGAACTTAATTTATCTGAAAATTTATTATTAAAATGCGTGTTAAGTTCAAAACGCTCGTCTTGTGAAGCATAAGCATTTAAGAAAAAAGGAATGTCGTCTAAAGGTTTTATAAGTTCGTAATTGATCTGGCCCGAAATACTTTCATAACCATTAATTACACTTCCAGCACCTTTTGTAATTTGAATACTTTCTACCCAAGTTCCAGGGACAAATGACAAACCATAAGCTTGAGAAGCACCGCGAACAGAAGGAATGTTTTCTTCAGCAATTAAAATATAAGGACTCGTTAAGCCCAACATCTTAATTTGACGGTTTCCAGTTACAGCATCCGAATAATTTACATCAATGGAAGGATTTGTGCTAAAGCTTTCTGATAGATTACAACAAGCGGCTTTTAGCAATTCTTTCTGACCCATAACCTGAATATTGGACACTTTATATAAGGATTGTTCCGTGCCTTTTTTAGTTTTAGAGACAGTAACTTCCTTTAAAGTACTAACTTCTTTTAAAATAATTGTAATGTAATTAGAGGTTGCTTCTACTTTTTGGGTTTCAAACCCCATATAACTAATTACTAAAAAAGAGGTTTCGTCAGATTTTTTTAAAGTAAACTGACCATTTTCATCTGTTGTAGTTCCAAGAGATGTATTTTGCCAAAAGATGTTGGCACCTAGTAAAGTTTCATTGTTTTGGTCTTTTACTATTCCTTTTATCGATTCTTGTGAAAAAGAAACGATAGAAAAGAATAACATTAAAAACGTTATTTTTTTAAACATAAGGATATTATTTATTGTTGAAATTCGGTGTTTTACAGAATAAAAAACAATAAACTTACGCGTATAAAACTAATTGACAATAGAGTTTGTAAAAAGGTGGAGCGTGCGATTCGCAATAATAAGCAACATCATTTGAAATGCTAGATTCTGAAACACTTGTAATGAAATTCGGTTTCCAAGTTGCGTTTAAAACAGCTGGTTGTAAATTTAATTGAAAAGTTTTAACCAAAACATCATCGGTTTTTTTTTCTACTTGAATGTGTTTATCAGAACAACAATCGTCATGACTAGCTTCTTGTGCACAACAAGCTGTTTCTTTTTCAATACAAGGTTCTTCGTTTTGATATTGGAAAGAAATAGCTGCAATTTCGTCTTTACAATAATGTACAGAGAAGCTAAGACTTAAATTGGCAAGCAAAATAAGTGAAGCTAAAATAGTACTTATGTGTTTTCTGAAATTCATTCCTACAAAAGTAACAAATTCAATTCGAAGTTCTGCATTATAAATCTAAATTTCAATAATCTGACCTAAATAGGGAACTTGACAATCAAAACCATAACGTTCTTTGACTTTTAAACGCAATTCATCCGCTGCTTGATTTTCGCCGTGTACTAAAAATACTTTTGTGGGTTTTGATTCTAAAGCTGCTAACCAGTTAAGTAAATCATTTTGGTCGCCGTGAGCCGATAAACTTTCAATCAATAGAATTTTAGCAGCCACGGGATAATATTTTCCGTACATTTTAATGTCTTTAGCGCCTTCTAACAATTTTCGTCCACGAGTTCCTTCGGCTTGATATCCTACTAAAGTTACAGTAGTTTCCGGTTTTTCTATTAAACGTTCTAAATACGATAAAACTCTTCCTCCTGTAATCATTCCGCTTGCTGCGATAACGACTTTAGGCTTTTTGTTATAAACCATATTCATACTGTCTTGGAAATCGGAAATCAGCGTAAATACTTTACACATTTCTTCACATTCTTCAAATGATAATTTATGCCAAGGGCGATTTTCTTTAAAAACCTCCAAAACATTAATTCCCATCGGCGTATCAATAACATAAGGAATGTCTGGAATTCGATTATCCTTTTTCAATTGCCAAATCAAATACATCATTGCTTGCACACGTTCCACGGCAAAACTCGGAATAACAACTGTTCCGCCATTGTGATAAGTATTATTAATGATAGCTTCTAACTCTATTAAAGCATCAGTTTCTGGATGAATTCTATTTCCATAAGTGCTCTCTAAAAATATATAATCTGCTTTAGTTGGTTTTTGAGGCGGAAACATTAAAACGTCATCGTCTTGACCAATATCTCCTGAGAAAACTAGGATTTTTCCATCAATATGTAATTCAATTGAACACGCTCCTAAAATATGTCCCGCATAAAAGAACTTGAAAAAAACATTTTCTTCGAGCTGAATTTCAATATCTTTTTCAACAACTCTGAACTTTGGAATTACGGCATCAACATTTTCAGTTGTATATAAAGGTGTCGCAGGAGAATGTTGTGTAGACTCTTCTTCATTGGCTCTCCTTGCATCTTCTTCCTGAATTTTCGCACTATCATATAAAATCAAACGTGAAATCTCTTTTGTAGGTCGTGTACAAAATATTTTTCCATCAAATCCGTCAGCAACTAACTTTGGCAACCAACCACAATGATCTAAATGACCGTGTGTCAATAATACAAAATCGATGGTTTGTGCTTCAATTGCTAACGGTTCACGATTTAATTCTCGCAAAGTTTTTATGCCTTGAAACATACCGCAATCAATTAAGATTCGGATATTATTGTGTTCGATGACTGTTTTTGAACCGGTTACAGTTCCTGCTGCGCCTAAAAAATGAATTTTCATAAATTGTGGTTTGTAGTGAGTTGGTTCGCTTCTTTCATGACGTTTTTAATTCTGTTGTGACTTAATTCAATTTGAGTCAAAATTTTTGGGTTTTGAACCAAATCCTTCACAGTAATGCAATCTAAAACCATTATTTTTTCTTTTTCCGATTGTGATAATGTGGTCAAACAAGTCACCGGATAAACCGCGTGCAAATCGATGATTTCTTTGATTGCATTTCCTTCGGGATAATTCCAACTTAGCATTTTTAAGCCAGAACATTCTCCAAATTGTATCGCATCAGTGCTGAATCGGTTATTAGTAACAATGATACAATTCGAAATTTTCTCATTAGGTTGAAACAGATGATATTCGAGATTTCTTAAATCATTAAAGCGCGATAAAATATACATTGGAACTTTTACATCTGTTTTTGCTCCTTGGCTGGAATGAAATTTACACTCCACCATAGAAACGATGTGGTTCGATTTTAATAAAACGTCAATTTCGTGTGAAATGCATTTTCCTTCTAGAATAATATTCGTTTTCGTCTGAAACTGTTGTTCTTTAAACATTTTAGCGATAAACTTCTCGAAGAAAAAACCGGCAGGACCAAGGCCAATTAAAGCGGAACGAAGATTGTACCGCGCGGCGTGAGCATTAGAAATACTTTTGAGTTCTTGAAATGCCATCTTGTAAATCTTTTTGGATGGAATTCCTTCGTAGAGCTCACCTTCAATTTTTTTTACGATAGCCTTCGCTACAGCATTGTCCGCGCCCGACTTCTTAAGTGAGTTGATTAATTTTTGCTCTTCGTAATGAACTAGTTCACCAGAATACTTTGTAACTTTCATAAACAATGGATTATCTTATAAAGTTACATTTAATTATCGAACCATTTGTTGGTAATAAAAAGCAGGAATAAAAAGAATTAAAAACAGCGGTTGGATTAAAAAGCGTCTTAAATAAAATAAAACCAAATAATCAGACTGTTCTGAAAGTAGCAGTACGCTGAAGAATAATAGTGCTAAAATCACAAATAACACTACGAATAATAAAGCCGTAAACTTCACTAATGCAACTTGTTTGAATACTAAGTAAATGATGCTTAATGATAACAAAGTATTTAAGATATATCGAATTAAAATGCCAAAAAACAATTGCAAACTGTCAAACGAAGGCAATGGTTTATTTTGATACTCTGATTTAAAAAAGGATAGAAATGGATCGTAGAAAAGCTGACTTTCAAAAGCACGAACAAGAACTAATCCTACAAATGATAGGAAAAGTAGTGCAATTCGTTTTTTATCTTTAAGAAGTTCGTTTAACATAGCCTGAAAATTTGGTTACCCATAAAATCCATAATAGAAACACTACGCCATAAATAAACAGCGGGAAAAATGTTCCATGTAAAATTTCTCCGTGCTGTGGATAGTAATATAGTAAAACAACTAATAATGCAATTCGGATAATGTTCAAAATATGAATTAACAAGACGCCTAAAATGATGTACAATGTCGTTTTCTTCCATTGGCTTGAAAAAGCAAAAATAAAAGCAGCATATAAAATGATTACACTGATTGCATTGCAACCTTCAATAATTCGTGCAATAAAGCGATCTTTGTAAAACAATTTCACTGATGGTTCTTTGTCGTGTGGAAGCGATGCTTTGCTTTCGGTAAAAATGCCTAATAAATTCTCAGTTTGCTTCGCCACAATTTCTGTAAAGAAATCGACCTCATTTTTTGTTACATCATATTGGTCCAAATACATTTTGTAGATGAATGTAAACACGACATAAAAAAGCAGAAACTTTGTCAGGAAAGTAAAGAAAGGTTTATATTGAAGTAAATTGTTTTTCAAATTGTGAATTTTTAACAAAAATATAGATTTTTTAATAGGATAGATTAAATACTTTTGTAAAAAAATATAAATAATGACTTTCGAAAATTTAAAACCATTAGTTGTTGCTATCGTTTCTTCTGAGAACACAACTAGAGATGAAAAGCTTTTAGCAATTTGCCAATTACTTAATGAGTCTGTCGAATATTATAATTGGGTAGGATTTTATTTTGCCAATCACGAAGCGCAAACGTTGCATTTAGGTCCTTATGTGGGTGCGGAAACGGATCATACCGTAATTCCTTTTGGAAAAGGTATCTGCGGACAAGTGGCTGTTTCAAATAATAACTTCGTAGTTCCAGATGTAAGCGCTCAAGATAATTATATTGCTTGCAGCTTCACTGTAAAGTCGGAAGTAGTTGTGCCTCTTTTCGTTGGAGGTGTAAATATTGGTCAAATTGATATTGATTCGCACGTTATTGATCCTTTTACAGAAGCGGATGAACGCTTTTTAGAATACGTAAATGAGCAAGTAGCGACCTTGTTTTAAAGTTTTATAAAAATAGTTGATAATTGATAATCGATATTCAATTAATAAATACTACTTTTGCACTCGAATTGCTACCATACAATTCATACATAAAAATCATTTAAAATAATATTAGCATGTATTTGACTAAAGAAACTAAAGCTGAAATTTTCGCTAAACACGGAGGAAAAGCTGAAAACACTGGATCTGCTGAAGGGCAAATCGCATTATTCACTCACAGAATTACTCACCTAACTGAGCATTTGAAAAAAAATCGTCATGATTATAACACAGAGCGTTCGTTAGTACTTTTAGTAGGTAAAAGAAGAAGTCTTTTAGATTACTTGAAAAAGAAAGAGATTAACAGATACCGTGAGATTATTAAAGAATTAGGAATTAGAAAATAATAAACTAAAGGGGCTTTTCGGCCCCTTTTTGTTTTTTTTATATCGACAGAAAAAGTTTGGTTTTTCATTGGGTTAGACACAACTACAACAACTAGTATGAATAAGTAATAACTTATTTTTGCGACAACAACAACACAACTAACCCTTTGTATAACCTTAGAGAAATAATTTATGATTCCACAATTATTTGTAGAAAGCATCGATTTAGGTGATGGCAGAAGCATCACAATCGAGACAGGACGTTTAGCAAAACAAGCTGACGGTTCTGTAGTAGTAAGAATTGGTAACACTGTAATCTTAGGAACAGTTGTATCATCAAGAAAAGCAAGTCCAGGTATCGACTTTTTACCATTGACGGTAGATTATCGTGAAAAATTTGCTGCAGCAGGTCGTTTCCCTGGTGGTTTCTTCAAAAGAGAAGCACGTCCAAGTGATAGCGAGGTATTAACAATGAGATTAGTTGACCGTGTTTTACGTCCGCTTTTCCCTAGTGATTACCATGCAGAAGTTCAAGTTATGATTCAATTGATGTCTCATGACGAAGATGTAATGCCAGATGCATTAGCAGGTTTAGCAGCTTCGGCAGCACTTGCTTTATCTGATATTCCTTTTGAAACGTTGATTTCTGAAGCTAGAGTAGGAAGAATTGATGGAAAATTCATCATTAATCCATCTCGCGCTCAATTAGAATTATCTGATATCGACATGATGATTGGTGCTTCTATGGATTCTATCGCAATGGTAGAAGGAGAAATGAAAGAAATTTCAGAAGCTGAAATGTTAGAGGCAATTAAATTTGCACACGAACACATTAAAAATCAAATTTCTGCTCAATTACGTTTACAAGCTGCTTTTGGTAAAAAAGAAGTTCGTACTTATGAAGGAGAAAGAGAAGATGAAGCTATTTACGCTAAAGTAAAAGCAGCATCTTACGATAAAATTTACGCTATTGCTAGCAAAGGTTCGGCTAAACACGAACGTTCGGCTGCATTTGACGCTGTAAAAGAAGAAGTAAAAGCATTATTTACTGAAGAAGAATTGGCAGAAAATGGGGATTTAGTTTCTAAATACTTCAACAAAACCAATAAAGAAGCAGTTCGTAATGTAACTTTAGATTTAGGAACTCGTTTAGACGGAAGAAAAACTACAGAAATCAGAGATATCTGGTGTGAAGTAAATTATTTACCATCTGTTCACGGTTCTGCTTTGTTTACACGTGGAGAAACTCAAGCTTTGGCAACAGCAACTTTAGGAACTTCTAGAGAAGCAAACCAAATTGATTCACCATCTCAACAAGGAGAAGAAAAATTCTATTTACACTATAATTTCCCACCATTTTCAACAGGAGAAGCTCGTCCATTAAGAGGAACTTCAAGAAGAGAAGTAGGTCACGGAAATTTAGCGCAAAGAGCATTGAAAAACATGATTCCTGCTGATTGTCCTTATACGATTCGTGTTGTTTCTGAAGTATTAGAATCTAATGGTTCTTCTTCAATGGCAACAGTTTGTGCTGGAACATTATCATTAATGGATGCTGGTATTCAATTGATTCGTCCAGTTTCTGGAATTGCGATGGGATTAATTTCAGACGGAGATCGTTTTGCTGTTTTATCTGATATTTTAGGTGATGAAGATCATTTAGGAGATATGGATTTTAAAGTAACTGGAACTTCAGAAGGAATTACTGCTTGTCAAATGGATATTAAAATCGACGGATTGAAATATGAAATCATGGAGCAAGCATTAGCTCAAGCTCGTGATGGACGTTTACATATCTTAGGTAAATTGATTGAAACTTTAGCAAAACCAAACGAAGATGTGAAAGTTCATGCTCCAAAAATTATCATGAGAACAATTCCTGGTGCATTTATTGGTGCATTAATCGGTCCTGGTGGAAAAGTAATTCAAGAATTACAAAAAGCTACGGGTTGTACTATTGTTATCAATGAAGTGGATGAGCAAGGTGTAGTTGAAATTTTAGGAACTGATCCTGCAGGAATTGCTGCTGTTTTAGCTAAAATTGATTCTATTATTTTCAAACCAGCAATGGGAGAAGCTTATGAAGTGAAAGTAATTAAAATGTTAGATTTTGGTGCAGTTGTAGAATATCTAGATGCGCCAGGAAATGAAGTTTTATTACACGTTTCAGAATTAGCTTGGGAAAGAACAGAAAACGTAACCGATGTTGTTAATATGGGTGATGTATTCATGGTGAAATATTTAGGTGTAGATCCGAAAACACGTAAAGAAAAAGTATCAAGAAAAGCGCTTTTACCAAGACCTCCAAGAGAAGATAGACCAATTGAGAAAAAGGATACGCCACAAGCATAAGACTTTTATTAATTTATATAAAGATCCCGTTTCATTTATTTGAAATGGGATTTTTTTTAGCGCATTTCGTCTCTATTTTTTACTACTATTTCTTTTCTAAATATTGACAGAAAAGAAAACCCCGATTAGAAAATTTCTAATCGGGGTTTTTATACTTCGTACTTTTAACTTCGTATTTTGTACTTTGAAATTACATCATTCCTGGCATACCACCGCCCATTGGCATAGCGCCTGCATCTTCCTTGATGTCAATTAAAGCACATTCTGTAGTCAAGATCATTCCAGCTACTGAAGCTGCATTTTCTAAAGCTACGCGAGTTACTTTCTTAGGGTCAATAATTCCAGCAGCTAACATCTGAACGTATTCTCCTGTTTTAGCATTATATCCAAAATCACCTGATCCTTCAGTTACTTTTGCAATTACCACAGAACCTTCTTCACCAGCATTTTCAACAATAGTTCTCAATGGAGATTCTACTGCTTTATTAATGATTTGAATTCCAGTTGCTTCATCTGCGTTTTCAGCTTTTAGGTTTGCTAAAGCAGCTTTTGCTCTTACTAAAGCAACACCACCACCAGCAACAATTCCTTCTTCAACTGCAGCGCGAGTTGCGTGTAAAGCATCGTCAACACGGTCTTTTTTCTCTTTCATTTCTACTTCAGAAGCAGCGCCAACATATAAAACAGCAACACCGCCAGCTAATTTAGCCAAACGTTCTTGTAATTTTTCTTTATCGTAATCAGATGTACTAGTCTCAATTTGAGATTTAATTTGGTTTACTCTTGCTTTAATCATGTCAGCTTCTCCAGCGCCATTAACAATTGTTGTATTGTCTTTGTCGATAGTGATGTTTTCAGCTGTTCCAAGCATCTCTAAAGTAGTATTTTCTAATGAGTAACCACTTTCCTCAGCTATTACAATTCCGCCAGTTAAAATCGCGATATCTTCAAGCATTGCTTTTCTTCGATCACCAAAACCTGGCGCTTTTACAGCTGCGATTTTTAAACCTCCACGTAATTTATTTACTACTAAAGTTGCTAATGCTTGTCCATCAACATCTTCAGCAATAATTAATAAAGGTCTTCCTGATTGTGCTACTGGTTCTAATACCGGTAATAATTCTTGTAAGTTTGATATTTTTTTATCGTACAATAAAACATAAGGATTGCTTAATTCAGCTACCATTTTGTCTGCATCTGTTACGAAATACGGCGATAGAAAACCTCTGTCAAATTGCATTCCTTCAACAACATCTACATAAGTATCCGTTCCTTTAGCCTCTTCAACAGTAATAACACCTTCTTTTCCAACTTTTCCAAAAGCAACAGCGATTAAATCACCTATTGTTTCGTCATTGTTAGCTGATATAGAAGCTACTTGTTTAATTTTTTCAGATGAATCACCTACAGCTTGCGCTTGTTTTGCTAATTCAGCAACAATAACTTCTACCGCTTTGTCAATTCCTCTTTTTAAGTCCATAGGATTCGCTCCAGCAGCAACGTTTTTCAAACCTTCTTTTACGATAGCTTGAGCTAAAACAGTTGCAGTTGTAGTTCCGTCTCCAGCTAAATCGTTAGTTTTTGAAGCTACTTCTTTAACCATTTGAGCACCCATGTTTTCTAAAGGATCTTGTAATTCGATTTCTTTAGCTACAGAAACACCATCTTTAGTTACTACAGGTCCACCAAATGATTTAGAAATAATTACATTTCTTCCTTTAGGTCCTAAAGTTACTTTTACTGCGTTTGCTAATGCATCCACTCCGCGTTTTAAACCATCGCGAGCTTCAATATCGAATTTTATATCTTTTGCCATTTTTTTTAATTTTTTTAGTTGTTTGAAGTTTAAAGTTTTGTACAATTTACATCATACAGTTTACCAGTTACTTTTTAAAGAATTGCGTAAATCTCATCTTCTTTCATAATCAGGTAATCCTTACCTTCATATTTGAATTCTGTTCCTGAATATTTACCATAAAGTACTATATCGTCAACTTTTACAGTCATAGTATAGTCTTTTTTACCATTACCAACGGCCACTACAGTTCCTTTTTGTGGTTTCTCTTTAGCAGTGTCGGGAATTATAATTCCTGAAGCTGTAGTTGTTTCTGCAGCCAATGGAGCAATCACTACGCGATCTGAAATAGGTTTAATGTTTAATGACATGGTTTATATATTTATTGATTATTATTTGCTATCCTTCAATGTTCAGAAACTGTGCCAATTGCCTTCTCTGTCATATTTGTTGTAATAAAAAATGCCAGCACTGACATGCTGGCATTTTTTATAATATATTGAATTCTTTATTCTGCAGGATCATTTGCGACTGGTGCAGTTGGTGCAGTAGGAGTAGTAGGAATTGTAGTTGTTGGAGCAGTCATTTCATCTCCACCTAATATTTTAGAACCAGTAGATTGTGTACCGTTAAAGCTTAAACTTGAAAGTAAAATTAAAGCAATTAAAATTCCTCCTAATGTCCAAGTACTTTTATCTAAAAAGTCAGTTGTTTTTTGAACTCCTCCTAATTGTTGTGATCCTCCAAAAGAAGAAGATAAACCTCCACCTTTAGGGTTTTGAACCATAACAGCTAAGATTAATAAAAAACAAACAATTGTTATTGCAATTAAAAAGCCTGTAAATCCCATAATTAATTATTATTTTGTTGTAAATTCTTGATTTCTTTTATTCGGTCTGCAAAGAAACTACTTTTTTCTGGATATTTCAAAATTAAAATATCATAAGCTTGCATCGCTTTTGTATATTTTTTTTGTTCTAAATATACTTTTGCTAAAGTTTCTGTCATTAGATGTGTAGGTTCATCTGCACTTTTGCTAATGTTTGCTGGTGGTCTGGTCATTTCTTTTACTGGAGCAATTTTTGGATTTGCTTCAATAAACTTATCAATTAGATCTATTTTTTTTTGTTTCTCTATATCAATTTCTGTCTCAACGTCCTCATCTTTACGTTCAATAGGTGAAAATTTAGTAAGTTGGAGCCATTCTTGAAACGAATGTTTCTCGCTGTTTGTAAATGGTAAAGGTTTTCCAATTTCCAATTTTTCTTCCGAAGTCTTAATTGTTGCTTCTTCTTCTTCTTCTTCAACAGGGTTTACTTCTTCAATAGTGACTTCATTCTCAGTTTGTATTTGCTCCGCTATAACTTCTTCAGCATCATAAACTACAATATCCATAACTGTCTTTTGGATTCTGTTGATTTTTTCTTGCTGAATAGAGGTGAAATCATCGGAAGTAATGAATTCAAATAAAACAGTTCTATCTGTAGTATGTGCTGCGGTTTTCTTTAATTCGTAATTGTATCTAAAACTTTGTTGATTGTATAAACCTTTTAATAGCAAAGCCCGCGCTGCCTGAAAATAAGGGAACTGCAAAACAGCACTTTCTAAAGCTATCGTTCGTTTTTCGCTCGAAGCTTCAGGTTTGTTTAAAAGATATGTTAATTCAGTAGTGTTCATTTCAAGTGTAAGGTCAACCTCAATTTTAAAATATTAAGCTTTAGTATTTACCATTTGGCTAATGACTCGTTGAAAACATCTTGCTTAATTCGTTCAAAAATCACATCTAATGATTTAGTAAGTTGTGAACCTACTAATTGCTGATCGGCAGGGAAATCATCATAAAATGAAAAACGTTTTTCAAAATTGTCGTCTTCTTTGTTTCTGTTTACGAAGCGAACATTTATAGTAATAGTTAATCTGTTTTGTGCTGCTCTTTGGTCTGCAGTAGCTGTCATAGGTGTAATTCTATAATCTGTGATTTCACCTTCATATAGCAAATCACCGCCTTGGTTTGTTAAATTTAAATTCGTTTGATTTTGAATAATTTCCTGAAGTGACTGGGTGAAAATTCGTTCAATACCCGGTTCAACTAATTCCGCATTATTTTGAAAATAGTTCACCTGAAAAGTCTTCGCGTCAATTTTTCCTGTTCCTGTGAAATTATAAGCGCCGCAACTTAAAGCAAGTAAAGATAGGGTCAAGCCCAAAGCAATTAGGAGATATCTCATTATAAATCGTATTGTTTAATTTTTCTGTATAAAGTACGTTCGGAAATTCCTAACTCATCAGCTGCAGCTTTTCTTTTTCCTTTATTTCTTTCCAAAGACTTTTTGATTAGTTCAATTTCTTTGGCTTCTAAACTCAATGTTTCTTCTTCGTCAACAGTTTCCGCAAATAAGTAATTTTCATCATCATCGTCGTCTTCAAATTCGTCTTGGTTGCTGTTGTTTTGATTTGATAGCATTTCAACTCTTGATTGTTCTTCAAAAATTGTACTTTCTTCGGGTTTACCGTAAATTTTCTGAATCAATCCCTTATTGGTTTCCTGTACTTTAGAACTGCCACTTTGCATCAATTCTAACGTTAGTTTTTTCAAATCGGTCAAATCACTTTTCATGTCAAAAAGTACTTTGTACAAAATTTCTCTTTCGTTGCTAAAATCACTTTCCGACTTCTTTGTTCCAATTACCGATGGTAAATTTGGATTTTCTGAAGGTAAATACGATAGTAACGATTGTGCTGTAATATCACGTTTTGTTTCTAACACCGATATTTGTTCCGCAACATTTCGCAATTGACGAATGTTTCCGTTCCAACGGTGTTTTAATAAAATTTCAACTGCATTGTCTTCTAACTTAATAGCGGGCATTTTGTATTTATGTGCAAAGTCTGAAGCGAATTTTCGAAACAATAAATGAATGTCTTCTTTCCGATCTCGTAAAGGCGGAAGCATAATTTCAACCGTACTTAATCTGTAGTATAAATCTTCACGAAATTTACCTTTTTCAATTGCATCAAACATATTCACATTTGTTGCTGCTACAATTCTAACATTCGTTTTTTGAACTTGAGACGAACCCACTTTTATGAATTCTCCGTTTTCTAAAACTCGTAATAATCTTACTTGAGTAGTTAAAGGTAATTCACCAACTTCATCTAGAAAAATTGTTCCACCATCAGCCACTTCGAAATAACCATCTCTAGCTCCAGTTGCTCCTGTAAAAGAACCCTTTTCATGTCCAAAAAGTTCACTGTCAATTGTTCCTTCTGGAATAGCACCACAGTTTACCGCAATGTATTTTCCATGTTTTCTATGCGAAAGTGCGTGAATAATTTTCGGAATACTTTCCTTACCAACACCACTTTCACCCGTTACCAATACCGAAATATCCGTAGGCGCTACTTGAATAGCTTTTTCCACGGCACGATTTAGCTTTGGGTCATTCCCAATAATTTCAAATCGCTGTTTTATTGCTTGTACTGATTCCATTTAAAAAGTTTAAAAGTTTAAGGTTTGAAGTTTAAAAGGTTAACTTAAAACTTAATTCATTAATTCAGAATATCCCACTGCTTTCCCAATCAAGGTTCCGCTGGTGCAATCGGTCATTTTAACCATTACGAATTCACCAATTTTGTAATTTTCTTTTGGAAAAACTACTACCGTATTTTGCGAATTTCTACCACTCCATTGTTGATCTGAACGTTTTGATTCGCGCTCAATTAAAACTTCCATTTCTTGTCCGAGGAATCTTTGTGTTCTTTCTAAAGCTATTGTTTGCTGTAAAGCTACAATTTCAGATAACCTGCGTTTTTTTACTTCTTCCGGAACGTCATCTTCTAATTTTCTAGCGGCCATTGTTCCTGGTCGTTCAGAATAAGAAAACATAAATCCAAAATCATATTTAACATGTTCCAATAAACTTAAAGTATCTTGATGATCTTCTTCAGTTTCTGTTGGAAATCCCGTAATAATATCTTGTGATAAACTAATGTCTGGAATAATTTCGTAAATTTTATCTACTAAAGCAATATATTCTTCACGTGTATGTTGGCGATTCATTTCTTTTAAAATTCTAGTGCTTCCACTTTGAACCGGTAAATGAATGTAATTGCAAATGTTATGATGTTTTGCCATAGTTTCAATAACTTCAATATGCATGTCTTGCGGATTTGAAGTTGAGAATCTAAATCTCATTTTAGGGAAAAGTGTAGCACATTGATCCAATAATTGAGTGAAATCTACCGAGGTTGCTTTTTCCATAGCGGTTGCTTTCACAAAATCTTTCTTCAAACCACCACCATACCAAAGGTAACTATCCACATTTTGACCTAACAACATTACTTCTTTGAAGCCTTTATCATGTAAATCCTGAATTTCAGCAATAATACTTTGTGGCTCACGACTACGTTCACGACCTCGAGTAAAAGGAACTACGCAAAATGTACACATATTATCACAACCTCTTGTAATCGATACAAAAGCGTTCACTCCGTTACTATTCAATCGAACCGGAGAAATATCGCCATAAGTTTCATCTTTTGAAAGAATCACGTTGATAGCATCTCTTCCTTCTTCCACTTCTGAAAGTAAATTTGGAAGATCTTTATAAGCATCAGGACCTACAACTAGGTCAACAATTTTTTCTTCTTCTAAAAATTGGCTTTTTAAACGCTCGGCCATACAACCTAACACGCCAACTTTCATGTTTGGATTAATGTCTCTTTTCACCGCATTATATTTTTGCAAACGTTTGCGAATCGTTTGTTCCGCTTTATCGCGAATAGAACACGTGTTTACCAACACCAAATCAGCATCTTCTAAATTTTGTGTCGTATTATATCCATTTTCATAAAGAATTGACGCCACAATTTCGCTATCCGAAAAATTCATTTGGCAACCATAACTCTCTATAAATAGTTTTTTTGTATTTCCTGCTTTTTGGTCTAAAACTAAGCTTTCGCCTTGTTTCTCTTCGTCTATTACCTTTTCCATATAAAGATTTCCTTTAAATCATCCCGAAACTTAGGGAATGCAAATATACTATTAATTTAAAATCTGACAAGATGGCAGTAAAGGTTTAACAAAGAATTTTAATTATCTTTCAAAAAGCGCTTGATTTCCCGCTGTAATTGGTTTTTATACCTATATATATAGGTGTGGAATTGCTTAAAAATTAATAAATTGTTAGTAAAATTGAATTCAAAAACTTGAAGTTTAAAAAAAACCTATACTTTTGCGCCTTGGGAGTTAAATCTCAAACTATACAGATTAAAAAAAATATAAGACACATGGCAAAGAATTTAGTTATCGTTGAGTCACCAGCAAAGGCAAAAACCATTGAGAAATTTTTAGGGAGCGAATATCAAGTAGAGTCAAGTTATGGACACATTGCGGATTTACCTTCAAAGGAAATTGGAGTAGATGTTGAAAATGGATTTAAACCGAAATATGAAGTTTCTGCCGATAAAAAAGCATTGGTTGCCAAACTAAAAACTTTAGCAAAAAACGCAGATATGGTTTGGTTAGCTTCGGATGAGGACCGTGAGGGTGAAGCTATTTCTTGGCATTTATCAGAAGAATTAAAATTAAAACCAGAAAAAACAAAACGTATTGTTTTCCACGAAATTACAAAAACGGCAATTCTTAAAGCAATCGATAATCCTCGTGGAATTGATTATAATTTAGTAAACGCACAACAAGCAAGACGAGTTTTAGACCGATTAGTTGGGTACGAATTATCACCAGTACTTTGGAAAAAAGTAAAAGGCGGTTTATCAGCAGGTCGCGTGCAATCTGTTTCTGTTCGATTAATTGTGGAACGTGAACGTGAGATTCAAAATTTCAATGCCGAAGCTTCTTATAGTATTTCAGCAGAATTCACAAACGAAGCTGGGAAAACATTTAAAGCAAAATTACCAAAGAACTTCGCCACTAAAAAAGAAGCAGAAGACTTTTTAAATAAAAATATTGGGTCAACTTATAAAGTAGGTGATTTAGAAACAAAACCTACGAAGAAAACGCCAGCAGCACCTTTTACAACTTCAACTCTACAACAAGAAGCAGCTAGAAAATTGTATTTGCCTGTTGGAATTACGATGCAAATTGCACAACGTTTATATGAGGCTGGATTAATCACTTATATGAGAACAGACAGTGTGAACCTGTCACAAGATGCAATGGCAGCAGCTCAAGCTGAAATTACAAGTTACTACGGAAAAGAATTTTCGAAACCGAGAACTTTCAATTCAAAATCTAAAGGAGCGCAAGAAGCTCACGAAGCAATTCGCCCTACAGATATGTCGCGTCATACAGTGAATATCGATAGAGATCAAGCGCGTTTATACGATTTAATTTGGAAAAGAACATTAGCTTCTCAAATGAGCGATGCCGAATTAGAAAGAACTAATGTAAAGATCGAAGCAAATAATTTTTCTGAAACATTTACGGCTACTGGTGAAGTTATCAAGTTTGAAGGATTTCTAAAAGTATATTTAGAAGGAAATGACGACGATGATGAAGAGCAAGAAGGAATTTTACCAGCTTTAAAAGTAAATGAGAAATTAATTAATAATTATATTACTGCAACAGAGCGTTTTTCACGTGCACCAGGTCGCTATACTGAAGCTTCTTTAGTAAAGAAATTAGAAGAATTAGGAATTGGCCGTCCATCAACTTATGCACCAACTATTTCTACGATTATCGCTAGAACTTACGTAGAAAAGGGAAGTTTTGAAGGACAAGAAAGAAAATACAATCAAATTGTCTTAAAGAATAGCGAAGTAAAAGCACAAGTTTTAACGGAGAATACGGGTTCTGATAAAGGGAAATTAGTTCCAACAGATATCGGAATTATCGTAAATGACTTTTTAGTTAAAAACTTCTCGACCATTTTAGATTATAATTTCACTGCAAAAGTAGAACAGGATTTTGACGAAATTGCAGAAGGAAAAGTCGATTGGGCAAAAATGATGAATGATTTTTATAGTCATTTTCATCCTATTGTAGTGGATGTGGAACAAAATGCAGAGAGAGAAAGCGGTGAACGTATTTTAGGAATGCATCCCGTTTCAGGCAAGCAAATTTCAGTTCGTTTAGGGAAATATGGTGCAATGGCTCAAATTGGCGATTTCGAAGAAGAGAACAAACAATTTGCAAGTTTGCGCCAAGATCAAAATATTGGAAGCATCACGTTGGAAGAAGTTTTAGATTTATTTCTATTACCAAAGCAATTGGGGACTTACAAAGACGAAGAAATCGAAGTAAATAATGGTCGTTTTGGACCTTATGTTCGTTTTGGTACGCAATTTATTTCTTTACCTAAAGGCGAAGATCCATTAGATGTTACGTTGGAAAGAGCAAAAGAGCTTATTGCTGAAAAGGAAGAAGCTGATGCGCCAATTGCTATGTATGAAAATTTACCGGTTCAAAAAGGAACAGGTCGTTTTGGTCCTTTCATCAAATGGAACGGAATGTTTATCAATGTAAATAAGAAGTACAATTATGATAATTTATCAGAGTCGGATATTGTAGAATTGATTCAAGATAAAATTCAAAAGGAGATAGATAAAGTAATTCACAATTGGGAAGACGAAGGAATTCGCGTTGAAAAAGCACGATGGGGTCGTTCAACAATTACTAAAGGAAAAATCAAAATTGAATTAAGTAAAGATGTTGATGCTAGTAAATTAACATTGGCACAAGTTCAAGATATGATTGAAAAGAAAACGCCTGCTAAAAAAGCTCCTGCTAAAAAAGCTCCTGCGAAAAAAGCAGCTGCGAAAAAAGCACCAGCTAAGAAAACGACCACCAAAAAGTAATAAAAAATGGTTTTTGATTTTTTACAACCTATTTCGTCCTCGATGGAAACGTTTGTTTCTGGCTTGTCTAATAAAACATTAGGCAGGAAAGTCGTAATTCACACCCAAACAGATTTTCCAGTTTTAGACGCTGTTTCATTGGCTATAATTGCTGTGAATGAAAATAGAGGTAATGATAAGGATAATGAAGAGTCGGCTTTTGATAATTTTAGAAAGCAGTTTTATAGCTTATATCCAGGGAATTGGAATGTTTCAATTGCTGATTTAGGAACGGTTGAAGCAGGAGCAAGTATTGAAGATACGTATTTTGTTGTCAAGAAACTTGTTGAAGAGCTGGTTAAGAAAGGTATTGTGCCAATTGTAATTGGAGGAAGTCAAGATTTAACTTACGCAATTTACAGAGCTTACGATAATTTAGACCAAATGGTTAATTTAGTATCAGTAGATAATACATTTGATTTTTCAGATGAAAATTCATTACCTTCTAATTCTTTTTTAACAAAAATTATAGTCGAAGAACCTAATAACCTATTTAATTATTGTAACTTAGGGTATCAAACGTATTACAACTCGCAAGAAGAGATTGATTTAATTGAAAAATTGTATTTTGAAGCGTATAGATTAGGTGAAGTTTCGAGTACTATTTCTGTTGCGGAACCTGTTTTTAGAGATGCTGACTTAGTGAGTATAGATATGACTGCTGTTCAGTCTTCTTTTTCAGGAAATTTCCTACAAAATAATCCTAATGGATTTGACGGAAAAGAAATTTGTACATTAACTCGTTATGCCGGAATTAGTGATAAAGTTTCTTCGCTCGGAATCTTTAATTTTAATTCTAATCAGCAAGAAAGTATTTTAATAGCGCAAATAATTTGGTATTTTATCGAAGGATATAGCTTTCGCTCAGGAGAATATCCATTTGGAAGTAAAGAGAATTATACTAAGTATATCGTTCCGATTGATGAAGATGAATTAGTGTTTTATAAGAGCAATAAAACAGCAAGATGGTGGATTGAAATCCCTTTTTTGTCAAATGTTAATAATAAATTAAAAAGAAATACGTTATTACCTTGTACAAATGAAGATTATTTAGGAGCTTGCGAGCAAGAAATACCTGAAAGATGGTGGAAGGCACAGAGAAGAAATACGTTGTGAATCGTTTGTTTATTGGGGTTTAGTAGACCAATTATCTAGGCTGTTTCAAAATTTAAGATTTTTTTATGTGTTTTTAATTAAAAATATTGTTTTTTTAAAATTTTATGAATAGGTTTACACCCTTAAAGTAGAAGTTACATTTAACCCAAATTTATATGAAGAAGTTTGTTGCATTAACAGCAATTTTGTCATTGTTTATCAGTTGTGGTAAAGGAGATAAAGGAGAATTAGTAGGAGTAAAAGGAAAAAAATGGCATGCCGAGAAACCTTACGGTATGACATTAGTGCCTGGAGGAGCCTTTATTATGGGTAAGTCGGATGATGATTTAGCTAATGTTCAAGACGCGCCAACCAAAACGGTGACTGTTCGTTCATTTTACATGGATGAAACTGAAATCACAAATAGTGAGTATCGTCAATTTGTGGGGTGGGTTAAGGATTCGATTATGAAAACAAGATTAGCTATTATGGCTGATTTACAAGGTCAGAAACCTGGTTCTGGAAGTGGAAAAGGTGGTAGTATTGGTGAATTTGCATTTGCTGATGTTGATCCTGAAAAAATGACTCCATACGACAAATATATGTATGATAATTATTATAGTGTTGGTACTGATGATGATATTTATGCAGGTAGAAAACTTAATAACAAGATTAAATTAATCAAGGATCCTAAAAAGTATCCAGATGAGTTTTATGTTGAGGTTATGGATTCTATGTATTTACCAGAATCTGAGTCTTACAATGGTTTGAAAACAATTGACGCGAGTAAATTGAAATTCAAGTACAACCAAGTTGATATCAATAAAGCGGTTCAGAAGAAAGGTCGTAAAGATTTCTTTGAAGATGCGCCAGCAATTGAAATTTATCCTGACACAACAGTTTGGATTAAAGACTTCGCTTATTCTTATAATGAGCCTATGCATAATGATTATTTCTGGCATCAAGCTTACGGAGAATATCCTGTAGTAGGTGTTTCTTGGAATCAAGCAAAAGCTTTTTGTTCTTGGAGAACAATGTATAAAAATGCATATATCAAAAAGAAAAGAGGTAGAGATCAAATAAATTCTTTCCGTTTACCTACTGAAGCGGAATGGGAATATGCAGCTAGAGGTGGACTTGAAGGAGCTACTTATCCTTGGGGTGGACCATATGCTAAAAATGACAGAGGTTGTTTTATGGCTAACTTTAAACCTAATCGTGGAGATTATGCAGCTGACGGTGCTTTATATACTGTTGAAGCAAAATCTTATGAAGCAAATGATTACAACCTTTACAACATGGCGGGTAACGTTTCAGAATGGACAGAATCTTCTTATTTTGCAGAATCTTATGAGTTCGTTTCTACTATGAATCCACACGTTGCAGATAGAACTAATCAAAGAAAAGTTGTTCGTGGTGGTTCTTGGAAAGATGTTGCTTACATGCTACAAGTATCTACTCGTGACTTTGAATATGCTGATTCAGCAAGAAGTTACATCGGATTTAGAACAGTTCAAGATTACATGGGAACTGCTTCAACTGGGAACAGTCTAAAATAAATTAAACCAAAATTTTTACACAATAAACTTAACTTAACAAAAAAATTATTATGGCATTATTATCACCAAAAATTATGAATTTCGCCTATGGTATGGGTGCAGCGATTGTTATCGTAGGAGCATTATTTAAAATCGCTCACTTTGAATTTGGCTTTTTGACAGGAACAGTCATGTTGACTATAGGTTTAGTAACAGAGGCTTTGATTTTTGCACTTTCTGCATTTGAAGATCCACCGAAAGAAATCGATTGGGCTTTAGTTTATCCTGAATTAGCTGGGGGTGAATCTTCAGTTAAAAAAGCAAAAGTTGAAAATCCAACTGAAGCTCAAGGTTTATTGTCTCAGAAATTAGACGCAATGTTGAAAGAAGCTAGAATTGATGGTGAATTAATGGCTAGCTTAGGAAATAGTATCAAAAACTTTGAAGGAGCTGCTAAGTCAATTTCTCCAACGGTTGATGCTATGGCAGGACAACAAAAATATGCTGAACAAATGACTGCTGCTGCATCTCAAATGGAAGCTTTAAACGGATTATATAAAATACAATTAGAAAGTGCTGATAGAAATGCACAAGCTAATAAAGATATCGCAGATAACGCGGCTAAATTAAAAGAGCAAATGCAGTCAATGACTTCAAATATTGCATCTTTAAATGTAGTTTATGGAGGAATGCTTACTGCTATGAGTAACAGAGGATAATTAGTTTTATCGGTAAAATAATTTATTAATAAAAACTAATTTAAAAATAAAATGGCAGGAGGAAAATTAACCCCTAGACAGAAGATGATTAACCTAATGTACTTGGTTTTCATCGCAATGTTGGCATTGAATATGTCAAAAGAAGTTTTAACAGCTTTTGGTAATTTTAATGATAAATTTGACGAGTCAAATAAATTAACAGAACAATCAAATCAATCGCTTTTAGGAGCTCTTAATACAAAAGCAAGTGATGAGCCTGCTCAGTATGGTGAGTCTGCAAGAAAAGCGGTGGAAGTTGCTAAGATTTCTAAGGAATTTACAGCATTTCTTGAAACTGCTAAAGTAGAAGCTACTAAAGGTTTTGAAATAGATAAAGAAACTGGTAAATTACCTTTTGAAGCAATGGACAAATCTGTTATTGATGACAAGTGGTTTCAAGGAGATGGTTACAGCGCAAGAGGAACAGAAATTGTTTCAAAAATTGACAAATACGTTGCAGATATTAAAAAAGTAATAGGTGTAGATGTTAAATACGTAAATTATATTAAAGAAGTTGAAAAGAAATTTTCGACTGCAGATATAGTTAATAAGGATGGAATTAAAGTTAAATATTTAGACTATAAAGCTAAAGGTTTCCCTGCAGTTTCTACGCTTACTTACTTAACAGCAATGCAAAATGACGTTAAAAATACTGAAGCTGGTGCTTACAACTTATTCTTAGGGAATGCATTACAATCTGCAGCTTCTATGAAAAACTTTCAAGCTATAGTAGTGTTAGACAAAAATGCATACTTTGCTGGTGAACAAGTTACAGGTAAAGTTGTTTTAGGTCGTTACGATGCTAATACAGTTCCTACATCTTTCAATGGTCCTGGGAAAATTGAAAATGGACAAGCTGTAATCTCTATGACTGCTGGTGGTATCGGTGAACAAAATTTCACTGGAAAATTCGGTTTCTTAGAAGATGGGAAAGAAATTCCATTAGAATTTAAAGGAACTTATGTTGTGGTTCCAAGACCTAACCAAGCTATTATTTCAGCAGACAAAATGAATGTTGTTTATCGTGGAGTTCCTAACCCTATATCTATCTCAGTTCCTGGTATTTCGTCTGACAAAGTTAGCGCTTCAGCACCTGGAATGTCAAAAGTAGGGGATGGTAAATTCATGTTAAACGCTGGCTCAGGTAGTGAGGTTAAAATTAGTGTTACTGCTACGATGCCTGACGGGAAGCCAATGTCTAGTGCGCAAGTATTTAGAATTAAAGGTTTACCTGCTCCAACTGGAAAAGTAGGAGGTTCGATTTCTAACAAAGGTCCAAAATCTAACTTAGAAGTTTGTACGGTAACGGCAGATATGGAAGATTTCGATTTCCCAGTAAATGTGAATGTTACTCAGTTTAATGTTAAGGTTCCAGGACAGCCTACTGTAGTGGTTTCTGGCAGCAAAATGGATGCAAAAGCAAAAGCTGTTATTGCTAAAGCTAGCAGAGGTGATGTTGTTGTTATTTCTGAAATTAAAGCAAGTTTTTCTGGTATAGACCAGGTTGCAAAGAGAGTTTCAACTTGTACTTACGAAATACAATAAGTAACAATAATTTGTGTTTAAACAATTAAACCAGATAAAAATGAATAAAATGAATTGGAGAAATAATATTGTAATTTTAGCATTAGGTTTAAGTTCGGCTTTTACTTTTGCTCAGTCTAACCTTTTGAATGCTAAAACTCCGGATCAAATCGGGAAGAAAACTGAGGCAGAATTAAGTGCAGACAATGATAAGCCATTACCATACGGTTATGTTCATGATAGAGATATCTTAATGGGTAAACGTATTTGGGAAATGATCGACTTAGATGAGAGAGTTAACTTTCCACTTTATTTTCCTGTGGAAGGTGATGTAATGAGCTCACCAGACAGACGTCCTTTGTATAATGTTTTAGTTTCTGCGATAAAAGAAGGTAAGATAACTGAAGTTTATGACTCAAGTTATTTTACTACTAAGAAAACAATGCAAGATATTGAAGGGTCTTTGTTCACTGTAGATACTACAGACGTAGGTAGAGAACAAATGAACGAGGACATTAGTGCTTATAGATCAGGTGCGAAACAAATTTCTGAGGAGTATATTAGAAAGACTGAAATCGAAGCTTATCATGTCGACGCTTATAAAATCGTTGGATATTGGTATTTTGACAAACGTCAAGGTGAATTAAAATATCGTATGCTTGGAATTTGTCCAGTTGTTCCGGATCTTTATACCATGAATGAGGAAGTTAAAGATTTTGTAGAATTGTTCTGGGTTTATCTACCAGCTTCAAGAGATGTTTTGCATGAAGCCAAAGCTTTCAACAGTAGAAACTCTGCAATGTCATTTACATTTGACCATATATTAAACGCGCGTCGTTTTAGTGGTGTGATCTATTTAGAAGAAAATGTGTTTGGCGATCGTTTAATCAAAGATTATATGAAAGAAAATGCACAGATGCAATTATTAGAATCGGAACGAGTTAAAGAAAAAATTCGGGACTTCGAACAAGATATGTGGAATTATTAGTAGTATTTCTCCAATTTCATTTAAAAAACTCTTATCAATTGATAAGAGTTTTTTTTTAATTTTACACCATGATAGATTTTATAATTGTAGGTAATGGGCTAGCAGGTATTTCTTTTGCAGAAATCGCTTTGCAACACAATAAATCCATTTTTGTCTTTGATAATAATTCACAACCTTCTTCTAAAGTCGCTGGAGGTTTATACAATCCTGTTGTTTTAAAACGTTTTAGTGAAGTGTGGAAAGCCAAAGAACAAATTGATTTTGCTTTTCCGTTGTACCATACAATTCAGGCCCGTTTAAACGTGGTTTTCGATTATGAATTACCTATTCTTAGAAAGCTATTTTCGATCGAAGAACAAAACAATTGGTTTCAAGCCGCAGATAAACTTAATTTAGCACCTTTTTTAGATCCTAAATTATCAAATCAAAAATACAGTGCTATTGATTCTCCTTTTCATTATGGTAAAGTCAATCATACTGGTTATTTAGAAATCTCAACATTAATCGAATCCTATTCTAAGTATTTAAAAGATTTAAATTGCTATTCTACAGATTCTTTCGATTACATTCAGATTCAATTTCTTGAAAGTGGCATTCAGTACAAAGATATTCATGCTAAAAACATCATTTTTGCTGAAGGTTTTGGATTGCATGCTAATCCGTTTTTTAACGATTTGCCGTTAGACGGAACCAAAGGCGAATTACTTATCATAAAAGCAGCGGATTTACAATTGGATGTTGTCATCAAATCAAGTGTTTTTATTTTACCAATCGGAAATGATCTGTACAAAGTCGGAGCAACTTATGATTGGAAAGACAAAACTAACAATCCAACCGAAGAAGGTAAAAAAGAACTTGTTGATAAATTAAAAGAACTAATCTCTTGTGATTTCGAAGTAATAGAACATTTTGCAGGAGTTCGTCCCACAGTTAAAGACAGAAGACCGTTAGTTGGAACGCATCCTTTACATTCGCAATTACACCTATTAAACGGATTAGGAACTCGCGGCGTAATGCTCGGTCCTTATTTAGCAAATCAATTATTTCAACATATTGAGAACGCTATTCCCTTAGAAAACGAAATAAATATTGAAAGATGTTATAAAAAAAGCCGAAATTCTTAATTTCGGCTTTTTTTATAGTATTTAACTATTTCACTTTTTTGTTTTTCTCCCAATCTTCGTCGTAGCTGATAAAGAAATTAATCCAAATATTTCGAGACCATCGCATAATGATCGGCATAAAAACAACTAATGTGATACAAATTGCAATAAAATTGCTAACTAAACTTTTCTCTCCTACAAAATAATAACAGATTATAAAAGCTGCAACTCCAAACGCAATTCCTAAACCATAACTCACATACATAGCACCAAAAAAGAACGACGGTTCCATGTCATATTTTGTGTTGCAATGAGAACATCTGTCGTGCATTTTGTACACATTTCTGATATTATACGGATTTTGATCCAAATACATTGATTCTTCTTGACATTTTGGACAACTTCCTGTTAAAATACTATTTAATATGGATCCTTTTTTTAACATTTGCAGATTATTTTGCACAAAGGTAAAACTTATAACAACCTTTCGTGTAATAATTGTTACAAAAATATGCTGAACATACACAATTTATCGGTTTCATTTGGTGGAACATTTCTTTTTGAAGACGTAACTTTTAGATTAGGCTCTGGCGATAGAGTAGGACTTGTTGGAAAAAACGGTGCAGGAAAATCAACCATGTTGAAAATGCTTGCTGGAGATTTCAAACCTGATAGCGGCGTTATCGCAACAGAAAAAGAAGTTAGAATGGGATTTCTTCGCCAAGATATCGATTTCGAAGAAGGAAGAACCGTTTTGGAAGAAGCTTATCAGGCTTTCGCCGAAATTAAAACGGCCGAATTCCGAATCGACGAAATCAATCACCAATTAGTTACAAGAACCGATTACGAAAGTCAGTACTATTCAGACCTAATCGAAGAATTAAGCGATGTTACGCATTTATACGAAGTATTAGGAGGTTATAATTACGTTGGAGATACTGAAAAAATCCTTTTAGGTTTAGGTTTCAAACGTGAAGATTTTGATAATTTAACCAATACGTTTTCTGGAGGATGGCGTATGCGTATTGAATTGGCAAAATTATTATTGCAATCAAACGATATTTTACTTTTAGATGAGCCTACGAATCACTTGGATATTGAAAGTATCATTTGGTTAGAAGGATTTTTACGTAATTTTTCGGGCGTAGTCGTAATTGTTTCGCACGATAAAATGTTTTTGGATAACGTTACAAATCGTACTATTGAAATTTCTTTAGGAAAAGCGTATGATTTCAACAAACCCTATTCGCAATATTTACTTTTAAGAGATGAAATTCGCGAAAAGCAATTGGCCACTCAAAAAAATCAGGCTAAGAAAATTGAAGAAACAGAGAAGTTAATTGAGAAATTTAGAGCAAAAGCGTCTAAAGCATCGATGGCACAATCGTTAATCAAGAAATTAGATAAAGTTGAACGCATCGAAGTCGATGAAGACGATAATTCGGTAATGAATATTTCGTTTCCAGTTTCGCAAACACCCGGAAGAGTTGTTGTAGAAGCCGAACACGTTACAAAAGCTTATGGCGATAAAGTAATTCTGAAAGACATTTCACTTTTGGTGGAACGCGGTAGTAAAATTGCTTTCGTGGGTCAAAACGGTCAAGGAAAGTCGACTTTTATGAAAGCGATTGTCAACGAATTTGAATACGAAGGTTCTATAAAAATGGGTCATAATGTGCAATTGGGTTACTTCGCACAAAACCAAGCCGAATATTTAAACGGTGAAATCACCTTGTTGCAAACCATGGAAGATGCTGCAACCGACACCAATCGTTCGAAAGTTCGTGATATGTTAGGTTCGTTTTTATTCCGTGGCGATGATGTGGAGAAAAAAGTAAAAGTACTTTCTGGAGGCGAGCGAAATCGTTTGGCACTTTGTAAATTACTTTTGCAACCGATCAACGTTTTGGTTATGGATGAGCCCACGAATCACTTGGATATTAAGTCAAAAAACGTTTTAAAAGCCGCTTTAAAGCAGTTTGAAGGAACTTTGCTATTAGTTTCTCACGACCGTGACTTCTTGCAAGGAATGTCCAATTTAGTGTACGAATTCAAAGATCAGAAAATTAGAGAATATTTAGGCGATATCAATTTCTTCCTAGAGCAGAAAAACGCAATGAATATGCGTGAAATTGAACAAAAGGACGTCGTTTCATCCAAAGCTGATAAAGCTCAAAAAAGTGTTTCATACGAAGACCAAAAGAAAGCGAAATCACTACAAAACAGATTGAGTAAAGTTGAAAGTCAAATCAAACAATTGGAAAAAGACATTCAGCAAGACGATAAAGCTTTGGCTTCAAACTACGACAAACACGTTGAAGACGCTAAGTTTTTTATGGCATACGAAAAGAAAAAGAAAGAATTAGAACAACTTTTAGCGGATTGGGAAAAAGTCCAATTAGAAATCGAAGTTTTAAATAGTTAATTGCAAATCGCAATTTCCGACAAGAATAACACAAATTTTTACTTTTAATAAGTATTAGTTTGTGTTTTTTTTGGGCCTATTTCCAGCTCTTCGTTACAATCTTTTGCAAATAAAATAATTTTTGTAAGTTATAAAAAGAGCTTCTTAGGTCGATTTTGTATAACAACAAAAATAAATTTTATTTCACAAAAGGATTTCCACTTCGATCTGGGGCAAACCACCGGAATGTTTCAGGAATTTTTATATAATTTGGTTACTTCGGAATGTTTGGTAATAAAAATTACGCTTTCAAAAAACTTCTTCTAGCAAAACTAATTCCAAAATAAACAATAGAAATCAACGTAAAAACGATTCCAATCATCATAAAGAATTCCACAAAACGCATTAGCATACTTGGTTCTTTAGCGTCGCCATCCATTATAAAACCAATTGTGGTAATAACAGTTGCAACAATCAGAATGTTTAAAAATATCTTTTTCATAGTTTAGTTTTTTGACGCTTAGTTAAAAACGAAAAGTAACACTTTTTAGTATGAATTACGTTCAGAACGATATAAAAGGAAATTGCGATCGAATTTTTGCGATTTTCTCATTCACATTCGCAACAAATCGCATATGACTTTCCGTATTTAGATTAAAAGGTCTGTGTGCCAATCCTTTTTGAATCGTTGCAATTTCTTCCATCGTTACTAAACTTTCTTTGGAAATCATCGCTTCAGCAAAACGTTCCCAAATATAATCGACTGCCATTTTACTTGGATGCAATAAATCATCGGCATAAAAACGATAATCACGCAATTCATCCATCATAATTTCGAACGAAGGAAAGTATTCCGTGTTCAGTTTGTAGTGTTCAGTTTTCAAAATGCTTTGCAAAGCCGTAATCAAATGAGCTTTACTCAAGGTGTTTTCGACAAAACCATCTTTGATATGACGAACAGGAGAAACCGTAAAAATCACAGAACAATTCGGATTTATAGCATAAAGTATATTGATAATATTCGCTAAGCTTTCCTCAATTGTCGCAATCGACAACAATTCTTTAATAAATTCCTTTTGCGGGACTTTATGACAATTCGCAACAATTTGCTCAGAGACAACATTTCGGTAAATCCACGACGTTCCAAGAGTGATAAAACAATGTGTCAACGATAGGATTTGATTGTGAGTTGTATTTACAAGATCGTTCAAAGTATTTAATAAAACATCTTTATCCGAATGCGATAATTCCGAATGCACTTCATAACAATGCCAAAGTTCGTTGTGAAAGAAAATATCGCTTTCCGTAAAATCAATCTTATTCACAGCTCTTTTTACCAAATTTTCAATCGAAACCGGATTAAAAATTATTCCAAAAGGATTTGTTGCCGTTTGAAATTTAAAATACTCAAATTTCTCAGCTATATTTTCTGAAAAACACGAACCCAAAGCAAGAATTTTACTTTCATAAGTAATTGGGTTTTCAAATTTTCCAAGGGGTATTTTTGTAGTGAATTGCAAATCGATAAGTTTAGACTTCAAATTTAGATTAGTTTTTAGAATTAAACTACTAATTTTACATTCCATTTAGCTCAAAAAATATGATACAAAAAGAATATATTGATCCCAACGAAGGATTTTCACAAACCGTAATTGTAAAAACTGGAAATTACAAAACGCTCTACATTTCCGGACAAATCGGAACCGGAACCGATTTAGAAAGTCAGACTATTGCCACTTTTAAAAATCTATAAAAGCAATTGCATCAAGCTAACGCAACTTTCAAAGACGTCGTAAAAATGAATACGTATATCGTAAACTTCCAAGCAGAAATAGATTTACCGATTTTCAGAAAAGTAAGAAAAGCATTTCTTGGAACTGAAAATTATCCCGCAAGCACATTAGTCGGAATACAAGCTTTAGGAAATAAAGAATGGTTGATAGAAATCGAAGCAGTTGCTGTGGTAGAATAAAAAAATCCCGATAAATGTGAACTTATCGGGATTTTATAATTAGTTATAAAAATATTCAGATGTAGAATTTTCATCAGTACTACCAAAATATATTACAGTTTCGGTTGCTGGCATATTACTAGCGTTGTAGGTATAAGATGAGCTTTCTTGAGAAATACCATTAACAGTTAATAATAAAGGATTGTTAACAATACCAGGATAACCTCGTGAGGTATATGGAGATGCAATTATAGTTTTAGAAAAGCCAGTAATATTAGAATAAGGACTTCTTTTAGTATCAAATGTACTTACTTCAGTTGTAGTAGATTCAAATTCGTCTCCTTCATTTTGAATGATTTCCTTTTTATAAGGCTGGTTACCTACATAGTGGATCGTCCCCGTTGCAATAGTATTTCCGTCCGCTGTGGTTACGAATGAAGTTGTACCATTTGCGTTGTACGTGAAAACATCAACTTCGACATAATTGTCCTCATCAGTTCTTGTTGATTTAATTAATCGATTATTTGTATCATACTCATAAGTTATGATTTCTTCTAATATATCACCAGAATCTCCATCTTCAAAAAGGTAACGCTCTTTGGTGATTAAGTCTCCAGTATATGTATATTGAACTTCGTCTCCATAATCAGTAGTTTGTTTTATAATTTTATTACCATTATAAAAAAAGTTGGTTGTTTCGATTGATCCATCACTGTAAGTTTCGATAATCTTTTTCAATGTTGTTCCCTCAGTCGTAGTAGGATCTGAAGAATCATCACTTGAACAAGAAGTTAATGTAAGTGCCACGGCACTAAAAAGATAAAGTAGTTTTTTCATTTTGTTTCATTTAGTTATTTACAAATTAAATGAAAATAAAACTATTCTTAAACAAAATCCCGATAAATTTAAACTTATCGGGATTTTATAATTAGTTATAAAAATATTCAATTTTCGTAATTTCATATCTATCAACAGAAATTAGAGATGTAGGAAAGTTTTGAGCGTTGTATTCTAGTGTATTTGTAGTGTTTTGGTCAAGATCAGAATCAACAATTGTCAAAATGTTATTGGTAGGACTATCGCCGTCACTTTCAGTATAAATTAATTTTTCAAAACCTAAAATATTGGTCGTTGGATTTCTTTTATCGTCATATGTAAATGTTATTTCTCTACCATTTTCATCAATAATTTTTTTTACGGCTCCATTATTTAAAGTTATTGTTGCTGTGTTAACTAGTTCAGTTTGCTCGTCGAAATTTCCTTCATAATATTTAGCTGTTATGGTTCCGTCTGCGTTGTAGGTAAAAGTTTCTCTTTCGCCATAATCAGTAAATGTTGGTTCAACAATCACTAATGAAGTTACTCTATTATTAGAGTCGTAAGTGTACGTTTTACTCTCATCTAAAATGTTATTTGCAGAGAAAAATTCTATTTTCGTAATTAAATCTCCTGTATAGGTATACATTGAGTAACGTCCATTGGAGTTTTCCGATTTTACTAGTTTCTTCCCAGAATATTCAAGATTAAATGTTGAAGTTGAACCATCTTGATATGTTTGGATCGTTTTTGTTAATAATATTACATCAGCATCGGATGAATCTGAAGAATCATCACTTGAACAAGATGTTAATGTAATTGCAACTGCACTAAAAAGATAAAGTAGTTTTTTCATGATATTATTGGATTAACTACAAATAAAGTAAAACATAACATATTAAACAATTTTTAAAGCAAAAACCCCGATAAATTTAAACTTATCGGGATTTTTCTTAATTTCTAGTGTAGGTATTTCTGTTTACAAATGTTCCTTCAGGATCATTTACAGTTTGTACTACAATAAGTTCTTCCGAAGTTAGACTTTCAACAGTGTAAACATATTCATAAATCATTGGATCAAAATTTGTACTTGAAACTGTCAAAATATTACCGCTTACACTCCATATTGAAGAACTAATATTAGTAGGTTCGCAATCAATTGCATAGCCATTAAACGTAATCGTACCATTATTGAAGAATTCTTGAAAATCTCTTTGTGTTGCACATTTATTGTTGTAATTCACGAAGGGACCGCCATTTTCAGTTCCACCTTTAATATACCACTTTCCTAATAAACTTTGAGGATTAATGGTAACTGAATCATCAGAAGAACTACAACTGAATAATGTAGAGGTCAATACGATCAGAAATATTGCTATTTTTTTCATAATAAAAATTTAAAATTTAATAAAATCTACCACCTTCTCCAAAGCCTCCTTAATTCCACCAACATTCTTCCCTTTTCCTGATGCGAAGAAAGGTTGGCCACCACCATTTCCATCAATAAGTTTTCCTAATTCACGAATCACATTTCCAGCATTTAATCCTTTTGAAGCCACCAATTCTTTGGAAATATAACAATGAATATTTGGTGTGTTGTCTTCAATTGAAGCTAAAAATACAAATGCATTTGGTTGTGCTGTTCCAATAGCTTGTGCTAAATCTTTAGTGGAACTCATTGATAAATCGACTTGCTTCGCTAAAAAGTGAATCCCATTTATTTCTTGAAAATCAGCAACCAAAGTGTTTTTTAAACCTTCGATTTTCTCTTTTAATAGTTGTTCTAGTTGTTTTTTCAACTTCGCATTATCGTCTTGTAAGCTAACAACTGATTTTAAAACATCTTGCGGATTTTTTAAAGTTTCCTTGATTTCAGCCAACATATTTTCATTATTCGTATAAAAATCTTTCACCGCTTTACCCGTAATTGCTTCAACACGACGAATTCCGGCAGCAACAGCTCCTTCAGAAATAATCTTGAAATGCCAAATGTCAGCAGTGTTTTTTACGTGAATTCCACCACATAATTCTTTACTCGATCCAAATTCAATCATACGAACATTGTCGCCATATTTTTCACCAAACAAAGCCATTGCACCTTTATCTAATGCTTCCTGAATCGGAATATTTCTATGTTCCACTAATTGTAATTGTGCTTCAATTCTAGCATTTACAAAAGATTCTACTTGTTTAATTTCTTCATCCGTGACTTTAGAAAAATGAGAAAAGTCGAAACGTAAATAATTTGGGTTAACCAAAGATCCTTTTTGTTCTACGTGAGTTCCTAAAATTGTTCTCAAACCTTCGTGCATCAAATGCGTAGCCGAATGATTTTTAGAAGTCGAAGTTCTTAAATCCGTATTTACTTTAGCCACAAAATTAGCTTCTACATTTTCTGGAAGTTGTTTCGCGAAATGTAAAATAAGGTTGTTTTCTTTTTTTGTGTCGATAATTTCAATCGTTTCATTTGCAGAAACTAACGTTCCTTTATCGCCAACTTGTCCACCGCCTTCTGGATAAAAAGGAGTGTTGTTTAAAACGATTTGGTATAAAACGCCGTCTTTTTTAGAATCTACTTTACGAATTCTTGTAATTTTTACATCATTTTCGGTTTGGTCATAACCAACAAATGTTTCTACATTTCCTGGAATTAATACCGACCAATCTTCCGTTGAAACAACTGATGCCGCACGAGAACGAGCTTTTTGTTCTTGCATTGCTTTTTCAAATCCAGCTTCATCTAATTCATATCCTTTTTCACGAAGAATTAAAGCCGTTAAGTCAATAGGGAATCCAAAAGTATCATACAATTCAAATGCTTTTGCACCATCAACTTGTTTTCCTTTTGTTTCAGCAATTACTTTATCAACTAATTGCAATCCTTGTTCTAAAGTTCTTAAGAAAGAAGCTTCTTCTTCACGAATAACATTGGTAACCAATTGTTGTTGTGCTTTAATCTCTGGAAAAAATTCGCCCATTTGATTCGCTAAAACTTCAACTAATTTGTTGATAAATGGTTCTTTCGTTCCTAAAAAAGTAAAACCATAACGAATAGCACGACGCAAAATCCTACGAATTACATAGCCAGCTCCTGTGTTTGATGGCAATTGACCGTCAGCAATAGCAAAAGCTACGGCACGAACGTGATCCACCACTACACGAATTGCAATATTAGTTTTGTTTTGTTCTTCTGATATGTTTTTAACCTCGTTTGAAGTGTATTTTAATCCTGTAATTTCTTCCACTTTAGCAATAAGCGGTGTGAAAACATCAGTATCGTAATTCGAAGTTACGTTTTGCATCGCCATACATAAACGCTCAAATCCCATTCCGGTATCAACGTGTTGCGCAGGTAATTTTTCTAAGGAACCATCAGCCTTACGGTTGAATTCCATAAATACATTGTTCCAAATTTCCACTACTTGCGGATGGTCTGCATTTACTAAATCTCTTCCGGAAACACTTGCTCTTTCTTCAGCCGTACGCAAATCGATATGAATTTCTGAACATGGTCCACAAGGTCCTTGATCGCCCATTTCCCAGAAATTATCTTTCTTGTTTCCTAAAATAATTCGATCTTCTGAAACATATTGCTTCCATAAATCAAACGCTTCCTGATCAAACGGCACATTTTCAGCAGGATTCCCTTCGAAAACAGAAACGTATAAACGATCTTTATCCAACTTTAAGACTTCGGTTAAAAATTCCCAAGCCCAGTCAATTGCTTCTTTTTTGAAATAATCACCAAAAGACCAATTCCCTAACATTTCAAACATCGTATGATGATAAGTATCAAAACCTACATCTTCTAAATCGTTATGTTTTCCTGAAACACGAAGACATTTTTGCGTATCGGCGATTCTCTTGCTTTTTGGCGTTCCGTTTCCTAAAAAATATTCTTTAAATTGGGCCATACCCGAATTGTTGAACATCAAGGTTGGGTCGTCTTTTAAAACAATGGGCGCAGAAGGAACAATTAAATGGTCTTTCGATTCAAAAAATTGTAAATAAGCTTTTCTAATGTCTTGTGATTTCATTATCAGTAATTTAGTTGAAAATTGAAATTTAACCAGATGTAATTTTTCGAAATCGTATTCTTTAAAAATGAATCGTGTCTTAAAAATAAAATAGTATAAGAATGAAACATTTCCTAAATTTGTTCGTATAACTACTACCAATTAAAAATTTGGCACAAAAATAGTACATTTTAATATATGTCTAAGGTAAAATATTATTACGATTCAGAAAATTTAGCTTATAAACGCGTTCTAACCAAAAAAAGGAAGAAATTTGGCTATATCGTACTCTTTTTAATGTCGTCGCTTCTTTTTGGATTCTTAATTTTTGTTTTATTAATCAACACAAGTTACTTCGAAACACCAAAAGATAAAATTCAAGCCAGAGAAATTGAAGTGTTACAATTAAACTATAAGCTTTTAAATAAGAAATTAGATTTAATGAGTGAAGTTTTAGGAGCCGTAGAAAATAGAGACAATAACATTTATCGCATTTATTTTAATACTTCGCCAATTTCTGATGAAGAACGAAAGTCAGGTTTTGGAGGTGTAAACAGATATAAGGATTTATTAGGTTTTAATAATTCTGAATTGATTGAAAACACAACGAAAAGAGTTGATATTTTGACAAAAGAATTGGTGATTCAGTCTAAATCGTTAGACGATATTGTTTTATTGGCCAAGCAGAAAGAAAAGTTGTTAGCGGCAATTCCAGCTATTCAGCCGGTTAAGAATGAAGATTTAAAACATATGGCTTCGGGTTATGGGTATCGAAGTGATCCTTTTACAAAAATTAAGAAGTTCCATTATGGAATGGATTTTACCTCAAAAACGGGAACAGCAATTTATGCAACCGGAGATGGCGTTGTTTATAAAGCAGATGCTTCGCTTTCGGGTTATGGAAATCATATTGAAATAAATCACGGTTATGGCTATAAAACATTGTATGCACATTTAAGTAAATACAATTGTAAGCCCGGCCAAAAAGTAAAACGAGGTGATTTAATTGGTTATGTCGGAAGTACGGGCCGTAGTCAAGCGCCTCATTTACATTATGAAGTTTTAAAAGATGGAGTTCACGTGAATCCTTTGAATTTTTATTACGGAAGTATTTCTGCAAAAGAATACCTAGAAATTTCTAAATTGGCGAACCAAGAAAACCAATCGTTGGATTAAAAATAGATTTTGCTCTCGAATTTAAATTTGCTCTTGTTCTTGAACTTGTAATTGCAGTTGAATATAAAATATGGATTTAGATTTAGCACCAGATAAAAGATATTACAGCATTGGCGAACTAGCTAAGGCTTTTGACGTAAATGCCTCACTAATTCGTTTTTGGCACAAAGAGTTTGATATTCTTAAACCAAAGATTAACGCTAAGGGGAATCGTATGTTTACTCCTGAGGATGTTAAGAATCTGCAATTAATTTATCACTTAGTAAAAGAAAGAGGTTTTACGCTAGATGGAGCAAAAACGCATTTAAAAGAAGGTCAGAAAAAAACACTAGATAAGTTTGATATTATCGCCAAATTAAAAACTATAAAGTCGCAATTGAATACAATTAAAAATCAACTATAAACAAATTAATAAACTTTAAAAAATCGAACTATGAAAAAATTTTTGCCTTTGATTATAATAGGAGCAGTGGTCTTAATCGGTTATTTCTATTTTAAGGGAATCAACAACACGGCTGTAAAATTGGAACAAAATGTAAAAGAATCTTGGGGTAATGTTCAAACTTCTTACCAAAGAAGAAATGACCTTATCGGAAATTTAGTTAAAACTGTTAAAGGAGCAGCTGATTTTGAAAAGTCAACATTAGAAGCAGTTGTTAATGCGCGTGCAAAAGCTACAGCAGTTACAATTGACCCTACAAATATTACTCCTGAAAAATTAGCAGAATTTAATCAAGCACAAAGTGGTGTTTCATCTGCGTTATCTAGATTATTAGTAACGGTTGAAAAATATCCTGATTTAAAAGCAAATCAAAACTTCTTAAAGTTACAAGACGAATTGGCTAGTACTGAAAATCAAATTTTAACTGCAAGAACGCGTTATAATGAAGCTATTAAACCTTATAATACTCACGTAACTCTTTTTCCTAATAACATTTTTGCTGGATGGTTTGGTTTCAAAGAAAAACCTTTCTTCGAGGCAGTTGCAGGAGCTGAAAAACCAGTTGACGTAGAATTCGATTTCAATTAATACTAAAAAAATGTCTAAAACCGAAGATTTCTTATCAGAAACCGAAGAACAAGAAATTGTTCAAGCGATTGTTGTTGCCGAAAAAAACACTTCGGGAGAAATCAGAGTACATATAGAAGAACATTCAAAAAAAGCGCCTCTTGAGAGAGCTCAAGAGGTTTTTTTTGAATTGAAGATGAACGAAACTACAGAGCGAAATGGTGTTTTGTTTTATGTATGTGTGGCTGATAAAAAATTTGCTATAATTGGCGATAAAGGAATCAATGATGTAGTACAGAATGATTTTTGGAACAGCACCAAGGAGGTAGTCATTGCTAGTTTTAAGGAAAATCAGTATAAGAAAGGACTAGTAGAAGGAGTTTTAAAAGCAGGTGAGCAATTAAAAAGCTATTTTCCTTCGCAAGATGATGATATTGATGAGTTGTCTAATGAAATTTCAAGAGGATAATATGAGAAATTCCAATACTATAATACTCAATTTTAAAAGAGAAAATTTATTTGCTGTTATCGTATTTTTTCTATTCATTAATTTCTCATTCGGACAATTTACTATTCCTAAAAAACCTAGTTTTCAAACTAGTGTTTATGATTATGAAAATATATTACAACCATCTGAAAAAAGTGAATTAGAAAGTAAGTTAATTCGTTATTCTGATTCGACTTCAACACAGATTGTAGTAATTTCGATTCAAGATTTAAAAGGTGAAGATATCGGAATTTTAACCCCAAGATGGGCACATGAATGGGGCATTGGTCAAGAAAAGGAAGATAATGGGATTTTAATATTACTTTCTAAAAATGAAAGAAAAATTTGGATTGCTCCAGGTTATGGCGTAGAAGATCGATTGACAGCAGGTATTAACGGCGAAATTGTTCGAAATATAATTACACCTGAATTTAAAGTTGGAAATTATTACGACGGATTAGATAAAGGTGCTGATGCTATTTTTGAGGTTTTAAAAGGTAAGTATAAGGGTGAGAGAAAGGACGATTCGGATGGTTTTCCGACTGTTCTAATTGTTATATTTATTATCATTTTCTTTATTATCATCTCAAGAAGAAACAAAGGTGGAAATTCAGGTGGTTCATCTGGAGGCTTTGATTTAGCTGACATGATTATTCTAAGCAGTTTAGGACGAAGTGGAGGCGGTGGTTTTGGAAGCGGTGGAAGTTTTGGTGGTGGTGGCTCAGGAGGATTTGGCGGCGGCTTCGGTGGCGGTGGATTTTCTGGAGGTGGCGCTGGCGGAAGTTGGTAAATAAAGCAATTCGCATCTAATACAAATAAAAAACTCGTTAGAAATTTCTAGCGAGTTTTCTATTTTAGTCTAATACGATTACCGAATTAGAGTTTTTGTCTTTTCCTCCAAACTTATCTAATTTAAAAGTCAATGAGAACATGGCGTATTGTTGTAATACAGTGTTTTCCGAATCGGTAATTGCAGTAGGAGTAATAGTTCTAACCGCGCTTACATTTTGATTTAAAACATCGTATACCTTTACTTTTGCAAGCAACCTATTATTATAAAAGTTGTAGCCCAAGCTCAAATTCCACAAGTAAAAATCTTTTTGAAAGCCATTAGCAATATTTGAATTATAATTGTAGCCAAAATCACTTCCTAATACTACTTTTTTAGGCCAATACGTAGTGATCTCTAGCTTGGCGTTGTGCTTAAAGTTTTTCGTATTATCAATAACATAATTAATGTAGTCATTTGTGATATAAGTGTATCTGTACGAAGGGTTTATTGTGATTAAATTATCATGAGACCAAGTTAGATTAGTTCTGGGCGTTAGTTTTAATCCTTTTGATTCAAATAATGAGGCATTTGTTAATCCTTGATTATAATCATATCCCACTTGTATTCCAAAACTATATTTAAACGTACTTTTTTCTTTTTTTAAGGATTTGTTAAAGCTAAAGCCTACATAATAATCATAAGCCTGATCAACATTTTGGTACGTAGTTGTGGCTTTGAAATCTGCGTCATAAGTAGTGTTTGAAACAATTTGATTTACATTATAATTTCCACTACCGTAGGCGTAAAAACCACTTCGAGAAGCATAATCGTAATTGTTGAAATTAAAATATATCGAATAATTTTCGTTGGGTCTTAAATCTGCATTTCCAATAATTGTATTCAAGGGATTTGATAGGTTTTCAAAAGGTAAAATCTGATTCGCAGTTGGTAGATTGACCGTATAAGAATAATAACTATAAATGGATTTTGATTTTCCTAATGTAATATTGAGGTATCCATTCATTTTAGGATACATATAGTTTTTATTTACTGTAGTTTTATTTAAGAGATAGGTAGATTCATTGTTGAAATTTATAATTTCTGTTCCCATAGAAATACTTCCTCCTATTTTGTTTTTTCTTATGCTTATTCCAACCATGGGAGTAACTGACGAGGTACTGGATACAATGTCATTTGAAAGAAAACTATTGAAGTTTGAATAGCTGATTAGGGCATTGTCAAAATCGTAAGTATTTCTTGTGTCTTTTGATTTTTTATAATTATAAGTAGTTTCGAAGTTAAACACTAATGAATCTCGCAAAGGTTCGGAATAACCAATTGTTGCAATGATATTATTATTTTTTGACTCATCCACTCGAAACTGATCTCGTACATCAGCTAAATTTCCACTTTGAAAAAATATGGTACTCGTCTTTGTATTTAAATCTGAATTATTTGTATTGTGTTCGTTTACAAAAGCAGCGCTAATGCCTCTTCCTTTTTTCTTCAAACTTTTATAGAAGTCAATGCTATTTTTGAAGGTGTTGTTTTCACTTGCCCATTTATTATTACTAGAGTTTTGATTTAAAATAGTGCCCGTTTCGTCAAATGCTTCTTCAATTCCAGAGTTAATGTTTTTTATTTCATTTTTAGTAAATTCTGGGTTTATATATAAAGTACTTGTAGAATCTAATTTTATCTCAAAATTTGCTGATAAATTATGACCATCTGTTATTGTTTTGGTATTAGATTCTGCAACCGTATTTGTATTTCCCGTTGGAAGAAGATTTATTCTATTGGTTTTGTTTTTATTAGTGGTTTCACCAGTCGTATAATAATAACTACCGTTAGGGTTGATTTTTTTATTTGCCCATTCGTCTGCATAATTTGCGCCAATCATATTTGACTTTGTAATACCGCTATTGCCACCAAATTGCATTCCATTAATACCAAAACTTCCGTCATTATTCACCCAAACTGATCTGTTTCTGCCACCTCCCATATTATCAAAAATTTCATCCATCGAAAATCCAGTCGAATTAATATTGTTTGATGAGCCTAAAACGCTGATTTTCTGAGTGTCTTTAAAGTGATTGAACAACAAACTGGATTCATAGCGATCGTCCGTTCCGTAACCTGCCGTAATTTTTCCAAATTGGCCTTTATTTTTGTCTTCTTGGATCGTTAGGTTAATAGTTTTTTCATTGGAAGTTGCTGCCTGGCCAGATAGTTCTTCTTCTTTAGTTTTTGTATCGCTTACTTGTACTTTATCGATAATGTCTGCAGGTAGATTTTGGGTCGCAATTTTCCCGTCTTTACCAAAAAAGGGCTTTCCGTTTACTAATATATTGTTGACTTCTTTGCCGTTTACGGTGATTTTTCCTTCCTCATCAATCTCAACTCCAGGGAGTTGTTTTAATAACGCTTCCACGTTTGCGTCTGGTCGCACTTTAAAGGAAGATGCATTGAATTCTAAGGTGTCTTTTTTAATACGAATTGGCGGTGCTTCTGATTTTATAATCACTTCGTTTAACGTATTAATATTCTCAGTCAATTTTACAAACTTAAAGTCTTTATCCTGTTTCAAATGGTCCAATTTCTCAGAATAATCAACGTATCCTATGTACGAGACTTTGAAATATACTGGTTTTTCGTTCTTTCGTGTCTTTAAGGTGAAATTTCCGTTTTTATCAGAAATAGTGTAATCTATTACCGCGTTATCACTAACTGATTTTAAATAAATTGTTGCCGATTCTAAAGGTAAACTTCCTTTTTGATCAATTATTTTTCCTTTTAAGTTGACGGTATTTTGACTATAATTTATTGTAAAGCACAACAAAAAAAAGGCCAATGCTATTTTTTGAAACATAGATTAGTTTGTATGTGGATATAGTAGGTATTATTTAACGAAATAAATTAATTATTCTCAAAGTTAATTATTTATTAAGGAATTATTAACAATATTTATTTAATATAACAATTTTTAACTGTTTTGTGTTTTTTTAAATATAGTGGAGATCGTCATCCTTTTCGCTTAATAAAAATAAGAGTAATCGGCATAATACTGCATCTTCACAGTTGTTAGGTTTGATCTGCGTGACTTTTATAGTGATTATTTTTTTAAATTTCCAATAGCTACTATGGCTTGTTAAACTTACAAGATCATACTGATAATCCTAATTAAAATTGAAAATTTGCAGCAAGACATAATTTATAGAAATCTAAAAATAGTTTTTTATGAATTAAAGACCTATTCGAAAAATTCAAGCATAAAAAAATCCGAAGTGTTAACTTCGGATCTTAAATTATTTCTGTCTAAAATAAATATCGATTGGAACACCACTAAAGTTGTATTGTTCTCTTAATTTATTTTCTATAAATCTTTTGTATGGATCTTTTACGTATTGAGGCAAGTTAGCAAAAAACACAAACTGAGGTGTTGGTGTTGGCAACTGCATACAATATTTAATTTTCACATATTTACCTTTCAATGCTGGTGGCGGAGTTGCTTCAATAATTGGCAACATCACATCATTAAATTTAGAAGTCGAGATGCGTTGTTTTCTATTTTCGAAGATTTCAACAGCTGTTTCTAAAGCTTTCAACAAACGTTGTTTCGTTAAAACAGAGATGAAAAGAATTGGCACATCTGTAAAAGGTTGCAATTGTTCTCTAATCTTACGTTCATAATCTCTTGTAGTCATCGTGTCTTTTTCAACCAAATCCCACTTGTTTACTAAAATTACGACACCTTTTCTATTTTTTTCAGCCAACCAAAAAATACTTTGGTCTTGCCCTTCAAATCCTCTTGTAGCGTCAATAACTAACAAACAAACATCACTGTGCTCAATTGCTCTAACCGAACGCATTACAGAGTAAAATTCTAAATCTTCTTTTACTTTTGCTTTACGTCTAATTCCGGCAGTATCTACTAAGTTGAATTCAAATCCAAAACGGTTATACGTCGTGTCAATTGCATCACGCGTAGTTCCTGGAATATCAGTTACCACGAAACGATCTTCACCAATTAAAGCATTGATAAACGAAGATTTTCCTGCGTTTGGTCTTCCTACTACACAAAAACGAGGTAATGGATTCGTATCTTCAGTTGTTTCTGGCATGTCAGGTAAAACTTCGACTAATTTGTCTAAAAGTTCACCTGTTCCACTTCCGCTCATTCCAGAAATAGTATAATATTCACCTAAACCTAAATTGTAAAATTCAACAGCGTCTTTTTCACGCATTGCATTGTCCACCTTGTTGATAACTAATAAAACAGGTTTTTTTACTTTTCTAAGCAATTTCGCCACTTCATCATCCATCGGTGTAACACCTTCTTCAACATCTACTACAAAAATAATAGCATCCGCTTCATCAATCGCTAATTCCACTTGACGACGAATTTCGCCTTCAAAGATATCATCCGAACCTTTTATATAACCTCCCGTGTCAATTACTGAAAATTCTTTCCCGTTCCACTCACTTTTCCCATAATTTCTATCACGAGTAACACCACTAACAGAGTCTACAATAGCTTCTCTTCGCTGTACTAAACGGTTAAAAAGTGTGGATTTTCCTACATTCGGCCTTCCTACAATGGCAACAATATTGTTCATAATCTTATTTTGAATTTGCAAAAGTACAATTTTTTTTGGAGCTTTTTCCTGCTATCCATTACAACTCCACAATTTTAGGTCTTTTTTTCTAAATTTATTCCAGCAGCTTCTTGGGTCGCTACTTCCATAAAAAGAAAAAATAGTCATAAAACCTGCGGGGTTTTCATTCCCATCAGGGCTAGGGAAGTAGCAATAGTTTCATATTTAGTAAAAATGTATATATTCGCTTTTTAAATCATAGTAAATGGAAATCGAAAACAGCATTGTATTACGTCCCAAATTTCATAAAGAAGTACCTAAATCTATAGCAACTATTTTAGAAAATGCTAATAGAATCAAGGCAGAAGTAAAGGAAGATTATCGTGTTAAGGTTTCTGACCATCATATTTTCTTTTTCATCACTTTAGCAAAACGAAAATATTATTCGCCTCATTTACATATTGAATTAACAGAAAATGAAGACGGATCCACAAATGTAAGAGGACTTTATGGACCTGATCAAACCGTTTGGACATTTTTTATGTTTCTGCATTTCATCATTGCTGGTGTTTTCTTAGTTTTTATGATGATGGCTTATGTTCATTGGACATTGAAAGAAGCGATGACAATGGATTTTGCAATTATGGGAGCAATGGTGGTTTTTTGGTTCGCACTTTATGCACAAGCTCGCATCAACAGAAAAAAATGCCAACCCCAAATGCATAATTTAGAAGAATTGATGAATCGCGTTTTGAAATAAAAAAACCTAACAGATTTTGAAGTCTGTCAGGTTTAATAAATGCTATTTTGTCAATCTGAATTTGTTTCAGATTTTTATTTTCTATTTCTGGTTATAGCCAAAACGTTTTAATTGGTAAGCACTGCTTCTCCAATCTTTATTTACTTTTACATAAGTAACTAAGTGAATTTGCTTGCCGAAGAATTTCTCTAAATCTTCTCTGGCCTGAATTCCTACGCGTTTTAATGCATTTCCTTTGTGGCCAATTATAATTCCTTTTTGCGTATCGCGTTCTACCATAATTACAGCACGAATTCGGATAATATTTTCATCTTCTAAGAACTCTTCCGTTTCAATTTCTACCGCGTATGGAATTTCTTTATCGTAATTTAATAAGATTTTTTCTCTAATCGTTTCGTTTACAAAAAAACGTTCTGGTTTATCCGTTAAAGCATCTTTAGGATAGAAGGGAGGCGAAGTTGGTAACAATTCTAAGATTCTGTCAAAAACAGCTTGCACATTAAAGTTCTCTAAAGCCGAAACTGGAAAAACTTCTGCATTAGGCACTTTTTCTTTCCACAAAATCATCTGCTCTTCTAGTTGTTCTTGGTTAGATTTATCAATCTTGTTCAAAATCAATAAAACTGGAATTTTAGAATGGATGATTTTATTAAAGAAAGCTTCGTCCTTTAATTCTTGCTCACCAATTTCCACCATATAAACTAAAATATCAGCATCTTCAAAAGCCGATTTTACAAAATCCATCATTGAACTTTGCAATTCATAAGCAGGTTTTATAATCCCAGGCGTGTCTGAAAACAAAACTTGAAAATCTTCACCATTAACAATTCCTAATATACGATGTCTTGTGGTTTGTGCTTTTGAAGTAATAATAGAAAGACGCTCACCTACAAACGCATTCATAAGGGTTGACTTTCCTACATTCGGATTTCCAATAATATTTACATATCCAGCTCTGTGCTCCATTTTGATAATTTTATTTTGCAAAGGTACATATTATCACGCAAATGCGATAAATAAAAATTTATTTTAAAAATAACTTGCTTTTTTAAATAGTTATAGTACCTTTGCACTCACAAATCGCGGGATAGAGCAGTAGGCAGCTCGTCGGGCTCATAACCCGAAGGTCACAGGTTCGAGTCCTGTTCCCGCTACTAGGTAGCCTTATTGAGATTACAAAACGCACATCGCGGGATAGAGCAGTAGGCAGCTCGTCGGGCTCATAACCCGAAGGTCACAGGTTCGAGTCCTGTTCCCGCTACTAAAGAAAGTCATTCCATTCGGAGTGGCTTTCTTGTTTTTAATTAAGTTTGCCATTAAATCTATTAAGTGGTCATAAATGAATAATGCAGCTGTTTTATTTGTATTTTACAATCTCTTTTTTTTTCAGAATCTCTTTTCGCGTTATTAATTGTAAAAGCATTTCTTATTATAGTTTAAAATATTTTTTTTAAGTGCTATAATATATCTCGTTTTTTTGCGTTATGTTTAATCTGTTTTCGACGCTATTTTAAAGATAAATTTTCAACAGCTTAGTCTTTGTCGACAAGTATTACTGTCGTTTTTGCTATTTCAGAATAAAGTTAAATAATTGTGTAAATATTTATTATGATAAGGGAGATGTTTTTTCTGTAAGAAAATAACATATTATTTGTAAAAATTTTTCTTGACTGCGAATTGTTAATAATACCTTCTTACGTCCTTATTTCAAAGGGAATATTTCTTTTTGTAATAGGAAATACTATAGCGTTCCTGTGATTTTTTTTAATGTTTTTTTTAAAATAATTAGGTTATTTAATATATAATTAAGATTTTTGAACTAATTAATTCAATTATATAATTATGAGTTCAAAATTTAACAAATTGCTAGCGTTAGTGTTAGTGCTGTTGAGCCAGTTTATTATGGCTCAGGGAAAAACTGTTTCAGGAACAGTTTCAGATCAATTTGGAATGCCATTACCTGGGGCTTCTGTACAAGATAAAGGTACAAAAAAGGGAGCTTTAACTGACTTTGATGGTAAGTTTACTATTGATGCGAAGCAAGGCGCTACTCTTGTCTTTAGTTATGTTGGTATGAAAACACAAGAAATTGTTGTTTCTGCTAGTACTATTGATGTTTCTTTACAAGATGACGTAACTACGCTTTCTGATGTAGTTGTTACAGCTTTAGGTATTAAGAGAGAGAAGAAAGCTATTGGTTACTCGGCTCAAGAAATTAGCGGTTCTACACTATCAGAAGGTGGTGGATCAAACGCTTTGTCTTCATTGTCTGGTAATGTGTCAGGGCTTCAAATTACTGCTCCTTCTTCAATGGGAGGTTCTACTCGTATCTTAATGCGTGGTATTGGTTCTGTTACTGGAGAAAACAGACCTCTTATTGTTATTGATGGTATTCCTTTAGATAATGGGAATTACAACAATTTAAATACTCAAACTGGAAGAGGTGGTAGAGATTATGGTGATGCTTCTGCGGATATTAATCCTGATGATATCGAATCTGTTACTGTTTTAAAAGGTGGACCTGCTGCTGCTTTGTATGGAAGTAGAGCTGGAAACGGTGCTATCCTTTATACTACAAAATCTGGTAAAAAAGGAGGAAGTAGATCTGAGTTTACTTTTAGTTCTGGTGTTACTTTAGAATCAGTTAACATTATGCCTGATTTACAAAATGAGTATGGAGGAGGTTCTACAACTTCTTTTGCTACTCAAAATATTGGTGGTCAAATTTATAATATTGCTGCCTATGGAGCAGACGAAAGCTGGGGTCCAAAATATGATTCTAATTTGAAATATTTACCTTGGAATGCTTTTGATTTAGAATTTCCTAATGATTACTTAGTAGAGAAGCCATGGGTTGCTTCTGCTAATGATGTTAGATCGTTTTTTAGAACTGGTCTTACTACAAATAATTCTATCTCAGTTTTAAAATCTACTGATGATGCAGGTATTCGTTTTTCATATTCGAATCAGCAAACTGAAGGAATTGTTCCTAATTCAAACTTGCAAAAGAATTCAATTTCTCTTAACGCTAACGCTAAAATTAGTGATAAATTAAAAGTTGATGGTATGTTAAGCTATGTTCAAACAAAAGGTTTTAATAGACCAGAAGTTGGATATGGAGATAATAGTTTAGCACAAAAGTTTTACCAATTTGGTCAGAGACAGTTGGATTTCAATGTGATGAAAGATTATAAATTAGCTAATGGTTCACAACGTTCTTGGAACAGAACTGCATACAATAATGCAAGACCTAAGTTTTCTGATAACCCGTATTGGATTATTAATGAAAATACCTCAACTGATTTAAGAAATCGTTTATATGGTAATCTTAGTTTAACATATAATATTACTCCAGACGTTTACGTTGTAGGTAACGCATATGGAGATACTTATTCTTTAAATATTTCAGAAAGAGTAGCAATCGGTTCGCAAGCGACACCTAGCTATTCTACAGTAACAAGAACTTTAACTGATTTTAACTATGAAGGTCGTCTTCATTTAGATAAAAAATTCGGTAAAATTAGTTTAAATTCATTTGTAGGAGCTAATAAAAGAAGCTACAAATACGGTTTTGTTAATGGACAAACAGTAGGAGGTTTAGTATTGCCTAATCAGTATAACTTATCAAATAGTGTTACGCAAGCAAGATCTACTAATTACGATGAACAGCTTTTGACTAACAGTATCTATGGATTCGCATCTGTTGGGTATGATGGTTTAGTGTTTATAGAAGGAACCAATAGAAAAGATTGGTTTAGTACTGTTGTTAAGCCAGTAAGCTATTCTTCTGTAACTGGAAGTTTTATCTTTTCTCAATTACTTGAGTCTTCATGGTTAAATTATGGTAAAATTAGAGGAGGTTGGGCTCAAGCAGGTAGTGCTACCACTCCATACAGACTTGAAAATGTCGCTGTTGTTGAAGCTCCTTTCGGAGGTGCTCCAAGTTATAGCAACCCTAATACATCAAATAATAAAAATTTAGTACCTGAGTTAAAAACAACTTCAGAGATTGGATTAGAAATGAGTTTGTTTGATAAACGTTTTGGATTTGATGTTTCTGTATACAAATCTATAACTGATGACTTAATTACTCCTGTGCAGGTTGACGGAGCTACTGGTTTTAGTAATGCTCTTCTAAATGCAGGTCAGTTAGAAAACAAGGGTATTGAAGTAACTTTAAATGTTAACCCTATTAGAACTAAAGATTTTAATTGGGATGTTACATGGAACTTTTCGAAAAATAAAAACGAATTGTTGAAATTATATGAAGATGTACAATCTTTAACTATTCAAACTGCACCATTCCAAGCTTCTCTTATAGCTGTTGTTGGTCAGCCATACGGTCAAATATATGGTACTGATTTTACTTATGATGCTAATGGAAATAAATTGATCGATGCTGATGGTTATTATATTGCATCTGGACAAAAATCTCTTGGAACAATTACTCCAGACTACAACATGGGTATTAGAAATACATTCCGTTACAAAAACTTAAGTTTATCTGCTTTAGTAGATATTCAAAAAGGTGGAAATTATTTTTCTACAACACATATGTTTGGTATGTATTCTGGAATGTTAGAAGAAAGTGCTGCAAACGGTATTCGTGAAACGGGTGTTGTTAATGAAGGTGTATTTGTTAATGGAACTGCAAACAACGTTAGTCTTTCTGGAAAAGAATATTCTCAACAGTTTTATGCTGGAGTTGATAAGTTAAATGTATTTGATTCTGATTATTTTAAATTAAGAGAAGTTACGCTTTCATATACTTTCCCTTCTAAATATACTGGTGTATTTTCAGGAATTAAATTATCTGCGTATGGTAGAAATCTTTTAACTTGGGGATTAGATTGGAACGGAATGGATCCTGAAACTGCTTCTTACGGAAGTGGTAACACACAAGGTCTTGAAGGAGGTTCTTTACCTTCTACTAGAACATACGGAATGAATTTAGAATTAAAATTTTAAAAATTAAAAGATGAAAAAGATATTTAAACCACTAGTAGCAGTATTAAGTCTAGGGCTTACATTACTTGCTGTTAGTTGTACAGATGGGTTCGAAGATGCGAACATAAATGGTAATGCACCAGGTATGACAGATATTTCTTCAAATGGATTGTTTAATAATGCCAATAAGGCCTTAATCAATGCAAGTAGAGGTGACTTCTCTTCTGGTAGAATAGCTTTGCCATGGGTTCAGTACTCTGCGCAAAGAAACTATACGGAAGAAGACCGCTTTCAATATAGAGTTGGTACTGGAAATAGCTTTTATTTAGATCATTATTTAATTGCTCAAGATTATAGAACTATTCTTGACTTAAATACAAATCCTGCAACTGTTGGTCAAACTTCTGCTTACGGTAACACTCAAAATCAAATCGCAGCTGCAAGAATTATGTTAGCTTACACTTTTTGCGAGTTAACTGATACTTTTGGTGATATTCCATACTATTCTTATGGAAATAGTGATCCAGATTTTCAGGCTTTGGCTTTGGATGGTAAAATCTTAAAACCTAAGTTTGCTACTCAAGAAAAAATCTATACAGATTTGATGAAAGAACTTAAAGAAGCGTCAGCAATGATCGTTTTAGGACAGCCTGTGTTTATTAAAGGAGATTTGCTTTTTGGTAATAACGCTGCGAAAATGCAAATATTTGCTAATTCATTGCGTCTACGTATTGCAAATAGAGTGAAATCGGTTATTCCAGCTGCTGCGGTTCATATAACAGAAGCTATTGCTGCTGGTGTTATGACTTCTAATGCTGATAATGTTGGATTGAAATTTGAAAATACAGATGTTTATCCAAGTCCAATGTATGTTTCTCACTTCGTTCGTAATCGTGATGATTTTGGAGTTAGTAATACATTTGTTGATTTGTTAAAAGGTACAAGAGGTAATTTCCCTGTTGATCCACGTTTACAAAAATATGCAGCACCTATTTCAGCTGATTTACTTGATATTCGTGACAAAACTTATGTTGAAACAGCAGACTTATCTCAATACATTGGAATGCCTTATGGTATAACGACATCTGATGCTGAGTCGCAAAGACCAAACACTTCTTTTTTTAGTTATAATATTTTAAAGAAAGATTATACGGAAATTCTAATGGAATATTCTGAAGTAGAGTTTTTACTTTCTGAGAACGCTGGATGGAATGACGTTAATTATAAAGCAGGTGTTAGAGCTTCGATGGAAAAATGGGGTGTAGACAATGCTGCTATTACAGCTTACATTGCAGCACTTCCAGCTGCTTCACAAGCAAATGTTATGAATCAAAAGTACATTGCATTGTTTATGCAACCATATGAAGCTTGGGCAGAATATAGAAGAACTGGTTTTCCAGATACTTTATTAAAACCAAACCAAACTTATACTACAAATAATCTATTTCCTACACCTAATGGTACATTTATTTATACGTTTGAAGCATTAAATGGTTTAATAGACTTACCAACGCGTCTTCAGTATCCTACAAATTCAGCTCAATTGAACGGTGTGAATTATGCAGCTGCTGTTACAAGTATGGGAGGTCCTGATAATTTAACAACTAAACTTATTTGGGATAATAATTAATATTATGTTCTTTATATTTTAAGTTACAAACTAAACCGTTTCATTTTTTGAAACGGTTTTTTTATTAAAAAGGCAGTATGATTTTATTTTAAATTTTTACATAGTTTTATTTTATAATATTTATCCAATTATTTTTTTACCTTTGCAAACAAGTTGGAAATGTTTAATATTTTCAACTAGATAGGTAGCCCTCTAAAGAATAAGAGGGTTTTTTTATAAAAAGACATATGAATCCAAAGAAAATTGCCGAGTACAGAAAGTTACTTGAGGTTACAAAAACAGCTACTCTTAAAGAGTTAAAAACAATTTACAGAAATAGTATGAAGGAAGATCATCCAGATACTATAACTGATCCTGTTGAGCGTTTAGCTGCAGAAGAAAGAAGTAAACTGATCATTGAAGCTTACCATTTCTTAGTTAGCGTTGCGCCAGAAACGCAAGAAAAAAATAAAGAAGTTTACGCTAAAACGACTACAACAATAAACATCCAAGATTTCCATATGGAAAATGGTGTGTTGTATATTACTTTTTTAGACGGTAGTAATTATGAATACTTCAGTGTTCCTAAAGTTACTTATATCAAAATGGTAAATGCAGAATCTCCAAGTCGTTTTGCAAGAAGACACATTTATAATGAATTTTTATACCGTAGCGCTTCGAAATTAGTAGCTGCTGAATAAGAATTAACATTTAATTATATAAGAAACGCTCTACTTTTGTAGGGCGTTTTTTATTTTTATAACTTTTGGACAAATTAACTTTTAAAATATACAATAGTATTGAAGATCTACCTTTACTTTGGGACACAGTTGCTCAAAGTAATGTATTTCTTCAAACTTCTTATTTGTCTGTTTTAGAATGTTCGGCTCCTATAAATATGGAGTGCTTTTATATCGGAATTTTTGAAGAAAAGGATTTAATAGGAGTTTCATTAGCACAGTATTTAGATTTAAATAAACTCGAATCTTTTGGCGAAAGAGATAAGTCATTAAAAGTAGCCTTCCGAAATTTCATTTTTAAAAAGTTTGCGTCCCACACTTTATTTCTTGGGAATAATATGATTACTGGGCAAAATGGTTACGCTTTTTCAAAAGAAATAGATTTTGAATGGATCAGCAAAGTGCTATTACAAAGTGCAGAAGAAATCACCACATATTTCAAGAAAAAAGGAATTACTATTCACTTGGTATCTTTTAAAGATTTTTACGAAGACTGTGCGGTTGAATTAAGAAAATTCCGATTGAGTGAGACTTACGAATTTAATACGCAACCGAATATGATTTTCTACTTAGATCCCAATTGGAAATCAATGACTAATTACGTTGAGGCCTTATCTAAGAAATATCGCGATCAATATAAACGTGCGATAAAGAAATTCAATGGAATTAAGGTCAAAAACCTTTCTTATGAAGAAGTAATTAAGTACGAACATATAATTTATGATTTGTATCATTATGTGGCTAAGAACGCTCCATTTAATACTTTTTTCCTGGCTGAAAATCATTTTTCAGTGCTGAAAGGACAATGTGGTAATCGTTTTCAAATTTTTGGTTATTTCTTGAATGATCAATTAGTGGGTTTTCACACCTTGTTGTTGAATGATGACGTTTTAGAAACCTATTTTTTAGGATATGAGGAAACCGTTCAAAAAGAGAATATGTTGTATTTGAATATGCTTTATAATATGACTTCGTATGGAATAGAAAATGGTTTTCAACGAATTATTTTCGGAAGAACCGCTTTAGAAATTAAAAGTTCAATAGGAGCAACTCCCGTGAATATGTCGGGATTTATTTATCACAATAATAAGTGGATTAATAAATACATAGGTAAAATCTTCAAGCAGTTGGAACCTGAGTTAAATTGGCAACAACGCCACCCGTTTAAATAAAATTCTTATTATCTTCGTATCAAATAAATTACAATGAAAAACTATAAATCTAATAATCTTGGCTTTTTTGGTAAATTATCAGAAATCAGAAAATGGATTTTAGTACTTTTTATGGCTTTTATCTTTTTTTGGATTTTTAATTACTTTACAAAAAGCAAAGACTCTTCTACGATTGAATATGATACCAATCTCATTCAAACCCAGATAAAAAATGTAGGAAAGTTAGTTGTAACTGAAGGACATTTTGCAGAAGTCATTACTTATAAAGACAAAAAAGAAACGTATATTCCGGGATTGTCCTTTGACAAAAAAGCTTTGGTTGTGGTGAATGCTGATGTAACGGTTAGTTTTGACTTAAGTTTGGTTACATACGATATCGATGCAAAAAACAAAATTGTAACTATAACAAATATTCCAAAAGAGGAAATAAAAATTAGTCCTGACCTTAAATATTACAATACAGAATCTTCTACTTTCAATGAATTTAAAGGAGAGGATTATAATAAAATCAATAAAATAGTTAAAGAGAATTTAGCGAAAAAGATAGAAAAATCCTCATTAAAATCTAATGCTCAAAATAGATTATTAAGTGAGTTATCAAAAATATTAATTTTAACAAACAGTATGGGCTGGACTTTATCTTATAAAGGAAACGTAATTAAAAGCGACACTGATTTTCAGATTAACTTATCGAATTAAAAAACTCCCGACCTGCATCGGGAGTTTTATTATAATTTATTCTCTAAGCTATTCCAGCCACCGCCGTTAATGCAATCAATTCCATTTTGTTTTAAAATTGAAGTAGCTTGCGAGCTTCTCATTCCAGATTTGCAACAAGCAATCACTGGTTTGTTCCATTTTTTAATAGTTTCTACTTGTCCAGATAATACTTGTAATGCAATATTTTTTGAACCTTTGATATGTCCGTCTTTATATTCTGCTGGAGTTCTAACATCTAAAATAACAGCTCCTTTTTGAACATATTCTTGAACGTCATTGGTTTTATTTCCAAATCCTAAAAAATCTAAAATTCCCATAATTGTATTATTTTATAAGACAAAGGTATATATGTTTAAAGTTTTCATCAGTAACAAAAGTTACTTTTAGGTTATGCGTTTTCTTTTTCGAAAATTAGTTCCAAACCGCCATCAATTAAATGTACAATTTCTGGTCGGTTGCTTTTCACTTTTTCTAAGTAATTTAAAACCTTATTTATTAGATCGGTATTGTTATCTTTCTTAGCTAATTCTGCTATTTCGACACTAAGCAACCAATCATTTGGATGATTTGCAGAAACGGCTCCAAATGCCTCTTTTAAAGTGGTGTCAGAAGGCCTGTTCGCTCTGATGTTGCGAACGCTTTGGTATAATTTCTCTAACTCTTCACGCGAAGCAGATTTTTTCTGTTTAATGGTTTTAGAAGAAGGAACGTGATTAATCATATCAAAACTATTCACATCCGCTGGACCTGAATAAGCAGAAATCACTTTTTTACCAACAGCCATATCGTAAATACCCCAATCTGGTTGGAATAATATCGTTTCATTATGAGTAACAGTGCAATTTTTGAATTTAATCAATAAAATCTCACCTTTTAAATTGCGGCTTCCAGTAATAATTTCACCTTTTACGATGATATTTCCTTCAAATTCTAAAGTAACAACTTCGCCTTCGTAAATGTCATACGCACGCAAGTCTCGCGGACTCATTTCTTCAATCGCTAAATTGATTCCTTTTAATTTTCCGATTGGTGAACCAAATCCGTCTGCGTGACTTTCAGTTCCATGACCAACGAGTTCTTTTTCTCTATAAGATAATGCTGTTTTTCCAGTAGTTTGAATGTAAACCGGTTTACCACTGTCTTCAATTACATTAGTGAATAAGCCGGAAATTTCTAGTCCCGTACTTAATTCAATAGTTCCTAATGCATTGGACGAAATTAGTTTTTGAATTCCCGATAAACCGCCTGTTCGTAGTGCCATTGTATTCGCAAATTCTTCCAAAACAAAACTCAATTGAGCAAAATCTGGTGTAACATATAATTGAGGTTGTGGTTTTGTAATATCGAAACCTTGGTCTGCTGCGGAAATATCGTAAGGAATTTTCTTCACGTTATCCGTCATGCACCAAGCACTTTCACCAATTGAAGAAAGTAAACCAGCACCATAAATCTTTGGATTTTCAACCGTTCCAATTAAACCATATTCAACAGTCCACCAATGTAAATTACGAATGCGAGACATTTCGGACAATTCGCCCATATTGTTTTGCAAATAATCAACTTGATCTTCTGCTTTTTTAATTTCTTCCTCCGAAGTTCCTTCCGCTTCTTTTAAAATCGAAAGCAAACGAATTGCTTCATACAATTCATAATCACGTGCCGATGAAATCGATTTACAACCAATTTCACCAAAACGTCTTAAATATTCCGCATATTCAGGATTAGCAATAATAGGAGCGTGGCCAGCACCTTCGTGAATAATATCTGGAGCGGGAGTGTATTCAATGTGTTCTAATTGACGAATGTCACAAGCAATAACTAAAACATTATAGGCTTGAAATTCCATAAAAGCATTCGGCGGAATAAAACCATCCACAGCAACTGCAGCCCAACCGATTTCTTTCAAAATACGGTTCATTCCATACATATTTGGGACATTATCAATCTCTAAACCTGTTTTTTCTAAACCTTCTAAATAGGAACTGTGCGCTACTTTTGAAAGATAATTTACATTTTTACGCATTACATAGCGCCAAACCGCTTGGTTAATTGGCGTGTAATCTTCATAAACTTGAGGTTTGATGAATTGCTTTAAATGCTTTGGTAATCTGTCAATCAACGGATTGCTTTCAAAATGCGTTTCCATAGTTTTTGTTGTGATGTTTGTCGTAAAAATACAATTTTTTCACAAAGCAGGAAACTTTTTAACTATTTACATAGACTTATTCATTTTCCTTTGCAGGAAGGATCGGAGTCAGTTCAACTTTAGGCTTAGGCAAAGTATCAGTCGGAATTAAAACTTCTACTTTCGGAATGCTATCTGTAGGAATAGTTGGAATTTTCATAAGATTTTCACCCTCTTCATATTCGGTTTCTTCTAAATCATCGGACTTTCTTCCAATTTTAATTTCAGGTTTTTCTTGGGTTCCCAAAACTTTAATAGGAATTCCTAAAATTCCCAATGGAGGTAATCCAACGCGCATTTTTAAGTTTAATTTTCCGTCTAAACTGGTTTGTCCTTCAAAACGCAAACGAAAACCTGAAACTTTGAATTTAAAGCGTTCAATAGTTACTATATTGTTTTTTATGGTGGTTTTAATATCGACTTTTGAAATATCCGGATCTTTTAAATCTTCATTATCCGTTTTAGCAGCTACCACATTTAAAAGTTTGAAGCCTTTCATCTTTACTTTTTTCACAGAAAGTGTGCCACTTCCTTCTAAAGAAGGCATAATTGGTTCCATTCGATTGTTTAAAACACCTTTTATGGAATAATCTAAACCTACAATTCCTTCCGCACTTTCGGCAGCAGTTACGATTTCTCGAAACATTTTAATTTCGTTGTAAGCGCGCTTAATGTCGAATTCTGAAGCATTAATTTTATAATCAAAATGCGCCTTTTGTGTGCCTTCATTTTTGTAAAAAGCATCCATTTTTGCCGTCGCTCCGATGATACCAATAATACCGTTTGACAATTTCAAACTTCCGTTTTGGATGACTAAATTCCCTTTTAAATTCGAAATAATAATATCGTCAAATTGTGTTTTTACAGCATTGGTTTGAATCGAAACATTTAAGTTGGTTGGAATTTCAATTACACCGAAAGTAGTTGCAGTTGCTTCCGTACCTTCAATAGTAGTCGTAGCTGTTGGAATAAATTCATTAATATGTAAGTAATTCGAAGTCAGATTAAAACTCCCTTTCAACACTTGATTATCAGATAGAATATAATTGGTTACATTCTCTAATTGCCCATTCATTTTAATGTCCGAAGTGCCAAATTTACCATTGAAATTACTGAAGTTCATCTTGTCTTGGTGAAAAGTAAACAATCCGTTTTCAATTAAAAAAGGCTTGGCCAAATAATCACTTGTCGTTTTGATGTTTCTTACTTCTAAAGTCCCGCTGTTTTTTAATTTTGAAATTCTGCCGTTTGACGCATCGCTTTGAGTTCCTGCTAAATCAACATTGGCTTTGATAAAACCATCAACATCCAATCCTTTTTGTGAAAAAACTTTATATATTCGAGCAACGTTTAATGTTCCTTTCGCTTTGATATCATAAGTGATATCTTCGAAATTCTTGAAAGAAGCATTCAATGCAAAAGGTTCACCTTCGAAGGTAAAACTCGCTGGCGAAAGCACAAAACTCGCCTCTTCGAAACTGCCAGAAGTCGAATTGAATTCTGCTTTTAAATTAATATTTTCAATTGGTTTTGGATAAAATTCCGTTTGAATTAAAGCATTTTTGAGTTCGAATTTTCCTCTTGTAACGGGAAGTTCTCTATTTTGTTTGTTGTAAGTTCCTTTGGAAACAATATCGGCATCCAAATTTCCAGCCATTTTAAAGTTCGGAATTTGAAGCGCATTATTTAAAAGCGTTAAATCTAATTTTGATTTTATTTTTGCATCCAATTTAATTTCATCACCAAATCCTTCCGAAATTAAAATCGCACTTAAATTGTTTTTAGCCACATCAAAATACAACGAATCCAATTGCACTTTCAGTTGATTGATGTCTAAATTTGGTAATTTCGTGTCTAAATTTAAGAAAATATTTTCGATTGGATAAGGCGATTTGGTATGCTTTACATAGCCTTTTCGTACTTTAATATTGAAATTCACTTCCGGACTCAAATTTTCCGAAGCGATATATTTTCCTTTTAAGGTCAGAAATGCCGAAGTTTTTCCGGTCATTGTAGCTTCGTTTTTCCACGAAACGTATTCGGCTGGTAAAGCTGTAAATAAATCGTCTAAATTACTGTCTTCGGTTTTTAGGGTAAAATCCATTTGATAACCGTTTTTCAGGAAATCGAAAAGTCCAGTAAATTCAACAGGCAATTTATTAATCACCAAATCATTTTTTTCAAAGACAAAAGAAAGGGAATTGGTGTTGATTTTCGTAATTAAATCGGCTTTAACTTTTTTATTTTTTAAATATTCTTTTTGGTCAAACGAAAAACTTAAATCATCAATCTGAGCCGAAGTATTCAGGTTGAAATTCGAAGCTAATAAGTCGCCTTTTCCTTGGTAATTAAAACCTTTGGCTTCAATAAGCATCTTAGCTGATAAGTCGTTGTAAGTCAATTGACTATTGCTAATCTGAATTTTTTCAAGATTCAAAGAAGCGGTTTCTGATGAAGTTGTTGTGTCTTTACTATTGGATTTATAAATATTGTAATTGGATTCGCCATTTTTAGTTACCTGAACATTTATTTTGGCGTTTGTAATGTAGATTTCTTCAATTTTGGTTTGACTTCCAAAAATTACGCTCCATACATTAATTCCAAAACCAATTTCCTTAGCAGTCACTAAGGTTTCTTCTTGAAATGGTTTTGAGCCTTTTAAATCAAATTCGTTTAACGTTAATGTTAAAGATGGAAATTCCTTAAAAAAAGATAGTTTTGAATCGGAAAAATTCAATTCGCCTTCCAAATTTTCGTTAGCTAGCGTTTTTACTTTTTCGGTAATAGTATTCGCAAATAGCATCGGAATTATGACAAGGAGCGCTAATATAGCTGTTAGAGTAATTCCAGTAATTTTAAGAATCTTAACGAAAAGGGTTTTTTTAAAAGCAATCATTTTTTATTTTTAAGAAAGTGCAATATTACTACAAATATCGCTTACTATTTTAAAAAAATAAAAAAGAGTTAACCGCAGGCTAACTCTTACTTTTTAAGTATGTTGTAAATTTTATTTTGGAGGATATTGATCTAATATTTTAGCAACAAACTCTTTAATTCTAGCATCTTTTTTCTCTGTGTTTTTTGTTAAATAACCTGTTCCTTCACCTTGCCAAATTAATTCTTTTGTCTTTGCATCAATTAAATCAATGAAAAGAGTTCCTTCTGGTGTAGTATTCACGTTTGAATAATTCATTCCCATTCCCCAATACGGATTCCAGCCCCAACCAAAACTATTGTTTTGGTAAATGTCAACACGTTGCGATTCTTTAGTAAAAATACTAACTAAAATAGCCGGATTTTCAGATTTCGTAAATCCTTTAGCAGTCATTACCTCATCAATCGAATATAATATTCTTTTTTTATCTAAATCCGAAATTTCAGCTTTATCTACACCACTTTTTAAGTAAGCATAGGTTTTATATGAACCAAAATCTGCTTTTTTATCATAGTCTGAGTTTACTCGCACGGAACTGCACGAAGCTAAAGTCGCTATAAAAAGCACCGAAAGTAATTTTATTGTCTTCATAATGAATAGTTTTTTAGGGTTTAAAGTCAAAGATTTAAATTTAAACCTTTAACTAATTTATAATAATGATTCGTCTACTATAGTAGGGATGGTAATTTTTAATAAAGGTTGCGTCTCCATCGCTCTTTTAATTGCAAAAATGGCTCCTTCGTTTCTAGCCCAACTTCTTCTTGATATTCCGTTGTTCACATCCCAGAAAAGCATTGATGCTAAGCGTTTTGAAGCTTCTTTAGTACCATCAAGAACCATACCAAAACCACCGTTAATAACTTCGCCCCAACCAACGCCACCGCCGTTGTGAATTGAAACCCATGTAGCTCCTCGGAAACTATCACCAATTACGTTTTGAATTGCCATATCAGCTGTGAAACGAGATCCGTCATAAATGTTCGAAGTTTCTCTGTAAGGCGAATCGGTTCCCGAAACATCATGGTGATCTCTTCCTAAAACGATAGTTCCAATTTCTCCTCGTGCTATTGCTTGATTGAATGCTTCCGCAATTTTAATTCTTCCTTCTGAATCGGCGTATAGAATTCGTGCTTGCGAACCAACGACTAATTTATTTTCTTGAGCTCCTTTGATCCAAGTGATATTATCTTGCATTTGTTGCTGGATTTCTTCAGGAGAGTTTTTCATCATTTCTTCCAAAACTTCACAAGCAATTTGATCTGTTTTTGCTAAATCTTCTGGTTTTCCCGACGCACAAACCCATCGGAAAGGACCAAAGCCGTAATCAAAACACATCGGACCCATAATATCTTGTACATAAGAAGGATATTTGAATTCTCTTCCTAAAGTTGGATTATCTGACATTACATTCGCACCCGCACGAGAAGCTTCTAATAAAAAGGCATTTCCGTAATCAAAGAAATACGTTCCTTTTGCGGTGTGTTTGTTAATTGCATCAGCGTGACGGCGTAAAGTTTTTTGTACTTCTTCCTTAAACTTCACAGGATCGTTTGCCATCATTTCGTTCGATTCTTCAAAAGTATAACCGATAGGATAATATCCTCCCGCCCACGGATTATGTAATGAAGTTTGATCGGAACCTAAGTCGATATGTACGTTTTCAGCATCAAATTTTTCCCAAACGTCAACGATATTTCCCAAATAAGCAATCGAAACTACTTCTTTGTTGGCTAACGCTTTTTGAACCCTTGGCACTAATTTTTCAATATCATCAATTACTTCGTTAATCCATCCTTGTGAATGGCGAATGTGTGTTATTTTTGGATTTACTTCGGCACAGACCGTAACACATCCTGCTATATTTCCTGCTTTTGGTTGTGCACCTGACATTCCACCTAATCCTGAAGTGACGAATAATCCGCCTGCAGTAGCTTTTTTAATTTTTCTAAATCCGTTTAAAACAGTAATCGTTGTTCCGTGCACAATTCCTTGCGGACCGATGTACATATAACTTCCGGCAGTCATTTGACCGTATTGTGAAACGCCTAAAGCATTCATTTTTTCCCAATCATCCGGTTTTGAGTAGTTTGGAATTACCATTCCGTTAGTAACTACAACTCTTGGTGCTTCTTTGTGCGATGGAAATAATCCCATCGGATGACCCGAATACATCGTTAAGGTTTGTTCGTCTGTCATTTCAGACAAATATTGCATGGTCAAAAGATATTGAGCCCAGTTTTGAAAAACCGCACCGTTTCCACCATAGGTAATTAATTCGTGTGGATGTTGAGCCACGGCATAATCCAAATTGTTTTGAATCATTAGCATAATAGCTTTCGCTTGTTCGCTTTTTCCTGGATATTCATCGATTGGTCGGGCTTTCATTTCATAATCTGGACGCAAACGATACATATAAATTCTACCGTAAGTTTCTAATTCGGCTTTGAATTCGGGAATTAGTTCGGCGTGATGTTTCGCATCAAAATAACGCAAGGCATTTTTTAAAGCTAACTTTTTTTCTTCTTCGGTAAGGATGTCTTTACGCTTTGGTGCGTGATTGATTGCTGTTTCGTAGGGTTTTACGTTTGGTAACTCCGCTGGAATTCCTTGATGTATTTGTTCTTTGAAAGTCATTTTATAAATATTGTATAATGTATTGATGTAGATTGTAAAATTGTATGCTGAATTTCAGTATACAAAAGACAATATACATTTTACTTTTTTTTCTGTTTACTGTGACTGACCACTGCTCACTTCTTAATAGTTCCTGTTTTTTTATCGAATCCATACGGACAATGTCGGCAACCGCTTTTGCAACAATAGCCTCGTTTTAAGTGATAGGTTTCGGTAAAACACTTGTAACCTTCGGGCGTGTAATAAAAATCTTCGCCTTCTTTTAAATTATTTGGGTCTAATGCTTTATTCATAACTACAAATTTAGCAACTTTGCTTGATATGTTCGTTATAGTTTCTAAATATTTAATTCCGAAGGGATATCGCAGTATTACTATTTTTCCGTTTGTGTTTCTTTTAGGGAAGCAAGATCGTGAGAATAGGGTATTGGTGCATCACGAAAAAATCCACATCCGACAGCAATTGGAGTTGTTGGTGGTGTTTTTTTATGTTTGGTATTTTACGGAATTTATAATTCGATATGTTCAATATAAAAACTGGAATGCCGCTTATCGGAATATTTCGTTTGAACGGGAAGCTTATGCTAACGAAAAAGACCTTCACTATTTAAAGCAAAGGTCTTTTTGGAGGTTTTGGAGGTATTTTTAGTTTATGCGATACCATTTAGTTCCATTACTAACGATCATTATGGATCCTAAAGTTGGTGTTAAGGTAAAATTTGATGCTACGGATGAGTTGTAGTCGATTACATTATTTATGATTGTGTTTGTTGAATTGCTCGTATTTCTTATGATGTAAACCATTCCATTGCCAATTGAAGCTGCTGGTGTAGCAAAGGTTCCACCATTTAAAAGTAAAATGGTATTGTTTGTTCCTGAAGTAGCTGTTGTAAAAGCTGTAGTTCCGGTGTTGTGCAATTTTGCTTGAGGACTAGAAGTGCCGAAACCGACATTTCCAATTAGAAAAGCAGAATTTGAACCACTACCATTTGCACCAAGTACCAATGTTGGTCCTCCATTCACAGTGTCAGGTTGTCCAAATTGCCATTCTGTAGTATTTCCACTTAGCTTTAAGCTACTTGATCTAGTTTCGAATCTTATATTGCTTTTTATTGGCGTTGCTGTAGTTCCGGTTTTAAAAATAAAATCTACTAAATTTGTGCCTGCAGGTGTAGGATTTAAATTCTCAAAAATGGCTCCGTTTTCTCCCGTTCTGTTTAGCAATCTTAAAACAGATGATCCATACTGGTCTCCATCTTGTCTTAATATTAATTCTTTAGTAGCTTTTATGGTTCCAGAAGTAGCATCACCTATTTTTAAATCGCCAGTTTTACTAATAATACGCATTCTTTCGATATTATTAGCTCTGAAAACGATGTCTTTATCATCTGAAGTTCCAATGTAGTTTATAGTTGGATCGGTCCCCGCATTCCCTGCTACAGACCAGCTAGCATTTGTTGTGGTTGCTAATTTATTCCATAAAATTCCATCCCAGTAATAATAACCTGGAGTTACATTGTTTGGAGCTTTTCCCGCTGAAGCGGTGTTGTAAATAAGTTCAGAAACTGTAGGTGTGATAATTGGTGACGCGACATTATTGGCTGTTAAAGCTATTCGTGGTATCAGCAAACCATCATTTGTAGAGTTTATGTCTAAGGCTGCCTGCGGAGTTGATGTTCCAATTCCGACTTGAGCGTGTGAAATTGTACAAAATAACAATAGAAGAAGGGGTAATCTCATTTGTTTTTTTTGCAAAAATATGCCATATTAAATCCCTTACGTTATTGTTGCCTGTATAATCGATAAAAGTATCTTTTTACCGACAAAAAGGTTTTTTTATCGACGAAATGCAGTTTTGTTTTTTATTTTTTAGAGTTGATTTTTGTAATAAGTGAGTTTATGATCGATATCAATTTTTTTAACAAACTCAAATAGTAGATAATTAATTTTAATAAAACAGTTAAAATCATTGTGCTCGGTTTATTTATTAAGATTATGTTCTTATTTTTAAAATCAACACTAAACGACTATGCTAAAAACAATAAATTTCTCAAGTTTTGATATGGAAAACTTTATTATCATAAAAGTAAATCAGTGTTGTTAAATAAGCAAATTATTTGTAAAATTCATTAAAAATAGACTACTTTTGTATCATAACTATATCTTAATCTTTAGGTTATGAAAAGAAAAATCCTCTATCTCATCACATTTGTAAGTTTAGCAAATATTGCTAGTGCTCAGATGTATGTATCGCCTACGTCTTATGTTTTTGTAAATGATCAATATGTTTATGTACAACAAGATTTAAATATTCAAGCTAACGCTAATTTTTATTTACGTAATAATTCTCAATTATTACAAGGAGGTACTACTGGTAGTGCTAATAAAGGTGCTGGTGATTTGTCTGTCTTTCAAGAGGGAACTGTAAATAATTTTCAATATAACTATTGGTGTTCTCCCGTGGGAGCGGCAGAAGTTGGTCCTGGTAATAATCAGTTTGGAATTAGTAGATTGTTTAGACCTACGACTTTAACAACGAGTGCAGCTGCAATTGTTAATGGGGGTCATGATGGTGCAGCAGATCCTTTAATGATTTCTCCGAGATGGATACATAAATTCGTAGCATCATCAGCATATTCGCAATGGGTTTTTGTTGGAAACACCACAACTATTGGTCCAGGAGAAGGATTTTCAATGAAAGGAACTTCCGGCACTGATCTTACAATAGTACAAGCTGCTGAAAATGTTCAAAATAATCCGGGTAATAAACAACGTTATGATTTCAGAGGAAAGCCAAATGATGGAGATATTTCCGTTGCTGTTTTAAAGGATAATTTCACTTTAGTTGGTAATCCTTATCCAAGTGCAATAGATTTACACGATTACATACTTGCTAATTCGGCATTTATAGATGGTACTTTATATTTTTGGGAACAATCGACGATTAATTCCCATATACTGAATGAGTATCAAGGCGGTTACGGTACATTTACTATAGCAGGGGGTTATGTGAAAGCTAATATCTTGAGATACAACGGTGATGGTTCAATAAACTCAGATACGGGCAATTTTGGATCATTATATAAAAGAAGGTTTGCACCTGTAGGTCAGGGTTTCATGGTAGTAGGGCTAGCGAATGGTGTTGCAACTATGAAGAATTCTTTTAGATTATTTAGGAAAGAAGGTCTTGATCCAGCTGACTCTGAATTTGCAAGAATAGCTGCAGGTGCAGGTGAAAGGAATTCAAATTTAGAAAATGAGTTTTATCCTGAAATTCCTAATGTTGCGGGTAAAGATTATACCACAATAAGAACGGGCTATGCACCACAGTTACGAATTAATGCATTAGTTAACGATGCAGCAATTATTCATACGGCCCTAGGTTTTGGAGATCAGTATACTGACGGTGTCGATTATAGTGCGGATGCCGCAGGAACTTCTGAAGATTCGCCTTATAGTTTTTATTATGTTTTAAACGATTCGCCTAATGAATTCTCGATGTCAATAACTTCATTCAATAACGATAAAAGACTTCCGGTTGGATTGAGAAACAACCTACAAGCTACTTTTAAAATAAAAATAAATGAGTTGTTATATGGTTTTGATCCTAGTCAAGAAGTTTTTATTTTTGACAAACAGACAGGTATTTATCACGATATAAAAAATAGTACTTTTGAAATAACCTTACCGGCTGGTGATAATAGAACACGTTTTGAAATTACCTTTAAAAACGAAACCTTATCTTCAGAAGATATCGCTGCAGTCAACGACGCGTTTTCTGTAAATCAAAATAATGAACAAGGAATGCTAACTTTATTCAATAAAACAAATAAAGATATCGCTTCTGTGGTGCTTTACGACATTGCTGGGAAACAAGTGTTACGCAAAACAAACCTTGGAACTGATGCTTCTTATCAATTTTCGACTTCGGGATTAAGCGATGGAATTTATATCGTAAAAGCTACAACAAAAGACAATATTGCGGTAAGTAAAAAAGTATCGATTTATAAAAAGTAAAACCCAAATAATACAGTATATTTGAAAACAGCTTTTATAGCTGTTTTTTTTATGGAATCCGTCAATCAAAAAATAGATATTATTTTGCCAAATGGCATTGAGCTTTTTATAAAAAGAGAGGATCAACTGCATCCTATAATTTCAGGTAATAAGTATCGAAAGTTGAAATACAATCTAGTAACTGCAAAAGAAGAAGGTTATAATAAATTGTTAACTTTTGGTGGCGCTTATTCCAATCACATAGCTGCCGTTGCTGGTGCCGGTAAGGAATATGGTTTCGAGACTATCGGTGTTATTCGTGGCGAAGAAATTGAAGATAAATTGCAAGATAATCCATCGTTGAATTTTGCCAAACAAAACGGAATGAATTTTCATTTTATCGATAGAACCTCCTACCAAAATAAAACAGATGAAGCTTTTATAACCACCTTACATAAATTGTTTGGTGATTTTTATTTGATTCCGGAAGGCGGTACTAATGATTTGGCAGTAAAAGGATGTGAAGAAATTTTAACCGAAACTGATAAATTAAAGTTTTCGCACGTATGTTGCGCTATGGGAACTGCTGGAACTATTTCTGGAATTATCAATTCATCTGGCGAAAAACAGCAGGTTATTGGATTTTCTTCGTTAAAAGGTGATTTTTTGTCTGATGTAATTCGTAATTTTGTAACCAAAGAAAATTGGAACACTAATTGTGACTATCATTTTGGCGGTTACGGAAAGGTTTCGGACGCGCTCATTCAGTTTTTAAATGATTTTTATCGCAAAACAAAAATTCCTTTAGATCCAGTTTATACTGGGAAAATGATGTTTGGAATAGTGGATTTAATTGAAAATGATTATTTTCCACCTCATTCAAAAATCTTAGCCATCCATACTGGTGGTTTGCAAGGTATTGCTGGAATGAATACTATATTAGAGAAGAAGAATAAAAAATTAATAGCCTATAATGATTAAAAAAATTGCCCTTTTGTTACTAATTAGTTTAGTGCTGAGTTGTAACAGTTCAAAATCAGTGACTAAAAAAACTTCGAAATCAAAAACGACTGCGATTAAGAAAAAACCAGCCCCTGTTTTTGTAAAAACGCAACCTAAAGATTCTCCAAAACCTATTATTACTCCAAGAAGCGAAGTGGAGTTGGAAGCAACTTCTAAAGTTCGTACTTACGACGATGAAATCCGCTTTTATATTTCGGACTTCAGTGAAATTGCTAAAAACAACATGAGAACGCACGGTATCCCTGCAAGTATCACTTTGGCGCAAGGAATTTTGGAATCGGGCGCAGGGAAAGGTAAATTAGCGCAAAGTGCAAACAATCATTTCGGGATCAAATGCCACACAGGTTGGACTGGTGAAAGTGTCAAGCACGATGATGATGCAGCCCAAGAGTGTTTTAGAAAATATGTTCATGCATCAGAATCGTATAGAGATCATTCGCTGTTTTTAACTTCGAGAAGTCGATACGCTTCTTTATTTAAATTAGATAAAGGCGATTATGAAGCTTGGGCAAAAGGATTAAAAGCTGCCGGATATGCTACTGATGTGAAATATCCTGCTAAATTAATTGGAATTATTGAACGATATAATTTGTATGATTATGATAATGAAGTATTGTCTAGAAACTTTGCGATAGCTAAGAAAGATCCTGCGGTAGAATTAGCGGCGGGAAATTACACGGTGCAGCAAGGTGATACGTTATATTCATTGTCTAAAAAATTCAATATTACTGTCGACGAATTGAAAAAAATGAATAATTTATCTGACAACGCCATAAACGTAGGTCAAAAAATAAAAACTAAATAATGTTGTACAAAAGAAGTAGCGAATTATTTATTGAAGCCAGTAAAGTAATTCCAGGAGGTGTTAATTCGCCAGTTAGAGCGTTTAAAGGAGTAGGTGGTACGCCTATTTTTGTAAAAGAAGCAAAAGGAGCTTATCTATATGATGAAGATGGTAACCGTTTAATTGATTACATCAACTCTTGGGGACCTATGATTTTAGGACATGCTTATGAACCTGTGGTAAATGCCGTAATTGAAAGAGCAAAAAAAGGAACTTCTTTTGGTATGCCTACTGAATTAGAAACGCAAATTGCTGCTTTGGCTATTTCAATGGTTCCTAATATTGATAAAATACGATTTGTTAATTCTGGTACGGAAGCTTGTATGAGCGCTATTCGTTTAGCAAGAGGATATACAAAACGCGACAAGATTGTTAAGTTTTCAGGTTGTTATCATGGACATTCCGATTCTTTTTTAATTGCAGCTGGAAGTGGTTTAAGTACATTTGGTGTGCCAAATAGTCCTGGTGTAACTGAAGGAACTGCGAAGGATACTTTATTAGCAAATTACAATGATCTTGATAATGTAAAAGCTTTATTTGAAGCTAATAAAAACGAAATCGCAGCGATCATAATCGAACCTGTTGCCGGAAATATGGGATGTATTCCACCAGCAACTGGATTTCTCGAAGGATTACGTTCGATTTGCTCAGAAAACGGAGCATTGTTAATTTTTGATGAGGTAATGACCGGATTCCGTTTGGCAAAAGGAGGAACACAAGAATTATATGGTATTCAGGCAGACATCGTTTGTTTTGGGAAGGTAATTGGTGGTGGTTTGCCAGTAGGTGCATTTGCAGCGAAGGAAGAAATTATGAACTATTTAGCACCACTTGGACCTGTTTATCAGGCAGGAACTTTATCGGGTAACCCATTAGCTATGGCTGCTGGATTAGAAATGTTGAAAGCTTTAAATGCTGATGCAGGTATTTTTAAAAGTTTAGAAGAGAAAACAGCGTATTTAGAAAAAGGAATACACCGCGTTTTATCAGAAACGGCAATTCCGTATACTATTAATAGAGTAGGTTCAATGATTTCAGTTCATTTTGATGCCAATCCAGTATATGATTTCAATACCGCTAAAAACGGAGACAACGAAACTTTTAAAAAGTTTTTCCACGGTTTATTAAATCGTGGTGTATATATTGCACCATCAGCTTATGAAACGTGGTTTATCACAGATGCATTGAGTTATGCAGATTTGGATTTCACCATTGAAGCTATTGCAGCAGTTGCAAAAGAATTATAACATAAAAAATGCCCCAAATAGAATCTAACTTTTTGGGGCATTTTATTAAATACGGGCTTTTTTTTTAGTGTATTAAATCAAACAAAAGCGCTTTGTTGCTTTCTAACTTAGTGTATTGTTCTGCAGTGAAAGTTGCTTTGAGTTTAGCTTCTACATGGTGGTAAATAACTTCTTTGTCTTCCTTTTTTTTGTTTTCAGCAAGATCTTTATGTTTTTTCAACAATAATGAATAGATGTCGTTAGATAGCGAATCGTCTAAGCTTAAATATTGAGTTACCTTTTCTATTTCTTTCTTAGCTTGCTTCTCGCTGTCAAATTTTTCAAATTCTTGCGCATGACCGTCAAAAGAGTAGGCTAAGAATAAAATAAATAGTACTGCTAATTTTTTCATTTTTCGATTTTTATAGTTTTCTAAATCCAAATCTAATTGTTTTTTTTGGATTAACAAATATAAAAATAAAAAAAATTACTCTGTAATTTCTTGACTGGCTTTTCTTTTGTATTTTCTATTAGAGCGTTTATTTTTCATTTGCTTTACTCTTTTTGTCTTGTTTGTTTCCCATTTTTCAAATTGACTTTCATTCAATAGTTTTCTCATTTTTGCTTTTTTGTCAATCTGGTCGTCAAGCATTTTCCTTCGCATTTCAAAGCGTTCATTTGCTGTTCGTTGTTGGGTTTTTTCGCCGCTCGCCTTAAACATTACCATCTTGTCTTGTCTTTTTTGGGCCTTCTCTAATAAAATTACTTTTAAATCTTTTTGCTGTCTCTTAGACAGATCTAAATCCAATGTCATTTGCTTAACCTTCAGCTCAGTTTGTTGTTCAGGAGTTAATCTGTCTTTTTTGCCTGTTGTTTCTTGTGCTAATGTTAGAGTAGAAAGGGCTAATGCGATAATTACTAGTAACTTTTTCATGATGTATTATTTTGAGGATTTACTAATAAGACCGTAATGAAATGGAAAGGTTTAATATTTAACAAAGTTTTAGCAAATGTTGATTGTTATGATTGTAGTCATACTTTTTGACCCCCTAATTTCGGAGATTTGTCGTATTAATTCTAACATATAATATCATGAACAAAACATTTTTATTAATCTTATCATTTGTACTAGTAATCGCATGTGGTAAAAAAGAAGAAAACGGAACTGATTTTTCTACTCCAACTACTGAAGAAGGAGCATCTGATGCTGCAACATACGACCCAAATCGTGGTGAAGGAAAACATGACTCAGTAGATTTAGGAACGGGATTAGACCTTGCGATGGCAAAAAAAGGAGAAGAAGTATCTGAAGTAAAATGTACTTCATGCCATAAAATGACAGATGAAAAATTAGTTGGACCAGGATGGAAAGGTGTTTCTGAAAGAAGAAAACCAGAATGGATTATGAATTTCATTACCAATCCAGATCCAATGATTGATAAAGACCCTGAAGTGCAAGCGCAACTAGAGATTTGTTTAGTACGTATGCCAAACCAAGGTGTTTCTGATGTTGAAGCAAGAGAAATTGTGGAATACATGCGTCAGAATGATGGTGTAAAATAAACATAAATGGAAATTGAGTTAGGTGAAAGTAATTCAATTTCCACAATTTAATTACCGATATTATGAAAAATAAATTTGTACAAGCAATTCTAGTAATTGCATTGGGAAGTGCACTTGTCACTTCTTGTAAACCTAAAAGCACAGGCGATGCTGTGAGTGGCGATGCTGCGCAGCGTGTCTATGTTGCACCTGGGAAATACGATGAGTTCTACAACTTCGTATCAGGAGGTTTCAGTGGTCAAATGAGTATTTATGGTCTGCCAAGTGCTAGACTATTAAAAGTAATTCCTATTTTCTCAGTAGATCCAGAAAGTGGATGGGGTTATAGTGAAGAATCAAAACCGATGTTAAACACATCAGAAGGTTTTGTTCCATGGGATGATCAACATCACGTTGAATTATCACAAACAAACGGTGAAGTAGACGGAAGATGGATTTTTGCAAACGCAAATAATACTCCACGTGTTGCTAGAGTAGATTTAAAACGTTTTAAAACGGCTGAAATTATTGAATTACCAAACTCTGCGGGTAATCACTCTTCACCATTTATTACAGAAAATACAGAATATGTAGTTGCAGGAACACGTTTTGGTGTACCGGGTGACTATGAAGATGGTGATGTGCCAATTAACACATACAAGAAAAACTTTAAAGCTCACATCAGTTTTATTAGTGTTGACAAAGAAACGGGTGGAATGGATATTGCATTTCAATTGCGTTTACCAGGGGTGAATTTTGACCTTTCTCACGCAGGAAAAGGAAAATCTCATGGCTGGTTCTTCTTTACTTGTTATAATTCAGAACAAGCAAACACTCTTTTAGAAGTCAATGCTTCTCAAAATGATAAAGATTTTATCATGGCGGTTAACTGGAAAAAAGCTGAAGAATATATCAAAGCTGGTAAAGGTAAAATGGAAAAAGCTAGATATGCTCATAACACATGGGATGATGAAACGCATACTGGAAAATCTGTAATCAAAGAAGAGGTTTTAGTATTAGATGTAGAAAATTTAAAAGATGTTCTTTATTTAATGCCATGTCCAAAATCACCTCACGGATGTGATGTTGATCCAACAGGAGAATACATTGTAGGTTCTGGAAAATTAGCTGCTTTGATTCCTGTATTTAGTTTTGATAAAATGATCAAAGCTATTGATAAAAAAGATTTCGAAGGAGATTATGAAGGAATTCCGGTTTTAAAATATGCTTCTGTTTTACATGGAGAAGTTCAAAAACCAGGATTAGGGCCATTACATACAGAATTTGACGGTAAAGGAAATGCATATTCAACTATGTTCGTTTCGTCTGAGATTGTGAAATGGGATATTAAAACACTTAAGGTGTTAGATAGATCGCCTACGTTTTATTCAACAGGTCACTTAATGATTCCTGGAGGAGACTCTAGAAAACCATTTGGAAAATACTTAGTTGCGTATAACAAAATTACAAAAGACAGATATTTACCAACAGGTCCAGAATTAACGCAATCTGCTCAGTTATTTGATATTAGTGGAGAAAAAATGCAATTATTGTTAGACTTCCCTACAATAGGTGAGCCTCACTATGCGCAAGCAGCTCCTGCAGATTTAATTCGTAACAACGGACAGCTGAAAATATATGATATAAAAGCCAACAAGCACCCAAGAGTTGCAAAAGGTGAAAAAGAAACGAAAGTAGTTAGAGAAGGAAATAAAGTACATGTTTACATGACAATGATTCGCTCTCACTTCTCTCCAGACAATATTGAAGGAATTAAAGTAGGTGATGATGTATATTTCCATATCACAAACTTAGAACAAGACTGGGACGTTCCTCATGGTTTCTCAATTAGAAGAGCGCCAACTGCTGAATTGTTAATCATGCCAGGAGAAACAGCTACTTTATATTGGAAAGCAAATAAAGTAGGTATAGTGCCTTTCTATTGTACAGACTTCTGTAGTGCATTACACCAAGAAATGTCAGGATATATTAGAGTATCTCCGGCAGGAAGTAATGTGCCAATTTCTTATAGCTTAGGTACTAATTTACCAGCTTCTTCAAAATAATAATAATAAGAAAGAAGGGAGCAAGTTAAACTGCTCCCTTTATTTTTTTAAAAAACTTTCAAAATGAAAACATCAAATTTAACTTTGCTTTCGAAAGCTATGCTTTTGATCGTAGGATTGCTTTTCATTGGTTCTCTGTTTGTACCTTTATGGAGAATCGAATTAGATGCACCACAATATCCAGAAGGATTAACATTACAACTGCATGCAAATAAAATTGCTGGTGATGTTGATATTATAAATGGATTAAATCACTATATTGGGATGGCAACTTTGCACACAGAAAATTTCTTTGAGTTTAAGATTTTGCCTTATATATTCAGTGCGTTTGCATTAGTGGCTTTGGCCTTAATTTTCATCAATAATAGAAAAGCAGTTTTTGCCTTCTTAATTACTTTTGTGCTTTTTATAGCGCTTTCTGGAATTGACTTTTACAGATGGAATTATGAATACGGACACAATTTAGACCCGCATGCCGCTATTATTGTTCCTGGAATGGCTTATCAGCCCCCATTATTAGGATTTAAACAATTGTTAAACTTTGGAGCTTATTCTATTCCTGATGTAGGAGGTTGGATGCTTACAGCAGCTGGACTTTTATTAGCAATAATCGTGTGGATGGAATACAAATATAAAAAAACAACATGATGAGAAAAATATCGTATTTCTTACTTTTTATCGTAATGGTCTCTTGCGCGCCACAAGGTGCTGAGCCTATTAAACTAAACGCTGATGGATGCGAATTTTGTAAAATGACAATTGCCGACGGAAAATTTGGCGCAGAATTAATTACGGCCAAAGGAAGAGTCTATAAATTTGATGACATGCATTGCATGATTAATTATCACAAAGAAAACAGCTCTACTAACATTCAGTCATTTTTCATTCATGATTTTAACCAAGACAACGCACTTATTGCTGCGGAAAGTGCTTACTATGTAAAAGGAGGAGAAATCAACAGTCCTATGCGCGGTAATACAATTGCTGTTCAAACGGAGGCAGAAGCTAAACAAATGGCTGAAAAATATAAAGCAAATCCTATTTCTTGGAGCGAAATTATTAAATAAATTTAAATGAGAAATTTCATAGTTATAGTACTTCTTTTTTCATTTTCATTGAATGCACAAACTATTCATGTAGGAAAAGATCACCCTATTAAGTCAATTAAAAAAGGAATTGAATTAGCGAAAGCTGGTGATACTTTAATGGTTCACGGTGGTTTATATAGAGAAGGAAATATAATAATTGATAAAAAAATTGTTTTTATAGGTAAAGATTTACCCATTTTAGATGGGGAAAAAAAACATGAAGTGTTATCTATTAAAGCAGATAGTGTTGTTGTAGATGGTTTTAAAGTTATTAAATCAGCTTATGCAACAATTACAGATCCTTGTGGTATCAAAGTGTATAACAAATCATACGTTGTAATTCAAAACAATGTTTTAGAGGATAATTTTTTTGGTATATATCTTCAAAATAGCCAAAATTGTACCATAAAAAATAATCACCTAATTGCACACGGCAGAGAAGAACAGCAACTAGGAAACGGAATACACTGCTGGAAGTCAAATGATATCTTAATCATTGGTAATCGTATTGACGGCCATAGAGATGGCATCTATTTTGAATTTGTATATGATTCATTAGTTTGGAGAAATATCTGCACTAATAATATTAGATATGGGCTTCATTTCATGTTTTCACATAGTAACTCTTACATTACTAATGTATTTAGAAATAATGGAGCAGGAGTTTCGGTGATGTACACTAAGAATGTGAAAATGTTTAATAATACATTTGATCAAAACTGGGGTGCTTCTGCTTACGGGTTGCTTTTAAAAGAAATTTCTGATAGTTATATCTTTAATAATAAATTCATTTCTAATACTTCTGCAATTTATATAGAAGGAAGTAGCCGTAATAAAATTGAAAAGAATCAATTTAATTCAAACGGATGGGCCATGCAAATCCAGGCTAATAGTATGGATAATGAGGTGGTGAATAATAATTTTAAGGGGAATACCTTTGATATGGGAACCAATGGAACTCTTGTTTTAAACACCTTTAATAGTAATTATTGGGATAAGTATGAAGGGTATGATATCAATAAAGATGGAGTAGGCGATGTGCCGTATCATCCTTTGAGTTTGTTTGCCGTTCTTATTGAAAACAATCCTTCCGCAATGCTTTTGTTTAGAAGTTTTATGATTACACTTTTAGACAAATCAGAAAAAGTATTGCCAAGTATTACACCAGATAATTTTATAGATAATAAACCATTAATGAAACCGTTGCCATTATGATAGAAGTAAAAGAGGTAAGCAAAAAATTCGGAAAATTAGAAGTCCTTAAAGATGTTTCTATTTCGTGTAAATCAGGTCAATGTATTGCATTGATTGGTCCAAACGGATGCGGAAAAACCACTTTGATTAAATCAATTTTAGGAATGGTTTTACCTGATAAAGGAACAATGGAATTCAATAATAAGTCAGTTTTTGGCGATTATTTATACAGAGAAAAAATTGGATATATGCCTCAAATTGGCCGTTATCCAGATACCATGACAATAGGTCAAATTATTGAAATGGTAAAGAAAATCCGAAATTCGAAAGAAGTTTTAGACGATGATTTATACCATGCTTTCGGAATTGAAAAAATGCTAAACAAACAAATGCGAACACTTTCGGGAGGAACAACTCAGAAAGTAAGTGCCGTATTGGCGTTTTTATTCAACCCTGATGTTTTAATCTTAGATGAGCCTACTGCCGGACTAGATCCGTTAGCCTCAGAGTTGTTGAAAGATAAAATCATCAAGGAAAAAGATAAAGGAAAGTTAATCATTATTACATCACATCTATTGAGTGAATTAGATGATTTAATTTCGGAAATTATTTTTATGCAGGAAGGGAAAGTTTTTTTCCACAAGAGCGTAAATGAATTGAGAGAAGAAACCCAAGAAGATAAGATATCTAAAGCCATAGCCAAAATTTTAAGAGCAAACTCACATGAACAGAATAATTAAAATCATATTATCCGATATTTTAAAAAATAAAATAGTAATAGTTTACACACTTATTTTAGCCGTTTTGTCATGGAGTTCTTTTGCAATGGAAGACAATTCAGCTAAAGGAATGTTAACGGTATTAAATGTAATTTTGTTCACAGTTCCGTTAGTAGCTATTTTATTTTCAACGATTTACATTTATAATAGTTCTGAATTCATAGAATTATTAGTAAGTCAGCCTATTAAAAGAAGTAAGATTTGGATCAGTTTATTCATCAGTTTGATGTTGTCTTTAGTAATCTCTTTCTTTATAGGTTCTGGAATACCTTTACTGATTTATGCGCCTGATTTTAATGGGTTTATGATGTTGATCATCGGTATTTTAATTACAGCAATTTTCGTCTCTCTAGCTTTTTTTAGCGCAATTTTTAATCGCGATAAAGCGAGAGGAATTGGAACTTCAATCGTAATTTGGTTGTTCTTTGCCTTGATTTTTGACGGTTTAATTTTGTTCTTATTGTTTCAGTTTTCGGATTATCCAATTGAAAAACCAATGATTTTTGTAACCTCAATGAGTCCAATTGACTTAGCGAGAATTCAAATGTTATTGCATCTTGATGCTTCAGCAATGATGGGATACACAGGAGCCTTATTCAAAGAATACTTCGGTAACGGAATAGGAATAGCAGTTTCTTTATTCTTATTGGTTTTATGGGTAATACTTCCTTTTTTAATTTCACTTAGAAAGTTCAAAACAAAAGATTTGTAAAAGAATCGAGTTGTATAAATTTAGATTTTATAACTAAAGAATTTCACACTAATTTCTAAATTATTTTAACATGAAAACGGACATCAGAAATAGAAAAGACATTGAGAAATTAGTGAATTCATTTTACGATAAGATTAAATCTGATTCGATAATTGGTTATATGTTTAATGATGTAGCGCAAGTGAATTGGGAATTGCATCTTCCGATAATGTACAACTTTTGGGAAAATATTTTATTTTACACCGGAAATTACAATGGAAGTCCGATGGTGGTTCATAAAGAATTACACGAAAAAAGCCCTTTAAATCCGAAGCATTTTAAGCAATGGAATAAACTTTTTGAAGAAACTGTAAATACCTTTTTTGAAGGACCAAAGGCGGAAGAAATAAAAAATAGAGCAATGAATATTTCTGCTGTATTGATGAGCAAAACACTAGCTCCATAAAGCATTAAATTTTAGAAATAATAAAATTATTGGCCGCTACCGTTTTGGTGAGTGGCCATTTATTTTAGTGCTTATTGAAGTTCCAAAAGCTAGAAAAATGTAATCTGTAAGTTGATATCTCTTTTTCTAATAAATATATCGAAAGTATAAGAATGCTATCACTTGTTTTGGAGCTTGTGGTATACGTTATTGATCTTATGACTAAGAACTACTATTCTATAAATGACTTCAATTTAGAGCAGTTATAGAGCGAATTGTTATTCTGAAAGTAGTGTTTTTTATTAGTGCAACAGAATTTCTTAAGACAGTTAGCTAACCTGTCTTAAGAAAGCTTCGAAAATGACTCTAAATCTATTTATACGCCTTCAGTTAGTTAGTTTCTTCTGATGCTGTTGAGGTATGTAGTTTTAGAAAGTTTAGTAGAATTAGGTGGACAAGATTGATAACAATATAAAGAAAATAAAAAAGCGTGAATTTTAAAATTCACGCTTTTTTAACTTTTATAAAATAGAAATAAGTTGAATTAATAATTTTATCTTATTTTGGTAAAAGAACATCTCCAATTACGTGGATCACGCCGTTAGCAGTCTCAATTGTGGCTAGTATTTCAGAACCATTTACAAAAGTTTTATCACCTTCTTTTGTGATTTTTACTTTTCCACCATAAACCATATCATACGATTGTCCGTCTTGCATGTATTCTGTTTTTAAAACACCTACATAAGTATGATAGCCTAAAATGTTTTCTAAATCATCTTTTTTCTCTGGTTTTAACAAGCCATCTACTGTGCCAGCTGGTAATTTATCAAACGCAGCATTAGTGGGTGCAAAAACTGTAAATGGACCTGCGTTGCTTAGTGAAGATACTAAATTTGCCGCTTTTAATGCAGCTACTAAAGTGGTGTGATCTTTACTTGCAACAGCCGTCTGAACAATGTTTGGCATTGAAGTTTCATCCACAACATTTTCTTGTCCTCCAACAGCCGCTTCTGTTGTATCTGATGTTGATTCTGTAGCTGGTTGGTCGACCTGCTTGCAATTAAAAGCAAATAATAAACTTGCAATTAATAACGTTTTGATTGTTGTTCTCATAATTATTGGTTTTATAATACATTCAAATTATACTAACAAAGTACCTGATTATAAAAGCTATATTTTATGATTGTACGCATAAGATATTCTAAATTTTAACCTTTTTTCCAGAAGAAAAAGCAGTAATACCTATTCCGGTCACTAAAACGATGGCAGCTACAAAAAGCATCTCGTTAACATATGGAACTTTAGTGTAACTAAAGCCGGCAACTCCTTGTATGGCTAGGATAATTTCGTTTAAGAAAACTCCAACAGTAAAAATTATTAGACCAATTTTTATCCCCTTATTGACACGGATCAAATCAGTAGCAAAAATATAGAACAATAAAAATAATGAAATTACAGCTAAAAGTATTAAATGTAAATATGCGATTACAATCGGTCTAAACCCAAAAGCCAGTTGACTTAACGCAGGAATTGTAGAGCCTAATTGTAGTAAAAGTTTTAAGGTTAAGGCCAAGGCTGAAAACAGGAAAATATTTCGTAGAAAAACAGGATAGGTCTTAATGACTTCGCTTTTTGTTTTGATAACAATTGCCAAGAATTTAAACCATGCATAAACCTGAATTACTGCAGAAAGTACCGTCAAAATATAAACCCACATTGGTAATTTTAACCAAAGTGTCGATAGAAAATACGCCGGAATACATGATAGGAAAAACAGATAGTAAAACTGATTGTAAAATGAGTTTTCGGAAGCTTTTAATTTTAGTAAAGAGATTAGAAATCCCATACAAGCAAAGAAGAACCAACCATTATACTGAAAGTGCAAGTAATAATAGATAGAAGCCAAATATTCGTTTTGAATAATGGTTTTTGTCGCCATCATGTAGGCTAAATAGAAAGTTCCGATAGATGAAATTACATTAAAAAAGAGTGCGCCTTTAAACCAGTTTTTAGACAGATCATCGTTCGGAACCATTTTTAGATCCTGGTAGTACATGAAAGCAAATACGCAGGCTACAACAATAGTAGATGTAGAAAAAATGATTGAAATAATGCCATAACCTTGGATTATAAAGGAAATCAGCATCACATAAGCGCAGATTAAATTTGCAATTAGGACAGTATTGTATTTTTTCAGGAAATCTTTAGTAGAATTGGTTATTTTTTTAGTTAAAAAAACTAGCATCAATACCATCAAAGTGTGGCTAATCCATCCGGCGAATGCAAAATGAGAATGCGAGTGTTGCAGATTTTTTTGATCTAAAAAAGGAAATTCAAAGCCAATTTTGTAGCGCATTAAAAGTCCTAAGATTGCTACTAATAGTAGATTAAATAATGAGAATTTTAACCAAAATGTTGCTCTAGATAACATCAGTAATATAATTTATGATTTATAATTTCAATTTTTTTCGCTGCTTTCATTTTCGTAAATGTTCGAATTACAGTTTCAACACGTAAGCCTGTAAAATTGGCAATTTCTTGACGTGTAAAAGGAACCAATTCTCTAATTTCGTCTTTGCCTTTTTTATGTGTATTTAAGAATGCTAAAATTCTAAACTCAGGTTTTTGGTTAATAATGTCCTTGGAGGTTTTCGACTTGCTATGAATTCTACGGGCTAATAATTGTAGAAATCGGTTCTGAGTTTCTCGATTTTCATCTAAAATCTTCAGGAATTTCTCCTTTGACAATTTAATTATTTTACAATCACAAAAAGCCACTGCTGAAGAAGGATATTTCTCGTCAATCAGTAAAGGAGGTTCTCCAAAACTTTGTCCGTCATTAAAATAACCTTGGGTAAATTCTTTGCCGTCATCATTAGAATTATACATTCTAACACAACCTTCCACTACTTGATAATAAAAACCTGCTACTTCGTCTTCGCTGAAAAGGATTTCGTTTTTTTTATATTCTTTAGCAATTGCGCCCCAAGTATAAAGTAAATCTAAATCTATTTGCATGGTTGAAAATGAGTGTTTTAAGTCGAAAAAGCTTCTGTTTTATGCTCTTTCAATTTGGTGTTACAAAATAATTGATATAAAACTACTTAAATTATGACCACAATCATAATTTTATTAGTTTTCTTATTTTAAATTTGACGTTATGAAGCGATTAATTGTTATAGTTGCACTTATGTTATTTCTAAAACCAATATATCCGGTTTTAGAATACATCTTGCAGTATGACTACATTGCTACAGAGCTTTGCAAAAATACAAACAAGCCCGAATTAGAGTGTAATGGAAAATGTCATTTGGTGGCTGAATTAGCAAAAACGGCTGCTGATGAAAAGCCAATGAAATCAGATAAAAAGAATAACTTAAAACAAATTACGCAAGTCTTGTTTTTTCAAGACATCGAAGCATTATCAGTAAGACAAATTTATTATCATAATACAACTTCTTTTGGATACAATTATGCCAATCTTTACTTTCACACGGCAGATTGTTCCGTTTTTAGACCACCTATTTTTAGTGCTTAATTTTTATTTTCAATCACAATTCATGCAACACTTTTAGGTGTTTTTTTTGTTTGTAGTATTAACTGGGATTTTGTCGTCCTTAATTTATTTCAGGATCTTTACCATTTGTGCAATATAAATACAATTGCCCTTTCTTTTTAAACTCTAAAACAAAAAAAGACTGCAATTAGCAGCCTTTTTAAAATGTGATTATTTTCCTAAGTATTCGGCAATTTTATTGTCGCCATCTACTTTAATTTTCATTAAACCGTGTTTGCTAATTCCTTTGCTGGCAGCATCCCATTTCTTACCGCTTAAATCCGCTTTGATTTTTAAATCGGCAATCGAAATGCCTTCATTTGCTTTCAAAACTTCAATAATGTGTTTTTCATCTTCAGTCAATTCAGGTCCTTTTTTCTCCGGACGCATTTGAGGGAAAAATAACACTTCCTGAATCGATGGATTATTCGTTAAAAACATAATTAATCGGTCCATACCAATTCCTAAACCAGAAGTTGGTGGCATTCCGTATTCTAAAGCTCTTAAGAAATCTTCATCGATAATTCCGTTTGCTTCATCATCACCTTTTTCGGCCAAAGCCATTTGTGCTTCAAAACGCTCTCTTTGGTCAATTGGATCATTTAACTCAGAATACGCATTAGCGATTTCCTTACCACAAACCATCAATTCAAAACGCTCCGTTAATTCTGGATTATCTCTATGAGATTTGCATAAAGGTGACATTTCTTTTGGATAATCAGTAATGAAAGTTGGCTGAATGAAGTTGCCTTCACACTTTTCACCAAAAATCTCATCAATTAATTTTCCTTTCCCCATCGTGTCGTTAACTTCAATATGCATTCCTTTTGCAGCTTCACGCAATTCATCTTCAGATTTTCCAGTAATGTCAAAACCAGTGAATTGAATAATCGCATCTGTCATTGTCACACGAGCATACGGTGCTTTGAAATTTATTTTATGTTCGCCAAAAGTAGCTTCGGTAGTTCCGTTTACTTGATTGGCACAATATTCTAATAAATTTTCAGTCATTTCCATCATCCAGTTGTAGTCTTTATAAGCTACATAAATTTCCATTGCTGTAAATTCTGGATTGTGCGTTCTATCCATTCCTTCGTTACGGAAGTTTTTAGAAAACTCGTAAACACCGTCAAAACCACCTACGATTAGTCTTTTTAAGTATAATTCGTTAGCAATTCGCATGTATAATGGAATATCTAAACTATTATGATGTGTAATAAAAGGTCGTGCTGCAGCGCCACCAGGAATAGATTGTAAAACCGGAGTTTCAACTTCTAAATAACCGGCATCGTTGAAGAAATTACGCATTGCGGTAAACAATTTCGTACGTTTCATAAACACTTCTTTTACTTGCGGATTCACTACTAAATCTACATAACGCATTCTGTAACGCAATTCAGGATCAGAAAAAGCATCGTGAACATTGCCTTCTTCATCTGTTTTTGGTAATGGTAATGGGCGTAAAGTCTTACTTAAAAAAGTGAATTTATCGACGCGAACACACATTGCACCCACTTTTGTCATAAACAATTCGCCTTCAATTCCTATAAAATCACCTAAATCCGTTAATTTTTTAAAAACCTGATTGTAAGTCGTTTTGTCTTCACCTAAGCAAAGAACATCACGATTTAAATACAGCTGAATTCTTCCTTCACTGTCTTGTAACTCAGCAAACGAAGCTTTCCCTTGGTCACGAACACTCATCAAACGACCTGCTAAAATCACCTTCTTACCTTCTACAAAACTCTCCTTCACCTGTTTCGAAGTATGATTCACCGGAAATAAATCCGCCGGATAAGGGTTAATTCCTAATTCGCGCAAAGCGTTTAGCTTGTCTCTTCTGATAATTTCTTGTTCCGAAAGTTGCATATAACTATATTTAAGGGTGCAAAGATAGGCATAAATTAAAAAACTGCCAACTAAGAACTGAAGACTGAAAACTTTTTTCTGAAGCGAATGGTAAGCGCCTTTTTGGTATCCATATTCCTGCTTTTCGTTACAATCTTTTTAGACTTGCCAGGTTTTTGAAACCTGTCATTTCTAAAAAGGATTTCCTCTTCAATCAGGGCTAGTTAGTAAAGTATTTGTATATTTGTTAAAATTTTTTAAAATGAAAAAAATAGTACTCGCCTTGTTTTTAGGGACATTACTCGTTGGTTGTAAAATTCATGAAACCTTTATAATTACGGATTCAGAAGAAGTAAATTTACGCTACGGATTCGATTTTTCGCCTATGCTTAAGTTAGGTACAAAGGATAAAGATAAAAAAGCGAACCAGAAAGTAATCGATACGGTTTTAGATTTTAAAACGTTGTTAGTGGAGCATAAAGACAGTATTTCCAAGCTTCCTGATAGTATTAAAGCTAAATTAGAATTTTTATCAGGTTTTGATATTCGATTAAATGTCGACGAGTCGAAAGATATTTTCCTATATGAAATGGGAATTAACATAAGCTCAGTTGCCGCTATATCAAAAGACATGTCTCCATTTAAAAGTATTGATGCATTGTCTAAAACGGACAAAAATTTAGCGTTAGGTTCAAGTCAAGTGGGTTCAGATAGTGAAAATATCGAAGCGAGTTATTCTTACACGGATAAATTTTTTATTAAAACAGTTACATCAAAAGATAAGTCGAAGAAAAAATCTAAAAAAGCATCAAAAAAAGAAAAATTAGGTGATGATGAGTTTTCTAAACAGATAAGTGCTGCTTTGAAGGAATGTTCTTATGTAATGAAATATACGTTCCCAAAAGAAATAAAAAATGTTTCATTAAAAGGAGCAAAAATAAGCGACGATAGAAAAACCTTTACTTATGAGGTTTTTTTAGAAGAAATGGATGAGCAAAAAGATTTAGAATTTAAAGTAGAATTCAAATAATCATGAACAAAAAAGTCCAACTGCAAGATTTAGGAAATAAAGATTATAAAGCAACATGGGATTATCAAGAAGAATTGTTTGCAAAAGTTGTAGCGCAAAAAAAACTGAAACGAGAAGATCCTTCCATTGAAACGGATAACTATTTCTTATATGTAGAACATCCGCATGTTTATACCTTAGGTAAAAGTGGTGATTTTTCTAACTTATTACTTTCCGAAAAACAATTGGAAGCTAAAGGAGCAACATTTCATAAGATAAATAGAGGAGGGGATATTACGTATCATGGACCTGGACAAATTGTAGGATATCCTATTTTAGATTTAGAAAACTTCTTTACTGATATTCATAAATACTTGCGTTTTTTAGAAGAAGCAGTCATTTTAACCTTGTCCGAATATGGTTTACGTTGCGAAAGAAGTGGTGGAGAAACAGGTGTTTGGCTAGGAGTTGGAACGCCATTTGCACGTAAAATTTGTGCCATGGGAGTAAGAGCTTCACGCTGGGTTACAATGCATGGATTTGCTTTAAACGCCAATGCAGATTTAGGATTTTTTGATAATATTATTCCTTGTGGTATAAAAGGAAAAGCAGTGACGTCAATGCATGTAGAATTAGGTGGGCCCGTAGATGCCGAAGAAGTAAAAGAAAAAATATTAAAGCATTTTCAAACGCTTTTTGAAGCAGAAATGGTTAAATAAAAAGCAAGCACAATTAAAAGCTATTTCCAGAATCAACCTAAACTGATAACCTACAATAGAGAACGGACAACTTTCCTAAAGTTCCAAACGCAATTGATCCGGCAGTAATTTAAAACTCATTCGGTGATATTTTGTTGGGCCATATTTTGCTATGGCCGCTCTGTGTTCTTTTGTGGGATAGCCTTTGTTCTTTTTCCAATTATACATTGGGAATTCCTCGTGAATTTTATTCATATACTCATCTCGGTACGTCTTTGCTAATACCGAGGCTGCTGCTATATTTAAAAACTTTGCATCACCTTTTGTGATACTTGTCGTGGGGATCGATTTTAATAATTCAATCTCCTCAGAAGTAAATATCCTTCCTTTTGTCTGTTTCATGCCTAATTTGGCGTTTAATGCCCTGTTGCCATCAACAATAATATATTCTGGCATCGGTTTTAGCTGCAATATGCATTCTTGCATGGCCTTCATTGAAGCGTTTAAAATATTGATTTCATCAATTTCTTCATTTAATAGATGTGTTACTGCAAAAGAAATAGCTTTTTCTTCTACTAGTGGTTTTAGTAACATTCTTGTTTTTTCTGACAACTGTTTGGAATCGTTTAGTAATGCTAATTCAAAATCATTTGGAAGAATTACAGCCGCCGCTGTAACCGGTCCTGCAAGGCATCCTCTGCCTGCTTCATCTGTGCCACACTCATGCTCAAGATTCGTAAATTTATTGTTCAGCATCTTTCTTTTTGGCAAAAGTATAACATTTACTTAACAATATTATTTTTGAGAAATATTTAATTTTTTACTCAACCTATTTAGCATATATGCATCTTTATTATGAGATAATTCTTAAATGTGTTTTTTTTACCGTAAAAACTTTAACACTTGTAAATTGTAATATTCCGGAGTATTACTTGTTTATTTAAGAAATTATTAAGAAGTTTGCTGGATAACTAACTCAAATAAATTTAATATGAGATCGAAGTTCAAATGGATTTTTACGCTATTAGTAGCGTTTACGATGCAGTTTTCGTTCGCGCAACAGAAAGCTGTTACAGGTGTGGTTTCTGATAACCTAGGCCCTGTTGCTGGTGCAAACGTTGTTAATCAATCGACAAAAGCTGGTACGGTAACTGATTTTGATGGTAAGTATTCTATCAGTGCAAGAAAAGGAGAGGTTTTAGTGGTTTCATTTGCAGGTAGTACTCAAAGTATTACTGTAGGAGATGCAAGCAATTATAATGTTTCTTTAAAAATTGTTGAAATTGCTGAGACAGTAGTTGTAGCTTATGGTACATCTAGTAAAAAAGATGTAACATCTGCAGTATCTACGGTGAGTGCTAAAGCAATTGAGCAGGTTCCTATCGCTTCTTTAGACCAGATTCTACAAGGTAGTGTGGCAGGTATGACTGTTTCAACAGGATCAGGACAGCCTGGTCAAAGTGCTTCTGTTAGAATCAGAGGTATATCTTCATTAAGTGGTACAAGAGATCCACTTTATATAATGGATGGTGTGCCTATTGATGCTAAAAACTTTAGAAGTATAAATTCTAATGATATTGAAAGCTTAAGCGTTTTGAAAGATGCTGCAGCAACAGTACTTTACGGAAGTAGAGGTGCGAGTGGAGTTGTTCTTATTACAACTAAAAAAGGTAAATATAATTCAGGATTTAAAGTGCAGTACAGATCTTTGTTCGGTATTTCAATGGAGCCAGTTGCGAAATTTAATGTAATGAATGCTTCACAATACTTAACTTGGCAAAGAGATGTTCTTGGTACCGGTTATGGTGCAACAGGTAGTTCAGGAACTGTTGTTGGTGCTGGTCCATTGTCTGATGTTGAGATCGCCGCTATTGCTGGTCAAACTAATACAGACTGGTCGGATGTATTTTTTAGAGAAGGTAGAACTACATCTCATGAGTTGAATTTAACTTCGGGTAATGATGTTTCTAGATCGTATACCTCTATTGGGTATTTTGATCAAGAAGGGATTACCTTAAGAAGTGATTTAAAGAGATTTACTTTTAGAACTAACTACGAGTTAAAGCCAAATGACAAGTTCCGTTTTGGATACAATTTGACTTTTAACTATAGTAAAAGTAGTTTCGTAGTGGATCGTAATAGAGTAGGTGCTGAGAATACAGGAGGGGAACTTGATAATCCTTTCATCGTTCCTTATATTGGTCTTCCTTATTTATCTCCATACAATACAGATGGAAGTTTAAATATCATTGGAAATCAATTGTCAGGTGCTTATAATACAAATGTAGATGGATCTCAAGGCGGGTACTCAATTTCTGGAGCAAATGGATTTTCTAATACACCATATTTAGCTTTAAATACTTCAAGATTCAATACGGATTCTGAGAGTGAATTAAAAGCTGTTGCTCAAATTAATGCTGATTATAAAATTCTTCCTAATATTAAAGTTGGGGGTTCTTTCGGTGTAGATTATACTAACATTGCAAGTCTTGATATTACACATCCTCTAAGTATTAGAGGAGATTTGTATCCTACACAAGCATCGGCTAACAAAGGATATCAGTATGAAGCTTTTGGTAGAGATTCAAATTTGAATGTGAATACTTTTATTTCATATGAGAAAACTTTTAAGGACAAACATAGCGTAGAAGCTACTGTTTTATCAGAGTATTTCTATAATGACTATAAAAATGCAGGTTTTCAGGCTTATGGTTTGAATCCAGCGTTGATTGGTTCTGGTTCAGGATTTACTTCAGGATCTTTATTAGAAGGTGGTCAGGCAATTTATGCGCCTGAAGTTTTTTCACGTAATTCTGAATTAGCTATTTTTAGTTATTTTGGTGTTGTGAAATATGATTATGATAACAAATATGGTGTTCAGGTTTCTGCAAGAAGAGATGCTTCTTCACGTTTCTTAGAAGATAACAGATGGGGAACTTTCTGGTCTGTTTCGGGTAAATGGAATATTAGTGAAGAGAAATTCATGGAAGATTCTAAAGTAATCGATGACTTGAAGCTTAGAGCTAGTTATGGTTCTACGGGTAATCAAGGTGTTGGAGGTTATTATGTAGGATATGAAACTATTACTGGAGGTACTGGTTATGGTTCTAATCAAGCATATTTACCTGGAATCGCTGATAAAGACTTGAAGTGGGAAACTACTTATCAAACTAATATTGGTTTAGATTTTGGTATATTAAATAGATTAAGAGGTTCATTAGATGTTTATGAGAAAAAGACAAAAGATTTGTTTTTTCAAACACAGCTACCTACTTCTACTGGTTTTGCTTCCATTTTTAAAAACATTGGTGAAATGTCAAACAGAGGAATTGAATTAGAACTTAATTATGATTTAATCAAAAAGTCTGACTTCACTGTTAATGTATTTGCTAACGGAGCATACAACAAAAACGAAATTGTTAAGTTAGATGGTTTAACCAATTTCCAAGGTAGTGGTGCTACTCGTTTACAGGTAGGTGATGCTTTTGGTACTTTCAACACTGTTCGTTATGCGGGTGTTGATCCAGCGAATGGTCAGCCGCTTTACTATGATGGCAATGGAGATATAACTAATGTTTACAATTTGAATGACAGAGTAAGTTCAGGTAAATCTTTCGTTCCTAAGTATACTGGAGGGTTTGGATTAAATGCAACTTATAAAGATTTTCAAATATCATCTTTATTCTCATTTGCAGCTGAGCAATACAGAACTAATAGTTCTTTAGCGATTGTAGAAGACGTGAGTTTAGCTGGATTTGCTAATCAGTCTACGACAATGTTAAATGCATGGCAAAATCCTGGAGATATCACAAGTATTCCAAGTGTAAATTTCCCAAGTATTCGTCTGCAAAACACAGATAGATATTTAGAGGATGCGTCATATTTAAGACTTAGAAATGTTACTTTAGGCTATGTTTTAAATGGTACTAAAGTGCAGGATTCAAAATACTTTAGCTCTGTTCGTTTTTACGTTCAAGCACAAAACTTATTTACATGGACTAAATATAAAGGATTTGACCCTGAATCTAACGGTTCATCAAATTTCTTTGATTACCCTACTCCACGTCAATTTACATTTGGTGTAGATATTAACTTATAAAAAAAAATATAAATGAAAAAAATAGTATTATTATTCACTGTAATATTTGCTTTTTATTCTTGTGAAGATAGTCTTGATAGATTGCCAAATGATTCTTTAGTATCAGATACGGCATATAGAACTGTTGATGACTTAGAATTAGGATTAAATGGTGTGTTCTCTGCATATACACAGCGAAATATTATAACTTTCTCTTCTATTTTTACTGATGAATCAAAAATCGGTGCAGATAATGGAGGACAACAAATTAACTTGTATAACCAAGTTTTAGATCCTGCAGAGGGTAGTGCTGCCGCTATTTGGGCGGGTCATTATTCTGCAATCGCGAGAGCAAATAGAATTATTGTAGCAGCCTCTACTATTACACCTTCTGCTGCTGAGCAAGCTCGCTATGATAACATTGTAGGTCAGTGTTATGCGCTTAGAGCGTTATGTCATTTTGACTTATTAAATCATTATACTGTAGATCCTAGAAATTTGACTTCATTAGCTGTTCCTTATGTTGATAGAGTTCTTACGGCAGGGATTGCTAGAAATACAGTAGAAGAAGTAAGAGACGGGATTTTAGATGATTTAGATACTGCTCAAGCAAAGGTTTCTACAACGGATACTTATTTTGCTACTGGAAATTTCTTTGATTTTCTTAGAGCTAAAGTGTTTTTAGTTACTGGTGATTTTCCTCAAGCGTTAATCAAAGCTGATGCTGTGATTGCGAATGTACCGCTAGCTACTGTTGCACAGTATCCTGGAATATTTACTGACGCTAATAACGCTGAAATTATTTTTAGAAGAAAACGTACTGTTACTGAAACTTATATGGGTGGTACTTGGTTCTTTACAGGTACTGGAGGTGCATTTATGGAAATGTCGAATAAAATGTATGACGCGTTAGTTCCTAACGATGTTAGAACTAACGTATTGTTTGATCCTACTAGCGATGTTGCAAATAATGAGCATTTAATTAACAAGTATCCTGGAAGTAGTGGTGTTAACTATTTCAACCAAGAGAAAGTAATGAGAGTTTCAGAAATGTACTTGGTTAAGGCTGAAGCGCAAGCTCGTTTAACGTCTTATGGACCTGCTGCTCAGACTATCAAATTGCTTAGAGATAATAGATTTACTTCTGGTAATGAGCCAGGACTAGATGTGTATACTAACATGAACGAAGCTGCAACAGCAATACTTGCAGAAAGAAATTTAGAATTGGGATATGAAGGTCATAGATATGTTGATATAAAACGACTTAGAAATGACACAAATGTTGGTATTGTAAGAAATGCTTTAGATTGTGGTGGTTCAGTTCCTTGTACAATTGGAGTAACAGATCACAGATTTACGTTACCTGTACCTTTAAATGAAACAGGCGCTAATACCTTGATGGTGCAAAATCCAGGTTATAATTAATAAAATATTATTGTATGAAAAAAATTATTGGAATATTTATTTTAGCTTTCATTGTTTTCTCATGTAGCGAAAATGAAAGTACTCTGTACAATCCAGATGGTCAAGGTTTAATTTATTTTGCAACTAAGACCTCTAAGTTGGATATTGTTTTAGATGGTGAAGGACAAGTTCAAATTGCTGTTAACTCTAGCTCTTTATCGAATGTTGATAGAACAGTAACTATTGAGGTGCTTGCTACTTCAACAGCTGATGATGCTAATTATTCTTTGCCAAGTACTGTTGTTATACCTGCTAATCAATATTCAGGTATTTTAACGATTGATGGTGTTGATGTGACTGCTAGTACCAATCCAGAATTAATCATTCTTAAAATTGTTTCCGTAACAACGGGTTCTAACGTGGTTCTTTCACCTTCAACTCATGAAGTTACTGTAGCTCAAAGCTGTCCTGTGGATCCAACTAAATTTATTGGTGATTATCTTATTGAGGAAATGACCCCATATGTTGATGGTCCTACTTTAAGTGATGGTACAGTTATTGTTTTGAAGCATATTAATGCTAATACTCCTACGACTGAGAGAAAATTCAGTACTAAGAATTATCCTGACTATTGTTCTCCTTTCAGAGATTTCTTTTTCAATCTTTTATGTGGTGAAGTTATAGTTAAAAATAATCAACCTAGTACTTGTACATGTAGTGCTGACGGAATGTTTTTTGGCCCTGCAACAACTCCTGCAACTTTTGACGCAGAAGATGATAGCGAGTTTTTTATGACATTTACAAATGATAGTACAAGTGATTGTGCTCCTTCGAGCCAAACAACTTATAAATTTACAAAACAGTAAGAATTATGAAAAAAATATTAATATTAACGGTTTTGTTGTCTTTAGGGGTTTTTACAGCCTGTTCAGATGACGATTCCAGAAGATTCAGTTCTGATGAAGAAAGTGGATGGGTTCAATTTCGTAATTCTGCTACATTAGGGATTATGTTTATGGAAGACGGGAAAGTTTCAATTCCTGTGGATTTGAAATCACCAGTAAATACTTCTGGCTTACAAGTTGACTATGCTATTACAAATATTGTTGGTACTACCAATGGTGTTCTATCATTTGATAATAAAGTTGTATTTGATAAAGCTACAAATACATCAAGCATTGTTATGAATATGTTAGGTGCTAATTTAGCTAGTGTCATAGAATTTGATGTTACTTTAAGTGGTACGTCTCGTTCAAATGTGACGGTAGGAATTGTTGATAGTGGTGCTAATCTTAAGCCAATTGTTAAAAGAATCAGGATTTGTCCGAGTGATTTGGTAACTAACTACAGAGGTACTTCTGTAGTTGAAGGTGAAGAAGATTTTTTCGGTCCTTGGACTCCTACTATGACGATTGTTCCAGGTGATACTAAAAAGTTTGAAGTAAGCACTCTTTGGGGAGATGGATTTGTTGATTTTCTTACTGGTGGAGCTGCTACTGGTTATGTTTATCCCGGTTTTATCACAATAAATAGTGATAATACAGTAGTGGTGACTAATGTTACTAATACTGCTTTGTATCCAGGAGGAACAGGAACTTACGATCCTTGTACTAGAGTTATTAAGTATAATTTACGTCAAGGTTTATTTAATGGAACATTCCAAGTTGCGGTAGTTTTAACTCCGAACTAATTTCTTTTTAAATTTTATTAAAAGCTGTCTTTTAGACAGCTTTTTTTTATATTTGTAATTATAAAAATATTGATATGAGAAAATATTACTTTTTTGTTGTTTTTCTAGTCGCTACTAATATTTTAGTAGCTCAAAAATCGAGTATCGACAAAGTACTTAGTTCATATGACTTACAGTATCTTAAAAAGCTCGAGTTAAGTTTCAAAGATAAACAGGTTAAAGAACTTGAAAAGGCTAGATTCCTTGCAAACAAGTTTGGCTATTCCGCTGACATTTTAACTAAAAATGGAGTAGATCAACTTGTTGGTCTAATAGGAGACGATCACTTGAAATATTATAGTACTGATAATAATTCTACAGCGGCTAATTCAACTAGAACTAATTATTTAAATAATAATTATAACTTGTTTGGAGCTGGTCTTTTTGTAGGTGTCTGGGATGGCGGTCCGATGAGGATCGGTCATGTAGAATTTGGAGGTCGCGCTTCGATCGGAGACGGAATGTTTGCTCTTAATGAAAATAGTTTTCACGCAACTCATGTAGCTGGAACTATTGGTGCGTCAGGTATAAATGCACTTGCAAAAGGAATGGCTCCACAAGTTAATATTAAAGGATTTGACTGGTTTAACGATATTTCTGAAGTTATAGCGCAAGCACGTATAGGAATGTTGGTTTCAAATCATTCTTACGGAGTTCCTGTAAACAAAGTGCCGTCTTGGTATGCTGGTGCTTATACAAGCGAATCGCGTGATTGGGATGTTATTGCTTTTAATATGCCTTATTATTTAATGGTTGCTTCTGCTGGTAACAATGGAGGTGACGCCAATGCTGCACCACTAGCTACTGGTTATGATAAATTAACAGGAAACAAAGTATCCAAGAATAACTTGGTGATCGCTAATACGCAACAAGCATCTATAGATGCTAATGGTAATCTTACTGCTGTTAATATCAACTCTTCAAGTAGTCAAGGACCTTCTGATGACAGAAGAATAAAGCCAGATATTGCAGGACAAGGATCTAGTATTCTATCAACAGGTGATTCCTCTAATTCTAGTTACCTTACACTGAGTGGAACTTCTATGTCTGCTCCAAATGTTACTGGTTCAATAGTATTGTTACAAGAGTATTTTGAACAGAAGAACAACAGATACATGAAAGCCGCTACATTAAAAGGTCTAGTTTGTCATACAGCAGATGATGCAGGAAGACCTGGTCCTGACGCAGTTTATGGTTGGGGACTTTTAAATTCAAAAAAAGCAGTAGAAACTATTTTTTTTAATGGATTAAGCACTTCAATTGTAGAGAATAACATCAATCAAAATCAAACAATTACATATAAATATAAAGCTACAGGAGCTCCTTTCAAAGCGACAGTTTGTTGGACAGACCCTGCGGGAGTTGCAATTAATGGTGTGTTAAATGGAACTACGCCTGCGCTAGTTAATGATTTAGATGTTAGAATTACATCAGCGGCAAATGAATCATTTTTCCCTTGGAAACTTCAATCTAACCCTGCATTAAATGCAGTAAGAGACGGCGATAATAACGTAGATAATGTTGAGAGCGTTTTAATTGACGCTCCTACTGCAGGTGTTGAGTATACTGTAACAATTACTCATAAAGGTAATTTAGTTAATGGTTTACAGAATTTTTCATTAATAGTTAGTGGAATCGATTCTTCTTTTTCTCTTTTACCTTTAAATTCAGACGAAGAACTTTGTTCAACAGCTAGCGCAGTGTATTCTTTTGATTTCAAAAATGCGACATTTGCGGCGGTTAACTTGCAAGCAACTAATCTTCCAGCTGGAGCAAGTGCTACGTTTAGCAGCAGTAGCATAGCGGTTCAAGGTGTTGTAACTATGACAATTTCTAATTTAGGAAGCGTTCCAAGTGGTGAGTATTTTATCAATCTTGTTGCAACTAAAGGAACAGAAATTAAAACGGTGCCGGTGACGCTGAAAGTATTTAATAGTAACTTTGGTGATGTAAGCTTAATTTCTCCTTTAAATAATTCAACTTCAGTAGCCTCTAATACACAATTTGAATGGGATGTAAATCCAAATGCAACATCTTACATTTTACAAGTGTCTCAGGATGCAAATTTCCAAAGCCTTTTTGTAAATGAAACGGTACTAAGTACATCGTACTTGGTGAATGGTTTAGCACCAAATCAAGCATTTTTCTGGAGAGTTTTACCAGTGAATCTTTGTGGACAAGCACCAACTTCTAATGAAGTAAATAGTTTTAAAACTGCTAATATTGTTTGTGGCGCTAATTATCTTGCAACAGATTTTTCAAATAGTACTATTGGCACCGATGGCTTCGCTGAAGCAATAGTTCCTATTCAGATCACGGAGGATTTTGTTATTGCGGATGTTTCTGTAAATATTAATATTTCACATAGCTCAGTACAAGAATTGAAAGTATTTTTAGAAGGACCCGCATCAATAGGTAGTCCATCAATTTTGCTTATTGATCAAAGCTGTGGAGATTATGCAGATATTGTTGCTGAAATTAAGGATGGCGCTGGTGAAATTAACTGTAATACTTCTAGTACGCCTGCAATTTCAGGAACATTTAAACCAGCAAATACATTGGCAACTTTAAATAATAAAGTTGTTACAGGTGAGTGGAAGCTAAGAGTTGTTGATGGTTTTGAAGCAGATGGTGGAGTAATTAATAGTTTTTCTCTAAATTTCTGTAAAGCGGAAGAAAGCCTTGGATTAGTTGGATTTAATGAAAACTTAATTTCTTTCTACCCAAATCCTACAAGTAACCAGCTTAATGTTGTTTTAAGAGATAGTAAATTTGTTAGCAGTAATACTACTATTTCTGTAGTTGACTTTCAAGGAAGAGTTGTTAAAACTCAGAAAGTACAAGGTGAAGAATCAGTAATAGATGTTTCAAATTTACAATCAGGCGTTTATATGTTAAGAATTAATGCTTTGGGCGCTTCTTATACTAAGAAATTTGTAAAAAAGTAGTCCTTTAAAAGACTGTAATAAAGCATATTTATTGCTATTTAAATCAAAAGCACTTGTGAAATATTTCACAAGTGCTTTTTTAGTAATGAAGCGGTTTTATCTTTCTATAAAATAAGCATAAATTTAACTATCGGTATGACTGTCGAGCTTCCGTAATTTGATGTATTTCTTTTTTTTGTTAAAAGTTTACTTTTTTGATTTTTTCAACTTACTTTTGAATAATTTTTAGCAAATGAATAAATATTTCCTTTTTTTTATATTCTTTTTTTCTGTGTTGTCTTTTTCACAAAAGAAACTAGCGAAAGATGCCTCTATTAATTTAAAAGATAATAGTAAAGCAAAACCTATTGTTAGTAAGCCGTCTTCAGGTTCTGATGCTAATAGTGAAGTAGATCCTAAAGTCAAACCACCCATAGATCTATATAAAATCTATAATCTTCAAAAAGACTCTACTTATGTAGATACCACGTTGACGATTCAAAGCGAGTATAAATATAATTTACTTAGAAAAGATATTTTCGGACTATTGCCTTTTTCAAACGAAGGGCAAACTTATAATACGTTGGATTTTGGACTAATTAAAAAGCGAACGCAGCCAACGATGGGTTTTACAGCGAAGCACTTTAATTATTTAGAATCAGATGATATCAATTATTATTCTGTTCCTACACCATTGACCGATTTATATTTTAAAACGGTAATGGAACAAGGCCAATCACTAGATGCTTTTTTAACCGTAAATACGCAGGAAAATCTTAATTTTTCCATAGCTTATAAAGGATTGCGTTCCTTAGGTAAATATGTGAATTACTTAACCAGCTCAGGAAATTTCAGATTTACCAGCAGTTATTTTACGAAAGACAAACGCTATATTTTAAACGCACATTTTACAGGGCAAGATGTTTCTAATCAAGAAAATGGTGGAATTATAAATACCAATGACTTTGAGTCTGGCGATGATAGATTTAAAGATCGAAATCGTATCGATGTCTATTTTGAGGACGCCACTTCTATGTTAAAAGGAAATCGATTCTTTGTAGATCATTCCTTTAAATTAAGTAAAACAAACCCAAATAGTTTGATGTTTACGCACCAATTCGAATACGAGTACAAGTTTTTTGAATATACGCAACCAACCGTTAGTTCAAGATTTGGTACTTCTTACTCCAATAGAATTAGCAACAAAACACGCTATAACCAAATGTATAATAAGGTAGGCGTGGCTTATACCACAAAATCGTATGGCGATTTATCATTTTTCATTGATGATGCCAATTATAATTATTACTATGCTAGCGTAATTTATGGAAATACAGGAGCAATTGAAATTCCTAATTCCATTGCAGACCGAATCAATATGTTCGGAGGGAATTACACGTATCGCATCAAAGATATTCTTACCAACATTACCGTTTCTCAGTCTATCAGCGAACCTTCGATTTCAAATATTGAAGCCAATGCAAAATACAGATTAAATGATGCCATTGCATTCGAATTCAATTACAAGAAGTTAACCAGCTTGCCAAACTTGAATTACACTTTATACCAAAGTAATTACATCAATTACAATTGGTACAACAATTTTAAAACCGAAAAAACCAACGAATTTTCTTTTGCAGCAAATACAAAATGGGTTAATTTATCGGCAGAATATAAAGTCTTAAATGATTACCTATATTTTGACAATACTACAAACGATATCACTTCTTTACTTATTAAACCGGTTCAGTACGATAAAACAATCAATTATTTGTCAGTAAAAGCTAGTAAAGAAATCAAGTTTTGGAAATTAGCTTTAGATAATACCGTACTTTATCAAGCGGTAGATCAAACTGATAATGTACTAAATGTGCCACAAATTACTACAAGAAATACACTTTATTTTTCGGATTACGTTTTCAAAAGAGCCATGTTAATTCAAACCGGATTCACATTTCAATATTTCACAAAATATTACGGAAACGATTACAATCCACTAATCGGAGAATTCTATGTGCAAAACGAGAAGAAGATTGGCGATTTTCCTATGGTCGACTTCTTCATCAATGCCCGAGTGCGTCAAACGCGTTTGTTCCTAAAAGCCGAACATTTTAACTCCGCAATGACTGGAAATAATTTCTACTCAGCACCAAATTATCCATATCGTGATTTTATGGTTCGCTTCGGATTGGTATGGAATTTCTTTAAATAGAAACGAATTGCTAGGGCTTTATTTGGTTTCCTTATTCCTGCTGTCCGTTATAGTCCCGATTCTGAAAAATCGGGAGCTACCACTCCCATCAGGGTTAGGCAGGATTCCATTTTCTTTTTTGTATTCGTAATATTCATACTATCTTTGCAAAATAGTTTAGATAGCATCACAGCGTTCTAAATTCAAACTTCTAAATTCTAAATTTTAAAATGAAATACGCAAAAAATATATTAGAAACCATTGGAAATACACCTTTGGTTCAGTTAAATAAAGTAATTGCTGGCGTTGATGCTTTAGTATTAGCTAAAGTGGAAACCTTCAATCCGGGAAATTCTGTAAAAGATAGAATGGCGGTTAAGATGATCGAAGATGCAGAAGCAGACGGTCGTTTACAACCAGGCGGAACCATCATTGAAGGAACATCAGGAAATACTGGAATGGGTTTAGCTTTAGCAGCAATTGTAAAAGGCTACAAATGTATTTTTGTAATTTCTGATAAACAATCAAAAGAAAAAACAGATATTCTTCGTGCAGTAGGAGCAAAGGTAATTGTTTGCCCTACAGATGTGGAACCAACAGATCCTCGTTCTTATTATTCAGTTTCTAAAAGATTAGGAGACGAAATTCCAAATTCTTGGTACGTCAACCAATATGATAATCCCAGTAACGCTATCGCACATTACGAACAAACAGGCCCAGAAATTTGGGAACAAACCGAAGGGAAAATTACTCATTTTGTAGTAGGTGTTGGAACCGGAGGAACAATCTCTGGAGTTGCCAAATATTTAAAAGAAAAAAATCCAAACATCAAAATTTGGGGAATTGATACATACGGTTCAGTTTTTAAAAAATACCATGAAACTGGAATTTTTGATGAGAACGAAATTTATTCCTACATCACAGAAGGAATAGGTGAAGATATTTTACCTAAAAACGTTGACTTTTCATTAATTGATGGTTTTACAAAAGTTACCGATAAAGACGCTGCAGTTTATACTAGAAGAATCGCCTTGGAAGAAGGTATTTTCGTTGGAAACTCTGCTGGAGCAGCTGTAAAAGGTTTGTTGCAATTAAAAGAACACTTTACTCCAGAAGATGTAGTTGTGGTCTTATTTCACGACTCAGGAAGTCGCTATGTTGGAAAAATGTTTAATGATGACTGGATGCGAGAAAGAGGTTTCTTAGATGAAGAAATCACAAAAGCAGAAGATTTAATCAAAGGACATATCGAAAAACCGTTAGTAATTGTTCGTACAGAAGAATTAGTTTCCCACGCAATTGAAAGAATGAGAAAATACAAAATCTCACAAATTCCAGTTGTTGACGTAAACGGATTCGTAGGTTCAGTAGATGAATCAGATTTATTCCAAAGTTTCATTACCGATAAAAATACAGCGGAACGCCCAATTAGGGAGGTTATGGGAAAACCATTTCCAATCGTAAAAATAGGAACGCCAGTTGAAGAAGTTTCAAAATTAATTACTAAAGATAATCAAGCAGTATTAATTGATTTAGGAAATGGAAATCATCATATCATCACTAAATATGATATTATAGGTTCTATTCAATAATTTTAAATTCTGAAACAAGTTCAGGATGACAATTGCATCTTTGACAAGTTGATTTGATACTTTTGAGCAATATAAAGCTCTGAATTTGTCATGCTAAACGTGTTTCATCTTCTCACTAAAATCAAATAAAAATTATAAATAAAGAAAGCTAAAGTATTTTGTCAAGCTGAACTCGTTTCATCTTCTCATTAAGTTTAAATAAGTTTTTAAAACGAATAAAATCTTTAAACATGAAAAGAATTAATTTTTATTGGATAATCTATTTTATTACTGTAGCGTGTTATGCACAAATTAACACCATAAGTAAGCAAGATTTTGAATCTTCAAATTTTCAAAATACGGTCTTAAAAAATGATTTAAAAGAGGTGAGAATAATTGGTCTTGGCGAGCCAGCACATTATATGGGAAACACTTTTGTTTCAAAGATAAAACTAATAAAATACTTACATGAGCATTGTGATTTTGACGTTATAGCTTTTGAATCTCCAATGTATGATTTAGACAAATATTACATTGAATATATAAAAACCAATAAAGTAAACGCTAATCAATTTCTTGCTGCAGGTCAGGTTTCTAATATCTGGAGAACGGATGATATGATTGAGCTTTTTAAATATATTTTAGAAACTCAAAAAACAGACAGACCTTTAATCTATGAAGGGTTTGATGAGAGCTTATTTTACAATAATGTAAACTATACCATTGTAGATGATTATAATACATTTATTAAAAAGCTAAACATAGAAAGTGATTCTAAAATCCAAACTGACTCAATTTTTGATTATGCTTTAATGGATACGGCGAAAAAATGCTACTATTTTAATAAAGTTAATCCAAATGATACTTTAGTATTATATAACACCTTCAAACAAGTAAGCAATTCTTTGGATAAAATTAAAAGCAAAGATGTTTATTTTCTTTTTTGGGAAAGAATGACAAACAATATCCAATCTATTTATCGTAAAAATTACCATCTTGCAAACCGTGATTATGAAATGGCTAAAAACTTAAGTTTTCTAGCAAATCATAAATACCCAAACAAAAAGATTATGCTTTGGGGAGCGACCATGCATTTTTTGGAAGATGTAAATAAATTATATTTTAAAGATAAAGTAAACAAACAATCCACAGGATATTATATAAAAAAAGAGTTTGGGGATAAATATTATCATTTAGCTTTTATACCAGCAAAAGGAGTTACAGGTATGAAGGGTTATCTTGGATTAATGAAACGTAAAGTAAAGGCAAAAAAAGGGAGTATCGAAAGATATATATTGGAAAAATATAATCCTTATGCTGCTTTTATTTCGATTAGAAATGAACCTAACAAAACAGAGTTGTTAGAGAATAATGTATCAAAATCCTTACTGGTCGGTTTAAAACAATATAATGTCGATATTACTTCAGTTGTTGATGGTTTTTTCTATATAAAAGAAGAAAAACTATTACAATATAATATTTTGGTTAAGTATTATGAAGATTTAAAAGCAAAAGAAAGTCATAAATAATTAAGCATTTTCAAGCTTATTTGATAGGTGATTTTAATGCCCTTTTTGCTGTCGCTGCCGTAAAGAGACTTACTAATGCGATAGTTACGATTTTTTTTCATTTCAAGAATATTGAATAACCAAGATAATTTTTTTATATTTGTTATTCAATACTATACGCCATACAAAATGAAAGAAGATTATTTGCACCACTTGTGGCAGCATAAGAAATTTGCTGTTACGGATTTAAAAACTACTACAGGAGAGTCAATTCAGATTCTAAATTCCGGACAATATCTACAACTAGCCGGACCTGATTTTTTCAATTCACAAATTATCATCGGCCAGCAAAAATGGGCTGGGAATGTCGAAATTCATCTCAATTCTTCGGATTGGTATGTGCACAATCACGAAAATGACAGTAATTATGATTCAGTCATTCTACACGTAGTTTGGGAACACGACACACCAGTTTTTAGAAAAGACAACTCTGAAATTCCCACATTAGAGCTAAAAAATTACGTCGCACTTGCTGATTTAAATAAATATCAGTCGTTACTTGCTCAGAAGGAATGGATTTATTGTGAAAACGATATCGCTTCAGTAACTGATTTTATTTTTAAAAATTGGGAAGAAAGACTTTATTTTGAACGTCTAGAAAGAAAATCTAATGAAATCTTGCAGTTGTTAAAAGAATCTAATAACGATTGGGAAGCCGTATTATTTTGTCTGTTAGCGAAGAATTTCGGGTTAAATACCAATGGAAATTTATTTTTAAAAATGGCAAAATCGTTTCCTTTTACAGTAATTCGGAAAGAATCGACTTCGGTTGAAAGCCTAGAAGCTTTGTTTTTTGGTCAAGCTAATATGTTAGATTATGATTTTCAAGATAGTTATGTAATCGGCCTTCAAAAAGAGTTTGATTATTTAGCGCACAAACATAAATTTCAAAAAAGTATATTTGAGAACGTTGAGTTTTTTAAACACAGACCTGATAATTTCCCAACGATTCGTTTGGCACAACTAGCAGCTTTATATCACAAAGAGCAAAATTTGTTTTCGAAAGTAATGGCTACAGCTTCAATTGAGCAAATTTATGATTTATTCAAGCTAGAGATCAGTAGTTATTGGGAAACGCATTATAATTTTGACAAGAAAAGTGTGCAGAAGAAAAAGAAAATGACAAATTCCTTTATTGATTTGATCATTATAAATACTATAATTCCAGTAAGATTCGCTTATGAGCAAAGCATTAATAAAGAGACCTCACAAGAAATTATTGATTTGGCTATAGCAATTCCGCCAGAGAAAAATATAATTGTAGATAAATTTAAGGAAATTGGTGTTCATTCTAAAAATGCATTTCAAACGCAAGCTTTGTTGCAACTTAAAAAAGAATATTGTGAACAAAAAAAATGCTTACAATGTGCAATAGGTGTTCATTTGCTTAAAAATTAATTGTATTTTTGAAAAACTAAAAATCTACTTCATGATCCAAAATTTATTACACTTTTTTGAAAAGCATGGTTTTTTTGTGGCTTCGAGATTAGCGGATAGATTAGGCATGCGCGCTACTAATGTGCGACTGTTTTTTATCTATATCTCTTTCATTACCGTGGGGTTAGGTTTTGGATTTTACCTAACACTAGCGTTTCTTTTAAAATTAAAAGATATGATAAAAACTAAGAGAAGTTCAGTTTTTGACTTGTAAAATTACATTAAATGTAAGTTTTATTTGTTTTTTAGATTGTTTTCTTATCTTTGAAAAATTAACAACCAATATAACTATATGTCTACAAAAGCAGATTCTTGGGGATCCCGAGTTGGGCTAATTTTAGCAATGGCGGGAAATGCCGTTGGATTAGGAAACTTCCTTAGATTTCCAGTACAAGCAGTTCAAAATGGAGGAGGAACCTTTATAATTCCTTATTTAGTTTGTTTTCTAGTAATGGGTATTCCATTATTATTCATTGAGTGGTCTTCGGGAAGATTCGGTGGAAGATTTGGAAACCACAGTACGCCATACATTTTGGATTCTATGGTTAAAGGTCGGCTTTGGAAATACGTTGGAGTATTTGGAATTTTCACCAACATTGCTGTAGCTGCTTATTATTGTTATATTGAATCTTGGACAATGTCTTACGTGTATCACACCATATCTGGTACATTTGATAATATGAGTCAAGGTGAAGTTGCAGGGTTTTTTAACTCATACGTTGATATTGCTCAGTCTACAACTGGTATTCCTTATGAAGCGGTTGTTTTTTATGTTTTATGTCTTCTTTTAAATACTTTTATTTTATCTAAAGGTTTAGGTGGTATTGAAAAAGTAGCAAAAATAGGAATGCCATTATTAATTCTTTTTGGAGTGGTTTTAGCTGTGAGAGGTTTAACACTTGGTACTTCAGGAGCTTCAGATATTTTTCCAGATGCAAATGCTTGGGATGGTTTAAACTTTCTTTGGACACCACAATATGATTCGCTAACAAGTTCAAAAGTTTGGTTAGCAGCAGCGGGTCAAATATTCTTTACTTTATCTGTAGGAATGGGGACAATTCACTGTTATGCAGCGTATTTAAAATCAAAAGATGACATTGCTTTAAATGCAGTTTCTGCAGGATTCATGAATGAGTTCGTAGAAGTTGTATTAGGAAGTTTAATTGTAATTCCTATTGCAGCAGGTTATTTAGGTTTGGATTGGGTAATTCAAAACGCAGGTTTTGGAATGGCTTTCCAAACAATGCCGTATCTGTTCCAACAATGGGGACCAGCATTAGCTATTGTAGCTGGAGTTTGTTGGTTTGGGCTGTTGTTCTTTGCTGGTATTACTTCTTCATTAGCAATGGGAACTCCTTGGATGGGATTCATGCAAGATGAGTTTAACTGGAGTAAAAATAAAGGAGCTTGGTCTTTTGGTGGTTTAGTGCTAATAATGGGATTGCCCACAGTTATTTTCTACAAAGAAGGACTTTTTGATCAGTATGACTATTGGGCAGGAACAGTAAGTTTAGTAGTTTTTGCGTTCTTAGAAACAATATTATTCTCTTATATATTTGGAATTAAAAAGGGTTGGGCAGAAATTAACATGGGTGCTGATATCAAAATACCAGGTATTTACAAGTATATTATTTTAGTTGTCACACCATTATTATTAGGATGGGTTCTTGTGTCAAGTATTCCAGATTGGATTGAAAAAGTACAAGATGCTGATACAAATAATAAAGAATGGTTTGCAAGTGAATACTACGCTGAGAATTTTGAAAGCAAAGGAATTGAAAACGGAGTAGTGGAAGAGGCTTCAGATAAGCATGTTAAGCTTTCTTTTATGGATACCAAAAAAGTATTTGATAAAGAAACCGAAAGAATAAAGCAAGTTGAATTTAAAAATTATAAAGAGTATACTTTTGATGCAGACAAGAATCAAATCGTAACGGTTAAAAAAGGCGATATAGTAAAGCCTAAAGGTGTAATTGCAAAAGGAGATTTTACAAATGATACTTTATATAAATTTATGGGTAGAATGTTGTTACTTTCTTTATTCGCATTTATTAGTTTAATTGTTTATTTTGCGTACAAGAAAAGAGCAAGAGAAGGTAGAGCTACATTGTAGTCAATAGTAATAATATTATAAAAAAAACGATATGAATACATCAGCATTAATAACAATGATATGTGCTCAAGGAATTGTAATTTCTTTTGCGGCTTATTTTTTCTATAAAGTTTTGACTATACCGCCAAAGCAAGAGCCAGATTCTTTCTCTGAAAATGATGATGAATTAGTTAGAAAAGAAGATTAATATCAGATACAATGAATAAAATAAAATCCTACTTCCTGTTTTCAAGAGAACACCGAAGTGGGATTTTCTTGTTGTTTTTCTTAATTATTGCAGTGCAATTAGCATATTTTTTAGTTGCAGATAAATTATTTGAAACTAAAAAGCCGAAAGAAGATTTGGTTTGGCTAGCGATGCAAAATGAAATTGATAGTTTAAAACAAATTGGTAGTACTAAAAAAGATACCATTTATCCTTTTAACCCTAATTTCTTAACCGATTACAAAGGATATAAATTAGGCTTGTCCGTTGCAGAAATAGATCGATTGCATGCCTTTCGCAGTCAAAATAAATACGTTAATTCCGCTCAGGATTTTCAAAAAGTAACACAGGTTTCTACCGAGTTGCTAAACAAACTTTCGCCTTATTTTAAATTTCCAGAATGGGTCACTAATAAAAAAACGTATGCTGGTGACAAATTCCAAAAATTCCCTTCAAAAGAAAAAGTGCTTATAATACAGAAAGATTTAAACACGGCGTCAAGAGAAGATTTAATCGCCGCGTACGGAATAGGAGAGAAGCTAGCGGATAAAATTTTACTCGAAAAAGATAAATTTGGTGAGTTTGTAAGCATCGAACAACTCGAATTTATATGGGGAATTAGTCCTGAAGCAATCGCGGATCTCCAAAAGCGATTCTTTGTTAAGAATACTTCTTCACTTAAGAAAATTGCGATTAATGATTTGTCTATAAAAGAATTAGCAACCTTTCCTTATTTTAATTATACCCTTGCAAAAGAAATTGTTATCTATAGAACTATGAATAATGGAATCAAGAAAATTGCGGATTTAACAAAAATTAAGGGAATGCCTAATGAAAAATTAAAAATAATCGCCTTATATTTGGAATTCTAAAAAAACACCAAAAAACAACATAACAATTTTAAGAATATGAATTCATTATACTTCACAGAAGAGCACGAATTATTTAGGAAAAGTTTCCGCGACTTTTTACAAAAAGAAGTAGTACCTCACATTGAAAAATGGGAAAAAACAGGAACCATCGAACGCTTTATTTGGAAAAAATTTGGCGAAATGGGTTTCTTTGGAATAAATTATCCTGAAGCTTATGGCGGCATGAATTTAGATTTATTCTATTCAGTTATCTTCTTAGAAGAACTTCAAAAAGTAAAATCTTCAGGTTTTGCCGCTGCTATGTGGGCGCACGCTTACTTAGCAATGACTCATTTAAATGCAGAAGGAAGCGAACGCATTAAACAAGACTATTTAGCACCAAGTATTGCTGGTGAAAAAATTGGAGCCTTGTGTGTAACTGAGCCTTTTGGTGGAAGTGATGTAGCAGGAATGCGTACAACAGCAGTTAAAAAAGGAGACAAATATATCATTACAGGTTCTAAAACTTTTATTACCAATGGTGTTTATGCAGACTATTATGTAGTTGCTGCTAAAACAAGTCCAGAGTTAGGGAACAAAGGGATAAGTATCTTTTTATTAGACAGTAATTTACCAGGAATATCTGCAACTAAATTAGATAAATTAGGTTGGAGAGCTTCTGATACGGCGGAAATCGCTTTTGATAATGTAGAAATTCCGTTAGAAAATTTAATGGGCGAAGAAGGAAAAGGTTTTCCATATATCATGCAACATTTTGCTTTCGAACGTTTAATTATGGCAATTAATGCACATGCAAGAGCGGAATATGCAATTGAATATACCATTGAATACATGTCACAACGTGAAGCATTTGGAACTACAATTGATAAATTCCAAGCATTAAGACATACAATCGTGGAGCATGCAACTGATGTTGAACACTGTAAAGTGTTTAATTACGCGGCAACAGCAAGATTAGATAAAAAAGAATATGTAGTAAAAGAGGCTACTATGGCTAAATTAAAATCTACAAAAGTAGCAGATGAAACCATATACAGCTGCTTACAAATGCTAGGTGGTTATGGTTATATGGAAGAATATCCATTAGCTCGTTTGTTGAGAGACAGTCGTTTAGGGCCTATCGGAGGTGGAACTTCTGAAATCCTAAAAGAAATTTTATCAAAAATGATAATCGACAAGCAAAATTACAAACCAGCAGTAAAGTAAAGCTGAATTTTGAGATTCTGAACTATTTTCAGAATCTCAATTTATGTTTATGAATAGAATTAGTCTCCATTTGTGATCCTGAATAGGATTGGTCTCCATGTGTGATCCTGAATAGGATTAGTCTCCATTTGCCATCCTGAATTTATTTCAGGATCTAGGAGCTATTTCCAGCTATCCACTATATCTTTTTTAAATTCCCATGGGTTTTCTCCCATGGGAATTCAAAAAAGGATACCGTTCCTATCTGGGCTAGGGCTTTTGTTTTTAAATCATATTTTGTTTTAAAAGAATTGAAAAATAATAACTAAAGCCCAATAATAATTTGTAAGTTTGCATCCTTAATGAGAGGAGGTGTCAATATTATGTTAATTATACCAATTAAAGACGGAGAAAATATCGATAGAGCATTAAAGCGCTATAAGAGAAAATTTGATAAAACAGGAACTGTTCGTCAGTTACGTGCACGTCAAGCTTTCATGAAGCCATCTGTTGCAAACAGAGCTAAATTAGGAAAAGCTGCTTACATTCAAAACATGAAAGATAATTTAGAGAATTAATCATTTTTGAATAAACTATATCAACCGCTAGATAATAAAGTGTAACTTTGTTTCTAGCGGTTTTTTTATGGCAACTAATTTACAAGCATATCAAGATTATTTAGTTAAGGAAAAGAATTATTCTCCTTTAACTGTTCAGGCTTATTTGGCAGATATTTTTTCTTTTCAGGATTATTTAATATCAGATCAAGAAGGATTAAAATTAGAAGAAGTCAGTTATTCCCAAATCCGCAGTTGGATTGTTTTTTTAGTAGAAAGTAATATTTCAAATGGTTCTGTCAACCGAAAAATATCCGGACTAAAATCGTTCTATAAATTTCTTTTAAAAATAAAACAGATTTCCATAAATCCATTGCTGAAACACAAGTCGCTTAAAACGGCTAAAAAAGTCCAAATTCCATTTTCCGAAAAAGAATTAAAAGATGTTTTTGAATTTAATGAGTATGAACGTAATTTTGAAGGAATTCGTAATCAATTAATCATAGAGCTTTTCTATACTACAGGAATCCGAAGGGCTGAAATGATCAATCTAAAAATACACTTTGTCGATTTTTCGCAAAAAAGTATAAAAGTAATAGGGAAAAGAAATAAAGAGCGTATTATTCCTCTTTTGGATTGTACCTTGGAGCTGATAAAGCTATATGATCAGCAACGAAATCATTTAGAAGTGGTTAATGATAGTGAGGTGTTAATTTTATCAAAAAGCGGTAATAAAGTAAGTGAATCGTTTGTTTATCGTTTAATAAATGAGTACTTTGGTACTGTCTCACAAAAAACAAAAAAGAGTCCACACGTTCTTAGACATTCATTCGCTACCCATCTTTTAAATAATGGGGCGGATTTGAATTCTGTTAAAGAGTTATTAGGTCATGCCAGTCTGTCGTCCACTCAGATATATACGCATAGCAGTTTAGCTACGCTAAAAAAAGTATATCAAGAAGCACATCCTCGGAACAAATAGTAACTCAATGTATAACCTATTTAATTGAAATGATATGAAAGTTAATTTGCAAGCAGTAAATTTTAATGTTGACAAAAAGTTAGTAGATTTTATTCAAGAAAAGTTAGATAAATTAGAAAAATATTACGACAAGATTGTTTCTGCTGAAGTTTTCTTAAAATTAGAGAACACCAGTGATAAAGAAAATAAAACAGTTGAGATAAAAGTTATTGTCCCTGGAGATGATTTTATTGTAAAGAAAACCGCGAAATCATTTGAGGAAGCAGTTGATTTGTCTGTAGATTCATTAGAGAGATCGATAGTTAGGAGAAAAGAAAAACTAAGAGCGAATTGATATTCGAAAAAAAAACACGAAAAATGTTTTGAATCAAAAATAAATTATATACATTTGCAGTCCGTTAGAAATAGCGGACTTTTTATATTTAAGTTGCCGGTGTAGCTCAGCTGGCTAGAGCAGCTGATTTGTAATCAGCAGGTCGTGGGTTCGAGTCCCTCCACTGGCTCTGAGTTTAACAACTATTTATAAAAGGTTTGGGGAGATACTCAAGCGGCCAACGAGGGCGGACTGTAAATCCGCTGATTACATCTTCGCAGGTTCGAATCCTGCTCTCCCCACGGAATATGAGTTTAGAACTCTTTATTTAGTTTTCTGAATTCCGGGTTCTAACGTCTGAACACACAAAAGCCGGTGTAGCTCAGGGGTAGAGTGCTTCCTTGGTAAGGAAGAGGTCACGGGTTCAATTCCCGTCATTGGCTCATAGAAATTATTTTTTGAACACTAATATATAACACTAAGATTAAAAATTATTAAATCATGGCAAAAGAAACCTTTGATCGTTCGAAGCCCCATTTAAATATTGGAACTATCGGACACGTTGACCACGGAAAAACAACGACTACTGCAGCTATCTCTAAAGTTTTATCAGATGCTGGTTTTTCAGAAGCAAAATCATTTGATCAAATTGATAACGCTCCAGAAGAAAAAGAAAGAGGTATTACAATTAATACATCTCACGTAGAATATGCTACAGCAAACCGTCACTATGCTCACGTTGACTGTCCAGGTCACGCGGATTACGTGAAAAACATGGTTACTGGTGCTGCTCAAATGGATGGAGCTATCCTTGTGGTTGCTGCAACTGATGGGCCTATGCCACAAACAAGAGAGCACATCCTTTTAGGTCGCCAAGTTGGTATTCCTAGAATGGTTGTTTTCATGAACAAAGTGGATTTAGTTGATGATGCTGAGTTGTTAGAGCTTGTTGAAATGGAAATTAGAGACTTATTATCTTTCTATCAGTATGATGGTGATAATTGTCCAGTTATTCAAGGTTCTGCTTTAGGAGCATTGAATGGTGAAAAACAATGGGTTGACAAATTGTTGGAATTAATGGAAGCTGTTGACGTTTGGATCGAAGAGCCAATTCGTGATACAGAAAAACCTTTCTTAATGCCAGTAGAGGATGTATTTACAATTACAGGACGTGGAACTGTTGCTACAGGACGTATCGAAACTGGAATTGCTAATACTGGAGATCCAGTTGAAATTATCGGTATGGGAGCTGAAAAATTAACTTCTACAGTTACAGGAGTTGAGATGTTCCGTAAAATCCTTGATAGAGGAGAAGCTGGTGATAACGTAGGTATCTTGTTAAGAGGTGTTGCGAAAGAGGATATTAAAAGAGGAATGGTTATTATTAAGCCAGGATCTGTTAAACCACACGCTCATTTCATGGCAGAGGTTTATATCTTGAAAAAAGAAGAAGGTGGACGTCATACTCCATTCCATAATAACTACCGTCCTCAGTTTTATGTACGCACAACTGACGTAACGGGTACTATTTCTTTACCAGCAGGTGTAGAGATGGTTATGCCTGGTGATAACTTAACTATCGATGTAACGTTGTTAAGCCCTATCGCTTTATCAGTAGGTTTACGTTTTGCTATCCGTGAAGGTGGTAGAACAGTAGGTGCTGGTCAGGTTACTGAAATTTTAGACTAATTATTAGTCAATAATAATTTAAACCAGCAGTTCGCTGCTGGTTTTAACATACGGGCGTAGTACAAGGGCTAGTATAGTGGTCTCCAAAACCATTGATGGGGGTTCGAATCCCTCCGCCCGTGCAAATAAAGATTAAGATGAAAGTAGTTAATTACGTATCTGAGGCATTTCATGAATTAAGATCAAATGTTACTTGGCCAGAATGGCCAGAAGTGCAACGTTTGACAATTATTGTTGCTATATTTTCAATTGTTTTCGCATTATTAACTTGGGGTGTAGATACCGTATTTAGTAAAGCACTTGAAAGCTTTTTTAATATTTTAAAATAATTCTATAAGATGGCTGACAATAATGTGAATAAATGGTATGTGGTAAGATCTGTAAGTGGTCAAGAGAATAAAGTTAAAGCTTACATTGAGACAGAAACTGCTAGATTAGGAATGGCAGATTATATTTCTCAGGTTTTAGTGCCTACAGAAAAGGTTATTCAAATTAAAGACGGAAAGAAAATAGCGAAAGAAAAAGTTTATTTTCCGGGCTACATAATGATTGAAGCAAATTTAACTGGAGAGATTCCTCATATTATTAAATCAATTCCTGGTGTTATCGGTTTCTTAGGAGAGGTTAAAGGCGGAGACGCTGTTCCTTTAAGACAATCAGAAGTTAATAGAATGTTAGGAAAAGTAGATGAATTATCTATTAAAGAAGACAGTATGTCTATTCCATTTTCTATTGGTGAAACAATTAAGGTTGTTGATGGTCCTTTTAATGGTTTCAACGGAACTATTGAAAAGATAAATGAAGAAAAGCGTAAACTTGAAGTAATGGTGAAAATTTTCGGAAGAAAAACACCTTTAGAATTAAGTTTTATGCAAGTTGAAAAAGTATAATTAGGTTATATATATAAACCACATCAATCGCTTCCAATTGATAGATGTGCTAAATTTTTTTAAAAAATGGCAAAAGAAGTTAGTAAAGTAGTTAAACTACAAGTTAAGGGAGGTGCAGCGAATCCATCGCCACCGGTTGGACCTGCTTTGGGGGCTGCTGGAGTTAACATCATGGAGTTCTGTAAGCAATTTAATGCTAGAACTCAGGATAAACCCGGCAAAATTTTACCAGTACAAATTACTGTGTATAAAGACAAGTCTTTTGACTTTGTTGTTAAAACGCCACCTGCTGCAATCCAATTATTAGAGGCAGCAAAATTAAAGTCTGGTTCAGGTGAACCTAACCGTAAGAAAGTAGCAAGTGTTACTTGGGATCAAATTAAGTCTATCGCTGAAGACAAAATGCAAGATATGAATGCTTTTACATTAGAGAAATCTATGGGCATGATTGCAGGAACAGCTAGATCTATGGGTATAACAGTAACAGGGAATGCTCCTTTTTAATCGTAAAAAGAATTAGACATGGCAAAATTGACAAAAAAGCAAAAAGAGGCTGTTTCAAAAATTGAAAAGAATAAACTATACAGTTTAAAAGATGCTTCGGCATTAATTAAATTAGTTGCTTCTGCAAAATTTGATGAGTCTGTTGATATCGCAGTAAGATTAGGGGTAGATCCTAGAAAAGCGAATCAAATGGTAAGAGGGGTTGTAACATTACCTCATGGAACTGGTAAAGATGTAAGAGTATTAGCTCTTGTAACTCCAGATAAAGAAGCTGAAGCTAAAGCTGCTGGTGCAGACTACGTAGGTTTAGATGAGTATCTTCAAAAAATTAAAGATGGTTGGACAGATGTTGATGTTATTATCACTATGCCAGCTGTTATGGGTAAATTAGGTCCATTAGGTCGTATTTTAGGACCTAGAGGTTTAATGCCAAACCCTAAAACAGGAACTGTAACTATGGACGTTGCTAAAGCTGTGCAGGAAGTAAAAGCTGGTAAAATTGACTTTAAAGTTGATAAAACTGGTATCGTTCATGCAGGAATAGGTAGAGTATCTTTTGATGCTGATAAAATCTATGAAAACGCATACGAAATTGTACAAACATTAATCAAAATAAAACCAACTGCAGCTAAAGGTACTTACATTAAGTCTATTCACTTATCTAGTACACAAAGTCCTGCTATTGCCTTAGATCCTAAAGCAATATAATTGGTAGTTAAAAATTTTTAGTATGACTAGAGAAGAAAAATCAATCGCGATTAAAGATTTAACTGCACAGTTAGAAGGTGTTAATGTTATCTATTTAGCAGATACATCAGGACTTGATGCAGATACTACTTCAAATTTAAGAAGAGCTTGTTTTAAAGCAGGTATTAAATTAGAGGTTGTTAAGAACACATTGTTGGCAAAAGCAATGGAGGCTTCAGATAGTGATTTTGGTGATTTATCTACAGTTCTTAAAGGAAATACTTCTATGTTTATTGCTGATACCGCAAATGGTCCAGCAAAAATCATTAAAGAATTCCGTAAGAAAGGTTTAAAGCCATTATTCAAAGGAGCTTATATTAACCAAGAAATTTATATCGGTGACGAATTATTAGACAGCTTAGTTGCTATCAAGTCTAAAGAAGAACTTATCGGAGAACTTATTGGATTATTACAGTCTCCTGCACAAAGAGTTATTGCAGCTCTTCAAAATCAGCCTAGTAAGGAAGATTCAGCAGAATAAGAAGTACGCACTTAATAAATTATATTTTTACAAAACATTTTAAACGATAGAAAAAATGGCAGATTTGAAACAATTCGCAGAACAATTGGTTAACTTAACAGTTAAAGAAGTTAACGAATTAGCAACAATATTAAAAGACGAGTATGGTATCGAACCAGCTGCTGCAGCTGTTGTAGTATCTGCTGGTGGTGGAGCGGAAGCTGCTGCTGAACAAACAGAATTTACAGTAATGTTAAAAGAAGCTGGTTCTTCTAAATTAGCTGTTGTAAAAGCAGTTAAAGAATTAACAGGTTTAGGTCTTAAAGAAGCTAAAGATTTAGTGGATTCTGCACCTGCTGCTGTAAAAGAAGGTGTTTCTAAAGATGAGGCTGAAGGTCTTAAGAAAGCTTTAGAAGAAGCTGGAGCTGTAGTTGAGCTTAAATAAGTTAACTTAAGTTTAAAAAACTAGGTTTAGGTCTTGAGATTTGTCTCAAAGACCTAAACCCTTTTTTCGTATATGAAAATTGATATTTATTTTCAAACTACGAGCATATCTTAACCTCTTACGAAGAAAAAAATTAAACTAACTTTCCTGGTTTATTTTAAAGATGTATTGGTTATTAAAAAGGAAGTATTATTAAATAGTGTATTTACACAAAAATTACTTTTTTTAAATCAAAAATTTTATCCATTCATGATTGCAAATCAGACTGAAAGATTAAATTTTGCCTCTACAAAGAACATTCCACAATATCCAGATTTTCTAGATATTCAAGTGAAATCGTTTAAAGATTTTTTCCAACTGGAAACTAAATCTGATGAAAGAGGCGACGAAGGGCTGTATAATACCTTCATGGAAAATTTTCCAATTACTGATACGAGAAATCAATTCGTATTAGAATTTCTCGATTATTTTATAGATCCACCTAGATATACTATTGAAGAATGTATTGATAGAGGCTTAACGTATTCCGTTCCTCTTAAAGCTAGATTGAAGCTATATTGTACTGACCCTGAACACGAAGATTTTGAAACTATTGTTCAAGATGTGTATTTAGGAACAATACCATATATGACTCCTAGCGGTACATTTGTTATCAATGGTGCTGAGCGTGTAGTTGTTTCGCAATTACATAGATCACCAGGTGTATTCTTTGGACAATCTTTCCATGCAAATGGTACTAAATTGTATTCTGCGAGAGTTATTCCTTTTAAGGGATCTTGGATAGAATTCGCTACCGATATAAACAACGTAATGTATGCTTATATTGATAGAAAGAAAAAATTACCTGTAACTACTTTGTTCAGAGCAATTGGTTTCGAAAGAGATAAAGATATCTTAGAGATTTTCGACCTAGCTGAAGAAATTAAAGTTTCTAAAACCGGTATTAAAAAATACGCAGGAAGAAGACTTGCTGCGCGTGTTTTAAATACTTGGCATGAAGACTTCGTAGATGAAGACACAGGTGAAGTGGTTTCTATTGAACGTAACGAAATTATCTTAGATCGTGATACGATTCTAGATAAAGATAATATCGAAGAAATAATTGAAGCAGACGTAAAAACTATTCTTTTACATAAAGAGGATAGCAATGCTATTGACTATACAATTATTCATAATACGTTACAAAAAGACCCAACAAACTCTGAAAAAGAAGCTGTTGAGCACATTTACCGTCAGCTGCGTAACGCAGAACCGCCTGATGAGGAAACGGCTCGTGGTATTATAGATAAATTATTCTTCTCTGATCAACGTTACAACTTAGGTGAAGTAGGTCGTTACAGAATGAATAAAAAGTTAAACCTTGATATTCCTATGGAAAAACAAGTTTTAACTAAAGAAGACATTATCACTATTGTTAAATATTTGATTGAATTAATTAACTCTAAAGCAGAGATTGATGATATTGATCACTTATCTAATCGTCGTGTAAGAACTGTTGGGGAACAATTGTCTCAACAATTCGGTGTCGGTTTAGCGCGTATGGCTAGAACTATCCGTGAAAGAATGAACGTTCGTGATAACGAGGTGTTTACACCAATCGATTTGATCAATGCTAAAACATTATCATCGGTTATTAACTCATTCTTTGGAACAAACCAGTTGTCTCAGTTCATGGACCAAACGAATCCATTAGCAGAGATCACACACAAGCGTCGTTTATCAGCCCTAGGACCTGGAGGTTTATCTAGAGAAAGAGCAGGTTTCGAGGTACGTGACGTTCACTATACACACTACGGAAGACTTTGTCCTATTGAAACTCCTGAGGGACCAAACATTGGACTTATTTCATCTTTAGGTGTATATGCTAAAGTAAACGGAATGGGATTCATCGAAACACCTTATCGTAAAGTTAATAATGGTGTTATTGATATTATTTCTGATCCAGTTTATTTAAGTGCTGAAGAAGAAGAAGGTAAATTGATTGCACAAGCGAATATCGAAATCGATAGTAATGGTAAAATCCTTGCGGAAAATGTTATTGCTAAAGAAGATGCCGATTTCCCTGTAGTTGCTCCAACTGAACTAGATTATACAGACGTTGCTCCTAATCAAATTGCATCGATTTCTGCTTCATTAATTCCATTCTTGGAACATGATGATGCGAATAGAGCCTTGATGGGATCTAACATGATGCGTCAGGCTGTACCATTGTTACGTCCTGAAGCTCCAATTGTAGGTACTGGTTTAGAAAGACAAGTTGCTTCTGATTCAAGAGTATTAATTAATGCGGAAGGAAACGGAGTTATTGAATATGTTGATGCTAACAAAATTACCATCAAATATGATAGAACTGACGAAGAACGTATGGTTAGTTTTGATTCAGATGAGAAATCATATCAATTGATCAAATATAGAAAAACCAACCAAAGTACATGTATCAACTTAAAACCAATCATTAGAAAAGGGGATAGAGTTGTTAAAGGACAAGTTCTTTGTGAAGGTTATGCTACGGAAAACGGAGAATTAGCAATCGGAAGAAACTTAAAAGTTGCGTTTATGCCATGGAAAGGGTATAACTTCGAGGATGCTATTGTAATTTCTGAAAAAGTAGTTCGTGATGATATTTTTACTTCATTACATATTGATGATTATACATTAGAAGTTCGTGATACTAAATTAGGTAACGAAGAATTAACTAATGATATTCCTAACGTTTCTGAAGAAGCTACTAAAGATTTAGATGAAAACGGAATGATTAGAATTGGTGCAGACGTTAAGCCTGGCGACATTCTAATTGGAAAAATTACACCAAAAGGAGAATCAGATCCTACTCCAGAAGAAAAACTTTTAAGAGCTATCTTCGGGGATAAAGCAGGTGATGTGAAAGATGCTTCATTAAAAGCATCTCCATCTTTACACGGTGTGGTTTTAGATAAAAAATTATTTGCGAAAGCAGTAAAAGATAAGAGAAAACGTTCGAAAGACAAAGAAGACGTTGACAAGTTAGAGCTTGAATTTGAAGTTAGATATACGGAATTGAAAGACAGATTGATTGAAAAATTATTTGTTATCATTGACGGAAAAACTTCACAAGGTGTAATGAACGATTTAGGAGAAGAAGTAATGCCGAAAGGTAAGAAATTCACTAAAAAGATGTTACAAGGTGTGGAAGATTTCGCGCATTTAACTAAAGGTCAATGGACAACTGACGATCGTGCTAACTCAATGGTGAACGACTTAATTCACAACTACAAAATCAAATTAAATGATTTACAAGGTTGGTTGAGAAGAGAGAAATTTACAATTACAGTTGGAGATGAATTACCTTCTGGAATTTTAAAACTTGCTAAAGTTTACATCGCTAAGAAACGTAAATTGAAAGTAGGAGATAAAATGGCAGGACGTCACGGTAACAAAGGTATTGTTGCAAAAATCGTTCGTCAAGAAGATATGCCATTCCTTGAAGACGGAACACCAGTTGATATTGTATTGAATCCACTTGGAGTACCATCTCGTATGAACATCGGTCAGATTTATGAAACGGTATTAGGATGGGCTGGTCAGAAATTAGGTAGAAAATTTGCTACTCCAATTTTTGATGGTGCAACTTTAGATCAAATCAATGAATTAACAGACGAAGCAGGAATTCCTCAATTCGGTCACACTTATCTTTATGATGGTGGTACTGGAGAGCGTTTCCACCAACCAGCAACTGTGGGTATTATTTACATGTTGAAATTAGGACACATGGTAGATGATAAAATGCACGCACGTTCTATTGGTCCGTACTCATTAATTACGCAACAACCTTTAGGAGGTAAAGCGCAGTTTGGAGGACAACGTTTTGGAGAGATGGAGGTTTGGGCACTTGAAGCATATGGTGCATCTAGTACTCTAAGAGAAATCTTAACTGTTAAATCGGATGACGTTATTGGTAGAGCTAAAACTTACGAAGCAATCGTTAAGGGAGAATCTATGCCAGAGCCAGGATTACCTGAATCATTCAATGTATTAATGCATGAATTGAAAGGTCTAGGATTAGACATCAGATTAGAAGAATAAATTTTAGTATTCAGTGTTCAGCTTTTAGTTTTCAGTTATTAACTGTTTACTTTTTACTGAGCACTGAACACTTTTTTTAATAAGTTTTTAAGATTTATACTCGTAAACCGTTCCGATTTTTTATAAAACTTAGTAGTTTTATAACTAGCACTTCAAATTTATTTTGAGGTTTAGAGAAGTAACCCGAGAAGATGACCATAGTTTTAAAGTTTAATGGTATTAAGTTTTAGCGTCATATACTGACTTTTAGCTTTTTAATCTTAGACTTTTGACTATAACAAACAAACAATTTTTAATTGCAAAATAAATCAAAGTAAAAACGATGATGAATAACAATAACAATAGAAATAGTAAAGACAAGCAGCAAATCAAAAGATTTAATAAAATCACTATTGGTTTAGCTTCTCCAGAATCTATTTTGGGTGAGTCTAGAGGTGAGGTTCTAAAACCTGAGACAATCAACTACCGTACGCACAAACCAGAAAGAGATGGTCTTTTCTGTGAACGAATTTTCGGTCCAGTTAAAGATTATGAGTGTGCTTGTGGTAAATATAAAAGAATTCGCTACAAAGGAATCGTTTGTGACCGATGTGGTGTTGAAGTAACTGAGAAAAAAGTACGTAGAGATAGAGTTGGTCACATTAATTTAGTGGTGCCAATTGCTCATATCTGGTATTTCCGTTCGTTACCAAACAAAATTGGATATATTTTAGGGTTACCATCTAAGAAATTAGATATGATTATTTACTACGAAAGATACGTAGTAATTCAAGCAGGTATCGCTCAAAATCCAGAAGGAGAATCTTTAAAAAGATTGGATTTCTTAACAGAAGAAGAGTATTTAAATATTTTAGATACACTTCCTATGGAAAATCAATATTTAGATGATAAGGATCCTAATAAATTCATCGCTAAAATGGGTGCTGAGTGTATTATGGATTTATTAGCACGTACAGACTTAGACGAATTGTCTTATAGTCTTCGTCATGCTGCTAATAACGAAACATCTAAACAACGTAAAACAGAAGCATTAAAACGTTTAAATATTGTAGAAGCATTCCGTGAGTCTAACAAAAATAGAGAAAACCGCCCAGAGTGGATGATTCTTAAAGTTATTCCGGTTATTCCACCAGAATTGCGTCCTTTAGTGCCGCTTGATGGAGGTCGTTTTGCAACTTCAGATTTAAATGATTTATACAGAAGAGTTATCATCCGTAACAACCGTCTAAAAAGATTAGTGGAGATCAAAGCTCCAGAAGTGATCTTAAGAAACGAGAAACGTATGTTACAAGAATCTGTAGATTCATTATTTGACAACACGCGTAAAGCATCTGCTGTTAAAACAGAATCAAACAGACCATTAAAATCATTATCAGATTCATTAAAAGGTAAACAAGGTCGTTTCCGTCAAAACTTACTTGGAAAACGTGTGGATTATTCTGCTCGTTCGGTAATTGTTGTTGGTCCAGAATTGAAATTATCTGAATGTGGTATTCCGAAAGATATGGCTGCGGAACTATACAAACCATTCGTTATTCGTAAATTAATCGAAAGAGGAATTGTTAAAACAGTTAAATCGGCTAAGAAAATTATAGACAAAAAAGAGCCTGTTGTATGGGACATCCTTGAAAATGTAATTAAAGGACATCCAGTATTACTTAACCGTGCTCCTACATTACACCGTTTAGGTATTCAAGCTTTCCAACCTAAGTTAATTGAAGGAAAAGCAATCCAGTTACACCCATTAGTATGTACGGCATTTAACGCCGATTTTGATGGTGACCAGATGGCAGTTCACTTACCTTTAGGACCAGAAGCTATTTTAGAAGCTCAATTATTAATGTTGGCTTCTCATAATATCTTGAACCCTGCGAATGGTGCACCGATTACTGTTCCTTCTCAAGACATGGTTCTTGGTCTTTATTATATGACCAAAGAGCGTTTGTCAACTCCAGAACACAAAATTTTAGGAGAAGGTTTAACTTTTTATTCTGCTGAAGAAGCTAATATCGCTTTAAATGAAGGGAAATTAGAATTGAACGCAAGAGTAAGAATTAGAGCTAAAGACTTTAATGAAGATGGAGAATTAGTATATAAAATTATCCAAACAACTGCTGGTAGAGTATTATTTAATGAAGTAGTACCTGAAGGAGCTGGATATATTAATGAGGTTTTAACTAAGAAATCATTACGTGATATTATTGGTAAAATCTTATCTGTAACTGATGTACCTACGACTGCAGCTTTCTTGGATGACATGAAAGATATGGGTTATAAATTTGCATTCCGTGGAGGTTTATCATTCTCGTTAGGGGATATTAGAATTCCGGAGCAAAAAGGACAATTAATTGCAGATGCAAGAGAGCAAGTTGAAGCTATTTCTGTGAACTATAACATGGGTCTTATTACTAATAACGAACGTTACAACCAAGTTATTGATATCTGGACTTCTGCGAATGCTCAATTAACAGAGTTAGCAATGAAAAATATCCGTGAAGACCAACAAGGTTTCAACTCGGTATACATGATGCTTGACTCTGGAGCAAGGGGTTCTAAAGAACAAATTCGTCAGTTAACTGGTATGCGTGGTTTGATGGCTAAGCCTAAAAAATCTACTGCTGGTGGTGGTGAAATTATTGAAAACCCAATTCTTTCTAACTTTAAGGAAGGTCTTTCGATTCTTGAGTACTTTATTTCTACTCACGGTGCTCGTAAAGGTCTTGCGGATACGGCTCTTAAAACTGCCGATGCTGGTTACTTAACGCGTCGTTTACATGATGTATCTCAGGATGTAATTGTAAACTCTGTAGATTGTGGAACATTAAGAGGTATTGAAGTTGGAGCTTTAAAGAAAAACGAAGAGGTTGTTGAATCATTAGGTGAAAGAATCCTTGGACGTGTAGCTTTACAGAATGTAATCAATCCTTTAAACAACGAAGTATTAGTTGAAGCTGGAGAGCAAATCACAGAAGCTATCGTTAAGAAAATTCAAGCGTCTCCTATTGAAAAAGTGGAAGTACGTTCGCCTTTAACTTGTGAAGCTAAAAAAGGAATTTGTGCTAAATGTTACGGAAGAAACTTAGCAACAGGAAATATGACTCAAAAAGGGGAAGCAGTTGGTGTTATTGCAGCACAATCAATTGGTGAGCCAGGTACACAGTTAACACTTCGTACGTTCCACGTTGGAGGGGTTGCTGGAGGTATTTCTGAAGAATCTAGTATCGTTACTCGTTTTGCAGGTCGTCTTGAATTAGAAGATTTAAAAACTGTTAAAGGTGAAGATTTAGAAGGAAACTCTGTTGATATTGTTATCTCTCGTTCTACTGAGTTAAAATTAGTAGAGCCTAAAACAGGTATTGTTTTAAATACACACTATATTCCTTACGGATCTAGTATTTCAGTAAAAGATGGTGACATCGTTGAAAAAGGTACTACTATTTGTAAATGGGATCCTTATAATGGGGTAATTATTTCTGAATTTACTGGTAAGGTAGCTTACGAAGATTTAGAACAAGGACAATCGTTCTTAGTTGAAGTCGATGAGCAAACTGGTTTCCAAGAGAAAGTAATTTCTGAAGGAAGAAATAAAAAATTAGTTCCTACATTATTGATTTATGGAAAAGATGGTGAACTTATTCGTTCATACAACTTACCAGTTGGAGCTCACCTTATGGTAGATGATGGCGAGAAAATTAAAGCCGGTAAAATTTTAGTAAAAATCCCACGTCGTTCGTCTAAATCGAGTGATATTACAGGAGGTTTACCAAGAATTACTGAGTTATTAGAAGCTCGTAATCCATCTAACCCAGCGGTAGTGTCTGAAATTGACGGTGTAGTTACATTCGGAAAAATTAAAAGAGGAAATAGAGAAATTGCTATTGAGTCTAAATTTGGTGAAGTGAAGAAATATTTAGTAAAACTTTCTAACCAAATATTAGTACAAGAGAATGACTATGTGAAAGCGGGTGTACCACTTTCTGATGGTGCAATTACTCCAGAAGATATTTTGAGAATTCAAGGACCATCTGCTGTTCAACAGTATTTAGTTAATGAAATTCAAGAAGTTTACCGTTTACAAGGGGTAAAAATCAACGACAAACATTTTGAGGTAGTAATTCGTCAAATGATGCGTAAAGTAAGAATTGTTGATCCAGGAGATACTTTATTCTTGGAAGATCAATTAGCTCATACTAGTGATTTCCTTAGAGAAAACGATAAATTATATGGAATGAAAGTGGTAGAAACTGAAGGTGACTCTGAGAATTTAAAAGCAGGTCAAATTATTTCTCCACGTCAGTTAAGAGATGAAAATTCGTTATTAAAACGTAATGATAAAAACTTAGTAGAAGCGCGTGATGTTATTACAGCTACTGCTACTCCAGTACTTCAAGGTATTACGAGAGCATCGTTACAAACGAAATCATTCATTTCTGCGGCATCGTTCCAGGAAACTACTAAAGTATTAAACGAAGCTGCAGTTGCAGGTAAAATCGATACATTAGAAGGATTAAAAGAAAATGTTATTGTAGGACATAGAATCCCAGCCGGAACAGGTATGAGAGATTATGACAATATGATAGTAGGTTCTAAAGATGAATACAATGAATTAGTAGCTGCTAAAGAAGAATTTAATTATTAATTAGCTCCTAGTATTCCTATATCTAAAAACCTAACAGATTTTTCTGTTAGGTTTTTTTTAATTAAAAAAAACCCGTATTCTTGTATAAGGTTTTTAAAGTCAACATAACAGAATTATATAGGAAGAATTAAAAGCTCCGTGTATAATATAATCAAACAAATAAAAATGGAAAATACCAACCAACAAGGACAAATTAATATTGAATTAGACGAAAAAGTGGCTGAAGGAACTTATTCAAATTTAGCGATAATCAATCATTCAAATTCAGAATTCGTTGTCGACTTCGTTGCAATAATGCCAGGCGTACCCAAGGCTAAAGTTAAATCTAGAATTGTTTTAACCCCTCAACATGCAAAACGTCTACTAAAAGCATTAGGCGAAAATATCCACCGTTTTGAAGCAGCTCATGGTAAAATAGAAGAAGGTGAACAACCAACTATTCCTTTGAACTTTGGTCCTACAGGTCAAGCATAAATTATCAAGTCTCGTGTAATGCGAGAATTTTTCATTGTATAAATGCTTTTTTTTAACATTTTTGTTAAATTAAATTGATTTTCATTTGCAAATTTAGTTTAGGAGTTCTACATTTATTTCTTTTAACTCTAACTAATCTGCAAAGCCCCATGCGTAAATTAATAGTGTTCTTTACCTTTATCACAAGTCTGTTCAATACCTACGGACAGAGCTTAGATTTTGCAATAATTAATGATAAAGACGGATTTGTACATGTGCGTAACAGCAAACAATTAATCAATGACAATATTATTGACAAATTAGATAACGGATTTGTTATTAACTATTTCGAAAGAGATGGACTCTGGATTGCTATTCGTTATGAAAAGAATGACGCAGAGATTTCTGGATTCATTTTGAGAGATCGATTGAGAGATTTTACTAGTTTTCAGGAAGTCCAAGGACGCAGTGAAAAAAGTAATGAATACAAACTTTTTAATAGAAATGTTGAAATCGTTGTTTCAGATAAAGTATTCAATGCTAGCGAACACTCAATAATGTATTATGAAATTTACAAAGGAGTTATTGAGCGAATTGAAGGTAAAGAAATTTACGGAACTGATGGTGATTTACCTAAAAGAGAATATAACGCGCTAGAAGTTAAAATTAACGGCATCAAAGTCGTAATGCCTAAAGGTGCGATACAAAATCTATTTGAACCAACCATCGAATATACAGTTGCTTACTTTGACGAAAAATCGCAAACACTATATATTCGCTCTGACAATAGTGATTGGTCAGCTTCTTATGCGGTAATTTGGGTTATTGAAAAAGGAAAATTCAAACAAAGGTGTGTGGGTGTCACAAGGCCCTTCAAAGGCGTGAAGTAAGTAAAAGTTAAACGGCTAACGTTTTTACATTTAAAAATATAATTATTATAATGAAATACTACATAATTTCTCTAATTGCGTTGCTCTTCTCAGCGACTCCAATTTCCTCCACCCAAGAAGATGAGAGTTCGTTCGATTTAAAAGAAGAAGCGAAAGAGTTCTCGTTAACAATTGTAAAATCGTACTTTACAAAAGATTGCGATGTTGTCTATGATGCCATGAGCGATTCACTTTTACGATTCAGTACTGAAAAGCCTGTGCTTAAGAAACCTTTAAAAGTAAAATTATGCGATTCACATAAAGAGGCTGTACGAGATAAGAGTAAGACCTTTCAAAACTATAAAGATATGTACCAGATAAATCTTTATACACCTGCCGAATTAGAGCAAAAATTTAATCAGAAGTTGCCAGATCATTATAAAACCACAGAAACTGATTTCTTTTTCATGGGTTTTGAACTGGTACAAGGAAAAGATAGAAGTGAAGATTTCATTTGGGATGATATGTTTATCTTTATGGTTAGAAAGGAAAAGAATGGCTGGATAATTAAAGGAATAAGTGGTTAGATACTATTATTTAAATATTTTTATTTCATCCTCTCTTAAAGAGTAACTTCTTTAGTGAGGTTATTTTTTTTAGACGACAATCAGAAATTTTAGCTATTTGATATAATTTTTATAAGCAGCAATAGTAGAACCAATCTAAAAATTTCACTAATTATTTACGAGCTAAATAGTAAACTAAATTATCTTTACGGAGCAAAATGTATAAAATACAAGATAGATGAAGAAGCTGTTTATGTTCGTTTTAATTTCAGTCTTATTTATTTACTGTAGTGATAAAGTTGCAAATGCAGAAGAAAATACTGACGAGCCCAAAGGCGAAATACAAATTGACAACGAATTAAAGGATATTGAAAAGAGCGTGGAGTCTTTCTATGACTGGTATTTCGCGAATGACTTGCAGTACATTTCCATTATTAAAGATAAGAAAGGAAAATGTTTATTAGATAGCACAACTTATTTTAATTCACTGAGAAAACTTGGAACTATTTCCTAAAAGTTTATCTCCAAGGAAGAACAAAGATTACAAGGCTGTTCAGAATTCCTGGCAACACTTGATTTTAAGGATTATGAAACTTCCGACGCTTATGCGTATGATCAATATTGTGATGATTTATACTATATGTATTGGATCGGTAGTCAGGAAAATCCACAAAGTTTTTCTATCAATGATGTAAGTAAAGTTAATGATTTTAGTGCCGTTGCAACTGTATATTTAAATCATGGAGGACCAGAGGAAGCTTTCGCCACAATCACCTTAGAAAAAGATAAAACATATTGGAAAATTACTGACATTAAGTTTTTAAGCAAATCAAATATAGTTGAAGAGAAAAGTACAGCAGCTGTTAAGTGGGAGAATTCATTGGTCACTTTAATTGTGGATAATGACTATTTAATTTTTAAATACCATGAACAATGTATTTACTTTTATCCTATTAAGAAAATCAGTGCTACCGAATTCGAAATGATCTGGGGTCAGGAAATGGATTGTAAATTTGATAATGGAACTGGTAATGATTTCAACTTAAAAAACGTGCCAGAGACAGGTAAATCTTTTGCTAAATTTGAACTTACAAATAATATTCTTCATGCAAAATACTATTATAGAGATTGGGTCGAGGCATTTGGCGAAAAAGTAAATAATGAAGTTTTTACTTTAGAATATCATAGAAAAAAAGAAGATTTAGGAAACTATTAGAAAAGTGTTTTAAATTGAGATAGGTCTTAATCATATAGTAGCAATTCTTCCGTTATACTATAAATATAGAAACATAAATAATCAAAATCCATACGATGAAAGGGACAATACTTGTAAATAAGCGTGAAATTAATAAGGCACAGATTAAGAAGTTTCTCGATGAGAAAGATAAATCTGAAGCTATAAAATACTTAAGTCTTAAAGGAAACGTAAGTTTATCTACCGCAACGTATATTGTAGACCTTTTCAAAGATAATCGCATCGATAATTTTGATAATCAGGATTTGTTTGATGAACAAAGAAGGAATTTAGATCATAATCAGCTTATTAGAAAGCCATCTTTTATAGCGAAAAGCAGAAAAGTAATTGTTCTGTTTGCTATTTTAATTTTATCAGGATTTTTATTTTTAAAATATTTTATAGGTTTTAGCCATGTAGAGCATCACTTTGATCATTTCGTAGCAAATTCAGGCTTTAGCTTTTCTTCTTCGACTAATGAAGTTTTAGATGCAGAAATGGCGCAAGATGTTGCTACCGATGTTGCGCTTAGCGCTCCAACGAGCCCTTTAGATATTGAGATGTGGAACCATTCAATAAAAACCGGACAGTATATTCCGGAAGATGTTTTGGTAGAAATTCAAGAATATAAAAATCGTGATTTTTCAAAATTGGTACTTGCCATCGATAGTCCAACGGATAAAGAAGCTCAGGAAGCTATTATTAATAATTATGAAGAAGATGTAGCTAGTTTACTACAACAATACGACGCGAATTTTAAAATTGGAGTTTGTTATAAAGCGCCTTTGCAAAAAAATGGACAAAGTGGTCAAGTTGAAATAGCACGAGTTACCGCTATGGTTTCGGCTTTTAATAAAGAACGAGGAAATCTTGGCAATATTCAATATCCGCTAGATGTAGCTTATGATTTTGTAAAATATCAAGACGCTCCAAATACTTGGTGTGTAAGCCAGCTTAGTCAGCATATTCCTTACGATTATATTTTAAATAAAGAAAGGTGGTAAACGGAATGCCTTGGCAACTTAATCACACTTGTTTAAGTATTAATTAAATACGCTTATAAAATTATGGACATCAAAATCGCTGTCTTAAAAAAACAAAAGTATGATAATTAAAATAGCGAAATTTTATCTTCTATTTGTATTACTTTCTTCATGTAGTTCTAAGTATATTCAGAAAGTGAGTCCAGATACAAAAACTAAATTTGGTTTTGAAATCAGTGCTCCTTCTGTCTCGATATTTTTTGTAGAGAATGGCACCAGAGAGGTTGACGATAGAACACTTTATAATCACAAAAACACAGCCAATAGACTTTATAATAAATATGGTCCGGCAACCGATCGGTTTTTTATAGCAGAGACGAATGCCAGAGATTTTAAATTTAATTTAAAAGGAGTAACTTATTACATCGAAGTAGATAGCTTGCCACAAAGAACAGCAATGATTCTATTTAACGGGAGATCAAGACCTATTATTGAGTTTAATTCATCAAAATACCAACAAAAAATAAAAAAGTTCATAAAATGATGCCAAATTAAAATGACCGTTGTTCCAGTTTTTTTTCATTACGACTAATTCGATCTATTTAAACTAACTTTACTAAATGAAACATTTTATATTTCTTGTTTTAATGAGTTGCTTTTTTTCTTGCCAAGATAAAAAAGAAGTTATTGAAAGCAGTGCACCAGTATTTGAAGAAGATACATCATATGATTTTGAGGAGGATGAAATGGAGTGGGAAGAGGAAGCGGTTCAAGATGATTTGGTTTATCCAAAAACAGGTCGAAAGCCTTCTGATTTTATTCCAAATTCAAAGTTTTATGAGGTTCAGCACCAAGCAGAAGGTGATTTTAATAAGGATGGATTGGCAGATTATTTCTTGGTATTTAAACATAAAACTGATAATATGGGCATACGTCCTGCAATTGTAATTTTGCAAAATGCAGACAAATCATATCGTTTAGATAAAATTTCCGAAGTTGCTTTTCCTGCCGAATACAATGAATACGATTATAAAATTTTTGACACAGAAAGTATTAATTTTGAGAATGAAGGTTTAAATATTCAATTTTACAGTATTGGACCTGGTGGAAATTTATTTTTCACTTTCAAATATTTGGAAAATGAATTCTTACTCACTTACGCTGAGGGTGATTTTAGAGGTGCAGGAGGTCAAACTTCGATATATTATGATTTTGCGAAAGAAGAGATCTTCAAAAGTGAAATAAATACTATGAATGAAGATGCCGCTTCAGAAGTAAAAATAAGCAAACCAATAAGAAAGAAATATCCTTTTGAAAATATTTCTCTAAGTAGTTTTTGGAATGAATAATTCGAATAGGAGTAACTAAGAGCTTTATGAAATTTTTAACTTGAAAATTCGTAAAAATAAAACATGAAAAAACTATTGTTTTTACATCTTTCTTATCTTTAAGTTGTGCGCAAGAACAGAAAGTTGTTGATGCACTAGTTGAAGTGCCACAAGATGCAAAAATGAGTTCAACTTTAGTAGTTCCCTTATCAAATTGTGAGTTTATGGATGAGGATGTTTACATTGTTAATCCACAATCAGTTATTTATGAAAATTGTACTACTAGAAAATATATCTTTCCAGATATGTCTAGTTTTAGATTTCCAAAGCGCAATGAAAACGGCTTTTTTGCATTAGATAAAAATGGCGTTTATTTTAGAGGAGATTTTATTAAAACAGATACTACTGGTTTTGAGTTGATAGGTGTTAAATATGATTACACAAACACAGAAGTTTTGTGGAAAACTAATACAAATATCTATAAAAATTCAGAAATAGTAATAGTTTCAGATGTTGCTAGTTTTGAACCTATTGAATGTTATAATGGTAGTTACTTTAGAGATAAAGACTTTGTTTATTATTTTGATAAAAAAATTGAGGGATCAGATGGTTTGAGTGTTTCTAAATCGTGTGATAATTCTTGCTTTGATAAATATAATTATTACTTAGACGGTAAGATATTGAGATTTGAGAATGAAAAAGTGATGCCAGTAAACAAATCTATTGTTAAAACATCAAAATATGTACTTTCAAAAGACTTTCAAAAACTTAATATGGATGTGAAAACATTAGTTGCTTTTTCAGATAGTTATACAATGGATAAGGATTTTGTGTATTACGAAACAGAGAAATTAGCGATTAAACCTATAAATTTTAAAAACGTAAAGGTTTGGGAGCAAGTGAATAGTGCATACATTTCGGATGGGTTAAAAATATACTTTAGAGATGGAAATGTAGAGCCAAATTTTGATGCTAAGACTTTTGGAATGTTACCACATTCTGATTTTTGTTATGATAAAAATGGAATTTATGAAAGAGAATGGGTTGAAAAACTGGACGATGTTATCAATGTGAAATTTCCATTTAACTATAAAAATAAGGTAACTAGTGAAAATACTTTCATTACCGATGATTCAAGTTATATTATTTATGAGAATCAAGCGTACGATCCTTGGCGTAAAATTCTTTATGAAAATTTGACAAAAGAACAATTGAAATTAGCTAAAGAAAATAGATTAGTACTCAGCAAAAATATGTTGCAAAGAACTTTGGTAGAAAAAAAGTTTGATGATTTGCTTATCAAAAAAGGTAATAAAATATATTGGGATAATAAGGAAACTAGAGCTGATGCTTCAAGTTTTGTGCAATTAAATTATTACTACTACAAAGATAAAAATCATGTTTTTTATTATGATATTGAAAAAGGACTAATTATTTTAAAAGGAATTGATACCAATACAACTACTATTTTTAATGAATTTTTAAAAGATGCTACCAATATATATTGCGGTAAAGTCCGTATTCTTAAAAATAAGGATACAGTTCTTTTAGCAGTTTTCGCAGGATATCGACAAGGGTGTAGTCAAGACAGCCAATATCCATCAAATTATTATTTGTTTAAAAATACCGAAGGATATTGGCTGGTATCTCTTTCAAATGAAGTGCTTGTTAGGAAATTAGGTAATTCGTTGGATATTCCATGGAATGAAAATCTGAAATGCTTAGAAATACAGTAAAATTTAAATTATAGTATTCGGAAATGGATAAATAAAGGATTGAATTTTTAATATAACTTATAGGTTAAAGCACTTGGTCTTTCAAAGGCTAAATTTAATAAAATTGTCTGTAGATCTATTTACATTTTTAAAGTAACAGTTGCCAATATTTCAGGTAAATTCAAAGTACTAATAAATTCACTTATTTCTATTAAAAAAAGGGTCAATCTTAGAGATTGACCCTTTTTGTTTTTAATTTAGCCGTTAGAATATAATGTATGGAAATAATAAAATGTAATCGAGCCCAACTCGAAGTAGTAAAAGAATTAGCGTATGCAATTTGGCCTACAGCTTACGGAGAAATCCTTTCAAAAGAACAACTAACTTATATGTTGGAACGCTTTTATAATTTGGATACTTTGCAACTGCAAGCCGAAAAAGGGCAACAATTTTATTTGGCGCAGGATATGCAACAAGATTATATTGGTTTTGTAGCTTACGAAATCAACTGTGAGCCTAATAAAACAAAAATACATAAAATTTATGTTTTGCCAGAAACGCAAGGAAGTGGAGTGGGGAAGCAACTTTTTGAATTTGTAAAAAATAAAGCAAAAGAACAGCATCAAAAAGCCATCTTCTTAAACGTAAATAAATACAACAAAGCGCAATATTTCTATACTAAACTAGGATTAAAAATTACTAAAGAAGAAGTAATTGACATCGGGAATAAGTACATAATGGATGATTACGTCATGGAAGTGAATCTTTAAAATATAATTAAACCATAAAAAAACCTCGTATTATAACGAGGTTTTTGTTTTTTCACTATCTATTACGTTCGCCGTAATTTCGTTTTCCTGTAAATTTTGCTTTTGCACTTGGTAAACTAGCTTCTTCTGTACTGCTTGAAGGTGCAATTAATCGGTTTAATTCCGTTAGCTCTTCTTCAGTTAAGTTGCGATATTTACCTTCTTGCACGTCTAATGGCACATTTATAATTCGTGTACGTTTTAGCGCAGTAACTTCGTAATCTAAATATTCACACATTCTACGAATTTGGCGGTTAAGACCTTGCGTTAAGATAATGCGAAACACAAATTTACTAACTTGTTCTACTTTACAATTTTTTGTAATAGTTTCCAAAATTGGAATTCCATTACCCATTCGTTGAATAAATCGGTCAGTAATTGCTCGGTTAACCGTTACAATATATTCTTTTTCGTTGTTGTTTCTGGCACGAAGAATTTTGTTTACAATATCACCATCATTTGTCATGAATATTAAACCTTCACTATCCTTGTCTAATCGCCCAATAGGGAAAATGCGCTCAGGATAATTGATGTAATCTACTATGTTTTCACGAATAAGCGGATTAGTGGTACATTCAATTCCCACTGGTTTGTGAAAAGCTAAGTATATTGGTTTCTCATTTCTTTCAGTTACTAAAACACCATTCACACGAACTTCGTCATTGGGACCTACTTTCGTCCCCATTTCAGGAACAGTTCCGTTAATAGTTACTCTTCCTTGGTCAATTAGTCTATCAGCTTCTCTACGAGAACAAAAACCCGTTTCGGATAAGTATTTGTTAATTCGTGTAGTGTTTTCTTCCATACTGCAAAGATAGTTTATTTTGTGATTAGTTGAAATGGTTCGTTAGTTGAAAAAAAAATACCGTCACAACTAAATGAGACGGTACTTTTTTATTTTGAAAGGATTAATTAAATGCTAGCAAATAAATTATCCATTTTTTCTCTTTCTTCGTCAGCTAAAACGCCGTCTACTAAGATTCTTCCACTGTGCTCATCCGTAATAATTTTTTTACGTGCAGCAATTTCCATTTGTGTTTGTGGAGGAATTGTAAAGAATGAACCTGCAGAAGCGCCACGCTCAATTGAAACTACCGCTAAACCATTTCTAACGCTGTTTCTAATTCTGTCGTAAGCTGCTAATAAACGTTCTTCAATTTGTCCTCTTAATTCTTGAGATTTGTTCGTTAAGAAGTTTTCTTCTTTTTCAGTCTCAGCCATAATGTCGCTTAATTCAGCTTTTTTATGTTTTAAGTGCGTTTGTTTTCCGTCTAAACGTTCTTTAGTTCCGTTAACAACTTCTTTTTTGTGCTCAATAGAAGCTTTTAATTCTTTAATGTTTTTTTCAGCCAATTGAATTTCCAATTCCTGAAACTCCACCTCTTTTGTTAAAGAGTTGAATTCTCTATTATTGCGAACATTCTTTTGTTGCTCTAAATATTTTTTAATGCCAGCTTTGTGCGCATCAATAGCATTTTTCTTCTCTTTGACTTGATCATCAATCGAGTCTAAATCGCCTTTTAATTTCTCTAAACGTGTAGAAAGTCCCGCTACTTCATCTTCTAAATCTTCTACTTCTAACGGTAATTCTCCTCTAACATTTCTGATTTCGTCGATTTTAGAATCAACTAACTGTAATGTGAAAAGGGCTCTTAACTTGTCTTCTACGTTTACCTCTTTGATTGTTGCCATATTTAAAAGTACTTAACTGGATTTGTATTTTCTTCTGATAAAATGATTGCAAAATTAGTGATTTTTTCTTTAAGATAATCAACTATATAGTTTTTTGTAAATCTTTCGCTTTCAAAATGACCAATATCAGCCAAAAGTAACTGATTTTCAGCCTCATAAAATTGATGATATTTTAAATCAGCAGTTAAGTAAGCGTCAGCGCCTGAGCCAATTGCGTTTTTTATGGCGAAACTTCCGCTTCCGCCTAAAACCGCGACTTTTTTTATGGGTTTTCCCGTAAAAACGGAGTGACGAATGCCACCACATTGCAGTTTTTCCTTAACTAACTGTAAAAATTCATTTTCAGTCATCTGATTTTCGAATTCTCCAATTCTTCCTAAACCAATATTTTGATGCTTGTTTTCCAACTTATAAAGTTCGTAAGCCACTTCTTCATAGACGTGATTATTGTATAATGCCTTCAATATTTTTCCTTGTAAATGCTTCTCAAAAGTCACTTCAATTTTAATTTCTTCAGCTTCCACAAATTCAAAACGCGAACCTATTTCTGGGTTGCTATTTTCATTGCCCATATATGTTCCAATTCCTTTTGAATTAAAACTGCAGTCTTCATAATTTCCGATAGTTCCAGCTCCAGCTTCAAACAAAGCATTTCTAAGTTTTTCTACATTTTCAGGAATGGTAAAAGTGACTAATTTCTGAATGTAATTTTCTTTCGGAATTAATACCTTCGAATTGATTAAACCCAAAGCATCACAGAAAATTTTGTTCACTCCTTTTTGATGATTGTCCAAAGCCGTATGAACTGCATAAATTGCTATGTCATTTTTAATGGCTTTCAAAATAGCTCTCTCGACATAGTTTTTTCCGGTGATTTTCTTAATTCCTGAGAATAAAATAGGGTGGAAGCAAACAACTAAATTGCATTTTTTAGCAACAGCTTCATCAATCACATTTTCTAACGCATCGTGACAAACCAAAACGCCTGAAATATCCTGATTAGAATTTCCAACCAAAAGTCCAACATTATCAAAATCTTCGGCATAACCTAAAGGTGCCATTTCCTCTAAAACGGCAAGTATTTCTTGTAATTTCATTTTTTAACGATTTCATTTCAAAGATAAAAAAAGAACCCGTTTAAATTGCCATTTCCACCAAAATTAAGTTGAACGATTTTTGTATATTTGTAAAACTAATAAGTTTTATTATGACAACAATAACAATAAAAATTAACGAAAAATCAAAGAAAGGGAAAGCATTCTTAGAATTTGCTCGCGCTTTTTTTGCTAATGAGAAGGATGTAATTGTTGCGGAATCTAAAGATGAAAAGGTTGAGGTTGAAGAAACTTCTTATAATCCTGAATTTGTGAAAATGGTTTTGGAAGCTGATAAAAGAGGCAATTATACAACTTTAGATCCTACTGATATATGGGGAAGTTTAGAGTTGAAATAGAAGATTTAGCAAAATCGCATATTCAGAAACATTTAAAATCTGGTGATAGAGCGAGTATAAAAAAGCTTGAGCGAATTTTAATAGAATTATCGGAAGCACCGTATGAAGGAATTGGTAAGCCTGAAGCATTAAAACACCAACTTACAGGTTTTTGGTCAAGAGAAATAAATAAGAAAGACAGGATTATTTACAAAGTTAATGATGACGTTGTATCAGTTTATGTAATTTCTGCAATGGGTCAATATTCTGATAAATAATTTATGAATTTCCTACGAAAAATACTTTTCCCGTTAGCCATTATGTATTGGCTTGTAACTTTTATTCGCAATTTGCTTTATGATAAAGGAATTCTGAAAAGCTATACTTTTGATATTCCAATTATTGCTGTTGGAAATTTAAGCGTTGGTGGAACCGGGAAAACTCCTCAAATTGAATATTTAATCCGATTGTTATCCGAAAATTATAAAGTTGCGGTATTAAGTCGTGGCTATAAGCGTGCTACCGAAGGTTTTGTTTTAGCAGATGAAAATGCTAGCGCAACATCAATTGGTGATGAACCTTTTCAATTCTTTTCAAAATTTCCGAATGTTCAAGTTGCAGTTGATGCTAATAGAAGAAATGGAATCGAGCAATTAATAAATTCAGCCAATAAACCGGATTTAATTTTATTAGATGATGCTTTTCAACATCGAAAAGTAAAAGCAGGACTTTATATTTTACTCACAGCTTATGGCGATTTGTTTTCAGACGATTATTCTTTGCCTTTCGGAAATTTAAGAGAACCATCAAGTGGTAAAAAAAGAGCCAACGTGATAATTGTCACCAAATGTCCTAAAGATTTATCGGACCTTGCACAAGAGGAGATTAAGAAGAAATTAAAAGCGAAGCAAGCTGTTTATTTCACAACTATCGCTTATGATGATTATGTTTTCGGAGCGGAACAAAAAATAGCAACAGAAATTATTCAGTCGGAAGACAAAGTATTAGTTGCAGGAATTGCCAAGCCGAAGTTATTTTTTTACTTTCTTAAAACTGGAAAAGATGAAACCTTGGTTTATCCAGATCATCATATTTTTTCAGAACAAGATTGCGATCAGATTTTAGCAAGAGCAAAAGGAAGAAAGATAATTACAACTGAAAAAGATTTTGTGCGTTTAAACGGATTATTGCCAAAAGACCAATTGTTTTATTTGCCAATAAAATCCGTATTTTTGAATAGTATGAACATTGATAAAACGATAAAAGATTATGTGGGACAAAGTACAAGAAACCGTTAATTTCATTAAAAACAAAACCAATTTCACGCCAGAATATGGCGTAATTTTAGGTTCAGGATTAGGCGGATTTACAGATGACATTACAATTGAGCACACATTACCTTACACGGAAATTCCAAATTTCCCAGTTTCAACGGTGCAAGGACATAAAGGCGCTTTGGTTTTTGGAACCATTCAAGGGAAAAAAGTGGTTGCAATGCAAGGTCGTTTTCATTATTATGAAGGCTACGACATGAAAGAAGTTACGTTTCCAGTGCGCGTAATGAAATATTTAGGTGTAACGAAGTTAATTGTATCGAATGCTTCAGGCGGAGTAAATCCAGCTTACAAAGTTGGTGATGTAGTGGTAATTACAGATCATGTGAATTTTATGCCCGAGCATCCGCTAAGAGGTCAAAACGATGAACGTTTCGGACCGCGATTCGTAAACATGAGTGAACCTTATTCAAGAGCTATGATTGCAAAAGCATTTGAATTAGGTAAAGAACTTATTGTAGATTTAAAAAGAGGAATTTATTTAGGATTATCAGGGCCTACATTTGAAACCCTTGCTGAATATAAAATGGTAAAAGCTTTAGGTGCAGATTGCGTTGGAATGTCAACCGTTCCAGAAGTAATTGTTGCACGTCATATGGAAATGGAATGTTTTGGTGTTTCCGTAATTACTGATATGGGTGATGAAGAAAATATCGATGAGGTAAGTCATGAAGAAGTGCTTGAAGCCGCTTCAAAAGCAGAACCACACGTAAGAAATCTAATTAAGAATCTGATTGCTCAGTATTAATTAGGCTTCGATAAATAATTAGTTACAACAGCATAGAAATGCTCTGGTTCAAACGGTTTTGTGATAACTTCATTCATGCCATAAGACAAGAGCATTTCTTTGTTTTCGTTTAAAGATATTGCTGTTAAAGCAATAATAGGTGTTTTAGAATCAAATTTTCTAATTTCGGTAGTAGCTTCGGTTCCATTAATTCCTGGTAAATGGACATCCATTAAAATAAGATCGTATTGATTCATTTTTGCTTCTACAATAGCTTCTTCTCCATTATCAATAGTTACGCAAGAAATACCTCTTTTTTCTAACATTTTCTGAGTAATCATTTGGTTGATTTTATTGTCTTCCACCAGAAGAATTCTCTTCTCATTCAGGAATTTAACAGCAGGACTCACATCTAAAATCACTTCTTTTCCGTCGCCTTTTTCAAATTCTAATTCGAACGTGAAAGTACTTCCTTTACCGCTTTCGCTTTGCAAATGAATAGTACTTCCCATAATTTCAAGAATTTTCTTTACAATTGAAAGTCCTAAACCTGTTCCGCCATAAGTTCTGTTTACCTCTACAGAACCTTGACTAAAGCTTTCAAATATTTCCTTTTGTTTGTCTTTTGGTATTCCAATTCCGTTGTCTTTAACTCTAAATAGTAATTTAACCGAATTTTCAGTTTCGGCTATATTTTTAATACTCAACCAAACATCGCCATCTTTGCTAAATTTAATGGCGTTGTTAAGCAGATTTATTAGAATTTGAGAAAGTTTTGTAGGATCACCTCTTAAATTACTTGGAACAGCAGCTTCGTAATTTAAATGGCAATGAATGTTATTTTCTTTTATAAACTCTTGAAATGAAATGGAGATGTTATCAATTAATTTCTTCAGGTCAAAATCGATCGTCTCAACGTCTACTTTGTCAGATTCTAATCGGTTAATCTCTAAAATATCATTAATGAAATGCAATAAGTAATTTCCGGAAAACTCCAGTGATTTCAGGTAGTTTAATTGGTTGGCTCTTGGTTTTTCCTGAAGTAAAAGATAGGTAATTCCGTTGATTGCGTTCAGTGGCGTTCGCAATTCATGACTTACAGTAGATAAGAAATCGGCTCTAGCCTTCGAGGCTAATTCTGCTCTTTCTTTTTCGGCAATTAATTCTTTGTTTTTTTCCTTAAGCAACTTATTTGTGCTAATTCTAATTTTGTTGTTTTTATACAATGACAAACTCAACAGCGACAAAATGGAAATTAACGCAATACTTAAAATACTGATTAGTTTAGAAAAACGCAATGTCTTTTGCTGGCTTTTCTTTTCCTTGTCTAATTGCTCTATCGTTTTTAGTTGCTGATCAAACTGCACCTTGTCAATCATGTTTTCAGAATCAAAACGGATAAAATTACTAGTGATGGAATCTGAGAAGGTTACATATTTTTTCAAAAAGTATTGGGACTTAATAATGTCTTTGTTTTTCTCGTGTCCAACACTTAGCTGATGTAGGATTTTCTTGGTGGTTTCAATATTATTTGAATCCGTGTCGTTGATAGTATTGGCAATTTCGTAATAATAGATTGCTAAAGCATACTTTTCTTGTGCCATTTCAATTTCGCCTAATTGAAAGTACGCCTCTGATTTAGTGCTGAGAAAACTATCGTCTTCTAGGTTTTTAATTACAGATAAGAGTATGTAAGTTGCATTTCTGTAGTCTTTCTTTTCTTTTTTTATAATTCCTTTTTGAAGATTGATCAATTCAATGGCTTCATGAAAATTTAATAATTTGTAGAGCGCGGCAGCTTTTTCAAAATAAATTTCAGCGACTTTGATATTGTCTTTTTTTAGATAACATTTACCAAGACCATAGTAAGACAAGGCTAAATTCGTCTTCGGATTATCTTTGTCGTACGAGTTTACAGCCCTGATATAGTAATCAACAGCCAAATTATTTTTTTCTAAATCGTAGTAAATGTTAGCTAATTGTAAGTATGAATCAGCTAGCTTGTTGGTATTGTTTGTAGATTTCGCGTAATCAATAGCTTTCTCAGTGAACTCTACTGCTTTTTTATAAGATTGTTTATCTTCCTTATTAAAAAGTCCAATTTCTAGGTAGTAATCAGTACTGTCGGTTGCGCCAGTAACTTGCTTATATATCGATTGTGAGTAACTTGCAAAAGATACTAGGTATAAGAATATTGCAAATTGTTTTATCAATTTTGTAGATAGAATTAATTTTAAAACACTGCAATTTAGGTTAATTCATGAGAAAAAAAAACTTTATTTTTTAGAAACAAAAGAAATCAAATCTATGAGACGAGATGAATATCCAATTTCATTATCGTACCAACCCACAATTTTTACCATTTTATCAATGACAGAAGTCAATTGCGCGTCAAAAACACATGAATTTGGATTGCCAATAATATCCACAGAAACGATTGGATCCTCTGTATAATCTAATATTCCTTTTAGATTTGTTTCGGCTGCCTTTTTAAAAGCTGCATTGATCTCTTCAATGGAAACCCTGCGCTTCACATTAAAAGTAATATCTGTTAGAGAACCATCTGGAACCGGAACACGAATACCACAGCCACCAATTTTACCTTCAAGTTCAGGAAAAATTTTAGTCAATGCTTTTGCAGCGCCAGTAGTTGTTGGAACAATCGATTGAGCTGCACCTCTAGCTCTTCGTAAATCTTTATGCGGTTGATCGTGTAAGCTTTGATCGGTAGTGTAGGAGTGAACCGTTGTAATGTACGCTTGCTTAACTTCGCACAATTCCTGAATCACTTTGATCATGGGAGCAGCATTATTCGTCGTGCAACTTGCATTTGAAATAACAAGTTCGCTTCCGTCTAAAATATGTTCGTTAACACCTAAAACCACTGTTTTTATTTCATCAACCTCAGAAGGAGCAGAAAGAATTACCTTCTTCGCACCCGATAAAACATGTTGATTAATAGCTTCAAACGTTTTATATTTTCCCGTGGATTCAATTACAATATCGATATTTAGAGCTTTCCAATCTAGGTTTTTAATTTCCCTTTCATGAAAAAACAAATACGATTTATCGTTAATTACCAATGTCGTTTCTGTGCACGAAATCGGCTCTTTCAAAACACCGTGAATGCTATCGTATTTTACCAAATGCGTCATTGTTTTCGTGTCCGCAATGTCATTAATGGCAATTACTTCTATAGTTGGATGATTTAATAACAATCGGAACACATTGCGCCCAATTCTTCCAAAACCATTTATAGCAATTCTTGTTTTCATCTTTTAGGTTAACTTTTTATTTTTCTCTTCTTTTCTCTAGCTGTTAAGGAATTCGGTATTCTTTCAGCCTCTAAATTGAAATTTGAAATTGCTATTGAAATTGTTATTGATTTAATGAATGTGCTTCTCTGCATGATAAGACGAACGCACTAATGCACCACTTTCCACATGTCTAAAACCTAATTCTTTTCCTATTTTTTCGTATTTTTCAAATTGCTCTGGTAAAATATATTCCTTCACTGGCAAATGTTTTTTACTTGGTTGTAAATACTGACCAATCGTAACAATATCCACATTTGCATCACGCAAATCGTGTAAAACCTGAATCACTTCTTCTTCGGTTTCACCTAAACCAAGCATAATTCCAGATTTTGTTCTTTTGATGCCTTGTTGTTTCAAATAGCGAAGCACTTCCAAGCTTTTCTCGTATTTCGCCTGAATACGCACTTCACGTGTCAAACGTTTCACGGTTTCCATATTGTGCGAAACTACTTCCGGAGCCACCGCTATAATTCGGTCTATATTTCTTGTATTTCCTTGAAAATCAGGAATTAAAGTTTCTAAAGTTGTGTTTGGATTCATTCGGCGAATAGCTTTCACTGTTTCTGCCCAAATAATCGAACCCATATCTTTTAAATCATCGCGGTCAACGCTTGTAATTACGGCGTGTTTGATGTTCATTAACTTGATAGAACGTGCCACTTTTTCAGGCTCATCCCAATCCACATCTTCTGGTCGACCCGTTTTTACCCCACAAAAGCCACACGAACGCGTACAAATATTTCCTAAAATCATAAACGTCGCCGTTCCTTCGCCCCAGCATTCGCCCATATTCGGACAACTTCCCGAAGTACAAATAGTATTCAGCTTATATTTATCAACTAAATTTCTAAGATCTGCATAATTTTTACCCGTAGGCAATTTCACGCGCAACCATTTCGGTTTCGGTTCTCTTGGTGGAAAAACATTGTCAACAGCCATATCCATAATCAAAATTTTGAAAAGCAAAGATACGATATGAAAATCAGAATAAAGAAGTATGAATTTATAAATTTAAAAACTTTACTATAATTTTAGAAAATGTTTTTGGGCGTTCCCTTTCAGGTCGTGCTGTCCGTTCTATCTTTTTGTTTCTAAAGAAAAACAAAAAGGATGCCACTGCCATCACTAAGGCAAACCTGTGCAAATTATAAGCATATTATTACAAAAATATATTTAGATATATATTAAAATAAATTATATTCGCACCGATTTAAAATTAATCCCTAGTAATTAAAAATCGCTTTCATAGCTTTTTTTAAAAGTAGGATTTAATTTTAAGCTTTTGATATCTTCAAAATCACTTAAGTATTTAATCGAAAAACAATAAAAAAATGAAAAAAAACATAGTGTTAATCATAACTACAATGTTAAGTTTGAGTGGGTATTCACAAATTAATTTTGAAAAAGGATACTACATTAACAATGCGAATCAAAAAATTGAATGTTTGATCAAAAATATAGATTGGAAAAACAATCCATCTTATTTTGAATATAAAACTTCAGAAAATGCGAATTCTGAAACAGCTACGATAAAATCAGTAAAAGAATTTAGCATTTATAATATTACTAAATACGTGCGAAGCACTGTGGATATTGACAGGTCTTCGGATTTTATAAACGCCCTTACCAATGAGGGAAGCCCGCAGTTTAAGGAAGAAGAACTCTTTTTAAAATTATTAATTGAAGGAAATGCAAATTTATACTCGTATGAAGATGGCAATCTTACAAGATATTTTTACAATAAAGACAATGCTAAAATTGAACAGTTAATCTATAAAAAATATCTGAATAGCGTTAATAATATTGCAATAAATAGCAGTTACAAACAACAACTCTGGAAAGATTTAAATTGTGAAACTTTTGATTTATCTACTTTTAAAAATTTAGATTATAGTAAAAAAGATTTAATGAATTATTTTGTAACATATAATAAATGTAATAATCTACAATATACAATTTTTGAAAAAAAGAAAAAGAAGAATCCATTTAATTTAAGTATTCGTCCAGGGCTTAACATTTCCTCTTTATCAACAAGTAATGTCATTTCAAGTAGTACAGATTTAAATTTTGGTAATAAATTAACATTTAGATTGGGTCTTGAGGGCGAGTTTGTTTTACCATTTAATAAAAACAAATGGAGTATAATTGCTGAGCCAACATATCAATATTTTAAAGCGGAAACGGAAATTGCCTATCAAAAAGTAAAAGTAGATTATACATCGATTGAATTGGCTTTAGGAGTAAGACATTATATTTATCTAAACGAGAATTCTAAACTATTTATAAATGCCTCAGGTGTATTAGATTTTCCGACAAATTCGCAATTTGATTATGAGTTCGGAGGTGATTTGCCAATTGACACAACTTTCAATTTAGCACTTGGCGTAGGTTATAAACTAAATAATAAATATAGTGTAGAATTGAGATACCTTTCGAATAGAGAGGTGTTGAAAAATTATATGTACTGGGGTTCCGAATATAAAACAGCATCAATAATCTTTGGTTACTCTCTGTTTTAAAATCACATCGAGCACACATTTTGACGCAATGATTGAGTACAATTATATTCCGTGTTCATAAATGAAAGCAATAAAATAAATATAGCGAAACCACTTCATTTTGAAGTGGTTTTTTATTACACCAAACTTATTTTAGCATATTTCATGAAAGCTTACCATCTTCACATACTTTAAAATATATATATTTGTTTTAAAGTATATTTATCTCAACTAGTTCAATTCAGGACTCTTGGTTTTACTACAGTTTTATTTCAGATTAAATAACCGTTACCATTTAATCTTCTAAATACAGTGTTCATCAGACAGCAAAATGGAAAAATAGCATGAATTTTAAAGCTAAAAAAACTTAATCTACCAAATGAATAGTTTAAAATATAAATCTTTTTTAGTTAAAAATTATTTCACAACTTTACTTCTAAGTTGTGTTCTAACTTTTATACTTTGTCATTTTATAGAAATAAATAGAGACACGATTCCTACATATTATATTCCCTATTGCACAGAGTTCATCTTCAGTTTCATAAGTTTACTTATTTCAATTTCGTTTTTAACAGTCTTCTTGAATTTTAATAAAAAGGTTAGAGAGAATACTTTGTATAGTTTTTTAAGTTTCTATCTCTTACCAATAGTGCTAATAGTATTTATAGTAGCGCTAATGCTCAAAAATTTTGAAAATAAAGATTTACAATATTTAATGGTAGTTTGTTTGCCAAATCCAATTTTAATATCCATTTTTTACTATAAATTTAAATCTGAAAACAATAATAAGTAAAATACTATTTGCACCTATTTGTAAAACATCTTAACGTTGTTAGTGAATTTTGAGCGTGATATAATTTCGTTTTTCCGACTAGAACATTTTTTTGCAACAATTTTTTTAAAAAGTTTCTAGTATTTTTGTCCACCTAATCCTCGAGGATGATCTTGATATGATAGTCCGTAGATGCTTTAAAAATTGTTTGTTTGGAAGATTGATCGTAATCATTTACTTTTGAAAGCAACAATTAAAATAAGTATATTTTAAAAATAAATAAAATATGAAAGCAGATACAACCTATTATTTTAGTGACGGATCAAGGGCAGCCTTTGTTATTCTCGGATTGATCGTTGTCTGCGCAGCTATTTTCTTCGTACAGTGGTCATTTGACAAAATTGAATTTGCATTTGAATTTGCGAACCTTTTGTCATTATTACTACTTTTTTTATGTGTTTACCTTGGTTATAAAGGAATTATAAAATTATATGTACTCATACGATACAATATACCTATTATAGAACTTTACAATTCTTTCATGATCGTGGCCTTATATCCTGGAGGTAAATATACTTCTGCCTATAAAGCGTTCTTCGGTAAGTATGATTATGCAAAAATTAATTATTCGGATATAAAATCAATTTATAGAAATAAGAAATTTATGAGAATGGATTATTCAAACGTTCAAGGATATACATTTATAGAAGGAACTATTGATGGTCAAAAATTTGATGTTCCCACTCTTATTGGAGCGATCGAAAAATCAAATTATATCTTATTAAAAGTAAAATTGAATCAAGCAGAATTTGATGTAAGTAATATGATTTAGAAATTAGCCACTTTTATTTTCTCGTATTTATTGAATCATTAATTCGTTCTGTCGGAATTGATTTTCTTACTTAGAAAGTAAAGCCACAAAATGAAATATTGTAATTTTCGTTAGTAGATTTTTTGCATACCATGCAATTTTTACACTAGCTTAACTTTCGTGCCGAAATGCCTAATTCTTCGAAATTTAAAATAAATGAAAACGAATATTTGTAAAAATTGTAATAGTGAAGTAATTCAAAACTATTGTTCACATTGTGGGCTACCACTTAAATTGACTAAAATTGACGCAAAATATATAATTAGTGAAATTGGTAGTGTCTTAAATTTTAATAAAGGTTTTTTATATACAACCCGAGAGTTAATTATAAGACCAGGGCAAACTGTAAGAAATTTTTTAAATGAAGACAGAAATAGACTCGTTAAGCCAGTAGTTTTTATAATAGTATGCTCTTTAATTTATTCTATTATTCAACAAATATTCAATTTTGAAGATGGATATGTAGGTTACTCCTTTGAAAAGGATTCGACAATAGCTTCTGTTTTTGGATGGGTTTCTAATAATTATGGCTATTCTAATATATTAATGGGCATCTTTATTGCATTTTGGATTAAAATTTTCTTTAAAAAGTACGGTTACAATTTCTTTGAAATACTTATTCTTTTATGTTTTGTTATGGGGATAGGAATGTTACTATTTTCTTTTTTTGGAATTGCTAATAGCTTATTTGACCTAAATATAATTGATAAAGGTTACTTAATTGGGATTCTTTACATTTTATGGGCAATTGTACTTTTTTTTGACAAAAAGAAAGTTTTAAATTATCCGAAAGCAGTAATTTCTTACTTTCTAGGAATGATAACATTTATGATAGTAATATTTATGATAGGTGGTTTAATCGATTATATAAAATAAAAAATCAGCCCATTTGCTTTTATTATTTAGTTGTTGCCATTGCGATTTTTGAAGTTTGTCATTGCTTAACGCGACAGTTTTTAATGAATTATAAAAGTTTTAGGCAAGTTGTTATTTTGTGTAATTTGTAATATCATTTTCGAATTACCTACAAGATTCACCAAAGTAATTTTATATTTGCGATAGTTAGTTTTAATTTTTTTCAAACTTCAATTACGAAAGCACGCATTTTTATCTTTATTTGCGCACATAAATATTTTATTTAATATATGATTGAAAATATTGCAATTCCCGATGTTTTAAAGCAAGAAGCGGGTAATGAAAAAATAGAATTTTTTGTAAAGGCGAAAAAAGTGCAACCTACTAGAGATAGTGTTTCCTTAATTGGTTCTGGAATTTTTTGGATTGTAGTGGTCTGTTTAATATTTTCAGGTTTCGTTTGGGAATTGTTTTATGGAGACTGTACTACAGTTTCAATAGGAGGAGATCTAATAGAAGTTTGTCGAGATGATTTGTCTCCGCTAAATCTTTTATTTATCTATTTTTCCTTTTTTATAGCGCCGGGAATCCTTTTCTTCTTTCTGGGTGTTTTTGCATTATTTAGTTCTGGAGGATATTACTTAGGGACTAAGGATAATTTGATCTGCTATAGTCGTGGTAAAATAAAGCCACATCCTTGGGAGTCTTTTACTAATGATATTGAAATGTTTGGAAGTGAAAAACATGGTAATATAATATTTAAGTTAAAAACTGGAGTTCATATCAGTCGAAATGGTAAAAAGATACTTTCTAATTCTAAAATAAAGATCGCAGACATTCTTTACGCAGGTGAAATAGAAAGATATTGTCACAATAGAATTGCAAAAATTGAAGGAACCGAAACACCTAACTAAAATATAATACAGAACATAGCAAGTTAAAAGACTGACACTTAAAAACATACTATCAATATAGTAATATGAAATCAGTAGAAATGAATTGCAATCCGTCTTTAGACTTATTTAAGAAATTAGTTGTATTTTAAGAACGCGCAGTAAACAGACTTAAAAAATAGGTAGAATCATCAAGAGTATAATCGTTCGATGTAATAAGCCAAATTAGAATGAATAATTAAATATTTAATTCTGAAAATACTATTTAGATCTTTCTAGAGAAGTCCTTAAAAGATTAAATGCTTCAAATAACAACTGTTACGATAGAACATAAGTGATTCGTCAACTTTTGCAAAATATTGTCAGAATTGACATAACTTTTTTTTTAATTTGTAATGCTTAATCTAGAATTCTTATATCTGTCGTTAGCTGAAAGTTAGCAACTCCTAATTCTTAAAATTTATCAGAAAAGCAAAATTTATTTATGAAAAATATTTATATTTTTAGTGGTCTAGGAGCTGATAAGAGGGTATTTCAAAATATGGATTTTTCGGGCTTTAATGTGAAATTTGTAGAATGGATTTTGCCAGATGAAAATGAAACTATTGAGAAGTATGCAAAAAGATTAGCTGAAGAAATCACTCATGAAAGACCAATCTTAATTGGACTTTCTTTTGGTGGTATAATTGCGACCGAAATAGGTAAGATAATTGCAACTGAAAAGATAATTTTAATTGCTTCTGCCAAAAATAAAAATCAAATTCCTTACTACTACAGAATCGCGGGAAAGTTAAAACTCCATAAACTAGTACCAACGAAATTATTAAAACTTCCGAATGTTTTTAGCTATTGGTTTTTTGGAATAGAAAATAAGCAAGATAAAGATTTACTAAAAGAGATTCTAAAAGACACAGATGAGAAATTTCTGAAATGGGCAATTGATAAAATTGTTACCTGGGATAATATAAGAACGCCTACAAACTCAATACATATTCACGGCAATTCAGATCGAATATTGCCAATAAATTTTATAGATTTTAATATTGAAATTGAAAATGGTGGTCATTTTATGACTTTAAATAAAGCAACGGAGTTAAGTAAAATCGTTAGAAAAGAAATACTAGTCCCGTAATTATTTTAGTTGCAAATGTTTACTAAAAAGAGCTTAATCTTATATGTGTCATTTATGATTTTAGCTATATTTGTTTTAGGGATAAAATAAAGCTTATAATAAATGGAAATGGACTTATTAGGCGACCGCCAGAGATATGTTGAAGAGCCACTTGAAACTTTTGAAATCCGCTATAGTGGATTTGGAAAAGATTTATATAATGAAATTCAAAAGGAACTACCCGAAGTTTTTGCGAAACTAACATATTACAAACGATTTGAAAATGATGATAAATCTAATTTAATGACGTTTTTAAACGATAGTTATGCAATCTATAATGACGGTAGCTTAAAGTTTAGAATTATAATTGATCCAGATTGTGAAGTCATATGTTTAGGAGACTTTGATTCTCATATTGAAATTGGGAGTTGGGACAATACAACTACTTACTACAGAGAATCCATAGATTTTATAAAAAAGTACTTCCTGAAAATTTGAGTACATTTCAAAAATCATGAGTAGGGCCTTCCTGCTTTTTATAAGTACAAGCTACCCTTTACAATATTGAATATTAATTGTATTTTCGTCTAGTAAAATTTTCATTGCTTTCAACTCAATCTATCTCAATTGAGAAATAAATCAAATTAAAACCAATATTATAATGAGCACAAATTTAATCAGCATGTTGATTCTCCTGATTCCTTTGGGTATTCTTGGAAATTATGGAGTGCATTTATATTTTAAAAATAAGCGTAAACTACTCTTTAAAAGCATTGGAGAGAAGCTTTTCGTAGAAATTAAAAATATAGATGTTGAAATGTATGCTACAAACAAACTTGGTGTATCTTCGAAATTTTTCAACTCTGATATAATTCTTTTTGAAAACACTCTTTTGTTGTTGTTAAGAAATAAAATAATCAATACCAACAGCTCAATTATGCAATTATCTAAAAGTGATGATTTTGATAAACTTGAGGGTGTTGGTAACCGATTTACTATAGGAAAAAAAGAATATTTAACAAACAAAATTAAACTGATTTCAACAAGATATTCATCACCAACTATTGTTTTTGAAGTGAATTTAGAATTTAAAGCGCAATTAGAAGAACTACAAGTTGTTAAAGAATTTCTAGAATCAGTTGAAATTTAGAAATAGTAGCAATCAATAGTTGAGACTTGTTTAAATGTGCAATATTAGAACTGGATGCTTCAACGTAAATGCTAATTAGAATTTAGCAGCTAATCAAAACATTATTTATATAGGTTTAACTGATTTTAAACAAAAGTTTTATATCGTAAAGTGTTAAATCGAGAATAGAATAACTATAACTTTAAATTGAAATAATTTTGCAAATAGTTTAAAAGTTGAATTTAGCGTAAACAATAAAAGATGACTTGGCTTCTGGGAAATTAGAAATAGTTTCCCTTTTTTTGTTTTATATTTGTTGTAGTTAGTATCGAGCTTTTCCGAGGTTTAGAACCGAAAAACGGTAAGTGCCAAGAGTAGGAAACTCTGATAAACATAATGATAAAATTAAAAAATGGATAATAAGAAACACCAACATATTTACAACAAATACGGCAAGCAAATTTGCTGCACGCAAGAAGAAAGGATTTATACAAGAGCAGGCGCAAAAGGTTTGATAGCAACTGCTGGAAATGAAAATCAAGAAAGGGAAACTATAAAGAATCACGAAAAGCAACACAATCATGAGCAAGATCACGAACACAATCACGATGATCACGATCACGATCACGATCATGACGATCATGATCACGGCTATACTTCGGGATTTATGCAATATGTGCCAGCAATTATTTCGTTTTGCTTATTGCTGACTGGAATTGCTTTAGATTATTATATTAAACCAGAATTTTTTAAAAGTTATATTCGGTTCATTTTATATTTTGTAGCGTATTTACCTGTTGGATTACCAGTTTTAAAAGAAGCCTTTGAAACCTTACAAAAAGGACAACTATTTACAGAGTTTACCTTAATGTGTGTGGCAACATTGGGTGCTTTTGCCATTGGAGAATATCCGGAAGGTGTTGCTGTAATGCTTTTCTATGGTATTGGAGAACTATTTCAAAGTGCAGCAGTAAATCGTGCAAAAGGCAATATTAAAGCTTTGTTAGATGTTCGTCCCACAATAGCGAATGTTTATAGAAACAACAATTACATCACTGTAAATCCGGAAGAAGTAGCGATTGCCGAAACGATCCAAATTATGGTGGGTGAAAAAGTTCCGTTAGATGGAATAATGCTTAGTGAGAACAGTAGTTTTAATACTTCGGCATTGACAGGGGAAAGCAAGCCGGCAAGCATAAAACAAGGAGAAACAGTATTGGCCGGAATGTTGAACTTAGAAAAAGTAATTGAAATTAAAGTTACTAGAAAATTCGCTGATAGTTCGCTAGCTCGCATATTGGATATGGTGCAAAACGCGACAGCAAAAAAAGCAAAAACAGAATTGTTAATTCGGAAATTTGCTAAAATATATACACCTATTGTCTTCTTTTTAGCTTTGGCGGTAGTTATAATTCCATTCTTTTTTGTAAGCGATTACGTTTTCAAAGATTGGCTGTATAGAGCATTAATTTTCTTAGTTATTTCTTGTCCTTGCGCATTAGTTATTTCTATTCCGTTAGGTTATTTTGGTGGGATTGGCGCCGCAAGCAGGCACGGTATTTTGTTTAAAGGTTCAAATTATTTAGAGCTAATGACCAAAATTAACACTGTGGTTATGGACAAAACGGGCACAATGACAAAAGGAGTTTTTAAAGTCCAAAAAATTGAAGTGGCCAACAATACCACTAAGGAAGAGCTAATGCAATCATTAGTTGCGCTTGAGAAAAAATCGACACATCCAATAGCCAAAGCAATCGTAGAAAGTGAAAAAGACAATGACCATCAGTACGAGGCAACAGCTATTGAAGAAATAAGCGGCCATGGATTAAAAGGAGTTGTAAATAGTAAAGTTGTGCTAGCTGGTAACACCAAACTTTTACAGAAGTTCAATATAGTTTATGATAAAAATATTGATGCAATCGTAGAGAGTATTGTTGTGGTTGCGATTGACAATCAATATGCCGGTTATGTTATAATTGCCGATGAGATTAAGGAAGATGCAAAAGAGGCAATCAGACAAATGCATGCTAATGGAATTACGAAAATAGTAATGTTAAGTGGCGACAAAAATGCAATTACACAACAGGTAGCACTTCATTTAGGAATTGATACGGCTTTTGGTGATTTATTGCCGGAAGATAAAGTCCAAAAAGTAGAAGAATTAAAGCAAGACAAAAATAACATAATTGCTTTTGTAGGCGATGGAATAAACGACGCGCCTGTTTTAGCATTAAGCGATGTGGGTATTGCGATGGGAGCAATGGGAAGCGATGCAGCAATTGAAACGGCAAACGTGGTGATTCAAAACGACCAACCTTCAAAAATTGCAACAGCCATAAAAATAGGGAAGGCGACAAGAAAAATAGTAATACAAAATATTATTTTAGCATTTGCTGTTAAAGCTATTGTTCTTATTCTTGGTGCGGGTGGAATTGCCACAATGTGGGAAGCTGTTTTTGCAGATGTTGGTGTCGCATTATTAGCTATTTTAAATGCGGTTCGAATACAAAAAATGAACTTTAAGTAAATAAAACTATTCTAAAATAAAGCAATCAATCCAAGAGAATTGGTTCAGTTTGGTTTACTTTTGCACAATCTTTTCAGCTAGTGAGTTGTTTTATGGCATTTTCGGTTGATCAAAAAATCGCGACAGATGCCATAAAAATTAGGTAATTCTAAGAAAAGTAAAAAAAGAAGTAAATAAAAATAAATTACAAAGTATTTTGGAAGAAATTGAATTAACAGAGCAGGACAAAATATATCTTTCAAAAGAGTATAAAAATTACGAGATAGGAATGTTTGTTTCCATCTTCGTTTTACTATTTTTATTTATTGCTTTTATCTATTTTAATTTTATAAATAAAGCATTGAATGAAATTGATGGTTTATCAGTTGCTTTTCAATCGCTTGGTTTAGGAGTTTTAACCTACATTAGTTTTAAAGGTATTGAGAGAAATAGAATGGTGAAAGCCGCTCTTTTTAATCAGAAGAAGATTTCAGGTAATTTTAAGATAATTGGAAAAGAAATAAAAAACAACGAAGCTCCTGACAATGTGTTAGAATATGTAATTAAAATATTTTCAGAAATTGAAAATAAAAATAAATATATTTTCTTAAGTACTGTTGATTATCAGAAAATGGACATGGATGAATTAATTTACATTGAGTATTTTAAACCATCTGATTTAATAAAAGCGTTACATTATAAAAACGAAAAGATAGCGTATAAGCGCTATCAGATTTATAACAGTGATAAATAAAAAGTATTTTGTACTAAATCTTTTTAAAGTGTTTTTTGCTATCTATTTTTCAAATTTATAAGTAATTCGTTACAACAAAGATAACTTCATGGAATTACATACTTTATTTAAAGACTCATTTGATACTTTTAAGGTGTTTGCAAAATTAGATACGCAAAAAGCTAGTTTGCTTCATAACAATACGCCAAAAAGTATTTGGCAAATATTGAATCATTTAATAATTTGGCAAGAGTATCAGATAAGGAAATTGAGTGCTGTTGCTACAGCGGAGATAAATGAAATTGATACTTGGTTTGCATCAAAAGAGGTAAGCGATGAAGTTTTACTTATTAATAAGATCGCTACTTTTGAAACCCAAATTGAAACGATTAAAGAAATGTTGCGTAAAATGACACTTCAAGACAATAATAGTGAGGAAAAACTGAAAATCATTCAAGATATTACAGTTCATTTATCATTCCATTTGGGTGAAATAATTACAATAATGCGTCAAAATGGACACTATCCAATGCCGCACGAAATGGAACATTTTCTAAACGCAGAATAAAAACCGCGACTAAATTTAGAGAAGAGATTAAATTGACACTTTAATTGATTTTAGATATTTTTATTGTCTTTGAAAAATTAATAGAGTAGCAAAAAAACATAAAACAGAAGGAAGATGAAAATTACAAGAAAAGAGAGGATTATTTATTTATTGCCGCAGTAGTTGTTTATTTAATGGCAACCATTTACACTAGTTTTGAGGACGTGAAAAAAGGCTTTTTTGATGGAGTTAAAGATGCAGATGCGGTTGCTGTTACAAAAGATAATTAGTTATTAGCTCAACTTCTTTCGGTCTTTTTTTAAATTCTATAAATTATTTTGTTAGTACAATTCTAAAATACAATCCTATTTTTGAATTTTACTACTAAGTTGCGTTAGCGATGGAAGTGGCATCCTTTTTGTTTTTTCAACAAAAAGATAGAACGCACAGCGCGACCCTTGTGGTAACGCCCAAATAATCAAAACCATCTTTAAATATACTTATTTCTCTATTATATTCTTGAAGTAAATTTCAGCAAAACTGATTACGTGCCAGCTAATTAGTAAGCAGTTAAAGCCAGTTAAAAAGAATTTGTAATAACAAACGTGTCAAAAAATTCAAGATTGTTAAACTAGCAATAAAATAAATAATAAGCGAACTGCTAGAAATTCCTTTCTTCAAAACTTGGTGTAAAATAAATAAGGCTAAGAAGGAAGCAATGAAAATTATAATTGATACTAAATATACAAGAATTTCAGCTAGTTCGTCGTTAATTACATTTTCTTCATAAGTGAGATTAATTTTTAGATGCAACATCGCTAGAGCAATGGAAGCAATAAGAAACTTTAGAAAAAACATCTTTTTCTGAATAGGGACAGTTTCAACAGCAGTGAAATTCGCATTCGACATTGTACCTTCTTGCAAAGATTCAATTGTTGCAGTACTTTTATTCTTTGCGGTAGGTTGGAGTAGGAGATACAAGTTATATAACGGAATAAATAGGAAATAAATAGGTTTTTTAATATCGTTCATTCGGCCAAATCCTATGCAAATTGTGGTGATTACAAATCCAATAATTAAGAGCAATTCCAAGTAATAATGGTCCTGAAAAAAGTGTTGAAAAATAGTTAACAGCGCATAATTAACCAATACAAAAAACCAATAATCACCACGACTTGTCAATTTTATCTGCGTCTTAAAATTTGACCAGATATCCACGTATTCATTTAAACAATCTCTCTGGTGCGTCATAACTTATTTTTTTTTAAGAAATTGTAATTTTAAAAGTGCTGTAAGCTTAGCTAAAAGCCATAAAAAGAACAATAACAAAAATGACGGCTAAGACAATTGCCGTAACAATTTTAGTGGTGGAAAGTGGTTTTTCGCCATGAATGGCGCCTGTTTGACCGTTGATGATGAAAAAATATTTCTTATCCTTAAAAAGATATTCACAAAACCAGACTGGTAAAATAATGTGTTTATAGGTTTCATCACAAAACTCCGTTGAGACTTCTAAGCCACTATACGTGTCAGCAGCTAAATAAGTCGCAGCCATTTCTTCTACCTTACTCGTTATAAAGTTCTTTGACAACGTATAACTATCGTTCATGTCTTTGTCAAAAGCCTTTGCGTTCCAACCCAACAAATATTTTTCGTTCAGAGGTTTCAATTCATCAAGATGAAAAGGATATATTTTATTGATATAATCTTGTGTAATTTCTTGATTGCCACATATTAAAATATCATTGAAAAATTGAGAAAACTGTCCTTCTTTGTATTGCCATCTAGTTCTTCTAACGCTTCTTGTCTGTGATTTACCTTGTGAATCTCGGTAAGACTCCGTTACATAGTAATATGTACCCGATTGCCCGCTCCATTGATTCTCTGTATTCGCATCAAATGTCCAAAATGGTATATAATGACCTACTAAATTATCGGCAATGGAAAGCTCCTTTAAAGAAGAATCGTTCCAAAAACCTTTTCCAATCCAGGCGATGAAATGTTCCATTGCCTTGTCTTTTGAAACCGCAAACGGAATAATCGAAGACGGCACAATGGTTCTGCTTTTATAAGCACTCGCATTAATTACATTATTGCCACAATTGCGGCATTCAAAAAAAGCGATATCTTCCTTTAACTTGGTTTCTTGACCGCATTTGCTGCATTTATAGTTGACATCATTTATGGGCAACATGTGCGAACTGATTGCGCTATTAAAACTATCGATTGTGATTTCAGCAATAAGTTCATCGCTTTTCTCAATCGAAAATACAGTATGGCAATGCAAACACTTTAAATCATTTTTTTCCGCGTCATAATTAAGCTCAGACGAACAATTAGGGCATGGGAATTCCTTAAAATCAGACATGAAGTAACTTCTTTATAATTTGTCTAAAATTTCTTGTTTCTTCTTGCTGAATTCCTCTTCCGTTAGAATACCTTGGTTTTTAAGTTCGCCCAGTTGTTTTAGCATCTCTAATAAATCTGTTTTACTTGCTTGTGGCGTGTTTGGTGTGTTTTGTTGCTGGCCCATCATGTTGGTCAAAAGCATTCCGGCACCCATACCACCCATAGCACCGGCAGTGTCATTATCAGCTAATTTCTCTAGCGCAATACCACCTTGCATTTGGTTGAACTCATTTAGATTGCCTTTTAGAATATTCAGTTCTGTTTTCTTATCTAAAATCTTTTCTACCTCTTCTGGAAGCGAAACATTTTCAATAAAAAACTTTTCAAGCTGAATCCCATAAGTGTCGAGTTCAAGTTGCAGAATTGGTTTTAGTTTTTCGCCTAATTCCGTGAAATTCGAAGCTAAATTTAAGACCGAAATATTAGCTTCTGCAAACGCTTCGGCTAATCTACTGGCGATAATGTTTTTTAGCGGTTCTTCAATTTGGCTGGTTTTCACAAACGGATTTGTACCTGCAAATTGCTTAATAAAATGTTTGGGATCTTTAATTGTGATGGCAAAATTCCCGAAAGACTTTACCCGAACCTGTCCAAATTCACTGTCTTTAAACAAAATAGCGCCAGATGTTCCCCATTTTAAGTTCGTAAACTGCTTTGTGTTCACATAATAAACATCCACTTTAAAAGGCGATTCAAAACCATATTTCCATGATTTTAAAGTTGTGGTAACTGGCATATTATTCGTGGATAATGTGTGAAGCCCTGGCAAATAAGCGTCGCCAAACTCACCTTCGTTCATAAGCACCACATTTTGGCTTTCTCTAACCGTTAATTTTGCACCATTTTTTATATTGTTTCCCTTATCTTGAAATTTCCAAATTATCGTATCCGTTGAGTTATCTACCCAGTCAATAACCTCTATCAATTCGTTTTTAATAAAATCAAATAGTCCCATAATCTTTTTGTTTTGGTTGTCCGTTTTAAGACTTCTAAAGTAATAAAAATTTACAAATAAGACCGAAATTAAAATTGCAACTATTTTTTGGATCCTTTACCAGTTGTTTTTAGTGCTAATTTTTCTAACAGCCTATTTTTTTATTTGGTAAAGCCTTTTGAAGTTGCGATAATTCATTTACACAATCCTGTCTTTAAACAAAATCCTCATCCTACCCAACTAACGCATCACAACTCGATAGTTCCGAAATACTACTTTCTGTTAGCACCAATTTCTGGCTTAAATTGCTTTTACTTCTCTTTTGTTCTTGTACTTGTTCTTGGGCGTTCGAGCGGGCTATTCGTTCTATCTTTTTATTTTGAAAATAAAATAAAAAGGATGCCACTACTATCCCTAACGCGGGTTTAGGTCACCATCATAAGTCAGCAATCAAAAGTTTCAGGATTTTTCGACTTTTATCTAATCTATGCAAAGTAATTTGGAAAAATGTTTTTAATCAAGCTTCAGTTTAAATTTATAAAAGCCACTTTGTTTTATAAAAATCTCTAAGACTTGTGTTTTTTTATTTACATTTGAAAAAGAAATAGGCATGACAATTATAATATCTATACACCCAAAAATGGGTGGCTTTGTATCATTGAGTGATACATATAAATAAGTTGGCAGTAATTTTACCGCACAATCGAAAACTAACATATTAAGAGAGAATAGAATGATAGGGTATTTAATGAGAAAGGTTTTTTACAAAAAAATGACTTCCGAAATTACCGAAATAAAGTTAACTGAAAATGGATTCAGCTTAAATGAAACTTTTGGAGCGAAAGCGAATTTATTTAAGTGGAACGAAATAAATAACATTCATTTTTCAGAAAATAACGAGAATGTTATTATTGAAAAATCAGACAAAAAATTTGTTTTAAAAAATTGCAATATTGGTTGGTATGATTTGATTCAAAATGTACCATTGAATTTTACGAATTTTGATTTTGCCTATGTGAAAAATTTTATTGAATCCCTTAAACCTTGCAAAATATGCGGAATTGTTGCTTTGAATAAAAATGAATGTATTGTTTGTGAAAATGTTCCTTGGAATAGTGCAATGACGGAAACAGAAATTGACTATATAAAAACAAAGCAATTAGATTTTTATTCCGAAAGTATAAATGAGAAACGTGAAATTAAAAAAATAGCCGAGCCTGAACACGGATTTAAAGCTGACAAGAATTGGAAATTATACATATAATATAAAAAAACTACTGCCAACAGTGGTTTTGAAAGATTGCGAAAATTGTGCTAAATTCACATATATCTTTCGCAAGAAATTTTATCTTAGCGGAAAAATATCGGTTACGAAGCTCGCAACCTTTCAAAGCCGCGAACCGTTATGCACAAGCTTAAAAAAAAATGACGTATACAAAAGAACAAATTACCGATATTTTAAATAAGTCTATAGATGAATTATTTGAAAAAGATTCTCAAATAATTTTTGAAACATACAACTTACACGAAAGATCCATAACTCATCGTCTTGCAATTTATATAGAAAAGCATTTTGAAAATACAGATTATGTAGTCGATGTAGAATACAACAGAATGAGAAATGATTACGGAGAAGATATAATTGGAAATCTAATCGGTAAAAATTTAGATTTTGAAAAGTATGGTAAAGATTCCAGTAACGTATATCCTGATATTATTGTGCATAAAAGAGATACACATCATAACTTGTTAGAAATAGAACTTAAAATGCAATGGAAGAATGGAAAACGAGATTTTGATTACATAAAGATTAATGAATATATTACTCAATTAGATTACAAATTTGGTGTTTATATAGAGTTATCTGAAATAAGAGAGAATTGTACAATAGAATTTGGACCATTCAACATATAAATTACAAAAAAGACTTTACTTTCTATAAAAACTTTATATATTTAAATAAAAACATATGAGAAACTTATTATTAAGAGCAATAGATGAACAAAATCCTGTGAACATATATTTCACAGTTCAAGATAATGAACAAAATACTTGTAGATTATTTTATCCGAATTTTCTTGTCACAGGAATTAATGATACTAACAATACTTTTATAGGATATTCCCAAGAAGAAAGAACTAAAAACATAGGACAAAAAGTTATAACAGAAGACAGCATAAGCCCTATTTGCAGAGTGGAATTTAACGAAGATTAAAAAGCCTGTGCATAACAGCCGTTTGGCGTGATTGGGGATTTAGTGGAATTACCGTTTTTTCATTACCTTTACGTGAAGCCGAAAATACTCGGTTTCAAAAGCCCCCAACCACGCCAAGCGCCAAGACGTTACCTGCTATTTTAATGAAAATCAGACTTTTAAACAACTTTTTCAATTAAACTTAAAATAAAAATGTGAAAATAGCTTATCTTTTTTGGAATTTTAAAAATGGAAAATAAATACTAATTTTAAAATACTAATATTATAAACATTGAACACTTAAAAAACAAAAGATTAACAATTTTAAAATTAATAAAATGTTACAGAAAATTATTTCACTAAATAAATCTCCAAAACTTGAAAAGATATTAAGGTTAATAATGATTTTAATATTTTTACATTTGACTTATATTTTTGGAATTTACTATTCTACTACATTAAATTTTAATAATCCATTGTTACCAAAATATTTGGCATTTGAAGTTTTTGAACCATATGCAAAAAAAGGCTTAATACTGACAATCGGATTAATGTCCATAACTATTTTTAATTTTATCAAACAGAATTTAATTGCATTAATTCTATGTCTTTTAATTCTCATTATTTATTACGGAACGAGTTTTGAGGCAAATTTTTCCGAATATCAGAAATAGAGTTAAATATATTTTATTAAAACTGAAAAATAGAAATGTAAAAAAACAGCAGGTAACAGCCGTTTGGCGTGATTGGGGATTTAGTGGAATTAGCGTTTTTTTATTACCTTTACGTTAAGCCGAAAATACTCGGTTTCAAAAGTCCCCAACCACGCCAAGCGCCAAGACGTTATGTGACAGCTACAGAAAACCGAACTAAACAAAAGATTATAAATGTTTTAAAATAAAAATTAAAGGCTTTATTATTTGATATTCAGTCGGAATAAAAAAACAGAAACTTGAAAATTGTGAGTCATTTTGGCGAAAACCAAAGGAAAATTAAAAATGAAAATCTATCCACTTAAAAAATATTCGTTTGTATTTATTAACGAACGTTCGAAAGCAATATCTGAACTACAAAAAGAAACTTTATCTGACGAACAATTTGTTTCTGACTGGAATAAACAAACTTTTATAGGAAAAATAAATGAACCAAATTTTGAACTAAAATTATCAAAAAATTTATATGGTAGTTTTTGTGTGTTTAAAGGAAGTTTAAACGAAAAAAACGGCACTTTAGAAATTGAAATAAATAAAATTTTCAAGGTCATTTTATTCGCTATTTTTCTATTCCCTATTTTTGGTCTTATAACGTCATTATTCAAAAATGGGTTTAAGAATTCGATTGAACTATTTTTGCCGACAATATTTTTTATTATTATATTAAGATTTATATTTATAGAATTGGCGTTTCGAATTATTTCGAAAATTGGAATTGAAAAATTGAATAGAATAATTGCAATCGAAAAATATATTTAAAATAAACCGCATAAATAGCCGTCACATAACAGCGGTTTGCATAAATGGCGAATTATATGGTAAATTCACGTTTATCTTTCGCAAGAAATTTTATCTTAGCCGAAAGATTACGGTTACGAATTTCGCCACTTCTGCAAGCCGCGAAACGTTGTGCATAATGTAAAGCAACGATTCGGAAAACTGAAAAACGACAGAATTGAAAAATAGAATTTCTATAACTGAATATCTGAAAAATGATAAAACACAACGTTTAATTTATGGCGGAATCTTACTCTTATGGATATTTGTCGGACTGAATTTCGTAAAATATAAATATGACTTTAGTCCATTCTATTTTGATATTTTTTATGCGATGGTCTTTCCTACGATTATTCTGATTGCACCAATTATTATGAATAAAAAAATATTTTGGTTAATAGCTTTCGGATTTACACTATTACACGGAATTTGGTCAACATATAAAATTGTATTCGCCTTTTCAGTTAATTTTCACAGAGATTATATTCCAAATCTAACGTGGGATTTAAAAGATATTGGAGTTTCCGTCTTGCTCATTGTAGTCTCATTTTTAGTTACTTGGATTATATGGAAAATAAATCCAATGAAAAAAAACACTATGCACAACACCGGTTAGCACAAAATGGTTTAAGCTTGGTTTTTCCTTCGGAAAAACCTCTATGATTCGTAATTTTGTTTTATATTTGTTTTGGTCAGTGATTAATTCAAACCACTTTCGCTAGCCGAGAACCGTTGGCAGTAATGTTATGAAAAAAGAAACTAAAGAGAAATCTATTGAACATATCGGAATTGGTATTTCCAAAATCATTGGAAATTATACAGATTATGTGTTGCTGATAAACGCTTGTGATGTTGCATCTAAAAGATATGAAACTATGGAAAATCCAATAGTTTTAAGTACAACACAAAACATACCTGAACCATTGAGGCTTGACAGTTTTGAAATGGACGTACAATTTACAAAGGAAGAATTAGTAAATGAATATAGTTCAGACATTTTAATTAAAATTTTTGAAAACTATTTGATACGTTCAATTTCTGTTGTAGATGGAATACTGGAAGATTTATTTGAAATTATTCTTAAATGTGAAGACAATCTTGCGGAATCTGAAATCGAAAAAAGCATAAGTAATGCTTGGAGAAATGACAATTTAAAAAATTATTTAACAAATCCAAATGGCTTAAATTTAAAAAAACCAGATGGTATGAATATGAGTTTTGACGAAACATTCATGCGATATTTAGAATTGCGAATAATTAGACACGCAATTATTCACACAAATGGCATATTGACTGAAAAAGATTACAACAGATTAAAAGAATTTGAAGAAAAAACACCAGTTGAAAGAAAAAATATGGCTTTAATAAATTCACAATTAATAGATCACAATAAAAAAATCATTTTAAGTTTAAATAAAATGTTAGCGATTAGACAATATTTAGACAGATTTTTAATGTATTTTTATAATTCTTTTCAACAAGAAGTAACAGAATAAAAAACACTACTGCCAACAGCGGTTTGCAAAAATGGCGAAATATGTGGTAAATTCACGTTTATCTTTCGCAAGAAATTTTATCTTAGCCGAAAGATTACGGTTACGAAGTTCGCCACTTCTGCAAGCCGCAACACGTCAGGCTGTGAAAAAACCTTGTTTTTTCACAATTTCGCTTTTAAAAGCTCTTGTAAACTTCAATA
>NZ_JBHUOL010000023.1:0-55854 GCF_042686085.1 Flavobacterium ardleyense
AATTTGTAATTTAAAAGACATTGAATAGTCTTTCTGAGTTCGCTTAACATAGCGTGGTTCTTCTTGTGATTTCATAAGGATACTTTTTGTGTATCGCTATTTCAGGACAAGACACTCTATTTAAATTAAAAGACATCAAGCAATTGATGTCTTTTTTTTGTTTAAGTAAGAAAATCCGCGTTTTAAATTTACAGAAAATGGATTTCAAAAAGCAAAATCCCAATAAACACTAGAAAAAAAAAGTAAAAATGTACAGAAAATCTGTAACATGAATGAATATTATTTTTCTAAATTCGTAAGAGAAGAATAAGTCATAGCACAACAAAGACTTAAGCTTAGATTGAAAAGCAGCAAAATAATACAAACCATAAATTGCTTTGTATTCAAAAATACTTCTTTTTGTAAACTTTAGGGGTAGAGTTTACAAATTAAAAAATCCCAATCTTACGATTGGGATTTTCTGTTTTTAGTTCGTTAAGTACATTTTTCTTCTTGCGTATAAATCGTAGAATTGATCATCTTTCAAATCATCTATAAATAAGATGCTTTCTCCAGTTGATTTCATCTCTGGTCCTAATGCTTTATTCACATTTGGAAACTTACTAAAAGAGAAAACCGGTTGCTTAATTGCGTATCCTTTTAATTGTGGGTTGAAATTAAAATCAGTTACTTTATTGTGTCCTAACATTACTTTCGTTGCATAATTTACATAAGGCTCTCCATACGCTTTCGCGATGAATGGAACCGTACGAGATGCTCTAGGATTTGCTTCAATAATGTAAACAATATCATCTTTTATTGCAAACTGAATATTTATTAATCCTACAGTATGTAAAGCTCTTGCAATTTTATGCGTGTGATCTTTGATTTGTTGCATTACAAATTCACCTAAGTTAAACGGTGGTAAAGTTGCATTACTATCACCTGAGTGAACTCCACAAGGCTCGATATGTTCCATAATTCCTATGATGTACACATTTCCGTCAGCATCACAAATTGCATCTGCTTCTGCTTCGATTGCACCATCTAAATAATGGTCTAATAGTAATTTATTTCCAGGAATCGATTTTAATAAATCAATTACGTGTTCTTCTAATTCTTGTTTGTTGATGACAATTTTCATTCCTTGTCCTCCTAATACATATGAAGGACGCACTAATAATGGGAAATCTAAAGTATCTGCCAATTTAGATGCTTGTTCAGCACTTTCAGCAATTCCAAATTGTGGGAAAGGAATATTTAATGTCGTCAATAATTCTGAGAAACGTCCTCTATCTTCAGCTAAATCTAAAGCATCAAAGCTAGTTCCAAGAATTTTGATTCCGTATTTAGATAATTTTTCCGCTAATTTTAAAGCCGTTTGACCTCCTAATTGCACGATTACACCTTCTGGTTTTTCGTGCTGAATGATGTCGTAAATATGTTCCCAAAATACAGGCTCGAAATATAATTTATCAGCCGTATCAAAATCGGTAGAAACCGTTTCTGGATTACAGTTGATCATAATCGTTTCATAACCACATTCTTTAGCAGCTAAAACTCCATGAACACAAGAATAATCGAACTCAATTCCTTGTCCAATTCGGTTTGGTCCTGAACCTAAAACTACTACTTTCTTCTTGTCTGAAACAATACTTTCGTTTTGCACGTACGTTGTTCCGTCAGGTCTTTCAATCTCAGCTTCAAAAGTAGAGTAGAAATAAGGCGTCATTGCTTTAAACTCAGCTGCACAAGTATCTACTAATTTGTAAACACGATTGATGTTCATTTCATCACGTAAAGTGTGTACTTGACTTTCTAAACAACCCATCATATGAGCAATTTGACGGTCACCATATCCTTTTTGTTTTGCTTCTAAAAGCAATTCTTTAGGTAAAGTATCTATTTTATAATTTGAGATTTCTCTTTCTAAAAAGAATAATTCTTCATATTGTCTCAAGAACCACATATCTATTTTTGTGATTTCGTGAATTCTGCTCAATGGAATCCCCATTGCAATAGCATCATAAATTACGAAAACACGATCCCAACTTGCAAAAGTTAGTTTCTCAATGATTTGCTCGTAGTTGTTGTAGCCTTTTCCGTCTGCTCCTAACCCATTTCGTTTAATTTCTAACGATTGCGTTGCTTTGTGAAGTGCTTCTTGGAACGAACGTCCAATTCCCATAACTTCACCTACAGATTTCATTTGAAGACCTAACGTTCTGTCTGCTCCTTCAAATTTATCAAAGTTCCATCTTGGTATTTTAACGATTACGTAATCTAATGTCGGTTCAAATAAAGCCGAAGTTGATTTTGTAATTTGATTTTGTAATTCATCTAAGTTATACCCTAAAGCTAATTTTGAAGCAATTTTAGCAATTGGATAACCTGTTGCTTTTGAAGCTAATGCAGAAGAACGAGAAACACGAGGATTGATTTCAATCGCTACAATATCTTCTTTTTCATCTGGCGAAACTGCGAATTGCACGTTACAACCTCCAGCAAAATTTCCGATAGAACGCATCATTAAGATCGCCATATCACGCATTCTTTGGAATGTTGTGTCTGATAAAGTCATCGCAGGTGCAACTGTAATTGAATCTCCCGTATGAATTCCCATTGGGTCCATATTTTCGATGGTACAGATAATTACTACATTATCATTGCTATCGCGTAACAATTCTAATTCGTATTCTTTCCAACCCATTAAAGCTTTGTCAATCAAAACTTCGTGAATTGGCGACATTTCTAAACCGTAAGTTAAAGCGGCATCGAAATCTTCTTTTTTATAAACAATTGAAGCTCCTGTTCCTCCCAAAGTAAACGATGGACGAATTACTAATGGAAATCCATATTCTTGTGCAATTTCTTTTCCTTGTAGAAAAGAGTTAGCGGTTTGAGCTGGAGCTTGAGGAATTCCAATCTTATTTAATAAGTTTTTAAATTGCTCTCTATCTTCTGTAATATTGATTGCGTTGATGTCAACACCAATTAATCGTACGCCGAAATCAGTCCAAATTCCTTTTTCGTCTGCTTCGATACATAAATTTAAGGCCGTTTGTCCGCCCATTGTAGGCAAAACAGCATCAATTTGTGGATGAGCTTTAAGGATTTCAATGATTGATTTTGTAGTTAATGGCTTCAAATAAACGTGATCAGCCATTGTAGGGTCGGTCATAATCGTTGCCGGATTGGAGTTAATTAAGATAACTTCCACTCCTTCTTCTCGAAGTGAACGAGCAGATTGAGAACCAGCGTAGTCAAATTCGCAAGCTTGGCCAATTACGATTGGTCCTGAGCCTATGATTAGTACGGATTTAATTGAATTGTCTCTTGGCATTGTAGTGTGTTGTTAGTTGTGTGTTGTGATGATATTCTTTGAAATTATTCTTGATTTATGCACTTTGCCCTAGCCCCGATTGGAGCGGAAATCCTTTTTAATTTTTGAAAAAAATTGAAAAGATTAAAGTGGAAAGCGGCAAATAGCTCCTAAAAACCAGTATTTTCTAAAAAACTTTAAAAAAAAGCCGCTACTAATAAAAGTAACGGCTAATATATTGTTTAAGCTAAAACATTATTTTTTGTGTCTTGGTTCACAAGAAACAGTCAATTTATGTCTTCCTTTAGCTCTTCTACGAGCAAGCACTTTTCTTCCATTTGCAGAAGCCATTCTGTCCATAAAACCGTGCTTATTTCTTCTTTTTCTTTTTGATGGTTGAAACGTTCTCTTACTCATTATTAGTATCTTTTTAAATCTATAATAAAATTCTTTTTTAAAACTCAACGGAATTCATCTCCTGAAAACCGAGTGCAAATATACAAAGAGTTTTTTTATTCACAAGTACTTTTTTAAAAATATTTCGAATTCATTTTATTATCTTTGCAGTTAACAAAAATACACAATAATGTTTCACAAAAATATCAAATTAGTTTTAGCAGGACTTTTAATAGCATTTTCTATTTATTTGTTTTCTATTGGCGGAAATATCGGAAATGGAATATTCATTTTACTTTTATCAATCATCCCTATTTTCTTATACTTTAAGAACGAATTTATTTTATTAGCGTTTTTAAAATTAAGAAGTCAGGATTTTCCAGGAGCACAAAAATGGTTAACTTATATTAAAAACCCAGAAACTGCTTTGATTAAGAAACAACAAGGTTACTTCAATTACTTACATGGCTTAATGGTTTCTCAAACTAACTTGAACGAAGCAGAGCGTTATTTTAAGAAAGCAATTGCTTTAGGATTGTCAATGGATCAGGATTTAGCCTTGGCAAAATTACAATTAGCGGGAATTGCAATGACAAGAAGAAGAAAGATGGAAGCTACTTCTCTATTAAACCAAGCCAAGAAATTAGACAAACAAAACATGTTAAAAGATCAAATAAAAATGATGAAAGATCAAATGAAAAAAATGTAATTCATTCATTTTAAAATTCAAAAGCACCTTTTAAGGTGCTTTTTTTGTTAGGTCAACGATTATTCTGAGGTGTTCACCGACTTTATAACCAATGAACAATTTATTATCATACCTTTATAAGAGTTGAATTAATTGATTAGTTATTGTCCACATAGAAAAGCAGTTATTTTAAGACTACATCTTGAATTAATTTTAGGTAGCTCAAAATATATTTAATTACAATGCAGCTGTGCTTCTATGTGGATTTTTTTTTCTAAATAACATTTCTCAATCTTTTAGAAAAAAATAGTAAATCCAACTCCACTATTATACCCAATTATACTTTTACTTTCAAAAATAAATAGGTCGCAAAAAAATCAGCTATTTAAAGATCTGATTAAATAGCTGTGTTTTTATTTTAAGTTATTTAGAATATCCCGTAGTTGGAATTTCAATTTCATATTGCTTTCCTGACGCAACAGTTAATTTTCTATCACGCAACCACGGATTATGAATTTTTAGAATCTTATAATTAACTCCCTGCGTTAATGCAAAAGAAGCTAAATCAGTAATCGTAGAATCAATTACTACTTTTTTAGTCGGAATATTAGAATACAAAGCTTCGTTTGGAATCGCAAATCCGTATTTAGGAGCGTTTTTCATTATTTCTTTCAAGGCTAAAATTCTAAAAACATAGCGCGAAGTTTCTTCAGTTAACAACAAATCATAATAGTTTGTAACTTGCTGTTCCTTCATTTTATTACTAACTCCTGCCATTCCACCGTTGTATGAAGCCGCAGCTAACGTCCAAGAACCAAATCTTTCTTTAGCCACTAGCAAATATTTACAAGCTGCTTCTGTTGATTTTTCTAGATGGTAACGCTCGTCCACCTCATCAGTGACTTCCATCCCCTTTTCTTTTGCAGTTGCCGGCATAAATTGCCAAATCCCCCTTGCTCCTGCTGGCGAAACGGCATTTACCAAACTGCTTTCAATTACAGCTAAATATTTAAAATCGTCTGGCACTCCATATTTTGCCAAAATAGGCTCAATAATTGGAAACACTTTGTTAGCACGTTTAATTACCAAAGTAGTATTTGTATGAAAATTCATATTCGTTACCATTTCACGATCCAGACGTTCTTGCACATCCGCAATATAAGCCGGAACTTCTTCGTTAGAAAAATTCATTTCCAGACTGTAGCCAACGGGAGAAAATTTTGTTTTATCCGAAACTACGCCATAAATTAAAAAACTTCCTATAAAAGCAATTGCAACAATTAATACGATCTTCTTTGTCATGTACTTTTTCATTTTATTGGAGTATTAATTTGGGTAAATTTTCATTTAACCATTTGAATTTATTAAGAATCATAATATGTGTACCGCCTTTAACAGCAATACAATTTTTAATATTTTTTATCGGGAAAACCGGATCAGCATCTCCTTGAATATGAACAATACCTTTAGGCGCTTCTATTTGAGGCCAAAGCATTACGCTTTCAATAGACCAATCTAAATATCCTTTATCTCTTACCGATAAATATTTTTCGTATAACTTGAGTCGCTTCTCTATAACGTTGCTTCCAAACGCATATTTAACAAGTAATTCTACATTTGACAAAAGTTGAGTCGGCAACAGTTTATATGCTTTTGTAGCTTTTGCAATTTTAAATCGACTTGGATATTCAGTATTTGACTTTACACTTGAAATAATAACAACTTTTCGCACAGGCATTAATTTTGCCATTTCTTGCACTAAAATACCACCAAATGAAACGCCAATTAACACAGGGTTTTCATGAAGAATCTTTTCATTCATGCGTTTTGCATACGATTCTAACGACTCTTTATCAGTGGGCAAAAACCATTCCAAAAAAAACATTTCGAACTGGTCTTCAGGTAATTTGATGTTTTCAAAAATAGTAGAGCTTGCTGCCAAACCAGGCATAAAATAAACGGGGATTTTGGTCATGGTTACTATGTGAAAAAAGTTTCGTAAATTTGCACTCTAATTGAAATTATCATGGAAATCAAAGATAATGAACTTTTAAGACAATTTGAAATTATTACAGAAACAGGTTTAGTTGCAATTGAGTATTCTTCACAAGATCGCAAATTATTCTTAACCAAATTCTGTGCTAATAACAATGAGAACGAAGAGTTGCATAATGAATTCATTCAAAATGTTTTAGGAATAGCTGTAGAACGAAAATTAAAAGTTGTGCCAACACACGCTAGATTTATAAGTTTCTTCAGAAAAAACCGAAAATATCGCGAACTTTTACCACCAGGACTTATGATTTAATCCTTAATACAGAGGATAAAATTAGATACGAAAAATTCCAAATCCCAAACTGTTTAAACAGCTGGAATTTGGAATTTTTCATTTAAGAACGCTAAGCGCACACTTCCATCTTCGTCAATTTTAGTTAAATTGATTTCATGTAAAGTATTTACTAATGCCGGATCCCAAGGTGTTTTCACTTTCACATAATTCTCTGTAAATCCGTGAATATAACCTTCTTTATTTTCGCTTTCGAATAAAACAGTTCGATTTGTTCCTATTTGACTTTCGTAAAATGCTCTTCTTTTCTTTACCGAAAGACCACGCAACATTTTACTTCTTTTTGAACGTACGTTTGCTGGAACAACACCTTCCATGTCGATAGCTTCCGTATTATCTCTTTCCGAATAAGTAAAAACGTGTAAATAAGAAATATCTAAATCATTCAAAAAATGATACGTTTCTAAGAAGTGTTCGTCCGTTTCACCAGGAAATCCAACAATTACATCCACACCAATGCAAGCATGAGGCATCACTTCTTTAATATTTTTTACTCGATCAGTATAGACTTCACGTAAATAACGGCGTTTCATTTTTCTCAAAACATCGTTACTTCCTGATTGTAGTGGAATATGAAAATGAGGCACAAATGTTCTGCTTTTCGAAACAAAATCAATAGTTTCGTTTTTTAATAAATTCGGTTCAATTGACGAAATTCGTAAACGCTCAATGCCTTCAACCTCATCTAATGCTTTTACCAAATCTAAAAAAGTATGTTCGTGCTTTTTATTTCCAAATTCTCCTTTACCGTAATCACCAATATTAACTCCGGTTAAAACAATTTCTTTAATACCTTGTTTTGAAATTTCTGAAGCGTTAGTCAATACATTTTCCAAAGCATCACTTCTAGAAATTCCACGAGCTAAAGGAATTGTGCAATATGTACATTTATAATCACATCCATCTTGCACTTTCAAAAAGGCACGCGTTCTGTCTCCAATTGAATAACTTCCTACATAAAAGTCAGCTTCTTCAATTTCGCAAGAATGTACTTCGCCCATATCATTTTTTGACAAATCATTGATATAGTCGGTAATTTTAAATTTTTCTGTTGCGCCTAAAACCAAATCCACACCATCAACCGCTGCTAATTCTTCAGGTTTTAACTGGGCATAACATCCAACAGCAGCAACAAATGCCTTGTCATTTAGCTTCATTGCTTTTTTAACAATCTGTTTAAATTGCTTATCTGCATTGTCTGTAACTGAACATGTATTAATTACATACATATCTGCTACTTCCTCAAAATCAACACGTTCAAATCCTTCATCTTGAAAATTTCTCGCAATTGTAGAAGTTTCTGAGTAATTTAATTTACAGCCTAAAGTATAAAAGGCTACTTTTTTCTTGTTTTCCATAAGTAAAGCTCAATCGATGAAATCGTTGTCAAAAATTGAGGTTGCAAAGATAGTATTAAAGTGGCAAATAGACAATATCCCAATTGCTGGATTTTCCAATTGCAACATTAAAAACAATTCAAATTATAAATATAAAAAGTTATAATACTATAAAAATTAGAAAAAATAGTATAATGAATGCTGTGCGAAATTTAAAGAACTTTGACTTGTAAAAAAAAATATAAAAATTATGTCAAAAGAAAACTTATTCAATACGGATGCTATTTCAAAACTTAAAGAACTTTCTGAAAAAGCGAGAACATGTATGTTTATAACTAATTTAGAACGTACATTACCGTTCAACGCAAGACCTATGAGTCTTCAAAATTGCGATGAAGATGGGAATTTATGGTTTATTAGCAGCAAAGAAAGCAACAAAAATATGGAAATAGCCATTGATAATAAGGTACAATTGTATTTTATGAATAATGGAGATTACGAATATTTATCAGTTTTTGGTAAGGCCTATATTTACGATGATAAAGCGACTATTGAAGAAAAATGGTCTGTTTTTGCAAATGCATGGTTTGATGGAAAAGACGACCCAGAAGTTAGCGTAATTAGAATTGCACCTGAAGAAACTTATTACTGGGACACAAAAGCGGGAAAATTTGTATCAATATTACATTTTTTTACAGCAATTGTAACAGGAAGCAAAGCAGACAATAGCGATGGCGTAGAAGGAAAAATAGAAATATAATAGGAATAAATACAAAGGCCGCTAAGAAATTAGCGGCCTTTTTTTATTTATTTTGCAAAATGCTTACGGATATTTAAAAATTGTTGTAACTTAAAGTATTCAAAAAAGTAATAACTAAACTGATACAACATGGCAGGAGAAGGTTCAATGTTGCACGCAATAAAAAGCTTAGCATACAATAAATCATTGCGCAATAAATTTGATAGATCAAGCTGGAAAGATTACAAAAATAGCAATAGCGAGCCATTAATTGATCACAAAAAAGCCAGTCCAGAACTTCTAGCCGAAATAAGAACTCGTTTGCAAGCAGAAAACAAAAAGAGCAAAAAACAACTACTTATATTTATAGCATTAGTATTTTTCTGCTTTTTAATTCTATATTTTTACATCAATTAATCAATTTCAGATTTTCCAATATCTTGAATAGAATCACTTACGATTACTATGTCTCTTTTCCAGACTTTATTTAAAAGTATATAAAAGAGATAACAGGCTAAAGCGCCAATTGGAATTCCCAGTAAATCAAGTCCAAGATTTTCTTCAAAATTAATTCCCAAATCGAAAATTGTATCAATAATACCTAATAAAATTCCGAAAAATAGTTGTGCCGCATAAAAAACGACGATTCCTAAAATAGCATACAACCATTTGTTTTGATTGAATTTTTCTGCCAATTGATAAAAATATTTACCAATCCAGTATATAAGTAGAATTCCTAACATAGCTTATTCTTTTCTAAATTTTTTAGTTTCTTCGAAAACGTATTCTAAAATTTTCGCATCTTCATCTGAGAATTCTACATTTCTTCTTGCCATTACAATTTTAGCCGTTTGAAATGCTTTTGAAGTTATATAAGTAGTGAAGCCCGAAGCACCGCCCCAAGAAAAACTCGGTACAAAATTTCTTGGAAAACCAGATCCAAAAATATTTGTTGAAACTCCGATAACAGTTCCGGTATTAAACATGGTGTTTATACCACATTTGCTGTGATCGCCCATCATTAAACCACAAAATTGCAAACCTGTTTTAGCAAAACCTTCCGTTTCATAACTCCACAAACGTACTTCTTCGTAATTATTTTTTAAGTTCGAATTATTTGAATCGGCACCAACATTACACCATTCGCCTAGTACTGAATTTCCTAGAAAACCGTCGTGCCCTTTGTTTGAATAACCGAATAGTACTGAATTATTCACTTCACCTCCAATTACTGAATGAGGCCCAACAGTTGTTGCTCCATATACTTTAGATGCTAATTTAACTCTTCCAGACTCGCACAACGCAAAAGGACCTCGAATAACTGAACCCTCCATAATTTCTGCATTTTTACCGATGTAAATAGGTCCAGTCGAAGCATTTAAAGTCACAAATTCAAGCTTTGCTCCTTCTTCAATAAAAATATTTTCTGGCGCAATTACATTTACTGACTTAGGAATTGGTTGCGACGTTCTGTCTTCGGTTAAAAAATCAAAATCTTCTCGAATAGAGGCATCATTTTTTGAAAAAATATCCCAAGTGTTTTCAATACGCAAGAATTCCCCTTCGTAATAGATTAATTCGTATTCGTCAAAATTGATATCTTCTTGGGTATCGGTTGTGTAAAAAGCGATGATTTCTTCTTCAAAAATTATCGCTTCGTTTGGATTTAGATTCTCAATCATTTCTACTAAAACCGGATTTGGTAAAAAAGAAGCATTGATCATAACGTTCTGCTCCATCTCAACCATCGGATATTTTTCGGCTAAATATTCTTCCGTTATTGTGGTTGTAGTTGTTCCTAAGTAATTTTCCCATTTTTCGCGAATGGTTAAAATTCCAACAAGTATGTCTGCAACCGGACGTGTATAAGTAAAGGGAAGTAGCGCATTGCGCACCGTTCCATCAAAAAGTATGTAATTCATTTGTTATGTTTTATGTTGAGACAAGTCATTACTTGTCTGCACTTTTTTATTGAATTGAGACAAGTCATAACTTGACTGTACATTAGATAAAAGTATTTCTAAAAAAGCAAAATTACAATTTATTCCATAAAAAAAGCCTCACAAATGTGAAGCTCTTTATTATTTTGAAAAATTCGATTATTTCTTGTCGAATTTAGCGTATTTAGTTTTGAATTTATCAATACGACCTGCAGTATCAATAAGTTTAGATTTACCTGTGTAAAAAGGGTGAGAAGTTCTTGAAATCTCCAATTTGTAAACTGGGTATTCAACACCTTCGTGCATAATTGTTTCTTTAGTATTAACTGTAGATTTAGTAATAAAAACATCTTCATTTGACATGTCTTTAAATGCAACTAATCTGTAATTTTCTGGGTGAATTCCTTTTTTCATTTTTGTAAATCTTTTTATTAAGCGATTATAACTTGTTCCGCGGCTTTATCTTACTAAAGGTGTAAACACTTTATAACCTTTTGTTTTTAAACATTTTTATATTCAGAGTGCAAAATTACATTTTATTTTTAATTTAACAATCTTTATGTAACTTTTTTTTATTTATTTACTCTTATAGACAAACCATTAGAATTCTTATATTTGTAAACTAAACAAACTTAAACAAACCATGAACGAAATTATTAAAAAAAACGGAATTACCTACGGTGTTATCACCGGAGTTGTCAGCGTATTAATTACCTTTTCTATCTATATGATTGATTTGTCATTAATGACTAAATGGTGGCTAGCACTCCTTATTATGTTGTTTTACGTAATCATTGGATGCATACTGCTTATAAAAACGAAAAAAGAATTAGGTGATTTCATGTCTTTTAAAGAAGGTTTTACTACTTATTTCATTTCTGCTGTTATAGGTATTGCTATTTCGGTTATTTTCAATATTCTTCTATATAATTTTATTGATCCAGAAGCCGCTGAAACCTTAAAAGAGTTGACAATGGAATCAACAGCAAATATAATGAAAGGTTTTGGCGCGCCATCATCTGAAATAAAAAAAGCACTTGAAAAACTGAGTGAATATGAGCAGTTTTCTGCTATAGAACAAATTAAAGGTAGTGCTTACAGCATTATTGGTTCTTCTATTTTTGGGTTAATTTTAGCTGCAATCTTCAAAAAAAACAAACCTGTATTCTAAATGAATTTATCCTTAGTTATTCCGTTATTAAACGAACAAGAATCGTTGCCCGAATTACACAATTGGATTGTAAAAGTTATGGACACTCATAACTTTTCTTATGAAATCCTTTTTATTGATGATGGTAGCACAGATGCTTCTTGGCAAACTATTACTGCACTTTCAGACAAAAATCCGAACGTAAAAGGGATTCGTTTTTTAAGAAATTACGGAAAATCGCAAGCATTGCACGCTGGTTTTAACAAAGCACAAGGCGATGTTGTGATTACTATGGATGCCGATTTACAAGACAGTCCGGATGAAATACCAGAATTATATCGTTTGATTATGAACGATAATTATGATTTGGTTTCGGGATGGAAGAAAAAACGCTACGATTCTGTGATGATGAAAAACATTCCATCAAAGTTATTCAACTGGGCAGCTCGAAAAACATCAGGTGTTACCTTGAATGATTTTAATTGTGGCTTGAAAGCGTATAAGAATATTGTTATTAAAAACATTGAGGTTTCGGGTGAAATGCACCGTTATATTCCGGTTTTGGCAAAAAATGCTGGATTTGGGAATATTGGCGAAAAGGTTGTGATTCACCAGGCCAGAAAATACGGCAGTTCTAAATTTGGAATGAGTCGTTTTGTAAATGGATTCTTGGACTTAATTACGATTTGGTTTATTTCTACTTTTGGCAAAAGACCGATGCATTTATTTGGACTATTAGGAACAATGATGTTTGTAATAGGCTTTTTATTCGCACTTTACTTGGGAATTGACAAATTATTCATTCACAAAACAAGTCGATTAATTACTTCTAGACCTCAGTTTTACTTATCCATCACAGCAATGATTATAGGAACGCAATTGTTCTTAGCTGGATTTTTAGGTGAGATTATACTAAGAACCAAAAACAACGAAGAACGTTACAAGATTTCGGAAGTGTTATAAAAGGGTATCACAAAATGTGAAACTAGAGGATATTAATAAGTAGCAATATATATTATTTAAATAAGAGAAAAAGACAACTAAATATATACGCCATGCAAACATTAGAGATTATCCACAACAAAATTCATGTGATTAGAGACCAAAAAGTGATGTTAGATTTTGATTTAGCAGCACTTTATGAAATTGAAACAAGAGTATTAAAACAAGCAGTCCGAAGAAATATTGAAAGATTTCCTGAAGATTTTATGTTTATACTCACAAAAGAAGAACACGCCAACTTGAGATCACAAATTGTGACCTCAAGTTATGGAGGAACAAGATATGCTCCTTTTGCATTCACAGAACAAGGTGTTGCCATGCTTTCTTCTGTATTAAATTCAAAGAAAGCAATTGAAGTAAATATTGCTATTATGCGTACTTTTGTTGTGTTGCGCAATTCAATTTTATCTTTAGAAGAAATTTCTAAGCGAATCTCAGAAGTTGAAAAAAAATTTCCTGACATTTATAATGCGCTGAATTTTCTGATGGAAAACAATCAGGAAGAGACAGAACAAAAACAAAGAAGCCCAATAGGTTTCCAGAAGAAATAAAGATTACAAATAGGTCTAGCCCTGATAGGAACGGCATCCTCTTTTAAATTGCCTTGGGTTAAAAACCAAGGCAATTTAGAAGAGATAAAGTGGATAGCAGGATTAGCTTCAAAAAAATAAGATTATGCACATTGATCAAGCGATTTTAAATAAGGTAAATGAGTGGTTGACGCCTACTTTTGACGAAGCAACGCAAAAAGAGATTATTGAAATGATGACTTCGGCTCCTAAGGATTTGGAAGAGAGTTTCTATAAAAATTTAGAGTTTGGAACGGGTGGTATGCGTGGAATTATGGGCGTTGGTACAAATCGTATTAACAAATATACTTTGGGAAAAAACACTCAAGGTTTGTCTGATTATTTACATAAATCGTTTCCAAATGAGCAATTAAAAGTTGCGATTGCTTATGATTGTCGTCATAATAGTGATACGTTAGCAAAAGTGGTGGCAGATGTTTTTTCGGCCAATGGAATTCACGTTTATTTGTTTTCAGATATGCGCCCGACGCCAGAATTATCTTTTGCAGTTCGTTATTTAAAATGTCACGCTGGAATTGTGTTGACAGCTTCTCATAATCCGCCAGAATACAACGGTTACAAAGTGTATTGGCAAGATGGTGGACAGTTAGTTCCGCCGGAAGATGGAGCGATTATTAAGCTAATTGAAGAGTTAAAATACAGTGCAATTAAGTTTGAAGCGAACGAAAATTTAATCGAATATATTGATAAAGAAGTGGATGAAGCGTTTGCCAAATCTACAATTGAAAATGCAAGTTTTAATACGCCAGCAACGGCAAAAGCGAATTTAAAAATCGTTTATACTTCATTACACGGAACTTCTATAAAAGCGATTCCGAATGTCTTAGAAAAAGCAGGTTATACCAATGTACAAATTGTGCCGGAACAAGCAGAACCGAATGGAGATTTCCCAACGGTAAAGTCACCAAATCCTGAAGAACCTGAAGCTTTATCGATGGCAATTGCTTTAGCTGAGAAAACAGGTGCTGATATTGTCGTGGGAACAGATCCAGATTCCGACCGATTAGGTGTGGCTGTTCGTGATTTAGACGGAAATATTAAGTTATTAAACGGAAATCAAACAATGGTTATTATGACTGCGTTTTTATTAGAACAATGGAAACGCAACAATAAATTAACCGGAAAAGAATTCATTGGATCCACAATTGTTTCCACGCCAATGATGTTAGAATTAGCAGTTGCTTACGACGTGGAATGCAAAGTAGGATTAACCGGTTTTAAATGGATTGCAAAATTCATCAAGGATTTTCCAGAATTACAGTTTATTGGTGGTGGTGAAGAAAGTTTTGGTTACATGGTTGGCGATGCAGTGCGCGATAAAGATGCCGTTGCCGCAATCTTATTAGTAAGCGAAATTGCTGCTCAAGCGAAGGCTTCGGGAAGTTCTATTTACCAAGAATTGATGAATTTATATGTTGATTTCGGATTTTATAAAGAATCATTGATTTCGATTACCAAAAAAGGAATTGAAGGTGCGAACGAAATTAAACAAATGATGGTTGAATTACGCGAAAACCCTTTAACTGAAATTAATGGTGAGCGCGTGGTTTGTATTGAAGATTATCAAAGTTCGAAAGGAAAAGACTTTATGAATGACGAAGAGTTTGAAATTACGATTCCAAAATCAAACGTGTTGATTTACTACTTAGAAGATGGTACAAAAATTTGCGCAAGACCAAGTGGAACGGAACCAAAAATAAAATTCTACTTTAGTGTAAATGCACCATTAAGTAATGTTGATGAAGCAAAAGAAGTAGAAAGCGACTTAGATAACAAGATTGCAAATATCATTGCAGCGATGAAATTAAACTAATGGACGAAAATTTAAAAAAAATAATTCCGTTTGCTCTTGTATATAAAAAGGACATTATTTTGAATGTTGTTTACAATATTCTTTATGCCCTTTTCAGCACGCTTTCTTTCATTGCTTTAATTCCAATGTTAGACGTTTTATTTAAAGATGCAGAAAAGGTTATAGATAAACCAGTATATACTTCGTTTTGGGATATCACTAGTTATGCTAATGATTATTTATATTTCTACATCACAAAACTAACCAACGAAAGTGGTCCGCAATATGCATTGTTGTTAGTTGTAGCAATAATTATCGTTACTTTCTTATTAAAAAATCTTTTCAACTATTTAGGTCTAAATCATTTGATGTTGGTGAAAAATGGTGTTTTGAGAGATTTAAGAAATAAAATGTTTGACAAAATCATCAGCTTACCTATCTCCTATTATTCCGAAAAAAGAAAAGGTGATATTATGGCGCGAATGTTAGGCGATGTAAATGAAGTACGAAATTCATTTTTCAGTATTTTAGAATTGATTGTTAAAGAGCCAATGACTATTATTTTTACTATTGGTGCGATGGTATTCATTAGTTTTAAGTTAACCTTATTCGTTTTTATTTTTATACCGATTTCCGGTTTCGTTATTTCAAAAATTGGAAAAACTTTGAAAGCGAAATCTAAAAAAGCACAAGACGAAAATGGCCAATTGATTTCAGTAGTTGAAGAAACATTAGGCGGATTAAAAGTAGTAAAAAGCTATAATGCTGAAGGTTCTTTTACAGAAAAATTCAACTTTTCTATCGAAAGATTATACCAATTAACCAATAGTATTGGTCGCAAAAACAACCTGTCTTCACCAATGAGTGAATTTATGGGAATTGTAGTAATTGCAATTTTACTTTGGTATGGTGGAAATATGGTTTTAGTGGAAACTTTTACAGATGGTTCGCCAATATTAGAAGGTTCAAAATTCATTGCTTATATGGGACTGGCTTACAATATCTTAACTCCAGCAAAATCAATTTCAAAAGCTTCGTACCAAGTCAAAACAGGATTAGCAGCTGCCGAAAGAGTGTTTGATGTCTTAGAAGTAGAAAATACAATTACTGATAAAGAAAACGCAATAGTTAAAACCTCTTTTGAAAATCATATTAAAATTGAAAACATCAACTTTAGATATGAAAATGAGAATGTTTTAAATTCTTTCTCTTTAGAAATTCTGAAAGGAAAAACAGTGGCTTTAGTTGGACAATCCGGTTCTGGAAAGAGTACGATTGCAAACTTATTGACACGCTTTTATGATGTGCAGGAAGGAACCATCAAAATAGACGGAACCGATATTAAAGATATGACATTAACTTCATTAAGAGATTTAATGGGATTGGTGACGCAAGATTCTATCTTATTTAATGATTCTATTAAAAACAATATTCTTTTAGGGAAACCAAATGCAACGGATGAAGAAATCATTGAAGCGTTAAAAATTGCTAATGCTTATGAATTCGTTAAAGATTTACCGAACGGCATTGAAACTAATATTGGTGATGCTGGAGGAAAACTTTCGGGCGGTCAGAAGCAACGATTATCTATTGCAAGAGCCGTTTTGAAAAACCCACCGATTATGATTTTGGATGAAGCTACTTCGGCTTTGGATACAGAAAGTGAGAAATTCGTGCAAATTGCTTTAGAAAATATGATGCAAAATCGTACTTCTGTAGTAATCGCGCACCGTTTATCTACGATTCAAAAAGCAGATAAAATTGTGGTAATGCAAAAGGGCGAAATTGTAGAACAAGGGACGCACGATGAACTTTTAGCTTTAAGCGGTACTTATTCGAAGTTGGTTATGATGCAGAGTTTTGAATAAGGATTTGATATATTAATTTGAACGCGGATGTAGCTGATTCGCTGGTGCGAAACGCGGATTAAAAAGGGTTTTTAAACATATAAGTCATATAAGTTTTTTTTAAAGATTATTATAATTTCTTACTTCTGTGTTGCAAATTTTGAAATTGAAAAAGATATGTATGTAAACACTTCAAATATTACACTTCCGGATGATGATAATACCGTTATTTGGAAATATTTAGATTTATCTAAGTTTCTAGACATGTTGTTATCTAGGCAGTTGTTTATGTCGCGCTCGGATAAATTTGAAGATCAATATGAAGGCACTTTTTCGGAACCCACTTTTGAAGAAATTAAAAAAATAGCCGCAGATAATCCTGAATTTTTAGACTTTTATAAATCACATCGGGAGAAAGTTACCATTAGCAGTTGGCACATTAACGAATATGAATCGTTTGCAATGTGGCAAATTTTCACACAGAACACCGAAGGTTTAGCTATTCAAACTACGATTGGAAGATTAAAAAGAGCATTGGAAAAAGAAAAAAAAACCGAGCAATTTATCGGCGAAGTAAATTACATCGATTACAAAAAAGAATTTATTCCTTTTGACGATAACTTTTTCCCGTTTCTGTTTAAACGTAAAAGTTTCCAATATGAACGTGAAATCCGAATTATTTCAGATATGTCTAAAAAAGGAATCCGAATTGACAACGGTTTAAAAGTAGATGTGGATTTAGACGAAATGATAGAAAAAATATACATTCACCCTAAAAGTGAAAACTGGTATAAAAAATTAGTCATCGAATTAGTTTCTAAATTGGGATTTGACTTTAAAATTGAAAAATCAGATTTGGAAAGTGATATATTGATTTAGAAGCCTTAACTTAGCTTTTAATGAAAATATAAAGTGATTATGAACAACACAAAATTTATCATCTTAGGATTTACACTATTAGCAGTTGGACTTTTATTACACGTTTACTTAAAAAACGAAATCATCGATTTGATTTTTGCCGCTTTCATTGGAGGGATAGTTGCTTTACTAATTTCAGGAAAAATCAGAGCTCAAAAATAAAATTAAATTAGATCTATAAATTAAACTATGAATAAATCAACAATCATTGGGATCGCATTTTTATTAATTGCCACTTTACTTCATTTCTATTATGAAAATGACATAACCGATTTCTTAAGTGGTTTTTTTATTGGTGGTGGAGTTGTTTTGCTTTTATCGAGTATAATTAAATCTAAAAATAAAAATGATTAAAAAACTAAACAGCAATCAGTTAATTGGAATAGGAATTTTCATTGTTGCAATCGTTTCTACCTTTTTATCTAATTCTCTCTTCTTTAACCTGATTTTAGGCGTTTTTTGTTCAATTGGTATTGGCTTCATGTTGAAATTGATTCCCTTCAAAAAAGCAAAGTAACTGTAATTTGGGTAAAAAGAGTTATGTAGGTAACTAAAATGCCGTCCAACCGGGACTACAGCACTACTAAGTGATTTGGTTACACATATGATGTCCCGATGGGACTTGAGAAAAAAATATAAAAATTATTACTAAAATTCTGTACTTACTATACTCTAGAACTCATCTGTATTTAGATAAGAATACATCTTCCCAAAGAGACTATATCAAAAAAACAGCTTCATACTGAAATAATGTTCCTCTTATACTTCAAACTCCTAAGTAATTCGATAATACAATATATTCCCGGTGAGAAACTTGAAAAATAAAACTTATCGCTTATTATATAAAATCTAATTATTGCTAAATTTTAAAAACTTATTTCGGCATATAAACTTCTACTTTCCATTCATTGTCAAGCAAATTCACATAGTGATAATGTACTTTATCATTTTTATCGAAAGCTCCGTTTTTATTAAAATCTTCGATACATCTAAAATATAAACGATTTTGTGCTTCCACAATATTCCAATCGATTAATTCTTGAAATTCTTCGGATAACTTCGTGAAATTTTCGCCATCAGCCGTACTTAAATACAACGATTTAATATCGTTTTGATTGATTTTTCCGTCTTTATTCGTATCGGAATCCACTAAAGTGTAAACGAATATTTGTTTTTTAGTTTTTAGGGCAATTGCTTCTAAATACGTAGCCGTTTGAATTTGGATTTTGTCAGTAGTCAACGGTTTAACCGACGATGAATCGATATGCTGGAAATTCAAATTATCGAAATATCCAGTTATTTCAAATCGATTATAATTTGAAATCGCATAACTTACTTGATTGGTTTTACTACTTCCGTAAGCTTTACTATCGGTATCATAAACACGCACATCACCAATGGGATGAATTAGATAATTTGTTCCTTCCATCAGAATAGGTAAATCGGCCACTTTAAATGAAGCGGTATCTCTGGTGGTATTTTCGACCTTGGACTTACCTTCTTCGTAAATTACTTTTGGAGTAGCTTTTTCTTGTTTACAACTTGCTAAAGCTGTTACTATGAATAGGGATGCGATAATTCGTTTCATATAAAATAAATATAGTCAAATATACTAAAAAACATTGATTACAACCTTGCAATCAGTTTTAGATTAAAAACTCTTGTGGTCATATAGTTTGGAACGCCATATTGAGATTTTGTATAAACGTCTCTAACCCAAGTATTCGTAATTGCATTTTGGTTGTTGAATAAATTGAAAATTTCTAAACCCAATGAAAAATCAGTAAACGGTTTTAACCAAGATTTTTCTGATTTAATTTTCTCGTCTTTTAACACGTAAGAAAAACCAACATCGGCTCTTCGGTAATCCTTTAAACGCATTTGGTAATTGTAAGGATCAGCATACGAAGGCGAACCTCCTGGCAATCCAGTATTATAAACCAAATTCAAATACAATCTTAGATTAGGAATATTAGGCATATAATCTTGGAATAAAATACCAAACTTCAATCGCTGATCCGTTGGACGAGCGATAAAACCTTTACCGTCCTGATTTTCTTCAGTTTTTAAATAGCCAAAACTAAACCACGATTCCGTTCCAGGAACAAACTCTCCATTTAATCTCGCATCAAAACCATAAGCATAAGCTTCCGCTTCATTGTTAGCTCTATAGCGAATTTGAACATTATCAATCGTATATGTATTTACATCGGTAATATTTTTATAATATGCTTCCGACACCAATTTGAAAGGACGTTGCCACATTTTAAAACTGTAATCATTACTCAAAACTAGATGAAATGATTGTTGGGCTTTAACATTGGTTTGCACAACGCCATCATAATCACGAAGTTCTCTGTAAAATGGTGGTTGGTGATACAAACCTCCCGAAATTCGGAACAAGATATCTTTTTCCCAATCGGGCTTGAATGCAAATTGAACTCTTGGCGAAAACGTAATTTGGCTGTCTCCTTTTGGAACACCATCTGCATCAACTTGCCATTGATGGGCACGAATTCCCGCATTTAGCCAATAATCGTGTGCTCCTATTTTTCCTCTATAATTCATTTGAGCATAACCAGACAGACGATTGATTCTGGTGTAATTTGTAGCTCTTACATTTTGATACGGTGCTAAAGGACCAACATAAGCATTATAAGGTTGATCGTTTTGATAATTTAAATCGGGTTTTGGCAATGAGAATCCGGCTGAATCAATTACTTCCCACTCTACTAAACGGTCGCGAATGTCTTCCATCGTAAATTTTCCTCCCCATTCAATTTGCAACTCTTTATTTACTTCGTGAAAACCTTTCACTTCGGCATTTACAATTAATGCATCTAAATCATTACGCGCGTGATTTAATTGCGAACCAATTCCTCTGGAATAAACCACATCACCAAATGTTTCTGATCCAATATTTGCATCGACTTCACCTAAACGATACTGCGCTAAAATATCATAATATTCTTGTTCTTGCGTGTGATATCCCGAAAGGAAAAATTTTAATTTATTCTTTTCATTGTATTCAAAAACGGCTTTTCCAGCACCAAATAATGTTAGATATTTGTCTTTTTCTTGTCCTTCATAGTAAACAACTAAAGCAATCGGTTCATCAATTGTACCAAAATTTGTTTGTCGTGTTAAAGGTTCGTAATTATATCTGTTCTGTGAAATATTTCCTAAAAAACTATATTGCCATTTGGTTGAAGCATTGAAATTTAACAAGGTTTGAACGTCAAAAAATGTAGGTCTAAAATTGGTTTCGGTTTCCTGACTGTTCACTAAAAGACTGTTATCTCTGTATCGAACTCCTGTAATATTTGTCCACTTTTGATTTTTCGAAATTCCTTCAACCGTAAGGCTTCCGCCCAAAAGACTAGCTTCTAAACTCGCACCAAATTTCCTCGGATTTCTGTACGTAATATCTAAAACTGAAGATAATTTATCACCATATTTCGACTGAAACCCACCTGCTGAAAAATCAACATTTTGAACCATATCGGTATTGGTAAAACTCAATCCTTCTTGCTGTCCTGAACGAATTAAAAACGGACGATATACTTCAATTTCATTAACATAAACTAAATTTTCATCGTAATTCCCACCCCTAACAGCATAAGAAGTACTCAATTCATTGTTAGAATAAACGCCAGGTAATGTTTTAATAATATTCTCTATTCCGGCATTTGCACCAGGAATTGTTCGGATAACAACGGGATCAATCGTGGTAACACCTTCAATACGTTTTTTGCTATTTCCAGTTACTACAACTTCACCAATTTCCTCTACTCTTGCATTTAAAACCGGATTAAACTCGAAATCTTCATTTGGTTTCAATGTTACACTTACTTTATAATTCTTAAAAGAGACGTGCGAAAAAACAACTGTAACTTTTTTACCAGCAGGAATTTCCAAAATAAAAAAACCTGTTGAATTTGTAACAGTTCCAGCATCTCCAACGGCCACACCAACATTTTCTATTGGGTTTTGAAATTCATCTAAAATAACGCCTTTAATTCGCGCTTTTTGAGCCACAGCAACTACAGAAAGCAAACTGAAAACTAGGAGTAAAAATATTTTTTTCAACTGAATGCGTTTTAATTATTTCAAAAAGTAAGATTCAAAGGTAGTGGAATTTTGTAAATTATCTGTTACCACAATCTTTAAATCGTTCCTACCTTCAACGCATATATTGTCGTCTAAATTGTGTACTAATTTTTTAGTTTTGTAATCATATTCCATCAAAATCCATTTTCCATTTAAATAACCGTTGTAGGTTCCAATATCAGAATGTAAATCTGTTATAGAAACACTAATCGTTTTCTGAGCTCCAATAGCTTTGCCTTCTATAAAATTGACATTAGAAATCCGTGGTGGCGTATTGTCTTGTGCTAATTTAAATTTACCTAAAGATCTAGTTTTTATTGAAAGTGTATTTCCTTTTCTATACGTTTTATTGTATTTCAGTTTATAACCTTCAAGCGATGCAATGTACGTTTTACTCAATTGCTCTTCCGTTAAACCTTCTATATTATTAAACGATATTGTGATATTTTTATGCACGGGAACACTATTGTTGTGCAACGTTAGCGTATCATTTCGAACTTCAAAATTGATATAAAAATTATTGTAAAATGCGTTTTCAGGAATATAAATCGAAACGTTGTCTTTTTCAAAAATGGATTCTGATTTTGCCTTAATAAAGTACGGCGTTTTTTTAATCTGTTTCTTGATTTTAGTTTCTTGATTTGCAAATTCAATCGGAATTATTAATTCGACTTTATTTCCATGAAAATCATAGAGTTCCACTTTGTAAGTATAATTAGAATTCGGTTGCACCCGAATAATTCCATCTTTTTTATTTTTAGAAACAATCGAAAGCGGATAATCACTCAACTGAAATAATTTCTGAACGCGCTGCCCCATATCGTGAAAACGTTCGTAATCAATAAAATTATTAATGTAACGTGATTCATCGAAAGTAAAAGTATCGAACCCATACTGATATTGTAAAACACCATTTAAATAAGTTTTTACTTTATAAAGTCCATTTTTATTATAGCCATTCGTACAAAAATCGTACGCATTGATTCCAAATGCAACACTCCCGTTAGCCTTTACCTTTACACTTAAGTAACTTCCATCGGCTTGTTTTGAAAATGAAATATCAATAGGTTTTTGCGAAGTATTAATCGTAGTAGAATCTATGGGATAAGCGACAACACCTTGAATTACAGGCTTACGTTCGTCCGAAATAATTTTCTTCATCCCGAAGTGCATTGGGTTTATAATTTCTTCTGATTTTGTATCTCTAAATTCAAAATGCAAATGCGGACCACCACTTCCACCCGAATTTCCTGAAAAAGCAATCACATCACCTTTTTTAACAGGTAATTCCGAAGGATATAAAAACATTTCAATCTCATAATTTTTTTCTTGGTAATGCTTTTTCTTGATGTATTCCTGAACAGCACCATTGGCTTTTTGCAAATGCCCATAAACCGAAGTATAGCCATTTGGATGCGTCACATAAATTGCTTTTCCGTATCCAAAAGTTGAAATTTTAATCCGAGAAACGTAACCATCTGCCGAAGCATAAACAGGTAAACCTTCAACACCTTTGGTTTTCATATCTAAGCCGGAATGAAAATGATTGCCTCTTAATTCGCCAAAAGATCCAGATAAATCAATAGGGATATCTAAAGGCGATTGAAAGTAATCTTGCGGATAATCTTGGCTAAAAATAAAAAGGGGAAAGCACAAAAAGGCAATTAAAAATCTCATTTTTTCTCTGTTTAACGCTAAAATAATAAAAAAAATTGAGTTAATGTAAATAAAAACATGTGCATAAATAAATTACTATAAATCAACGAATTACAAGAGCTAAAAATTTAATTACAAAATTTACTAAAAACTATTGTGTTTTTTCAATACTAATGTTAACTTTGTGACTTATTGAAATGAAATGTATCATTAATGAACGGATTATCTGAATTAATTGATTCTCTAGAAGTTAAATTCTTTAAGCTCAATCAGAAATTGGTTCAGTTACAAAAGAAAAATCTAGAGCTACAAGAAGAACTGTTGGTTTCGAGAAGAACACAACAGAACCAATCTGATGAGATTGCTTCTTTGGAAGGTCAATTAGATACTCTAAAAATGGTCAATTCGTTATTAGGCAGTGAAGAAAACAAAAGAGAAACAAAACTCAAAATAAATTCATTAATCCGTGAAATCGATTATTGTATAGCCCAACTTTCTGATTAGAAAGAATATGACTGAAAAACTGAAAATAAAAATATCAATTGCAGACCGAGTATATCCGCTAACCGTAGATATGGCTCAGGAAGAAGGACTTAGAAGTGCCTCAAAAAAAATTGATGCGATGATGAAACAGTTTGAACAAAGCTATGCGGTTAGAGACAAGCAAGATGTTTTAGCTATGTGTGCGTTGCAATTCGCTTCGCAAGTAGAGCAAAAACAAATTTCTGGATCACAAGATAATGAAATAGCTATTACCAGATTGCAAAATTTGGATAAGAAATTGAGCGAGTTACTCTCGAAATAAATACGTTCTTACAAGACAATCAAGATACTGCCTACATTAGTAACTATTTGGTAAACTCAACACTAACAAATTAAACGAGTGAATCTTTGCAACTATAACAAGCCCTTAAGTGGGAAGTTTGAACTGCGAGTTAGCTCAAATCTTGTATAACGGAGTTTATACAAACTTCTAATGTAGGCTTTTTTTATATAATTTTTTTAAACATAACATGGAAATACTAATTGGAATAATTGCAATAATAATCGGAATAGGAGTCGGATTTGGGATTGCTAAATTTTTAGAAAAAAATAATGCTTCTGCATTAATAAAAAGAGCTAAAAGGGATGCAGCTTCAATATTAAAAGACGCTAAAACCGATGCTGAAACTACTAAAAAAGAGAAAATTCTTCAAGCTAAAGAAAAGTTTTTAGAATTAAAATCAGAACACGAGCAAGTGATTTTAGCCCGTGATAAAAAAACAGCTGAGGCCGAAAAAAGAACACGCGATAAGGAATCACAAATTTCTAGTGAATTAGCAAAAGCTAAAAAATCTAATGATGAATCAGAAGCTAAAATCGAAGATTACAACACAAGATTAGAGCTTTTAGATAAAAAGCAACAAGAAACAGATCGCTTACACAAAAGTCAAGTAGAACAGTTAGAAGTTATTTCTGGATTGTCTGCAGAAGATGCGAAAAATCAGTTAGTGGAGAGCATGAAAGCTGAAGCTAAGACAAACGCTATGTCTTTTATTCAAGATACGCTTGAAGAAGCAAAACTGACGGCACAACAAGAAGCTAAGAAAATTATAATTACCACAATTCAACGTGTAGGAACAGAAGAAGCAGTAGAAAATTGTGTATCTGTTTTCAACATTGAATCGGATGATGTAAAAGGTAGAATTATTGGTAGAGAAGGTCGTAATATTAGAGCTTTAGAAGCTGCTACTGGAGTTGAAATCATTGTTGATGATACACCAGAAGCGATCATCTTATCTTGTTTTGACCCAGTTAGAAGAGAAATTGCTCGTTTAGCATTACATAAATTAGTAACTGACGGACGTATTCATCCAGCACGTATTGAAGAAGTTGTAGCTAAAACTGCTAAGCAAATAGACGAAGAAATTATTGAAACTGGAAAACGTACCGTAATCGATTTAGGAATTCACGGTTTACATCCAGAATTAATTAAGGTAGTGGGAAGAATGAAATATCGTTCTTCATACGGTCAAAACTTATTGCAACACTCAAGAGAGGTTTCTAAACTTTGTGGTATAATGGCCGCTGAACTTGGATTGAATGTTAAATTAGCCAAAAGAGCTGGTTTATTACATGATATCGGAAAAGTACCAGATACTGAAAGTGAATTGCCTCACGCAATTTTAGGAATGCAATGGGCTGAAAAATATGGTGAAAAAGAAGAAGTTTGCAATGCAATTGGAGCTCACCATGATGAAATTGAAATGAAATATTTAATTTCACCACTTATTCAAGTTTGTGATGCTATTTCTGGAGCAAGACCTGGAGCAAGAAGACAAATATTAGATTCTTACATCCAACGTTTAAAAGATTTAGAAGAAATTGCATTTGGATTTAACGGTGTTAAAAATGCCTACGCTATTCAAGCAGGTAGAGAATTACGTGTAATTGTAGAAAGTGAAAAAGTATCTGACGATGCTGCTGCAAACTTATCATTTGACATCTCACAGAAAATCCAAACAGAAATGACTTATCCTGGTCAAGTTAAGATTACAGTTATCCGCGAAACTAGAGCAGTTAATATCGCAAAATAATCGGAATTATTATATACAAAAAAGAGGCTTGTAAAATTACAAGCCTCTTTTTTATTTCTTAAAATATACTTTAAAGGTAGTTCCAACATTTGGTTTACTTTCCACCTCAATCTTCCCTCCCATCGTTTCTATTTGGTTCTTGGTAATATATAAACCAACACCTCTAGAATCTTCATAATCGTGAAACGTTTTATACAGCCCGAAAATCAAATCCTGATATTTATCCATATCTATACCAATTCCGTTGTCCGAAACTTTCAAAACATAGAAATCATCGTTTTCTTCTAAGTTAAACGCGATCTTAGCAACATCTTTACTCTCATCTGAATATTTTATAGCATTTGTAACTAAATTAAGCAAAATGCTTTCTAAATAGGCAGGAATACAATTTACCAAAGCAGCTAATTGCACATTATTCTCAATATGTATTTGCTTATTCCTTATGTCTTCATTTAGTATAAACAGCATTCGCTCAATATAATCGAACAGATTTAAGGATTCATATTCTTTATTTGTTTGCGTATGCACTTTAACCAAATCATTCAAGTTTTCAATGGTTTCATTTAGCTCTTTAGAAACAATATTTATATGTTCTAAAGCTTCTTCTTGCGTAAAACTTCCATCTGCATTCAGATCTAAAAGCGACTTAATATTCCCAGCATGCGTCCTCAAATTATGAGATACAATATGGGCAAAATTTAATAATTTATTATTTTGAACATTGACAATTTCAAGCATTTTCAATAATTCTTGCTCCTTTTCTTTTTGAGCCGAAATATCGGTGTGCGTTCCTGCTATTCTAAGCGGTTTTCCATCTTCGGCGCGCTCAATTACTTTTCCTCGATCTAAAATCCATTTATAACTACCATTACACAAAACACGATGACACGTTTCATAAAAAGGTATTTTATTCTCAAAATGCAAATTGATATTTCCATAATATTCTGCGCGATCATCCGGATGCACTCTTTCATCCCACTCTTCTGGAGAAGCCACCAAATCAGATTCGGTAAGCCCTAAAATTTTCATTGATTCTGAAGAATAATACACTTTATTAGTTGCCATGTCCCAATCCCAAACACCGCGATCTGATGCTTGAACTGCAAAATGATAACGCTCATCTGCTACACGAAGTTGTATTTCTTGTTCTTTAATAGTGGTAATATCCGAAAGCAAGCCGTAAAAAATTGTTTCTTCATTATCACCTTCTTTTGGAGTGGCTTCAATTCGCAACCATTTATAACTGCTATCTGGTAAAAGAAAGCGGAAATCAACTTCCCATTTGCTTTTTGTGCTAACGGCATTGTCGAATGTGTTTTTGAATAATTCTAAATCACTTTCATAAATTCTATACTTCGCAAAAGTATGAGAATCTTCAAGAATTTCTTCAATAGAAAACTGATATAAAAACTCAATCGGCTTAGATATAAAATCCAAATGAATTTCCCTTGCAGCCGTGACTCTTATCTGAAATATGATATTAGGAAGTTGCTTAATTAAACTTTCGTATAATTTATTTAAATCTTCGGGTCTTTTCGTTGTGAAAATCATTCGTTTTGGGGTATTACCTTTGAATAGTTGCCCGAAACATCAGGAACTTAGCAAAAATACTAAAAATAGATTGTTAAATCTGTTAATACGCAAAAGAAATGTATACTTATTTTCTTGGATGAAATTGATGTAAAACCTGCGCCAAATGCTTTCGATCCAAATGCATATACACCTCTGTAGTAGTAATCGATTCGTGTCCTAACATGAGTTGAATTGAACGCAAATCAGCACCATTTTCTAATAAGTGAGTCGCAAACGAATGTCTAAAAGTATGAGGACTTATCGTTTTATTTAAATTAATACTGCTTGCAAGATTTTTAATGATCGTAAAAATCATTGCACGTGATAATTGTTTACCTCTTCTATTTAAAAATAAAGTATCTTCAAATCCCTTTTGAACTGCAATGTGCGCACGAATTTGATTTACATAAGTAGCGACATATTTAATTGTACTATCTCCCACAGGCACAAAACGCTGTTTATTTCCTTTTCCAGTAACTTTTACGAAACCTTCTTCAAAGAATAAATCTGAAATTTTTAAGGTAATCAATTCTGAGACCCTCAAACCACAGCTGTATAACGTTTCTAGCATTGCCTTGTTTCGCTCACCCTCGGGAGTTGACAAATCAATAGCAGCAATTAAAGCATCGATTTCTGAGGTCGCTAAAGTATCTGGTAATTTACGTCCTGTTTTTGGGACTTCAATTAGTTCTAAAGGAGTTTCTTTCCGATAATCTTCGAAAATTAAAAAATTAAAGAAACTTTTTAAGCCAGAAATTAATCGGGATTGACTTCTAGGGTTTACTTTTGATGCCATTTCATAAATAAACTGTTGCATCACTTCTTCCGAAATGTGAATTGGAGAAACTTGAATGTCTTTTTGAACCAAAAAAGAAACTAGTTTCTCAATATCAAAAGTATAATTTTCAATAGTGTTTTTAGACAACCCGCGTTCTAACCGCAAGTAAATTTGATATTCTTTAATATAGGATTGCCATGTATTCATGCTCCAAATATAGCAAATATTGAGCAAAAAAAATCCCACTCGAAAGCAGGATTATTTTTATGTATGATCAATTATAGTTTAAACACACCACCTACATTAAATGAGCTGTGAATGTTTTTAAGCGAATAAGGACTATCCTTTGCTACTTCAGAAAGACCGGCCATACCTTGATAGTCAACTAAGATGCTGAATTTGTCAGTAACTTCAATTTTATATCCAATTCCGTATGATAAGCCAAATTGAGTAGATTTTAATTGATTTTTAAAATCAACGCCATTTACTTTTGCTCCTGTTAAAAATCCTAAACTTGGTCCAAAATTAAGATTCCATTTTTTTGTGGATCCAAAATGCCAATTTGCATTTAATGGAATAGTCACATAATTTAACTTCTCCTCGTAATTAGATAATACTTTCGAGCCCATTGTTTGAAAATGTAATCCCGAACGAAGACTCCAAGTATTGTTAAAAAAGTAATCCGCACCAACTCCAAATGTAACGCTTGATAAAGTAGAATTTTGCAAATTCTCTTCTCCATAATAGTTACTACTAGCATATCCAATCTGTGGTATTAACTCAATAGTTCCTTTATCTCTTGACTGCGCACTTGCAAAAGCAACAGCAAAAAGAGCTACTGCCGAAAACAAAATATTTTTCATGTTTCTTTTTAAAAATTAAAAGCAAATATAACTAGAAAAATTTCACTTTAATAAATAATTATAAGAAAAAATCCCGCTCAAAACAGGATGATTGACTTATAAAAATATTGAATTAGAATCTAAAACCTAATCCTAATTGGAAAACAGAATTTTTAACATTGTCAGATCCTTCACCTAAATCTCCGAATTCAGTTAAACCTGCTTGATATCTCACATTAGCAAAAATAACATTTGTAAAATCATAATTCATTCCTAAACCTAAACCAAAATCTGTTGACTTAATTCGATTTTTAAAATTTTCCGACTCTGATCCATAACCTGCAAACTTAACTTTCAGATTAGCTCTCGTTAGAAATCCTACATACGGGCCAGCCTCTAACGAGAAATTCTTAGCTACTTCATATTTAAACATTAGTGGAATATTAATATATTCAAATTTTAAGGTTGCTTCAATATCAAAATTAATAGCTGATTCTTTAGATTTTGCACCTTGAGTTGAATACAAAATTTCAGGTTGAAATATTAATTTTTCAGTTATCGGAATTTCAGCAAAAAAACCAACATTAAAACCGACATACATGAAGCTATCATCAGCATCCTCTCCAACAAAAGTTGCAAAATTGACACCTACTTTCGCACCAAACCTTAAGTCTGGTATTTTTTTTTGCATTGCCCTGCGCGTTTAAACTTCCAAAACTTGCAAACATAACTACTGCAACTACTATTTTTTTGATTGTAATTAAATTTAAAAAAAAATCAAATAAAGCAAATACTATGGCTATATTCAAAAAAAAATCCCACTCGAAAGCAGGATTTTTAACTTATAAAATTTTCGAATTAGAATCTATAATTAAATCCTAAGTTTACAGAACCTAAAGTCGCCCCATCTGCAGCAATTCCTTTATAACCCGCGTAAACGCTAAATTCTGAAACCTGAAAACCTACTTTTGGTTGGTATAAAAATCCACCATCACTATTACTTGGCGCTACTGCAATTGCATATCCTAAATCCGCACCTAAGAAAATATTTTCAGTTAATAAAAACTGAGCCGTTGCATAAACAGGTACAAAACTTGCATCTTCGATAAAAGATTCTTTTCCTGTGTAAAGTGTATAACCAGAACCGATACCTGCATCAAATTTATCAGAAATTGCCCATGTGTAAGTAGCATCTAAACCAATGTTAAATGAGTAAACATCTTTAGCATCTCCCATAGGCAAACCTACGTGTGCTCCTGCTTTAAACTTTCCTTCTTGTGCGTTAGCAAAACCAAAAACTAATAATGCTGCTACAGCTAATAAACCCTTTTTCATGTTTTTCTTTGTTTTAAAGTTATACACAAAGATAAACAATTTTCAATTCATAACAGTAAAATAAGCACAAATTGCAGTTACTGCAAAAACAAAAATCCCGCACTAAGCGGGAGATTATAGCGTACTAAAATTGAACTTTAAAATAAATAACCTACTGATAACTGCAAAACGCCATTACTTACTTTATAATCGCCAGCATTATTTGAAATGTTATTTAAACCTAAGTTATAACGGAGTGATGCCGAAATATTATCGGTAAAATAAAACCCTACCCCAAGATTCGCACCGAAATCGATTGCTTTATAACGATCTATTACATCTTCTCTATCTAATACCGTAGAGCCAGCCTCAACATCATTAATAATTATCGTGACTTTAGCGGTTTGGTTTGCACTTAAAAGGAATCCAATCTGCGGGCCTGTTTCGATATAAAATCTATCTGAAACATAATACTTCAGCATTAAGGGAATATTTAAATATTCTAAATTATGTCTGCCTTTTAATACAGTAATACGATCCCCTCCAATTGGTCTTGGTCTCCTCATTCTATTTGCAGATTCAAATTCAGAACCTTGAGTAGAAAATAAGATTTCTGGCTGAAATGCAAATTTATGATTCATTGTAATTTCTACAACTCCTCCAACATGGAATTCTATAATAGATTTTGCACCTTCCATGTCTCCTGTTAAATTAGCGCTATTTAAACCCGCTTTTAATCCGTATTCAACGTATTGAGCATTTGAGAACTCAAATACACACACTGCTATTGCAGTAAAAAAGATTTTTTTAATTTTTAAATTTAAATTTATAGAAAATATTGATAATTATAATTTTAAAAAACACTCAATTTTTAGTGACAAACAATTTTAAACTGAAAAATCCCGCTCGAAAGCGGGATTTTTTGCTTTATATTTTCTAAAGACTAGAAGTGTAAAGTAAGATTAACAGAAGCAATTCCTACATTTCCTAATTGAAAAGCAGAACCTTTTCCTCCATCAGCTGAATTTGATCCTGCAGCAGTCGTTGTTGTAGTTTTAGATTTTCCTTGTAAATCAAATCCTAAACCATAAGTGTATTGAGCACCGATAGCAAATTTAGGGAAAATAAAATATTCTGCCCCTACAAATCCTTGAACACCAATACCTAAACCTAAACCAGATTTAACCTCTACACTACTTACTAAAGCACTATTAGATATAAAAGTAGTAGTAGTTTCGCTGCTGTTAGATTTTATAGATAACAAAGCATCTGCTCCGTAAAAACCTTGAAGACGCGTATTACCTCTTCTCCACTCTTTTCCTAAACCTGCAGCTAAATCAAATCCTGATTGTTTAACTTCTACTGAATTAGCACCAACTGGATTAGTATCAGTTGTAGATCCAAAGCCTAAATTAGCTACTACTCTGTATGCAGTTTTGTCTGTGATAAACATTTTACCTACAAATGCATTGGTTCTGATATAATCAACACTTGGAGCTGCATTATCAGTTTTTCCGTTGAAAGAATTACCAATGTATTTAAAAATACCATCAGCATTAAAACTAATTGCCCAATCTCCTTCTTCTGGTAAATAGTTTTCACCTTTTTTAGAAACTAATTCTGGAGTTTCGCTACCAATTTCCTGTGCATTAGAAAAACCAAATGCAAAAACTGCAACTGCAGTAAATAAAACTTTTTTCATTTTAAATTTAAATTATAATTTCGTGCAAAGATAATAATTAAACGAATGTTAAAAAACTTAATCGATGAAATGTAAGAAAATACGTTTAAATGAAAAAATCCCGCTCGAAAGCGGGATTTTAAAACTTATTTGATTTACAAATTAGAATTTGTAAACTAAACCTAAATTAAGAGAAGACATGTCAACGTTTAAACCAAACGTGTTTGCAGCTTCAGCTCCAGGAGCATCAGCTTTCTCAGAATTATATCCTAATCCAGCCCATCCTGCTTCAATAGCAAAATTACTGCTTAAGAAATAACTTACACCAACACCTGCATTAACTCCAAATGTATTGTATTTAGACTCTGGACCAACAGCTGGTTCAAATTTTCCAGAACCAAACCCTACAGCTAATTCACCGAATACTGAAAACTGAGAAGCTGGAGTAAAGTAGTAACGTCCGAAAACATTAGCACCGAAAGAACTGTTTTTAGTTTCCGCAACACCGTTGTCATCTGAACCTGAATTAATGTCTAATCTTGCACCTAAAGCAATGTTTTCAGTTACGAAGTAACCAAAAGAAGGTGAGAATGTAATATCGTTAGACTTAGCATCACCTTGTGTAGATGAATCAAAACCTACTGATCCTGAAATAAACACAGATCCTTGAGAGAATCCACTTACTTCTTGTTCTTGTGCATTAGCAAAGCTAAATGCAAATACTGCAACTGCAGTTAATAAAACTTTTTTCATTTTTAGTTTATTTTTAAATTAACGATGCAAATTTAGAGCATTTTATTTGAATAACTAACACTTTTAAATAGGTTATTAACATATTTTTCAACTAAAAACAGCGTATGTTTTGAAAATCAATAACTTACAAAACATCAGTCAGCACGGGCTATTAACATAAGGTAAAGTTAAAAGTTATTAACAATTTGAAAAGAATTTCTTCACAAAACCAAGTCATAAAGAGTTAGAAGGTATTGAAAATGTTAAAGTTAGCAAAAACAACGACTGAATATTCACTTGCATTTTAGTGGTAATAATTGTAGTATAAAAAAATATTTATTACAATTGAACTTTCTATTCTAGAAATTACTATTACAATGTCACAAGTACCTAAATTTGACAGTAAACGTAGTATAATTTCCACCAATTATAAAGGTGAAAATTTAAAAACTTGCGACTTTAAAAGAATTAAATTAAAGTTTTACTAAAACCATTCCATAAAACGAATGGTTTTTTTATTTTTACAAAAAACAAACTGCTATGAAGCTTATTATCATAAATGGCCCCAATCTAAATTTATTAGGAAAAAGAGAGCCGGAAGTATACGGAAACGAAAATTTTGAGTCGTACTTAGAAACATTGGAGAACCAATTTCCATCAGTAGAACTAAGCTTCTACCAAAGTAACATTGAAGGCGAACTCATCAATAAATTACAAGAAGTAGGTTTCTCTTTTGATGGTATTATTTTAAATGCCGGCGCTTATACTCACACTTCCATAGGAATTGCAGATGCTATAAAAGCCATTACAACTCCAGTAATTGAAGTTCACATTTCAAACACCTTTTCTAGAGAATCATTTAGACACCAATCTTATATATCGCCTAATGTAAAAGGAGTAATTATTGGATTTGGCTTACAAAGTTATAAATTAGCACTACAATCTTTCCTGTAATACAACCTTTTCAGAAAAATAAACGTCTATAAAATAAAGACCTCATGATAAAAAAAATATTTTCGTTCGTTGTATTGCTTTCGGCCTTTTCTTTCGCACAAATAAAAGGAACCGTAAAAGACGTGGATGGTAAGCCGTTGCCTTTTGTCAATATCTATATCGAAAACACCTATATAGGAACCACCACTAACGAGTTAGGGAACTATGAAATTCATACCATCGAGAAAAACAATGTACCGTTAATTTTTCAGTATTTGGGCTACAAGACCCAAAAACAAATTATTAACGTAATCAATTTTCCCTACATTTTTGATGTTATGCTTTTAGAAGAAAGTTTTGAATTAAAGGAGATTGTTGTAACAAATTCGGAAAACCCTGCTTATGAGATTATTCGTCAGGCGATTGCTTTCAAAAAGAAAAACGCCGCAAAAACAGATAAATTCGAGGCCGACTTTTATTCGAGAGGTATTTTTAGAGCTAAAGATATTCCCATAAAAGTTATGGGTGTGAAAATTGGTGATATGGATGGTAATCTGGACTCTACAGGAAGTGGAATTATTTACCAATCTGAAACCGTTTCAAAAATAAAATTTGAGAAACCAAACAATTTAAAAGAAGAGATCCTCGCTTCAAAAATCGCAGGTAACGACAAAGGCTTTAGCTACAACACTGCTTTAAGCACCAACTATGATTTTTATGAAAATTATGTGAAATTTGATATTAACATGATTTCTCCCATTGCTAATAATGCGTTGAATTATTACAAGTATAAGCTTGAAGGCACTTTTTATGATGACAAAAATCAATTAATAAATAAGATTTTAGTAACGCCGAAGCGCGACAAAGAACCTGTTTTTGAAGGTTACATCTATATTGTGGAGGATTCATGGGCAATTTATGGAATTGATTTAGATATTAAAGGATATCGAATGCAAGAGCCTATAATTGAAACCATGAAAATAAAGCAGACGTTCAGTTATAATGAAACCAATAAAATTTGGGCTAAAAACATTCAATCGTTAGACTTTATCGCGGGTATTTTCAAAATGAAATTCACTGGAATGTTTACGCATGTATTTTCGAACTACGTATTTAAAGATACTTTCGAAAAAAATACTTTTGGAAAAGAAATTGTAACATTTGCCGAAAACTCTAATAAAAAAGAAAATAGCTACTGGGCCGAGCAACGACCTGTACCGCTAACAGATGAAGAAAGTAACAATTACATTAGAAAAGACAGCATTCAATCTGTGAGACAGTCTCAAGTGTATTTAGATTCAATTGATGCTAAAGGAAATAAATTCAAGGTGTTTGACGTGCTTTCGGGATATACTTACAATGATAGCTACAAAAAGTGGTCTTTTAAATACGATGGTTTAATAAATATAGGTTCGTTTGGTTTCAACACTGTTCAGGGTTGGAATTTAGACAGCGGTTTTTCATTCAGAACAAGAAACGAAGAAACGGGACAATATACTTTAATATCCTCTACTTTTAATTACGGTTTGTCCGAAGATCGACTTCGTGTAAATGGACGTATTTACCACCGATTCAACAATATTAATGACGCTTATATTTCGGCTACAGGTGGAAGTGCCGTTAGTCAAATCAATGCAAATGATCCAATTCTTAAAATTGTAAATACAATATCAACAATTTATTTCAAGAATAATTACATGAAATTGTACAATAAGGAATTTGCTGAAATAAGTGGTGGAAAAGAAGTTACAAATGGCATATTTGCTACAGGAAAAGTGCTTTTTGAAAATCGTAACGCATTACTTAATACCACAAATCACAAGCTTTTCAAAAACAAACGCGACTATGTTTCAAATGATCCTTTGCAACCTGATAATTTTAGTTCTGTTCCTTTTGATAAGCATCAAATTATGAAAGCAAGTATAGGAGCACGCATCCGTTTTGGACAAAAATACATATCTCGACCAGATGGTAAAATAAATATTCAAAATAGAAAATATCCTACTTTGAATTTAAATTATGAAAAAGCTTTTGGCGCTTCAGACAGTAAATATGAATATGATTTTATTAGTGGCGCTGTAGATTATAACAAAACAATTGGCAACAAAGGAGATTTCGGATTTAGATTACAAGCCGGAAAATTCTTCAATGCGAAAGATATTTCGTTCGTAGATTACAAACATTTTAACGGAAATCAAACCCATCTTAACTTGTTGATGAGTTCTTTAAATTCATTTAATTTATTGCCTTATTACACACAATCGACAAATGACGCTTACGTGGAAACACATGTGGAACATAATTTCAACGGTTACATTATGAATAAAATTCCGTTGCTAAATAAATTACAGTGGAATCTAATTGGAGGTTTTCACCAAATCAACGTTCCGGAAAGAAAACCATACCAGGAATACACAGTTGGATTTGATAATATTGGTTGGGGAAAATTCCGTTTCTTACGCGTTGATTATGTGAGAAGCTATCAAGACGGTTTCCAAGGCGATGGCGTTATGTTTGGAATTAAGTTTTAAATAAAGTAAATCCGACTTCAAAAATAAGATCAACTTCAAACGCAAACTCAAGAAAAAAATCAAGAACTTTTTTCAATTGAAAGAATAAAAGTAATAGGAAGATTAAAATTGGGAAGTAACTTTACTTTAGTATAAAAAACAACTTAAAGCGCTGTCGAAGTCAATCTTTGTCAGCGTTTTTTTTATTTTATAAACACATCGTATCCAAAACGGATTAAAGCTATTCCAACGACTATTAAAAAGAAAACACGAATGAATCCATTTCCTTTTGATATTGCTAATCTTGCACCAACCCAAGAACCCATTGCATTGCAAAATGCCATAGGAATTGCTATTGCCCAAATGATTTTACCCTTCAATACAAATAATGTAATTGAACCGAAATTTGTCGCCAAGTTTACTAATTTTGCGTTAGCCGAAGCTTGCATGAAATCGAATCCTAGAAAGGCGATAAAAGCCATAATTAACAAACTTCCAGTTCCAGGCCCGATGAATCCGTCATAAAATCCAATAACTATACTGATGATTATTGCATAGATATATTGCTTCTTCATACTTAAATTACTCGATTGAAATTGGCCGAAATCCTTCTTAAAATAAGTATAAACTAGAAGCAAAATTAAAATTACGAAAAGCAACGGTTTCATAAAGTCATTTTGCGTCACGTTCAGCAAACTCGAACCGAGGTAAGCAAATGTGAAAGACACAATTGCCATTACGACAAATAGTTTCCAATTTATTTTTACTTGTTTCAGGTATTGATAAGAAGCGATACTTGTGCCACTAAACGCCGGAATTTTCAAAGTTCCAATAATCGATGCCACACTTTGTGCGGGTAATAAAATCAGTGCAGCTGGAGTTTGAATTAAGCCTCCACCACCAACAATAGCATCGATAAAACCAGCTACAAATGAAGCGATGCAAAGTAAGATTATTATATAAGTTTCCATTGTTTATTTAATAAAAACCCCAATTTACTGTTGTAAATTGGGGTTGACTTATTTATAAGGTATATATTCGTCTTTCCATTTTCTATTAATTATTCCAGCAAACTTTCCGTCAGTGTTTATCCAAATTCTTACTTCGTTTAGAAAATCATTTCGTTCAAAATTTGCTTTATAGCGATAGATCAAACTGTTACCTGCGTAAGTATCATCGATAATTTCAATAAGTTCCATATCGATGAATTTTCCATTTCTTTCATCCAGAACATCGCAGGTTTTTTGCATTTCTTCCAATGAAAGTTTTGAAAGACTCTCTGTAACTTCTTTTGTACTTAATTGAACAAACTGTCTTGTTTTGCATGTTTCTAAATTTCGCTTTCCAAAATTGTAAACTCTTTGTTTTTCATTTTTAGAAACTAAATTCAATGGCATATTCCGATAAGATGTTTTGCAGGAAACTAATAAAACTAAAACAAGAATACTAACAAATTGCTTCATTAAATTCTCACGATATTAGCGCCGATTGCACGAAGTCTTTCGTCAATTCGTTCATAACCTCTATCAATTTGTTCTATATTTTGAATTGTGCTTGTCCCTTTTGCAGTTAAAGCAGCGATTAATAATGAGATTCCTGCTCTAATATCTGGAGAACTCATTGTTGTAGCTTTCAATTCTGATTGGAAATCATGTCCCATTACCACAGCTCTGTGTGGATCACACAACATAATTTTTGCTCCCATATCAATTAGCTTATCCACGAAGAACAAACGGCTTTCAAACATCTTTTGATGAATTAAAACGTCACCTTTAGCTTGGGTACAAATAACTAAAACTATACTTAATAAATCAGGTGTAAATCCTGGCCAAGGTGCATCTGACACGGTTAAAATAGAACCGTCGATGTCTGTTTTTATTTCGTATCCATCCGTATGAGCAGGAATATAAATATCGTCGCCTCTTCGTTCTAAAGTAATTCCTAATTTTCTAAATACACTTGGTATTTGACCTAGGTTGTCCCAACTAACATCTTTAATTGTAATTTCACTCTTAGTCATTGCCGCTAAGCCAATCCACGAACCAATTTCAACCATATCTGGTAAAATTCTATGTTCGCAACCGCCTAAGCTTTCAACGCCTTCAATCACTAATAAGTTCGAACCTACGCCAGAAATCTTCGCACCCATTGAGTTTAACATTTTGCATAATTGTTGCAAATAAGGCTCACAGGCTGCATTGTAAATTGTTGTTGTGCCTTCTGCTAAAACAGCAGCCATCACAATATTCGCGGTTCCAGTAACCGATGCTTCGTCTAACAACATATACGCACCTTTTAATCTTCCGTCTATTTCTACACCATAAAAATGGTCTTCTCGCTCGTATCTAAATTTCGCACCTAAATTGATAAAACCTTCAAAATGAGTATCTAATCTTCTACGTCCAATTTTATCACCACCAGGTTTTGGAATATAACCACAACCAAAACGTGCCAATAACGGACCTACAATCATTATAGAGCCTCTCAAACTTCCCCCTTCTTTTTTGAAAGCTTCCGTTTTTAAGTATTCGATATTTACGTCATCAGCCTGAAACGTATAATCTCCAGGACCATTTTTTTGAATTTTTACACCTAAATTCCCTAACAAACCAATTAATTTATTAACGTCTATAATGTCAGGAATATTTGTAACGCGTACTTTTTCAGAAGTCAATAAAACCGGACACAATACTTGTAATGCTTCATTTTTAGCACCTTGAGGAGTAATTTCTCCTTTTAATGATTTGCCGCCTTCAATTTGAAATGTCCCCATGTATTATTTATTTTTTGAATGTACTTTTTGTATTTTTATTTAAAGGAGTTTTTCCGTTAGTGCTTTTCTTCTGAATTCCAGGTTTTGCCGCACCAAACTGCGTTTTATTAGACACTTTCTTATTGACTTTCATCAAATCGTGTGTATTTAAAAGCTCTTCGTTTGAATTAGTAAGATTAAATTTACCTTCAGAAAGTTCTAATAGGTGTCCAAAAATCACTTCATCAGCCACTGTATCTTTGTTCCAACTTAGATAACTTTTCTTCATGTGATTTGCGATTACTAACACTAATGCGTTTTTCAAATCACTATCTTCCCAACTGTTCGCTACATCAATCATGTACTTGATGTTATTTCCGTAAAAACGATATTTTGGAAAGTTTTGCGGATAATTTAAACGCTCTGGTTTCTGGGTTAAAATATCTTTTGAAGGAATAGGATAAGGCGAATCAACGTCTAATCGAAAATCAGACATTATGAACAACTGATCCCAAAGTTTATGCTGAAAATCTGGCACATCTCGTAAGTGGGGATTCAATGCGCCCATTACTGAAATGATGTATTTTGCGGCTTTATTTCGCATTTCTTTATCTTCAATTTCAGTTGCCTGATCAATCAGTTTCTGCAAATGTCTTCCATATTCTGGAATGATCAAATGAGTACGTTGCGAATTATATTCTAAATAACTTACTTGGTCTTGCATGCTTTTTTTTTATAATGAAATAATGCCTTCTATCACAGAAATGGCAACATATTTATCAATTACACTTTGTGCGTTCGGCATATTCACACTAATAGAAACACTGGTGAATTTTCCTGTTTTTGATTGTTGAGTACTGATAACAGCTCCCATATCGTTAAATTCCGCTTCTAATTTAGCGACATTGTGACTATCCGACGGTAAGATAAATTTATACAAATACTCTGAAGGCCAATCTGTTGAACTCGTTAATTGTTCTTTTAATCGGATGTAAAATTCTTCTGTTTTCTTGTCCATATCTCCAATCTTAATTAAAAAGCAAATATACTTTTTTAAGTTCAGAAAATATATTGTTCTAACTTATAAAATTTAAAAGTTGATTAGATTTCTAAAAAAACTTACTTTTGCGCCTTATAATTTCAGATATGAGTAAAGAAATTGTCGTTTTGATCGGCGGACCCAGTTCAGGAAAGACAACTTTAATTGAAGCACTTAAAGAGAAAGGCAACACCTGTTATCCTGAAGTTTCTCGTGAAGTAATTAAGGAAGCGCAAGAGCAAGGCATTGCCCAATTGTTTCTTGAAAACCCCTTGTTATTTAGTGAATTACTTTTAGAAGGCCGAAAAAAACAATTTCATTCCGCTCAAAATGAATCCAGTTCCTTAGTGTTTTTAGACCGAGGAATTCCAGATGTTTTGGCTTATATGCATTATATCGGCGACTCCTACCCTGCTTTTTTTGATCAAGCTTGCAAAGACCACAAATACACTTCTATCTTTGTTTTACCACCTTGGCAAGACATTTATGTGAGCGATGCCGAACGTTATGAAAATTATGAACAAGCCGTTTTAATTCACAAACATTTACTCGAAACCTATCAAAAATATGGGTATTCAATTATTGAAGTGCCGCGAGATACGGTGCAAAATCGTGTAGATTTTGTGATGAATCACCTTACTCAATAATTTTTTTTGTACTTTTATTTTTACAAATTAAATAAACATAATGTCTGAAGCCTTATTACTACTTCAAAAACATTGGAAACACGATAGCTTTAGAACGCCTCAAGAGGAAATTATTCAATCTGTTTTAGACGGAAAAGACACCTTTGCATTGTTGCCAACAGGTGGCGGTAAATCGGTTTGTTTTCAGATTCCAGCCTTACTTTTAAATGGAATTTGCCTAGTAGTTTCGCCTTTAATTGCTTTGATGAAAGACCAAGTCCAAAATCTACAAAGTAAAAACATAAGAGCGATTGCATTAACCGGTGGGATTTCACAAGATGAAGTAAGTGCTATTTTAGACAATTGTCAGTTTGGAAATTATAAATTTTTATATCTTTCACCAGAACGCTTGCAGCACGACTGGATTGTAGAACGTTTAAAACAATTACCTATAAACCTCATTGCAATTGACGAAGCTCATTGTGTAAGTCAATGGGGACATGATTTTAGACCTGCTTATTTGAAAATTTCAGGTCTTAAAGTAGCCTTTCCAAAAGTTCCTTTTTTAGCGTTAACCGCAACGGCTACAAAGCGTGTTCAAGAAGATATTTGCACAAATTTAGCCTTAGAAAACCCAGTTTTTTTCACAAAATCGTTTACGCGCGATAACCTAGCATATCATGTGATTAAAACAGAAGATAAACTGTTTAAAATCCAACAGATTCTAAAGAAAAATCCGCAGTCAGCTATTATATACGTCCGCAATCGTAAATCGTGCATTGAAACATCGCAACAGTTAAATCAATTGGGCTTTAAAAGCACCTATTATCACGGCGGATTGCCTTCTAAGGAAAAAGAGAAAAATATGCAATCTTGGCTGGAAAATAAAGTCCAAGTTATGATTGCCACCAATGCATTTGGAATGGGAATTGACAAACCGGATGTTAAAACGGTTATTCACATTCAATTGCCCGAAAATCTTGAAAATTATTATCAAGAAGCTGGAAGAGCCGGAAGAAATGGCGAAAAAGCATTTGGAATCATCTTAACCAATTCCACCGACATTGGTCATACAAAGAGTCAATTTATAGATGTTTTACCCGATAAAAAATTCGTGAAAGATGTTTATGTAAAATTGAATAATTATTTTCAAATTGGTTACGGGGAAGGATTTAACGAAAGTTATGCTTTTAATATCAATGAGTTTTGTTCGCGTTATAGTTTGTCGATTGTAAAGGCATTTAACAGCTTGCAATTTTTAGAACGCCAAGGCATTCTACTTTTTCAGAACGAATCTACAGAAAAAGTGAGTTTACAATTCATTATCCCTAGTAAAGAAATGATTCGTTATATTAGTTTGAATCCGCAAGACGAACCAATTATCACTACGATACTTCGGACATATTCTGGTATATTTGACGTAGAAACAAAGATAAATCCGAATTTAATTGCAAAGAAATCTGGAAGTACAGAAGCAGCCGTTATCAAAACCATTGAGCGGTTAGAAGAAAGTCATTGTATTGTTTTACACGCGAAAAACAACGACAGTTGCATTACTTTTAATGAAGTTAGAGAAGATGATTTAACCATAAATCGCGTTGCTAAATTCTTAGCGCATCAAAACGAACTAAAGCAAAATCAATTTCAAAGTGTAATCGATTACATTTCGAACGAAGACACATGCAAAAACAACTTATTATTAGCTTATTTTGACGAAGAAACGACAGCAGATTGTGGTATTTGCTCTTATTGCATCTCGAAAAGAAAAAGCAATCCGGTTGAAAACACCACCTTAATTCTTCAGGCGTTAGGAAAAAGCAATTTATCCTCTCGAGAAATCGAAAATAACCTTCAAATTTCTTCGGAAGCACTTATCTTTGCTTTGCAATTGCTTTTGGAGCACCATAAAATTGCTATAAATTCAAACAATAAATATTACTTATTATAATGGAAAAGCTTAGAATTGTATTCATGGGAACGCCAGATTTTGCTGTTGGAATTCTGGATACCATTTACCAAAATAACTATGAAATTGTTGGTGTAATTACAGCTCCTGACAAACCGGCGGGACGCGGTCAAAAAGTAAGTACCAGCGCAGTTAAAGAATATGCGGTTTCAAAAAACTTACATCTCTTACAACCAACCAATTTAAAATCTGAAGATTTCTTAGCCGAATTAAAAAGCTTAAATGCCAATTTACATGTTGTGGTCGCTTTTAGAATGTTGCCCGAAGTAGTTTGGAAAATGCCAAAATTAGGTACATTTAATTTACACGCTTCCTTATTACCTGAATATCGAGGTGCCGCACCTATTAATTGGGCCATAATCAATGGCGAAACTAAAACAGGTGTTACTACTTTCTTTATTGATGACAAAATTGACACAGGTGCAATGATTATGAGTAAAGAGCTGTTTATTGGTGATGAAGAATCTGCCGGTGAACTTCACGATAGACTGATGCACTTAGGAAGTGACGCGGTTGTCGAAACTTTGCAATTGATTGAAACCGGAAAAGCAAGCACAACAATTCAGGCCGAAAACGATGAGATTAAAACAGCTTACAAATTAAATAAAGAAAACTGTAAAATAGATTGGTCACAATCAGGAAAAATGATTTTTGATCAAATTCGCGGTTTGTCACCCTACCCAGCCGCTTGGACGTTTATAAAAGATGGCGAAAACGAATGGAATGTAAAGATTTACGCTGCGAGTTTTGAGGCAAAAGAGCATGATGAGCTTGTTGGAAAAATTTCGACCACTAAAAAAGAGATTTTCATTGCCACTAAAGACGGAATCTTAAAAATAGTAAGTTTACAATTTCCTGGAAAGAAAAGAATGTTAGCACATGAACTCTTAAACGGAATCAGCTTTTCAGAAAATACTATAGCGCTGTAAGCCCTGAAAACGCTGATATTAAGCACAAAAATTGAAAAACCAAACAATGTTATTAACATTTAGGCTATTTTATTAACATTTTGACCGAAAAAGCGCTGAAATACTTGTGTAGTTCAGTTATACCTCTAATTTTGTAATAAATAATTAAGTTTAACCAATTATAAATAACTTTTAATCATGAACAAATCAGAATTAATCGATGCAATGGCAGCTTCTGCTGGAATTACTAAAGCAGCTGCTAAATTAGCTTTAGAATCATTTTTAAGCAATGTTGAAGGGACTTTAGCTAAAGGCGGAAGAGTATCTTTAGTAGGTTTCGGATCTTGGTCAGTATCTAACAGAGCTGCAAGAGACGGTAGAAACCCTCAAACTGGAGCAACTATCCAAATTGCTGCTAAAAATGTAGTAAAATTCAAAGCTGGTGCTGAATTAGAAGGAGCAGTAAACAAATAATATTTATTTACTATACAGTATAAAAATCCCGAATATTTCGGGATTTTTTTGTTTTTAGAAGATTTATCTTGAATTTGTAAAGTTTTTTTTATAACTTTATTTTATAAAACGACAGCAACATGATATCTACTTTACCAAAAAAAGGTCACTTACTCATAGCTGAGCCTACTATATTAGGCGATGTTTCATTTAATCGCTCTGTGATTTTGTTAGCAGAACACAGCGGAGAAGGTTCTATTGGATTTATATTAAATAAGCCATTAAACTATACAATTAATGATTTGCTTCCTGAAATTGAAGCCTCTTTTGTAATTTATAATGGTGGACCTGTTGAACAGGATAATTTATATTTCATTCATACCATTCCGGATGTAATTCCTGATAGTGTTGAAATATCCAATGGGATTTTTTGGGGTGGCGATTTTGAAACAGCTAAACAGCTGATAAACGAAGGGAAAATTACGAAAGACAGTATTCGCTTCTTCCTAGGCTACAGCGGATGGAGTGCCAATCAATTAGAAACCGAAATGCAAGAAAACGCATGGATCGTTACAGAAAACACGCTACGAGGCAAATTACTATCAAAAGCAAGCAACTTGTTTTGGAAGGAAAAAATTATTGAACAAGGTGGCGAGTATATTTTATTCTCTAATGCGCCGGAAAACCCAGCACTTAACTAAGTCTTATCTTAGCGTTTAATTTGATTAGTACTTGTTTAGAAAAATCTGAAGTAAATTCTTTCTTCCTGTACTTTGTTATAGGTTGAATTCCGGAAATTACATTGGTTAGAAATAACTCGTCTGCTTTTTGCAAATCAAATGGAGAAATCGAAGCTTCTTTTAGCTCTACCCCTTCTGTTTTCTTCAACAGTTCAATTACTTGCTTTCTCATAATTCCATTCAAGCAACCATCTGAAACAGGTGGTGTCGTAATTACATTACCCATCTTCATAAATAAATTGCTTTGTAAAGCTTCAACAACATTTTTATCATTGTTTAAGACCAAGCAATTATCGTAATCATTTTCTTTAGCAAAAATACTTCCAGTAATACGAAGCATTTTATTATTTGTTTTTAAAGTTGAAAGCAAGTGCTTTGTGATAAAAAAATCTTTATACAATTCAACTTCGTAAATTTCTTTCCCAATTTTGTATAAATCATTTTCCAAAGGACGAGCAACAATTATAAATTCTACGTCATTAGAAACCGGACTGTAAAAGCCATCCGAATTTCTATAAACCGAAAAACGAACTCTATAAGAATTAGATTTTGGCAAAGAAGAAACTAAATTTAAAATCTGTTCTTCAATGAATTCCATTGTAAAACTCATTGGAATTTCCATTCTACAAATGCGCATTGAAGCCATCAATCTAAAGTAGTGATCTTCTAAAAACAAAACTTTATTATCAAGCACTTTGATCGTTTCAAAAACTGAATCGCCATATAAAAAACCTCTATTAGATTCTACTAAAACAGCGCTATTTTCCTGAATATTTCCGTTATAATTTACCATAAAAAAATCCCGATTAAAAACCGGGACAAATATACTCTTTATAATTTATTTTATGCCGAACCTAAGACATGTTTTAAGTCGGAAATTTGATTCTCCCACAGCAATTTATTTTCTTCTAATTCATCTTCATGAGCAAAATCAGAAATAACGATAGAAACATCTTTCGTAATTTCATCTTCCATAATTTTCAATTCGAAGAAATAATCAGTTTCTGAATTGTCCTCATTCAACCATCTGAACTTAATTCGTTCGCCAGTTTTTTTAGAAGCTAATTTCGCTTTCTCCTCAGAATCATCCCAGATAAATGTAAAGTACTCACCTCTGGAATTTACATTGTCCGCAAACCATTCAGATAGCCCTGATGGTGTCGATATATATTGATATAACAGCTGTGGCGAAGATTGTATTGGAAACTCCAATTCATATTTAATTTTAGTACTCATTGCAATTTGTTTTAAAACACGAAATATATACAGAATTAATTGAAAATACAAAAAAATTAAATTATTTGTATTTTTTATAAAATAATATTTGCAAACAAAGGAAATAGTTTTATATTTGCACCCGCATTCAACAAGGATGTGACACAAACCTTTTGGCGAGGTAGCTCAGTCGGTTAGAGCGCAGGATTCATAACCCTGAGGTCACGGGTTCAACTCCCGTCTTCGCTACGAAATTAAACCCTAAACTATTCATAATTAATAGTTTAGGGTTTTTTATTTCCGATTTATTCCCGCTTTTTTTACAAATTTATGATTTTTTAGACAGAGCAAGCATTTACATTAAAACACTAAAAACCAGTGATTTAATTCATTTCTAAAAATCTCTATTTTGAACACTATTTGACTCAAAAACAAATTTTCATCATTTATAATTGATAAAATAAACCTAAAACTTTGTTCTTTTGATAAATCAACTTGCTTAAAACAAGCCCTTTTTACTTCTATTTAAATATATATTTGTTTAATTTATTTGCAGTTAGAGGCTCTGAAGGAGGAATTCATCAGATAATTAAACTAATTTTCAAAAATCTGCCTCCCTAATTTTTCTTTTCTCACTTATTTTCATTGTTAATAGTGCTTAATCTTTTAGAATTATTAAGATTAAACTCTAGCAGATTATTCTTTTTATTTCGCCAGTCTATAACTTTACCATTAAACTATTGCACACCTCACGACTTTTTCTACTACAGTTAGACAGAAGTAGACTATGTAAATATTTACCATCAAACTAGGATTATTTTCTAGATTCTAATTTTACACTTCCAAAGATTTAATCCTTGTTCAAATAGAAAACACTCTTAAATTCAAGCTTCAAGAATACCAACTAAATTCAACAAACAGCACTTTAATCAGATTCGTTATATGATAGCTTCAAATTGATGTCACAAAATTTTAAAAAAAATCAACTTTTTAGAATAACAAACTAAGCTTTGTTTTGAATTCACTTGCAAAACTTCATCAAGCCTATATTCTTCATTTACCACACTTATAAGGTTTCTAAATAAATAAGAGTAACTAAGTCGTGCCTACATTGTATTTAAAGCAAACAACGCTCCTCTGTCGCCAAAGTCCATGATTCAATTGGCAACAACAAGAACTTTTAAATAGAAATCTAATTTTAAATTTGGGAAGTTTTATTTAAAATTAAACATAATGCAAAAAGTCCTCTCAAATTAAACTTGAGAGGACTTCTATTATAAATTTTGTTGTAAAATTATGCTTTACCAGCTGCGATTAAATTTAAAGCAGAACCAGCAACGAACCAACCAATTTGGCTATCGTTGTACGTATGATTTGCTAAAATTAAATCTTTAGTTCCATCAGCATGAACGAATTCTATTGTTAATGGTTTTCCTGGTGCAAATTCTTTTAAGTCTAAGAAATTAATCGTATCGTTTTCTTGGATCTTATCATAATCAGCTTCATTAGCAAATGTTAAACCTAACATTCCTTGTTTTTTCAAGTTCGTTTCGTGGATACGAGCAAAAGATTTTACCAATACCGCTTTCACACCTAAGAAACGTGGCTCCATAGCTGCATGCTCACGAGAAGAACCTTCACCATAATTATGGTCACCCACAACTACAGTAGGAACTCCTGCTGCTTTATAAGCTCTAGCTACAGCCGGAACTGCATCATAAACTCCAGTTAATTGATTTTTAACCGAATTAGGCTTACCATTGAAAGCATTTTCTGCTCCAATTAGCATATTGTTAGAAATATTATCTAAATGCCCACGGAAACGTAACCATGGTCCAGCCATAGAAATATGGTCAGTAGTACATTTTCCAAAAGCTTTAATTAATAATTTAGCTCCTGAAATATTTTTTCCATCCCATGCTTCAAACGGTTGTAATAACTGCAAACGATCTGAAGTTTCAGAAACTGCTACCTGAACTGATGAACCATCAGCAGCCGGCGCTTGGAAACCTGCGTCTTCAACCTCAAAACCTCTTTTTGGCAATTCATCACCAAATGGAGCTGTTAGTTTAACCTCTTCTCCTTTATCATTAATTAACAGATCAGTTAATGGATTAAAGTCTAAACGTCCTGCAATTGCTAAAGCAGCAACCATTTCTGGAGAAGTTACGAATGCATGTGTATTTGGATTTCCGTCTGCTCTTTTAGAGAAGTTACGGTTGAACGAATGCACAATTGTATTTTTTTCTTGTTTATCAGCACCTGCTCTATCCCATTGTCCAATACATGGTCCACAAGCATTTGTAAATACTTTAGTTCCCATTTTTTCGAAATCAGCGATAATTCCGTCTCTTTCAATTGTGTATCTAATTTGCTCTGAACCTGGGTTAATTCCAAATTCCGCTTTTGGTGTAATTCCGTGTTCAACTGCTTGTCTAACGATAGATGCAGCGCGCGCCATATCTTCATAAGAAGAGTTAGTACATGAACCGATTAATCCCCATTCTACTTTTAACGGCCATCCATTAGCTTCCGCTTCCACTTTCATTTGAGAAACTGGTGTTCCTCTATCTGGTGTAAATGGACCATTAATATGTGGTTCTAATTCTGATAAATTGATTTCGATTAATTGATCAAAATATTGTGCTGGATCAGCATATACTTCAGCATCAGCTGTTAAATAATCCGCAACTTTATCGGCAGCATTTACCACGTCTTGACGACCTGTTGCTGCTAAATATCTTCTCATTGAATCATCGTAACCAAAAGTCGAAGTTGTTGCTCCTATTTCAGCACCCATGTTACAAATTGTACCTTTACCAGTACAAGACATTGCTAAAGCACCTTCACCAAAATATTCAACAATAGCACCTGTTCCACCTTTTACAGTTAGGATATCAGCTACTTTTAAAATAACATCTTTTGGAGCAGTCCATCCTGATAATTTACCAGTTAATTTAACTCCGATTAATTTTGGAAATTTTAATTCCCAAGACATTCCTGACATTACATCAACTGCATCAGCACCACCAACACCAATTGCTAACATCCCTAATCCACCTGCGTTTACAGTATGTGAATCAGTACCAATCATCATTCCACCTGGGAATGCATAATTTTCTAAAACGATTTGATGAATAATTCCAGATCCTGGCTTCCAAAATCCAATTCCATATTTATTAGAAACTGAAGATAAGAAATCAAAAACTTCTTTTGATTGCGAATTAGCTAACTGTAAATCTTTTTTCGCACCATCTTTTGCTAATATAAGGTGATCACAATGTACTGTTGTAGGAACTGCAACTGATTTTTTACCCGCATGCATAAACTGCAATAATGCCATTTGTGCTGTTGCATCTTGACAAGCTACTCTATCTGGAGCAAAGTCAACATAATCAATTCCTCTTTTATAAATCCCAGAAGCTGTTCCATCCCATAAATGAGAATACAATATTTTTTCTGTTAATGTAAGTGGACGTCCAACTAGGTCACGAGCTTTATCAACTCTTTCTGCCATGTTAGCGTATACTTTTTCGATCATTTCTATATCAAAAGCCATACTATAATAAGTTATTTGTGTTCGTTTGTATACTAAGAAATACAAATTTAATGAATCTTAACGAGATTTGAAAATTTTTAATAAATCGGTCTAATAAAAGAATTATTATTTATAAAGATTCTATTTTAATAGCAATATTTCAACAAAACCAGCTGAAAAGATCATTTATTAAATAATTCGTAATTAAAAGAGAAACTATTGGAAATTTATCAAAAAAACATGCGATATTTTATGATGTGAGTATTTCAGGGCAACAATTGAACTTTAGATTCGGAAAAAAATTACTTTGTTTTTATTTAAAAACATCACAAACAACAAAACCGTGAAAATACCAAAATAAAAAAAGCTGTTTTTAAAACAGCTTTTTAATAATTTCTTCTTCCGAAATCCCTTCGGCATCCGCTTTATAATTTTTTACAATTCTATGTCTTAATATTCCTGTTGCTACTGCCTGCACATCTTCAATATCTGGTGAAAACTTTCCATTAAAGGCTGCATTGGTTTTGGCTGCTAGAATTAGATTTTGCGAAGCACGTGGACCAGCACCCCAATCGATATAAGTTTTCACAAATTCATTTGACAACGGATTATCTGGACGAGTTTTGCTTACTAATGAAACTGCATACTCGATTACATTATCTGCAACCGGAATTTTTCGAACTACATTTTGAAAATCAATAATTTCTTGAGCTGTAAACAAGGCATTTACTACTGGCTTAAAATCAGAAGTTGTAGCTTTTACAACATCTACTTCTTCTTGAAAACTTGGATAATCTAAATTAATAGCAAACATAAAACGGTCTAACTGCGCTTCAGGTAAAGGATAAGTTCCTTCCTGCTCAATAGGGTTTTGGGTTGCTAAAACAAAGAAAGGCAAACTCAACTTATAATGATGACCGGCAACAGTTACAGATCTTTCTTGCATCGCTTCCAATAGAGCCGCTTGCGTTTTTGGTGGCGTTCTATTAATCTCATCAGCTAAAATTATATTTGAAAAAACAGGTCCTTTTATGAATTTAAATTGACGTGTTTCATCTAAAATCTCACTTCCTAAAATATCAGAAGGCATTAAATCTGGTGTAAACTGAATGCGTTTAAAATCTAGCCCTAAAGCTTGAGAAATTGTATTTACCATTAAGGTCTTTGCTAATCCGGGTACACCTACTAATAAGGCATGACCTCCTGAAAATATACTCAAAATAATTTGATGTACTACTTCGTCTTGACCAACAATTACTTTGGCAATTTCTTTTTTTAATGCTTTTTGTCTTTGAACTAATTCTTGAATGGCTGCTACGTCTGACATATTGAGTTTCGAATTTATAATTCAGTAATTTTATTTTAATTTGCAAAGTACTAAAGTAAGAAAAAATACTTACAAAAAACCCCTTGAATATTCAAAGGGTTAAGTTGTAATCAAATTTTATTTTTTCAACCAATTGTTAGTAAATTCACAACCTTTATATTCGTCGTTAATTTTAATATAGGTTTCTTTAATCTTCTCTTCGCTCCATTTTGCTATCTCTTGAATTTGCTTATCGCGCAAAGCTAATTCTTTAATTTTTAAATAATCTTTTGAGAACTCAGCTAAATGTTCTTCTGTTCTATTATTAACGGTAACTATCTTGTAGAATTTAGCACCGCCACGCTCTTCATCCAAAAGTGGAAAAGTAACTTCACCATCTTTTAATTCTGAAACCTGAGCATATAATGTTGGATCCATCTTCGTTAATTCAAAACGAGGTTCCATTGTTCTTGGGTTTAATAAAACACCGCCATTGTTACGTGTTTCTTTTTCATCTGAAGAAGATTTAGCAGCATCAGCAAACGTAATTTCTTTACTGATAATTTTATTTCTAATAACCTCTATTTTTTCTTTAGCATCTTTAATTGCTTGAGACGATACTTTTGGAGAGATTAAAATATGACGTAATTCTACTTCTTGCCCTTTAATTTTTTCTACCAAAATAATATGATAACCAAAATCAGTTTCGAAAGGTTGAGAGATTTCTCCTTCTGCCAAAGTAAACGCTACATCTTTAAACTCTTTTATGAATTGTGTTTTACGATTCATCTTATAAAATCCTCCATTTGAACTAGAACCTGGATCTTCCGAAAACAATACAGCTTTACTAAAGAAACTAGAACCATTAATAACTTCTTGACGAATTTCATTTAATTTTTCAACTACACGCTTCTTTTCTTCCTCTGTAATTATTGGTTTAATAACAATTTGAGCCACTTCCATTTCCGCACCAAATGTTGGAATTTCATCTTTAGGAATTGCTTTGAAAAAACTTCTTACTTCTTCTGGAGTAATTGTAACATCATCAACAATCTTTTTTTGCATCTGAGAAGTCAGTTTATTCATTTTTATGACATCATAAAAGTAACTTCTAAAATCCTCTTCATTTTTCTTGTTGTAGTATTTTAATACTTTATCCATACCACCAATTTGCTCAACCATTGCGTCAATCTGCTCGTTCATATAACTATTCACTTCAGAATCAGTAACTACAATACTATCTTGAATGGCTTGATGCGCATAAAGTTTATCTTCTAGTTGTTTTCCAAATAATTCACAACGCGTAATATCTTTTGTATCAATCCCATTCGCCTTTAACTGAACATACTCTAAATCAAGATCAGAATCTAACACAATATAATCTCCAACTACGGCAATTACACCATCTACTTTTTGTTTCTTTTGTGCGAATGAAAAAACTGTCGCGATTAAAAAAAGGCTAAGAAAAAATTTTCTATTTATAAATTTCATATTTATTGTCATTGATTGCATCATTGGTAATCTCTTTTTCTATTGTATTTACTAATTCTAATTTTCTGTTATTAAGTATAATCTGCTTTATCGTTGGCCTTAAAAACTCTAAAGGCGTTGGACTATCTATAGGTAACACTTTATTTACTTTAACTAACCACATTGTCGTAGAATCTGGATATTGGAAATTGATTCCACTACTAATAAATCGGTCTTTATTTTCAAGATTCACAAACGGTAATTTCTCAAATACTTGATTGATATCTACCCAAATGGAATCATTAAAAGCATAACTTTTAAAGTTAACCGCTTGTTGTTCCAACTCTATTCTATCTTTTTTTGTAAAGGAACTAAACTTTGATTTAATATTTACAAATTTTGGATTTTCTTTAACTAAATTGATATATCGCATTTTCACGAGTTCAGAAGAGTTATTGAAAAACTGCTTATTAGTATCGTAATAGGTTTTAATCTGCTCCTCGGTAACCGCTGTATCGATTTGTCTGATTACCAAATCTTCAATGTAATTCTTGGTATATAAATCCACTTTATATTGTTCTATTAACTCCTGGAATTCAGCCATTTTTCCTTTGCTAATATTTCGTTCCGAAGCTTCAAACAGTAATTTTTGAGTTGCCCATCTGTCAATGAAAGATTTCACAATTGCTATACTGTCTTTTTTCGAAGTGCCGTTTGGAACTAGATCTAAAATATCATCTTCATACAAAAAAAACTTACCCACACGCGCAATAGCTTTAGGTTCTTTTGGTACTTTAAAATAGTCACAAGAAGAAACCAAAAAGGTTAGTAAAAGCAATTGAATCCAATATTTCATTTATTTCTGTAATTGGTTTTTAACCTTTTGAAAAACTGCTTGATCGACCTGGATTTTGAACTCTTTTTTCAATTCATCTACCCAATTTGCCTCTAAGAATTGCTGGTAATCATTTATCACTTTCCCTGTGCATTCAGTTAATTTCTTAGCTTCTATTTCTTTTACCTCTAAAACTTCTACTACGAAATGATATTGGTCTTTTGTTGCCACTGAAGACACGCCTTTAACTAACTTATTATAAGAAGGCAAAATATCATAATCTTCTTCAAAAAGACCTGATTTCACCATCACATTAATTTTCCCGTCTTTATTTAATTGCTCTTTAATATAATCAACTGACTTTCTTTTGTCTAAAAACTTTTTTGCTTTCGCGATAATTTTTTTATCTGTAGAAGAAAAAATATTTACATTATAACGTTTTTTCCATTGGTAATTTTTAATATTTTGTTCGAAGTAATTCGCCAAACCTAATGAATCCATTTTAGCTTTTGTCCAAATTTCTTTTTCCATTAAATCAAACAAAAGCAATCCATCTCTGTATTCATCCATTACATACTTAAATTCTGGAAACTCATTTTCTAAATTATCCGTATGATAAACTGTAAGTTGTTCATCGACAAATTTCTCAAATAATTCATCTACTAATTTTGAAACTGGCGCTGTCTTAATTTTTGATTTTTGCTGTACTTGAATAAAGTTTAAAAAATCCTCCGCTGTAACATCCTTTACTTTTTCGATTGTTAAAATCGTTTTATTGTAGTCTCTTAAATTTAATGGAGTCTCCCAAGTTTGTGCGTAGAAATCAGCCGTAACCGTTTTTTTAACTGCTGTCAACATTTTTTGATTAGAGCTGTGCGTGTATTTCGCTCTATATTTTTTTGTCAAAGAGTTTGTGATCAACATTGAGCGTTCGTCTCTTCGTACTTTTTCTTCTAGTTCGGCTTTCATAGCATCTAAAGTTTGCACCGGATGTTTATCGATAAGCTTTACTATATGCCATCCAAATTGGGATTGAAAAGGCTTAGAAATATCATTATTGTTTTGAAGCGAAAAAGCAACATTCTCAAATTCTTCAGAGCTCAATTGACCCGAACCAAAGCGTTGTAAAACACCTCCTTTTGGAGCGGAAGATTTGTCTTCAGAAAACTGCTGAGCTAACGTTTCAAAGGCTTCACCTTGTTGAATTTTTTGATAAACATCCTCTATCGTTTGCTTAGCTTTTGCTTCTAACTGGTTATCTGGAACAGTTGGTTTTACAATCATAATATGCGCAACCGTAATTTCACCTCTATTGTCTCTTTTATCTGTAACTTTTAGTAAATGATAACCAAATCGGGTTCTAAAAGGTTTTGACAAGCTTCCGACATTTGTATTAAAAGCCGCGTTTTCAAAAGGGTAAACCATTCTAAAAGCAGAAAAATAGCCTAAGTCCCCATTATTATCTTTCACAGAAGGATCTTCTGAAAACTTTTGGGCAACTTTTACGAAGTCTTCACCTCCACTTAACCTGTTTTTAATATCATTTATTTTATTATACGCTTTTAAAGTGTCTTCTGGTGAAGCACCTTCATCTACTAAAACTAAAATATGAGAAGCACGAACTTCTTTTTGCATTCTGTCGTACGCTTCTTGAACTAATTTATTGGTAACTTTAGAATCATTCAAATAGTTTTTTGACAATTGCGTTCTGTATGATTTTAATTCCGTTTGATAACTTACACCATACTGCAAACCTATTTTATTCGCTTTTTCAACTTTAAGTTTATATCCTAAAAATAATTCCAAGTAATTATCAAGGTTTTTTTGAGAATCATCTTTTACTAAATCAAGATTTTTATTGTACACTCTTAGAAACTCATCAGTATAATAAGGATGGTTATCAATTGTAAATAAAACCTCTTTATTCTGTGCAAAAAGAAATGACTGTACTAGTAAAAAAACCAGAATAATCAAACGACTAATTTTCATATAAACTTAATTTTATTGTTCTAATCGACAAAAATAACAAATCGCGTGTATTTAGCAACATTTATAAGCGACTATTAACAAAAAAAGCATCAAAATTAATTGATGCTTTTTATTTTTAATTATTCTCTCTTACATTGCTGTAATAATAAATTCACTTCTTCTATTTGCTTGGTGTTCTTCTTCCGAGCAATTTGATTCGTTTGTAGGTTCGCATCCGCAGTCATTTACTAATTGCGATTCGCCATAACCTTTTCCTGTTAATCGAT
>NZ_JBHUOL010000024.1:0-2429 GCF_042686085.1 Flavobacterium ardleyense
TGTACAACAGCCGTTTGTAGCAATTGCTAGGCTTGGCTTGTGTTCGGAATTTTCTCCGAAAATTCCACGAGGAGTTTTGTACTTGTAATCTTTTGTCTTAAATTTACGCAACTGCCACAAGCGACAACACGTTGTGCGACACTTTAAAAAACCCGATGACAAGAAAAAAACAGAGAGTTCTTCAACATATAATGGAGGATGAATCATACGAAATTATAAAAAGACAAATTCCAAAACATTGGGTAATAAGAGAATTTAACAGACCTGATTATGGTATAGACTTGGTCATTGAACTTTTCGAAATCGTAGATGAAAATATTGCTGAAACATTAGGGGAATTTATTTATGTACAAGTAAAATCTGTTAAAGAATTAGAGTGTAAAGTCGAAAAAATATTTGAAGTAGGAAATGTTGCCAAAGGCGTTTGGATTGAAAATAAAAAAACATACGCAAATATTGAAGTTATTAAATATCCATTTGATACAAATTCAATATACACATTCCAATCTTTGGGAGGAAGTGTTTCAGTATTACTATTTGTAGTCGATATAAAAAATGAAGAAGTATATTTTGTTTCTCTTAATGACTATATCGATAAAATCATATTACCAAAAACACCAAATTATACGGAACAAAGTTCACTGACTATTACTATTCCAGTTTTAAATAAATTATCTAACCAAGAGATAACAAATAATGCTCTTAAATTCTATGGGAAAAGAGCGAAATTACTCGCTTTATTTTCAAAAGTCTCTTACCAAAAAAATGAAATATGTCACTTATTTGGTTTCAAAAATTACCCTGTATGGACATATCGAGATGAAATTGAAAAAGATAAAAAATATGAAAAAGAAGAGATAAAAATTCAACTATTATATTTTATATCACAAATAGAGGAACTTGATATTTGGGAACATAATGAATGGATTGTATTACCAGAAGCAATAAAAGATATTTTGATTGTAAAAGATTTGTTGATAAAAGATGAAATAGAATGGAATCAAATAAAAGATAAAGTAATTATTCTATGGCATCAATTAACTAATTTGGGCACTATGTATGAAGAAATTTGTCGCGAATGGTATCTGCCAAAGATTATTGGTTTAATGACTTCATATCCAACTATACCTGAAATTATTGATGAAAAATAAAAGCGATCGCACAACATCGGTTTGGCAATATGGCGGGTTTAGTGCTAAATCGAAGAATTTTGCTTCCTTTGAAGTTCAGTCATAATAGAAAATTTCGGCTTCCTTATCCGCCACATCGCCAAGCCGAAAACCGTTGGCAGAAAGATTGAGAAAAAATCGTGCCTTAATTAAATTTGATTTTTTAACAAAAAAAAGCAGAATGGAAATTACAATTGATTTACAACGAATTTTATGGCACGAATTAGGTCACTTTTGTATTGACTTAATAGATACAAAAAGGGATGAAAATTTTTCAATCGATGCTTTTTGGGTTTCTTATCATAAAGTTGCAATTTCCGACCATAAATGGGGTGGCGGAGTAAAAGTAATTCCATCAATAAAATATGAAGTTTTAGTTGAAGATATTGACAAAACTTCTTTTTCAATTTTAAATGTTATATCAGGATGCATATTTCAAACAGTTTTTATAAAAGAAATAATTAAAAATGAAATTTCTACTAAAGATTGTTTTTGTCCGCAAGGTAGATGTGCAGGACAGCAAGATTTTTTTACATTTCATGGAATAACTTCTAAAATAAGAAATAGATACGGGCTCAGTCGTGAATTAATATATTTTTCCGAAATTGAACTATTTGATATTTATTATAATCTTATAATAGAAAATAAATTATTTATAGAAAACATAAGTGAATTAATTACTTACTATGCAAACAAAATTTTTAAAAAATACGAACAATCAGATAATAAAGATGAGTTTTTTTACTATTTTAATTTTGATGAGATTCAATTATTAAGAAAAGAAGTTTATGATATTTTAGTAATAACTTCATTTGAAAATACAATCGAAATATTAAAAGAAAAAATCAAAGATAAAATTATCGCTTAATGAAAAAAACATAAAAATCCTTCTGCCAACAGCCGTTTGGCGAGATTGGGGTTTTAGGCTTAATTTAAAGATGGTTTTGTACTTGGAAAATTTGTGTTTAATGGAAAAATCTCGCATATTTATACCCCAACCTCGCCAAGCGCCAAGACGTCAGGCTGTGAAAAAACCTTGTTTTTTTCACAATTTCGCTTTTAAAAGCTCTTGTAAACTTCAATACCTTCGTTCTACGGCACACTATTTTTTAGACTGCAATTGGTAACTCTTTTTCATTAAAGCCGTAATAATGGCTGTAATAACTCGTTTTAAAACTAAAATAACCTTTCCTTTTGTAAGGTGACTTCCATTTCTTGAGTTTATCTATTAAATCCGGTACGCCCAGTATATTTATGGAG
>NZ_JBHUOL010000025.1:0-52740 GCF_042686085.1 Flavobacterium ardleyense
AAGGTATCGTTAGTATAAGCATTCACAAGATTTGTATTACCATCTAATCCATTTACTGGAGTAGCACTAGTATCATCGTCATTTGCACAAATCAAATTAGTAATCACAATATTAGCTGATGCAACTGATGTACATCCTGAAGAATTAGTTACTGTATAATTAAATGTAGTTCCTAAAGCTAATCCTGAGATAGTAGTAGTTACTGCATTACCTGTAATAGCACCTGGATTAATTGTCCACGTTCCTGATGGCAATCCTGTTAATTCAACACTTCCTGTAACTGTTGTACAAGATGCTTGTGTAATTGTTCCTACTGTTGGAGCTGCTGGAGTTGCAGGCTGCGCGTTTATCACAACAATTGCTGAATTTACAGAACACGATCCAAAAGTAGCAGTTACAAAGTAACTTCCTTCTGGAGCTGTTACTGAACTTCCAACTATTGTAACTCCTATAGATGGAGTAACAGTATAAGTATAAATTGCATCATAATTTGATATCGTAAAACTACCAGTAGCTACATCACATGTAGGCTGATTTACAGCACTTACCATAGGAATAGGAGCACATGGAACTGGTGTAACTGTTGAAGTATTGTTTGAGGTAACAGGATCTGGAGAATTACCCGAAATTGTAGCTGTATTTGCATAACTTCCAGTGGCTAAAACAGTAGCTGTAATAGTCATAGTTGCATTCGCTAAATTAGCAAGATTTCCAATTGTCCAATTAGGCGCTGACCAAGTACCTGTAGATAATACTGGAGAACCTACAATTGTGTACCCCGTTGGTAAAAAATCTTCTACTTTAACGCCATAAGCATCATAAGCACCATTATTAGTTGCTGTAATTGTAAAAGTTACATTGTCACCAACAATAGGAGTCGTAGTACTCGAAGCTTTTACTACTTGTAGATCTGACGGACAGAACTCAGTGGTTAATGTAGTTATAGCAGACTGAGTTACTCCACAAGCATCGACAAGATCATAGGCTATTATTACTGTGCCTAATCCTGTAAAAGTTACTACGTCGCCTACTACAGAAGCAGGACCGCTCGCTATTGAGATCGCTCCCCCCGGAGGAGTTGTTGATAGATTAGCAGATGAACCAATACAATATCCCGAGGTAGGACCTGAAGGTGCAATTGCAACCGATATTTCTGGATCTCCCGCACCACAAATAGTGATTGCTGCTGTTACAAAAGTAAAAGAAGTTATTGTTGAAGTAGTATTAGTACCATCACCCATACTTCCAGCTATACGGTGACCTACATAACCAAAGTTTTTTTCACATTGCTTAATCACCATAGTAGTATGACCGCCGGTTTCTACTGCTAATATTGCGTCAGCCATTGCAAGCCCTGTTGGAATAAATGGATCAACCGAAGCTCCTCCTGTACTTAACATACCGTTATTATTCTCTCCAAAGGAGTACAATGTCTTATTATTATTAATTATATTAACTGCATTATGCTCTGTATCATGTTCTTGCGGACTTATCCATATCACATTATTCATAACTGGTCCAGCAGCAGAAGTATACCGAGGTTGTACCCAACTCAAACGCTCAGTGACAGTCCAGTCACCAAGTTGACGAAAGTTATTACTTCCCAACGCATATAAGTTGCCATTTGTAGCAAGCACATAAAATGATCTTTTATTAGCCTTGTTATTTCCAGAACCAATCATCTTTGGTGTTATGCCTGCTGGTAATGTCATTTGTATTGCTCTACTTTGTACAGCGATAACCGGAGAATTATTTCCTAAATATACGCTATTACCCCATACATAAACACTACCATCAGTACGCAAAGCCATCAAAGCTCCTGCACTTCCACGTGTTGCTACAATATTATTTAGGACTGCATTCCCTCCAGCATCTTCTGTAACTTGGTACCATTCTAATGAAGTTCCGGCTGCACCATTTCCACGTACATTAGCATCTAATGAAATCACCCATACGTCACCACTACATGTAGTAATGGCTATAGTTTGATGAGTTACAAACATCATCTTTACATCCGAAGGAGTTACACCAATTGGTAAACCATCTGCTTTTCCATTAATTGTTACTTTTTGGAACGTGGTACTTGTAGTAAGGGTAGTAGCCAATACATTTCCTCTATTACCCCATGCATACAATCCATCAGTAGCCAAAAGAATACCTTGAGCTGTTGAGACAGATTTACTTCCTACTCCAATTTTTAAAGGAATTGCCACTCCCAAAGCTGGATAGTTTGTTGCATTCAAGATACTAGGTGATAAAACATTAGTACCAGTATTCGACATACTTTCACCCCATACCTCAAAATCGCCGTTACCATTTCTTGCAACAGTGCTGTGAAAAGAAGAACCGAAGTTATCATATTCTATTGTTGCTGCATTCGTATTAGAATTAGCACCGTAGTTCGCTAAGTTTGTAGTTGGACAACCAACGGCCGGAATAGCACATTGTCCATTTATTTTTGTAGAAAAGAGCGAAATCAAAAGAACAGTACAAAGTTGTACTAACTTCCAATTTAACTTATTCGTTATGTAAGTATAATTCATTGTCATGATTTATTAATTTACTATTTCAGGTTGATAATAAGTTTGAATGTTACCGTTGTAATCAACAAAATCAAACATTAAATAAGCTTCATTACTCGCAACCCCTGATAATTGATACTTTAAAAGTTGCGTACCATTTTTAAGAACTACTTCAGCAATTACAGGCTTACCAATTATTTCAGCGCCAACTCCTGCGACAATTAAATTTGCAACATTAAATTTTGTTGATTGCAAATCTTTAATCACTATATTAACTGGTACTGTTACAATAATTTGATCACAGTTACTACCTATTCTTATTTTTTCAGAAAAAGATATTTTTGAAAAATCGAAAGTCATTTTAATTGGACTTACCTTAATAGCCATTCTTTCTTTAAATTGCGGATGACTGCATTCGTTATTTGAATGCTTGTATGTTTCTTGAAAAGAAATTTGATAAATTCCTGGCTTTGCAAAAACAAAATTATTGATTTCATTCTCACTTAGATAAATTGAACTAACTTGCGCTTCAGCTGAGGAAACAACCCACTTTACACCTTTTTCTATTGCACCAAAATCAATTTTATCCCCATGAGATATCACTTTATAGTACGTATCGTTAACGGACACTTGAGCAGTTGCATGAACAAAACTCAGAGTACATAGCAACAAAAGAAACCTTGTTAGTATATTACTTAAATTATGATTTAATAAAAAGTACTTTTTTTTCATATTTTATTGTTTAATTTATTATTACCTTGATTTAACATATGCAAAGAATAAATTGTGTGAGTTTTTGCTGAAAAAAAACGACAAATTACTTTTTATCCACATTATATAAATCAAGAGCAAAACTATCAAGATTTATTAAGATATTTGTAGGAATAACAAACTATGCTTGTAGAATTAAAACTACAAGCTAATCATCGGACTTATTGACACTTAGTCGGTGAAGTGGGCTAAAAAAAGAGAAATTTGAGACATTTATTAACCATAGTTGCAGTATTACTTTTTTGCACAACACATGCGCAAGAAATTTATCATGAAAAATGGTTCTCTGCCGAGACAGAAGACCTTCCTCAAAACTCAATAAAAAGCATTGTACCAGATAAATATGGCTTTATTTGGATGACAACAGAAAATGGGTTGTTACGCTATGACGGTCGAAGTTTTAAGGTTTTTAATAGCGGTAATTCGAACTTACAATCCAATAGATTAGCGTATATCAGTGGAAATATTAAAAATGATTCTTTAATAACGCACACGGCGTATTATGTAGATAAAATTTTAATTAACAGAAGAAATATTATAAAAACCGAAAAGTCAAAAAGTTATAACACTTTTACTAATGACGACGCCTATGAAGACTTACTGTATTACAACAACAGTCTTAACACCGAAGATATAGACTTTTCAAACACTAAAATTAAGTGCGAAAACGGTGATTATTATTCAATAGGGACTAGTAAAATAACTCTTTTCAACAAAAAGAAAAAAGTAATTAAAGAGATAACGCAGCAATATAAAAAAAACACGATATACTTTTTACACGAAAATGAATTAATACTGCTAGATTATAAAAAAGGAAGCTATACTTTATTTAAAAATGAATTTTCAAGTACTTATAAACTAGATATTCCAAATAATTCTAAAATCATATACAACTCAGTTGTCCAGCAACTTTTTATCTACACAAAAGATGAAATTTTATTATTTAAAAAAACAGCTAATAAGGCTTATTTATATTCTGTTTTTTCTAAACCCAACATAAATATAAATATTAAAAGTCTCTATTATGACAAAGCCAGTAACAAACTATTTATCGGAAGTATTGATAAAGGCTTGAAAATAGTATCACTAAACGGATTTAAAACTTTACTAAACTCTAATAATTCGGACAATTACTATTATGGTAGCTTTCCAATTTCTGACACTGAATTTATCACTTCTAAAGGTGAAATATTTAATAATACTGGAGTACAGAGACGGTTTAAGTCCAACACGGATAATTTTAACTACTCTTTAGCAGTCGATCAAGAAAAAAACATTTGGATTCCGAATGAAAATAAAATAGTAAAATACTTAAAATCATCGAATTACACTACAAGTCAGACCTTCGCTTTTGATTATAAAATAGCTACTGTATTTTGTGATTCTAAAAATTTTATTTGGATTGGTATGGATCAAAAAGCTAGACATAATGCAAAAGTTTACACCATTGATGCCAATCAAGATAATTCACAACCCACTCCTCTCAAAGCATTCAATCAGCCTATTAATTTTATCACAGAAAATAGAGAAAATGAAATACTACTAGTTTCGGAAAGGGAGCTATTAACTTACAATCCTAAAAATAAGAGTTTAAAGTCGATATCCGCTGGAATTAACGAGATTAGAAGTGTCTTTATCGCTAAGGACAACTCGGTTTGGATTTGCACCTACAATAATGGATTTAGCTTACTTAAAGACAATATATTATACAAGATGCCTTATGATAATCAAATGTATTTACTGTCGGCACATTGTATTAAAGAGGATAGTAAAGGTCATTTCTGGATAAGCACCAACAAAGGTTTAATTGAAGTTAATCAAAAAAGCTTATTAAACTATTATAAAAATAAAACTCCTGTATATTACCATCATTACAATATTAAAAACGGTCTTCTTAGTAATGAATTTAACGGTGGCTGTCAGCCTTGTGCTATAGAACTAGGTGAAGAATTTATTTTCCCAAGTTTAAACGGAATGGTTGCATTTAATCCTGAGAATCTTCACAAAATAATACCATCGAATAATTTCTATATTAATGAAGTAGAGACAGATGCTTCGACACAGTATTTTAAAGACACATTACATCTCTCAAGAGATGTTTATCGCATTAAGTTCAAAATTGATTACGCTTTTTTAGGAAATCTAGACAACGTTTACTTTGAAGCAAAATTGAATCAAGTAGAAGGAGGAAAATGGATAAATCTTATTAATGAAAATGAAATTAGTTATACAAACCTCGAACCTGGAACTCACACATTATACGTAAGAAAAATAAAACCTTTTACTTCTGAATACGAAGTTAAGGAGATAACGATTTCTATACCCTACTATTTTTATGAGGAACTTTGGTTTAAATTCTTTATTGGATTACTATTAATTACTGCATTTTATATTGCCGTAAAACTGCGATACAGCATTATTCGTAAAAAAAACATAGAACTTGAAAAAGTAGTTGAAGAACGCACCGCAGATCTATTTAAAACAGTTTCTAAGCTAAAAATCACGAGAAACAACTTAAATCAAGAAATAGTACAGCAGAAAAAACTTATTGGAACTATTAGTCATGACATTCGAAGTCCTTTAAGATTTCTATCTATTACAGCAAAACACTTATATGAAAAATCACTACTTTCAGAAAACAACAGCATAAAAGATAACGCGCAAGTAATGCATGAATCTGCAAGTCAGCTCTATAAATTTGTAGAGAATTTAGTAGATTACTCAAAAGTTTTTATGGAACACAATAAACTTCACGAAGGGAAAAAGGAGAATATTAATGACATAATCACTGATAAAATCGACTTATTTAAGAACATGTCCGTTGGAAAAAATAATATAATTACCTACTTTAATAATTGCGATTTTCAAATAATGGTCAACAGAAGTATTTTTGCAATAATGATTCATAATCTATTAGATAATGCCATTAAAAACACTCGAAATGGTCAAATAAAAATAGAAACGAATATAGTGAAAAATAAAATTTTTATTAGCATGGAAGATACCGGCGTAGGAATTTCTGAAGAGATGAAAGCATACTATATTAATCTTCAGAAAAACTACGAAACAGATAAATTAGCGCTTCAGAATTATGGTTTAGGACTGCATATGGTTTTAGAACTCTTACGACTATTGAAAGGTGAGATGAAAATTTATTCAAAAAAAGATCACGGTACGAAGATTATTATAGTAATTGACAACGCTCAATCGTAAAACAACTTGTACTTTTCAATCAATTCTACAAGATTATTGATTTTTAATTTTTCGAAAACTCTATTTTTATACGTGCTAACAGTTGACATTTGAATCCCTAAACAATTAGATATTTCAAGATTACCTTCTCCTTTAACTAGTAATTTAGCAATTTCTAATTCTCTGTTCGATAATTTATCAAATGGATTTACAGGCTCATTATTGCGGTGATTATCATTTAATTTATTAATAATTGTTGATGTTAAATATTTACCACTAGTCATAATTGATTTTACGGCCTCTACAATTTTATCCTCACCGCTCAATTTATTTAAATACCCATCTGCGCCCGCATGAATATATCGAAGTGCATAAGATTCTTCTTCATAAGCAGAAAACATAAGAATTTTAACATTAGGTAAATAAGATTTAATTTCTGCTATCATCGCCGTACTTTTTCCACCTGGAATATTAATATCCAAAACAATTAAATCGTACTGGTTTATTTTAATCAGATGAATCGTCTCAAAATAATCACTTGAATAAGCAATCGATAAATTTTCTATTTCATTATTTAAAATAATAGAAACTCCAGCTTTGACAACTAAATGATCATCAACTAGTAAGATTTTATAATTCATTTGAGATATATTTTATACCGCTAAAATAATAAATTAATGTTAGAATAGAATGTTATATATAAATACTATTTTTGCATAAAATTAGTACACATGAGTTTTAATGAAGAAATAGCCAAAAGAAGAACTTTTGGAATTATAGCCCATCCAGATGCAGGAAAGACAACACTTACGGAAAAACTACTGCTTTTCGGTGGTGCGATTCAAGAAGCGGGTGCTGTTAAGAGCAATAAAATTAAAAAAGGAGCAACTTCCGATTTTATGGAAATTGAGCGCCAACGTGGAATTTCAGTGGCTACTTCTGTTTTGGCATTCATCTATAAAGACAAGAAAATCAACATTTTAGATACTCCTGGACATAAGGATTTTGCCGAAGATACTTTCAGAACATTAACAGCAGTTGACAGTGTAATTGTTGTAGTTGACGTTGCAAAAGGAGTTGAAGAACAAACTGAAAAATTAGTTGAAGTTTGTAGAATGCGTAAAATTCCTATGATTGTTTTCATCAACAAGTTGGATCGTGAAGGAAAAGATGCCTTCGATTTGATGGATGAAGTGGAACAAAAGCTAAAACTAAGAGTTACGCCTTTAAGCTTTCCAATAGGAATGGGATACGATTTTAAAGGAATTTACAATATTTGGGAGAAGAATATTAATCTTTTTGAAGGTGATAGTAGAAAAAATATTGAAGAAACTATCGCTATTTCTGATCTGGATAGCCCACAATTAGAAGAAATAATTGGTTCAAAACCAGCAAATACTTTACGAGAAGAATTAGAATTAATACATGAAGTATATCCACAATTCAATAAAGAAGAATATTTAGCAGGAGATTTACAACCAGTATTCTTTGGTTCGGCCTTGAATAATTTTGGAGTAAGAGAACTTTTAGACTGTTTTGTTGACATAGCGCCAACACCTAGAGCGAAGGAATCAGACACTAGATTAGTACAACCTGACGAAGAAAAATTAAGTGGCTTTGTATTTAAAATCCATGCAAATATGGATCCAAAACACAGAGATAGAATTGCTTTCGTAAAAGTAGTTTCCGGAACTTTTGAGAGAAATAAACCATATTTACATGTTAGACTTGGTAAAAACTTAAAATTCTCGAGCCCAAATGCATTTTTTGCAGAGAAAAAAGAAATTGTAGACATTTCCTATCCAGGTGATATTGTAGGTTTACACGATACGGGAAATTTCAAAATTGGAGATACATTAACGGAAGGAGAATTAATGAATTTCAAAGGAATTCCGAGTTTTTCACCGGAGCATTTTAGATACATCAACAACGCAGATCCATTGAAAGCTAAGCAATTAGAGAAAGGAATCGACCAGTTAATGGATGAAGGAGTTGCGCAACTATTCACCTTAGAAATGAATGGTAGAAAAATAATTGGAACGGTTGGAGCACTTCAATATGAGGTAATTCAATACCGTTTAGAGCATGAATATGGTGCAAAATGTACCTACGAAAACTTCCCTGCTTTTAAAGCTTGTTGGGTAAAACCAAAAGATCCTAAAAACACTGAATTTGCCGAATTTAAACGTGTAAAACAGAAATTCTTAGGGCATGACAAATACGGTCAATTGGTATTTTTAGCGGATAGTGACTTTTCGATTCAAATGACACAGCAAAAATATCCTTCAGTAGAGCTATTTTTCACTTCTGATTATCAAAAGAGATAAAAAGTGCTATTTACTTTGTAAAATCATATAAAAACAGAAAAAGACCTCAATTTGAGGTCTTTTTATATGAATATCTATTTTAACGACTTCTTATAGATTTAAAAAGAGATAATGTGAATTTATAAGTGTTTTTATTAAAAACCCCTTAAAGTTAAAATATATAAGTCATTAGCAATAGTTAAAGTTTATAAATAATTAAAATTCGATAACTAATACTTATAATTAAATTTCAATATAAAAACTATTTATTTCTTTTCTGTTCTCTTGCTAACAATGTGTTTTTTAATAACATCGCAATTGTCATTGGTCCTACTCCACCAGGAACCGGAGTTATGTATGATGCTTTTTTAGAAACATTTTCAAAATCTACATCACCAACAATTCTGTATCCTTTTTCTGTAGTGTTATCTTCAACTCTTGTAATACCAACGTCAATAATTACAACATCGTCTTTTACCATTTCCGCTTTTAAGAAATTTGGAACACCTAAAGCCGAAATAATAATATCTGCTTGAGAAGTAATTTGGTTGATATTTTTAGAATGACTGTGCGTTACCGTTACAGTTGAATTTCCAGGAAAACCTTTTCTTCCCATTAAAATTCCCATCGGTCGACCTACAATATGACTTCTTCCAATTACAACCGTATGTTTTCCATCTGTTGGCACATTATAACGTTCTAACAATTCTAAAATTCCATAAGGAGTTGCCGGAATAAAAGTAGACATATCCAAAGCCATTTTCCCAAAGTTTTCTGGATGGAACCCATCAACATCTTTACTTGGGTCTATAGCAGCAATGATTTTTTGGGTATCAATTTGTTTTGGTAAAGGCAATTGCACAATAAAACCATCGATATCGTCATTTTCATTCAATTCTTTGATTTTTTTCAATAACTCTGTTTCAGAAGTTGTGCTTGGCAATCTGACCATTGTAGATTCAAAACCTACACGTTCGCAAGATTTTACTTTACTTCCTACATAAGTTAAACTAGCACCATCGTTTCCTACAATAACTGCCGCTAAATGAGGAACTTTTTCTCCTCTGGCCTTCATTTGCGCTACTTCTGCAGCAATCTCATTTTTAATATCTTCCGATACTTTTTTTCCGTCTAATAATTGCATTTGTTGTGTTGTTTGTTGCTTATTCTATTAATTTATTTCAATAAAAAAGACGCGATAAATCGCGTCTTTACGGTAAATTATTTCATGCCTTGCATCATCTGCATCATTTTCTTGCCGCCACCGCCTTGCATCATTTTCATCATCTTGCTCATTTGCTCAAACTGTTTCATCAATTGATTCACTTGCTCAATTTTTACGCCAGATCCTTTTGCAATTCTAGTTTTTCTTTTCATGTCGATAACAGAAGGTTTACTTCTTTCCTCTTTAGTCATCGATTGTATAATCGCTTCGATATGCTTGAATGCATCGTCTTCAATTTCAACATCTTTTAACGCTTTTCCAGCACCAGGTATCATGCCGACTAAGTCTTTCATGTTACCCATTTTTTTAATCTGCTGAATTTGAGATAAGAAATCGTCAAAACCGAATTCGTTTTTAGCAATTTTCTTCTGTAATTTTCTCGCTTCTTCTTCGTCGTATTGTTCTTGGGCTCTTTCCACTAAAGAAACAACGTCTCCCATTCCTAAAATACGATCGGCCATACGAGAAGGATAGAAAACATCAATTGCTTCCATTTTTTCTCCTGTACCAATGAATTTAATCGGTTTATTTACAACTGATTTAATTGAAATAGCAGCACCTCCACGCGTATCTCCATCTAATTTAGTTAAGATAACACCGTCAAAGTTTAATCTATCGTTGAATGCTTTTGCCGTGTTTACAGCATCTTGTCCAGTCATTGCATCTACAACAAACAAAGTCTCTTGCGGTTGGATTGCTTTGTGAACGTCAGCAATTTCTTTCATCATTTGTTCGTCAACAGCTAAACGACCCGCTGTATCGACAATCACAACGTTGAAACCATTTGCTTTAGCATGCTTGATCGCATTTTGAGCAATTTCAACTGGGTTTTTATTTTCTGGTTCAGAATAAACCTCAACACCAATTTGTCCTCCAACTACAATCAACTGATTAATTGCCGCCGGACGATAAATATCACACGCTACCAATAATGGTTTTTTACCTTTTTTAGTTTTTAGATAGTTGGCTAATTTACCCGAAAAGGTAGTTTTACCAGAACCTTGTAAACCCGACATTAAAATAACAGAAGGAGTTCCAGATAAATTAACACCCGCTACATCGCCACCCATTAATTCTGTTAATTCGTCTTTAACGATTTTAATCATTAATTGGCCAGGTTGTAACGTAGTTAATACGTTTTCACCAAGAGCTTTTTCCTTCACTCTTGTAGTGAAATCTTTCGCTATTTTAAAATTCACGTCGGCATCTAATAAAGCTCTACGAACTTCCTTTAGCGTATCTGCAACGTTGACATCAGTAATTTTACCGTGTCCTTTTAAGATATGAAACGCTTTATCTAACTTATCACTTAAATTATCAAACATAATTTTGGTTTTGTGTAATGAATTGCAAAGATAACACAAAGTTGCAAAGTTGCAAAGACGAATTTTGCTTTTAAAACGAAAATAATTCGGAATATCTCACACTTTTAATTACTTATTAATCTTCTAATTGTAAATTCTCTAGAAAAAACTCCAAAATGTAACAAAAAAGCACAATTTTAGTCTAATACTTCGAACCAAACTTTTAACTTTTAAACTATGATTTTAACTACAACCAATTCCGTAGAGGGATTTAAAATTGCCGAATACAAAGGTATTGTTTCAGGAACTGCAGTGAACATTCAAAAAATGGAATGGACATTTAGTATGCAAAAATATTATGCCGGAATGAGCGAAGGTATTTCCGAAATTAAAGATCAAGCTTTCCAACAGCTTGAAGCTAATGCATCTAAACTAAATGCAAATGCAATTGTAGGTATTAGTGTAGATATTGAACTTACTACAACTAATTATATAACAGTCACTGCAACCGGAACCGCTGTTAGTATAATAAAAAAGTAAAATTTAACGCTAAAAAAAGCAAGCTTTACAAATATAAAAAATGCCATTAATTAATTTAAATGGAATTTTTTACAATCTACTATTATTCTAAAACTAGTCCTTAATCTTAAATACTTTTCTCAAAATATCTTCCATCAAACACCAATTAGTGAAAGATGATTGTAGTAAGTTAGCTCCTACGAATAATGTAAACCAGTAAAAGTTTGGATTCACATACATTCCTAATAATACACTTAGAATAATGAAAAATCCGGCTATTCTTTTGATTAATTTATTTATCATTTTGTTTGTTTTTAAAGTTGACGATTTGTTTTATAGAGCCTTTGTCAAATTGTGAAGTTTGACAAAGGCATTTAATCTTATTTATTCAATTGTATGATCACTATTTGTTTCTGCATTTACTTCATTTTTCGCCCAGTTTTTACGTTCCACGATATAGTAAATCAATGGCACAACAATCAAGGTTAACAAAGTAGAAACAATTGCTCCTGCTACTAATGAAATCGCTAATCCTTGGAAAATTGGGTCAAATAAAATAATTGACGCTCCAATAACTACTGCTCCAGTTGTTAGTAAAATCGGTGTTGTTCTTACCGCTCCTGCTTCAATAATCGCTTGTTTGATTGGCGCTCCTTCGTTTAATCGAATTTCAATAAAGTCAATCAACAACACGGAATTCCGCACCATGACTCCCGCTAACGCAATCATTCCAATGAAAGAAGTTGCAGTAAAGAAAGCGTCTAACAACCAGTGCCCTAATACAATTCCAATTAATGAAAGTGGAATTGCAATCATCATTACTAACGGTGTTTTGAAGTTTTGGAACCATCCTACAATCAACATATAGATTACAATGATTACTACTAAAAACGCTGCTCCTAAATCACGGAATACTTCCAATGTAATTTGCCATTCTCCATCCCACTTCACGGTGAAATCACTTTCATCTGAAGGTTGATCTAAGTACAATTCGTTGATTTTATAACCCTTTGGTAATTCTATCTTAGCTAATTTTTCATTCATTCCTAAAATCGCATACACCGGACTTTCTAATTCTCCCGCCATATCTGCTAGTACATAAACTACACGTTTCTGGTCTTTACGGTAAATGGTATTTTGCAAAGTATCTTTAGTAACTTTCACTAAATCACTAACTGCAACCACATTTCCATTACTTCCTTTAATTTTCAAATTCTGAATATCTTCAATAGAAGTTTTGTCTTTGTCATCCAATGAAAGTGTAATTCCTACTGGATTACTAGAACGCTCATCATATAAATTAGAAACTGGCATTTCGCGAAGTAAATAGGTAATATTTCCTACTACTTGTTGCGGTGCAATTCCATTTAGCATTGCTTTCTCTCTATCTACTTCTAATTTATATTCAATTTGCGGTGCTTCAACCATCCAATCGGCATCAACAACATCCACAGTGTTTTCTAAAATAGTTTTCACTTGATGTGCCACTTTAATTTGCTCTTCATAATTAGGTCCGTAAACCTCAGCAACTAATGTTGATAAAACTGGTGGCCCTGGCGGCACTTCAACAATTTTTACATTTGCTCCATATTTTTTAGCGATTTTTTGCACTTCTGGACGCACCACTTTCGCAATGTCGTGACTCTGTAATTTTCTATCGTCTTTGTGTAATAAATTCACCTGAATATCGGCCATATTACTTCCACCACGTAAATCATAATGACGAACTAATCCGTTGAACGTAATTGGTGCCGAAGCTCCCACATAATTCTGATAATCTACTACTTCTGGAACTGTTGAAAGATATTGTGCAATTTCTTTAGTCACTGCAGCAGTTCTTTCTAAAGTTGTTCCTTCCGGCATATCAATAACCACTTGAAATTCGTTTTTGTTATCAAACGGTAACATTTTTACAGCAACCGATCTTGTGAAAAACATTAACATCGAACCTATTAACAAAATTCCTGTAATGATAAACATCACATTACGTTTTTTAGAACTATTTAAAAGCGGTTCTTCAATCTTTTTATAGATTCTGTAAATTTTTGATGTTTCTAAACCTTCCTCTTCTTTACCTTCTTGATCGTCTTTTTCTTTTAACAAATGGTATCCTAAATAAGGTGTTACCGTTAATGCTACGAATAAAGATAAAATCATTGCGATAGATGCTCCAATTGGCATCGGACTCATATATGGTCCCATCATTCCCGATACGAAAGCCATTGGTAAAATAGCAGCAATAACTGTGAATGTTGCTAAAATCGTTGGATTTCCTACTTCGTTAATCGCATAAATAGCAGCATCTTTAAACGGCAATCGCTTCATTTTGAAATGGCGGTGCATATTCTCGGCAATAATAATACTGTCATCGACGACAATTCCCACCACAAAAACTAATGCAAAAAGAGTAATTCGGTTTAAGGTATAACCCAATAAATAATAACTAAATAAAGTCAACGCAAAAGTTAACGGAACCGAGAAGAAAACTACTAATCCACCTCTCCAACCCATTGCCAACATCACTAAAATAGTTACCGCAATGATCGCAACTAACAAGTGAAACAACAACTCTCCTACTTTATCCGAAGCTGTTTCTCCATAATTTCGAGAAACCTCAACATGAACATCAGCCGGAATTAAATTTTTCTTCAAGCTTTCAACCTTTTCCAGAATTTTCTCTGAAATCTTCATCGCGTCAGTACCTTTTACTTTCGCAATCGAAATGGTAACCGCTGGATATTCCGACTTATAATTGGAGAATTTTTCATTCCCTTTTCCATATCCAAATGACACATAATTCTTAGCCGTTTGAGGTCCGTCTTGAATTGTTGCGACTTGTTTTAAGTAAATCGGCATGTTGTTATTTACGCCAATTACTAAGTTTTCAACATCTTCTGAAGAAGACAAGAATTTTCCAGTTGTAACTAAATATTCGGTATCGTTTTGCACGAAAGCTCCTGATTGCGAACTTCCGTTATTGGCTTTAATCATTTGCATAATGCTCAATGCATCTATGCCACTTTCAGCCATTTTATCTTTATCTAAAACTACTTTTAGCTCACGTGTTCTCCCTCCAATTTCTTTAGTAATGGCAACGTCTTTTACTTTTTCTACCTCAGTAGTAATTTCTTCCGCAATTTGACGCAATTGAAAATCATCGTACTTTTCACTCCAAAGCGTTAATCCCAACATCGGAACATCGTCAATAGAACGTGTTTTTACCATTGGCGGATAAACGCCTTCCGGAAACATATCTTGGTGTTTCATCAATTCATCGTATAATTTCACATACGATTCTTCGCTATTTTCACCTACATAAAACTGCACGATAATCATAGCCTGACCATTCATTGCCATACTATGTAAATGCTCAACACCTTTTATGTTTGATAAAACTTTTTCAAGCGGTTTTATCACTCTACTTTCTACTTCTGACGGACTTGCTCCTGGATAACCAATCATTACATCGGCCATTGGAACATTAATTTGTGGCTCTTCTTCCCTTGGGATTAAAAACGAACTGTAGGTACCAATAATCATCAACGCTACCATTAATAGAATGGTTAGTTTTGAGTTCATGAAAAAACTGGCTATTTTACCTGATATACCTTCTTGCATCTTATTTTTGTTTAAAGTTTTTTTAGTTTCAAGTTTCAGGTTTCAACTGAAAACTGCGACTGAACACTGTTTACTAATTACTGAACACTAATTTTAGCGCCGTTATATAATTTTCCATCAGCCGAAACTATATATTGTTCGTCTGCCGATAAACCTGATAAAACTTCTACTTGATCGCCAAATGATTTTCCGATTCTCAACCATCTTAAAATCGCCACATTGCCATTTCCTACCGTATAAATTCCAGTTAACTGCCCTTGTTTTACTAAAGCGCTTACCGGAATAACAACTACATCTGATTTTGCATTTGTTGCAGTTGCTTTTTTCTCTACTGGAAATTGAACGTTTACAAACATTCCTGATAAAATTCCCTTTTCTATTTTATCTAAAGTGATTTTTACTAAATATTGGCCACCTGTATTTTTAGCTGATAAACTCACTTCTGACACTTTACCAGTTACTTCTTTATTAATTGACTTCACATTAATTTTAACTGGCATTCCGTTAGTAACATTCGAAATAGCACTTTCAGAAACCATAGCCGTTACTTGCATTTTTGAAACGCCTTCAATACTCACTAAAGGCATTCCTGGATTTGCCATATCACCTTCTTTTATAAACGTATTGGTAACTGTTCCAGAAAACGGAGCTGTAATGTTTGAATAAGAAAACTGAGCCATTACTTCATTACGCATTTGTTTCGCAGCTTCTAATCCGGCTTTAGCCATTTCGTAACGAGCCGTCATATCGTCTAATTCTTTTTGTGAAGCACTTTGTTGTGCAAATAGATTCACGAATCGATCGTAATCCTTTTTTGCATTATTAAAACCTGCAGTTGCTTGTGTGATTGAAGCATCTACCTGTGCTTTTTTTGCTTGTAAATCTGTGTTGTTGATGCTTACCAAAAGTTGTCCGGCCGTCACATTTTGTCCTACTTTTACATTTACTTTAGTAACATAACCCATCATTCTAGTACTTAAATTCGCACTATTTTCAGATTCTATTTTTCCACTTGCAGTTACGTATGCACTGTTTTCGCCAACCATATCACCTGATAACTTCACAGGAACAGCTGGTTCATTGTTAGAGATTTCTTTTTTGTCTTCTCCACAAGAAACAAATAGCAAAGTTGAAAGCGTAATGATTGATATTATTTTTTTCATGATAGTCTTTTTAAAAGTTGAAGTTGATTTTCGAATTAATATCGAGCTTTATTTGGTTAAAAATTGTAAGTATTGTTTCGTGAAATTATATTCAAAAACCGCTTGTAAATGTTCTAACTCTTTTTGAGCCACTTGCGTTTCAGCCATTAACAAATCAGTAGTTTTTTCTAAACCTTGTGTAAATCTATTTTGACGAATTCTATAAGCCTCTTCTGATTGCTCGAAAGCTAATTTTGATAAATTCACTTTGTTTTCAGCATCTAACAATTGACGATTCGTTTTGTTTAATTCTAACTGACTTTGTTTTTTATATTGTTCCGTTTCCACAGATGCTTTTTCGAAGTCTGCTTTTGCTTTTTGAGTTTTTCCGATGGTTTTGTAGCCGTCGAAAATATCCCAAGACAATTGTGCTCCTACTAAATAACCTTTGGCTGCTGTTCCTAAAAATTTAGAATCATACAATTCATAACTTCCGAAAGCATTTAATCTTGGTAAAAATCCGAATTTTGAAGATTGAGCCATTTTTTGATAAGCTTCAGAAGATTTTTCCATCGCTTGAATATCTTTTCTCGAATCAGAAAGTGTTGTATTTATGCTTTCAATTGCGATTGTGTTTTCTAAAGCCTCAGCTGGTTTATAGGTTTTACCCGTCATATCTTCATTCAAAAGAAACGCTAAGTAATCAGATGCATTTTGCACATTTGATTTGGCATATTGCCATTGGTTGGCAATTTCATTCACACGCACTTGGACATTTAATAAATCGGTTTTCTGCAACATGCCACTTTTGAAATAGTTCTCTACCAATTTTAAATTTCCTTGAGCCGTTTCATTTGCTTTTTCTAATACTTTTGCAGCTTTGTAAGCCAATTGCAATTGCATATAAGATTTTGAAACTTCTAATTCTAAATATTCTTTAGTACGATCGGTTTGCAGTTGGAAAGCATCCATTTTAGCTTTAGCAGCTTGTCTTCCAAACAAACCATCTAAATTGAATATTGGTTGTTGTATTTCAATTTTCGTCGCGAAGTTTTGAGTAACCGCTGGGTCATTCAATAAAGCTGGATCGAAATCTGCCGCTGTTAAGATTTCCTGGTTTAATTTTGAACCAAAAGCCATTAAAGGATTTGTCGTTGAAATTCCAGTATAAGATAATTTAATGTTGGGCAAAAAGGTTGCATTCGATTGGCGATAATCTGCTTTTGCGGATTGAAATGATTTTTCGGCCACTTTAATTTGTAGGTTGTTTTCTGTGACTTTCTGCAACAAATCATTTTTGGAAATAGACAAAGTGTCTTGCGCGTTTCCGTTCGCAACACCAAACGCAATTCCAATTGCTACTAATAGATTAATTTTCTTCATCGTTGTTATATTGATTATTACAGTAACAAAAGTACGTTGCCAAAAAAGTCTATACGGTAACAAGAGTTACACACCTTTGCAACAACTGTTACAAAAGAAAAGAGCATCTTTTCAGATGCTCTTTTACTAACCAATAAAAACTAAAAACAATCATCATCTTCAAAATGATTATTACTTTCTTGTGCCACCATGCCCTCCAGCTACAATTTTTAAAATTCTAATGTTCAGATAGAAGAATTTAAAAAACTGCAAGAATGGATTTTGCATTTTGGAACGCTGTGCATTTGATATTCTTTGTGCCATGATATATGGTATTTTGTATTGTTGTAAATTGAATAATGAAAAATTAAAAACTATTCTATTCTGGAATCAGCCACCAAAATGGCTTCATTTTAGCTTTATAAATAAAAGCATAATGCAAAGCTAATTTCACCCAGTGTCCTGCTAAACCAATATCACCGAAAGTCTTTTTAATATCTCTTCCTCCTGTATCGGCATATTTTACATAATCTGGAACAATTGGAAAGGTTGTAATACTCACACCACTTCCTTTTGTAATTCCGTAACCGGCAGAAGCAATACAAGCCGCTCCCATATTTCCCATTGAACCTTTATGATTTAGGGATTCTTTACCTAATTTGATGGAATCAATGATATTATCTGCCACAATTCTTGCAGTCATACCTGACGGCATTCCTGTTCTTGGTGGAGCTGGAAAAATTTCAGTTCCGTTTTTACTTGTTCTAGGTTTTGAAATACTATGTGGTGGAGCAAAAGCTATTCCAGGGGCAAAAATATTTTTATATGTTGGGTTTTGATAGGTTTCTGGCCAATCTTGCACGGTCCATTCTTCATAAGGCCTTGGCGTATAATCCGCATCCACAATCATAAAGCCTTTGAATAATTTTTCGGTAACATTATTTCCTTCTTTGTCAAATCCTTGAAAACCGTGACCTGAAAAAGCAGGAATTAACATTGCAAAATCATATGTTTCTGATTTGTATTCGCCTTCTAAATTCTCATAATGAGCTATTCCATCTTGAACCTTATTTACTGCAGCTCCTAAAATCCATTTGATGCCTCTGTCTTCGAATATCATTTCAATCATGTCTTTCGACTTCATATTGAAACCATTGTATTCCATCAACATTCCATCCATTCCAAAATCACCTAAATAGTATTCATTTGAAATCCAGGTTATCTCCGCTTTATCACGAACTCCGTGATTTACTAATTCTTTTTCTACGTTTAATATATATTCAAAAGCCGCACCTTGGCATGTAGATTTCGCGTGACCTGTTCCTATTAAAATTTTGAGCTTTTTATCGGAATTTTTTAATTCGGCAATCAACTCTAATAAAGCTGTTGCTGCATGTTCCGCGTGATCATACGTACAAACCGAATACGCTTTATTTGTACCAGGAACCAAACCTTCCGTCATATCGAAAGCCAATTTTGGACCTGTAGCATTAATTAAGTAATCGTAAGTTACTTTTTCTTGTTTCCCTAAAGTATCTCCATAAACACCTTCCACTAAAATGTAGGGTTTTGCTTCTGTACTATCTCCTTCGGGATGAAAAGAAACTGCTTTGGATTGTTTATATCCAATTCCTTTTCTTTTATATAATGGCTCTAATGGAAAAATTATTTCTTTAGATTTCATTCTCCCAATTCCTACCCAGATATTTGATGGCACCCATTGGTAATTTCTATTTGGAGAAACCACTAACACCTCATGTTCTTTGGATAGTTTTCTTCTTAAATGAGCGGCTGCGGTGTGACCCGAAATTCCAGCTCCTAAAACAACTATTTTTGCCATATCTATTAGTTTTATAGTTCAAAAGTAAGCCTTAACTATTTCTACTACAGCAACATTTGTTACATAACTAATATGTACGAATACAAACTCATTTTATAAGAGTGGGTTTTTAAATGTGTCTTTTATTATTCTACTATTTCTATAGTTCTTTCTATTTTAGAATCGTAAAAAATAGTGCTATTTACTTTTAACTTTGGATTAATAAGTCCAGATTCCCGATGATTTAGAGCTATCTCAGCGTAGTTTGTTTTATTCACTTCATCTTCGAGAAATTTTCGTGGTATTAAAAAGGTTCCTGTTTTAGTTTTTATATTTTCTACAATAGTTTGATCGGAATCCATTCCTCCAGATTCTTCGGCCGAAGTTTTGCTTTCAACGTTCTTTGAGACAGTCATTTCGCTAGGAATAGAAAGATTTTTCCATTGTAAAACAACATCGTTATGTCTCGAAGCTATTTTGGGAACTTGAAATTCAAAAGTTTTATTTTTTAGTTTAGGTTTTAAATAGGCTAAAGGATAGACTGTACTGTCTGGTAAAATAATTTCAAAATAATAGGATTCGCTTGTGGGAAAATCGGGTAAAATATAACAAGATTTTTTAGTGTAATAAAGTTCCTGCCTAACGCTTAATTCTAACGGCAGATCATTTACTTTAATTATAATCTTATCATTAATTATTTGTTTTTTTCCGTCCGTTAGATAAACATAAATATCCTTTTCTTCTTCATTGTCTAAGTCCTCATCCAGATGTATATTGACCTGCATATTAGACAAATCATTTAGCTCTTTGTCTGAAAGCATTGATTGATCACAACTAATTAGCAGAAACAAACCACAAAACAATAAAGATCTAAGATAATTCATTTTTAAAATATTAATTTTTTTGTCTTTTTATTAATGATCTCCATAACCTGTATCGTCCATTTTACCTTTAAAGACCTTATACTGCACAATCATATAAATTACAACAAGAATAATTGCGATGAAAAACCATTTCATTCCAACTGCTAATCCATATTCGTGAGCCGCAACATTCTCAACAGTCAACGATGGATTCACGTTATTTGTCGATGGTAATAATTTAGGAAAAATAGAAGCTACGGTCGAAGCAAGTCCTCCAACTAAAAATAAAGTCGAGAATAAAAAACCGATTCCGTGTTTCTTGAAGGTTTTCACTTTAAACAAACCGACAATTCCGATTACCATTAATAACGGTAAAAGTAGTAAAAACGGATATTTTATAAAATTATCAAATGGAGTTGGTTCAATTATATGCCAAACCGATAAAGAAACAATAACCAAAGCAACTAAAACAATATTTAATTTAAAAACTACCTCTTTTAGTTTTTCGTTAATGTCCGAATTCGTTTTGTAGATAATCCAGTTGGCTCCATGAATTGTTAAAGCTACTACGCTTATGATTCCCAATAAAAGTGTAAACCAATCAATAACGCCTAAATTTTCAGATGTCGGGCTAAATTCAGGGTTCCATAAAGGCAAGAAGAAATAATGGGCTTCCACTGTCGAAACGCCGTTTTCAACCATTCCTAAATTCACGCCTCTTACCACATTTCCAAGCGCTACTCCGAAGAACAACGCTAATAATAAACTAGAAATTCCGAAAGCTTTGTCCCAAACCACTTCCCACATGGGATGATGGATTTGCCCTCTTAATTCTAATCCGATGGCCCTGAAAATCAATAACCATAAAATCATCATTAAAGGCAAATAAAAGCCGCTAAAAGAAGATGCATAAAGTGTTGGGAATGCAAAAAACAAAATACCTCCAGTAGCAATTAACCAAACCTCATTGGCGTCCCAGAAAGGTCCAATAGCATTTGTAATCGCTTTTTTATCTTTCTCTGTTTTACCAAAGAACAAGTGAATAATTCCTGCTCCAAAATCATAACCATCTAAAACGACATAAGCCGCTAACATCAATACTAGTACAACATACCAAAAATATTCCATAGCTTAATGTGTTTGAGGTTCTGGTCCTTTTCTAATGATTTTACCAACTAATAAAAGAAATAGCATTCCTAAAAGAAGATAAAGTCCAATAAATCCTAATAATGTAAATAATGTATTACCTGAAGAAACTGTTGGTGAAGCTCCTTCTGAAGTGCGTAATAAATTATAAACTAACCAAGGCTGTCTTCCTAACTCGGCCGTATACCATCCGGTTGTATTAGCGATGTATGGAAATGGAATGAAGAATACCAACGCCCATAAAATCCATTTTGTAGTATATAATTTTTTTCGAACCAATTGAAATACTGCGAGTACTAATAATCCAATAAAAAGTGTTCCTAAACCAACCATAATATGATAAGCATAATACAAACCTGAAATATTAGTGGGATGTGTGTCTTCTGGAAATTCATTTAATCCTTTTATTTCTTGATGCCAATTCCCGTAGGTTAAGAAGCTCAAAATATTAGGTACCGCAATTTTATTATCTAATTTTTTATTCTGCACGTCAGGTTGTCCGATTAAAACAATTTCAGAACCACCTTCTTTTTCGGTGTGAAAAATTCCTTCCATTGCGGCAAACGTTACAGGTTGATATTTTACTACGTTTTTAGCTAATAAATCACCCGTTGGCACCGCAACAATTAAAGAAGAAATCAATCCGAAAATAACTCCAGTTTTTACAAATAATTTACCGAATTCCACATTCTTTTTATTTAAGATATAAAAAGCTCCAATTCCAGCAACAACAAACGAACTCGTAACTAAAGAAGCCGCTTGGTTGTGAAAGTAGGAAGGCAAAAGCCAAGGATTGGAAAACAACGCACCAAAATTATTTAAGACAAATTTTCCATTGGCTAAAATTTCATAGCCAACCGGATTTTGCATCCAAGAATGGGTCGCAATAATCAAATAACCACTTGCCCAAGAGCCTAAAAAAACAAGAAATCCCGTTAAGAAATGAAGTTTTTGTCCGAGCAACTTTTCACCAAATAAGAATAAACCTAAGAATGAAGATTCTAAGAAAAAGGAGAACATTCCTTCCATAGCGAGGGTTTGCCCAATAATTCCTCCGGTCAATTCTGAGAATTTTGCCCAATTGGTTCCAAACTGAAACTCCATTGGAATTCCAGTTACAACGCCCATTGCAAAGTTAAGTGCGAAAATTCGCATCCAGAATTTTGCCGCATCGTTATATTTTTCGATCTGAGTTTTGATGAATTTCCACTTAAAGTAAACAATCATTAAGGAAAGTCCCATTGTGAGTTGCGGAAACAAGTAGTGAAATGTGATAGTAAATGCAAATTGCATTCTATCGTAGAAAAGCATTTCTTCCATTTTAAAATAGTTTTAACAAAATTAGTAAACTCTTGCCAAATCACAGTAACAAGTGTTACGTTTAAAACAAAACATTCGAAATAATTCCAAAAAAAAATGCCCCGAAAGATTCGAGGCATTTACTAATTTATCTGCAATGAAATTATTCTGCTTTTTTTTCAGCTGCTTTTTTAGATGAACAACATCCACCTGCTTTAGCTTCTGATTCTGTTCCACAAGCCTTTTTCTCTGCAGTTGTGCAAGACTTTTCAGTTTTTGCTTTTTCTTTTTTATCCTTTTTTTTCGGCTCTTGTGCATTCACATTCATTGAAAACATAAAAGCAGCAACCGCCATGATAGAAACTAATTTTTTCATTATTTATTTTTTTTAATTGTTATTTACTGTTTGTTAATCCACTCATTCTATTACAAATATATACAAATTTAGAAATAATACACATAAATTTTAATTAATTTGGTAAATGTAAATTCCTAAACAGCGCATTGCCTTTTCAATGTTATTATTATTTATCAGTCTCTTTTTGAGGAACTTGGCAACCTTGAGGTCCACAACCAGTATTATAAACAGCTTGAAGCAAGAAAAACAATGCAAATAATAAGAAAAAATATTGATTAGTTGCAATCGCATGATAAGAAATTCCAACAGCAAAAATCAATCTAACCCAGCGCATTAAATGCCAATTTGTAAACAACATCTTTTTCATAAAAATCATATATTAAAGATACAAAAATACACGGATTAAAACAACTCACTGTAACAAACATTACAGACAAAACCACTGTCGCCTAATTGGTTTTCTTATAACTCCAAACCGCTAATCCATTAATGACAACAGCATAAAGTGTAATAATCCCTAGCTGCATTTTGATATCCTGAAATCCTGCACCTTTGAGCATTACCATTCTTATTACTTCTACAAAGTAGCGAATTGGATTGAAATAAGTTAAGTTTTGTGCCCAATTTGGCATGCTTTCAATCGGTGTAAAAAGGCCACTCATTAAGATGAAAATCACGGTAAAAAACCAAGCGATAAACATGGCTTGTTGTTGCGTATCCGTATGATTTGAAATGAATAAACCAATACCCAAAATTAGAATTAGATAAACGGATGTAAAAAAGTAAATCAAAAATATATTTCCTAAAATCGGCACGTTGAAAACTACTTTTGCTATAAGTAATCCAACCGTTAAAACGACTAATCCTAATACCCAAAATGGAAATAATTTACCAATAATGAACTGGTATTTTTTAATGGGTGTAACATTTATTTGTTCCAACGTGCCGACTTCTTTTTCACGAACAATATTCATTGACGAAAGAAACAAAGACAACATCGTCACTAACAGCACTAAAATTCCGGGAACCATAAAGGTTTTATAATTCAAGGTTTTATTATACCAAAAGGACGGAATTGTTTCAATTCTTTGAACGGGAAAAGGCATTCCTTCATTATACATGTTTAAATTGGTTTGAATATTTTGATTGAATCCCGAAATAATCTGCATGATATAAACATTTGTAACTCCGGCAGCCGCACCATCAATAGCATTGATACTTACTGAAAGATTTCCTTTTTTGTTTTTCAACAATTGTTGCTCGAATTGATTTGGGATTTCGAGAATTACATCTACTTTTCCGTTTTGCATCGCTAAATCGGCCTCCTTTTTGGAAGAAAATTGGGCAATGATATCAAAGTAATCTGAAGCTTCGAATTGGCTGATTAGTTGGCGGGATAAAGCTGATTTTTCATTATCAATATAAGAGAATTTGATATTTTTAACTTCAAAACTCGCAGCGTTGGATAGAATTACCAATTGCATCAAGGGTAAAATAAAGATAATCGGTAACATACTTTTATTTCTAAAAATTTGCTTGAATTCTTTTTGTATGATGAATAATATTGTTTTCATTTGGAACGCGGATGACGCGGAATTATATGGATTGTGACGGATCTTTTCTCTTTTTAAACACAGATTTTTATTTTAATATCTTTTGGAACGCGGATTAGGCGGATTTTGGCCGATGGTCACGGATTTTAAATTTATTACTATTGACTGCTGATTGCCTAGCCCCGATTGTAGTGGAAATCCTTTTTTTAGACCTAACAGGTTTCAAAAACCTGGTAGGTCTGAAAAAAGATTGCGACGGAAAGCGGGATGAGCTCCTAAAAACTATTCTAATCTGATTTTATATTTTTTGATACTTATAATTGTAAATAGAAACGTCATTCCGATTATAATTAGGGTTTCTTTCCAAATTACGGCGAATGTGGCTCCTTTTAGCATAATGGCTTTGATGATAATGATGAACCATTTTGCAGGAATTATATTACTTATTACTTGTAACGGTAACGGCATACTTGAGATGGGAAAAATGAATCCGGACAATAAAATCACGGGTAACATGAGTCCGAAAAGGGATGTCATCATGGCGGTTTGTTGCGAATCTGAGATGGTGGAAATTAAAATTCCGAGTGCCAAAGCACAAATAATAAACAAAACGGTCTCGAAGGCAAGCAAAACTAGGCTTCCTTCAATGGGCATTTCAAATACAAAATAGCCCAACACTAAAATGACTATCGCGTTGATTATCGACATGAAAATGTATGGAAATACTTTTCCAATAATAACTTGAAATGGTTTTAAGGGCGACACCAAAAGGATTTCCATGGTGCCTAATTCTTTTTCACGAGTAATAGAAATCGATGTCATCATTGCGGAAACCAACATCAAAATCACAGTCATGACTCCTGGAACAAAGTTGAAAACACTTTTAAGTTCGGGATTATAATAGAGTTGAGTTTGTGTCTGAATTTGGTAAGCCGATGGTGTTATTTTATTTTTTTCTTGCGAATAATTCTGTAAAATAGAACTGATGTAATTTGAAATCGTATTCGCCATATTGGGATCAGTGGCGTCTGAAATGACTTGCACTTTTCCGATGTTTTGCGTTTGGAGTTTCTTACTGAAATCTTTTTCAAAAACTAAAACAGCTTTTACTTTTCCTTTTTTGAAAACCGATTCGATTTCGGCTTCCGATCTGATTTCTTGTTGGATATCAAAATACGAAGAAGCACTAATTTTGTTTATTATTTGCTGTGTTTCAATATCTTTTGATTGATCGAAAATAGCAATTTTCACATTGTTGACCTCGTTTGTAATCGCAAAACCAAACAACATAATTTGGGCAATCGGCATTCCGAAAAGAATAAACATAGAACGTCTGTCACGAAAAATGTGATAGAATTCTTTTTTTATAAAACCGATGAATCTTTTCATATTTTATTTTTTTAGCCACGAAGACACAAAGGCTCGAAGCTTTTTAATGTTGGATTTTTAGCCATCACTCAAAAAAGATGTTTTACTGTATTATGTTTGCTTTTTGCCACGAAGACACAAAGTCTCTAAGTTCTCTAAAATTTAAATTTTAGCAATCAGTATAGGTTTTAAAACTGACAACTTATAATTAACAACTTTTTTATTCAACGTTTCTCGCGAGTTTCAAAAATACATCGTTCATTGAATCCACATTGAATTGTTTTTTTAGGTTTTTTGGGGTGTCTAAAGCTTCGATTACGCCTTCGACCATTATGGAAACGCGGTCGCAATATTCGGCTTCGTCCATATAATGTGTGGTGACGAAAATTGTGGTGCCTTTGTAGGCTTGGGTGTAAATCATTTCCCAAAATTGTCTTCGGGTAATTGGATCTACTCCGCCTGTTGGTTCGTCTAGAAATACAATTTTTGGTTCGTGCAATAAAGCTGCCGAAAAGGATAACTTTTGCTTCCAACCTAACGGCAACGAACTAACCAAGTTATTAGCTACGTTTTGCATTTCTAATTCGGTAATTAATTGGGCCGTTTTTTCTTTGATTTGCTTACGCGATAAGCCGTAAATTCCACCAAAAAAAGTAATATTTTCTTTAATTGTTAAATCGTCATACAAAGAGAATTTTTGACTCATATAGCCAATGCTTTTCTTTACTAAATCAGCTTGAGTTGCTACATCTAATCCAGCAACAATTGCTTTACCAGATGTTGGATTCGATATTCCGATTAGCATTTTCATAGCAGTAGTTTTCCCGGCTCCGTTTGCTCCTAAAAATCCAAAAATTTCGCCTTTATAAACATCAAACGTAATGCTTTTTACTGCAGTGAAATCGCCAAAAGTTTTGGTGAGTTTATCGACTTGTATGATTTTCTCTTTTTCCATATTTTTTTTTGCCACGGATTACACAGATTAACACGGATTTTTTAACAGATAATTACTAAATTACAAATCCATAAAAACATCTTCGATAGTAGTCACAGCTTTTTGAATGACAATATCTGCGTGGTTTTTATTTTCTAAATACTTCACAATATCTTGCGGATTGAAAGCTGGATTCTTATCAATATAATGGATAAATTCCCCAAAAGCATAAACGCTGTAATGACTTGGATAACTTTTTAAATCGTGAATTAATCCATGTGTATTTTTAGATTGAATATCGTAAATCACTTTTTCATAATCGGACGTAATCTTTTGTGGCGAATCAATTTTTAATACTTTTCCATTTTGGATTAAGGCAATTCGATCACAAAGTGAGGCTTCGTCCATATAAGGTGTGGAAACTAAAATTGTGATTCCTTTTTGTTGCAATCGTTTTAGCATTTGCCAAAATTCCTTTCTAGAAACGGGATCGACTCCTGTTGTGGGTTCGTCTAAAAACAAAACTTTTGGTGCGTGAATTAAAGCACAACACAAGGCCAACTTCTGCTTCATCCCTCCCGATAACGCTCCTGCTCTTCGATTTTTAAACGGTTCGATTTGAACGTAAATATCTTCTATTAATTCATAATTCTCTTCGATAGTTGTTCCGAAAATAGTCGCAAAAAATGTAAGATTTTCTTCCACCGTTAAATCTTGATACAACGAGAATTTTCCCGGCATATATCCAACCGAATTTCGTATTGCTTTATAATCGTTCACGACATCTAAATCAGCAACGGTCGCTTTGCCTTCATCAGCAATTAGAAGCGTTGTCAAAATTCTGAAAATAGTTGTTTTTCCGGCACCATCTGGTCCAATCAGTCCAAATAATTCACCTGAATTTACTTCAAACGAAACGTCATCAACAGCTTTGAGCTTTTTGTATGATTTCGATATGTTTTGGACTGAAATGCTCATGTTTTTAAATTTCAATTACAATATCAATTTGAAAAATCAATTTGTAAGTTTTAATTTTAATTATTTCATTGACAGAAAGTTGTCATCTTAAAAAGCGTTGAACTTTTCTATTATATTGTTTTAAGCTAGACCTGACAGGTTTTTGAAACGTATCAGGTCTCAAAAAGACAAATAAACTACTTGATTAACAAAAAGTTACTATCTTCAAACGCATCTACCCAATGTTTAATATTTGGTTCGATTTTCACGTAATCACCTGGTTTTAAACTTAATTTTTTTCCGTTTTGATCACCATAACTTCCACTTCCCGTTACGCAAACTAATAAAGCGGGCACTTGCGTGATGTGTTCGGCTAATTGCTTTCCTTTAGCGATCTGTAAAGACACAACTTTGTTCTCCGAAGGTGTGAATAAAAGTGCAGTCTGCACATCTGATAATTCTGTATGCAAATCTTTTAGGTTCATAGTTTTTACCGGTGCTGTTGGCTGAACTGATTTACAGCTTACCAAAGCGAAGATTGCCAGTAATACGATTGTTTTTTTCATGTTTTTAGTTTTAAAAAGTTACTTAAGTATAGTAATTAACGATCTGTTTTATTTGGGCAGCTTATCCGCCTTCCGTTCCCGCTTTTTTGTTCCGCTTTGCTCCACAAAAAGAGCTCCACTCAAGTCGGGCTGCGGAATATTGCGTTCCAAAAACATATCAGTAATTATAACTATTAATATATTATTTTATTAATAAAAAATTGCTATCTTCAGAAGCATCAACCCAATGTTTTACATTCGGTTCAATCTTCACATAATCGCCAGATTGTAAACTTAATTTTTGACCATTTTCATCACTAAAAGAAGCTTTTCCAGCAACACATACTAACAAAGCTGGAATTTTTGTGATGTGCTCTTTTAGTTGTTCGTCTTTAGCGATTTGTAATGAAATTACTTTTTCATTTGGCTCAAATAATGCACTAGTTTGCACTGCTTTTTGTTCGGTGTGTAAGTCTTTTAAATTCATTGAAAATAAGTATTAAAGGTTGAAAATGAGTTTTTAATTGCCGTGAAATTGGCTACTGATTTGTCCGTTGAGAAAGCTTCCACTAAATCAATATAAGGCAATAACCATTTGTGTAATTCATCGTGTGCTTGCCCTTTCATCGTACAATTTGCTGTTAATAAACCTAAGTTTTTGTTTAAATTATCGGATAGTTTTTCGAAATCTTCAGGTTTGTCTAATGATGTAATGTCTTTTTCCATTTGAGCAATGTGAGCCATCATACTATCATCCACTTTCCATTTTTCACCATCATTTAATTGAAGTGGTTCGTCTGTTACGTGTTCGTGTACTTCTTCAGTCGCAACTGTTGGAACTTCTTCCGTTGGTTCTTGCTCCGTTTTGGTATTGCACGAAAAAAGAAACAAAGCCGATAGCACAATTGTGCCGATTTTTAATTTGTTCATTCTATTTAATTTAAATTGGTTTTATAATTTAACTTCCGCTGGCATTCCTATTTTTAAGGCACCATCGTTTTTTACAATCACTTTCACCGCATAAACCAAATTTACGCGTTCTTCTTTGGTTTGTATAATTTTTGGCGTGAATTCTGCCGAAGACGAAATCCAAGAAATTTTTCCTTTATAGGTCTTCGTTCCTTCTTTTTCATCAATCGAAACCGTAACTTCTTGTCCCACTTTTATCGATGGCAATTGCGTTTCACTAAAATAAACACGTAAAGTCATTTCAGATAGATCAGCGATTTTATACAATGGTTTTCCATACGAAGTAATTTCGTTTGGTTCCGCAAATTTGGTTAACACCGTTCCTTCAACCGGATTTTCGATTTTTGACTTTTTAATTTGATCTTCGATTTTCTTAATCTGAACTTCCAGCGATTTTACTTCGTTAACAATTGGTGCATTTTGGGTTTCTACGCTTTTCATTTGCTCTTGAATAACACTGACTTTACCATCAATTTCATCAACTTGTCTTTTGGTTGAAGCACTTTCTTTGTACATCGAAAGGATTCTATTTTGCTCCATTATAGCGGTTTTCAACTGCTCGCCCAAAACTCTTCTTTGCGATAGAACATTAGTCGATTTGGAAGAAATGGTTTGAATTGAAGCTAATAACTGCAATTTATTCAAGTGCAATTGTGTGGTATCAATTACACCAACGATTTTATTTTTAGCAATTTTATTTCCTTCTTCAACATTCAGAAATTCAATTTTCCCATTAGCTTCTGACGAAACCGTTATTTCAGTGGCTTCGAAATTTCCGTAAGCATCAGCTTCGCTGCTATTATCTTTACAGGATAAAACGGCTACTAATAAACTTGTAAGTACTATTTTTTTCATTGGTTAGTTTCCTTTAATGATTTGATAATTTAGTTGGGCCAAATGCAATTGAATTTCGTGAATTTTCTGAGCCGATTTAGCATCGAATAATTGCGTTAATTCAGTTAAATAATCAGAAGAAGTAATGGCTCCATTTTTCAATTGAGAATCTGAAGCTCTTAGAACTTTTTCTCGTAATTCAATAATTTCAGTATCAGATTGAATGGCTAAAGTTAGTTTTTCGATTTCGGTTTGCACTTCGTTTAATTGGATTGCAATATTGGTTTCAAAAGTTTCTTTTTCAGTTTGAACCAATTCTTTTGCAACCTCCAAAGACGCTTTTTCATTTTTAGATTTGTTCCAATCGAATACATTCCAGTTTAACTTTAATCCTACGATATAAAAATCTTGGAATGAATTGTCCAACATGTTTAATCCAGGATTTCCATAACCTAGTTGACCGAAAGCATTTAGTTTTGGTAATTTCGATTTGGAAAGTAAGTCTTTTGACACTTCTAACTGTTGACTTTGCAATTCGAATAATTCCAACTCTGGACGCGATTGGTTCGTTGAAAATTCGGTTGGTTTTTCGAAAATAATTTCTCTTGAAATTGTAGTAAAAGTTAGTTTTTCTAAATTTTGAATTTCTTTATGTTTATTCAAATTATTTTCGGCAAGTGTCTGATTTACTTTGGCTAATTCCGCTTGCAATACATATTCTGACGAAGGCAAAAGCATTCCGTTTTTCACACCCGAATGCACTTCTTTCGTTTTATTGGTCAACAATTCTTTCTTCGCACTTAATAATTCATTTTGTTCTTGAAGCAATAGAACCGTCATAAATGAAAAGTTGACTTTGGTTTTTAATTGGTATAATGAAACATTTACTTGTTGTTTTACGTTTTGAATTTGAATGTCTTTTAATTCTGAATTCGCTTTGATTAATCCGCCATTGTAAATCAATTGTTGCACATCTAAAGTCGCACGATATTGATCTTTATTCAGTGGCTTAATAGAAGTGTTTGGCATTGAAAATGGAAATTCAATCACATCCGATTGATAAGTAGCTTGAGCATTGATATCGATTTTAGGAAGATTTCCTTTTTCAAACGCTTGCTTTTCAAAATTTCCTTTTTGAGTGTACAAATCAAGCTGTTTTGCCAAAGGATAATTTTTAGTCACCGCCGTTTGACATTCTTCCAACGTTAATTTTTGCTGACCAAAAAAGGGAAGCATAACAAATAGGAAAAGTATTGAAATATATTGTTTCATTTTATTTGCGTTTTATGGAATTGATAATGAAATTAGCTACTTCCGTTTTACGTTTTTCAATAAATTCTTGATAAGCGATTTCATCTTTTTTTGCGAAAGCTTTAATTAAGGGTTTACCAATAAATGGAAAAATATTTAGTGCAATAATATTCACGAATAATTGATCGGCTTCAATAGGATTTAAAATTCCATCTTTAATTTCCTGCTCTAGCTTAACTTGAAACTTTTCAAGATTTGGGAAACCTGTATTTTCTTTTAATTTCAGAATAAAATCTTCCTTTCTATTCAACTCCTGAAAAATGAAGTTTGGCAAATAGGGATGTTTCACCATAAAAGCGATATAATTGTTGGTAAAACTTCTAATCTTCTCTTCAATTGGAGCATCATCATTCAAAATGGCATTTAATTGAGGAGCCAAAAGTAAAAAGGCCGCTTTAAAAACAGCTTCAAACAACATTTCTTTGCTTCGGTAATAATAATGAAGCATTGCTTTGTTGATTCCGGCGGCGTCTGCAATTTCTTGCATTCTTGCACCTTCCATACCTTTAGCTTGAAAAACCGTTTTAGCAGCATCTAAAATCTGATGCTCTGTCGTTTCTTTTTTTTCTGTATTTTTCATTTAACTATCGGGTTTAACCATTTGGTTAACAAATGTACGTAAAAAAAGTATTCCCGTCACGAAATACTTCTTTAATTTTTACAACTAACTACTATCGAGTTAAAAACTAATGTTCTAAACGATCTTTACTGCTCTTTTATCATCGCCAATCGCCACAAAAGTGAATTCACCAGTAATTGCTTTTTCTCTACTATCGTCATACATTTGTTCAATAAAAATATCGACTCTAACTTTTAAACTAGTCGTACCTAAATACGTAACCTTTCCAATTAACTCAATAATTGTTCCGTGAGGAATTGGTTTTTTGAAATCGATTTTATCACTGCTTACCGTGACCATTTTCTGACGGCTAAATCGTGTTGCAGTAATGAATGCCACTTCGTCCATATATTGCATTGCTGTTCCACCAAATAAAGTATCATAATGATTGGTAGTGTTTGGAAATACGGCTTTGAAAACTCGTGTAATAGAGTTTTGAATTTTATCTTCTGTAGTTAACATTTGTTGTTATTATTTGTATTCGTAATAAATAATTTAAGATGCTAATCGTTCGAAAGCAATGTAGCTGACTAAATTTCCTTTAGCGTCAAATTTTGGAACGGCCTTAATTTCGCATTCGTATAGCGAACCGTCTTTCTTATAGTTAGTAACAATTTCTTTAAAAGGCAATTGATTCTTAACCGCAATTCTAATATTGTCTAAAGCTTTTGCAGAAGTTAATGGTCCTTGAAACATTTTAGGAGATTTTCCAAGCACATCTTTGGGATAATAACCGTTCATTTCATGCATGTTTTTAGACGCATAAACAATTTCAAAACGAGTATTGGTAACAATTAAAACATCATTTTCTTTAAAATAATCTTCTTTTTCTTTCCAAGTCTTTTGAACTGAACTAAATTCATTGTATTCCATTTGCTGTATCGAAAATATATCCCAACAAACCAATGGTGTGTTAATAATTTTTAATTTTTGATGAAATTTGAAAATTGCATTTGCGTGTGCTTCTGTCATAATAATTAGTTTTATCAAATACAGAAACACTTCTTGCCTTTGTTAGTAACGGCTCGAATGCTTAAGTACTTGCGTGATACTCAAACAAAAATCAATTTATGTATCTGACTTATTTCGCATTAAAACGAAAATTACAGTTGCACGACAGTTCAAGAATTTAACTTGATTCCACATTGAAATAACTAATTTATTCCAAAATTGAGTTTTATATGACACAAATGTACAATTAATTAAAAGACAATTTTCAGCTAATTCTTTTTAATAAAATAAAAAATCCTAAAAAAGCTATTTAAAAGTAATAACTTGATTAGGAATTTATAAAGAAAAGGGGTGTATTTTTTTAATATTTTTTACCAATAAATCGAATAATAGAAGCATCTCCTTGATGATAAGGACCCTCGTCTAAGTTTACAATTTTGGTATCAATAAATTCAAAAGTGACGTACTGAAATTCATCTTTTATTTCAATTTCAGAAAATAACATTGCTTCTTCTTTTGGACCTCCCGAATTAAACTTTAATTGATCTTTAGCAAAAGCTTCAAACAGAATCACTCCGTTTGGCTTTAGTAAATGCAGTAATTTATTATGCGCTTCTTTTCGAATTGAAATTGGGAAATGAGCAAAAATAAAAATAATCGCATCGAAACTTTCTTTTTCATAAGGATTTTCCAACACATCGAAAACGGAAAAAGAAACTGTAACTTCTTTTTCTTTAGCTAATGCATCAGCTTTTACTTTTGCAGCTTCGCTGTAATCAAAGGCGTGTACTTCAAAACCATTTTGTGCTGCAAAAACGGCATTTCTTCCTTCTCCCTCAGCAACAAAAAGTATTTTCCCTTTCGGTATTTTATCTAAGTGGCTTACTAGAAATTGATTCGGGTTTTTACCATAAGCAAAATCCGTTTCGGCATATCTTGTATTCCAAAAATCTTTCATTATTCTTGTTGTTTCTTTTTAGATGATGTAACAAACAAATTAAATAATAAGCCGCCCATCAACCCGCCATATAACGTGCTATTTAATGGCTTTGATGTAATTGCGCAAGTGCCGCTTTCACAACCTATTTGTTGGTAATACAGATAACCTGCAATTAAACCTACTACTATTCCAATTCCTGTGATGATGTATGCTTTTTTTGTCATTTTATTTCTTTTTATCAAATGTGATGCTCCAAATTCCTCTGACTTCTCCTTCATCATATCCAATGGCTAAATCCTTCGGATATAATTTTAAAATCTGCTTGGCAACTTCGGGCTTAATTTCTTTTCCATGGCATTGCAAGCACATTGTGTTGGTTTCTATTGGATAATAGAACTGAATTTTATTTCCTTTATCAATTATTACCGGTTTAATAGTTTCTTTTGATGCCATCTGCGTTTTGAATTGGCCAATATATTTCAATTCTTCAGCATTTGCTTTATTACTTGGATTTCTGTTTTTATCAGATACTCTTTTAATTGAGGCGTTATAATTTACTGACATGCTATCTGTTAAAGGCATTGCTTGGATATTACAAAAATCTAAGGCTTCAATTGTTCCTTTTTTCTGAATCGTTCCCATTAGGTTTTTACCCAATAGCTTTTTAGTTTCCAAAGCGTATTCTAATCCGATATCAGCATATGTTCTTTCTGCTTCAGCTTCGGTATATTTTTTGCCTGATTGTATCCAATTTTTATTTCCGTGCGATTCCCAATGTGCTTTAAACCATTCTGGTTCTTCAATTTGGTAATCAAACATAAATTCGGCAATTTGCTGAACACTTTCTTTTGGGAAGGCTTGTTTCGGCATTAAACCGTGTTTTTTTACGGCGCCTCGCATTAAAGCTAATTCTTCCGTTGGGTTTTCAACAAAAGCACTTACATATTTAATAAACTCCTCTTTATTATAACCTTCTCTGTCTATGTATCTAGCTTTAATTGCTACCATTGGCGGTGCTATTCTACCATCATTTTCGGCTGCTTTTGGTCCGTGACACAAATAACAATGGGTTTCCATTAGTTTTTTACCTTCGGAAGGTTCTACTTCGATTGCATCAGATTTTTCGGTAATTGCGCTGTACTCTTTTTTGTCTTGCTGACAACTAAACAATCCCGCTAAAGTTAAAATGGTGAATAAGTATTTCATTAGATGCTATTTGATTGTTAGTAATTAAATAAAACTCTTGGTATTAAACGCAAGTATGGAAAATAATTTAGTAAAGCAATTCTCAAACTTTTTTTGACTTTTACAAATGTACTGAAGTGATCCACAAGAACATGTAACCATTGTTACAAAACTATTACGAAAGCTATAACAAAAAACTATAACAATGTGATTATACAATAATATTTTACTATACAACGAAACAAATGTTACACACAGCTCTTAAATTTAATCCGAGCTTTGCACCATCAAATACTAACAAAATTTAAAAAATATAAAAATGGAAAATCAAGCATTTATGCCTCGAATTGGCCAACAAGCGCCAGAATTTACAGCAGTAACGACTCAAGGAATGGTAAACTTCCCCAAAGATTATGAAGGAAAATGGGTAATATTTTTTAGTCATCCTGCCGATTTTACTCCAGTTTGCACCTCTGAGTTTATGACATTTGCTAGTATGGAGCCTCAGTTTAATGCAGCAAATTGTGAATTATTAGGTTTATCAGTTGACGGTTTATACAGTCATATTGCATGGTTGCGTACGATTAAAGAAAAAATAGAATACAAAGGAATGAAAGACATTGAAGTGAATTTCCCTTTGATTGAAGACATTTCTATGGAAGTTTCAAAAAAATACGGAATGATCATGGAGGGCGAAAGTACTACGAAAGCAGTAAGAGCAGTTTTCTTTGTAGATCCAAAAGGAACAATTAGAACAATCATCTATTACCCACTAAGTATTGGTAGAAACTTCGATGAAATTTACAGAGCCTTACTTGCTTTACAAACAGCGGATGCATTTGACGTGGCACTACCGGCAGATTGGAGACCAGGAGAAGACGTAATTGTTCCAACAGCTGGTTCTTGTGGTGTTGCAAAAGAAAGAATGGAAAGTGAAGAAGAATTAGATTGTAAAGATTGGTTCTTCTGTACTAAAAAATTAGATAAAGATTTAGTTTTAAATACAATATTGAAAAAATAAGAATTGGGAAAATAAATTTCAAACAGTCTAAATAAGTAATTCATTTAGACTGTTTTTATTTTTAGAATTGGAAATAAATAAAAGGTTGCGCACCTGCCGAAGCCGTAGCATAAACAACCCAATAAATTAATCCCAAAAGAATAGCTTTAATTAGTAGCGGAACTTTATTAAAAGTACTTTGTAAAAAAGCGATTCCTTTTACCGGTACAAAATGCCAAACCACACCAATTGCAATTAGTAAGAATACATTTTTATATCCGAGAATAATTGTTTGCCACTGATTAAAATCGAATGTTAGTTTACTTATATTTTCAATTACATCAAATGCAGTTGTAAAATCTTTCGCTCTAAAAAACAACCAACAAAAAACCACAAAATGGAATGTTAAAAACACCTGAATAATGCGAATAAAAGCGTTTTTCGGTAATTTGATAAATTGACCAAAGAATTTTTCAACCACTAATGCCAATCCGTGTAAAACACCCCAAACCACAAATTTCCACGAAGCGCCATGCCATAATCCTCCTAACAACATAGTCAAAAACAAATTCAAATAGGTTCTAAATTTTCCTTTACGGTTTCCACCTAGCGAAATGTATAAGTAATCGCGCAACCAACTTGATAACGAAATGTGCCATCTTCTCCAAAATTCGGTAATAGAACCCGATTGATACGGTGTTCGGAAGTTATCGGGCAACCAGAATCCCATTAATAAGGCAAGTCCGATGGCAATGTCTGAATATCCTGAAAAATCACAATAAATCTGAATCGCATAACCATAAGAAGCCATTAAATTTTCAAAGGCTGAATAACTATTTGGTGCATCAAAAACACGATCTACGAAGTTCGAAGATATGTAGTCTGAAATCACAGCTTTCTTAAACAATCCACCAATAATCAAGAATAAAGCACGATTAAAATCTTCCTTAGTTAATTTTAAACGTTCATAAATTTGCGGAATAAAATCACTTGCTCTTACGATTGGCCCAGCCACTAATTGTGGGAAAAACGAAACGAAAAACAGGAAATCCACAAAGCTTTTAGTAGGTTCCAATTCCTTTCGATATACGTCAATAGTATAACTCAAGGTTTGGAAGGTATAAAATGATATTCCGACCGGAAGAATGATGTCTTCAAACTTCATCGTTCCATCGAAAAGTGTATTAAAATTATCAATAAAGAAGTTGGTATATTTGAAATAAGCCAGCATTCCTAGATTAATAGCTAAACTTAGAATCAAATAAAATTTTCGATAAAATTGATTTTTTTCTACAAATATCAATCGCGATAAAGAATAATCTACTACCGACGAAAAAATTAGCAATAAGAAGTAAATCCCACTGCATTTATAATAGAAAAACAATGAAAACAAAACCACATAAGTAATGCGGAAATAATGCGTTTTCCTTGATAAAATATAAATAAAATAGAACACTAAAAACAAACCTAAAAACAATGCGCTGTTGAACAAAAGCGGTTGCTTCGGGTTATAAATAAACCAGTTTTTTGCGGTTTCTAAATCAACAGTTCCTATTGCGTCTAAAAACCAAGTTTGAAAATTGAAAAGTGCCTTCACTATTCTAATGTTGATTTATATAATTCATATGATTGCATAAAAGCATCGAAAAACAATTGTGCTTGTTTCTCATACCCTACTTTTGAATAATGTACTTTATCTTTTGACATGTATCCTTTTGAAGCATTACGACTTATAGCTTTGTTTCCTCCAAAAACATGTAGTAAATCCCACACTGCATAGTTTAGAAACGGCGCGTTTTCTTGAATCGTTGCCGCATATTCTTCAATATAAGTATTCTGAAATTTTCGATGTAAAACCGAAGGTGGTGAAGTCATTAACAACACACAAGCTTCGGGAGATTTCTGTTTAATGCCAGCAATCATTTTTTCAATTTGCGAAAAGTAAAGAGCTGCAGATTGTCTGTCAAAACTTTCATTTGTTCCCAAAGATATAATAACTAAATCTGGATGCAAAGCAGGCAATTGGTCGTTAAAAAGCGTAAATTTATTGAAATCGACACCTTTTGCACCATTTACCCCAATGCTGTGATAAATTAAGCCCGCATTTTCATTTTCTAAAACCAAACCATTTAAAGCAAAATCATTTGCTCCTTTATTGGGTACAATTGCAATTTTATCTAGCGGTTTCTCCGAATTGAATTCGTAATAATTACCGTAAGATTGCAAATCTATTGGAATATATTCTGTTTTTATACTGCTTCTTGATTGCGTACCTTTCGTAGGAATTTTTAACATTTTCCCAGCACGAATTACATTGCTTTTTAGTCCGTTAGCATTTTTTAATGCCGTCACCGTAACACCATATTTATTAGCAATGCTTCCTAAAACTTCACCCGATTTAATTTTATGACTGATGGTTTTTGCAACTTGTCTTTCAATTACAATATTTTTATTTGCCACAGAAACAGCAAATAAATTAGCGTTTTGAGGTGTGATAATTTTTAATCTTGTAAAATCATACTGTGCATCTTTGACATTCAATTGAATCGCAAAATCATTGCTATTTGTTTCTAATGCGATGCCACTCAACCCAACAGGCCTTGATAAATCTGGATAAATATTACGATAATTTTGAAAATTCCCTGCTGCTGCATACCGAATTGGTGCGCTGTTATTGGTTTTTGCAACACTGTAAGGAAAAGTAAATCCAAAACCACCATTTCCAAAAACTCCTTGTAAATCTCTTCTGATTTTTGCAGTAAACAAATCGGCTTGAATGTGCGAATCACCAATATGAACAATATTAATTTTGCCTTTTTTAATCTTTTCTAATTGGTGTAACCTTTGAAAAAAACCAAATAATGCAGTTGAATTTCCAATTCCATTACCTGAAAAAGTAACTTCAAGTGAATCAATAACAGGCTCATCAAAATAAAGCGAATCCGCAGAAGTTGCCAACGTATCGGTTACTTGTGCAACGCCAAATAAGGCAAAGCCAAACAAAACAAGGCAAAATTTAATTTTCATAAACAGAATCATTTTTAGTAAAAATACTATCTTTTTTTACGCTTTTTGGCGCGCTTTTTCTCTTTTTACGCAACACTTTATAAGCTTCATATCCTTGATTTAATTGCGTATAAACCAAGTTTGCTGCTTCTTTTGCACCTCTGTGATTGAAATGCGTATAATCTTTATTTGCTTTTGAAGGTTCTTGTTCCACCCATTGCACCATCGAGCCATCGCCACCCATCAAAGTATATAAATTTACAAAGCTTGATTGCGATTTTATAGCGTAGCGTTTTTGCGAAGTATTTAATGGAATAACAGCCGAATCGGTTTTCATTTCCATTTCATATTTAGTCGATTTATCTGCTGTTGAAACGACTAAGACAGCCACTCCTGGAAAACATTCTTGCAAATGCGCCACTACTTTTTCCATTCGTTTTTCGTACCAAGAATAATTCAAAGTTCCATAATTCAACACATTCGCTCCATATTGCAACACAATTAAATCGTAATCTAACTTGGCATGGAAAGCACGCATTGTAGCAACATCAAAACTACCAATAGGTAATCCCGAATTTCCTCTGTTTGAAAAATTATCGACGTGAACGCCTTTTCCATCATCAAAATTGAAGCCGTAAAATGGAATCGAATCCGCCTTTTTGAAATTTACTTTTATACTTTTAAGATTTCCTTCCGACAAAACCATCGTATTTACTAAAGCGTTTGGTGTTAGTTTTTTCGAAATGGTGTCGGTTCCAATGATGTATTTAATACGACCTTCTTTATTCGATGAACTTCCGTAGAATAATGTCGGTTTATTTAATTCCGATGAAAAACGGGTGTTGTTTGCCTTATATCTAACCCAAGCTACATTTGCTGTATCATTCGCGAAAAACACGTGCCCGTTAACTCCAAATGGCTTTGACGGACGCTTTACTTTCAAATACGATTGGGTTTTCCAGTTCTTTGAATATTCATGACTTATTGAACTTCTAGAGGAAGCTGATTCTGATGTTATGTTGACTAAACCAACACCTTCACCACCAAATTTTTCCTGTAAATAGGTTCTGAAATCTTTCACAATTAAATCGCCATCCGTCATGGAATCTCCAAAATAAGCAATTCTGACGTTACCTTCTTTCTTGGTTTCCAATTGGAATAACTTCTCGAAAAAAGGAATTAAATACTGATTTCCAGTATATTCCTCAAAAGTTTCAGTTGGAAATTTAATTCCGTTATCCACTTTATAAATAATTTTCTTTTCTGCTAAGGAATCTTGCAACGAATCGTTTTGTTCTTCATCGTCATGATCGGCAATTGCTTCTAACATCAGGCTGTCCACCACTACATTTTTCGTAGGCGCACTTTCTGAAAAAATTTTCTTTGGTAAAAAAGTTTTAAACGCTAAAAATGATAGCGCTGAAATTACAACGACTAAAAAAGCCTGAAAAAAATATTTTGATGTGTTCACCTATTTTTTTATTAAATTCCAATATGAAAATTCTAAATATAGAAACTGAAACGAGTTCAGCTGCAAAATGATTGTTTTTAAATTTGTAACTTGTAATCTTTAAACATATAAGTCACATAGGTGTTAGTTTTTCTAAAGTTACAATTTCAGCAACTGAAACGAGTTCAGCTTGACAAAGACTGGTCTGATTTCGTAATTCTTACTTCGAAATTTTGACTTCGAAATTCTAAGTTCTAAATTCTGACTTCTAAATTCTAACTTCAAACCTCGTACTTCGTTTTACATTCTTTCTGGTACGTTTATTCCTAAAAGTGAAAATGCATTTTTGATGGTATTTCCAACGGTTTTTGCTAATTGTACTCTAAAGACTTTTTTATCCTGATTTTCTTCGCCTAAAATCGAAACTTGTTGGTAGAAGGAATTGAATTCTTTCACCAATTCGTATGTATAATTTGCGATTAAAGCCGGACTGTGATTCTCTGCTCCGCTCTGAATTACTTCAGGAAATAACTGGATTTGTTTGATCAGCTCTTTCTCTTTTTCGTGCATCTCGATATCGCTCGAAATGACAACGTTCGTATAATCAAAATCAGCTTTTCTTAAAATCGATTGAATTCTCGCATACGTATATTGAATGAAAGGTCCAGTATTTCCAGCAAAATCCACTGATTCTTCCGGATTAAACATCATTTGTTTTTTCGGATCCACTTTCAATATATAATATTTCAAAGCACCTAAACCAATGGTGTTATACATCGCGGCTTTATCAGCTTCGCTATAGCCTTCTAATTTTCCTAATTCTTCCGAAAGTGTTTTGGCCGTCGCAGTCATTTCTTCCATTAAATCATCCGCATCAACCACTGTTCCTTCACGCGATTTCATTTTTCCGGAAGGCAATTCTACCATTCCATAAGACAAATGATATAAACTATCTGCCCAATCAAATCCTAATTTCTTTAAGATTAAAAACAACACTTTGAAGTGATAATCTTGCTCGTTTCCAACGGTATAAACCATTCCACCAACATCTGGGAAATCTTTTACACGCTGAATTGCTGTTCCAATATCTTGCGTCATATAAACCGCAGTTCCATCCGAACGCAATACAATTTTTCTATCTAAACCATCTTCCGTTAAATCAATCCAAACCGAACCGTCTGCATCTTTCTCGAAAATTCCTTTTTCCAAACCTAGTTGCACTACTTCTTTTCCTAACAAGTAGGTATCGCTTTCGTAATAATTTGGAATATTGAAATCGACACCCAAATTTTTATAGGTTTGTTCAAATCCATCATAAACCCATTGGTTCATCGTTTTCCAAAGTGCAATTACTTCCGGCTTACCGTTTTCCCAATCTAAAAGCATTTGTTGGGCTTCCAAAATTGAAGGTGCCAATTTCTTAGCTTCTTCTTCCGATTTTCCTTCGGCCATAAGTGTAGCAATTTCTTCTTTGTAGTGTTTGTCGAAAGCCACGTAGAAATTTCCGACTAATTTATCGCCTTTTAAACCTGTAGATTCTGGCGTTTGTCCGTTTCCGAATTTTTGCCAAGCCAACATCGATTTACAGATATGAATTCCTCTGTCGTTGATGATTTGCGTTTTATATACTTTTTTACCCGAAGCTTTAATGATTTCGGCTACCGAATACCCCAATAAATTATTTCTAATATGTCCTAAATGCAAAGGTTTATTTGTATTTGGCGAAGAATATTCAACCATCACCGCTTTCTCATTGGCATTTGGCGTAACAAAACCAAAATTTTCCACTTCTTTAATCGAATTGAAAAAATTCACATAAAAAGCATCCGAAATGACGATGTTTAAAAAGCCTCCAACTACATTGAATTTTGAAACCTCTTTTGCATTCGCCACCAAGTACTCGCCTATCTGATTTCCGATCGTTGCCGGATTGCCTTTTAAAGCTTTCACCAATGGGAAAACAACCATCGTTATATCACCTTCAAAGTCTTTCCTAGTCGCCTGAAATTCAACTTTTTCGATCGTTAAATCGAAAATTTCAACTACCGCTTTTTGGATGTGTGTCGTAAGTGTTTGATGTAATGTCATTTTTCTCTGTTTTTTTGGACGTGCAAAGGTACAAATTAGACTTTAGTAATTGGTTTTTTGGCATGATTTTTTTAAGAATTGAAAAAAGGAGTTTTTCTTGTTTGAAGTTTCAGGTTTCAAGTTGAAAGTCGCGGGTTATAATTAAGGGTTTAAGGTTTAATTAGGTTGCAAAAATAACTAGCTTTTAATCTTTGGCTAATGATTAGTTTTTATTTTGAAACCTTAAAATTAGAGCCACTTTTTTTTTACATTAAGAATTAATTCTTTTGAAGTTATAAATTTATTTTTATTATATTTGAATTTATAAACGCCACATAAACTATGAAGAATCAATCATTTAGCTATACCCCAGGAACGCATAAAGGACAAAAAGTAATTTTTATTCAGTTTGAGAAAGATTACAAATTGGTTGAAATTGTAAAGAAAATAACGGGAAGTATTTGGAGTCAGCAAAAGAAGACTTGGTATGTTGCCGACACGGATGAAAATCGCCTATTTTTTAACTTGCCCAAAAATCACGTGCAACATCCTTCCGAGGAAGGTTATTTACATTTGCAAAAATTCAAAAATTATTTGTTGTCAAAACGCTATAGCGAGAACACTATACGAACATATATTGATGCTTTGCGTTCGTTTTTGGCTTTTCACAACCAAATACCCATTATTGCACTAACAAATGATGACGTTATTCGTTATAATACAGATTACGTTTTAAAAAATAATTTATCAAGTTCTTATCAAAATCAGATTGTGAATGCGATAAAATTATATTTCAAAACAGTTAGAGAAATAAGTTTAGATTTAGATAAAATCCATCGACCTAAACGCGAAAAGACTCTTCCAAATGTTTTAAGTAAAGAAGAGGTTAAAGCTATTTTAAATGCTCATTCCAATTTAAAACACAAAGCAATGCTTTCTTTGATCTATAGTTGTGGTTTGAGACGAAGTGAATTATTAGATCTAAAACTTAGTAATATTGATTCTAAAAGAAATATTGTTTTCATAAAGCAATCTAAAGGAAAAAAAGATCGAATTACCCCGTTATCACCAAAAATTTTAGAACTATTAAGGGAATATTATAAAATATACAAACCAAAAAATTATCTTTTTGAAGGTCAAGAAGCAGGTTCAATTTATTCGGAGCAAAGTTTGCAAAATGTTTTAAAACAAGCCTTGGTAAAAGTAAATATTAAAAAGCCCGTAACCTTGCATTGGCTAAGACATAGCTATGCAACTCATTTACTAGAAAGCGGAACAGATTTGCGTTATATCCAAGAATTACTTGGACACAACAGCAGTAAAACTACCGAAATTTACACACATGTTAGCACTAAAAAGCTTACAGCAAATAAAAAGTCCTTTTGATGATTTATAATTCTATACTTTCAATTTTACGAAATTTCTAATGAATTATTCTTTTTTTAATTATATTTGAAAAGAAATAGATATCACAAATATGATACAAAGCCAACCGAAATTGTGTGACTTTGTATCACGGAGTGATACATATAAACGAGTTGCCACACATACAAAAAAACCACGATATGATTGAAATTGGAACAAAATGTAAAATTAACTTGAGCGAAACTGAATATAAAATAACAGATGTTCGCAAAAAAGACATTACAATAAAAATAGATGATGATACAACTCACCAGATTATTGACTATTTCGTGGATTTAGAGGAAATTGAAAATCCTAAGGTCACGGTTAAAAATTTATCAATTACCAATATTAACTGGAATGACGTTTAAATTTAGTGACTTAATCGATTTTAGCAAAATACCAATTAAAATATTTATTTTGCTGTCTTTTGTGAGTGGAATACTTTTATTCGGCTCGGAAAATTTTCTTCAACAACTTAAAGTCAAAGAATTCGAAGAAAGTTATGGGATGTATTTTGGAATCATTTTCATAATTTGCATTTCATTTATCTTACTGTCAATAATATACTACTTTGTTAAAAAGATTAATAGTTATTTTTTCAGGGTAAAAATGAATAGACATTTAAAGGAAAAAATTAAAAAGTTAGACCCATCCGAACAAGCCGTTTTAAGAGAGTTTATTATAACTCAACGTACGACAATTTCAATGCCAATGGACCATCCTGTAGTTTCAGGCTTACTCGATAAATATATTTTAGTTAGGAAATCCAACATCGGAATGGGAATGTATTTTCCAATGGCATTGTCAAAACCAGCAGATAAACATCTTACTGAATTTGATTTGGGATTTCGAGAAGATATGGAAGAAGAAGAAATTAAATATGTAGGGAGAAATAGACCAGAATGGACATCTGATTATATTTATGAAAGTGCGAACAAATAAGTACGTGTGGCAACACCGTATATAAGCTATGGCTTGGTCTGTGCTTACTTGGAAAATCCGCAGGATTTTCCAAAGCCAGTTTTTATTTGGAGAGGTTCTTGCCAAAACACGCCACAGCTCATATACATAAACGTTACCACACATTTAAGAATGACGCAAAAACAACGAAAAATATTCTATACAACGATTTTCTTTTTAGGAATAATTTTAATGTATATTCAAATACAGATTTATCGGAATACAATAATTAATTGGTTAATTCCTGCTTCAATTGTAATTGCAATCGCAATAGTAAGTTTTTTAATAGATTTTAAATACTACAAGCGGACTTATGAGTATAGCGGAATTGGATTGTATTTTTATTCGTGGATGCATTACATAATCGGATTTGGATTTATTTTTTGCTCAATATTTATGTTAATGAATTTTTACTTCGCTGACCAAAATGTAAAAACAGAATCTTACAAAATTGTTGAGCGAACTTCTATACGTGGAACAACGAAAGGGAGAATTGGAAAAGAACAACCGGTATTTACGATAAACTATAAAGGAAAAAACAAAGAGTTAGTTTTTAAAAACCATTTCTATGAAAAAATGAATTTGTACAAAACTGTTGAATTTGAAACTCGGAAAGGTTTTTTTGGATTTGATATTTTAGAAAATAAAAAGCTGAATTAAAAACAAAAAAGTACAAAAACGTGTGGTAACACAGTATATAAGCTATGGCTTGGTCTGTGCCTACTTGGAAAATCCTGCGGATTTTCCAAAGCCAGTTTTTATTTAGAAAGGTTCGTGCTAAAACACGCCACAGCTCATATACATAAACGTTAGGCACAAGCTTAAAAAAAATGAGCACAAAACACGAAATAGATACTTATTCGAAATTAGAACTTGGAGGAACATTTTTTCTCGAAGAGTCATTTCGTTATTTACATTCAGCTTTAAAATCTGAATTTGCATCAATTTTATTTTTAGAAGAATTAAATTCTATTGAACCATCAACGGAAGACCGAAAAATATTTGACAAAACTTATTTACCTGATAATGCTGTTGGAATTTTACAATCGAAAATACCAGATATTCTAACGTCCGAGACAACAAATTTAATATCAAATTCGTGGCAAAAATCACAATTCAGAGCGGAAACTGAAAAACATAAATTCGGGCTGAATCATCGAATAGACTCAATCGAAATATTAGGTCACTTAAATAATTTCGGATTCTTTATAGAAACACTTGTAAATAGGCATTTGCTCTTTTTAAATCAAACAGGTACAATAGATGAATTTAGTTATGCAAGAATTTCAATCTCAAAAATAATGGAGCGTTTAATATACATATTCAAAGCTGATTTAAATAACAATAAGGTTCATCTGAATGAAATCACTAATTTGTTCAGTTTAAGAAATAAGACAGTACATTTTACACCCGATAATGCTATTGCACTTAAGCCAAAAATATCCGAACTAATCCAAATTTGGAGTCAAAGCGCAAAGATTATCACTAAATTTGAACATAAAGAGAAATTTAATGAAGAAAGTTTTTCAAAGAGATTGGAAGAGCATATAAAAGAAATAAAAACTTGTTGGACATAAAAAGCCTGTGCCTAACAGCCGTTTGGCGAGATTGGGGTTTTAGTGGAATTAACGTTTTTATTCATATCTTCGTTTCGGCAGAAAATACTCTGCTATAAAATCCCCAACCTCGCCAAGCGCCAAGACGTTATGTGATACCTTTGAAAAAAATGAGAATAAACTACATCATCTGTTTTTTAATTTTGACAATATTTTCGACAGTAAATGCACAATCGAAAAGACAATTTATAAAAGTTGAAGTTCCTGTAATTGAGCAGAAACTAAATGAACTCGTAATTGAAAAACTAAACTCGAAAAAGAATAATGGTTGTTTAAAATATAAACAAAATGGAAACGTTGAAGTTAAATATTGCGATAATAATTCTGAAGATAATTATGTAGAATATGATGAACTTGGAAAAATTAAAGATACAGAAATTATAGTTGTAAATAAATTTACACACAATGAAGAATTTTATATCTTAATTAATCCGAAAGAAAGCAAAACACTTACTTTGTATGGTTTTCCACTTAAAATTGAAAACTCAAACAAATATTTAGTTTACAATAATCCGTCAACAGATATTCCCTACTCAATCCAAATATTAGAAATGAAAAACGGAGAATTGAAAAAGATAGATGAAATATTATATCCAATTGACATAACTATTAAAAAAGTTTTGCGTGTTGATAAAAGCGAAATTTTTATTTTAGATAGTAAAAATCAAGTTTGGAAAACCAGCATAAATAAATAAGGCATCACATAACAGTGGTTTTGAAAGATTGCGAAAATTGTGCTAAATTCACATATATCTTACGCAATAAATTTTATCTTAGCGGAAAAATCTCGGTTCCGAAGTTCGCAACCTTGCAAAGCCACAAAACGTTGTGTGTAATACCTGAAAAACTATGATACCTAGTCACATTTACCACTATACTTCATTAGAAACACTCTTTTTAATTTTGGAATTTAATACTTTTAGATTTAATCGATTAGATAGGATGAATGACCCATTTGATGGATTCAGTCAACTTTACTGTAATTCTCGAATGAATATTTTCTCTTCTTCATGGACTAGCGAAAAAAGAGATGAATTACCAATGTGGAAAATTTACTCTGATTTGAAAGGAGTTAGAATAAGAATGCCTATTGACTTATTTAATTTTTCTGATAATCTTACAGTTTCGAAACTTAATAAAGGAAGAAATTATTTAATAAAATCTGTATTAAATAAACCGTATTTAATAGAAAGAAAAGAGTTGGCGAATCTACAAAAAAACGACACCGAGTATCAGTTTCTAACTAAATCTGTTTACGGTCCTACTAAAGTTGACTACGTTGCCAAAAAGTCGGATTTATCTAAAGGTTTAGTTAAGTTAGATAAGAAAAATGTCGGTTTTCCGATATATGAAATAAACCTAAATTTAATTGGTCAAAAAAAGATTGATTACTGGAATTTTGAAAAAGAATACCGGTATAGAATATTTTATGGAGACGCTATCGTGATTGCTGGTTCATCTCCAGTTCTTGAAGATTTTCATGATAATTCCCCAATTATCACAAATTATATCGACATAGAGTTTAAACCCGAATCACTTGAAAAGATTGAAATCATTTTAGGGCCAGAAAGTAATGAAGACACAAAATTTAGAATTGAAGAGATTTTAAAGAATAAGAATGTAAAAGAATTTAAAATATTAAAAAGTAAAATTATAATTAATTAAGTACTACACACAACAGTGGTTTTGAAAGATTGCGAAAATTGTGCTAAATTCACATATATCTTTCGCAAGAAATTTTATCTTAGCCGAAAAATCTCGGTTACGAAGTTCGCAACCTTGCAAAGCCACAAAACGTTATGCGTCACTTTCAAAAACTGAAGCGGAAAAATGAGAATTTTAAAAAATCTAAAGGAATATAATAAAACAGTTTTACTCAACTCATTTCCAAATGAATTACAAAATGATGTTGAAATCGTAATCGAATTTTTAAATGATGAAAAATTAGAAATACATCCAAATTTAGAAAATCCGTTTTTTGTAAATAGTAAAATCATTATTATTCCATACCGAATTTATTCAAACGAATCAACAAAAAATATTGAAACCAACTTGACCGAAAAACAAATAACAATTCTAAATTGTTTGTATCTAACTCATAATAATGGATATTTAAGACAACAAAAACTAGAACAATTGAGAGAAAACTTTGAAGATTTTGTAATTCCTTATAAAATGAAAGTTTTATCAGAATATGTTATTGAAATAATTAGTGAAGTAGAAAGTCAAATAAATGAAAAAACAATCGGAAGCTTTTTAAAATTTATTGATGAAAACCCGCAATATTGGAATTTAGTAAAAAGTAGAATTATAAGTTATTGGGGAGAATACTATAAACATAGTTGTAAGCTCAAAGACTATATTGGATATAAAATTATTAAAAAAATAGAACTAGAATTAAAACGATAAAGCGAACGCATAACAGCAGTTAAAATAAATGGCTTAGGCAAAGGCATACTTCCGAATTTTCTCCGAAAATTCAAAAGTTTACGTTATATTTGTTTTGGCTTGATCTTTGCTCATCGCCACTTCTTTTAGCTGCAAAACGTTAGCAAACATTTAAAAAAACACGAATGAAAAAACGATTAAAAATTGCTGGAATTATTTTTGGAGTTATTATTTTATTAGGTGGAATAATTGGTTTTATAGGCTGGAGGAAAATGCAGAAACTTAATTTGGCGCAAGAAAAAGCAAATTATATTATGGAGAATCTTGACAAAGAAAATATTGCGAAAGAATTTCCAATAAAATATTTTCCAAAAGAACAACTTGAACCAATTCTGGACGGAATAAGACAAAATTGTGATTGGAAAAATAAAGACGGAAAATTTGTTGATTTCTTTACTACAAAAAATATTGGAGGAATAGACCAAACTGCATTTATTTACGAATACTATATGAAATGTGATAGTTTGCGCTTTATTCTTTCATTTAGCGTAGAAGATGAACCCGAATTAATGGGATTTCATTTTGAGCCTATTGAAACCGAAAACCAAATGATTTTATTTCCCGAAAAGCAATTGAAGAATAGATAAACGTTTGCTAACAGCGGTTTGCATAAATGGCGAAATATGTGGTAAGTTCACGTTTATTTTTCGCAAGAAATTTTATCTTAGCCGAAAGATTACGGTTACGAAGTTCGCCACTTCTGCAAGCCACGAAACGTTGTGTGCTATAATTTCGCGTAAAACTTCCAAATCAACATTTCTCTAAAAAAACTTCTTATAAAACTTGCTAAATGTTAACTTTTAAGATAACTTTGCTAAATGAATAGAGAAATAGTATTTCACGAAAATCACTTTATTGAATTTTACCAAGTCCAAAATGAAAAGGTAAAAGAAAAGATTAAATATGTTCTTGAACTTATTAAACAGGTTGAAAAAGTTCCTGAAAAGTTTCTTAAACATTTAACCAATACTGATGGTTTATATGAAATTAGAATTGAATATCAATCAAATATTTATCGCATATTCTGTTGTTTTGACAAAGGAAAATTAGTTGTGTTATTTAACGCCTTTCAAAAGAAAACGCAAAAAACACCAAAAAAGGAAATTGAAAAAGCAATTAAATTAATGGATGAATATTTTAACTTACATAAAGAAAATGGAAAAGTATAAAAACATAAAAAACTTTGAACAACTTATAGAAGCTGATCACGGGAAAATTGGAACTGAAAGCAGAAACTCTTATGAAGAGAAATCTCAAATGTTTATAATAAGCGAAATGCTTAAAGAAGCTAGAAAAGAAGCAAATATTACGCAAGAACAACTTGCCGAAAAAACTGGAACTAAGAAAAGTTACATTTCGAGAATAGAAAATGGAAAAGGAAATATTCAACTTTCTACTTTGATTAGAATTTTTGAAATTGGCTTAAATAAAAGAATTGGACTTACGTTTTTATAAGTTATTACAGCACACAACAGTGGTTTGTAAATATTGTTTTATTTGGTGGAATCACTGTAATCAATTACATTTACGATAAACAAATTAAGAATTGTTTTCATAAGAAAACAACATTCACAAGCCACAAACCGTTGTGCGTAATTTTACCGTAGAACCTGAAATCTATCGCAATTTTTACCAATAAACAATATGAAAATAGAAGAAAAATATCTCGAAAAAATAAAATCTGAAAATATTTTTATTGATATTTATACAGATCATTATGAAGAATCTTTTTACGGATTTATAATTAATTATACAGACAATCTTATCTTAATAGAAAAATACAACGACGATTTTATCTATGATGGAATTTCTGTTTTCCAAAGAGAAAATATTACAAGAATAAAATGGAATGGAAATGATATAAATAGTTGCTTAAGTTTGGTTGATTTATCTAAACGAAATGAAAAAATAAAAAACCTAAAATTAGAAAACTTAAAAAATACAATTGAGGAAATTAGCGCAAGATATAATTATGTGACACTTTATATTGAAGATATTGATAAAGGAATGTGTATAATTGGAGAAATAGAAGAAATTGACGAGGAAACCATTGTTATTAATCAATATGGAACAAAGTCAACACTTGACAGAACTTTTATAATGATTTCTTTAAATGATGTTACAAAAGTTGAAGCTGGTGGTGTTTATGAAGAAAACTTGCTGAATTTATATAAAAAAACTACGCACAACAACGGTTAGCAAAAATGGTTTCAGGCTTGGTTTTTCCTTCGGAAAAACCTCTATGATTCGTAATTTTGTTTATATTTGTTGTGGTCAGTGATTAATTCAAACCACTTTCGCTAGCCGAGAACCGTTAGCGGATATTTAAAAAAAAACGTAAACGACAGAAAATCAGATAAATAATGAGAATAATATTTATAATTTTATTTATTTGTTTGCTATTTGCAAATTGTAAAAAGAATAATTCTGAATTTAACAACTCGGAAATAAAAGAAATTAATGACATTGTAAAAATAGTGATTTTAGAAGACAGTCTTAATGTGCTTAAAAGTGAAAGTGAATCCAAAATGTTTTGTGAAAACTTAATAAAATTAAACATTTACATTCCCGAAAAGAGAAAAGAGAACGAACCAATTCATCCGCTATCACCATCTTTTAATAATGTTTCAATCGAAAATCTAATATATTACAAAATAGAAAATAAAATGTTTTTTACAAATACTGATTCTCTGTTTTTACTTAAACAAAATTTGAAACCTAATGAACTAAAAATCGAAAATAAAATAATTAAAAAGTTAAATGTAACTTCAAAAAAAATTGAACTAGAAAAAAAGAAAATTGGAAAATCATACAATTATTATGAAATGACAATACCTGCTTTTTCGAAAGATAATCAAAAAGCATATTTAGAACTTAATCACTATTGCGGTAACTTGTGCGGAAGTGGAAAATCAATTTACCTGAAAAAAGTAAACGGGAAATGGAAAATTGTAGACAAACGGAGAACTTGGATAAGTTAAAAAACATCCGCTAACAGCGGTTTGTAAATATTGTTTTATTTGGTGGAATCACCGTAATCAATTACTTTTACGATAAACAAATTAAAAATAGTTTTCATAAGAAAACAACATTCACAAGCCACAAAACGTCAGGCTGTGAAAAAACCTTGTTTTTTCACAATTTCGCTTTTAAAAGCTCTTGTAAACTTCAATA
>NZ_JBHUOL010000026.1:0-1206 GCF_042686085.1 Flavobacterium ardleyense
TTTTGCAACTGTTTTTTGTTTTATAGGTTCTCATTTTAATTTCATTCTGTTGGTGCATTTGATTGGGTGTTAGCATGTAATTAGAGTAATGTGGTCTTTTTTGATTATAAATTTCAATTGCATTTTTTACCAATAACTTCATGATTTCCAATTTTGTATTGAATTTATCAATATTAAATTCTTGTTTTAAAATACCATTTATCCTTTCTGCAACTGCATTTTCATACGGATCAGAGTTTTGTGTCATACTGCATTTTATTTTACTCTTGTTTAATAGTTTTTGATATTCATTGGCACAGTATTGCAGTCCTCTATCGGAATGATGTATCAAAGATAGACTCTTGTATTTTCTAAGTTTAATAGCATTTTTCAACGCTATCAAACTGCTTTCCGTATTCATATTATCTGCCACATTAAATCCCACTATTTTCTTAGAATAGGCATCGGTTACTAAACTTAAGTAACACGGATTTTCTCTTTTTCCAATATAAGTAATGTCCGATACCCAGACTTGCTCTGGTCGTTGTATTTGTAAATCTAAAATTTGATTTTGATGTTTTCTAAAGCGATGATGTGAGTTGGTTGTTATATGATACGAGCGTTTTGGAATAATTAATAGATGATTAGCTCTTAGGATGTTGATAAATTTATCTCTTCCTATTTTTAATTGTTTTAAGTCTCTATTTAAAAGAAAATAAAGTTTCTTTGCTCCAATTCTGGGCATAGTCTGTCTAATTTCTAAAACTAGAGAAACTATTTTTGAAGCATTTGATTGTCTTGCTTTTCTTCTTTTTATTTTTCGATAATAAACCTGCCTATCTATCCCGAACAAAGTACAGGCAAACATTACTGTTTCTTGTTGCTTTTGCTTAAAATGGTCGATTGTTCGGGTGGTGAGTTTTTTCGTATGTCAATTTGATATTCTTTTTCTGCAATATCAATCATCATGTCAAAAATGATGGCTTTCTTATCAGCAACATAAGCTTCTCGCTCTAGGAGTGCTTTTTGTTTTTCTAATAATTTCACTTGTACCTCAAGTTCTATTATTCTTTGTTCAGGTGATTTTAGCATATTAGATGGTGTTTGGTTTTCCCAATCAAAGTTACCAAATTTTCTGAGCCATTGAACAATTGTAGAACGAGATTGAATACCATATTCTTTTCTAACTTGAGAAATAGAAACTTTTCCTTGTTCAATTTCTTGTAC
>NZ_JBHUOL010000027.1:0-569 GCF_042686085.1 Flavobacterium ardleyense
TCGCTGCAATACCATTTTTCGTTAACCAGGCCATAGTCGCTTTAGCTCTTCGGTTTGATAAGGCTTGATTGTATTTCACAGTTTGTCGGCAATCTGTATGAGAACGAACATCTACTTTCATCGTAGGATTTTGCTTCATTACTTGTGCGATTTTTTCCAATTCTAGCGCCGCATCTGGTCGAATGTTCGATTTATCTAAGTCGAAATAAATAATCTTAATATTAAATGCTTTTGCTAGATCAGATCCCACGCCCACTTCTTTAACGCGTTTAGTAAGGGGTAAGCTAACTGTTGTTTGCCCAGACTGACTTCCCGTTACTACCGAAGTTTCTACGGTTTCATAATCTGTGTTTTCTGCACGTACAAAATATGTTTTCTCACATGATAATCCTTCAAACTGGTACTCTCCTTTTGCATTAGAGGTGGTTTGGCTAATTTGCTTCATGTTTTCATCAAACAAAGTGACATTTGCATTGGCTAAAATAAGAGTACTTTGCTCATCCACCACAACACCTGTAATAACTTGATTGCAATCGTATGGCAATGGAATTTGTTCTACAAATTTATAG
>NZ_JBHUOL010000028.1:0-5343 GCF_042686085.1 Flavobacterium ardleyense
CCCGAAGGCTCAGGATTTATACATAAGCTAACGGGTTATTAGTACTACTCGACTATGACATTACTGCCTTTACATCTATAGCCTATCAACGTGGTCATCTTCCACGACCCTTAAAAGAAATCTCATCTTGTGGTGGGTTTCGCGCTTATATGCTTTCAGCGCTTATCCCTTCCAAACGTAGCTACTCTGCGGTGCTCCTGGCGGAACAACAGATACACCAGCGGTTTGTCCAATTCGGTCCTCTCGTACTAGAATCAGATCCACTCAAATTTCTAACGCCCACAGTAGATAGAGACCGAACTGTCTCACGACGTTCTGAACCCAGCTCGCGTGCCACTTTAATGGGCGAACAGCCCAACCCTTGGGACCTTCTCCAGCCCCAGGATGTGACGAGCCGACATCGAGGTGCCAAACCCCCCCGTCGATATGAGCTCTTGGGGGAGATCAGCCTGTTATCCCCGGCGTACCTTTTATCCTTTGAGCGATGGCCCTTCCATGCGGAACCACCGGATCACTATGCTCTACTTTCGTACCTGATCGACCTGTATGTCTCTCAGTCAAGCTCCCTTATACCATTGCACTCTACGCACGGTTACCAAGCGTGCTGAGGGAACCTTTAGAAGCCTCCGTTACTCTTTTGGAGGCGACCACCCCAGTCAAACTACCCACCAAACAATGTCCCCCGTTATACGGGGTTAGGCCTCAGACAAGTAAAGGGTGGTATTTCAACAATGACTCCACAACGCCTAGCGACGCCACTTCACAGTCTCCCACCTATCCTACACATCACGTGTCCAAGGTCAATATTAAGCTATAGTAAAGGTGCACAGGGTCTTTTCGTCCCACTGCGGGTAAGCGGCATCTTCACCGCTACTACAATTTCACCGAGCTCATGGCTGAGACAGTATCCAGATCGTTACACCATTCGTGCAGGTCGGAACTTACCCGACAAGGAATTTCGCTACCTTAGGACCGTTATAGTTACGGCCGCCGTTTACTTGGGCTTCATTTCAATGCTTCTCCGAAGATAACATCTCCACTTAACCTTCAAGCACCGGGCAGGTGTCAGGCCCTATACTTCATCTTACGATTTTGCAGAGCCCTGTGTTTTTGATAAACAGTCGCCTGGATTTTTTCACTGCGGCCAGCATTGCTGCTGGCGACCCTTCTCCCGAAGTTACGGGTCCATTTTGCCTAATTCCTTAGCCATGAATCTCTCGAGCACCTTAGGATTCTCTCCTCAACTACCTGTGTCGGTTTACGGTACTGGTACTTATAATCTAAGTTTAGAAGATTTTCTTGGCAGCCTTTAGGTACACTATCACTTTGTCCGAAGACTCCGTGTACTATCGCATTTCACCAGTTCCCGCGGATTTGCCTACGGGACCTATAGTTAGGTGCTTTAACGAACTATTCCGTCAGTTCGCGGTACTTTCACCACTGCGTCTCTCCATCACAATTATAAGTAGTACGGGAATATTAACCCGTTATCCATCGACTGTCCCTTTCGGGTTCGCCTTAGGACCAGACTAACCCACAGCTGATTAGCATAGCTGTGGAAACCTTAGTTTTTCGGTGTGCGGGTTTCTCGCCCGCATTATCGTTACTTATGCCTACATTTTCTTTTCTAAACAGTCCAGCATGACTCACATCACACCTTCGACCCAGTTTAGAATGCTCCCCTACCACTTGTATTTACATACAAATCCATAGCTTCGGTAATATACTTATGCCCGATTATTATCCATGCTCGTCCGCTCGACTAGTGAGCTGTTACGCACTCTTTAAATGAATGGCTGCTTCCAAGCCAACATCCTAGCTGTCTATGCAGACAAACCTCGTTATTTCAACTTAGTATATATTTGGGGACCTTAGCTGATGGTCTGGGTTCTTTCCCTCTCGGACATGGACCTTAGCACCCATGCCCTCACTGCTGGTAAACATTATATAGCATTCGGAGTTTGTCAGGAATTGGTAGGCGGTGAAGCCCCCGCATCCAATCAGTAGCTCTACCTCTATATAACTTATATCCAGCGCTGCACCTAAATGCATTTCGGGGAGTACGAGCTATTTCCGAGTTTGATTGGCCTTTCACCCCTACCCACAGATCATCCCAAGACTTTTCAACGTCAACGGGTTCGGTCCTCCACTGTGTGTTACCACAGCTTCAACCTGTCCATGGGTAGATCACACGGTTTCGCGTCTACCATTACTGACTAAAGCGCCCTATTCAGACTCGCTTTCGCTACGGATCCATACCATAAGTACTTATCCTTGCCAGCAACGGTAACTCGTAGGCTCATTATGCAAAAGGCACGCCGTCACCCCACTAAAGGGCTCCGACCGCTTGTAAGCGTATGGTTTCAGGATCTATTTCACTCCGTTATTCACGGTTCTTTTCACCTTTCCCTCACGGTACTGGTTCACTATCGGTCTCTCAGGAGTATTTAGCCTTAGCGGATGGTCCCGCCAAATTCACACAGGGTTTCACGTGCCCCGCGCTACTCAGGATACCACTATCTATATCTTCTCTTACCCATACAGGACTATCACCCTCTCTGGTTTACCTTTCCAGGTAATTCTGGTTCAATCCGTATAGAATGTCGTGGTCCTACAACCCCAAAATTGCCGTAACAACTTTGGTTTGGGCTAATCCGCGTTCGCTCGCCACTACTTACGGAATCACTTTTGTTTTCTTCTCCTCCGCCTACTTAGATGTTTCAGTTCAGCGGGTTTGCCCTCCTATCGGAGTGACATGTCTTCAACATGCCGGGTTGCCCCATTCAGGTATCTACGGATCAATTCGTGTGTGCCAATCCCCGTAGCTTTTCGCAGCTTATCACGCCTTTCATCGCCTCTGAGAGCCAAGGCATCCCCCATACGCCCTTATTTTGCTTATGTGCCGCCTAATTTTATAAATAAAACTAGGACTTTATAAATACACTATAAATAATGTACCTATTTGATCACGTAATAAATTACGCATCTACTTTCTACTTTTTAAATATTTTTATCTCAATATGTCAATGAACTTTATTCCTCTCGGAATCGTGGAGAATATCGGAGTCGAACCGATGACCTCCTGCGTGCAAGGCAGGCGCTCTAGCCAGCTGAGCTAATCCCCCATTTTGAATTCAGAATTTTGAATTCAGAATTATGAATTATGAATATCAACTTCTAAAATTTCCTTCGAATTGTATAAAACAGTCAACTACATTAATCAATACAATCAATTAATAGTAGTCCCGCCCAGACTCGAACTGGGGACCCCTACATTATCAGTGTAGTACTCTAACCAGCTGAGCTACGAGACTCTGTTTCTTACTTTTCTTTATTTCTTAAATTAACAGCGAGAGTAAAATGTTCTTTCTTTTGAACCTAATCTTTAAATCATTCTCTAGAAAGGAGGTGTTCCAGCCGCACCTTCCGGTACGGCTACCTTGTTACGACTTAGCCCTAGTTACCAGTTTTACCCTAGGCAGCTCCTTGCGGTCACCGACTTCAGGTACCCCCAGCTTCCATGGCTTGACGGGCGGTGTGTACAAGGCCCGGGAACGTATTCACCGGATCATGGCTGATATCCGATTACTAGCGATTCCAGCTTCACGGAGTCGAGTTGCAGACTCCGATCCGAACTGAGATAGGTTTTGTAGATTCGCTCCTGCTCGCGCAGTGGCTGCTCTCTGTACCTACCATTGTAGCACGTGTGTGGCCCAAGGCGTAAGGGCCGTGATGATTTGACGTCATCCCCACCTTCCTCACAGTTTACACTGGCAGTCTTGTTAGAGTTCCCGACATGACTCGCTGGCAACTAACAACAGGGGTTGCGCTCGTTATAGGACTTAACCTGACACCTCACGGCACGAGCTGACGACAACCATGCAGCACCTTGTAAATTGTCTTGCGAAAGATCTGTTTCCAAACCGGTCAATCTACATTTAAGCCTTGGTAAGGTTCCTCGCGTATCATCGAATTAAACCACATGCTCCACCGCTTGTGCGGGCCCCCGTCAATTCCTTTGAGTTTCATTCTTGCGAACGTACTCCCCAGGTGGGATACTTATCACTTTCGCTTAGCCACTCAGATTGCTCCGAACAGCTAGTATCCATCGTTTACGGCGTGGACTACCAGGGTATCTAATCCTGTTCGCTCCCCACGCTTTCGTCCATCAGCGTCAATCGTTTGTTAGTAACCTGCCTTCGCAATTGGTATTCCATGTAATATCTAAGCATTTCACCGCTACACTACATATTCTAGTTACTTCACAAAAATTCAAGCCCTACAGTATCAATGGCAGTTTCCTAGTTGAGCTAGGAGATTTCACCACTGACTTATAAGGCCGCCTACGGACCCTTTAAACCCAATGATTCCGGATAACGCTTGGACCCTCCGTATTACCGCGGCTGCTGGCACGGAGTTAGCCGGTCCTTATTCTTACAGTACCGTCAAGACTCTACACGTAGAGTTGTTTCTTCCTGTATAAAAGCAGTTTACACACCATAGATGCTTCTTCCTGCACGCGGCATGGCTGGTTCAGACTTGCGTCCATTGACCAATATTCCTCACTGCTGCCTCCCGTAGGAGTCTGGTCCGTGTCTCAGTACCAGTGTGGGGGATCTCCCTCTCAGGACCCCTACCCATCATAGTCTTGGTAAGCCGTTACCTTACCAACTAACTAATGGGACGCATGCTCATCTTATACCGTTGGAACTTTAATTATCAAATGATGCCATTCAATAATACCATGGGGCATTAATCCAAATTTCTCTGGGCTATTCCCCTGTATAAGGTAGATTGCATACGCGTTACGCACCCGTGCGCCGGTCTCAAAGGAGCAAGCTCCTTCTACCCCTCGACTTGCATGTGTTAGGCCTGCCGCTAGCGTTCATCCTGAGCCAGGATCAAACTCTTCATCGTATATTTTAATATTGTCGATTTAAAGTTGCTAGGTATTTCAATTTACTTGAAAATCTTACTCTCTCTTATTTTCAACTTCAAATCTTAATGTGATAAATCACATCAGTACTTAAAGTTGTGCTGTCAATTCAATATGTCTATGAACGTGTCATTCTTTTTTTGTACGCTTCTCTTTCGATTAGCGAGTGCAAAAGTACAACTCTTTTTTAATCTGGCAAGCTTTTTTGAAAAAAAAATTTAATTTTTTTTCGTAATCACTAACCCAATATTTTTAAGAACTTGCACTCCCGTTTCTCTCGTTACGGGTCGGCAAAGATACAACCTTTATTTCTTATTATCCAAATCTTTTTTTAAGTTTTTTTGAAACTCTTTTTAGACCTTTTTAATACTCAATATGTGTGTGAACTTCTTCTCTAATGCGGGTGC